>NZ_CP024626.1:0-1302796 GCF_024746855.1 Pseudoalteromonas maricaloris | reverse complement strand
ATCATAGAAAGATGTGGAATAATCACGGCAGGATCGCACTTTGTAAAAAGGCTTTAACACCCAGTCTTTTTCTGATCTAATAACGCCCACATTATCACTATCTACTTGTTAATTATGTCGTTATTTAGCCACCTTGAACTTGTTGAAGATAAGTATCCTTCTATCAATCTACATCATGATCTTGCTGATGTTTTATTTCTTATCATCTCGGCAGTTTTATCTGGTTGTGAAGGCTGGAAAGATCTCGAGGTGTTCGGGCACAGTAAACTGCCCTCGCTCAGGCAGTTCCGAGCATTTAGAACACCAAATCGCTAATACCCACCACTAATTTGCACCTTCTAAAGATATCACCTAAGCTTTAACTCTGCACTCAAAGGATTGAAGAAACCAAACTATGGCAACTGCCCGTAAAAGACAAATCAGTTTAACCGACACCAAATACTACCACTGTATCTCCCGTTGCGTAAGGCGCGCCTTTCTGTGCGGTGAAGATAAATTTACCGGAAAATCATATGAGCACCGCCGAGATTGGGTTGAAGAAAAGCTCCTGATGTTGGGGTCTGTGTTTTGTATTGATATCTGTGCTTATGCTGTGATGAGTAATCACACTCACATTGTTTTATATGTTGATGATAAAAAGGCTAAGCGGATGTCGGATGAAGCGATTGTGATAAGATGGCACAAGTTGTTTAAGGGTAATTGGATAAGCCAAAAGTTTATTGAAGGTGAACCACTCAATGAGTCGGAACAATTGATATTCGACGAGCTGGTTGATGAGTACAGAGAAAGACTCGCAGATATTAGCTGGTTTATGCGAGTGCTTAACGAAGACATCGCCCGTAGAGCAAACAAAGAAGATAATTGTACAGGCCGATTTTGGGAAGGACGATTCAAATCCCAAGCATTACTGGATGAAGCAGCACTGGCTGCTTGTCTCGCTTACGTAGACTTAAACCCTATTAGAGCCAAAATTACCGCAACGCCTGAAACCTCTGACTACACCAGCATCAAAAAACGCATAGGACATGCAAAGCTGGGAAAACAGCCAAAAAGCCTACTACGTTTTGCTGGCAGCCCACGAAAACATATGCCAAAAGGCCTACCTTTTGAACTCAAATCCTATATTGAATTAGTTGAACTCACAGGCCAATGTATCCGCGCCGACAAACGAGGCTATATCTTTGAGTTTCAACCCATTCTTACTCGATTAAATATAGAGCCTGAGAACTGGATAAAACTCACTACGCAATTTTCTCAGGTATTTCATGGTGCAGTGGGCCGAGAGCGAACAATAACCGCTTACTGCGAAACACTGCAAAAACGACGACGGACAAACCTAACAAACTGCGAGCACTTGCTAGCTTAGCAAAACTCACATTCTCAATTCTAGAATTTTCTTACTGATGTATTTGCAGCGCTTTGTCGTGCGCGATAGCTCAGTTTTGATGTAGAGATATGCTGAGTGCTAAAAAACAACCAATCGATAAACGTTTTTGACCGAAGTGATGGAAGTGCTTTCATATTTTTTACTTCACCTCCTTAGCTTGGATGTTTAAGGTGGTGGGTGTCACTTATTTTTTCAAGGTGGTGGGTGTCACTTATTTTTTCTTTTATTTTTTCCTTTCCAATCCCCCCATTCATTAATGTATTAAGTAATCTGAGCTGCGGGTGATTAAGGCAAATTTTAAATACAATAAGTTTGCTCATTCTTCATCCAATCTCAAGTTAAGTACTAGAATGCAGCCCAATACTAACAACACACCCACTCCAATACAGCGCATAAACTCAACTTGATTGGATAAGTTAAAATCAAAATACTACTCATTTATGCACCTAAATAGGAAAAAGTAGATATTTTTTTCGTTCTACCTTTGACAATCATTAATATACAGCTAACTTTGTTACCAACCTGTTTCAAAGGTTAATTTTAAAATAATTATAAATAGGAACAATAAGATGAAAAAAACACTACTTACTTTGTCCATCATGTCGACGTTTGGTGCTACTACCGTTTTTGCACAAGATGCAACGTATCAAGGAGCAGCCGTGGATGCCGAAATTGCGAATACCTGCATCGTGCGTTTTAAAGATGATGTTTCAAAGTTTGATGTTGAAGGTAAAGCGCGTGGCATGGTCGCAAAAGCGAATGCACAAGCGAAACATGTCTATAAAAATACCATTAAAGGCATGGCCGTGAACATGAGCTGTGACAAAGCTAAATCCGCGTTTGCAGGAAATAGCGATGTGATGCGCTTTACTCCCGATGGTAAAGTGTATGCAAGCCCGGCAAAAGCAAAGGGAAAACCAGGTGGTGGTAGTAACCCACAAACAACACCTTGGAGCGTAACGCGTGTTGGCGGTCCTGTGAATGGCAACGGTTATACCGCTTGGGTGATTGATACTGGTATCGACTTAGATCATCAAGATTTAAACGTTGACGCAAGCCGCGGTTTCTCTGCTTTTTCTAGCGGTAGAAATGCAGGTATGGACGACGGCAACGGTCACGGCACACACGTAGCGGGTACGATTGGCGCGCTCGATAACGATATTGATGTAGTGGGTGTTGCAGCGGGCACCACTGTAGTTCCAGTAAAAGTGTTAGATGCTCGTGGCTCAGGCAGCTGGTCAGGTGTTTTAGCTGGTGTCGATCACGTTGCGGTCAATGCAAGTCCTGGCGACTGCGCAAATATGAGCTTGGGTGGCGGCTTCAACCAAGAGCTAAATGATGCTGTTGAAAGCGCAGCTCAACAATCTGGTGCTTTCTTTGTGGTAGCCGCTGGTAACGAAAGCCAGCACGCGGCAAATGTATCTCCAGCTAGTGCTTCACACAACCGTGTATTCACTATTTCAGCGACCGATTCAAATGACCGTTTTGCAAGCTTTTCAAACTATGGCAACCCACCTGTAGACTATGCAGCTCCTGGTGTTGGCATTTTATCACTGAAAAATGGTGGTGGAACAACAACGATGTCAGGCACTTCAATGGCTTCACCTGCGGCCTGTGCTGTGATCATGATGCGAAATGGTAACCCAGGTACTGATGGTAAAGCATCGAACGATCCTGATGGCAATGCAGATAGCATCGTTCATCTTTAATATGGCTTAGAGAGCACCTAGTGGTGCTCTTCTCCTCTTCCGAATCCCCTTCCCTGCTCAATAAACTATTGTTACAAATAAACACGCCCTATTCTGGAGCTGACCCTTAATATGTTGCTAAACTGAGCACAACAATAACAATCAAATTAACTGGAATCGCTATGTCATTACAAAAATGGGGAGGTGTCGCAGCACTCACAGAAGCGGCGACTTATTTATTTGGTTTTGTTTTATTTTTTGGGGTGTTGGACTCTAGTGAGCACAATACGCCAACGCTTTATCTAGATTTTTTTGTGCAAAATCGCGATACCTTTTTTCTTGGTTATATCGTTATTGGGATTATTTTCAGTTTTTCCCTGATTGTGTTGGTGCAAGCAATTCATCAACGCTTTCACACAATGTCACCTGACTGTATGAAGTTTGCTAGCATTGTGGGCTATATTTGGGCGGCGATTGTCCTTGCCAGTACCATGGTTTTTTTAACCAGCATTGAAGCGATTGCAAAATTTCATGAGATGGATCCGGCGCTTGCATTAACGATCAATCGCACCGTTTCGATAGTGGTAGATGCACTTGGCGGTGGCATTGAATTGGTTGGCGCGATTTGGGTGCTTACAATCAGTTGCGTCGGTCTCAAACATAAAATATTTAGCCCACTGCTTCATTATTGGGGTTTGCTTGTGAGTCTAGCAGGGGTTTTAACTTTATTTTCAGGTTTATCTTTCCTTGCCAAGAACCCATTTTTTGAGATTACTACGGCTATATTTGGTCTCGGACAAATCCTATGGTTTATTGGATTAGGCGTGATGCTATTGAGGAATAAGACATCATCAGTGGTCGCTCCCGACTAAGTTAGGCACAACCACTGCAGGAATAATATCCCCAAGAGGCGATTGAAAAGTTATCGCCAAAACCACGCGTTTACTCAGGTTCTGGCAGCACAGGAGGCGTACTATCCATATAAGTCAAAAAGTTAGCCCAAAGAGTATGGGTTCTGGTTTTAACTAACTCCTTACGACATTCGAGTGCCATCACACCACGAATAGTACCTTCTCGCCATTGGGTATATACCGCGCCACAGTGTGCATCGAGATAGCTTTGCCACGCCAACTGCGAAGCTTTAATCGCTTCCACCAGTTGCTCATCAAAGGCATTATGCTCAAGGCTTTTTTGGTAGTAACGTTCAAGTGTTTCAGTTCTGACGTTAAGCTCGCTCATTGCACACTCGTTGATGTCTATGGTTGAGATAGGATTTTCACACACATCTCCTCCCGCCAACGTGATTTGGCTATGTAATAAAAACAATGCGGCAGCTATTAGTCTCATGGTATTTCCTTTTGTGTTTAACCTTTAATGAGTTTCAGCATATTACCGATGGAATCGAGGTTAATTCCACCCATCAGCTCTGGATTATTCAACGCATAGAGGTAATCATCTATCAAGGTGCAGTCAACCTCGTCACGCAGTTCAATAAACCCAGCCCAATTTTCGAGGTCATCTTCGTCGATTTCACCACTGAGATATTTTGCCAATACCACACTTAACATCGCCTTGCTAATAGCAAGCGATACTGCACTGTTATCGCTCAATAGGATATTTAACGCCTGCGCTTTGTGTGGGCCGAATGTAACAAATTCGGCCAGTGCTTGTTGCTTATTCATGATTTTTCTCCAGCTCTGCGACCAAAGCAAATAACTCACTCAGCCCAGCTTGCTGATGCTCGACTTCTTGCGCCGCAAAGCCTAAGCGAATATGACTTAAACTACTAGCCTTATCGAGGGTAAATTCAGGCTCACATTGTACGTAAATCCCTTTTTCAAGCGCCTTTTCGGATAATCTCGAGACGTCGCGTTTGCTGTTTACCCAATACGCCATGCCGCCTTGTGGCATTTCAAAGTCGATATCTAATTTGGCTTTAAGCTCGCTAAGGTGCTGCCCCATCGCCTGATGGCGTACTTGATAGGCTTTGGTCATGCGGCGTAAATGGCGCTCAAATCCGCCCTCTTCCATCCAGTAAGCCACAGCCAACTGGGTAAGGGCATCATTTTTGTGATTAAGTAGCTGTTTACGTGCCACCAATTGCGCGAGCACATCTGCCCGTGCACTCATATAGCCCACACGAGCACCGGCAAACATGATTTTTGAGAAGGTAGAAATATAAATCACAATACCACTTGGGTCGCTTGCCGCCATAGGCTGCAACGGCGGGCAGAGATAATGAAACTCATGGTCGTAATCGTCTTCAATAATAAACACGCCATACTGCTGGCACAGCTGATAAATCGCCATGCGCCTCGGTACAGATAAAGTCACTGTAGTTGGATATTGATGTAGAGGAGTTAAGTACAGCAACTTCACCTTATTTTGTTCAAGGCAGCGTGCCAAGGCCTCCACTTTAATGCCTTCTGCGTCTTGTGCTAAAGCAAAAATTTCAGCACCTGCATTGGTAAAAGTATGCCGCGCAGGTGGATAGCCAAGCATTTCGATGGCAACACCATCACCTGGATTAATAAATGCGTTTGCCACCAAAAAAAGCGCTTCTTGGGAGCCATTACAAATCAGCAAGTCATCACATACTAGCCCCCTTGCTCGGCGCAAATACGCCTGAATTTGGGATTTCAGTAACTCGCACCCCGCAATGTCTGAATAGTGAAAATGACTGACATTGGTTTTGCGACACGCCTTTACCAAAAACCGCTTAAACTCATCATAGGGAAAGGCATGAAGATCTGGTAAGCCCCCTGCAAAACTATAGCGGTAGGCCGTACGCTTAGTGCTGCTCACTGGTGCCAATGTTTTAGCAAATTGCGGTACGATTTGTGGTGTAGAAGGCACCTCTGAAGTTATCTGTTGGCTACTGAAAATAGGCAATTCAGTATTGACTCGATAGCCGCTACGCTCTTTAACCACCAGCCAGCCTTCAGCTACCAGATTTTGTAGGGCATTCATCACAGTGTGCCGGTTCATACCATGTAACTCAGCCAGCTTTCGGGCGGAAGGAAGTTTGTCACCGGGTGTGAGCTTACCCTCAGTAATGGCGCAGCGTAAAACATCTGCTAAGCGTTTATGCTTAGCATCTTGAGACTGTATTTCTGGGCTAATAGAAATCAAAACTGGTCTAATTAAATTATTAAATCTGGTTGTTTTATATCAACCAAAATCAGCGCAATATGCAAGCATTAAAACACAGAATGAATGAAATATTGATGTTTTCAAAACAAACGCTAGAATCCAATCGCGTTAAGCTCATCCCACTTGAAGCCGCGCATTTACCTGAGTTATTGGCTCGAGGCAAAAAAACTGAGATCTGGAAATGGGTATTTAATAATTATTGTCGCGATCAAAAAACCATAGAGCAATGGTTTTACGGCTCTGCGCAGTTTGACGAAAGCGAACAACTGGTTGTTGCAATCATTGATAAAGACTCAGGTAAACTGGCTGGTAATAGCCGCTTGTTTAGACTTGATAAACTCAACCTAAGTGCCGAAATCGGCCACACTTTTATTGGTACTGAATTTCAACGCACGCATGTTAATACCCACGCCAAATACCTGTTGCTCAAATATGCCTTTGAAGCGATTGGATTGGTACGTGTGCAATTTCAAACGCATGAATGTAATCATAAGTCTCGTAATGCCATCGCACGCCTAGGTGCCCATTTTGAAGGCTTGTCGTTAAAAGATAGACGCCTGCCTGACGGAAGTTATCGTAATACGGCACGATTTGCCATCACCGACGAGATGTGGCCTGAAGTGAAAGCGAGGTTGGAGGAAAAGTTATGAGTTACCCAAGAAATTACTACGTTGAAAGCAATCCGAACATACTCAGATCTGTGATCACAAAACACCCGCTGGCTACGCTGACGGTGATACAGGAAGGCAAGATAAACACCGTTTTTGTACCGCTAACATTAAGTGATGACCATGCTTATTTACTTGGACACGCTACAAAAGATAACCCAATTTTCCACGCGGACGGTGTTATTCAAGCAGTTTTCCACTGTGAAGATCATTACCTCTCACCCGCAGTTATCTCTGACATTAAGCTCCCCACGTGGTTGTACGCAAATGTGATAGTTGAAGGTGAACTCGCGCTTATTACTACTGACGATGAAAAATACGCGTCAATGCAAGCGCAAATAACGCATTTTGAGCAGTTTTCAAATAGTGATTGGCAGCTTGATAGCGTGCCTGCCAATCAACGCCAATCGCTGTTTAACGCCATTAACTTTTTCAAGATTAAAATCAATACGATGCATGGCGCTTTTAAGTTAAGCCAAAACCAGTCGAGTGATATTCGCGAAAAAATCAAAATACATTTAACGCCATCCAAACCAATGTTAGCCAGTTATGTGTGTTAATTGCTAAACTCATACTGCATTCATGGTTGAAGTGCTTGAATCTTAAAGACCAGCAAGCAATTTCTATCTCAATGCGTTATTTCAAAAACCTAATAACAAAATTTATTTTGATGATGCAAAAGTGGCCCGGCCTGATGGCTGTGCTAGCTTTTTGTAGCGGTATAGCAAGCTTTATTTTGGTTGAACGGAAAGAGTCGTTTTCACAGATCATCGCTCTGCTTTTACTCACCAGTTGGCTGTGGCTTATTATTGATAACTGGCTTCGCGACCAAGTGGAGCAACGTTTTGGTATTGTGTTGTCACCCAACTTTATGCGCTTTGCCCTACAAATGGTGCAACAGGAAAGCCTATTCTTCGCACTGCCTTTTTTCTTGGCTGCCACGACATGGAATCATCCACAGGCCGCGTTTACCTGCTTAATTGCACTCTGCGCGTTTATCTCCGTTGTAGACCCGATATATTACAAAAAGCTAGCCCGGCACAATGTGCTGTTTATGGTATTCCACAATTTTGCTTTGTTTGTTGTGATTTCAGTTACGCTACCGATTTTGCTTAACCTGACAACTGACCAAAGTATACAAATAGCGCTAGTCACCGCTATTATTCTTACCCTACCGAGTCTTGGCAATGTTATGCCACACGCAAGATGGTGGCGTTTTCCCTTATTGGCTCTGCTGCTAAGTACACTTAGCGCTGGTTTGTGGCAGTTACGTAGCTGGGTTCCCCCGGCGGCCTTACGACTCACCGATATAGCACTGGCTTATGAGGTTGATAGGCAACAACGAAAACCGATGAATAGTATCCAACACCTCGATACCCACTCGCTTCACGAACAAGGCTTATACAGTTGGAGCGCGGTAAAAGCACCACGGGGACTAAACGAAAAGATCTTTCACGTGTGGGTACACAACAAACAAGTCGTTGACCGAATCCCCTTAAATATTAGCGGTGGACGCGAGGAAGGCTATCGTGCTTGGAGCCATAAAACCAACTTTCCCGCCGACTCAACAGGTAAGTGGGAGGTGCATGTTGTCACCAATTCAGGACAACTGATTGGCCTTACAAAATTTACTGTCTCTCCTTAGGAAAGTTTTAAGGAATTACAATCAATTATCGACACCGAAGCGCGGTGATCGCTTTATTATGATATGGTTAAGCGCCTCTTTTTTAACTCAAGGAAATCTATGACTGATTTTTCCGTTTTACCAGACGAAAACTCGAAGCGATTTGTTGCTGTGCTCAATAAGAAAGTTGAACTTGGTCGGCTTTTTAATGCGATTGGCCATATGACCGCTGGGCTCATTGACCAAATTGGTAATACCGATGAGCTCTGTTTTTTACCGTATCAAGACAAAGATGGCGGCATTCACCCATCGATTTCGCACTACCCTTTTATTGTGCTTAAAGCGGATAATAGTAATAAAATCAGAAAAGTGCGAGCAGAGCTTGAGGCTCGGAACATCCCCTTTACCGATTTTACAGATACCATGATTGTTGGCACATCCGAACAGCAAGTAAGCGCCACCGCTGAAACACCAGAACAAGACTTAGAGTACTTTGGCATTTGCATGTTTGGCGATAGCACAGAGCTTAAAGAATTTACTGGGAAATTCAGTTTGTTTAAATAGTAATAGGTTTATTTTCGGTCTTACTGATTTGGTTGTAATTTAGGTTTAATAGATGAAACTGCTTTCAAGTATTGCGCTGGTCATTGTTGTGTTACTAGTCACCCTAAATATGAGTAATTTGCCTTGGGAATTAAGATTTGCGGCTCCTCAGCATAATTACCTTTTCGTTATGATACTGGCCATCATCTTACCCGCTTCTGTGTTGCTGTGGTCGTTATTTCGACACACCAAGTTACTCAAAGTGTCTGGCTTCTTAGTCGCTTTGGCCGCAGCAGTGCCGAGTTTCATCGTATTTATCTTTGCCGCTGGTGATTATTCCGAGATCAAACGAAGCGGCGTTGACAACTCCTTTGCCGAACTTAATCGACTAAACATCAATGACGATAGCTATGTACTTTACCGAACCAACGGTGGTGCCACCACCTCATATGGTTTGGTTTTACGCTTAGAGCGAGAAATCGGGTTTGGTCTTCATGCGGTAAAGGTCGTTCATAGCAAATACAAAGCCGCAGAAGGTCAGCTGGAGTTGCTTTCTGAGAGCCAAATAAAAATGCAGATCCAGCCTTATGATGCGCAAGACCAAATGGAAGTGGTGGTGTTAGATATTTAAAATGCTTTCAAGGCCGCAGCGTAAAGCACATGATAAAAGCGACAAGATCACTGTGTAAAACAGCTCCTACTGCGTAGCGTAAATAGGCTTGTAGGAGGCGATTTACCCGCCGAGGGTTTATATTTTCCAACGAATTTTTGATGAAGAAATCCCCTCATCTCACCAGCCAAAAATTCAATATAAAAACAACAAGATCGCTGTGTGAAACAGCTCCTCCCTGTAGTGAAGTCATGCTTGTAGGAGGCGATTCATTCGCCGAGCAGTTTATGTTTTCCAACGAATTTTTGATGAAGAAATTCCCTCATCTCACCGGCCAAAAATCCAATATAAAAACAACAAGATCGCTGTGTGAAACAGCTCCTCCCTGTAGTGAAGTCATGCTTGTAGGAGGCGATTCATTCGCCGAGCAGTTTATGTTTTCCAACGAATTTTTGATGAAGAAATTCCCTCATCTCACCGGCCAAAAATCCAATATAAAAACAACAAGATCGCTGTGTAAAACAGCTCCTACTCGGTAGTGAAGTCATACTTGTAGGAGGCGATTCACTCGCCGAGCAGTTTATGTTTTCCAACGAATTTTTAATGAAGAAATCCCCTCATCTCACCAGCCAAAAATCCAATATAAAAACAACAAGATCGCTGTGTAAAACAGCTCCTACTACGTAGCGTAAATAGGCGTGTAGGAGGCGATTCACTCGCCGAGCAGTTTATGTTTTCCAACGAATTTTTGATGAAGAAATCCCCTCATCTCACCAGCCAAAAATTCAATATAAAAACAACAAGATCGCTGTGTAAAACAGCTCCTACTGTGTAGCGTAAATACGTGTGTAGGAGGCGATTCACTCGCCGAGCAGTTTATGTTTTCCAACGAATTTTTGATGAAGACCCCCCCCCCTCATCTCACCAGCCAAAAATTCAATATAAAAATAACAAAGTCGCTGTGTAAAACATCTCCTACCTCAAGGTGAAACCAAGCAAAAAGCCGATACTGGCTTTTTGCTCTTCGTATTTAACACTGTTAAATAATTGTCTTACGGGTTCTTAGGCGATTAAAGTTAACGTAAACCTTTTTACCACAGTCTAATTTAACTGTGAAACCCGAATGCTCCTCTTTGATTTCAATGAGTTTTTCATAATTCTCTTGGAAGTAGGTCTTCGTCGGGATGGATGCGTCTTTAAAGCTGATAAACGCGCCGTATGCCCCTTCAATAGTGGTGTCGCGGCTAACTTCAATCCAATCAAGTGCACGGTTTACATAGCGGTATACTGGATTTGCTTGACCAAGGCGTTTGCTGTCGTAACTGCCGTCGTATTTTAACTCGGTATTCCACCAAGTTTGGTATTGAATGGTGTACTGCGCAGTAGTATAAGGAAAGGCAACACGCTTCTTAGCATCATCACACGTATCATTGGCATAAAACTTACCCGAAATGGCTCCTAAAGTGACGTAACTAAATAGTCCAAGTGGGGCATTTTGTGCAAACAGTAAAGGCGATGTGAGTGAACGCAATAGCGCCAACTTGCCTTGTTCAGTAAGGCCAGACTCACGCACTAGCTTTGAGGTGATCTTGTGTGGCGCTGGGGCATCAAAATCTGGTGTAAATGGTTCCCCATCAAGGCTTGCAGCTAACGTTCCTTTTAATCCCAGTTTTTTGAGATTAGCCAAGGAGTTTCGTGACCAGTCAGACATCAATGCTTCACTATAATTCTGCTTGGTGTCCGTGCCCGTCACCTGCACTTTAGCAGCAGGAAAATACTGCTTAGCAAACTGAACCAGCGCCTTTTCGGAGCCTTGCCAATAGCCGTACATAGTGCTTGGGTGCGCTAACGCTTTTTCGTAACCAGATGATTTTTTACACTCGCTAACATCTGGTATGGCGTTGATTTTTAGGTTAGTACCAACTAAGTTCTCGGTATCCTTTCCCGTATCGTTAATCGCATCTTCCCACTGGCTGAGCAGCTGCCAAGTTGCTAAGTCTGTAGAGCCAACCGCCTCATTATTCCAGTTAATTTCAAAGCGGTGGATTTCATCAGGTAGCTCAAAAGCTTTAACTCTAAACTCCGTCACTATTCCATAACTTAACGCCCCGCCTCCGCGTAGCGCCCATAAGATATCTTCGTTTTCAGTTTCAGATACCTCAACTCTCGAGCCATCTTGCAAAATAACAGTCGCACCAACGAGTGACTCACAGCACATCCCTTTTGCTCGCGTCCACGGGCCCCAACCACCGCCTTGAATATACCCAGCTAACCCAACCGTGGCGCAAGTGCCGTGCGGAATGGTTAACGGCGGAATATCTTTATAACCAGATTCTGCAAGCTTTGGGACTAATTGATAAAAGCGATATCCAGAACCAATATGAGCGATATAGTCATCGCCTTCTTTCTCAATGGAGAAGTCTTTTAAACCGCTTAAATCCAGTAGCACCACATCTGTGCCGCTACACTCCCCTTCGTGATCATGGCCGCCAGAGCGCACCCGAATGGGTAAGTTAAACGCTATCGCCTCTTGATAGGCGCGCATTACATCATCGGTGTTATTACACATCACAATCACCGAGGGCGAAAACTGAAACCGTGTGTTAAAGATAAGCGCTTTAGCTTGATATTCTCTAAAGCGCTCCATCGAAGTCCCCCCCGTTGGCAATAAAGTAAGCAACTGCTTTGCAGAAAAGCCATGCTTGCTTTCTAACGCGAGTATAAATCCTTGTGTCGCGCGCCAATAGCGGTCGATACGCTTTTGTGCTTCTTCTAACTGAGATTCAGGGATTGGTTTATTGGATTGTTTAGGCATTGTTGTTTCCTTGCGCTGTGCTATTTCCACATGGACAGTCGTCCACTTTGTTACCCGTAATGGCTTCGGCGAGATCTTGTATCGCCGGTGCGAGATCTTTTTTATCAATATTGACTTTAATGAGATATGGCTTACATGGGTTTTCATGAAGCGCAGCAAAAACCCCATTTAGATCCGCGACGGTCTCTACATTCAAATATTCGACAAAATACGCATTCGCTAATGATTTATAGTCCCAACGATGCAGATCATCAAATGGTGCAAATGCGCCCGCAGGAGTAAACGCACAGATATCAACGAACGACTGCTCAATTGCATACACTTGGTTACTCATTACAAACACTGCAGTATTGAGTTTGTTATGGCTAATGGTAGACAGTGTTTGACACATCATCATAAACCCACCGTCGCCGGCAACCACTACACTACGCCGATTGTCAGCCAAGGCTGTGCCGAGTGAACATCCGGTTTCATGACCTAACGACCCCCAAGCAGCGTCACTAATAAAGCGACTTTCATCAATACCAGTTAAACGAGCCGCCATATAAAGCGAAGAGCTTTCACCTAAAATAAGGTTGAAGTCACGCACCTTTTGGCATTGAGCTAGCTGCTTTTGGTATGTGCAAAAGAAGTTTTCGTAGCTGATGGTATCGCAATCTTGTACGGGACTTATCAAATAGGGGTTTTCCGGCAACGAGCAAAGCGCACGATGCTGCATCGGGTAATGCTCAATATACACCGTTAAATCATCAATAAACTGTGCTAAATCGATACCACTAAAACGCTCGCAGTTACCAATTCTTGCTTTGCCCATATTCACGCGGATCAATTCGTTACCTTGCGTTTTTAACATGGTCAGGTAATCGTCGGTGAATATCGCGCCCAACGCTAAAATGCAATCTCGTTTACTAACAAAATCAAACGTTTCAGGCCATGATGCTTCACCCGCATAGGTGCCAACAAACAACTCCTTCCCAAGCCCTTGCGCCTCACTTAATACTGATTTGGCTAGCGTGGTCGTGGTATACGGAATATTGAGAGTACAGAGCAAGCTCTCAACTTCCCTTTGTATGCCAAGCCGCGTGATCTCAATGCCTAATAATACCAATGGCTTCTCAGCCTCTTTGAGTCGGTTGATTACTTTATCGAGTAAACTTGCCATCATCGCAGGATTAGAAGCCGGTTTTGGGATCACTAAATGGCCATCTGGTTTATCACAAGCTGCGCCCCACACGTTTTGCCATGCTTCTAGATAAATAGGCCGCTTTTCACTCATGGCAAGGCGTAACGCATTATCAATAATCTCAGGAGCAGAAGCAGGGTCCGAAAGAATTTCACTGGCGACAGTGACATTTGCAAACACCTTTTTATCAGCGCTATAGTCACCGGTAGAGTGATGAAATAACACGCCTGTTTCTTCAATATCTACACGGTTTTCAGCCGATGGGCTTGCCGATATAACGACAACAGGACTACGCTCGACATAAGCGCCGGCGATGGCGTTTAACACACTGAACGTGCCAACGCCGTATTGCACCGACACCGCGCCAATTCCACGGTATCTTGCATATCCTTCCGCCGCATAGCCTGCCCCTAGCTCGGTTACATCACCTATAGCGTCAATACCAGGAAAGTTATCAAGAGCAGTCATAAATTCTTGCACATAGTCACCAGGCACTTGAAACACCTTATCAAGGCCCAACTGCTTTAACCGCCACAGTAAATGGTCAGCAACCGTAAAATTAGCGGTACTCATGATTAATACCTCGATAAGCGAACTCAGTGACTTCGTCTAGCGTGTCTGAATTGGCATTTGGCTGTTGCGCTGAATGCTGACACGAGCAGCCACCTTTACGGCAATCTACTGGTAAGTAGTTGTGGTGTGACTCAAGCCACTGTTCATACTGGGCTTTGTCTTTGGATAACCAATTAGGCGTTGGTAAATCAAAGAACTCAGCCAATGTTGATTCAGCCGTATTTAACGCCCCTTCTACCCAGCCTTGTTCATAGGAGTATGCTTCGCCAACAATATAGATTTCTTCACTCGCAACCGGGTGACGCATTCTGCACATGATCTCATCGAGACGATAATTGGCTTTCCACTCATGCCAGCCACCGCCATAAGGGTCATCTCCCCATTCTTGGTAGATTGCAGAATATGGCATTGGGAGCGCTTTTTGATTATGTAACGCTTGAATTTGGCGATGTGCCGCTTCAACCATCCCGGTGGTAATTTGATACTGGTTTTTAGGTACTATCTCATTTTCGGTATAACCTTGTGCACCATAGGCTGGCATATAGCCTTGGTAATGCTCGCCCTTTTCTAAACCTTTCCAGTAAGGAATAGTGCCAATATCATTGTAAGAAGCCATTAGCAGCGAGTTGGTATTGGGCTCACCATAGGAGTGCTCTACTTTACATACCTGTTCGCCTTTTTCGTTGGTCTCGTATTCAAGGCATTCTTTTTGATCGCATTCCGTGCCCATGTAATAAGTTTGACGGATTGGTAAGTCAGTGACAGAGCGACCAGCAACAAGGCCCAAACTGCGCCACCAAGGTTGCTCGTATGCCATAAACATCTTAATCGCCTTTTGGATAAGCACAGATGGAATGTTTTCTTTCAACCAAGGGTCGTCAAAGAACGGCGATTCAATTAGCTCAAGCGAGCGCCTTGGCATAGCCAAAATAAGCCGCTTCACTTTAACGCTGTACGCTGGAGCATCTTTATCAACCACTTTCCCACTGCTATTCACTTGTGTTGGTTGAAAAGTGAGTTGATAACGATACTCGCCACAATCATGCAGCTCAATTTTTGCAAGTCGATGCAACATATTAACGCGCTTACAGCGGTCAAGGCAGCCCGGTGCCGCTGCAAACTCTTCACATAACTTCAGCGGTAACGCCTGAAAACCATCTTTTAGGGTCTTAAATACCGTATCATCGCTATATTCAGTGGCAGGCAACTGAGTAACCGCACTGGCATTCGCCACATTGGCATCGTAGCCCCCCGCTTCTTTCATAAAAAGGTATGCTTCGTTACTCAACACATGCTCAAGCAAGTTCCAAAAGCCAAAGCGCCAAATTTCCTTGCCAAACACTTTGACTTTCATCTGCTCTGCAAGAGACATGTCGGCAAACCCCGGGCAGATGAGGTTCATGACTTTAACTTGAAGATCTTCCGGTCCATAGCCTCGCTCTGTTTCTTCAAGCTGGTATGGGATTTTATCTGGACACTCGGCGAAATCACGATATCTAAAATATTGCCCTCGCAGGTAAAAGAGGTTGTTTTCACTACCTGCTTCAGGGGAGCTTTCTGCATTTGAAGGGTATAACGGCAGCTTTGAGCCCATTGGGAAGTCTTTGGTTTGGAGTTTTAGCTCATCCACCAGCGTACTCACCATCACATGATCCTCAGGAATAAAGCGCATTCCACCAAGCTCAGCCACAACGTTGGGCAACCCCGGTAGCGTGCGACTGTACAAACGACCACCGATACGATCGCTATATTCAAATAAGCCTATGCGATGTGTATCACCAAGCTCTTGTTGAAGGCGCCATGCACTATATACACCCGATACACCGCCACCCACAATGGCAATATCTAGTTCTTTATTCATTTTAATATGCTCCTTTAAGCTATTACTTTAAAAGCATATTTAAGGGTCGTGATTTTATCTATTACACCGAGTTACAACAGATTACAGAGACATTACAGCAACTACAAAAACCACTTTTCACTAAATCAACATAGATATGTAACCCAATGTTTTAGCTTAGCTAATCGCATTTATTTTGATTAACGCAAATGCCGTGCAAACGGCAATGACTCAACTCGGTCAAGAAATCCGCATAGTCCTACTTACTTCTTATTCCGCCTAAAAGATGTTTATTAATTAAACAAGTCACTTAGCATGATTTTGGTTTTCTTTTTCACCAATTAGCGCTGACTCGATTAAAACAATTGAAATGAAAGTTTCACAAAAAAACTTCTAAAAAACTCAATTTTTACGCAAACAAACATTGACCTTACCACCGTGGCAATCTTTACAGTTATTTAACTTGGCAGATTCATCCTTAAGGTGAAGTTGACTTTTTATTAACCTCACTTTGTTAGTAGGGCATGGAAATTAATTACTTCGTGCGTTACCGCTTTGGCACATGCTTGTCGGTAAACAAACTAATTAGGCCGTTACTCAAAGGTATTAAACACCTTTAACACAACTACAGATAGAGACTAACGAAATGAAATTAAAAGAAAAAATGGTTGGAGAAGTAGAGCAAAAACTCCTAGAGATGATCCGTATGGATGTCGCTGAACACTACCCGACTGTCTCCGCCTTTTATCTAGAAGGTGGGCATTTTGATCCGCGTTATTCCGCTACCGAATTCTCAATAGATTCAATGGTAAAGGTGTTAAATGTTGCTAACAACGCGATTCTAGAGCACAAGAAAAAACTTAAAGTGGTGCTTGGCGTGTTGATAGACGATCTGGGCTTACAGTGCGGTAGTGAGTCTTGTGATATTTCTGCATCCCCAGCAATGACCACCGACAGCCAAGGGCTTGCGCCATTACCTGACGAGCTAGAAGCCGTATTAAGTGATTACAGCATTGTAAAACGCGACCGTTTAGTACTTCAAGGTGAGCGCAATTGTAAAAACCGTGGGATCCAATCTTTACGTAAAATCATCTCGCAAGATTTAGCAAGTTTCCCACAATTGTCACTCGCAACGAGCAACGGTGTAACTAAAATTCTATTCGAAAACAGTAAGGGAGTAGACATCGTTTTAGCTGAATCAAAAGATAAGGATATATGGACTGCAAAATGCCCGCTTATCATGGCACAGCACTATAAAGACACATACCAAAAAGCACTGAAAATGAACCCTCAAGCAGGGGTATTCCACATTATGGACTTCTCTGAAATGGATGACTTTCACAAAGTCGTGAACGGTACTGAAGTAGCATTAGGACTTTTCCTACAAGACGAAAGCCTTGGCGACAATATCGTTAAGATCTCCAATATCTTCTTGTCTGACTTTGATATGGAAGATTATTCCATTAACACCCAAACCAGCACCCAAGCCGAAGCTTGCGAAGCGTAACGCACGCATTTATCCGCTTCAATTTGACTGTTGCCCCAATTTTATACGGAGATTTTTTATGTCACTCATTACAGCACTAGAGAGTAAGTCCACCACGGAAGCGTCGCTACGCTTTCCTATCTATTTAGACCATAACGCCACAACACCGTGCGACGAAGCTGTGTTACAAGCCATGCTACCTTACTTTTGTAACGACTTTGGTAATGCTGCGAGCATGTATGGTTTACATGGCTGGAACGCCCATAAAGCGGTCGAACAAGCGCGTGAAAAAATTGCAGATGCCCTTGGCGCACAACCTGAAAATTTTATCTTTACTTCTGGTGCGACTGAAAGCAACAACTTAGGGATCCGCGGCGTGTTTCGTGCTTGTAATCACAAAGGCAAACACATTATTACCTCATCGATTGAGCACCCAGCGACGCTTGCAACACTTAGAGATCTAGAACAGGAAGGCGCTCGCGTATCTTATCTTGAGCCGCTACCAGATGGCAGCTTTGATATTGACGCAATGAAGGCCGCAATCACGCCTGAAACGATTTTAATCACCGTGATGTACGCAAATAACGAAATCGGCACCATTAATCCAATCGACGACATTGCCTTTATTGCAAAGCAACATGGCATTCTATTTATGTCTGACGCCACACAAGCGCTAGGCAAGGTCGATATTAATCTGACCACTTGCCCTATTGATATTTTAACTTGCTCGGCACACAAAATTTATGGCCCTAAAGGGGTTGGCGGCCTGTACTTAAGACATCAGCATGGCAATAGAGTGGTTGATATTAGACCGCAGATCACCGGTGGTGGAAGCGAGCAAGGACTACGCGGTGGCACGTTAAATGTGCCTGGCATTGTTGGTTTTGCCAAGGCTGTAGAACTTGCCCAGCGAGAACTGAGCAATGGCGCAATTGACAAAGTTGAGCAGCTAAGAGACAAGCTAGAAGATGGTTTATTGGAGCTACAACAGGTGCAAGTCAATGGCATGAGCGAAGAAAGACTCCCCCATGTTTGTAACGTCTCTTTTCATGACACCGACGGTAAAAAAATGCTGAGCCTATTAAAGAAAAGCATTTCAGTCAGTACCGGTTCAGCTTGTTCGTCAAGCAATCTATCGCCAAGCCACGTATTAACCGCTCTTGGGCTATCGGATGAACTGGCACAGGCAACCATCCGCTTTAGCCTAGGCAGGCATACTACAGAAGCCGAAATTGACTTCGCACTCAACAAAGTTAGAGAAGTCGCAGCGCTAACTTTACTCGTTTAAATAGTACTAAATTATTCCAGAATAAATACTTAAGGAGAAAAATATAACAATGGAAAACCTATCAAATTTAGCCAATGCACTTGATTACTCGGACATTATTCACCTTGAGTTTTACGTGCAGGAGCAGCTTGCAAAGGGGAAAGAAATTTGTGATTTGATCATTGGAGATTTTGACACGCAACAATTTCCGATGCCCGACTACCTTACCGCACAGATCCAGCAAGCCTACGAGAACAAGCATAACGATTATCCCCCGCTTGAGGGGGTGTTATCACTTCGCGATGAGGTAGCAAAACAAACTAAAAAGCGCTTTAACGTCAGCTACAACCCAGATACGGAGATGCTGATCTCTGGCGGTGCAAGACCTTTGCTGTATTCTGCGATGCTCGCCACAGTGAGCGCAGAAGACAAGGTGATCTACCCTGTGCCTTCTTGGAATAACATGTTTTACACCACCATGTGTGGTGGCAAGCACGTGCCAATTGAAACCAGCGAAGCAAATCAGTTTTTACCTACAGCGGAACAGCTTCAAGCGCATATATCTGATGCGCGCCTTATCACCTTATGCTCACCACAAAACCCTAATGGCTCCATGTTTTCAAAGCAACATCTCAGTGAAATCTGCGACATGGTTGTGGCAGAAAACGCGCGCCGCAGAGCGATAAACGCCAAACCACTCTACGTTATCTACGACCAAGTGTACTGGATGCTGACAATGCAAGAGGTTGAGCATTATCATCCGGCGTCGCTTTGCCCAGATATCAAGCCTTACTTAATTGTGGTTGATGCTGGCACCAAAGCTTTTGCCGCAACAGGCATTCGAGTTGGGTGGGCGACAGGCCCACACGAAGTGATAGCAAAAATGCAGGTGTTCCAAGAACATATAGGTGCAATGGCTCCAACGGCAGAGCAACTTGCCACCGCGGTGTTATTTCAAAATGAAGCCTATCTACAAAGCTATTTAGCCGGCTTTAAAGAAAAAATACTAACCTCAATGGCGGTACTGCATCAGGGTGTTCAGGATATGAAAGGCGCAGGCATAGCAATCGATTCATTTATACCAAATGCCGGCATTTATATGACCTTGAAGATCGACGCCATCAATATGGAAACCCCCGATGGAAACGTACTCGAAAATGCAGATCAAGTCAGTCGGTATTTAATTGATAGCGCAGGATTAGCACTGGTGCCATTTGCCAGTTTCGGCTGTCGTTCTAAAGCGTCACAGCTTTGGTATCGCGCTGCCGTTTGTACGATTTCACCGAGTGAAATTGAAGCGGCGCTGCCAAGGTTACAAACTGCACTGCTCGCACTAACCGAGTCAAAACTATTACTCGAAGCTTAGCGCTATTCTACACAACAAAAAAGCCAGTCTTCATCATTGAAGACTGGCTTTTTAACGTTTGGCTATTCTAACCTTCGGCTACTTTAGGCTATTTTGGCAAAGCCCATCTAAAATTGGACAGTTTGCATTTTCGTCACCACTACAGTTGTCCGACAGCTGTTTCAAGGTCTCACGCATTTGCTGAAGTTCATTGATTTTATGCTCAATCTCATTCAAATGATGCTGCGCTATCGATTTGACTTCACGGCTAGTACGGTCTGGGTTTTGTAACAAATCGAGTAAAGATTGGATCTGCGCAATAGGAAACCCCAATTTTCGTGCTTGCTTTATCACACCTAGCAATTGTAATTGTTGCGAGTCGTACAGCCGGTAACCCGCTTCACTTCGTTTGCTGCACTTTAGTAACCCGCTTGCTTCATAATGGCGGATCATCTTTGCCGAGAGCCCAGTACGCTGCGCGGCTTCGCCGATTGTGATCAGTTTTTCCATGACGTTTACTCCTTTGGTTGCCAACGTTGCAATAACAACGCATTGCTAATGACTAGTAAACTACTGGCCGCCATCGCCGCACCTGCAAAAATAGGGTTAAGGTAACCCAGTGCTGCCAATGGAATGCCAATGACATTAAAGATAAATGCCCAAAATAGATTTTGCTTGATTTTGCGATAGGTTAATTTTGCCATCGCTAAAGCAGATGCCACTAAGCTTGGCTCGCCACGCATCAGCGTCATTGCCGACGCGCTTACCGCCACTTCCGTACCGGTAGCCATTGCGATACCAAGATCAGCCTGTGCCAGCGCTGGGGCGTCATTGATCCCGTCGCCAACCATTGCCACACAGTAACCTTGCTGTTGGGCATTAGCAATATACTCAGCTTTGTGCTCTGGCAGAACTTGCGCTTTATAATCGTCCAGTTCTAGCAACTTAGCATTGTACTGTGCACTACTTTGGCTGTCTCCGGTCAACATTGCAACTTTGATCCCTTGCTGCTTAAGCTGTTTGACCGCTGTATAGGCATGAGCTTTAAGCTCGTCAGTAAAGTAGAATAGCGCCAAAAACTCGCAGCTCAGTTCACTATTTTGGCTCACTAACCAAGATAAAGAAGCGCCCGGTATATCTTCTGGTAGCGCAGGCAAAGTTAAGCCTAACTCTTGCATCCAAAAACCGCTCCCCAAATAGACTGTTTTATCTTGGTATTGTGCTTTAACGCCTCTACCCGCAACCACTTTAAAGTCGCTTACAGGAAGTAATGACAATTGCTTTTCTTGTGCTTTGTTTACCACAGCCTTGGCAAGCGGGTGTTCGCTGTATTGCTGTAACGATGCCGCCAGCTGTAACACGTCGTCTTGATGATACGTAAAAGTGTGCATATTGCTAAGCTCTGGTTTGCCCACCGTAAGCGTGCCCGTTTTATCAAAAATCACCATATCGATGGCAGTTGCTTGCTCCAATGCACCAGCATCCTTTACTAAGATCCCATAACGCGCGGCAGTGCCAGTGCCTGCCATAATCGCGGCAGGTGTTGCTAAACCAAGCGCACAGGGGCAAGCAATAACAAGAACAGCCACCGCATTCAGAATACCTGTTGGCCAATCTCCTGTGCTGAGCCCCCATGCAAAAAATGTAATGAGTGCAATCACCAATACCGCTGGTACAAATACCGCACTCACTTTATCCACCAACGCTTGCACTGGTGCTTTCGCGCCTTGTGCTTGTTCTACCAAACGAATAATTTTTGCCAGCGTTGATTCCGCGCCAACACTGGTTGCATCCACTTCAAGCACGCCATCAAGATTCACCGAACCACCAGTAACTTTATCTGTTTGTGCTTTATAAACAGGTACGCTTTCACCGCTGATAAGCGCTTCATCTACCTGTGAGTGACCTTCAACTACAACGCCGTCAACCGGTATACGCTCACCAGGTTTGATCAGTAGTCGTTCGCCGCTTTTTACTGCCCCAGCTGGGACTTCTTGCCAACTGTTATCACGCCAGACCATAGCCGATGTTGGCCTTAAGCTTTCAAGCGCTTTAAGGGCGCTGGTTGTACGTCGCTTGGCTCGATGTTCAAGATACTTACCTAACAGCACCAAACTCAACACGGCACTGCTGCTTTCAAAGTATAAATGTGGAGCGCCATGCTCACCGCTGAATGTCCACCACAAATAAAGCGACAGGCCATACGCTGCACTGGTACCGATGGCCACCAGCAAATCCATATTCCCCGTCCCCGCTTTTATTGCTCCCCACCCGGCACGATAAAAACGCGCACCAAAATAAAACTGAACAGGTGTTGCCAGTGCCCATTGCATCCACGCCGGGAGCATCCAGTTTTGGTTAAACAACATGGCAAACATGGGTAACACCATAGGTAAGGTGAGCGTCAGTGACGCCACTGCAGGGAACCAATCAGCGCGATAAAAGGGAGTTGCGGTCACTTGTTCGCTTAACTCATCCGAGTCAGCTTGTGGCTGTACCACAGTGTAACCGGCGTCGTTAAGCTTGGCTTCTATTTCAGCGAACGGTAATTCTGCCACTAAAGTTAAGGTTAGCTTTTCAGTCGCTAAATTGACCTCGGCTTTAATTACCTGCGGTAATGCTTGCGCCGCCTTTTCCACTCGGCTCACACAAGACGCGCAAGTCATGCCTTTAACTTGATATTGCACTTCACTGGTATTGACCTTGTAGCCAGCATCTTTAACCGCACTCACCAACGCCGATACTTCCGCACTGCCTTCAACAGACACCGCTTCCAAGGCTAAGTTAACACTGGCGCTGACAACGCCAGACACTTTCTCTAAGGCTTTCTCAACTCGGCCAACGCACGAGGCGCATGTCATGCCCGATACATTAAATTTTATTACCTTGTCCATTTCTATCTCCGCAAACGCGTTAACTCTCATTTTTGGACACTAACCCTTACCCTAATGGTAAGGTCAAATAAAATTGTTCATTCATCTAACAGAAGCTTATTGTTAAATAGTAGTTGACCTTACCATCAAGGGAAGCTTCACAGTGCAAGCACTTTAATCCACAAAGGAAATAATGATGTTAAGACTAAGAGTAGAAAAAATGGTCTGTGGTCACTGTGTAAAAGCAATCACAGAAGCAATGCAAGCGGCTGATAGCCAAGCGCAAGTGAATGTCCGCCTAGACGATAAAATCGTTGAAATTTCAAGCACCAAAGGAGAAGACGAGGTTATCGCTATTATTCGTAATGCAGGCTATAACGCAGAACTCATCAACGAAAGCTTTGCCTAACTCCCAGAACTTATCAATCCAAGTCGACCCAAACCACTTTGCATTAGTAAGGTGGTTTATCCACTCACTTCCACCTTCATTGCCACTCGCACTTGTTTTATACAGCTCACGTTAATAAACGCTCACAATAATTCACACTTTGACAAAGCGCAGACAATGCGGAACAATTACGCCGTTTGTATTAGGTGAAATCAATACAACTGCGACTAAAGGAATAATTTAAGGACAACACAATGAGCTTTATCGGCGCCGGAGCAGGCAACGAAGCCCAGAGCGTGCAATACAATGTCGACGCGCAAACTGCCAAATTACGAACCTCAGGTTCAGCTTCTTGGAGACACAACAATCCAGCCCTACTGCCATTAAATATTAGTGCAAAGCGAAATCAAGCGCTGGGACAAGCCTACCGTATTGCGATATTTCCCGACCGTGCTGCGGGAGAGCAAGCCTTTATAGAAGAAATCGAAAGAGCCAAATACGGCGATTTTACCTTAGGCCAAATGGTCAATGCGTTTATTCCTGACTACATCATCGACCCACCACAATGGGATGAACAAAACCAAACGGCTGTTCTACCCCATATTGAGCCAATAACGGGAATGGATGTCAATCTGCCAATTAGCGACCCACAAGCATTCTTAGACTTGGTAACCCTTAAACTGGGTTGGCAAGTAGGAACTGAGAGTGATGTTGCCAGAGATTTTGAAGCCGAAGCCAGACAAGCAGCTATCGTTTCAAATACCAATGTTCTCATTAACGGTAGAACCGCTGTGCATAGTGGCAGCGGCGGTGTGTTAAGCACAGTAGACGTATGTTTGACTAAGATAGGCAAAGTGGTTGTGCCTATTCCTTATGGCAACATCGCCCGCTCATCAGACGCCGCAAGCGTTGCCAGCTCAGTAAAAATTCAAGGTAACGGTGCAGCCAATATCAAGTCTAACTTTTCAAAAAGTACGGGAGACCAACCCGGTAATAAAAAAGGTATCGCTAGTCGAACATTGGGTAAAAAAGCAGAGTTTCTGCAAGGCAGCTTTGATGTTTACATCGAGGGAAAACCGGCGGTTAGGCAGGGAGATTTAATGGTATCTAATAATAAAAATACGCCCCCCGCACCATTAAACCAACCCGGTGGTGCCACTCCTGCAGACCTTGATGTAGTAATTGGCGTGGAGCCACTAAGCCAAGACGGTACGAATAAGATCAATATAAAAGTGTCGGGCAGTAGTAAACCAAGCGATGAAGAGGTGAAGATAGGATGAGCCACACTTTACCAACCAAAACCAATGCTAACGGTAATTTTAGAGAACTTGTTTTTGAGGGCTATGCAAGCGACAAAGAAGTGGTCTCTTTGATGCTCAAAGACACCTCGGTTGATGGCACGAAAGAAGGCTATTATAAGGTCCCCCTTTACACTTCAAACACGGTAGACCAACAAAGCAGCGATGCCGACATTGAGCTGGTGCACATTTATCCATTTTTATACGATACGCCAGAACAGCAACTACAATCAGCCTCTCCAGTAACCAGCGGATTTATCTATATTTACGTCGATGGCTATTTATGGCGTGAACTACAAGTTATCGAACCTGAAGACTTTGATGCTCCGGCGCTATTCTCAGATGTGAATTTGTATTGGCAAAAAGGCTTTTTAAGTTGGAAAAAGTCGGCCAATAAGCCAAACTCACGACCGCAAGGCACACGTGCAGCAACCTGTAAGCCAACCAGCAGCATTCTCGTTCCGCATAAACTAAATGGCAACGAAGTAAGCGTAGAAATCGCATGGTCTGAAGTACAGTGGTCATGGGAGCAGATCTTGTTGTTTGGCGGGTTTAATGAACAGGATCCGCGCTTAAATACCGGCACGCCACTCGCTGACGAAGAAAGACATTGCCCTGCCCCAGAAGATGCAGCAGCGCTCAGAGCACAGCGCATGACTAAGCTGGATAACTTAGGGCAATTTGCCACAGGCTATAACGACCAAGGCAAAGTAGTTAACACCCCCACACTTCATCAAAAGCTGCATCTTCCAGAACGCGATAAAATCGCCCAAGTGCCGATTTTTGATGGGGTCCATGTGGCTCGATATTTCATCTCACAAATTCAAGATCTCACCACGGATATTCAGCACTTACTCAACAAATTATCAGGGTTAGATAGTGCAACCGGTAAAATTGATCTGCAACAACAAGCTAAGTATGAACTCGCCAGCTTTATGGTGCAGGTTTTTTACCATCAAGCCGATTCGATTTTAGATAAAGACATTGAAATTCAAAGCAGTGGAGAGAAGCTTGTAGAGTCAGATGAAGACGCAGTCGACTTTGCCAATAAATTAAAAGACTGGCGCACTTCTCATTTAGAGGAAGATAAATTCTTTAAGTTTTTGGAAGAAAACGCCTTCCAAAAACTTGCTCGCCGCATTGCTGAAATCTCTGACGAACTAGTCGAGTTCTTAAACCAAGAATCTCTTAGTGCAGGTTTTACTGAGTGCTTTAAAGACTATGCCTACCAATCAGATCTGAGGTTCTTTGAAGCATACGACTTGGTCACCGATGTATTTCTCGCGTTAAAGCCTCACCCAGCCGCACCGCTTGCACACCTTAATACGGACAAAGAGTTTTGGCATGAGTTAAGTTCAGGCTATCAGGGGCAAGATTTTATCCTGCAATGTCTGGGTCAACACCCAACAAAACCAGCTAAGCAAATCACCCAATTTTTGTTTCCAAAGCCTACAGGCGACAAACTACACGACTACGAAAAAGCGGAATATGATCGCTTTGCATTGCCTTTAACTAGCGCCAAAATACAAAAGATCCATGATCAAGAAGCCGTTTTGCCACAAGAAGAGAGTGAGCAAATGGGGCGCCGCCTCTCCCAAGTGATTATGGGCTTAGCAGGCAGTTTATTCGAAATTCCAGAGGCCGCTTATAATCTCTCTACACATTCGGGGACGCTTGGGGAACAAAAGGCCCAAACTCGTGAGGCAATGGATGCAACACAACATGAGATAGCGCAGTCAGAACAAGCCCTTATCAACGCTGAAAGAGAAAAAGAAAAAGCATTTAAAGAATTACAAGAAAAGCGTGCTGAATATGAGTATAAGAAGAGTGTACTTGAAAACTTAACAGAGCAAGAACATGGAATGAGCAGAGCGCAGCTTGATCAACAATTAGAACTGGAACGTGCGCGTCTACGAGAGTTAGAGGCTAAATTTGCTAAAGCAAAAGTTGCCGTCAGTCGTTCTAGAAAACAGGTCAACTCTTTTGTGAAGGTAAACAATGCTTGGAAGAAGTATCCGTTTGCAAAACTCATTGATGCAAAAGCAGATGTGCTGCAACCTTTGATGCGCTTGGTCGATATCTCAGCACCTGGGTACTTAGTTGAAGTGGAAATGAGAGTACAAGATTACCTCAACGGGAACTTTCCTGAAGGGTATATGCCACTTGATCCTCAGTCTCGAAAATTGGCTGCAGAAAAGCAAATTAAAGAACTCAACCAAATTATTCGCGGTAGTAATAAACGCAAAATAGACGTTGGATATAGAGGCTCTAAGCTCAAACTATCGTTAGAAGACGTACTAAATTTAAACAAACGACTTGAATTTCTAACCCAGTCTCTCAATCAAGCGGAAACCATCACAACGATAGAAAGCAAAAACAAAACCATCGCATACTTGATAAAAATTACTGGTGCTGATGTATCAGCCAAGTCATCAGAATCAACAGCCCAAGCAATATATGATACGGCGGTAGAAGAAGCAAAACAGTATACAACAGAGCTAGATAATCAACATGCAACACTTAAAAAGTTGTCTGATAGGCTCGCAAACTTACAAAAATGGCAAAATGCGGCTGTTACGGAGTCTGTATCTGGGCAGTCGTTAAAGGGAGGAATGGCGGGTATACTCGGTATTGTATATATCTTTGAAATTGCTAATTTTCGACAAGCATTTTTGAATTTTGAATTCTCACAAAGAAAATTTGCTGATATTACTGGTGCAATTTTCGACTTAGCGGCTATTCATTTCTCTGCTCTCTCTATGGTCACAGAGATGAAAGTTGGGTTACCTAGCCTACGCCAATATCAAGAATTTCAACAGTACAAAATGGCGAAAGGAAATCTCAGCGCCATTCGTAAATTTGGCCCTGAGTTTGCGAAAAAAGCAAACATCATTACATGGACAGCTAGATTAAACCTCCTAGCATCTGCATATAGTGCCGGATTGTCAGGCTTTGATGCCTATTACGCGTTTAAGCGCGGCGACTCTGGTGGTGCTGCTGGCCTTAGTATTGCAACTGTAGGCTTTGTCGCGCTAGCGGTTGAAACCGCGCCAACCATACTTGCCACGATCACCAGAGGCGTTATTTTAAACCCCATGAGTAAACTGGGCTATGTAGGACTCATTCTAGTATTACTTGGATATGGTATTTATTATCTATTACGCGATGAACCACTAGAAGCTTGGATTAAAGCGTGCCCTTGGGGCAGTGACGCATATGGTGGTGGCGAGCGTGATTGGTTTGGTGACAACCCCTATTACTGCTGGAAGACAAACCCTGAATATGCACTTCATAGCCTCTATGATCAGTTATTTTCTCCAAAAATATTTAGTGACGTATCTGTTGTACAATTACACACTCCCTCTCGGATATATGACAAGGTAACCTCCAAAGGCAAGTTCCAAGTTGCAAAGTTTAATGTGCAAATTCCAGGTCATATTCCAGAATCAGAGCTTGGTTACTTAGACATTCAGCTAGACATTCGCCCACTATTAGCTGGAAAACCTTGGAGCTCGTTAATTGCTGTTGCACCCACGGGGCAAGCTCAAACAGCATTGGATTACTTTTGGCAAAATACCAATATCATCGTTAATCCTAATTTAACGGGTTTCATTATTGAATTTGAAGAAAGTGCACTTTATCCCTATTTTGATAAATTCAATCATTCTAAAATTCAAATCAGAATGCGGTGTCGAAAATATCCTAGAGGCAAAGGAGCAACAATATACTCAGGCTCACCTCAAGAGTTAAGGTTACCTGCGTCAGAAAGAGACGAAGAAGGAAAAATAGAAAAGCCAGATCTTTGGGCTGAGCAAGTCATTAACGTCGAAATCGAAGATTATGGCATGAGCCCTGCTGGCGTGTTGCAGCGACTCCTAAATTAACTGAAGGCTACCAATGAGAGACAAGTTAAAATCCAATCAATCAGTTCTTGCTTTTATAGTAATTTTGGTAAAAAAAATTGTTGAAAAGGTGATGGAAACTGAGGGTAAAAAGGAAACGCAAACGTTAACTCCTTCGGCACCTGTAGATAAGGTAGTGCATGATCGGCCAATAGTAGAAACACCGCTGCTAAAAATAGAGGACTCGACACCACGAGACTTTAACATTAGCAAAGGGATGCTGAAAGTGAGCCCTACCGTATCTTCTCACGCTCAACCAGTCCAACAAAATAACCTCTTTTCTTCTGATAGGCGAGTAGCGCTTGGTGGTGCTGACTTTTCACGGACTGGTAAATTAGCAAACATTGTATTTGCCTATATGGCATCCATCATCGCGCTACTTTCAATTATTTTTTATTTCGGTAGTGGTGATAGTTTGTATTTATGGCTCACCACGGGACTACTAGCATTTGCTTTGCCCCTGTTTGTCTATGTTTACCGTGTTAAACACTATACTTCTGAAGTGCTACGGGTCGACTTCTTCCGAAATACTGGCCTTGTCACATTTCCCATTGGCAATAACGAAGGGAGTTTCTCGTTAACACTTGATGAAGTTGAACTGTATATTGTAAAGGTCTCCTCGGGTAAAGGTGTGAGGCATAACCTCGCGTTTTTAGCCCCACAGCGATACCCAAAAACACTTAAGCGCCAAACGCTTTATTCAACCGATTGGGAGCCAAAAGATATGGACAGCAGCGTGCAGCTGTGGAGTGAAATTCACCGTTTTATGGATACCACTCAGCCCATACCAAGTTCGTTTTATAAGGGTTGGCAAGAAACGATAGAAAGCCCCTACCTTGACCACGAAGACCATATTCAAATATTAGGTGAAGATTTAGTAAAACAAGCCCCCTTTTATGACCTAAAAAATAACCGCCCACTAGATAAAGAGTTTTGGTAATACTCGAATTAATCTCTATAACAAGGAGTTTTTGTGACAATAAAAAAGTTAATTAAGAAATGCGTTGAGCATATTCTAGATGAAGGAACGCCCACTCGTGCAATCAGTGATGTGATTGGGCAAAATCAACAACCCAAATATGGTCAAGCTTATCAACAACAGCCGCAACAAGTAATCCGGAATGGTCAGCAAGTTACGATAACAAGATCTCAAGTTTCAACAAAGCGAGAGCCCAACCCAGTCGCTGAATTTTTGATTAAAGCCATTGTTATTTTGATAGGCATATTTGCAGTTGGTGCTTTATGTTTTGATGCATATTATTTAAATAAACGAGGCGACAATGCAGCTGTCGGCTTAATGATGGCAGCCGTAGGTGTGATGTATGGGTATCACTTTATTATGGCAAAGCTTAGCGATTACACTCAGCTTGTAAAGACATCCCGTTTTGTAGGATGGGGCTTAAATATAGCAGGTACGTTTTATAGCCTGTTTATCTTTGCTGATTTGCTGTCTGACTTTCGCGGGCACTCAGAGGATCAAGTAGCCCTTATCATGGCTTTCATCAATATCGTTTTTATAGGACTTTTGTTCTTTCTAATGCAAAAGATAAAACAACCCACAAAGCAAATTGATTAAACTCCTTGAAGTAGTAAGCCACCGCTAAAATCGGTGACTTACTATTTTGAGCCTGTGCGCATTCAGGAACCCTGATTTACTGACTCTTTTGCATTAACTTTAAATAGTTGTTGTAAATATGGCTTACTTGCATCGTTGATTTACCTGCACTTATACCATGGCAGCTGAAACAGTTAGCTGGTTTAATTTGTGGCTCGCTGCCAGTGACATCGCTGAAAGTTTGGGTATAAGTTTCCATAGTAATATTGGCAACTGCCAATGAGCCGCGTAACGCCTCGTTGGCTCCCTTACCCACGATATTGCCACTAATGCCATTTGCAAAATCGTAATCTTGCGTGCTCAGCCAGATTGATCCGGCGTAAAAGTAGTTACTCCAAACTGGATTCTTTTGTTCCAGTTTTACATTCACTAAGCTATTTAGTTCAGTAATATTATTGAAGTTAGTTTCATCTTGAGCTTGTTGTGTCTGACTCCCCACCAGCTCAGGGTTATTACCCGCTATATATGGATTGCCGTTTGGCACGCCGTACTGATATAAACGAAACGTGTTGGTCGTGGTTTCAGAAGCTGGATACGTTAAATGTGCATTTTGCACCTCAGTTCCGCCCCGATAAAATAGCAGATCGTGACTATTACTCACTACTTTATCTTGCTGTAAGTAAGCCGTGCTTTTCTTAAACTTTCCCTCAGAGCTGTAGTAATCTGGTGCACTCAATTTATGCTCGAACGTCGCCCAAATAAACTCTGGGTGATTTTCAACCACACCGACAACATGCATGCCAACGAGTGCTACTTCTCCCGTACCGCTATATTTATTGTCTTTTTGGTAAACCGCTTTACGAATATAAAAATGCTCAGCTAAATCAAACTTTGGATAGACTTGCTGCAACGCTTTGACATCCATCCAAGCAACCTTTAACTCAACCGACCCCACAGCAAATTCAGCTTTACTATCTGCTTTTGGGTGGGAGGTTGCTGACTTCATATAAGTATCGTTAACGTGGATCGAATAATGTACGGGAGTCCCACCAAACTTGCTGTAAATAACACCATCTGATCCTGCTTGATTTATATCTTCAAGGATCAACACATTTGCGGGGCGAAGTCCGGTTGGATTTAATAAATCATTCCAAGGGGCAAAATAAGGTTTTAGCGCATTATCAACCTGCCAAAACCCAGAACCAAACATCAACAAGCCACCAGGAGCACGCTTGTCAGGCTGCGTTAAATAAAGAAACTTATTCCACGACCACTGATGAAAATCGCAGTTTGTCGAGAGATCTTTACCATCTTTAAATGCAAACGGACTATTTGCACCTTCAGGAGGGTTTGGCACAGGGCTGCCAAACCAATCGTTATTCGGTTTACAAGAAGTATCGTTCGAGTAAGCAAGCGCACTTGGCGCAGCCAGTGTACTTGTAGCAAGCAATAATGACATTCCAAGTAATTGGAGTTTAGTGCGTGTAATTGATGACGGTAGCATGATGCTTTCCTTAAGATGTAAAACTCCTGTTAAATCTAGTTGATCAAAACGGAAGTTATCAATTACACAGCATTACATTTAATCTGTATTTCACCCTTTTTAAATACTTAAAACCGCATGTTTATCGCCTGCTGATCCGTTACTTACTGCGGTGAGCGAAGCTAAAACTATGCTCTGGCACCAGCTGACCGCTTAAATCGTTTGGTGTTGAGTAAAACGACACATTGAGCATGTCTTTTTGGTTGTCTAATTCGATATGCGCAAAACCCCAAGTAAAAGCTTTATTCCAGACTAGGTCGTACTCTGGATAACGCTTTTCTTGATAGTTAGCAAGCGGTGTATGCGTGCCACGCATTTTTGATGCGGCGCCGCTGATAATAAGTGGTAACTTAGGCTTTGTGTTTCCGGGGAGTACACGCGAACAGTCGTCCGTTAACAGTTCCAAATCATGCTCATGGCCTGCGATATATGCATCTGCATACTCACATAGTTCGGGTAAGATTAAGCGGCGTAGCACATGAGCTTCATCGTACTTGGTGCCACCAATCGACCAAAGTACATGGTGTCCATATACAATTTTCCATTTTGCGGTTGAGTTTTTAAGCCCATTTGCAAGCCAAGCCAATTGCCTGTGATCTTCCCCATTGACAGGTTGCTCATGTTTTTCAATGTCTTCAACTTCGGCTTGACCACTCGCCAGTGCACTTGCCAGTCCCTGTTCACTACCATCCGGTTTTAGTGGAATTTCGTAATAATGCTGACCAGAGAGCAACATATTGGTATCAAGCACAAAAAACTCGACGTTATTGCCTTTCTCACCAAAGGTGTAGCTGTAATAACCTTTGCCATCCATATGAAAATTAGCTTGCTTAGCCATCCACTCGGTCTGTAATTTCACGCCGCGACGAGACGTCTTCCAATCGTGGTTGCCTAACGCTGAATACACAACCAACTCTGGGTTTTGAATAAGTAGCGGCTTTAGCGGTCCTAAAATCAAGTCATCCATACGCTTTTGGTCGTCTTTGCCATCGTTAGCCGCCGCACCGTCAGGATAAATATTATCACCAAGCTGAATAGCAAAGTCGCATGGCTTTTTCTCACACAAAGAGGCCATTGCCTGCCCAACCACCAACGCACCGGTTTCCTCCGTTGCGGTTTCGGTTCCCGGATAAACATAGATAGGCGCATGATTAAACTCTTCGAGCGGACGATGCTCTTCTAACCAATCCGCCTTTTCAGCAGCAATAAACTCGGCCTTATTTTTAGGCGATTTAATGTGCTTTGTTTTTGGATAATCTGGGTGATAGCCGCCATCACCAAAGGCCAGAAAGTTAATATTTTCTGCGGCTTGTGCTGCACCACTAAGCGCGAATAGTAAAGCTACTGATGTTATTTTCATTGTTTCCAACACAGTGTTACCACTGCATCCTCCTGCATATAAATAAGGTGGGTGTCCTGCTAATACAGCTCTGCTAATACTGTGAATACCCTAGCTCGATTCGGTGGCTGTCCTTTTAATACATCTTTTAAATTTACAAGGACACCCACCTCTACTTCTCTCTTAGAAAGACGTTACCGTTACTCCAAGCTCAAATGAACGACCATAGGTTTCGTATTGGTAGTTGTAACGAGAGTCGCCTTGATAGATGCTCATCGGCTCGTCGGTTAAATTGATCGCGTTGAAATAAAGCTGAGTTTGCTCGGTATAAAAGTACTTCATGCTGAAATCGAGTTGCAGATGGTCGTCTTGGAAAACGCGCTGCTTGTTCTCTTCAAACAAAAAGCTTTTGCTCTTGTACGACGCACTTAACCTTGCGCTTATTTGGCTATTTTCATAACCAAACATCAGATTGCCCACGGTGTCGGATTGGTTTGGTAGATTGTCATCAGCGTCAATAAATGTACCATTAGCTGAGAGCATCAAACCGTTTTGAAAGTTCTTGGTGTACGCAAGCTCCACCCCTGTCAGTTCAGCGGCGCCGCCATTAACGCTTTGAATAACTTCTTTATAGCCTTGCCACTGACCGTTATCTTGCACCTCGGCTTTGGCAATAAAATTATCGATGTTTTTGTGAAAAACGCCTGCAGATAACACGCCAATCGCGCCGGGGTAATATTCTACCGAAAAGTCATAGTTTGTTGACTTGTAGGGGTCTAAGTCTGGGTTTCCGACTTCTGCTTTACGCTCAATTTCAATTTCGCCATCATCTTCTGTGGTTTCTGTTTCTATGATTTGAAATGCAGCTGCATCTTCAAAGCTTGGACGCGCAAGAGTTTGTGTATAGGCAAAACGGGTGATCAGCTTATCGCTGATTTCATAGCGTAAAGTTAAGTTTGGTAATAAATGGTCGTAGCTATCTTCAACTTGCCATTGGTTGATCTCGACGCGCTCAACGTCATTCACTTCATCATTAATGAGTTCAACACGATTACCACTCGCTGCATAATCTGTGTCTTCGTATCTAAAGCCTGCAATAACATTGAGTTTATCAATGTCGACCGTCAGCATGGCGTAGAGCGCGGTGACGGTTTCTTCACTGGTGTATGAACGACCTTGTGTTTCAATGTCAGTTTCAAGCTGGTTTAGCTCAAGGGCACTGCGATTACTGTAGAAGTAGTCGCGGATCTGGCCGCGACTTAAACCCGGACCAAAGGCCCCAAGCTCATACTCAGGCTCATTGGCGGCAAAGTCTTTCGCCGTTAGGTCATCAAAGCCGCCGTCATATAGCTTGGCATCAACGCGGTTAAACTTTTCACGGTCGGCATATTTACCACCAAATTTAATTTGCGCATTGTGACCAAGTAAAGTGAAGTCTTTAGTTAAGTCCAGTCTAAAGCTGGTATTTTCATCTTCACTTAGGTTGTTCTCCCAGACAATTTCATCGATTTCAAAATTGCTAAGCTGCTGGGAAGCTTCATCCGCTGCAAGCGTGGGTGTCTTACCATCCAGTACATACCCTAGCGCAAAATCTTCTCCAGCAAATGAGGTATCCAATCGATTTGGCTCGCTTTCATCTGATTTCGAGTAGCCAATGCTGTATTCAATAAACCAATCCTGCACTAAGTTTTCGCCGCCCAAAACCACAGATAAAATGCTTTGCTCTTCATATCTGTCTTTGGTATCTCTATCCATTTCTGCACCTGAGAAATAGGCCGCATTTTGGCTTAGCTCATCGGCAAATACATCGCCTTTGTCAAACTTGTACTCATTGCGTTGACGAAATTCATCGTCAGAAAACTTGCTGTAGAGCGTGCGTAAGTAGTATTTGTTAAACCCTTTGTGATGCACATCAAGATTCAGTGCCGCCCCTAAACGCTCTCGCGTAATACGATAGTGGCGCTGTTCCATTTCCTCAGCACCAAAGAAGCTCACTTCTTCTCCTGAGTTCACATCGTCCATTTCTAGTTCCATCCAGCCGCCATCGGTTTCCATATTATGAGAACCAAACTCACGCTCAAACCAAGATACCGCCGTTGCAACCCCAACTTCCACCTCTTTGCCTGCGGTATAAATATCGGTGAAGCTAAACGACGCTTTTGGGCTGGTCTCGCTCACCTGTTCATTGTGTGACGCTTGTAACGTTACGCTGTAGCTCTGCCCTTCTCGGTCAAAAGCACTGAGGCTTTTTACTTCGATGCTACCGCCCACCGCTGATGCGTCCATATCCGGTGTGACCGTTTTGCTCACCTCTAGGCTTTGCACTAACTCACTTGGGATGACATCCATCGCCACCGAGCGCACGCCCGCTTCAGGAGAAGGCACGTTGGCACCATTGATGGTCACATTGTTGAGGTTTGGGTCGATCCCACGAATTGCCACAAAACGGCCTTCACCTTGATCTCGTTGAATAGAAAGTCCAGGCAGACGTTGCAGTGCTTCTGCTGCGTTTTGATCCGGCAACTGACCGATGGAATCCGCGCTGACGATCGACTTAAGTGACAGAGCATTTTTTTGTCGGTTTAGTGCACCTGCTTGTCCGGCTCTTTGCCCTACAACAATAATATCGTCCATTTGGCCCGATTGAGAACCAAGCTGTACTTGAACATCGGTGACTTGGTTATCAATAATTGTGATGCTTTTAGTCACTGTTTCAGCGCCAAGATAACTTATCTCAAGCGTATAATTACCCGCCGGGAGATTAGTTGCCGTAAAGCGGCCATCTCGCTCAGAGATAAGGGTTCTGTCTAATTCTTTGATCACCACTTTTGCTCCTTGAAAGTGGCTCTTTTGCGATACGGAACTAACTTGCCCTGTTAGGGTGTTAGCATTTGCAGCTGAGCTTAACGTCAGTCCAGCGCAGATCATCGCAACGGCAGAAAGCGTAAAGCTTGTCGGTAGATTTTTTGTCATTATTTGCTCGCACAGGTTGAGTAGAATTTTAGCGCCCCGCTAAAACGTCGCGGCTACCCTAGTGCGAAAACGTGACGCTTTTATTTCACTAGAGTGCCCTACTGCCTTTAACAAGGCGTTTATGCCGCCCGAACTCGTGAATTTGAGCCGATATGACCCCCCAGCCTTTAGGATTTTGGCAACGATATTTAACCTGAACTCTGAATAACAATCGGTTTGCTAGCTGCTGCTATGTAAAAATGTTGCGGTTTTTGTCATAAAAACATCGCCTTTACTGAGCTAAATTGACCCTATCAGCAGCAAGCGCAAATTTTTACTATATCGCTCTACATTTTGACTAGACAACAAACATGAAACTTCAGCCTTTTTTACTTCATCAATCGCGGTGGTTGCTACTAGTGCTACTCACACTGGTTGCCATTACCATCACGGCCTATACCTCAGTACTGCGACCACTGTCGGACGTCAATTGGCTCGATAGCCTTGGTGAAGGTGGCCTCACGCTGATGACACTGATTTGGATTGCGGTGACCTTGCTCACTCGACCAAAAGGACTCGTCACTAACCTACTGTTTGCAGGGTTGAGTGCCATGTATGTTTCTATGCTGTGGGATTTTTTGGATGAGATGGTGGTATTCACGCCCCATTATTTAACCAGTTTTGAAGCGATCCCTGCTTGCTTTGGCATGGTGCTGATGAGTATTTCAGCCTTTTACTGGTATAAAGAACAAAGCATATTCAATCAAACCCTAATGAAAAAAGAGCGTTTTTATCGTGACCACAGCATGACCGACTTTGTCACCGGCCTCTACAGCGTTGAGTATATGCAAAATCAAGTTCGCCATGAACAATCCCGCCTTGCCAATGGCAATAGCCCATTTTGCTTAACACTATTCGATATATGTGATTTTTCCGCTTACGCTCGCCAGCATGGTATGCAAAAAAGTAATCAGTTACTGCGCGATATTGCCGATATGCTCTCTTTGAGCATGCGAGAGAGTGATCTGCTATGTCGTTTTGCAGCAGATAAATTTGTGGTCGTTCACCCACAAACCAACCATATTCAAGCCCAAGCTTTTGCCAACCGTGCGGCTGAATTTATCGCCCGCCATGCCAACTATGATGACGGTGAAAACCAGCCGCAATATAGTGCAGTGAGATGGAGCTGTATCGAAGTTGATGACAAACACTGTGAATTTGAATCTCTGATAGCAGCGCTTGTGAACGAGCTGAATCAGGCCAAGGAAGCTGCGGCTTAATGTCCTATTTTGAATGCCAAACAAAACAACTTGCGAGTCGCTACTTTGCACTCCCCTTGGTGGAGTTGGCTTCCCAGCGTGGTGTACATGCAGACGTCATTTTGAAAGGCAGTAAATTGTTTTATACCGATCTGCACGCTAATCCAACCTGCATTAGTTATGAGCAATTTGAAACAATAGTAAGCAACCTTGTCAGTCAGGCGAGCTGTCAGGAAGTCAGTTTTATTTACGGCCAATACCTACTTAATACGCTGATCAGTCTCCATGCCGAGCTGCTATTTAATTGCCACAACATACAGCAATTACTCAAAGTTCTACTGCTTAAAGGTTTGGATATATTGCCTTTTTACCACATTAGAAAACTCCAGACAGAAACAAGCTGCCATTTACTGTTTTCACCCGCCATTGCAGAAGGTAAGCCTGCGGTCACGCGATTTTTATGCGAAGCAATGGCAAGTCTTTGTTGTGGCTACCTTAAGTGGCGCAGCCCAGAAACCACATTAACATTGCAGTTTCCGTATACAAAGCCAAAACAAGTCGCGCAATACCTGAGCCATATACACCTAGCTTACAGCTTTGATCACAGTGATTTTGCCATTGTAATGAGTAACCAAGCTTTAGCTCAGCGACAAGTTGGCACTTTTCCTTATTTAGTGGCTCGGCAGCTAAAGGCCTTGCCCTCACCACAGCGTGGATTTCTCGCCCAACTGCATCGCTTACAATTAAAATATCCTAAATATCATAGTGAGCAAATCGCCGAAGTAATGGGCATGAGCGCTGCAACTTTTAAACGCAAACTCAAGCTACATCAGACTACTTTTATTAACGAAAAAGACAGACTGCATCGTCAACAAGCCATGTTTTACGTGACCGAGCAAGGCTATTCCAATGAACAAATTGCAACCGCTTTACAGTTTAGCGACATCACTAATTTTCGCCGCGCATTTAAGCGCTGGACGGGATTAACGCCTTCCTATTTTCGTAAGATTTAACTTTATCCCCCATTTTTTCTTCTACACTGAAATGGATCTTGCGGTTACTAGGTCTTTTATAACGTGACTGCGTTTCGATAATCCCAGGGGCTGCTTACCTTTGCTGTTTGATTTTCGTTCTCCTGAGTGAGTTTTGATCGCGGCGCTCGACTTGCCGCATAGTGGGCTAAGCTAAAGTTGAGCAACAAAGAACGAAGCACACTCAGGTGAACCCGAAGGGCAGCGCTTGATTGGCATTTCTACTGTGTTATCGCCAGACTTACATAGAACAACTATGCTACGCTGGCTCTGCCTTGTATAAATGGCAATCAAACTGCTGCAAAAACAAACTTGAAAGATAAGCAGCCCCTTGGCCGAAGCTAAGCACGTTAATAGATAACAAAGAGGATTAAAAACATGAAAGCATTAACGGGCGCTGCAATGGCGATGATGGTAGCGGGTTTAGTGGGTTGTAATAGCACAGAAAACAATTCTACAAGCGCACAAGCTGCGACAGCTGAAACAGATTTAGTGCATTGTTATGACGTCAATGTTTGTGGTGGACATAACGATTGTAAAACAGCCAGTAATGCCTGCTCAGGACAAGCTTCTTGCAAAGGCACAGGCTTTGTTGCCATGCCGAGTAAAGCGTGTAGTGATGTCGGTGGCAATCAAAAAGACGCATGGGTTGGCAGTGTCGCAAAGGCCGACCTTGTGCACTGCCACGATGTCAACGTTTGCGGAGGCCATAACGATTGTAAAACCGCAAGTAATGCTTGTGCGGGACACGCTTCTTGCAAAGGGACTGGATTTGTCAGCATGCCAGCAAAGGCCTGTGCTGACATTGGTGGCAAAGCGGAAAGCTAATAAGCTTTAACCTCGGCGCGTGTTTATCTATCAAGCTTATTATTGCAATAGATAAACACGCACAATGCATTAAAAGAGCGCAATTATGTCAGTACCCTTTCTGGGCTTTGGTCTTGGCCTACGCACGTGTTATTTTGACGCTATTATCGACACTCAGCCACAAGTAGATTGGTTTGAGATTATCTCTGAGAATTACTTTGTCGACGGCGGCAAGCCTTGGTATTACCTCTCGCAGATTAAAGAGCACTACCCCATTGTGATGCACGGAGTATCGATGTCAATAGGCAGTACTTCGCCCCTAGATATGAATTACCTTGCGCAACTTAAACGCACCATCGCACGGGTTGAACCCGAATGGGTGTCAGATCACCTCTGCTTTAGCAGCTTAGGCGAATTTAATAGCCATGATTTATTGCCACTTCCCTACACTGAAGAAGCGCTGATACATCTCACCGCAAGAATCAATCAAGTACAAGATTACCTTGAGCGTCCAATGATCTTTGAAAATGTCTCAAGTTATTTAAACTACAAACAATCTGAGCTGACAGAGTGGGCGTTTTTGAGCGAATTACACCAGCGTACCGGATGCCAGTTATTGCTCGACATCAACAATGTATATGTAAGCTCACGCAATCACCAATTCGATTCAATAACTTACCTAAACGCCATACCAACACAAGCAGTCGCGCAAATCCACCTGGCCGGCCATAGCGATTTTGGGACCCATATTGTTGATACGCACGACCAACCAATTTGCGAAGAGGTATGGAGTTTATATCGACAATATACTCAAAACAGATCTCCCATTAACACCATGATTGAGCGTGATGATAACTTTCCTGAGCTCGCGGGATTGTTACAAGAGCTGAACTTGGCCAAAGGAATAGCCCCTAGCAGTTGGAGAACATATGGCTGATCTCGCCGCGCTGCAGCACGCCTTTATTGCAATGCTAAAAGGCGATGACAGCCAATTAATGGCTGAAATTGAATATCAAAGTGGCCTGAATGTCGCGCAACGTGCGCAAATATACACTAACGCTTACCACATCAGATTAAAAAAAGTGTTAGAACAAGATCACGAAATGCTTGGCTTTTATTTGGGTGATGCCCTGTTTGATGAGATGTTCTCGGGCTATCTACAGCACTTTCCTTCACGTTCGACCTCATTGCGCCAGTTTGGCGACGCGCTTCCTGAATATTTAAGCCAATTTGAGCCATTTAAGCTCTACCCTATTCTCACTGAAATCGCACAATTTGAACGTACATTACTCAGTGCATTTGACGCAGAAGATGCGCCTCAATTGGGACTTGTGCACCTACAAAAAATTGCAGCAGCACAATTTCCAAACTTGCAGTTTACTTTTCACCCCAGCGTTCACTTATTGGGATTTACACATAATGCGGTCGACAGCTGGCAAGCGTTAAAGAACAGTACAGCAGTCCCTGAAGTGTCGACAAAACCGAACTACTGGGTACTTGCCCGAGAGCGCGATATGCGCACTGGGTATCACTCGTTAACGGAAGCCGAATTTGCTTGTCTACAAAGCATGAAGAACGCACTGCCGTTTAGTTTTGTCTGTGAATATGCGGCTGAGCAAAGTGATGATTTAGCACAAGGCACAGCAATGGTGATGCAGTTACTGCAAAAAGGGCTTAACTTGGGATGGTTTAGTGGCTTTAAAGTTGCTATATAACCGCGATATTCAACAAAGCGGCATAGAAAATGAGGGTCTAAGAGAAGTAAAAGCTGTATCAACCAGGTTTAATAATAAGCATGGTTTTCACCTTGATTGGCTTTGTCCTTGTTTACAATTCAAAAGTCAAAAACCAAGCTTAAATGTAAAGATAAATTAACAAAAAGTCACATACTCTATACTCATTTGGAATTTTTTCAGCCTATTTATTCCTCTTGCCCTGTCGCGTTACCCCTCTCTAAAATCAAAATTAACTAACTGTATTTATTGATAATATATAAAGAAAAAGGATAAACCTCGCACTTATTTGGTCAGCTAACCTATACATTAAAAAACATATTGTAAATTTTTTTTGTATTTTTTGTTTATTTTTTAAGCTTTACTTCTATCCTAGTGTAACCAGTCGAAATTATGTGCAATTTTTATTTAGCTGGCGTTGTTCATTATCTCAAAACAAACGCAATCAAGCGTTGAACTTTGGTGAATAACGCGTCTACAGCAGCTAGATAAGTTCATAACCTTGAGATTGGTAAACACAATTAAACAAAACAACATGCAAGGAACAACAAAATGCGTAAATTAAGTGCTATTAGTTTTGCAGTATTAGCGGGTTTGACCTCAGTCAACGCACAAGCCGCTAAAATACTTAGCGTAGAGTCAAACAAAGCAATCGATGATCAGTATATTGTGGTGTTCACAACACCTTCTGTTTTAAATGTCAAAGACAGTAAAGCGGTTGCAGCCTTCGCTAATAAGCAAGCTAAAGCGTTACAGAATAAACATAACGTAAGCATTACAAAAGAGTTTGGTGGCGTGCTAAACGGTGTGGTGATTAATGCATCGGCAAAGCAACTAAAAGGTCTGCTTAATAACCCAAATATTGACTATATCGAACAAGACCAAGTGGTTACAGTGACCCCTGCTATCACAGCAAGCGGCGACCAAGCAAATCCAACTTGGGGTCTAGATCGCGTCGATCAACGTAATCTACCGCTAAACTCAAACTACCATTATGATTTTGATGGCACTGGCGTAACGGCCTATGTTATCGATACGGGTGTTCGCATTAGTCACAATGAATTTGGTAACCGTGCATCACATGGTTATGACTTTGTTGATAATGACAATGATGCAACAGACTGTAACGGTCATGGTACCCATGTTGCAGGCACAATTGGTGGCGGTGAATATGGGGTAGCGAAAAACGTCAATATCGTTGGCGTAAGAGTATTGGGTTGTAACGGCTCGGGTTCATATTCAGGCGTTATCTCTGGTATCGATTGGGTTAAAAACAATGCATCAGGCCCATCCGTTGCTAACATGAGTTTGGGTGGTGGCGTTTCTCAAGCGGTTGATGACGCAGTGAACAACGCAGTTGCCTCAGGCGTTAGCTTTGTTGTTGCGGCGGGTAATGACAATAGCAATGCCTGTAATTACTCACCAGCACGTGCAGCCAATGCAATCACTGTGGGTTCAACCACAAGCAGCGATGCCCGTTCTAGTTTCTCAAACTATGGTAACTGTCTAGACATTTATGCACCGGGTTCAAGTATTACTTCTGCTTGGTATAACTCAGATACATCAACCAATACCATCAGCGGTACTTCGATGGCTGCTCCGCACGTTGCGGGTGCTGTTGCGCTATATTTGGATGAAAACCCAAGTCTAAGCCCGTCACAAATTGATAGCTTGCTGAGCCAACGCTCATCAAAAGGTAAAGTCTCTAACCCACAAAGCGGTTCACCTAACGAGCTACTTTATACACTAGCTGATGGCACTGATCCGGACCCAGATCCAGATCCAATCACAGAGCTAGTTAATGGCCAAGGCGTCAATGCATCTGGTGCATCTGGTCAGCAAACCTTCTATAAGTTGGTTGTTCCAGCAGGTGCTAGCACGCTGAACTTCTCACTTGCTGGTGGTACTGGCGATGCCGACCTGTATGTACAGCAAGGCACTCAACCAACGCTAAATAGTTACGCTTGTCGCCCGTATCTGGATGGTAACAATGAATCATGCGACTTCACTAATCCGACTGCTGGTGATTGGTATGTGATGCTAAATGGTTACGCTGCGTATGCAAATGCGACCCTCACAGGTACTTACTCATCTGATCCAGGTGGCTGTGGTAGCAATTGCCTAGAAAACGGCATCCCAGTAAGTGGTCTAGCTGGTGCATCTGGCCAAGAGTTGCAATACACCATTGATGTTCCAGCAAATGTAACCTTGACAGTTGCAAGCTCTGGCGGCTCTGGCGATGCAGACTTGTATGTTCGTAAAGGTGCAGCACCTACGACATCAACCTATGACTGTCGTCCGTTCTTAAATGGTAATAATGAATCTTGTAGTTTAAGTTCAGGCCAAGGTGCAACCTATTACATCAAGTTGCGTGGCTATTCTAGCTTCTCTGGCGTAACACTTGTTGCAAGCTATTAATTGGCTTTATTACAAATAAATCTCATTTCGTTTGGGGTTTATTGAAAAAACAAGTACAGTGGTGGCTCGTTTGAGCCACCATTTTTGTTTTTAATGAGTATTGTATTAGATCTCTACAGCCAATTATTACATCAAGGGTTTTATGACCATGTGTCTGACGGTGAACTACACACCGAAGTGCCGCTCATCTGTAGTAGTATCTCGCAAGTAAAGCTCGATGGCATTGTTTACCATCGCACTGCGCAAACTGCGGCGATGATGCCTGAAAACTATGGTAGTTTGATCCTTATCTCTGAAGGAAATGGTTGGTGGCTGACTGAGCAATCCTTGCAGCGTGCTGATCTAACACAGTTAATCTACCTTGAAGCAAATCAAAAACATGTGTTTCACCTTCCGACACAATACCACGCTGTTAGCTTCAACTTTCCAATCAATTGGCTCGTAGCTCGAACCGGCAAGCGGCTTTTGCATGGACAAGCGCTGACAATTCCCTCTGGTCTAACAACATTACTCAAAAGCGCCTTAACCGCCACAACGCTAAATTTAACAGCGGCAAAATGGCTTGAAGATGAAATTTTACTGCAGCTAAGTGCTTGCCAGCCGACTCAATTACCAAGGTCGCCGCTGGCGGAGTTAAAACGGCTCATCTCTGCACATGCAAGTGATGAAGCATTTTGTATCGATATGCTTTGTGAGCACTCTGGCTGGTCAAAACGTTATATTCACAAACTCTTTGCCGCATCTGATCTGAGTGCCAGTGAATATCTGATCCGCACCAGACTCACTCACGCTTATTTTGACTTACTCAATAGCTCTGCATCATTAAATCAAATTGCTATTGATAGCGGATTTAAAAATCAGGCGCACTTCAGCCGCCGTTTTAAGCAATTATTTTCTCTTTCACCCAAGCAAATTTCACAACGAGTGCACTCTTAGACAAAACTGAACCGTGCAAAATATATATAATAAGAATCACTCTCATTATCCATAGTAGTAGAACAATGAAAATCAACACGCTCTATGCTGCAGTGTGCCTCTCACTGCTTTCTCAAACCACCAGTGCCAATGAAAACCAAAAAGATGAGTTAGAAAGAATAGAAGTTCAGGGCAGCCAATATAAAAGTACCGGAACAAAGTCGTCTTTAACACCAATCAACGCGCCCTTTTCTATTTCTCATATAGATCAAGACACCCTGCAGCTACGCCAAGCTGACTCGGTCAATGCTGCGTTACGCTATGTTTCTGGTATCACACCAGAAAGCCGCAGTACAGTCACCATTTTTGACCAATACACTATTCGTGGTTTTGAATCTTATCGAAATTATTACGATGGCCTAGAACTGCAATCCAATAATCTTTGGAATCTATATCCTCAAGTTGATGCCTTTGCCACCGACACCATTGAGGTACTAAAAGGCCCAGCGTCAGTACTTTACGGCTCTGCACCGCCAGGTGGCATGGTGAACCAAATAGCAAAGCTTGCCAATGGCACTGAGCAAACACAGGTTCGCCTGAGAGTCGGTAGCAGAGCGCTCAAAGAAATCGGCGTTGATCATGGAGGTGTTATCTCTGATGAACTAAGCTATCGAGCCATTGCGCTATCAAGAACAAGTGATGGCCAGCAAAAAACAACGGAAGAAGAACGCACTGTATTTGCACCTTCGCTGCGCTGGCAACCGAACCATGATACGGCGTTAACTGCACAGCTTTATTACCAAGACGATCCCAAAGCCATACCATCTACCCCCTTACATAGCGTTGGTACGCTTGCGCGCGCAAGTTATGGTTATCTAGATGCAGATGCATTTGCAGGCGATATCAATTGGTCTAATTTTGATAGAACAACGCTAATGGCAGGGCTAAAGCTGGAACATAGTTTGTCTGACGATTGGTCTTTATTTGCCAACTGGCGTTACACCGATGCAGAAGGCCTGCAGCAAAATACCTATAACCAAAATTTAATTGCCGATAGCGACACCATACTTGTCCGTTCAGCATATAAAACCGATGAAACGCAACATGGCTATGTTTTAGACAACCAATTGTCTACTCACTTTACAGTTGGCGACTCATCACATCACTTGCTCTTAGGTTTCGAATACAAAAGCTTAAGCTCAACCGTAGGGTATTGGGATACACTCGGGACAGGCACACCAAACATCAACCTAGCAGCGCCCAATTATGCAGCATTTGATGTCAGCGCTTTGCCACTTAACTTCTATACCGAAGCGCACGATATTGAACAAAGTAACCGTGCGTTTTACATCCAAGACGAAGTGACAATATCAGCATTGACCCTCTTGGCAGGTCTTAGATACGACAGTTTCACCAGTGATGTTACTGCTGATAAAAACTACGCTGGCACCGAGTGGCAAACGGAATCAAATATTGATGACACCCAACTCACCGGGAGGATTGCCGCACTTTATCAGCTGGATTCTGGTTGGCGACCTTACGTGAGCTATAGTCAGTCATTTGAACCCGTTGCAGGAGAAGATAGCGTAACTCAACAAGCCTTCAAGCCAACTGAAGCAGAACAATGGGAACTTGGCGTTAAATATCAATCTCGCGATACACAGCTAACATTTGCGCTATTCGATCTCACTAAGCAGAACGAAATCATTAACAGCAAAGACTTTGTCACGAAAACTCAAGCCGGTGAAATCCAATCCAAAGGTATTGAGCTCGAAGCTTCTCACACCTTTAACCAACAACTCGATGTGCAGTTTAATGCCACGCATCTAGACCAGAAAGTCACTAAAAATGAATTAGACCAAGATTTGGTAGGGAAACGCTTAGTGTGGGTTGCAGATAACACCGCTTCGCTTTGGTTAAACTATTATCCAAGCCTGCTAGACGCACTTAAAGTAAGTGTTGGTGCTCGGTATGTTGGCGAGAGTTATGTTGGCAAATATAACTCAGATACCGTGCCATCCTATACCTTATTCGACATCGCCTTTGATTATGAACTCAACGAGCAAGCTAGGATCACTTTTAGCATTAGTAACCTCAGTGACAAGCGATACGTTGGTGCATGCTATGACGAAAGTAACTGCTGGATGGGGGCTGAGCGCAAAGCCGATGTTGGTCTTCACTATCGCTTTTAGTCATTCATCTAGGAGAGCTTACGGAAGGACATAGACTGAAAGATTTAAACGGACACCCACCTTAACGCGCCTGCAAGCATTAAGGTGGGTGTCCTTGTTAATTCAGTCTGTAAATTCATCCATTTATTCATTCTCATTTAGCTTTAACTCAAAGGAAAACAATGCGTAAAACACTATTTAAATGGCACAGTGCAATGGCATTAATCGCGATACTGCCGCTCGCCGTTATGTCAGTCACAGGTAGCATGTTGGTGTTTAAGTTCGAGATAGATAGCCTATTACTTCCAAAGCAAGCGACATTGACTTATCAGGACCAAGACGTCCAACGTCAGCCCATGAAGATGCTCGTTAATTATGTCGCAGACACCCACCCAAATTATGAAATTGGTAGCTGGGAAATATTCGATGATGGCTACGAAGCTGATAGAGTCTATTTATTAAAGCATGATACAGACACATGGTTCAAAACGTATCTAGATCCTTACGCGGGAAAAATGCTAAGCGAACCTGTGGGTATTCACAGCGATTTTACTGATTTTATTCTCCACCTACATTACACCTTACTACTTGATGATGTGAGCAAAACCTTTCCACACATGGGTGTCGTTATCGGTTTAGTTGTTGCCATACTTTTTACTTTGCTTGGTGTGTCCGGCTTAGTGATATATCGGCGCTTTTGGCGACGATTCTTTAGCTTTAGACGACAAGCTCCTCGACTCGTCATGATGAGCGACCTGCATAAGGTAATTGGTATTTGGAGTGCGCCGGTATTACTCGCGCTCGGCATTACTGGCGTTTACTTTAATGCAGTGGAGTATTACCACGAGGCTTTTGAGCATCAAGAAGATGAGCACCATATTGTCACCCACACAATGTTTAACCACTCATTAGATTTTGATGCCATGATGACCCAAAGCCATCGTGCGGTTGACGGACTTAAACCGACCTACTGGCTATTTCCATTTGAGCCAGAGCAAACCAGCATTACCATTTTTGGCAGCGTCGCCGATGCCAACCCGTTCATTAGTAACTATGCAGCAACGGTTAGCTTTGACGCGCAATCTGGTAAACAAACCTTTGCCTACGATATTCGAACGGCGTCTACTGTAGACCGGGTAATCGACAGTTTTAGAAAACTCCACTTTGGCCACTTTGCAGGGCTTACCAGTAAAATAATTTGGTGTATTATGGGGCTCGCCCCCGTATTGCTTGGTTTTACTGGGTTATATTTATGGTGGCAAAGAAAGCGTAAGAAACTCAAGAGTAAGAAAAACCGTCAACTCGCCTTAGGCTGATGGTTCAAGTTTCAATCCAGATCCGTTATTGTCGTTATTATCAGCAAATAACGAGCAATCACTATGAAACAACTTGGGCTAATTGGTGGTATGAGTTGGGAGTCAACACAAAGCTACTATCAGCTTATCAATCAAACCGTTAAAGCAAAGCTTGGCGGGCTACACAGTGCTAAGCTTTGCTTGTATAGCGTCGACTTTGCCGAAATTGCAGAGCTTCAAGCAGCTGGTGATTGGCAAAAAATGACCACCATTTTGGCTGGTGCTGCTACTTCGTTGAAGCTTGCAGGCTCTGATGCCATTGTGATCTGTACCAACACCATGCATAAAATTTCAGATGAAATTAGCGCAGCGTCAGGATTACCGATACTGCATATTGCCGACGCAACCGCGAAGCGACTTAAAGATGACAGCGTAAAGCGAGTTACGTTATTGGGTACAATGTTTACGATGCAGCAAAACTTTTATAAAGCACGATTGCAAGACCTTCACGGCATTGAGGTCATAACACCTGATGGTGACCAACAAACTTTAGTTCACAACATAATTTATGACGAATTATGTCGCGGTGAAGTCAACGCAAGCTCAAGGCAAACTTATCTAGACATCATCGATACACTCTATCAACAAGGGGCTGAAGGGGTAGTTTTAGGTTGCACAGAAATAGGTTTGCTCGTTCAACAAGTGCATACTCAAGTCCCTCTTTATGACACGACCAAACTGCATGCTGAAGCCGTTGTAGAGTGGTCACTTGGGGTAACGTCTTGCTTTATTCATGAGTAATATCAAACTTTGTTGTAATTAAAAAAATAACAACGAAATCGCTATTGTCGCGATTACTTGGCTACTATAGAATTAAATCTCACTTATTCTAATTAAATCAGGGATGTATTATGACCCAATACGACGAATATAAAGTTATCCATGTAGTTGAAGGTGGCTGTGGTACACTATTACTTGGCTCAAGTGGATTACCGTTAAAAAAGCTTGAAGCAACATTAAATATGGAAGCGCAAGATGGCTGGCAGCTTGTTTTCCAAGTTATCGAAAACAAACGTTTTATGCTATTTTGGAGCCGCGAAGCCGTGATCTTAACACTGGGTCGTAAACGTGCTTAAACGCTTTGCTCTGTCTGCCATTCGCCGCTATCAAGCGAATGGTGGAGCAAAAGCCCACTTCAATATAAGTTGTAATTTTACGCCGTCATGTTCTGAATATACCTATCAAGCAATCGAAAAATACGGCTTCTTTAAAGGCGTACGTATCGGTTTTTGTCGGATCAGGCGCTGCAATGATCCAGATTGTATTGAAGTAAAATCAGATCCCCTACCATAACCTAATCCTAGGAGTTTGCATGGACGAAATAGCATTAAGAGAACAAGAAGAAGCGTTGAGAAATCAAGTTGCTCAGCTAAGTCCAGAAGCGCGCAGGCAGTACTACCAACTAGAAGAACAGCTAGTAAAAGATCCTGATACTTACGCCGTACTCAATTACTTCTTTGCTGCAGGTTTACATCACTTTTATCTGGGTAAAACTGCACGTGGTGCTATTAATCTAACCTTGATGTTAATAGGGCTTGCGCTTATTCTCTTTTATGGCTGGATACTGCTAATTTTAGTGTGCTTAATTGAGCTACCTCAGTTATTTAATAGCCAAAAAATAGTGAGAAAATACAACATCGATGTGATGCGAGAAGTGCTAGATGAGCTCAAAGATACACAGCAGAATCAAACAATCTAAAGAAACGCAGTGGCTTTGGATTATAGCGGCCACGGTAGTGGTCGTTTTATTTAGTGGTTATCAGTTTTATACCAAAGGCGTGCCTTACTTCGCTGAAGAGATCTCAGCCTCACTGCCCAAACAAATCTACCAAATCATCGACGAAGGAAGCCTAAACGAGCTAGATAACTCGGAATTCTCGGAGTCAAAGCTAAGTGAAATCAAGCAGCAAGAGACTCGAGCTTTATTTGTCTCATTACTTGGCGCCAATGCATCGAGTGAACGTGAATTTAAACTTGAATTTAGGCAGTGGAAAGATAAAGCCAATGCCATGGCATTGGCCAATGGTACTATTGTGATCACCGATAACATGGTCGAACTGGCGTCTACTCAGCAAGAGCTTAGCGCAGTGTTACTCCACGAGATTGGTCATGTCGAGCATAATCACGTCATGGAATCTCTTGTTAGCTCGTCTATCGTATTTGTCAGTTTGAGTGTCGTATTGGGTGACATCTCTGCGCTCTCAGATCTTATGATGCAGGGCGCAATGTTAGGTATCAACCAAAATTACTCTCAGCACGCTGAACTCGAGGCTGATTTGTACGCGCACAATAAGCTAATGGCGCTGTATGGTAATAGTATTGCGATGATCTCTATATTTGAAAAACTCGCCAAGGAAAACGACGAGCAGCATAGTTGGTTAAGCACACACCCAAGTTTTGAGCAACGGATAGAGCGAATAAAGCAAAGCCTTTAACATTGACTGTGTTTATTCTCTCTGGCTCTGACAGCAATGAACGTGCACTCACTTTGCCCACGTGTTTAGCTACAGAAAAACAGAGTTTTTCGCCCCCTAATTAAGACTCCTCACAATGTATCTCGCCACAGAGCTGTTGCAGCACTAATAAGTTAGCCAAAGGCAAAAATTGCCAATATGATGCCTCTATGTATAAAACAGCTCAAATATCTTGTTGCGAATATCAGCTTCTACCCCAACTCTATTATCCACAATCGCAATTTAAAAATACGCTGTATATTCATGAGCATACAGCGTGAATGGTAAATGCTGTTTTAGGCTTAGCATGCTGTATTACGTTACTAAGTAACCTGATGTAATGGTCTCCTCCCACACTCGGCATCGGTGCGCCATGATTGAATTGCAAACAATCAAAATGGGAGAAGACCAAATGCAAATTACAACAATCAGTATCGATATCGCAAAAAATATTTTTCATTTTATTGGATGTAACCTATCCAATAAGATTGTAGTAAAGAAAGCTATTAAACTTAAACGTAGTGAAAATATAGGCCAATGCGATACCGAGCATAATCAGCAGCAGAAGCACAAACCTTTTTAAAACAGACCCCATAAATTCCCCTGAGAAAAATAACTCTCCCGAACTTCACCTGCATTCTCCCCTAATTATTGCTAGGACAAGGCTTACCAGGTATCGTTTTGGCGTTGGCATCACGATAGTGTATGCGACTTGTTGAACATAAGTCAGATACAACCAGCGTTTACCTACTAGCACTACATTTAAGGACAGCTTAGAGCTGCGCCAGACATGGCCAGTTCCAAACTGCACAAATATCCGATTAAAAAAACCTCTCTGTTTCAGGCGCCACCCTTTTATGATGGCGCCCCGCTTTCATAGCTTGATCACCGAAAGGAGGCTGGAATGGTTATCGCTCCATTGGATCACATTCTGACTCACTTCCCGCAGCGGCACACTCTTACTCACCACTTGAGGATCAGCCAAATAGCGCATATTGCTAGTGAATATCACCCACTCAGCTTGATCTGTATCGGTCGCGGAGTCCGATGTTTTAAAGTACCGAGACTGCAAGCCACTTTGCGCTTCGATACCAGACATAATCGCTCTCAGATCTAGGTAACTGTTGGAAATGTGGAACACCAGCACCCCATCAGCCGCCAGGTGCTGCTCATACAAGGCGAGCGCTTCTCTGGTTAATAGGTGCTGAGGAATAGAGTCACTTGAAAACGCATCCACAATGAGCATGTCAAACCCATGAGCACCATTTTGCTGGTAATCATTAGCTAAGCTCACCCGCGCATCGCCGGAGCGCACATCTATAGTTGCCGCCGAGGTTGTCAGGTAGTTAAAGTATCTTTTAGCAACATACTCAACATCCGGATTGATCTCATAAAATACAAATTCATCCTGTGCTTGCCCATAGTATGCTAATGCCCCCACACCCAGACCGATAATGCCCACTTTATTACCTGAGCCATTATTAGCCATCAGGTTGAGCATAACACCTACGCCTGTTTCCGGGCGATAGTAACTTAATGGCATGGGCTTACCTTGATGAGCCAATGCTTGCGCCCCATGCGACGTGTAGCCATCGATTAGCCTGCGTTGTGGATTATCGATATTCACAATATCCTTCACCTGTATAATACCGAAAAAATTACGAGATTCGTAAACATTATATTTATTAAACTGACTTTGCATCAGGTAAAACAAACTGACAAACACCAAGCAACCTACAACATTTAGGTAGACCAATTTGCGCTCTACTTTCCCTTGCTGTTTTTGCCATTCCATTGCAATGGACAACACAAAGACCAAGCATATACCAACAATGTACTCATAGTACTGAGTAAACAATTCAGTGGCTAGAATGGACGCAAATACACTACCTGCACATCCGCCAGCAGCCAGTATCAGGTAAAACAGGGTCATGTCTTCGTTGCCTGGTTTAGATTTGGCTATTTCACCATGGCAGATAATACAAGCAACAAACAACACAACGAGATACAGGCAGATTTGTTCAGTGATCGCAAACTGCGAGCCAATAGAGAATAAAAACAGTGCCACCAAGGATACAACAGAAAACATAAGGTTCCAGTACCACTTAAGATACACTCTCTCATCGAAGAAACACAATATATATGTCAGTAAATATAACGCCAGCGGTAAAGTCCATAAGAAAGGGATCGGTGGGACATTGATCGTCAGGTTGTTGGTCGTCGATACAAGCAGAATAACACCTGTCGCAGAGAGTAAAAACCACTTAATACATCTGGTGATATTTACCCCTGATGCCAGCTTAGATTGCGCTGTTTGAACTGGCTGAGTGGCTTTCTTGTTCGTATTGCGATAGACCTGATAAAGGCAGTAAAAATTGAACAAAGAAAATGCGATATACAAGCTTGACCACATCCAGACCTGCATAGACAGCGCCAAGTTATATTCGATGATCAATGGATAGCAAAACAGTGCCATCATGGCTGCAACGTTCGAAACTGAATACAGCCGATAGACCTGAACGCTTTTTACCGAATGACTAAGCCAATACTGAAGTAGTGGCGAAGTGGCCGACAGCACAAAATACGGCGCACCTATTCCCAGCAACAGTAAAGTGAAGATATCAAAAAACGGCTGTGTTGAAATTTCCGTCGTCGCAATTGACTCCAGACTAAGCGGCATCAGTGCCATTCCGACAACCAGCAACACACTGTGCACCGCGAGCTGCTGATAGACAGTTCTCAGCTTACTAATACAAAATGAATAAAGATAACCAACCAATAATAAGCTCTGATAAAAAAGCATACAGGCAGTCCACACCGCACTCCCCCCGCCAAAATACGGTAATATGATTTTTGCGACCATGGGCTGGATCCCAAATAGCAAAAATGAGCTTAAAAATATTGTTGTTATAAAAAAATACTTCATGCCTTAAACTATTGATTGTTAAATTTTATTTATAATACTATAGATGGCATGCTTTAACACTGCATATTCCAGCTCATAATTCAGACACATCAAGTACCTAGCAAAACGCATGCTAATGTCAATTTAGATGCATCTTTATATCTGAACGCTTGTTATTCTAATTTCAGGCTTACTGCGTCACTAAAATTAGCCAAGGGAGATAATACAAACCGATCCCCAACAGCCGCACCGCCTTTAATCTCGATAAGGCTGTCTGACTGCATACCAAACCGGAGCTTTTGCCAATGCCCGGTGTCATCGACCACTTTGAGCAAATCTTGTTCCGAGTTTGCCCTAACACTTTCAGGTAACTCAATGTAGAGGGCATTTTTGATTGTATCAATTTCAATATTACCATCGACCGTGAGTTCAGGCCTTAGCCCAGGAACATACTGGCCGACCAAGGCCATTTCAATGTTCACTTTGCCATCAATGACCGTCGGATCGCTCCGCTGTACCACAGTGCCTACCTTGCCCGCCAAGGTCTGGATATGACCAGGTGTACCTAAATTGATTCTATCCGCATTAAATTGAGGAACCTTTAACCTTACGACCAGATTGCTGTCAGACCCCATCAAGGCTATTTTTTTCCCCGGCAGATACGCTGCTGCGGATATCCACCGTCAGTTCCTGGAGAATACCCGCAATGCCCGCGGTCACTTGCATTCTATCCAGCATTTGTTTAGCCGTATCATAATTAAGCTGGAATTGCTCTTCAATTTTTTGTTGTAGCTCAATTCGTTTTGCATGAAGAATTTTTAAAAACGCTAGACGGCCGATACTGGTTTCAAGTTGCTTCTCAAGATCGGACAGCTTTAACGTTGTACGCTCAAAATCAATGTCTGAAACAATATTTTTCTTATGTAACTCAAGCTGTGCGTCATGATTGAGTTTTTCCAGCTGAATTTGGCTACGCAAGTTGTGAACCGCCTGCTCTTGCTCGAGTAGCGTGTATTGATCCTGAAGCTTTTTTCTTCCATGCTCGCTTTATGCTTAACTAGTTCAAACCTCGCTTGATCTACCTTGCGCACCAATTCTGGGTTGTTCATTGCTACGATCACGGTATTGGCTTCAACACGATCACCGGGATAGTAAAATACTTTTTCAACAATCGCTTTGTCATCGCTGCTAATCACGTGCAAATCTCAGGAGCGCAATTTGCCATAACCTGCGACTTCAATTTTCAGCTCTCCTTGCTTTACACTGGAGATCCTCAGTTCTTCTTTCTTGATAACTGGTACAGTTGGAAAGAACATATAGCCAAGCAGTGGTAAGCAAATAACCGCACACAGTAATAAACGCTTTACCTGAATAGCGGATGTGGAACGCTTGTGTCTTTCAATGCTGTCCTTAATATTCAGTTCCATGTAAACCTCACTACGCATTTATACCTAACCGTGTCGTCTGTCCTACAGGCTGCTTTGTACTGATAATGCTGGCGTTCGCCTGTATTACCTTAGCCTAATATCAGTACAAGCTAGTTTGATAAACAAACTCATAAACTTACAGTAGATACTTGCTCTAACATTTTTCGGGCAATTAAAAGTAACACAGCAATTTTTGTTGCAGCAAGTCAACTGAGCTGCGGTGAACAATAAACACGTCTTTTATTTAATCTGTGCTCACTCAGATCAGCAATGAATGAATTTCTTGTCACAGGAGTTGAATCCTCGCGATATTTTTTACATTGGATAAGCAGTTCATAATGAGTGTCAGGCATTGCCTCAATGTATGATTATCAATACGTCAGCTCTATAAGTTGATTTAAAAATGAATAAATGGATTATAAGACCAGTAAAAAACCCGCAGCCAAAGTTAAGCTGATATGTTTTCCCTATGCAGGCGGAGGTACACACGTATTTATCCCATGGCAGCAGCTGCTGCACCCTCATATAGAACTGTGTATTGTTCAACCTCCAGGCCGAGGATCAAACTTCGAGCTTGCACCGTTCGCAGAGATGACGCAACTGGTTGACGCACTGAAGCCTGAATTAAGCTCTGATTTGAATGGTAATTACGCGGTATTTGACCATAGCTTAGGCAGCAGAGTCGCGCTTGAGGTTGTGCGCCGAGCAATTCACTTAGGTTATCGTAAACCTCAGCACTTTGTTGCACCTGGCAGTCCCGGGCCCAAATTACCTTGCCTAGATAAAGACTGTACCAGCCTGAATGATGCGCAATTCATTCAGGTGATAAAGGAGCTCAATGGTACACCGCCAGAAGTATTGGGTAACATGGAGCTACTCGAGCTTTTCCTGCCGACACTGAGGAGCGATTTTTACCTCGCAGAGCAGCATAAATGCGAACAAAGCAGCCTAATTGCAGAGCACATGACAATACTTTCAGGTAAAAAAGATACTATCACCTCAGCTCAGTTGGACTCATGGCATCAGTTTGCTGTCCACAGTGAGATAGTTCTGTGTGAAGGCGTTCATTTTTTCATCCATTCGCACTCAGAGTAAACGGTACAAGTGATCAACCTAAAGCTACAAAATACAGGTGTGTTATAGCCATGCTAGGATAATCAGAAACTCACGCGTGAGTGAGTTAGTAAGTGGTCGATCCTGAATATTGAGGTTTTGATGCTCAGACTGGCTGAACTATATCAGTAATCAATCCAGACTGAGCATTATCTTTATCGACAGTTCATTGCATGAGCGCAAACCACAAACTGCTCTTTCAATGTTGTCGCGACACTCACTTTAACACCAAACTCATACGGCTTCGCACTTTTTCCCTTAGAGATACATTCAACATCCGGTTCGTGTAGGCTATAGAGTTTGTTTTTACTCGTTTTGTTTGCTTTAACAGCCGCTCTGCTTAGCGTAACTTTTTAATAAACTTTGCACTCGGTTGCTCTGTGATTTTTCTCAGAATATCTTTCATGACTCGCCTTAAATAATTCTTCTGCGTTTTGAGTTCCTTTTTCATTCAGGGTGAGAGCATACTTCGTTAACAACCATTAACCGAAGATAAGCTCTGCCCTGTTAACAGCTAAGCCCTAATCACCTTATCTAAATATTCAGTGTCCAACGCGGCGTTGCTTTCATCGTACACTGGTTTTTAAGGCAGTCTCTCATTTTAATTGATTCAGTTCTACATGATTGAATATGTTGGAATTTCCTATAGTATGGCCCCAATTTATTGCGCAGTTACCTCTCTGAATGAGACGCTAATAACCCAGTGCAATTGATTCTCACCGGCACAATGGCTACACACATGCTTGGCTAACTATTTGCTGATCAATCAGAGCTGAAGTTATAGTGGATGTCGATAAGCTTTGCCATTTTCTGCGCAGCAGTACATAGCTTTCTCTATAATTTTGAATTATGGCTAATTATCCATAAACAGGAGAGATTTAGCTTGAAGAACTTTATACCTACAATATTCAGTACAACCACGTTGCTGTACCAAATAGCTATGTTCGCTACATATTCATTCTGACTATCTTATTCTAACTTCTCTGGTGTTTGAAACACCCTGACAGATGGGGAAGTTACTCAACTCACTACCTTGCAAAACTTGCACGAACGAAGGTTTTTTTGGTTTCTGCCATAGTCAGAGAACCCTTGTAAATTGAGCTCTGAAGTGTGACTCATAATTCGACTGGGTGCCACTTTGTTTCTTTTTTTCGTATAATCCCATTACATTTTTTAACTTGCAATCTCTGTTTCTAAATTGGAGAATCTGTTTTTAAATGAATCACGGGTAAAAAATGAAACCATCTAAACTTTATCTGCTACCTATAACAGTAGCCAGTATCAGCACATTTCTCACGGCCTGCACATCTGAAACAGAATCTAATCTTTTGAAAACAAACGCAATTAGTGCGGATATATCAATAAATTCAAATGGAGAAAGAGCCCGAATCGTGGCCGAGTTAAATGTTGGGGACTCGTTCGGCTCTAATGTAAACTTAAGCGAAGGCGATACACTAAGAGCGATCGTAAATGGTCAGACGATCCAACTGATTAAAGATACCGACATTCTAGATATTGATTACGAGGGCAGATCCTCAGTTGTAACTGGTAACAGCCTATATACTATCCAGTTAAATCGGAAGAAGGAAGAAAATGCTTCTGCGTCAGTTGAGCTTCCTTTAGGCTTTCTGATACTTACCCCGAAGCAGAGAAAACTTTTCGATATGATGAAGATATTGAAATTCATATTGATGGAATAGACTTAGCGAGTGAGACATCTCTTATCGTTAACTATGCATGCCCGAATAATACGGGCGGGTTAGTGACAGGCTCTTTCTCAACACAATTTGGAAACTCGACAAGCAATACATTTAATGCAAAAAGCGCTAACCTCATAGATCTAGAGCAGATTGCAGCTTCAAAACCATGTGAATTTGATATGGAAGTTCAGAGAGTTAGAACTGGCCGCTTTTCTGGTGCACTTAAAGACAATAGTTTAATTAGGAGTATCCAATCAAGGGTTATTAAAGATCTAGAGTTTACTTTTTAGTTTACATAGCTTTTGAGTAGTCACAGCGTTAAATGCCTCCCCCTGTTTCTTCTAAATTTAAATGGGTGTCTTTTTAGCCGCTTTTCGCTTTAGCTGTACTTTAGCGTAGAAAACGAAACCAAAGTGGAGCGAGTCCACTTTGCTTTAAGATAAAACAGAACTAGCTAGTACTGCTCAGTAGCCCTTTTTTAGTCTTCTAGTATCGCTTTGTACAAAACGATACTTCTTTGCAAGTGCTCTTTCCTTGTCTCTCTTATCTTTTAGGCTGACGTTGTTTCTTTGATGTTCACTTCTTAGTTTTATGAAGTTGTTGAAGCGCCTAACTTCAAGTTCTCCACTCTCTATCGCTTGCTGAACAGCACACCCGGGCTCATTTTGATGTGAGCAATCACTGAAACGGCAGGCGCTTTCTAACACTTCAATTTCTGCAAATGTTTTACTGATCCCTTGTTGGCAGTCGGCTAGTTGGATCTCTCTCATTCCTGGCGTATCGAGCAACACTGAGCCATTGTCCATAAAATGTAACGAGCGAGCAGTTGTTGTGTGCCGCCCTTTTGCATCATCTTCACGGATTGAACCGGTGAGCTGCTCTTTACACCCTAACAGCGTGTTCACCAAGCTGGACTTACCCACACCAGAAGAACCTACAAATGACAACGTTTTTCCCGTGCTACACCAAGCTTTTAGGCACTCAACGGAGCTCGGCTCCAACGCATTAATCGCTTCGACTGTCAAAAATGGGTCCAACTCCTGAACAAGTTGTACTTGCTGTTGCCAACCGTCAACCAAATCCTTCTTAGTCAAAACAACTATTGGCTCCACTTGCGCTTCATTAGCCAGTGCTAAGTAACGTTCGATCCGGTTTAGATTAAAATCCTGATTTAGCGAGCAAACAATAAACAGGCTATCGATATTTGCGGCTATCAATTGCTCCGCGACTTTACTGCCCGCAGCTTTCCTTGAAATAACCGATTTGCGGGATAATAGCCTAATAAATTGATAATTTTCATCCAACAAAACCCAATCACCAACCGTCATACTAGGCAGTGATACATGAGTAGCTAAAGAAATTTGCCGTGATTGCAACTGGATTAAATAATTACTTCTGTGGTGCGCTATCACGCGGCCAAGATTTGATGATTCCAGTTCTGTGAGTGTCAGTTGCTGTTGAAAAAATGCTTGCCAACCAAGCTGTGTTGGCGAATAAGATGTATTCATTATAAAATCTCAAAAATGCAGAAAGACTGCAAAAATCAAGCAGGGTTAATGAATATCATTGACCCCGGAGAAGCCCGTTAGGCATCACACCGGGTAAAAGGAGTAAAAATTTAGAAGAGACGAAAGTTAGCGTCTACTAATCACACCTAGCTACAACTTTTACCGGGTGGCTCAATAAAACAATCATCAAATTCTCCTTAAACTTTTTTGAATACTGCCGTAGATTAGCACTGAAGATAGGCGAGGTAAACCAAGTATTTCACGCAACCAATTTCAATAATAGATTAAAGTTTTGTGTTTAAAGCGATATCAATCACGCAATTTTTTGTATGTTATCTGGGCTAAAATAAGAGCAGACGCTGATCCGCCTGCTCTTGTGATTTTAATAAGCTTACAACGCCAACATTAAAATCTCTTTCGCCTTCGCTAAATCAATATCGCCGTGCTCACCTAGCGCCGTCATGCCGTTCTTTTCTAGATTAGCGATAACTTCTTGTACTGCTTTTTCGTCTAATTGGTAATCAGCTAAACGCGTTTGCACCGCCATCGACTCAAAAAAGTCTTGAACTGCTTTTATCGTTTGGTCAATTTGCTGTGCTTCGTCTGCGGCTGCAATACCAAATACACGCTCACCAAGTTGCTTGATTTTCTCGGCTTTTTTGTCTCGTTGCACATACATCACCGCAGGTAATACAATCGCAAGCGTTTGCGCGTGGTCAAGGTTATACAATGCCGTTAGCTCATGACCAATCATATGCGTTGACCAATCCTGTGGCACGCCTTGACCAATAAGGCCATTTAGCGCCATAGTTGCAGACCACATAACGTTTGCTCTTACATCATAATTGTTAGGCTCGCTTAACGCCTTTGGCCCTTCGCTGATAAGCGTTTGTAAAATACCTTCTGCGAATCTGTCTTGCAGTGGCGCATTTACTGGATACGTTAAATACTGCTCAATCACGTGAACAAACGCATCCACTACCCCATTACTCACTTGGCGAGGCGGCAGTGAATAAGTGTATTCTGGGTCGAGTACCGCAAACTGCGGCTGTACCGTTGGTGACGAAAACGCACGCTTTTGCGAAGTTGCCTTTTTAGTAACTACTGAGTTGCCGTTACTCTCAGAGCCAGTCGCAGGTAAAGTAAGTACAGCACCAATCGGCAATGGGTTGCTAAAGCTTGCGCCTTTTACCAAAATATCCCAAGGCTCACCGTCAAAATTAAAAGCTGCCGCCACAAACTTTGCGCCGTCAATAACACTGCCGCCGCCAACCGCAAGAATAAAGTTCACATCGTTTTGCTTTGCTGTCGCGACCGCTTGCATTAGTGTTTCGTATGTTGGGTTTGGCTCCACACCACCAAATTCCACAACCTCAACACCTGTCAATGCACTCATAGCTTGGTCGTATACACCATTGTTTTTAATCGAGCCGCCACCGTACAGTAGCAGCACCTTTGCAGCCTCCGGTAATCGTGAGGTGATTTCACGCATTTGGCCTTTACCAAAAAGAATTTCGGTTTGATTTTTAAATACAAAATTAAGCATACTCAATTCCTTACTGTTTAATATTCGGTTCTTTCGCTAACATTTCTAGCAGCTTTTCTGCCAGTAATGTGTCTGAAAACGGGTTTTGTCCTGTAATTAGCTCTCTATCAACAACCACTTTTGGCTGCCATGCATTTGCAAACTGCATCTCTCCTCCAGCCTGAGACATAGCTGCTGCTGGGTAAAAGTTGAGCTTTTCGCCATTTAACGTGCTTTCAAATACCTGTTCTTCTGGGTTCGAAAATATCGTCATTTGATATCCGTCATAAATCCAGTTTTTCGCTTGAACAGGTGACTGTGTTGTTAAACTCTTATAATACGCTTTTGGTTCACTTTGCGCCGATAGCAACGTAATTGGGCCGTGGCAAATCGCGGCTGTTGGTTTATTCTCGCGGTTAAAATGGCGCAAAATTTCACCCACCTGCGGATTATTCGCCAAGTCAATTAACGGTGCGTGTCCGCCTGGAATAAATACCGCATCAAACTCGTCTAGCCCCGCTGCAAGGATCTCGCTAAAACTTGCGGTATCATTAATATCTGGCAGGTTAGCAATAAATTTTTTGATGCTTTGTAATTTAGTCTCATCACCGCCAAAGTAATCAACCGTCACTGATTTTTGATCAACAGCAGGGGCATTGCCTTTTGGTGTTGCTAAGACCAGTTTATATCCAGCATCCACCAATGCCTTTGCAGGTATCCCAAACTCATTGAGGTAGTAACCTGTTTCTATTGTCTCGCCACTAGCAAGTTCCATCGATGTTTCGCTCGAAAGTAACACTAATACCTCACCTTCACTTGCATGAGCGCTAAGCGTAAGTACTGCACCCAATAACGATGACACCCAACCCAAAATATTCACTATACCTTTTTTCATCCCGGCTCCTCATACCAGTTCAATATCGACGAGTTTAGGCGATTTGCGGACACAGGAGAATTCGGATAAATTGGTAGGAGCAATCAGAATATTTATGGCTCAAGTATTTTATGTCTCATCTCACCCAACTAAAAACCTTTGTGGAAGTATACCGCTGCAAAAATATCACCAAGGCAGCGGCCAACTTGGGGATGTCGCAGCCGGCTGTCACGGCACATATTCAAACCATGGAAGCGGTAGTAGGAAAAGCCCTGTTTGAACGTCAAGCAAGAGGGGTAAAGCCAACGCCAACAGCACATGACTTAGCGCTGCAGGTATCTGGTCATATCGATATTTTAGAGCAGAAGATCACTTCAATTCGAGCACGCTCCAATGCGGTGTTTGGCACACTAAATATTGCTGGCCCCGCGGAGTATTTAAGCTTTGTCTCTGGTCCACAAATCGCCAACTTACTGCAAGCGGGCAACATTAACGTGGTACTTCATATTGGCAATAAAATTAACATTTTCGACGCACTAATAAACGACACCGCCGACATCGCCATTGCCGCCTCTGCGCCAGATCCCACAACCTTTGACTATCTCGTTCTAGACAAAGAGCAATTGTGGCTAGTGATGAACCGTTTAGAGGGCAGAGAAATTCAAGACAGCGATATTACCGCCGACTTACTCTCAAGCTATAACGTCGTCACGTACGATCAAGACTTACCTTTAGTTAGACAATACTTTGACCGTGTATTTAATGCGAGCTGCAACTCTAATGTCATCGCCATTTGTCCAGACATTAGAGCAATTGCTAACATTATTCGCTCTGGAATAGGTTACTCCGTCCTCCCCGATTATCTCTGCCGAGATCTCATAAAAGCAGGTGAACTGATCCAACTTGGCCCCGTAGGCCCCGAAAATAATATCTATTTGGTATGGAAAAAGGGCGCGTTAAAACACCCTCGCATTGCCTTTGCAAAGGATGTGATCTCCGCCTTTGCTAATATTAATTATCTTTCGAATTAAAAAGTTGTAAAAAAAAATATTTCCGCAGATTTCTGCTGAGAATTCCTGTTACTTTGCTGTAAATTAAAAGAGACGGGTTGGAACAACAATGGACTATCAAAGCCAATATCGTGACTTAACTATTTATTACGACGCACTAAAAAAAGCAACAAAGCAAAGTGAAGCGGTACCAGACACCACTGAAAAATGGCTGGCACTCGTAGAAACGACCTTATTTGAACTACAAGAGCTTGCCCATATGGAAAAGGCTTATATGCAAAAATCAAGAACGATGAATAACCTAATTGAGTTGGTGTACTCCAGTGCCCCAAGCATGGACTAGCAACTAAAGGCTATTGCTGTTGAGTTTTGCATTGACAAGAGTGCTACTATTAGCACTCTTTTTTTCGCTAGAAATAGAGTTAAACAAATTTAAAGTTTGAAAAATTAGCAACTTAAGCTTTACGGCGCAGATAACCTGCGAAAGCTCAGAATGTTATGTGTGCTGCTGATAGGCCTTCAATGTAGCAAAGATCTCCTCAGACAGTTCAGCAAACACACCATGGAGCCGCTCTGATAGCACTTTTACATTGTCGAAGTCAGGGTCAGCAAGCATTAGAATTTCAAAGATTGACCACTCAGGCATAACCTCTTGATTCACCCATTTGTTACCCTGTAACTTTGTCCAATATTCAATTTGAACATCCTTTGTTTGCCCAAGGAGCCAAAGTTCGAATTGCACCTCTTGATGGTTCAACACCACTGCCAATTTGAGTTTGTGTTTTTTAAGGTAATCGTTTTGCAGATAAAAGTATGTAAAGTCAATATATCCGTGTAACACGTTTGCGACTGTAAACTGGCCTTTATACTGCTTACTGAATTCAGCTCTGAGACTTTGAACAATAGAGACGAGATCCTTATAGGTTCTCTGCAGTTCGCCACTTGCAAATGCCATTTTATAGGCAGGAATTCGAGCACTAAGACTTTTATTAGACATGTTGTCCTCTGAGTTTTTTAGGCACATAGACAGAATGCCCCACACACGAAGCTAGCTTTGCAAGGAGCCTGAGTCATCATTAGATTGTCAAATATCATATCAAACAATCAAAGTCGAGTGGCGCTTCATATACGCCAAGCTATGGTGTAAGTAAAAGAAGCGGGCTGTTTTGAACTATTGGCATAACTATAGTGCTAAGTTATACTTAAGAAGTCAGACAAGAGGTGTATTTGTGGCTGTTACTTCGGTGAAAAAAGCAAAAAATGTTCAAACATTTATACCTAAAATGAGCAACTTTGAAATAAGCGCTAAATACGAAGGTCTAAGCTTTAAAAAAGAGAGCGTGAGCAAATCAATTGCTGATTTAAAAGCAAAATATGCGAGATAAATACGGCGTTGCTCAGGATAGTTATTGTTATCCAAAATCTGACGTACTAGTTAATAAGCTTAATATTACAGATGCAAATGAGTTAGCGGAAGCTGAGCTAGCGGTTACCGCCTTTAGATATAGTAAATACTCTTCTACAATCAAATCCCTCCACGAATTTAGTTTAAATCATTTACGACATCTCCACTGATTTATTTCAAGATGTATATGATTGGGCTGGCGAGATTAGCACTGTTGACATTTCCAAAGGGGAAACTCGGTTTTGTACTTGTTCACGAATCAATGTTGAAGTACAAAAGCAGTTCCAGCAAATTGAAACATTGGATATAAACGCAGCTAAACCAGAAATCTTAGCCCAGCTTGCGGATATCTACTGTGAATTAAATATTATTCATCCCTTTAGAGAGGGCAATGGTAGAACTCAACGTTTTTTCTTTGAGGAGCTACTATTTTTCTTAGGCTTTTCTGTCAATTGGCCAGACATATCAAAAGATGAATGGGTTCAAGCAAATATAGATGGCTATTACGGTAATTTAAATCCACTAAACACCATCCTAACACTCGCGACGAGATAGCTTACCCCATACGTTTAATGCCTGAATTGTAGCGAGTGCTAATCCACATACAGCACGATATGTTAACAGCCCTATTTTGGTGCTGACTCAAGATACCCAACTTGTAGCGGAGCATTTCTTCGAGCTATAAACCCGATATAAAGTACCGCGACACACAGCAGCATAGGCACTGATTTTAAGTAAGCAAAATAGTCATAAAAAAAGGTTACTTCCCAGAATACCTTTGCGGTTTCTTCGTTTATACCTAAATGCTCCAGATTGCGCAGAAAGTTCTCCATTAAGGCTAAAAAATCTATTAACGCTAAGGTCAAAACTAAGAAATGTAATGGCCCCTCCGCATAGTTTTTTTCAAACACAGAGGCACTTCTTCCTCGGGTAAGCAACACTGCAAAAGCCATCCGATGTTTTAGTAAAAAGAGTAATAAAATGCTGAGTGATAGCTGGATAAAAAATGCACAAGAGTTTCCTATAAAATTGTTATCCACTACCGGATAAATAAAGTTCTCTAGTGTATATACAGCTACCGTTGAACACAAAAATACTACTACAAAGCAAAGCGTCAACAGCTGACTATTTTTGTCTTTGTAAGAGTAAAAGAACAAAACTAACAATAAGATAAATAAAGTAGATTCAAAAATAATTACGCCAAAAGCCGATCCCAAGATTAGCGTAAGAATACTGCCTTTGTCCTTCATATTGTCTGGGTATAGTCGTGAGAGCGCTTCAGTATCATCTAAAATATCGGCAAGCTTGACTCTACAGAGGTCGGCAAACCTCATTAACGTACCAAGCTTGAAGGAGCTAACGCCATTAAGGTAATTGTCTAGCGTTCGCATGCCAATCCCGAGGTGGCGACATATATCTTCTCGAGACATCCCGCGTTTATGCTTAAGACCCTTTATTAGTAATCCTATGCGTTGGCTTACCTCGTACTCTTCTGGCGTTTGCATCGACCTACCATTTCCTTATTCCGTGATTTACTTATCGACTTATTATTACGCGCTTTGGGGCTGCTGCGTATTTCTTTTCCGTGCGAGTATTCCTGCATAGAGGAGTACTAAACTGAGTAATAATGGTACGGCCTTAAGATACCTAAAGTAATCGTAAAAAAAGGTTAACTCCCAGAATATTTTAGCTTTCTCCTCGTCGATTCCTAATCGTTCCAGATTACGAATAAAGTTCTCCATTAACGCCAAAAAGTCTATAGTGACTAGCATCATAGACAAAAAGTAGAGAGGAGCTTCAATAAGGCTTTTTTCGAAAACAGCTGCCGATTTTCCGCGGGTAACCAATACCGAGAACATCAACCTGTACTTGAGCAGAAGGAATAGTAACAGACTTAATGATAGGTGTAGCGAATATGCGTATACGTTCTGCATATAATAGTTTTCAGCTGCTGGAAAAGCGACATAGTTTAGCCAGTAGCCACCAATATTAGTTAGCACGTAGACCACAACAAAAATAGCAACTATGCATTGATTGTTTTTATCTTTGTATGAGTAGCAAAGCAGTAAAATTAGTAAAACTAAGAAAACGGATTCAAAGAGCATAACGGAAGCAAGAGAACCCAAAAGCAATGTTAGAATACTGCCCTTGTCCTTCATATTGTCCGGATACAGTCGTGAGAGCGCTTCTGTATCATCTAAAATATCGGCAAGCTTGACTCTGCAGAGATCGGCAAACTTCATTAACGTACCAAGCTTGAAGGAGCTAACGCCATTAAGGTAGTTGTCTAGCGTTCGCATGCCAATCCCGAGGTGGCGGCATATATCTTCTCGAGACATCCCGCGTTTGTGCTTGAGGCCCTTTATCAATAGCCCTATGCGCTGGCTTACTTCGTACTCTTCTGGCGTTTGCATCGCCTCGCTACCCTTCTATTTCCATGATTTACTTATCGACTTATTACTACGCGCTTTGGGGCTGCTGCATATTTCTTTTCCGTGCAAGTACCCCTGCATAGAGAAGTGCTATACTAAGCAACATCAGCGGGGCTTTAAGGTATTCATAATAATCATAGAAGAAGGTCAACTCCCAAAATATTTTTACCTTCTCTTCATCCATACCTAATCGATCTAAATTGCGAATAAAATTATCTATTAGCGCACAAAAATCAACAACTGCTAGGATCAGAGCAAGGAAGTAAAGTGGAGCTTCAACAAGGCTCTTCTCAAATACTTCGGAAGATCTTCCTCGCGTGATAAGCACCGCAAATTTCATTCTATATTTAATTAAAAAGAGCAAAAATAAACTTAGTGCCAAGTTTATTGAAAAAGCGTATACATTTTGAATGAAGCTATTAGCAGCTGCGGGGAAAACAACGTATTTAAGCCAGTAACCAAATGCATTACTTAATGCATAAATCACTACAAAAATTGCGACCATACATTGATTGTTTTTGTCTTTGTATGAATAGCAAAGCAACATAATTAACAAAAACAAAGTGATTGACTCAAAAAGCATTGCCGTTGCAAGAGAACCGAAAAGCAATGTAAGAATACTGCTTTTGTCCTTCATATTGTCTGGATACAGTCGTGAAAGCGCTTCGGTATCATCCAAAATATCAGCGAGTTTAACTCTGCAGAGGTCAGCAAACTTCATTAACGTGCCAAGCTTAAAAGAGCTAACACCATTAAGGTAGTTGTCTAGCGTTCGCATGCCAATCCCGAGGTGGCGGCATATATCTTCTCGAGACATCCCGCGTTTATGCTTTAGACCTTTTATTAACAGTCCTATGCGCTGGCTTACTTCGTACTCTTCTGGCGTTTGCATCGCCCCGCTTTCCCTTTAACCAAAACACCAAATTAACCCAAACATTACATTTTGTTTAATATAAAGACAAGTACATGTTCTAAATAGATGAGAGCAGCATAGGTATTGAGGTTGAAACATAACTAGGGGAATAAAATGCTCATGCTTTCTAACTGTGGCAGGTGTTTGCAATATAAAATTGAAACGCAGTATTCGAAAGCTACTGCGTTTACATAAGATTTAGCTAATTTTGGATTGGTTGTCTTTTAGTTCTAACTACCAAGCCAACATACAATAAAGTAACGCAGAGCAACATTGGAACAGCTTTTAGGTATGCAAAATAGTCATAAAAGAACGTCCACTCCCAGAATATTTTTGCAGTTTCTTCATTGATGCCTAAATGCTCAAGGTTACGGATAAAGTTCTCCATTAAAGCCATAAAATCAACAAAGACTAGAAATATTACTAAAAGGTATAATGGACCCTCAGCATAATTCCTTTCAAAGACTGAAGCTGACTTTCCTCGTGTCAATAGTACAGCAATTGTCATTCTGTGCTTGAGCAAAAAAAGCAACAACAAGCTAAGAACTAATTGAGTTGAGTAAGCGTAGATATTTTGAACATAACCACCTTCAACGCTTGGGATTACAAAATTTTTAAGAATATACATCGCGAAAGAAGACAAAATAAATACAGAAGCAAAGCACATTGTGAGTAATTGACTATTGTCATCGTTCTTAGCCAAACATACTATTCCGATCAACATCAAAGACATCGCAACTTCAATAAATGGTGCACTCATCAGTGATACTAAAACAGCAGCGCCAATACATGTTAGCAAAGCTAAATTAAATATACTTTTCATATTGAACCTTAACCTTGGTTATCTGATGAAGATTTTGCCTGTGCAACTTTTGGAGATTCTCCTGAAACAGTACCAACCCCGCCATAAACTTGATTGCACAATGAACGACTAAGGGCTATTTTTATCGGCTTTTTCTGTGCAGCCTTCATTGTTCTTTTCCTCATGTTTTTCTCCATACAGGCTAGAGAGCTTATCTGTATCTTCTAAAATATCTGATAACTTTACTTTACAGATTTCAGCAAACCGAAGCAATGTCCCAAGCTTAAAGGAACTAGAGCCATTTAAATAGTTATCAAGGGTCCTGTCACCCACACCTAAACGCCGGCTAACCTCTTCTCGGGTCATCCCTTTTTTGCGCTTTAGCCCCCGTATCAGTCGGCCGATACGTTGGCTTACCTCGTATTCTTCTGGCGTCTGCATCGCCCCACCATATCTCTCAATCACCCCAACCAAGTTAACCAAAAGTTTACATACAGTTAAATATAAAGACAAGTAGATGACAGTACTATTTTTAGGTGCACACTCGCAAAACAACCCAAAATAGAAACAAACTTACCATTATATTTGAATTTTTGGTATCAATTGATTTAAGTAACCCCTACTACACCCGCTTATTTACTATTTTGCAGATCATAAAAAATCAATAATTAAAAACACACAGACTTCTCTATTTTTATGGGAAAATCTTCACATTATTGTGTAGGCGCAGCATTTGCTTTATTTAAAACCTGCTTACGGCGCGCTGTTATTCCTGCGTATAAAACAAACATACAGAGCAGATAAGGCACGGCCTTAATATAAGCAAAGTAATCAAACATAAAGGTCAGCTCCCAAAATGGTTTGGCAACTTCTTCATCTATACCTAAATGCTCTAGGTTACGGATAAAGTTTTCCATCAATGCGGCAAAATCAATCAAAGCTAACGTACATGCGAGTGCATAAAGCGGCGCGTCTACTTGGTTCTTCTCAAAAATGCTGGCTGAATTCCCTTTGGTAAACCACGCACCTAAAAACATTCTGTATTTGATCATTAACGCAAGCAGTAAACTCAGTAAAAGTTGAGTTGCAAAAGCATAGATATTTTCAATGTAATAGCTTTCAATAGCTGGGATCAATACAAATTTAAGCCAGTAAACAACGGCGATTTCTAACGAAAAAGCAAATATAAAAATTGCAACAATGCTTTGGCTATTCTTGTCATTACGCGCATAAAAAAATAACAAGATCAGTAGTGCTATGAAGATAACTTCAAATACTAAAACGCTGACAATAGAGCTCATAAATAGCAAAAAGATATTGCCTTTGTCTTTAATATTCTCAGGATACAAGCGCTTCAGCGCCTCGGTATCATCCAAAATATCAGCCAACTTTACCTTGCAAAGATCCGCAAACTTTAACAATGTCCCAAGTTTAAATGAGCTCACCCCGTTTAAGTAATTGTCTAACGTGCGCGAACCTATACCTAAACGTTTACAGACATCTTCTCGGGTCATACCTCTGGTACGCTTTAACCCAAGTATTAACCTACCTATCCGCTGGCTTACCTCATATTCCTCTGGCGTTTGCATCTGTCCACCATTGTTTTACGTTAGCTCCCTTGAAATTAACCCAAACATTACATTTAGTTAAATATAAAGACAAGCTTCTCTCGATAAATTGCAATGAAAAAACAATAAAACACTCAATACTCCGCCAACTTTGCGTAATTTGGAACATTTTCATCGCTTTTCACGCTTAGCCGTTCTTTAAAGACAAACCTTATTGAGGGTATGCCCCTCATAGCCCTGAGTAATCCGCAGCCGGCGTTTTAAAAAGATCGCTGGGTAAACCAGCTCCTACGAGGGGGTGTGGAGTCAGTATAAGGTGCTTTGTGCAGCGGTTGGTGCCTTATAAAGATCGCTGAGTGAACCAGCTCCTACGCGGTGGTGTGGAGTCAGTATAAGGTGCTTTGTGCAGCGGTTGGTGCCTTATAAAGATCGCTGGGTAAACCAGCTCCTACGAAGGGGTGTGGAGTCAGTATAAGGTGCTTTGTGCAGCGGTTGGTGTCTTATAAAGATCGCTGAGTGAACCAGCTCCTACGCGGTGGTGTGGAGTCAGTATAAGGTGCTTTGTGCAGCGGTTGGTGCCTTATAAAGATCGCTGAGTGAACCAGCTCCTACGCGGTGGTGTGGAGTCAGTATAAGGTGCTTTGTGCAGCAGTTGGTGCCTTATAAATATCGCTGGGTGAACCAGCTCCTACGCGGGGGTGTGGAGTCAGTATAAGGTGCTTTGTGCAGCGGTTGGTGCCTTATAAAGATCGCAGGGTGAACCAGCTCCTACGCGGTGTGGAGTCAGTATAAGGTGCTTTGTGCAGCGGTTGGTGCCTTATAAAGATCGCTGGGTAAGCCAGCTCCTACATGGGGGTGTATCGCTCGGTAAACCAGCTGCAATATTAAAAGGTGGTAGTTATGCTTTACAAAAAAGTACAGTTGTTCTATTTTAATAAAAGTACAAGTGTTCTTTTTAGAGGTCAGGATGAAATTCAGCTACTTTAATGACAAAGACGGCTCGCTTATCACCAAGATAAGCCGGGGTGTCACAGGGCTTATGTGCACGCTTGCGCCACCTATCACTTCGAGGTTAGGTCAGGTATTACTGATGAGCCCGCATGGTAAGCGTCAATATCAGTTTAAAAATAAAAAACCCAATGGTGAGTTCAATATTCTGACCTCGCTTGGTCGCGTTCATGTAAACGTGTTTGGCCTTGGTCCGAAGACCGTTGTGTTGAGTCATGGTTGGGCCGATAACAGCAGTTGCTTTGATACCTTGATCCCAGAACTCGTTGCGGCAGGGTTTTGCGTTATGGCGATTGATCATGTTGGTCATGGACAATCTCATGGTAAGCAAGCCCATTTGCTGGCTTTTGTTGAGGCACTGGATACTCTAATTGAAAAGCTAGAAGCCGATCGCCATGATATCGTGGCTTTGGTGGGCCATTCTATGGGCGCTGTGGCGCTGATGAACTTACCAGATTATCGCCTAGAAAATCGCGTGGTTATTAATGTTGCAACTCCCGTGCAGTTTTTTGAGCTGATGTTTGAGCGCGTCGCGCGAGCGGGCATTTCTGAAAAAATGCTGCACCAAGTGTTAGGCGCTATCACCACAAGGTATGGCACGCATTGGCATTTGATCCGAGATAAATTCCACGACGGTGTACTTAAATTTAAGCCGACATTTATTCACGATACCGAGGACCGATTTGCGCCATTTGAACACGTAGAGTCGCTTATCGCAGCCACTCCTGAGCGTTTAATCCAAACCTCAGGCCTTGGACATCGCCGCATTTTAGGCGATACTGGCGTTATTCAACGTATTACTCAAAGAATAGCTGCATAAGTGATGAATAAAGGCGAGAGAACGAGACAAACCATTTTAGAGCAAGGTATGCGCTTTAGTAGCCAATATGGCTTGATAGAAGTCACTATTGGTTCTATGGCCAAGCTTTGTGGCTTGTCTCGCAGCGGGCTTATCTCGCATTTTGACAGTAAAGAAGATATGCAGTTAGCGATCCTCGATTACTGTGAAGATCAATTTATGCTGCATGTCGTCGCACCGGCACGACACCAAGACCCCTAGTGCAACTCAAAATGCTCTTTTCTATATGGGCAGACTGGACTCGTGAACTATTTAATGAACCACATTCAACTTGCCCGTTTATCAAAGCGTTGGTTGAATTTAATTGCCATACAGACAGCCCGATTCATACCAAGGTTACCGAGCAACATAACCGATTATTTAGCTATATTAAGCATAAAATTGTGCAAGGGATAGAAAGCGGTATTTTTCATCCTGAGCTTGATGCACAGTGCGCGGCGTATGAGCTATACAATTTGTATCTAGGCCATGCGATAGCAAAAAATACGGTACTAACAGAACATGCCAGCGAGTTGTTTAAACGTAATATTGAGCACTTACTTGAAAGTTACCAAGCTGATCCAAAAACACGGAGCGTATCTGCATGATTGAAATAATCTCTACCCCAAACCCTGATATTGTTGAGCAGCTTACTGAGCTATACATCGCGACTTTTTCAGCGCCGCCACGTAATGAGGAAATAGACCAAGTAGCCATTCGCTTGCTTATGGAAAAGGAAATCGAAGAAGGCGAAGTACGCGTTATTTTTGATGACTCAACGCAGCAACTTATAGGCAGTTTGTCGCTAGTGCCAATCGCGCATTTTAAAGATAAGGCGCGCTTTGATCTTACGTCAGGCCTGTACATTTCGAACTTTATGGTTGATGCGAATATTCGCGGTAAAGGAGTTGGCAAGCAATTACTGCAAGACACCTTAGCCACTACTCGCCAACCTATCCACACTCGTTGTCGAGTAGATGCCTTAGCAGTGAATCATTTATTTCAGCGCCATGGCTTTAAACTGGTTGCCAATTATACAACAATCATGAATAACTCGGTTGCGGCGCGTAATATCTACACCTATCAAGCTGAATAATCTGCGGATAATCCTTGGATTGTCATTGTTGATTAATACATTCACTCTTATACTTTGCCAAAGAGTCGTCGTGTAGAGTAATGAGATGCTAAGGTTTTTTTCGATTGAACACGGTGTAATTTCCGAAATGGAACCAAGCACCGACACCCCGATTGAAATAGCAATCAAAAACGCCCATTGGATAGATACTATTAATCCCACTGAGGAGGAGCGAGTTGCTCTGGCAAACACGCTAAATATTACCCTTCCTGGTGCGGATGATGTAGAGGAAATCGAAGCCTCTTCGCGCTGTTTTATCGACAGCGAAGGTCTGCATGTACACGCTTTGTTTATGTCTCCCAATGACGGGCGTTTTAATACGGTGACCGTGGCCTGCTTATTACAAAAAAACTGCTTATTAACCATTCGTGATGACGAGCTTGCGGATTTTAGGTTGCTGCGACTGCGTGCGCGTAAAGGGCAAGTAGCGTGCGATAACCCAAAACAGCTGTTAGTGACTTTGTTCGACCAAAAAGTCGAAAACCACGCGGACATGCTTGAGGATATGCACCACCAGCTTGAAAAGCTCAGTGCCTATGTGCTTGAGGAAGAAGACTCAGATCTAGAAGAAGCTGTTAGTCGTATTTCAAGGCTAGAAGATGCCAACGGTAAAGTGCGCTTATGTTTGATGGATACGCAGCGCAATATCTCGTTTTTAATGCGTCATGTGGGGGTGCAATCTGAGGAGCGAGAAACGCTACGGGAAGTCACACGAGATATCGAAACCCTAATGTCGCACTGCGCCTTTCTATTCGATAAAGTGAATTTTTTGATGGACTCTACGCAGGGTTTTATCAATATCGAACAAAACCAAATTATTAAAACCTTTTCCATTGCCTCTGTCGTATTTTTGCCGCCCACAGTGGTTGCCAGTGTGTATGGGATGAATTTTAATAATATGCCAGAGCTAAACTGGGCTTGGGGCTATCCTTTTGCCATTGCTATTATGCTGCTCTCTGGTTTTGCGCCTTATTTATTCTTTAAACACAAAGGTTGGCTGTGAACTTTGGTTAATCTAGAGGTGTAGCTTCATTTCCAGCAGGCAAGGTGTAAATCCCGCTTTTTCATAAGCGCGAATTGCTGCGGCGTTACTACTGTATACATCAAGGTAAAAGTCGTTGACGTTTTGGGTTTTACACCAAGCGATTAAGTGCTCCATGCTCTCTTGATTTAAACCTTTACCACGATGCTCTGGTGTTACATACATAAAACCAAGATAACCATGCTGCGTGTGCTGTAACTGCTGTTTAGACGCCCTTATCTGCACATATCCTGTTGCGACTATTTGCTCTGACACTTCACCAACAACCACTAACGTATTTGAACAAGTGAGTAATTTCTCAAGATCATAGTATTTGGCGTCTTGCGATTTGATTGCTGCGTTATACGGACGCTCTGCTTCAACCACTTGCTGTTCTAAGTCTAGAAGTTTAGTTAACCTGAGCTGCGGATAATTAATGCCTTTCTAGCAGCCAGTTTTAGCGCTAACTGCGTTGAATTCACTTCCAATAGCCAGCTATTGGTGCGTAAATTCGCCTTGCCTACAGGATGTAGGTACCTTAGCGAGAGCAGGACGCGGAAGCGGTGTTTTCCCTAAAAGTCTCTGGCTAGAGAAGGAAAAAACTAAGTTGTGCTTTAGCAACAATGAGTTGGAACATTCCTTATCCAAACCTCAGGTTAGTTAAGTCGTTGATGGTGGCTGGTCTAATTCTCATATTTTTTCCTTAAAAAAAGCCACCTTAGCTTAACTAAGGTGGCAAAGCCACTATCTACAGTGTTAAAAATTGTCAGGGACTACATGAGTAGGCTCATTCCTTTTCCGAATCTCAGGTTAAGTATTAATGGTCGTGAGACTCCTCTGCTGCAATACCAAGCCATACTAGTTTTTCTGGTACGTAATCTAGCTCAAATGTGTCTACCAGTTTGGCTTCTTCTAAATCAAACTTTTTAATTTGTTTTGCAATTGGGTCGCTCACATATACTGCTTGTTCTGAATGAGAAAATGTAATTTGGAAGCCATGACCTTCTGGCATCGTAGTTAAATCAGCATCACTTACTTGTACTTCACCTGCGGCTTCAAAATGGTGCTCGCCATCATGATCATGACCGGCAAAAATGCTGAGTTTACCTGAGGTATCCATCACCACAACATGCTCACCCGCAAAGCTAAATCCAAAACTAGCAATGCGATAGTTATCACTTACTTGCCATTCAAGCTTCTCGATATGGCCATGCTCAGGGTCAACCATCAGCACATCATTACCTGCTGATGCGATAAACTGCTCTGCATCATGGTGGCCTTTAAGGGTGCCAATTCGCTGCCCGTCAGCAAAGTAATCTGGGTTAGCTAGTTTTACTGCACTAAAGCTTTCACCTTGCTGAGTGATAAGCGCAACACCGTCACCGCAACCAAATGCCACAGCTTCTTCATTTTGCGCGCTGCCGTGAAGTGCAGGACAACTTACGTTAAATACCTGCTCTTGATGAAAATGGTCACCATGCGCATGATATAAACCAATTTGCGAAGGTAGAGAAGTTTCGGTTTGAGGGTCTCTGATTGTGCTAATTAAAAATTCACCTCTAGCTTGCGCTGCACCGTGCATGTAAGTGTCGTAATGTAATGCAGCGACTTCGCTTTGCTCGCCGCTAATATGCGCTTCACTAAACATCGCGGCACTGGCATTTTGTTGGCTGTCTTTGTCGCCATCTGAGAACACAGCAATACCCGACTCGCCCACTGTAACGTGTGTTGGCTTCACTGATTCTAAATGGAACGAAGCAAGTGCAGGCGCTTCTTCATGAGTATGGTGATGATCGCCATGCTCCTCTTCATATAAACCGCCATCAATAAATTCTACTAAACCTTGGTCACGTTGCACCAAGACAGCAAAGCGGTGATTTTCAGAGCTATATACATATTTTGGATAGTGGGTAACGCCAATCGAGTCGATAAGTGATTTATCCGCCGTTGAGTACACATTCACAACGTTACTTTCAGCGCTAGTAACTAACAGACGACCATTTGCGTCTGCGATCGTATCTCCATGATCGTGATCATCATGACCATCATGACCATCGTCATCGTTGCCATTATCTTGTGCTGGCGGGTCTACTTTTACGATTGTGTGCTCAGTACCACCACATGCAGAAAGAAGAATTGCAGAAATGGCAACTGCCAAAAGTTTACCTTTTAATACCATGAGAGAGATCCTATTTTTATTTATGTTATACCATAACTTTAAATATGTTATCTTATAACAAAACCAAAAACAACACCTCGACTAATTACCTATTTTACACACAAACTCAATAGTGAAGTATGAAATCCAATTGTCACGACCAAACAAAGACTAAACTGCAGATAACAAAATGCCTTTGGGTAAACGCAAAAACAGGATTGTGGCAATAGGTACTATTTCAACTTATACCTCCGCTGGTACAAACTTTATGAGTCAAAACTTGATGATCACCATTGTCTTTCTGTTGGTGTCATTTCCTTGTGTTGGGATCAGGTTAGTGCTTGGTTCATCGCTGCAACATGTATTAAAAAAATGAGCAAAGCCTTGGATGGTTTAATTTTGTGATGGCTGCATTACTTGTGCTTTCAGTAATGCCAATCGTGCTGGAGATCTTTGCAGGATAATCCCCTGCAAAGATTACCGTGTTATTGTTACTTGTTGTCCGCTTTTTACCGACGGGCGATCACCCACACTGCATGCACAATTCCTGGTATATAACCCAACAATGTCAGCAAAATATTTAACCAAAAAGCCCCGCCAAGACCGACTTGCAAGAATACACCAAGTGGTGGAAGCAGGATTGCAATTATGATCCTCAATAAATCCATTGTTCTCTCCTAAAAGTTATAGACGCTTTCATTCTGCATGGGTTATGCCAACTCAAAGGAATGCCTTTTGCATTAACCCAATAACAGTATAGGAGATAAAAAATGCCAGATTGGATTAATATTGATTTAGCACTCATTTGGTATCACTTTTACCAAATTATTTTTGCATTTTTAGTTAACCTGAGCTTGGGATAAGAAGTTAGTTAACTTATTAAAAGCGATAAGTTCAAAAAACACCTTTCCACCCTACCTTTGGCTATTAATAGAGAAAGTCGCTCTGATAGTGCGGGGCTTAGAACATTCCCATTAGTCGCTATTTCCTGTTGTGCTTTTATTTTAACAAGTATGGATGTATTTGAGTCACATGAAGCGCAAGCAAGAGTAATGTACGGTGTCATTACTGGAATTGGCTTTATTGGTGGCGGCTCTATTGTGAAAAATGATAATTCCACACATGGCACAGCAACCGCTGCAGGTATTTGGTTAACCGGGGCAATAGGGATCTCAAGCGCTTATCAACGATATGAAATTGCAATTGTATTAAGCGCGGTTGGTTTTTTGGTGTTTCGCTTACTAGAGCCTTATAAAAAACCTTCGAGCTCTCAATAGACTTACGTTGAACCTTTCGTTCTTTTGTTCGAGACTTGGCGCTTGAGCTCTAACTTTTCACCAAAGAAGTACTCGTAAGCTAAAATAGCGATAAAATAAAAGAATCCAAAAACGCTGATATCGATAAGCAATTTACCGAAGTCAAAGGGATCTTCGAATAAAAAATATTCAAAATCAGTAAGATAAAAAACTAATTTAGTCAAAAAAAGTGCGGGTAAAAGTGAAATAACAAATTTCAAATTAATGTCCTTTTAATTTGCCTGAAGTACTATCCGAAGTGCAGTTTACCTGCTTTCTTCCTAGATTGCACGCAATATACATTTTATTTCGATAGTTTACAAAGAGTTACTATCTTATTAGCTGAGCACTAAGCTCAGCTAATAACGAAACATCAAAACTTGATAATAGTTGAAACCGCTTCCTCGTTTGCCGTTTCAATAGACATTTTCAGTTCACGATTTTGCCAATCTATATCTATCAAGCCGTAGTTACTTCCCGATTTATTAATCAAATGGCGGTTAGATGTTGTCAACTTTGCGATGTCTTTGCTTATTGCACCAACTCGTCCGGTTGGAATACTGGCACCTGCTGGCGCACAGTTGCCCCACTCACCTTCAATACCTTTTTGGTTATCATCCACTTGGGTATAACACCAGGGCTTATCGTTGTCTCGCGTAATACAACCTTGGTAGGTTACACCTGCATATTTGAACGGTAACTGACATGCTTTGGCAAAATTGCCATCCCCTTTGTCATCTGCGTAGATCGGTAACCTTAATGGGTTTTCGATATGATAAGGCCAGTTTTGACCAAACCCTGATGCCGTCACTTCGTAGACGTTAACTGCTTGACCATATGTGCTGCTTGCGGGAATAGTCTTTTGCAAAAGCTCTCCCCAATGTTGATCGCCAGACAAAAACACGACGGCCTTAGTCTTACCTTCGTTCACTGATTTCTGTACCAACCTAAGCAAACGCTCTCTTTGTGCTGGCATTTCAGCCCAAGACTCATAACTAGTACCAGACATATTTGTTTCTTCTAATGACGCGATGGCAGCATTAAATGTTTTGCCGTCTCCATAAGCACAGTAGTTAGTTTTACTTCTGCCTTGATGCAGCGGAGGCAGTACTTGAATGCCGCTTGCAATGAGCTTGATTTCTGATGGCTTTTGTAACTCTTGCTCAAGCCATTGCCACTGCGCCTCTCCCAATATGGTGCTACTTTCACCTTCACACGCACCGTAACTTGAAAAGGTTGGAGAGCGGAAGTAACGGGCATCCAATGTGATCACATGTGTGGTTTCGCCCGAGCCACCCAGCATTTTGGCTTCGTAAATACCAGCTTGACCGTTTAGTCTTGGGTCAGCCTTATCAACATCAAAGTGGCGTAAGTATTCTTTCTGTGCGTTTACTCTCTGTGGATAATGTTTGCCTTCATTGTTCCAACCAAAATCGTGGTCATCCCAAGTCGCCATCACTGGGATCTTAGCCTCTAAAAACTTGCGATATTCACTATTGTTCTTTTTATCATCGTACTTCTGACGCATCACTGCCATATCGGTGGTATCTGCGTAGATATTGTCCCCTAACCAAAGAAATAGGTCCGGTTGTTGACCAATTAGTTTAGCGAGCGCTTCGGGCATATCTCCTTTGGTTTTGAAACATGAGCCAAGTGCAACTCTATCTAATCGCTTACTTTGTAGCGGTTGAGTGTGAGCTAAAAGCGCTGGCGGCGCTTCTGGCTGGCATTCTTCCCAGCCGCCTTCTTCAACATAGCACCAAGGTGCGGTGTGATTTCGGGTTGTACAGCCATAAAATTTTTCACCCTGATACTCCGATGGCGTTTTACACGCTTTTCCGGTTACTGTTTTGAATTCTGGGATGGTTTCTGTTCTGACATGACCCCATGTTGCGCCTTCAATGCTTTGTTTTAAATAGCACCACTGCGAACCTGAATTATTTTTATCCGTCGTCCCTTGATACTGTGCGGCTAGATAGTTAAAAGTGGATTTACAAGACTCGTAGTGAACTTCAGGTTCTGCATTGGCGACGCTGCTCATGAGCATCAACACGACTGGCGTGAGAGTATAAGTTTTCATCGTTTCCTCGGTATTTGAATGTTGGCATCCTTGCGAGTTTTCCTTGCGGGAACGGAGTCTAATTCGGCAATGTTAAATTTAAGTTTAATATTTATTTCAAGTTCACATTTACTTCCGAATTCATGAAATAATACGAAAGAAACTCAATTAATTAGCCATAACTAGACCTTATGGCAAATGGTTAATTAGCCAATCAATAAATACTTGGATCCGAGCTCTTTTTGGTGAATAGGGATCGAATAACACATAGCGTTGCCATACCACAGGGTGAGGGATATCAAAAAGCTGCACAATAAGTCCAGCTTGTTGAAAGTCTAAAAATAGCTCTTTGGAGACGATTGCAACACCTTGGCCTTTAAGCGCCGCACTCAATGCCATGTCATTAGAAGAGACTCGAGTGTGTGGGCCTTTGGCACAAATACTTGAACCGCATATCCCCTGAGACTCAAACCACTGCTCCCAGCTTACTTTGTCATCGTCGTGGTGAATAAGGTTGCATCTTGCTAAATCACTCGGAGACTTAATTTGCAGCGCTTCTTTGTAGCTTGGTGAACAAACAGGGTAGTTACTATCTTCCCCAAGATATAACTGCTCAAGTCCGGCGGGACACGCTAACTCTTTCTTAGTAGAAAACCGGATCGCGATATCAATATGATTTAAACGAATATCTTCAAAGCGATTAGAGCCAAGCACACGAATTTGGATGTCGTCATGAGACTCGTAAAACGAAGATAAGTTAGGCATTAGCCATAAAGAGCAAAAAGACTGGGTTGACGTTATGGTCAAGCTACCAGCCAATTCTTGCGTTTGAATTTGATTTAATCCCCCAATAATGCGCTTAAACGCACTTTGAGTAGACATTAACAACACTTCGCCGGCTTCAGTTAAGTGCATATTGCGGCCTTTTCTTACAAAAAGCTTAACTGCAAGTGCATTTTCCAGTTGCCGCATTTGTTGACTTACTGCCGCTTGCGTAATGTTCAATTCGAGCGCAGCTTGAGTGTAACTTTGGAGCCGAGCAGCACTCTCAAAACAGCGTAGTGCACTTAAGTGCCTTAACCTCTTATCCATAAGCTCAACTTATATTAATTGTAATTAACTATCGTTGGTATCCTGCCATATTTTGACCCAAGATACAGTCATAAATTACTTAACCTGAACTCAGGTTACTCACTACTACGACAGGAGCAACAATGAATTATTGCAAATCAAAGCCAAAGTCACGGTTATTACACTGGTTAAATATAATCGGAGCTTATCTGAAGTTAGAACACACAGTGAAACATAAGTAGTTTCAATATGTGGAAACATAATTAAGTACGGTGGAGCCTGTTACAATTTTTGTTACACAAAAAGTCGACTAGTCCACCGCTACAATTTATTGATATTACTTAGTATTTTAAATATTGATCGGATAGCAAACCTTTATCCACACTCTTTTTGCAACAAGTTTTGTTAAAGTAAATGGAACATCGCATTCATTATGTGTTGTTCACACCTAGTGACAACATACAGCACATTGATTACAACAATAACAAATATGGATAAAGGATTTTTATGCTATCTAAATCTCTGATATGCAGTGCTATTTTACTAGCTACTAGTGCTTCTGTTGATGCCCAATCTAATGCTGAACTTCATCGTCTAGCCACCGTAGCTAAACCGATAGAACAAGCAGTCACATTTAACTTAGATCCATCTAAGGAGCGTTTTTCAGGACACACGACTATAAAACTTGAGGTGCTCAAAGCCACCCAATTTATTGAGCTCAACGGATTAGACTATGCAATCAACTCTGCTGAGTTAGTCGGAAAAGCGTCGTGTGAGCTCAGAGATAAAATGCTCGAAACCGGTAAAGTGAGACTAAGTTGCGAAAAAACACTGCAACCGGGTCGCTACACGCTTACTATTGACTATACCGCCCCTTACAATCGCAATAGCGTCGGTCTCTATAAAACCTTAGACAATGGCGTGCCTTACTTATTTACTCAGTTTCAGATGAGTGATGCAAGAAGAGCAATACCAACGTTTGATGAACCTGAGTATAAAATTCCATTTCAACTCACTATTACCGCCCCTGACGATCAAAAAGTATTCGCCAACACACCTGTTTTAGAGACCAAAAAGTCAAATGGCATGACCACCCACTACTTCGACAAGACGCCGCCCCTTCCTTCTTATTTAGTTGCCTTGTCCGTTGGCCCATTCGAAGTACTTGATGTTAAAGGGATGTCGGTTCCAGGTAACATTATTACCCCACAAAAGAAATCAAATCTTGCCGCTTATTCCATCGAAAACACGCCAAAGATACTCAAAGCACTTGAAGACTATTTTGACTTACCCTATGTCTATAAAAAACTAGACCAAGTCGCAGTCCCTGAATTTCCGTTCGGAGCAATGGAGAATGCAGGCCTTGTGACTTACCGAGAAGATATATTACTTATCGATCCAGCAACGTCGACAAGACAAGCGCAAACTTCGCATGTGAACGTTATTGCTCATGAGCTCGCACACCAATGGTATGGTAATCTAGTCACGATGAAATGGTGGAATGATCTTTGGTTAAACGAAGCATTTGCCACTTGGATGGCTGCAAAGATCACATTACAGTTGTTTCCTGAGCTAGAGACAAATTTATCCTTATCTCAACACAGTGCCATGCCCTATGACGCTCAAGCAACTACCTCACCGATCCGCAAACCGGTTATTACAGAGTCTGATGTAACAGACGGCTTGGGACTTGCGTACAGCAAAGGTAGCGCGGTACTTTACATGGTTGAGCAGTGGCTTGGGGAAGCAGTATTCAAACAAGGCATGCGCAATTATATCCGTAAATTTGCTTATAAAAATGCAGAAGCCAAAGATCTTTGGAATGAGCTGGGTAAAGTGTCTAATAAAGATGTTGCGACAGTGCTAAACTCATTTGTATCACAAGCTTCATTTCCACTTTTGACGATTAAGTTAGATGGTCAGAATGCCACCTTATCCCAACAACGTTTTGTAATAAAAGGGCAAGAAGCGGCAGCACAAACTTGGCATATCCCCATCACACTGCGCTATGGTAAAGGTGACAAAACGGCCACTAAGACAATACTTCTAGACTCCAAGACACAACAGATTAAATTAGACTTTGAGCCTGAGTGGATCTTACCAAACGACAATGCGACAGGTTATTACCGCTGGGATCTTTCTGAGTCTCAACTCGCAAGCCTAATATCACATGCCCCAAACAAGCTAAACGAGCGGGAGAGATTAGACTTACTAAGCAATGTTGACGCGCTGATGGAGTCTGGAAAAATAAATGCCAATGCGTTGATGTTAACACTCAGTGAGTTTATTAACGACACTCATCCCAAAGTAGCAAAGGCCGCTCTTACTCAATTACTATCACAACATAAACAGTATGAAGACGATTCAAATAAGTTACTTTGGAAGAAACTTTATACCACGTATGTTGAGCCTGCATTTTCTCGATATGGACTTGAGGCAAAGGCAAATGAACCAGCTGCCACATCGGAAATACGTGCAGCATTGGTTAGAGCACTGGCTTTCGAGACCAAGCATCAAACCATTATTACGCATGCCAAAAAACAAGCGAGTTTATATTTAACGTCACCTGATAAAGTTGACCCCTACTTGGCGAGAAGTTTCCTGCAAATAGCCGCTTACTACGGTGATGCTGAGCTGTTGAAGTCGTACAAAAAGGTTTTTGAAACGACTAATAACCCAACTCAACGTACTAACCTATTGCTTGCCATGGGGTATTTTGGTCCTCAAGAATTGCAACAACAAGTACTAGATTATGCCCTAAGCGAGCATGTAACTGCCTCCGACTTTAATTACATATTAAGTGGGAATGGTAAAGGCGATGAGCGAAAAGCGCTTTATCAAAAGTGGTTTTATCAGCACTTTGAGCGCTTAAAGGAACGCTTCCCTCCTTTTGCCAAGTCACAGCTACCTTTTTACCTTTTTTCGTACTGTGACGCAGATGCGCTAAAACAGGCGCAGCAGTTTTTTGGACCAATGCAAAACGAGATAGAAGGCTTAAGTAAATCACTTAAACAACTGGAATTGGCAACAAATACCTGCATTATGCAAAAGCAAAGAGAGCTAGTATCAGTTAACCAATTTTTGAATAACTTGTAAAAGACTCCAACCAGTTGTGGCGCTTTTGGCTTTTGCTGAGCGCCACTATTTTTTAGGATAAATATGTTACGTTCATTTTTATTATTGCTATGTCTGCCATTCACCTTGGCCGCTGAATCCGTGATTGATCCCGCTCGTGATAGAGCAATTCCTGTAGAAATTCATCAACCATCCAATACCGATAACTGCTCAACTGCAGCGCTTTGTCCCGTTGCTCTGCTAAGCGCCGGCTATGGTGTCTCACATACCGACTATCAATTCTTGGTCAAGACGCTAAACCAAGCAGGATATTTGGTTATTACTGTAGGCCATGAGCTTGCAACTGACCCTCCTCTTTCCGTCGAAGGGAACTTATACGAAACACGCGCAGAAAACTGGCAGCGTGGCGCTGATACGCTAATGTTTATTCACGATTACTTTAAGCTGAAGTTCACCACCTTTGACTTTGAGCATATCCTCTTAATTGGCCATTCTAATGGCGGTGACATTTCAGCATGGTTAATCAATCACGGTGCTAAATTTGCAAACCAAATCATTACGCTAGACCATCGCAGAGTGCCATTACCGAGAAGCCTTGATGTAAAGGTATTGTCGATACGAGCAAGTGACTTTCCAGCAGACAAAGGAGTGTTACCAAATATTGCTGAAAAGCAAAAATATCAGGATTGTGTTGTCACGATAGCGAATGCAAAACACAACGACATGACTGACGAAGGTCCGAGCTGGCTAACAGACAAAATAGCACAAATTTTGGCGGCTCATTTAGCTGGTAAACCTTGCCTAGAGAACGAGAAAGTAAAAGGCCAATAGTCGCAAAACGCAGAGAGAGAAGTGAGGAAATCTCACTCCTCTTTCTGTTTATATGTTCTATTTGAGCTGAGCTTTATTTAATTTCAGCCACAGGCATTGATAGCGGTTTTACACACATAAAATATGCCCAAGCAATCAATATGATTTGCAGTGGTGCTCTAATTAGCAAATAAACTGGTCCCCACTGATGTCCTCCCAAGCCAACGCTGTTGAGCGCGGCATACACATTTGCGGGAAAAAACAGGATAAAAATGGCAATAGCCGCTTTTGCTGTAGATAATTGATATTTAGGTATAAATAACAGAATCGCTACGACGAGTTCGATGACACCAGTGAAATACACCAAAGGAAGCCTATACGGCACCCAACTAGGTAACATTTCTACCATTCCCTGTGCTTTTACGATATGGCCAATAAAAAAGAACATAAATGCGATACCGAGACCCCAACAGGCAAGCGTTGTTGTCTCTACCTGTACGCCTCTTACCTTTGAATAGATAATACCGAGTAATAACGGGCTGCAAAGTAACAGTATAATAATGATTGGTGTAACCATGGTTTATGCCTCATCCCTAAACATTGTTAGCGGCTAAAAAGCCACCAAGTTTATCCAATCATGTCACGTGATGTTCCTAAAAACAATAAAATTAGCAACCGTATGTGCTAGATTTTACTGATCTTTAGCTCACCACTTTCATCAACTCCGCTTTAGTCTTGCCGATATCAAACTGCTCAACCATCTCTCGCAATTCATTGGCTTTACTCAACAATGACAGCCCCGATGCATTCGTCATCTCTACCAAAGTATTGTTTTGTTGCGTGATACCATCAATTTGTTTAATCGCTAGATTAATTTGCTCAATACCACTTGATTGCGTATTGCAGGCCTCAGCGATAGTTTGCACTTGCGATGCAAGTCCATACACACTTTCCACGATGGTTTTTAACGTCTCACCGGATTCTGACGCCAGCTTAGATCCTTGCTTCACTTTGATGTTACTGCTTCCCAACAACTCAGAAATGTCTTTTGAGGCGCTTGCACTGCGCAGCGCTAAATTTCTCACTTCTGAGGCAACGACCGCAAAACCTTTTCCTTTTTCTCCGGCTCTTGCAGCTTCAACAGAGGCGTTCAGCGCTAATAAGTTAGTTTGAAACGCAATAGAATCAATAACCTCAATGACGGTAAGTATTTCTTTGGCACTCTTACTAATTTCGGTCATTGCCTCAATCGTTGATTCAACCACCTTTCCACCTTGCTGTGCTTGCTGGTTCACTTCAATGGCCAACTGATTAGCAGATTGCGCATTACTGGCGTTTGAGTGCACGGTTTCGGTGATTTCACCAACTGATACCCGTGTTTCTTCAATAGATGCAGCTTGAGAAGAGGATCGTTCACTTAACTCTTCGATGCCTGTGGTGATCTGCTGTACCGAAACCGTGATGGATTCCGCCATGGCGAGTAGCTTTTGCATCATATTAGCTAAGTTGCCAACACTGGTATTCACCGATTGTTTCAGCAGCGCAAAATCACCCGCATAACTTTTTTCAACTTGGCGAGTTAAATTTCCCTGAGACAGCCCATCCATCACATTCATGCACTCCTTAAGTGGCGCTTCAATCGAGTCCAGCGTTTCATTCATGGCTGTAATTATGCAGGCGTATGCGCCATGGTGATTGCTAGCGTCTGCTCTATGATGCAAGTCTCCTTCGCTGGCCGCTTCAGCAAGCTTTTCGGCATCGGTTAGCATCAATTTAATCGCACCAACACAAGCAAAGAGGCTTTGATAGATGCTATCAAACTCTCCTTTATAACCATCATTCGTTAAGGCGGGTAATTCTCCTTTTGCGATACTTTCTAGATACCCACTAGTAAGGGCTACGGGTTTAGAGACCGCATCAAGCGTTTCATTAACGCCACGAATGATTTTCCGAAATTCACCCTGATGTTTGGCTTCATCCGCGCGAGTAGAGAGCTCCCCTTCTCCTGCGGCGGCAACTAAACTGTAAGTATCCTCAATAAGTAACGATAGTGATGAGGTGGCGCGTTGTAAGGCCATATGTATTTGCGCAAATTCGCCCTTAAACTCACCGCTAATCTGCTCGGGAATTTCTCCTTTTGAAAGCGAAGTAAGATATTGTTTTGTTTGGCTAATGGGCTGCTCAACAGCATCAAGTAGTTTGTTAAGTCCGCTGGCTATTAATTTCATAGAGCCAACGTATCCCTCAAGGTTTATACGTTCACTCAGTTTGCCATCGGAAGCTGACTTAATGAGCTGTTCAACCTGTTGTTCTGCACGTCTTGTCTGGCTTAAATCCTTAAATTCAAATACCGTACCTAACACCCTACCATTTTGATCGGAAACTGGGTTGGCGGTTACTGCAATGATTATGTCACCTACGCACCACTCCCACTCTAGCTGACGTACTAATTGACCCGCAGCCTGGTGCAGTGCTTTAGAGCTGTGAAGTAAAGCTTCGGGAATTGGATGATTAACGACTTCAGTCGGCACACTTAACGCAGTGCGGTAACGATCAAATAAAGAATCACATTGTGCATTTACGTAGATCACTTGATTACTGTCATCACATAAAAGCACGGGCGCGGCCACGTTATTTAGCGCATAACGGATCCGTAAGTTTTCTTTTGCTTGTAGCTCTAGCTTTTGAGTCGCATCAAGTAAGCTAGTTTGCATTTGCCGTAAATTTGCCAGTAAATTACCTATTTCATCGTTACTGTGTACAACGACGTTGTTGTCTAATCGACCACTCGCAATTGCTTTCGCCACATCAGATGCACGGCGGATTGGACGAGTGATTAAATGCTGCATATACCAAGTCAGTAATCCTAAAGTCACAAGCGCAATAATGATGAGTCCTAGGGTACTAAAAAAGATAAGTTGGTTTTTTGTCGCGACAATTTCACTCGTTCTCGTGTCTACTAACGCGTTAATTTGCTCATTAATTTCAAGTAAGTAAACACTTGCTTGGCGGTCTATTCCACTTACTGAAGCATCAGCAAGGTTAATATCAAAGCCTGAACTTTTGAATAGTTCCACCGCTTCACGATATTTTTGTCCTAAGGTGAGGTGTTCTTTTTGATATTCTCGCAACTTATTTTCTAGGGTAGTTGGTAATGCATAAGCTGAAACAATTGAACTGAGTTGCTTTTGTACCTCAGCTTCTTTGGTTTCAAATCTTGACCAATATTTATTTAGCTGGGCAGGATCTCTTCCTCTAATGAGTACATTTTTCCACTCTTGTACTTGGGTTTTGAAATCATCGAGCACTATGTTTATTTGCTCGCGAGCAGCCAATTCATTGTCTATCATGCTGTCATACTGCTCCGCGACGCGTTTCATCACCAAAACAGTAATCATCGCACCGATGAGCATTACCACTAAACCCGCAGTTACCGCAGAAATAAGTTTTGCCTTAACACTTTTCATTCTGAGTATCCCTAATTATGAAAAGATTGTTACATAAAGATAGAACAGGAATAGTGGTGCCACAAATCAATGCAGTATCAAGGGTGAAAAACCGTTATTGCACTTTGATTTACAATGTAAAACTTATGACATTCGTCATCATCACAGAGTCACAAATATCTGCTAGGATAGGTTCGCAAGAGAATAAAGGAATAATACCTGCGGAGCAGGTTTTTAGCGGAGTAAGTAGATGTCGGCGTTTTTTCGCTATCCGACGGCTTGGTTGGTAACAACCATTTTCACTTGGTTAGCCGTTGCAGTACCAAGTTTGATTTATGCTCAGCAAAAAGCACAATGGCTGCCTTGGGTACAGCATATCGGTGTTTTGATCCTCGTACTTTTATGTATCAATGAATCCGAAAAATACTATGGCTACAAGGTTAGATATTCAATGCTGTTTGTATTGGCGCTTTTGATCCAATCAATTAACCTTACCTCCCCGGCCGCAATTCATCTCATTTACAACGTAAAACTCGTTGGGATCCTTGCTTTTTATGTTCCTTTAAGTTTTGCGCTTGGGTATATCCTAGTTACCTCCTGCTTATATGTTGCGTCGCAATACTTTTTTTGGGGACATGGTTTTGAATATCTCAACGCTGTGTTATTTGCTTGTTTTCAGTTATTTGCGTACGTGGTGTGTAAAAGAATGCAAAAAGAACAAGAAGCCAAAGAAGCGCTACAACTCGCGCACAGTGAGCTATCTGCAACGCAGTCTCTGCTAAGCCAAAGTATTGCTAAACAAGAGCGGCTTCAATTAGCACGAGAATTACATGACGATGTTGGACATCAAATAACCAGTCTGATTGTAAATTTAGATGTCGCAAGACGAACTGCGGCTGAACCATTAACCGAGCTATTAGATAGCTGCTATTTGCAAGCTAAAGACACCCTAAAATGTATTCGCGATTTAGTCAGCGACAAGCGTAGCAACGAGCATATCGATCTCCATGATGCATTGCTGAGGCTTACTGAATCAATCCCTCGTCTTAACATTGAACTCGACTATGAACATCATCCCTTACTCGAGAAATTAAGTTATGCCAATTGCATTTTAAAATGCTGCCAAGAGGCCATCACCAATACCTTGAAGCACGCCAAGGCGGATAAAATGCAAGTACGAGTGTATTGTCAACAAGGGTTAAAAGTACAAATAAGTGACAACGGCATTACCTTAAATAGTATTCGATTTGGAAATGGTCTGGCTGGTATGCAGGAACGGATCCAAGAACTCGGCGGCAGTCTTGATGTGTCAACTCATCAAGGCGTAACATTAACTATCCATTTTGGGACGACAAATGGCTAAAATATCAGTTTACCTAGTCGATGATCAGGCGCTTGTGCGCCAAGGTATGCAAGCACTGCTTTCGCTAAGTGGTGACATTATTTGTTCTGGAAGCTGTGGCAGCGGCTGTGAGTTCATTCAACAGGTTCAATCAAACCAAATTACAGCTGACATTGTGCTTTTAGATATGCGAATGCCTGAGCTAGATGGTGTTGATGTACTCACCGAGCTTTTGCCTTTGGCTATAAACTTTAAAGTCATTATCCTCACTACCTTCAACGATACTGCAAAGCTAAAATTAGCCCTAGAACTTGGTGCTAAAGGCTGCCTTCTTAAGGACGTGGACTTAGAAGAGTTAATTGATGCAGTTCGACAAGTCCATCAAGGTGAACTTATTATCCAAGACGAGCTTGCTGAGACCTTACTAAAACCTGACCCCACTTTAGATAAGCTCACCACACGAGAAAAGGATATTTTAAAACTAATCGCGAAAGGATATTCCAATAAGGAAATCGCCAATGCATTATATAAAGCGGAAGGTACGATCCGTAACTCGGTTTCTTGTTTGCTCGCAAAACTACAAGTACGAGACAGAACACAAGCTACACTGAAAGCTAAAGCGCTCGGCTTCGGGGATTGATATTGCTACACTGCCATATCGCCATTTCCGGAGCCGTTTTTGAACAACCCAAATTTACCACTAGTTTATCACTCTAATTACTCATTCAATTTTGACCCAAAGCACCGCTTCGTGATGAGTAAATTTGCGCGTCTTTACCAAGAAGTAGATGCATTAGGGCTCATTCACAACAATGTTTATAGCCCAGAGTCAGGCAACCCATCGCCACTTGAAAGCGTGCACTGCGAGCAATATATTTGGGACTTATGGGGTAACCAACTCGACGCTAAAGTGATGCGACGTATCGGCTTGCCTTGGTCGGAGCAACTTATGGCACGTACTTTTACTGCGCCTCTTGGAACACTAAAAACTGCAGAACTTGCGCTTAAACACGGTATTGCATGCCATTTAGCCGGAGGCACGCACCACGCACACTATGATTTTGGCTCTGGTTTTTGTATGGTGAATGATCTTGCCTTTACAGCCACACATTTGCTCGACAGCAATCAGATCACCAATGCCCTAATTTTTGATCTGGATGTTCATCAAGGCGACGGTACCGCCGCTATGCTAAAACACAACCCGTATGTTTATACCTGCTCAATCCACTGCGAGAAAAATTTCCCCTTTCGTAAGCATGATAGCGATTTAGATATTGGCTTAGAAGTAGGGATCAGTGACACTCACTACCTCGAAATTGTTGCTCATACACTTGAGTCATTATTGATTGATCTAAATCCAGATATTGTGCTGTACGACGCTGGTGTCGATGTTTGGCAAGGTGATAACTTAGGTAAATTGGACATCTCATGGCTTGGCATTGCGAAACGAGATGCACTGGTGCTGAGCTTATGTCAAAAGCATGGTGTCCCTGTCGCGACCGTGATTGGTGGTGGATACGATAAAGATCACCAAAGATTAGCAAAGCGCCACGCGATTGTGGTGCAACAAGCTGCAAAACTTTAAAAAATGATGATCTTTTTATGTTGCGCATTCGTTTATCATTATGAAGGGTTTGATTGGTGTAACACCTTTAGTTAATTTCCCCTTCACCATGGCACTGATTAGGCGCACCGAGTGGTGCGCTTTTCCTTTTACTCTCCTGAAAAAACACTTTCATTAATATTTAAAAAACATTTAATTTACACACGAGACTCTCCCTGTTAATGTACCCACTTCGCTAACTAAAACAAGGAATTAGTATGAAAACCAAACTTGCGATTATCGCTTCATTATTCGCTGCGAACTCAGCATACGCTACTGTGGAATTGTACTCAGGTGCAAATAACTGTGCTTTAGACACTAAACTAGAGGCTGCTGCTTTCACTAAACATGCAAATGCGGTTGGTAACTTAGAGGCGTTAACACAAAAACACAGCGAACAAGCGGGTGCCACGGGAAATGGCTACTTTATTTTTAATCCAGCCTACTTAAGAACTGATCGTTACTTCAACTGTAGCGTGCCGCTAAATGCCAATATTGGCCAATTTACGCTAACCGTTCATGGAACAACTAAAGGATTAACTGGTACTAATGCCTTCTGTTCGATTTCAAGAATACGAAAAGTAAGTGATGGCGGTATCGATAAATGGTTCAAGTTTAAAACTGGTAAAGCTTTTTATTGGACAGATATATCTGATCCAAACGTAGCAGAAGAGCAATTTGTTAGCTACACCACAATGTTAGACAATAACTACGAAAGTGGCGCTGTTTTGGACCTCAAGTGCAGAACAACGTGGGATAAAGGCAGCGTGGCAGTTGGTCAAATTGAGCTTAGCTACTAATATTGATTAGTACCCTAACACTCTGGGCAATCTTTCACTGAGGATTGCCCATTATGGTCCAACAAATTCTTGATTATGCTTTGCCAGAGCACGCCTAATTCGGTCTATGAGCATCGGATCTGTATTCTTGCTAAATGCCATACATCCACGCTGCTGACTTGCCTTCGTCACTTCTAAAAGCGGTGTAACTTCATCATCGTTAAGCCCAGCGGTTTTAAGTTCCTCACTCATAATGTATTCCGTAGACATTACAAGGTCTATCCGCCCTTTGAAAAAGAGTTTGTAAAAGCTTTTGGAGTCGGCGGCGACCACCAAATGATCTCCTTGAGTAAATCCGTGTTGAATCAAAAAATCATAATAGATATTGCCTTTTACTACTGCAGAAGTGTATTGCTTAGCATCTTCCAATGAAGCCACTTGAATATCTTTGCGCGTTTTAAGTTTGAAGAAATACACACCCACAGGGCGGATCAAAGGACATGCCCATTCGTAGTCAGCTTCACGCTCTGCGGTACGATAAATAGAGTAAATCATTGTATTTGGGCGCTCTTTGGCAATTTTCATTGCCCGTACCCAAGGGTAAACTTTTATCTCGTAGTCAATTTCAGCAGCAGCAAGCACTTCCTTTACCTTTTTTGTTGCTCTCCCAACAACCTCACCTTTGTCATTGGTGAAGTTGTACGGCTTCCACTCTTCGGTTACCACGAGTAGATCTTTTGCAGAGGCACTCAAACTCGTTAAAGAGAGTATAATCAGGCTATAAAACGCTAATTTCATTACATAAGCCAATATTTCTTCTCCGCTTTTTGCAATTCCACCTTAACTCATGCACCATATTAAAAATATAAAGTTTCAAGAACATCAATATGAAAAGCATAGTACTATTTATCCTTCTCGTCGCTTGTAGTTTTACGAGCATGGCGAATGAACAGGCAACGTCAAAAAAGCCGACAGAAAACCAACAACAACAGGCTTTATCACAATTACAAGAGCCCATGTATAGACCCTTAATTGAGCGTTATATTCTTGATGAATTAAGAGCAGTCAGAGAAGATCAAATGCGCTTAAGAGCTGATATAGAAAAGAAAATCAGCCACTCTCAGCTAGATACTGCAGATCGCGCAATTACCTACACCACGGATACCATCAATAATGTGCTCTTTTTGATCACAGCAGCTGCGTCTATCTTAGTTGTCGTTGGTTGGACTTCTTTTAGAGATATTAAGAGTAAAGTAGAAGATATCGTTAGCCTGCGCGTTGGCACGATCACCGACGAATATGAAAAGCGCCTTCAGGTAATTGAAGAGAAATTACGCGAGCGTTCTGAAGAAATCCTCAATAACCAGAAGAAAATCTCTATAACGAATGAAGTACACTCTCTGTGGATGCGGGCAAATCTTGAGAGTGACATGAATTCTAAAATTGAAATTTACGATGAGATCCTAAATCGCAAACCGGAAGATGTCGAGGCGATTGCCTACAAAGCCGATGCGTTATTAGAGCTTGGTCAAACCAACACTGCAATTGCTTTGTGTAATCAAGCATTAGAAATCGACAGTGACTATGGCTATGCCTATTGGCAGCGCGCGTGTGCTTACTCCATGCTATATAAGCATGCAGATGCGATGGCCGACATCCGTATGGCTTTGGAATATGCGCCTAACTTAAAGAACGAGTTACAACACGAGCCAGCGTTTGCAAGCCTTGCAGATAACCAGAGCTTTAACGAGCTGGTGAATAGTTAAGTTGTTTTAGCAGCTCGATTTGTAACTGCGTAATCACATCGAGCTGCTTCTTAGAGATAATTAACGGATTTTCAATTTGATGGATTGCAGCCCCTTGCAAATTAAAGTGTTTTTTCAGCTCAACCATCATATTACTGTCATAGAAAAGCGCAGCCAAAGAGCCGTCTTCAAATGCTTGTGTTAAGCCATACTCAAGGCGTTTATGTAGTTTAATATCCTCTTTGCGGACATAGAAGTACACCATTGAAGGGTAGAGTAACAGGTTCTTATCGCTATAAGTCACTTGCTTGTTATCGAACGCCTTGAGCTCAGGTACGACTTCAATGACACCTCTTGGAAAAATTTTACCGGCACTATTTGCAAGCACTCTGTAAACTGCCAACCCATCAACATATTTTTCTACCGTAAAACCCGCTTTTTCAAAAATCTGAACATCGGGCCAATCCTGCCCCAAGACAACGTTGAACTGTTGTAGCTCAGCTAATGATAAATGCACATTCAGCTTGCCGCTGTCGGCCACGTTCATTGCCAGTGCCCTTATACCAAAGCTGCCAAACGCTATGGGAATGGCCACTGGCTTTGCTTGAGTGTCTCTAGCGGCTGTTGAGACCGTCCAGAATACATCGACATTGTGCTTTAGCAATTCCTTAAATTGCCGTGATTGATTAATTGGTAAATCAATCGGCTCTATCCAGTACTCGCCATATTGCTCTCGTGACTTATCTAAAGCTAAGCGCAAGACTGACAAAAAATATTGATTCTGCGGCGTGCCATTTTCTTCCGCTGCGTCCACGACCCTAATGACCTTTGGCTCTGCAGAAACAGTATTCGCAGTTACCAGCATTAATAAACACAAGAGATACATAACACGAGCCTGCATAGGATCACCAATATTGCTCAACGGTGATCTGCCCGGGCTTGGCTCGCCTATGGCGTTCGTACCCCATACTCTGCAACTGAGCACTTAGCTCTTTCACCATTTCGGGGTTACCACAAAGCATAAAATGACTATTATCTGGAAACTGCTTATAGCCAAGGTGAGTTAATAATTGCTTGTTTTCTATCAGTTCAGTGACGCGCCCTTGGCAACCGATCTCAGGTTGTTCCCGTGTAACAAGCGGCACATAAGTAAAGCCATCCCTTTGTTGCTGCAGCTGCTCGAGCTCTTCACGGTAACACAAATCTGCATTTAGCCGTACACCATGAATAAGGATCACCCGCTTAACCTTCTGCCATACTTCGCCTTCTCTGAGCATAGACAAAAATGGGCCAACCGCCGTACCTGTACTTATCATCCAAAGCGTATCGCAAGGTGGTAGTTCATCTAGTATAAAAAAACCGTTTGCTTGGTAAGCTACATTGAGCTCATCACCGGCTTGTAGCTGATGTAAAGGCACTGAAAGGTTGCCATCGGGCACTTCAACTAACAAGACTTCATGAATTGGTTCTGACGGCGGGTTTACAAAAGAATAGGCTCGCGCAATGCGCTTATTCCCTTGTTGCAAACTCAATTTAGTATATTGACCAGCCTTAAACGGTGCGATATCCGCTCTAAATCTGATACTGAATAATGTGGGCGTCCAATGTGTGATTTCGACGATTTCTCCTTTTACCCATTGCGACATTATTTCTCCAAAACTCACAAGCCGTATTTATTTAACGATAACATAACCATGGCAAAAAAATTGGCTTTGTCAAAGTTTCGGGCACCAGGTTTTTCCTAATTCAACAGGAAGCGGATCTCTGACGATGATCTGTGAAGTGACTTTGGGCAGCGACAGATTAAACTTGTCGATATGCGCATTCACCATGGACGCATATCCTGCATTTGCAGCGCCGAGCGAATAGGCTTTCATTGTTGTCGACACGGTTACGGCTTGTTTGTTTTGCTCTAGCTGTTGTACCAGCTCCCGCAACCAACCAAGATAATTCTGATTATCTTCTATTAGAGAAGGCTCCGTTGCAATATCAGCAAGCGCCTTGTGGTAGTTTGAGAAGTCTGAGTTGAGTACGTATATCCCAAGACCATTGATTGATACCTGCTTCACAGCCCTATAGTTTTCATCTTTTGCGTAATGGGTTGCCGCATCAACGTAATAGCTCAGCGCCTCATCGGCTTCGCCCATTGCAAATGTTGCATTGCCAAGCGCGGTTAACAACCCTGCTTGCATAAAGCTTGGTAACATTTCTCTATCCACGCTTTTTAAGAGATTGTAGCCAATCGCGGGTTGTTCAAGGCGCGTGTACGCAATCGCGATGTTCACTTTAAGTGCGGACTTATGCTGGAAGCTGGCTGGAGTGTTCATTGCACATCGATAATGCCAGATAGCTTGTTCATTCTGGTTACGGCGACGATAACCAACACCAATATTAGTCAGAATTTTCGCCCTATCTTCGTCAGCCAAAGTCTTGAAGGGTGGCGCTTTAAGCGTATTTAGCGCTTTAATAAAAATGGCGTTATTGAACGTATTGGCACTCGCTCTAATGGCAAGGTAATGAAGTTGATATAAATCTGCAACAGCAAGATCCTCCCGAGCAATCGCGCTTTGGTATGCCTTAAGCGCTTCATCAGGCGCGTTTTTAACCAGAGATTCAAACGCATCTAAGTCAACTTCGGCATTCGCCATTAATGCTAACAAGCCCAGAACAAAAATCGCCATCGTCCAATACCAATACCTTATCATTAGAAAAACTCTACCACCTTTATGTAGTGTAAACTAGGGAATTTTGGATGGACCAAGATCAAAAAAAAAGCCGCTTCAAGCGGCTTTTTTGGGTGTGATTCGCGTTGTTTTAGGCGTGTCTCCAAAACTCTGCGATTACGTTACCAAGGAACTTTTCAAATTGTATTAAATTGACTCTAGCGCAATTTTAACCATTTCATTGAACGTGCTTTGACGCTCTTCTGGTGGCGTTGCTTCACCAGTAATAACATGGTCACTTACTGTGAATAGTGCCATCGCTTTTGCACCGTATTCAGCCGCTACGCCGTATAAACCAGCTGTTTCCATATCAACAGCCATTACGCCTAGCTTGTCTAATTCTTTATAAAATTCGCCATCGGCTTGATAGAAAGTATCTGTAGTGAAAACATTACCAACTTTTGCTTCAATACCTAAACGGCGAGCAGCGTTTACGCCATTTTCTAATAAACCAAAATCAGCAATCGCAGCGAAGTCATAGCCACGTACACGAGCACGATTCACATTTGAGTCTGTGCTTGCGCCTTGTGCAAAGATCACATCGCGGATCTTGATGTCTTGACTAATACCACCACATGTACCGATGCGGATCAGGTTCTTAACACCAAAGCTAACAATAAGCTCACGAGCGTAGATTGACATAGATGGAATACCCATGCCTGAACCCATAATGCTAACTGGCTTACCATTGTAAGTACCAGTAAAACCAAACATGTTGCGAACGTCAGTTACCTGACGAGCATCTTCCAAAAAGTTTTCTGCAATGTATTTTGCTCTTAGTGGATCGCCCGGCATTAATACCGTTTCTGCAAAATCACCTGGCTTTGCGCTAATGTGTGGAGTGCTCATATTGTTTCCTTTAGTTAGGCTTTTATCTCGGCCTTAAAGCCTTCACCGTACTGCGTTGCATCTAAATCAAACCACTGGGCAAGCGTTTGACCTATGTCAGCAAAACTTTGTCTTTCTCCTAACGGAGTATTGTTCATACCCGGTGTATATGCCAATACGGGCACGTACTCTCGCGTATGATCTGTGCCTTCTGCGGTTGGGTCACAACCATGGTCGGCAGTCACTAAAAGCAAGTCATCAGCTTTTAGTTTGGCAATAATTTCCGGTAAAAATGCGTCAAACTCAGCAAGTGCTTCTGCATATCCCACTGCATTTCTGCGGTGACCAAATTTTTCGTCGAAGTCGACTAAATTGGTGAAGATAAGGCTGTGGTCTGGCGCTGTGTCCATCACTTCGCTTGTCTTTGCTAGCAGATTCAAAAGACCAGGCGCTTTGTGCTTTTGTGTGATCCCTTGATGCGCATAAATATCTGCAATTTTACCAATACTAATTACTTCGCCACCGTCATTGGCTAGCTTATCTAGCACAGTCGGCGAAGGCGGTAATACCGAATAGTCTCGGCGGTTACCAGTACGAATAAAGTCGGCACTTGAAGTGCCTATAAATGGCCGCGCAATCACTCGTCCTATATTCATTTCATCAAGCAGTGCCCGTGCGATTTCACATACTTGATAAAGCTTGTCAAGTCCGAACGATTGTTCATGAGCGGCTATTTGAAAGACGCTATCAACTGAGGTGTAACAAATCGGCTTGCCGCTTTGCACGTGTTCTTCACCCAGCTGTTCTAAAATCGTTGTGCCCGACGCGTAACAGTTACCCAAAATGCCAGGTATGTCTGCACGTTTGCACAATTCATCTATAAATTCTTGTGGGAAACATGGGTTAGTATTTGGGAAGTAACCCCACTCAAACAATACTGGCACCCCTGCCATTTCCCAGTGGCCAGACGGCGTGTCTTTGCCACTCGATAATTCTTTTGCATATCCCCAAGCAGCACTTGGTTCTACGGTTTGCGCCACAGCGCAAGTTTCTTTACCTGCAGCTTCACATGCTGCAATAAGGCCTAGTTTAGAAAGATTAGGTAAGTCTAACGCTTGTCCTTTTTCTTCTTTATACGCCTGCAATAAATGAGCGAGAGTATTAGCGCCTACGTCACCAAACTTTTCTGCGTCCGGTGCTGCGCCAATGCCTAGGCTATCCGCCATTAAAATGATTGCTCTTGCCATAGATACCTCTCTATACTGCTCAGGCTATTATTTATTCTTAAATACATGGTTACCTTAAGCGTTGGTTACTTTATGTTTGGTTAAAAAAATCGTACAGGACATAAGTCCGCTGTCATAAAATAGTCACAAAATTCACGAAAAGCTGCGATCTTGCTAATTTAGCTCTGTCGCCCTCAAGCGGACATAAGTCCTGTTTTGAGTCCGCCAAACCCGTTAAATTTGCTCATTAAGCGAGGCAAAAGAGATTAATCGTGTCTTTTTTGCTATTGTGATCTTCCAACATAAACAACTGCTGGGTGTGAACTTTAGTGACACGAACTATTATAGCCATAGCTGGCGCATCTGCGTCTGGTAAGTCTCTTTTTAGTCAAACGATCTACAACGAACTAGTGAATGAGCTTGCCTCAGGCACTATCGCGGTAATCGAAGAGGACGCCTATTATAAAGATCAATCGCATTTACCTATAGAGCATCGTACTCAAACGAATTATGATCATCCTGATGCGTTTGAACACGAGTTGTTACGCGAGCATTTAACTAAGCTTCGCCTAGGTGAATCCGTAGAGGTTCCTACCTACGATTACGGACAGCATACACGTAGTGATAAAACCCGAATAGTAAACCCTGCTAAGATACTAATCGTCGAGGGTATATTACTACTGAGCGATCCTGCATTAAGTGAAGAGTTTGATATCAAGGTGTTCATTGATACACCTTTGGATATTTGTTTGCTGCGTCGCATGCAAAGAGATATAGAGCACAGAGGAAGAAGTCTGTCATCTGTGGTAGAACAATATCAGGCGACGGTAAGACCGATGTTTTATCAGTTTATCGAGCCATCCAAGCATAATGCCGACTTGGTTGTGACCCGTGGCGGTATGAATCGCGTTGCGATTGATATTATTAAAAGTAAAATAAAATATTTGCTACAAGAATAACGGGAAATTGGCATGACAACAATTATGAGCTTAGTGGGCATGATGATGCTCCTAGGCGTAGCATTTGCGTGTTCAACAAATCGCAGTGCTATTAATAAGCGTACCGTAGGCGTTGCATTTTTATTGCAAGTCCTTATTGGTGGCTTTGTACTCTTTATTGAAGCGGGTAAAAATGTATTAGCTTCAATGTCTAGCGCGGTTGCCAAAGTGATTAGCTATGCTAATGACGGTATCGGTTTCTTGTTCGGGCCATTAGCCAAACAAGACTCGCTAGGGTTTATCTTTGCGATTCAGGTATTACCAGTGATCGTGTTCTTCTCAGCGCTCGTTGCTGTGTTGTATCACCTTGGTATCATGAACTGGATCATTAAAATTTTAGGTGGTGGCTTGCAAAAGTTACTACAAACGTCACGACCAGAGTCGCTTTCAGCTACGGCAAATATTTTTGTCGGCCAAACGGAAGCCCCTTTGATCGTAAAACCGTTTATTCCAAAAATGACGCAATCAGAGTTGTTTGCGGTTATGGTGGGCGGTTTGGCGACGGTGGCAGGCTCTGTTATGGCGGGCTATGTGGCGATTGGCGTTGAGCTTAAATACCTCATTGCCGCGAGCTTTATGGCAGCTCCTGGTGGTTTCTTAATGGCAAAAATGATTGTGCCAGAAACCGAGAAGCCACACGAAAATCTATCTGATGTAGATAGTGGTGATGATAAACCAGTAAACGTAATTGATGCAGCAGCATCAGGTGCATCAAGCGGTATGCACTTAGCACTGAACGTAGGTGCGATGCTACTTGCGTTTGTGGCACTAATTGCGCTACTAAACGGTTTACTAGGCAGTATTGGTGGAATTTTTGATTACCCAACACTGACGCTACAAGAAATTTTAGGCTACGTCTTTGCCCCTGTTGCTTGGCTACTTGGGGTACCTTGGTCGGAAGCCGTGACGGCAGGTAGTTTTATCGGCCAAAAATTGGTAGTTAACGAGTTTGTTGCCTACCTAGATTATATGAATTATCGCGATACGTTGAGCACGCACACTCAAGCGATTGTCACATTTGCTTTATGTGGATTTGCTAACTTATCGTCGATTGCCATCTTACTAGGCGGACTTGGTGGTATGGCCCCAAGTCGTAGAAAGGATATCGCTCGCCTAGGGCTCAGAGCAGTGTTAGCAGGGTCTATGGCTAACCTCATGAGTGCAGCAATTGCAGGTTTCTTCCTCTCGCTAGCTTAGAAACTTATTGAGATAAGCCGCAGTTGCAAAACAATTGGTTGGTTGCTTTAAGGGGTTAAAGTGACCACACTAACTTGAACGATACTTCACCAAAGGGCCTTTTAGGCCCTTTTATCGTTTCTGAGAAACACTTTTTTGACCACCCTTCTTAAGAAACCAGTACCTCTCACCTACAGCTCCTTCATCGCTTTTGGTGGAAATATCTTTTCTTGTAACCCAGTTACTAAACTGACTCCAAGCAAAACTAAAATACTGCCAAGGATTGTGTTAGCACCGATTTGCTCTTGCAAAAAGAGATGTCCCCATAAAATCCCAAACACTGGAATTAAAAAGGTAACAGATAAAGCAGATGCAGCGCCGAGATCTTCGACTAACTTAAAATAGAGAATATAGGCAAAGCCCGTACATAATATGCCAAGTCCAACTACCGCACTTATCACTGTAGAGTCAGGCGTTTCTCTCATTGGCATAAACCAAATAAAAGGCAATACCAATAGCGCAGAGCCCCATAAGTTACCATGGGCATGATTAAATGCGCTCATTTTTGGTGCCGTTTTGGTGTAATGAGAGGCCACCGCATAGCTCAGAGTCGCACACAGGGTTGCAATAATAGGTAACCATGCACCTTCGTCCAATACGGTGCTATCCAACCCAACTAGCGTGATAACACCTGCAATCCCAAACCCACACCCTAGCCACACCGACTTTTGCGTTGGCACTTTTAGCCAAAACACACTGATTAACACCCCCCAAAATGGTGCGGTTGAATTTAAAATTGAGAGCATGGAAGCATCAAGCGTTTGCACAGCATAAGCGAATAACATAAAAGGTAACGCTGAGTTAAACAGTCCGAGGATTAAAAAGTGCTTTTTGTACTGCCAAAAATGTAAATTACGCTTTAATACTAAGGCAACCGCGGCGAGCGTTAACGCACCAAATAAGACTCGAAATTCAATGAGTACAGCAGGACCAAGGACACCGGCGGCCACCTTCATAAATAAAAATGAGCCACCCCAAATTGCGGCAAGTAACACTAAACCAAGAAACCCTTTCACTCCATACTCCAAGGTTAATATTAATGGAGCTTTACCTTACGCCGATATATAAATACAGCACAAGCCATTTTTGGTACTGTCATTAGGATGTGTTTAACTTTCTTTGAGAAAGAGGGAAAGGCTAAAACTTAAGGTATAGAATGAGACTCGCTTTTTACGCAATGATAGTCGCTTTGCTTATCCTCACCGGATGTAGCAAAAGGCAAACTCTAGAGCCAACAGAGCAAATACAATTGACTCAGTTGCCGGTTAGTCTCGCCCAACTTTCTAGTGACGCGGCGCTAACCTTACTACTCATTGACGATCATTTACTACAAGTATGGGATAACCAAAGCCAACAGCTGATTAAACAAGTCGAAGGAAGTAAATACCAACTTACTTTTCGTGACGCTTTAATAGCGCCGAGCAAGCGCAGTATTCTGAGTATTTCGGACTCCCAACTCAACATCTGGCAATTGCACTCAAACGAAGTTGTCAGTTATCCATTACCTGAGTTTGACTCATTCATTCGCGTTACCAAGGCTCTGTGGTCCAGTGACGAGCAGCTTATCGTCCTTGGCTACAATGACGGCAGCACACTACTTTTGAGTTTAGATGAGCAAATCATCACCAGAATAAACCTTCATGAAAGCAGCATTACACATTTGATTTTTAACCAGAGTTTGACCTCGCTCTACTCGGCCTCTTTAGACGGTCACGCTAAAAAGCTTGAGTTAACTAGTAAAGAAGTCACTGTAGATTATGAGCTGCCTCATCGTATTACCAGTTTGGCATTATCACAAAATGAACATTGGCTGTTCGTATCAGACGCCCTGCAAGACCAAAAGTTCATTGATACGCGTACAGGTCAAGCAGTGTTATCTCTATCCTATCCTCAGCGCTTCAAGTTTTTTCGAAGTGCACAGTTCGTCGCTGACGACAAGTTTCTGCTAACCACCTCTTCCAAGGAATATATTTCGCTATGGGAATTAACGTCGGGAAAAGAAATTGTCAGCTGGCCAATAGCACAACTGAATTTGGGCAGCACTGTTTATGATGTACACATCTCCGATAGCAATGTGCTCACGACGATAAGTTCAGATGGGGTATTAGAAAAGTGGGCCTTAACACCTATATTGTTTGATTATTAGAGACAAAAAAAGGTAGCATTCGTCGACAAGAAAAAATAATAAATACATCTATGGATCACGCAAATTTTGACAATCAATCGCACTGTTTAAATTGTCACACTCAACTTGTTGGCGAGTACTGCTCAGGTTGTGGACAGAAAAAAGCATCGAGGCTGACCTTTAAACACTTACGCATTTTGCTTCAAAGCGCACTGCTTGAACTCGAATCCCCTTTTTTTAAATTACTTTTTGGATTATTACTTCGACCTTTTAAGACCATTCTTGGATACTTGAATGGACAGAGAAGCCGTTTTGGTAATCCCTTCAAGTTTAGTTTTATTCTACTCACCGTGATCGTGCTTGCCTCGCATCTACTTGAAATCAGCTTCATATCAAGCAGTCAACTTTTGGAATCGAAAGAGCAGCTCAAATGGCAATCTGAAATCGCACTATATGAAGCAACGCACATTTATCGCGTCTTTATTCTGGCATTCTTACTCGGATTAGCCTCTAAGCTAGTGTATCGTTCTGCGCCCTACACAATGCTGGAGTACGCTATAGGACACCTACTCATTCTAACCCTAAGCATACTGATATTCTCAATTCCACTAATGCTGGGTATCTTCGCCGAGCAGCTTTACGCAATTTTTTCGCTCTTATTTTCTGGTTTGTACAGCATAATACTTAACTATAAAATGGCGGAAAATGAGCTAATAAAGTGGAAAAATTGGGGTAAGGCAATACTTGCCTACGCGATAGGCTCGACACTATTTTCTGCAATTCTTACATTTTTATTTGGGGTATACAGTGGTTTTACTCACAAGATTTGATCTGCATGTGAATTATTTAGCTATGCCCTAGACAAGTCTGAGCTTGTCTAGGGCATAGCCATTAATACTACTGTTTTAGCTGTGCTTTTGCAGCCTCAACCTTTTCAAAATCAAGACCTAATTCGTTAACTGCTTCTTTGATCAGTGCAGGATTTTGCATTACCAAAGCCATCAACTGTTGAAGTTTTTCGGGTGGAATACCGAGTTGCTGAATAGTCGCCATCGCCATCATTGGATTTTCAGTCAGCTGGGTAAATACCGCTTGGATCTGTTCATCCGAAATATTGTGCTCTTTAAGTAATGCAATGATTGGGTTCATCTTGTTTCCTAACTATTTTTTACTAATCGTGCGGCGTAAAAACCGTCAAATTCTGAATTTACTCCTGGAAGTAAACGTAGTGAGTCTTCTAGCTGCCAATTGGGGTTATTTGCCAAAAAGCGTTCAACCTGCTGCTCATTTTCAGAAGGAAGAATGGAGCAAGTTGCATACACCAGTTTGCCGCCCACCTTACACATTTGACTGTAACGCGCCAGAATATCGGTTTGCAAAGCAATAAGTGTGTCTAAATTTTGCGAATTCAAGTGCCACTTTGCATCTGGATTCCGCTTTAATACACCAAGACCAGAGCACGGCACATCCAATAGCACGCGATCAAACTTCTCTTTTTGGCGCTTAATGGTTTTATTGTTTTGAATAACACGCGTTTCAGCAACATGCACACCTGCACGTTTCGCTCGTTGCTTCAGCGTTTCAAGCTTATGTTCATGGATGTCCATAGACAACAAGCGACCTTTATTCTCCATTAGCGCCGCTATATGTAAGCTCTTGCCACCAGCGCCTGCACAGGCATCAACCACTTTATGGCCAGGCTGTATTTCTAAAAAAGGCACTATTTGCTGAGAACCTGCATCTTGCATTTCAAACCAACCCGCCTGAAACGCTTGAGAGCGGAACAGATGGCTATTGGACTCAACTTTTAGCGCAACATGAGAATCAAGCGCAACCTGTGAAACCTTGATCCCTTCTTTTGCCAGAGACTCTGTTACTGTCGCAATATCGCTTTTTAGGCTATTGACTCGCAAATATTGTTGGGCACTTTGATTTAGCGCGGATGCAACCGCTGGCCACTGCTCACCCAGTTGCTCATGCGCAACCTCGTTTAACCAATCAGGTAATGATAAACGAACGGCTTGAGGCGCCTGCTCAATTAAGCTTTGCAGCTTTTCCAGATTATATAGCTCAGTATCCACCCACTCTGGAAGCGGCTGCGTCGTAACAACTTGGCAAGTTAACCAGTAGCCAAAGCCATCTAGCGGCATTTCTTCATGCGCAAGTAGGTAAGTCAGTAACCGTTTAAAGCGGAAGATATGGTAATAATTGCTCACCACATACTGCCTTTCATCAAGGTTCCACTGAGGGTTGTTCTGTAGTAATTGAGTTAATGCTTTATCGGCATGAAGAGAAGTATCTAGCACATGTTCAATGCACTCAGACAGAGTTTGGACTAACGAGCGAGTTACAGACACGATATGGTCTCGATTATTGCTAAAACACTATTTTAGCGCGCATACCATGGGGCATCAATTGGAGTTTATGATCTTTGCCAGAGAATCTTAAAAGTTGTGGGACCAATATAGTCAGCCCCACAGCTATTAGCTTATTTAACCTGAGGTTTGGATAAGAAATGAACTAACTCATTGTTTTTAAAATAATATTAAATTATTTCCTTGTCTAGCCAGAGAGTTTTAGGGGTAATTAGGCGAATTTACGCACCAATAGCTTGCTATTGGAAGTGAATTCAACGCAGTTAGCGCTAAAACTGGCTGCTAGAAAGGCATTAATTATCCGAAGCTCAGGTTATTTAGTTAACCGCTAACCAAGGACCCGAGCCATCGGCTGTTGGGATATTTCCTTTGGTCCACCACTTGGCTTCGTAGATCACACCATTGTAGCTCGCTCTATCACCTTTTAAGTAAACCTTGTCGGCATCCCAAGCGGGTACACCGTCAACAGGCGGTTCAGTCGGGTTGGTTGGTAAGTCATCAACGACACGAACTTCAGGCCAGCTTGCGTGTGATTGATAAAAGTTTGTCACGCATTTCTCGTAGTCTCCCGGCACAAGTGCGGAATAAGCTGTTTGATACCCCACTAGTTTGCACTCAAATGAATAACCTCCTGGGCGGTCTGCATAATAAGCCCAATCACCTTCCCAGTTGGTGTAAAGGACATCAGTCGCGCCGTCGAGGTTTAAGCTGCCGTATGGTGTTTGCTGCCAACAGGTATTTTCTTCATCAGCTTCAATGGTGATGTTGTAATAATGCGAGAGTCCTTCCCAATAACGAATGCGGTTAACGGGTTGACCTTTGTCTTTATTTTGCGCGCCGCATTCAATACCACCATTGATAATATTAATCGTGGTACCAAAGCCATAACCAATCCCCGCCTCACTTTCACGTATTGATGGCGTCCAAGTTCTATCAATAACGTGTAACATTGCAGGTTTTGGTGCTTGCGGTGTTAAGAAAAACCAAATTGCAGACGCTAAATTTAGCCAAGAGTCTGCTACTAGACCTGGGTTGTTTAAAAGCACCGTTGCATCACCATTAAACATGACTTCACTGAATGCGCCATAATTGAAGTGATATGAAAGCTGCTTAGCGCCTCGGCCAAAATACCCTTGCCCCGCTCCACATGGCCAGCGGCGGTTCTGCCAGTCATTTTGTCCACACCCCGTGGTATAGCCAGCTTGCCCTTCTGACCAACCCATTTCACGCACATGAACCAATGCTTGTTGCCACTCTTCTAACCCAAGAGGGTTATCAGAAGTGTTGTCTTTGGCAATATGCCCCCCCGTTTCTTGGGCAAAATGCGCAAATGCAGTCACGATTGAGCGTTTACAGATTGCGTCGGCGTCTCGACCATCAGTATAGTCGCCACAAAATGCGGGAAACTTGCCAATAGCACGCAAAAAGCGCGTATAGGTGTATTCAGGCGCCGCCATTTGCGTAAGAAATTGCCACTGAGTTTGACCAAATACCCGCTCAGCTCTTTTTACATTATCTGGATTACTGGCAAGCCCAGGCGCAATAGCCTCTACAACCGCATTATCTCTTGTTTCCAGTGCTTTTGACCAAATCGCATACATAGGATTATTGGTCTTCGCGCTCTGGGCATTCTCCAATTCTATTCGAGAAACAATATAACCATTGGGGTTTTGTGGATCGGGTTGCGGACTCATGGCCATCACTTGACTTGCAGTTATGGCAAGCGAAACTGCGGTCGCTAATTTTAGACTGTTCATACTTTTCCTTTACATGTTGTTGTTAATAGTGGAACCCACCAATTCAACAATTATTAACAAAATGACATCGCTGTCAAATTTTGTTCACTTTTTATTCTTACAACATATGTAATAACGTCTACTCAAATCGATGAACCTTAGCGTTTTTGGTACATAATCTAACGTGATATGCTAGTCAAAATGCCTCACAGTAAATAACAACAACAGAGCAGCCTATGAAAATTATTCCTTTACAACCAGAACATTTCGAGCGTGTTATCGCACTTGGTAATCTCGTTCATGGTGATAATTATCTTGATAACGCAGGCATTGAACAAATGCGCCAAAAAGGCTGTAAAGACGGTATAAATGCTTCCTTTGTTGCCCTAAACGATGAAGATGAGTTACTCGGCTTCAGAACGTCATATAGTGCCGGACAATGGCCTATAGATAAGTGGAGTTCACCGTCTTTGTGGCCGGTTGATCAAAATGATATGGCATATTTTAAATGTATCGCGGTATCACCGAACGCACAGGGCCAAGGTATTGGACCCCAATTACTAAAACACGCAATAACAGCATTAACACAACAAGGCGCGAGAGCTGGCGTTGCACATCTTTGGAAACAAAGCCCTGGTAACGGTGCCGTTAAATACTTCACTAAGGCCGGTGGCAAACTGATTAAAGTCCATGATGATAAGTGGTTAGACGACTGTATCTATCACGGCTATGTTTGTACTATTTGTGGTACTGAATGCCACTGCCAAGCAGCAGAAATGGTATTGGAGTTTTAAGATGTCAGGGTTTGATCCACTCATTCAGCCACACTGCCAAGGCCAAGCTTTTGCCAATAGTTACTGGGCTGCAACCTGCCCTTTAGGTGCACCCACCCCCTCGCTAGATAAACCATTACAAGTAGATATCGCAGTGATCGGTGGTGGCTTTACGGGCTTACTTACCGCTTACCATTTGGCAACCACTCATCATCAAAGCGTTGCCCTATTTGAAGCAAATCAAGTTGGCTTTGGCGCGAGCGCGAGAAATGCAGGATTTGTGCTACCAAGTACGGGACGGCTTGGTTATGCGCAACTGACCAAAAAGTATGGTCTGGATGTCAGTAAAGCCATATATCAAGAGTACAACAACGCCGTTGCTTTAGTCCGTGAACATATCGACGCCAATCACATTGATTGCAACGTGCAAGCATCTGGGTATTTGAAAGTTGCACACAACCAGCAAGCATTTTCGCTACTAAAAGCGCAGTCCGAATTTCTCACTGCAACCATGGGTAGCAAGAGCCATCAGTTACTGTCTCAGCAACAACTGACCGAAACCTATATGCACAACCAGCAAGGGTTTGGCGCATTACGATTCGACAACGCGTTTGGTATTCACCCTTTGAAGCTGTTGCTAGGTTACAAGACATTAGCTCAGCAAGCTGGTGTGCAACTTTATGAAAACAGCCTGGTCACCCGCCACCAGAACCAAAATGGCAACCACCAGCTCGAAGTGAACGGCCACAAAGTCTCAGCAAATAAGGTAGTGATCGCAGCGAATGCCTATGCTCAGCGACAGTTTTCACCGTTAACTCAAGGGCGCTACTTGCCTATTTTAAGTAGTATAATCGTGACTGAACCACTCAGCGATGAGCAACTCGCTGCCAATGGCTTAATCACAGAGCAAGTCGTCATGGATACCAGACGGCTTAAATACTACTATCGTCGCCTTCCTGACAACCGTATTTTGTTTGGTGGGCGAGGCGCGGTGTTTGGCCATGATCAGGACAATGCAAAATATCAATACAACTTGCGCTCAGCACTTAACGATTGCTTTCCTAAACTCGATGTTAAAGTTGATTACTTTTGGAGTGGTTATATTGCCGCTGCGCTTGATGATCTTCCCCATATCTACAGCGAAAACAATACCGGGTATGTACTTGGATATTGCGGCTCAGGTGTAGCGTTTAGTGCTCAGGCAAGTATTCGACTTGCTGAAAAATTAATGGGTCTTAAAGTCCCGAATTTACCAATCTATACTAAGCCACTACCCATGTTTCCGATGCCGCAATTAAGAAGAGTAGGCCAACTCGCGTATTACCAATATGCTCAGTTGATGGATAAATACGCTTAGCAAATTAAGAAGGTACGCCCATCACGCACCTTTTTTCAACGACTAAAAGCTATAGCGCAGATTAAAACCAACGTTGTTGTACACATCAGCATTTCTATAGTTTAGATTTGCAGAAATATGATCAGTAAAATGGTAGCCAATCTCAGCAAGGTATACAAAACTACTTTCTCCTTCCTCACCATTGATGCGTTCAAACCCAATACCGGCCCTCGCATCAAATGAGTCTACTGAGCGCGCATAAGTCAATTCAAGATGATAAAGATCGGCATCGTTGTTAGCTGATACGTCAATTTCATTTCTATAACGGTATTCGCGGTTGATAATATATTCCACTTCCGCAGTTGCATCCATTTGCAATTTGAGCCGAGAATAACCACCATATAAATCCAGCGATGATTGCTCTGATAGTTGAAATTCATGACCCACTAGTAAAGTAAATTGTTTCCAGTCTGTATCAACTTCTGTTTCGATGATTCGAGCGCCAACGCCACTAGCGATATCATTTTGCTGACTGTTTTTATCACTCGATATTATATAGGTACCTTGTAGGTAAAATTGGTCGAAGGATTTTTTTGCGCTCAGCGCAAGCCCTGTTGGTTTTATTTCGCTCAGCTCTTTGATTGAGATTTTCCCATAACCTATCTCAACGTAATCTTTTGACTGCGCGAAGCAATTTGAGCTTACCAAAGCTAATGAAAGGCAAGCAGCTAACTTAACTGTAGAATTCATGATCATCTCCTTATCTATCTACATAGTAAAGGTCGGAGCATAACAAGGTTTTGTTGCACGTTTAAGTGTTTCTAGAATAAAAACACTTTTAATATTAATTTATGTGATTAACGCAATACAATTATGCCAAATCGCTTAAATAAGTGATCTATCTTGAGGCGAAAAAATCTTGTCGATAACACCGCTACCGCATCCAGCTATCGCCAAGGTACCTACACCCATGTAGGCAAGGCAACAATTTTGCTATTTAGCCGCTCTATATAAGAAACTTTTAACGCCGTTAGCGCCTGATTTACTCCTTTAAATTGAGCAAGTGTTAAGACTAATTGGGATTACAATGCTGGATGCGATGCTAAAAGCTTAATTTGATAGGAGAATTCGAAGAGATGAACACGAATGTCAGAGAAATAATAGCTTGATGTTAACAGGTATAGTAGCGAAAGTTTGGATTAGAACATGCATTTTGTTTTAGATACGATTTCTACTGAAAGAAACCGTATCTTATCTAGGCCCTGCCGACCCTAGTAACCGTGATATCAGAAACTATATCTTAGGTTTACACCAAAGTTATCGTATTCGTCTGCATTTCTGTAGCTAACATTAGCTGAGATGCTGTCGGTAAATTGGTAACTAAGCTTGGCTAAGTATACAAAGTTAGTTTCGCTTTCATCATCTTGAATACGTTCAAGACCAAGACCAACACGTGCGTTCAGAGCTCCGAATGAATGCTCGTAGGCAGCTTCAATATGGTAATGATCGCTCGTGTCACTCTCTTTATCAGAGAAGCTTTCTTGATAACTGTAGCCATCGTTATAAGCAATATCTGCGATGCCTGAGTAATCCACTTCTAATTTGTATCTAGAATAACCACCATATACATCGACAAAGCCAGCATCTGTTAAATCAAACTGATGACCAACTAAAAGGGTGAGATAGTTTAAATCTGTCTCAACTTTAACCGTTGTTTCTATATTTGCGTAATAATCACTTTCGATTAAAGTACCTTTAAAATCATCACTTAATGCAGCATAAGTACCTTGAAGATAAAAGCCTTCAAATGCCTTGTTTACCGTAACTGCGATACCCGTAGGCTTGAATTCATCAACGCCATCAAGCGTGATTTTTCCATAACCTAGTTCAACGAAGTCTGTTGAGTTTGCTAGGCTGGTTGTTGATGCAAATAATGCAGATACTAATGCCACTTGCTTTAAAATTGAATTCACGATCCACTCCATCATTCTCGTATTTAATTCGTGGCGCATACTACGGCAATTACATATAAATACAACCAGAACCCAAAATAAATACAAAATGACTTTGTAACAAAGTTTGTTACTATTAATCAATGCATTAACTTGTTCGGGTTCACTCAGTGTCGTAAACCACGCGGAAGAAAATTAGCTAGGCGCTTTGGAAGTGGATGTTATGCCGTTCACAACAAGATTAACGGCATGACAAGGGCATTGTAGTCAGAAGCTATACCTCAAATTCAGACTGAGAGTATTGTAGACCTCAGCATTTCTATAGCTCACGTTTGCGGAAATATTATTGGTAAAACGATATCCAACCTCAGCCAGGTACACTAAATTATTCTCACTTACATCATCCTGGATCCGCTCAAACCCAACACCTAGCCTAAAATTAAGGTCTACATGTGTATAGTCATAAGCAGCTTCTAAATGATAATGATCACTTGACTCATTAGCCCCTTGATCAAGAAATAATATAAGCTCTTTATTGGTGTAACCATCATAGTACGTCGTATTGACTAAGCCTGAATAAGCTATCTCCAGTCTATGCCTAGAATAACCGCCATAGATATCAATAAGGCTATGATCATTCAAATCAAACTGCTTACCGGCCAATAGGGTATAAGCTCTAGAGTCAACATCGAAATCTAATGTAGTTAATACGTCTTCTTCTGCACCATAAACTAATCCGGTAACCGCGACGTCATCAGCCATAAGAGCAGAAGAACCTTCTAGGTAAAGCCCACCAAACTCTATATTTGCTGTAATGACAAAGCCTTTAGGCTCAATCTCACTGACGTTATCGAACGCTAACCGACCAAATCCAAGCTCCATAAAATTTGTTGAACTGGCGATGCTAGGTAGTGAAGTTAACATGGCGGTAAGACTTATTGCCATCGTTGAAACTGAATTCACAATAGTATCCTTGTTGATAGTTCCATGGTTAGAACCCAATATAGATACAAATTATTCGCATGGCAAATGCTTTACAATATACGCCGCCTAAAAATGCCTTACTACTCTCTCTATGCTCACAAGAATTAATCTCCAATTAGCCAGCGAAGATAAACTCCCCTCAGTCATACTGCGCTTTAATCTTTAGGATTTCTGGTAGGTTTTCATCGAGTAATTCAACTAATTTTGGGTCAAAGTGCTTACCACTTTCAGAATGGATAAAGGCCAATGCCTTTTCAATAGGCCAGGCCTCTTTGTATGGGCGCTTTGAAGTAAGTGCATCAAACACGTCTGCAAGTGCACAGATCCGTCCTTCAAGTGAGATTTCTTCCCCTTTTAATCCCTTTGGATAACCGCTTCCATCAAATTTCTCGTGGTGCTCCATTGCCATTAAATATGCAAGCTTGACGAGTTTTGAATCAGAGTCCGCGAGTATACTTGCACCCAGCTCAGCATGTTGTTTCATCACCTCATACTCTTCGGCATCTAAACGTCCGGGTTTCAGTAAAATGCTGTCGGCAATCCCGACCTTGCCAATATCATGCATCGGGGCGGCGAGCATCAAATCTTCAGCATACGCTTCCGGTAAACCACAAGCTTTAGCAAGCACAAAGCAGTAGCGGCTCATTCTTGCAATATGTTGGCCTGTTTCATTGTCTTTGTATTCCGCCGCCTGACCGAGCCGTTGCATCAGTTCAACGTATGCACTTTTAAGCTCAGTGGCACTGACTAAAGACAAGTGCGTCTTCACTCGGGCTCTAGTTATTGCAGGGCTGATAGGCTTTGTGATGTAATCAACACCACCTAACTCAAAACCTCGAGCTTCGTCAAACTCTTCACTCAAGGCGGTCACAAAAATCACTGGGATCCTCGCCGTAGTAGGGTCTTCTTTTAATTTAGAGCAGACTTCAAAGCCTGTCATTTCCGGCATCATAACATCGAGTAAAATTAAGTTAGGTAGTTCCTTATCAACTAACTCCAACGCCAATTTTCCTGACTTTGCAAACTTCATACGATATTGATTGCCCAGCGTTTGCTTTAGAATTTGCAAATTTGTCGCTTCATCGTCAACGGCTAGGATCAGAGGCTTGTGTTCATTTATCATTACACATCAGTACTCATTAATTGTGCGAGAATTTCCTCCGCACGTTCAAATTCAAAATCATCCAATGCATGTTTCAACGCCTCTACCTGGCTTCGGTAAGTGAGGGGGGCACTCTCTAGCAAAGCGTCAAGCACATCATCCTCGACTTGTGCCTCATCTATCATCTCTTTTACTTGTGGCAAGTTTTGCTTAAACAAAAAAACGTCGCCCTCACTCAATGCGTTGGTCACGACTTCTTCATCACTTAGCCCAACCACGTCGTCAAGTTTTTCAATAATGAGCGCCATTTTGGCTCTCAAGCGCTCGTCAATTTCCTTTTTACGCTCGATTTGCTCTAGCAGACCAAATAGCGTCTCCAAAGCCAAGTTTCCGGCAACGCCTTTGATAGTATGAATACTCTGTAGTACATCATTCGTAAACTGACCTTCGTGCGCAAAGAGCGCTATCACTTCTTCTCTTTTACCCTCCCAAAAACGCGCCAACTCTTTTAAAAACCGAGCCTCACTGCCCCACAAATTTATCGCTCTGGCTCTATTTATAAGCTGTTTGTTGCTGGTTTGCCTTACTCCAATCGCCGTATGAGCAATATTGATATTGAGCGTTTCAGCAATGGTGCGAGTTAAATCTTCTATCACCACCGGTTTTGAGGCAAATGCAGCCATCCCTGCAGCTTTTGCAGCCGCTCTATCCTCGCCTAACACACTCGCGGTGAGTGCGATTACCGGTGTCTCTTGTTGCCTATTTTCTCGTTCATATGCTTTGATAGTGCGCGTCGCCTCAAGTCCATCACAACCCGGCATATGAATATCCATTAGAATAAGATCGTATTGTTGCGCTTTTGCTTTTTCAATAGCCTCAAGCCCATCCCCTGCGACCTCTATACTATGACCTTGCTTTTCAAGTAATAAGCTCAACAATTCGGTATTTTGTTGAATATCATCGGCAACCAAGATATTTAATGGGGGAAGTTCGACATGAACATCTTGCGCTATTGTGAATGCCGCGATTTTCTTAAGAGGCACAGTAAAGTAGAAAGTAGACCCTTTTCCAAGCTCACTGTGAGCCCATATTTTTCCACCCATTAACTCGACTAGCTGGCGACTAATGGTCGTTCCAAGGCCTGTACCACCAAAGCGGCGACTCATGCTCTCATCGGCCTGCTCAAAGGGGTTAAAAATAGAATCTAGTCTATCGTTGGCAATCCCTATACCTGTGTCCGCAATTTTAAACAGCACATAATCGTCATGAGAGGATTCAACGCTAAGCTCTACACTGCCCTGTGCAGTAAACTTAATGGCATTACCCAATAAATTAACCAATACCTGCCGTAAGCGGTCGGAAGCACCATGATAAGTTTGATGCAAACTGTGACTCATCGTGAGCTCTAGTTTTAAGCCCTTTTTCTTTGCTTGATACCAAAACGTCGATACCACGTTGTCGAGTAGCTCAGAAATACAGAAATCATTCTCAATCAGGTCGAGCTTGCCTTGGTCCAGCTTAGCGGAGTCTAAAATGTCATTAAGTAAATGCAGCAGCGCCTTTGCACTGGTAAGTATCGTATTTACATGCTTACTTTGATCGGGCTTCAGCTCAGACTCTCTCAGTACTTCACTAAATCCTAAAATGGCGTTCATCGGCGTGCGAATTTCATGACTCATGTTCGCCAAAAACGCTTGCTTGGAAGCCGCTGCGCTTTCAGCGATGCTTTTCGCGGCACGTAGTTCGTCTTCCATGTTCTTGCGCTCGCTAATATCAAGTAATACGCCCGCAATACCCTCAACTTTACCCGCTTGATCGTATTCAAATGAACCTTTATCCAGCACCCACTTGGTATGGCCTGACTTGTGTAATATTCGATATTCCTGCGAGTAACTCGCTTTGCCGCATTGTAGTGCTTGTTCAACCACATCGTGCGTTAAGCTTTTATCGTCTTCAATAATCAAGCTAGCAAAATGAACTTGCCCAGAAATAAACTCCTCTGCTCGATAGCCTGTAAGCTGCTCAACAATGGGACTTACGAACGACATTGTCCATTCGCTATCAATCCGGCATCGAAACGCCACGCCAGGCATATTATTTAATAGTGTCCGATAACGCGTTTCTTGCTCAATCAGCGCTTTTTCCATTTGCTTTTGGGCTGTTAAGTCAGTGATAAAACCCACATAAAACGCACTTTGATCTTTTAGCTCAACCTCTCCTATCCCCAATCGGATAGGCACTAAATGCCCTTGCTTGTGTAGCGCCTTGATGTCACGACCAACCCCTTTAAATTGCTCAAGGTAAGCGCTGTCGAATGATACATTCGTTTGCGCTTCTTTAGGTAAAAACACCGCAACATTGCGACCAACCGTTTCTCGCTCAGACCATCCTAAAATTCGTTCAACTAACGGGTTACAGCTCTTAATGATACCGTCACCATTGATGGTGATGATCCCGTCAACGGCCGTTTCTAGGATCGCCGCAAGCCTAGATTCATTAGCGGCTTTGTCTGCAGCCACCGAACGGTACTTGCTCGCAGTATGAATAAGCGCAGATAAAGCGCTAATGATCATACTGACAGCAGCAATAAACAATGCGAGTGACTGTGTGTGCTGATCTTGCATTTCTTGGCTGATTATTGGTGAGTCAGATACAAATTTCGCCGCCTGCATACCTGTGTAGTGCATTCCCGATACCGACGCCCCGAGCGCCAAAGCACCTAAGCACCTCACGACACTGATATTGTTGTCGCTGACATAATCGCGCAGCTTACTTCTCGTTTGGATTGCGATGAAAGCGAGTGACACTGCAACGATAATTGATAAACCAAAAAGTGTAGGGTCATAGCCCAACATAGGGCCAAGCTGCATGGCTTCCATACCGCTATAGTGCATGGTACCAATACCGGCCCCCAAAATGACAGCGGCGAGCCCCTTAACTGCAAGTGTGACATTTGGTCGTGTTATCAAATCAAACGAAACCCAACAGCCTAAGAAAGCGGGGAAGATAGACGCCGCAGTAAGCCAAGGATCGTAATCCACTTCTACACAGAGTGAAAACGCTAACATGCCAATGAAGTGCATACTCCAAATGCCACCAGCCATGGCCACAGCACCGCCAAATTTTGCGAGTCGATTTATACGGCTATTTTGATTTTGCTCAGCAAAGTCGATCTGGATAAGCGTAAAAAATGAGGCAATAACAGCCACAAGCACAGATAACGCCACAAGCGTAGCATCATAAGTTCCGTTGAGTAGCAACTCTGGTGCGGGGTCGGTTACAAAAAACGTATTTAACATAGCAACACAGATAGTAAGATATTCTTAGAGTCTAGCTTTCTAGGACTGAGTTTGACAGAAAAAAGCGCTGTCAAAACAAGATTTCAGGATAAATTCATGTTTATTGTGGGCTAGTACTATCTCACTAGGAAATATAAAGACAATATAGGTACGAGTTAATCGGTATAGCCAATGCGGGCTATTCGTATCCGACTAGCTCAGCGTACCCTTCACCGGTATAGCCGCCGGACACTTTTACTCTTCCTTCCCAATACGGGATAGTCAGCTGGTTTCTCGCATCAGGATTGGTACTTTCGATCAGAATAACAGGATTGTGCTTTAGTCGTAGTTGCCATTTAAATGGATAGCTTACTCCATCTAACGAAACCTGCTCCAAAACACTTAATTGAATATCCTTATGCGCTATTTCTGTCGCGCTACCCTCAGCTGTAATTTCAGTGCCTCGGCAATCTTTGTAGACTTGTTGGCTATCACGAATGCAAAATACCATTAGTGCACCATTCGAACTATCTTGACCGCGAATGCTAAACCAGTCCCAGCCGCGTTGTGATTTACTGATAAACGAGGAAGACCATTCTCTATCGAACCACGCGTCACCGCTGACTTGATGTGTTGCACCTTGAAAAGTAAGCTCACCCGAGACGCTTAAAAAAGGATAGCTGTAGTACATAGAGGCATGGCCGTCGGACGTTTTTTCACTGTAACCATTCTTCCCATGAAGCACTATCGGACTTTTTCTCAGTGTTAAATTAACACGGCTTTTTCCTTCCTCAGCATGGAGCGTTAACGGAAAAAATGTTTCCGTCTCACTGCGCAAATACCAATTATCTAATTGCGTGATAAATGGGTCAGCTTGAATTTTTACTTGTCCTGCTCTGCCATAACGTTCGAAGGCTTGGTGCCTTGTATTGTCTTGAATTACAAAATGCGCAAAATATAACTCACCATCCCACCATGGACTGACATATTGACCGCTGACAGCTGAGGTTCTAAATAACGTCCATTGAACACCAAACTCTTGCCCTGAATCACTTTTTAAGTTTGCAGTAACATACCACCATTCAATGCCTTGGTCCGGGTGACTGCCGTGATCACGCGGAAAACTTAATTGGTATGAAGGAGAAACGGGGTCACCCAACTCAAGATTGAAAAAATCATTTTTTGAATTAGGGACTTCTGATAGCTCCGGTGTGCAGCCGACTCCCACAATTAATAGTAATAAAACGATAAAATAATTAGTCTTCATACAACAGATCCGCAGTATCGTGACGACTCAGTTTGAGTAGAGGTAGTACACTAACCAGCAAAGCTAAACCAAAAATGAGGGTGATAAAGACCGCGATATCAAGATAAGGTAATAGAAAAGGGATCGTCCAACCGAAGCCAATTGGCATCACAAATTTAAGCAATATCCAGCCGAGCATTCCTCCGAGTATCGTCGCCAGCACCAAACTCACCAGCAAAATAACGGCGCTCTGCCCTAATTTAATGGCAAACGCTTGCCAAGTGGTAACACCTAATGTTTTTAAGATGGCCAAAGGTTGAATTTGCTTAGCGCCGAGTGTCAATAATGATACCCACAATCCAAATAGCGCGATTGCAACTATCATTAAATTTAACGCGTGCGTTGCGTAAAACGTATGTTCAAACAAACGCGTAGCGTATTGTTTAAAGCGCTGATTTTGAACCACTTGAGAGTCGTTTAAATGGAATTGCTGTATGACCTTTTGCTTAAATAAAGCGATATCAATATCTGGCTTTAGAACAATTGAAAAACCATATGCTTCATAGTTAAGCCCAGCATTTTCAATTGCATCACTAACAGCGACAAACACCGCGCGCTGTTCACCATAATCGTAATAAAAACCCGTTATCTCACAGTTAATATGCTTTTTGCCTTGCTGCAACCGAATACGCTGGCCCATCTTTACGCCATACAATAATTTGCTTGGCTCATTAGTAAGGCACCCACTTACGTTCTTATTCGCATCATAGTAAAGCACCTCGTTATTAGGTGGCGATCCCGAAAGCAACATCAGATTGTAGTGATGCTCACCCGAACGGCCGAAGCTTATCAAGCTCGCTGATTGAGTACCTTGTTGACGTGAACTCAGACCATAACTTATCTCTGCACGCCAGAACACACCAACCTTTTCAATACCCTGTTGGCTTAAGAGCCATTGATATTGCACATCGGTAACTTCACTAGGCCTCACATATAGATCTGCACTAAGGCGACCATCTAAATGGATCTGCAAAGCTGAACTAAAACTACTCACCATAATTTGCAACCCTACGGAAGTGCCAACCGCAAGCAGTACGGCATAAACACTTATTGCAAGTACTCTGATCTGCTCGCCACTGTCTGCTTTCATCCATTTAACTATTGGATGCTGAGTTGGTATGCCTTCAAACACGGCTCGCAATACCACTGGTGTTATCATAAAAAAGAGTAATAGGAGGCAAACACACAGCCCAAGCGCATGAAATGGCGCTTCGCTACCAAGATAAAAATACCCAGCAGGCACAAGCAGTAGACTTCCACTCACTATTTTACTCTGCCAAGATTTATAAAAAGTAAGAGGCTTTACTTGGTAATAGGCCACACTGGCAAGTACCAAAAGGTTTAACACAAATGCTTGCAGCACGACTGACCAACTGAAATGAACCGGTAAACGCCTATCTAATGCAAATAGGCTCTCCAACGCCATAGAGATCTCGCTCACCAATAAGTTTGCCCCCAAGAAAGCCACACTTGCGCCCACCAGTGCGGCAATCAAGCTTAAGACGAGCACCTCAATAACTACCGCTGCGACTACATTTGCTTGAATACATCCGAGTAGTGTGAGTTGCTGATGTAGTTTTTTTCTTGCGTGCAGACAAAGTTTTATGGCGTTAAAACTTAAAAAAGCGCCAACTACGTAGCCTAGGAATGCAAGTGCTTGCAGGTTGAAGAAAAATGCCTTCGACAACGAGTCGAATGACTGTGCTTGTGCACTTTGTAGCTGTGCTTTGTCACCAATAACCTGCCTAACCTTTGTCTCATCCAATACTGCATTTGAAATCTCTATATAACTTATTCGACCTGCTGAATTCAGTAAATGGTCAACTAATGCAATATCGGCTAATGCGGCATCACCGGTCAGTTCCGATAAAACAACGAAGTGTACATCCGTATCAAGAAGCTTGATCACTTCATGCCTACTGAGCGACAACTGTTGAGCCATCGTGTCAGATACGTAAATTGTGCTAAATCCAAATTGTAACGATGCAGTTTGATTGCCTGACTTACCTCCCTGTGATTGCGCTTTAGGCACAGACAGCCATTGCAAAGTATTAACTCCTTTGATCCGGAGCCTGTTCCCGTTCGGCAGGGTAAGCACGCCTTCCAAAACAGGCTCAGCAGATACGACTCCTGCGTTTCGAAGCGCCGTCCATACATCGGCAGTCAACATCTCGCGGCCTACGCTTGGCCGAACAAAGTGACTAATTGGATTGTTAATAAGTGCGCTGGTTTGCTGATAGCGATCTGTTGCTTCTTGATTTAGTCCTCGAATTGAGCCAAGCAAAGCACTACCCAAAGATAAGCCAAAAACGAATAGCAAAAACAACCAAAGATGCCTTTTGTAGAACTGGATAAAAACTGTGAGTATCAGTCTAATTTCTGATAACGCACTCAGCCGTTCCATCGTTTTAACCATAAGCACGGTTATTTTGAATGGTGATTTTTCTATCTAGGCTGTCAGCAAGGTGTTGGCTGTGCGTAACCATAAGCAAGTTAACGCCTTGCTCTTCGCACAGCTCACGCAGAAGTGATACCACTTCTTCGCTTTTCGCAGCATCTAAGTTCCCCGTCGGCTCATCGGCCAGCAATAACTTAGGCTTGTTGATCATGGCACGTGCGATACCAACTCGCTGCTGCTCACCACCTGACAATTGCTGAGGCAAGGCTGTTAATTTATGCAAAATCCCCAAGCGCTCAGCCAGCGCATTAACATCGCTTTGCTTTGGGTTCAATTGATTGAGCTGTGCTTGAAAAACGATATTGTCGTAGACGGATAGAGGTGCAAGTAATTGATAGTGTTGAAATATCATCCCCAAACCACGACGATAGAGCGCCAGCTCGGTATCATTAAATTGAGTAATATTTTGGCCATCAATAACAATGCTGCCGCTGTCAGGCCTTAATAAACCACCAATAAGATGGATCAGGGTAGTTTTACCCGACCCGCTATCCCCAACAATCGCGACCTGTTCTTTAGCGGCAATACTGAGACTAAGCTCATCTAATACGGCTCGATTCAAGTCACCATCACGACGCGTGAAGACTAAATTTTGAACTTCTACCACTGTATGCACATTCCTTTACTACTATGTGGGCACTACTCAATGCATCTGTCTCGTTAAGTAGCCAGGATCTTTTATTTCTCGTGTCAGCGCAGGTTAGCTAATGTTTAACTACCAAGGAATAGCATCACCGCTATAGTCGTAAAAACCGCCGCTTTGTGCATCCACAAAATGAGATAACACAGAATAGATCCCATTTGCAGACTCGTCTGGGGTAATTAACGCATTAGGGCCACCCATTTCCGTTTGGACCCAGCCGGGATGAATAGCAACAGTGCGGATCCCTTCACCCAGTAAATCATTTGATAGGCTTTTTACCACTGAGTTTAACGCCGCCTTCGAACTGCGATAGATATAGCCACCGCCTTTAGTATTCATGGTGTGACTGCCGACCTTGGAAGAGATGGCTGCAAAAACCTTTTCATTGCCGTTGCAAAGATGGGTGTAAAATAGCTCTGCAAGTCGCATGGTGGAAAATACATTAACCTCCATCACTTCTCGCCACGCTTCTATATCGGTTTCACCAAAAGCATAATCTTTCGGCCCATAAATGCCCGCATTGTTGATAACAATATCGATGGCAACAGGGGCCAGCTTCTCGCTTAATTCTTCCATCTGGTCGTAATTGGTCACATCTAGGGCAAATACTTGGAGCTCAGGAAAAATTGGCGCAAGAGAATTTAGTTCTGAAGCAATAAGCGGGTCTCGACACGTTGCTAACACGTGCCAACCAGCCTGCAGATAGGTTTTAGTTAACGCAAGTCCAATACCGCGGTTTGCACCAGTGATCAGTATTTTTTTCACAGTTGAAGCTCCTAAGCCGTTATGACAAAAGCCAATGGTGTTAATTCACTATACTGATGATAGGTTGAATAATCCACTTTTTGCACACGTGATTAGCGCCTCAAGCCACAGCGCACAAATCATGAATTTAATTCAACTTTAATCATTCTCGTTCATTAAGCCAATTCAGCGCATCTTCTTTATCATCAAAATACTTCACTTTACCAGTAACAAACCAGTTACCTATTGTTGCAGCAAGTCGATGCCAGTTTTTGCCGCCATATATTGCTACTTTGGCAAATTCAGTGCTATGCTCAAAGGCGAGTCGGAAGTCATCCCACATGGCTCTTGGCTCCCAGCCTTCAAAATCAGTCGCATCAAGAAATGCATAGATTTTAGGCGTTGTTACTGCTTTCAGTGCACTCTCGATTATTGGTGTAATAACAACATAATCTTCATGAGTGAGTTTACCTGTAGGCTTAAGTGTGAGATAAATATCATCTCCAAAGCGCTCAGTGCCTATTGATATGCCATGGAATGAGTTCGTCATATTCTCTTCCTTTATGTTTATCTTATAGATAAAAAGCATAATTAAGTCTCAGCTTTTTTGCCAATATCCAAACTTTTTTCATTATTGTCAGCTTCCGTTCAGATTTCTAATACTACCATGCGCGCCGTTGAGTCGATGTAGCTCAATATATGGAAATTAAAGGGATGACTATGAAAAAACTACTATCTATCGCAGCTGTTTCACTACTTGTTTCAGCAGCAGCTCAGGCTAACACTGGTAACGTACAAAAAGAGTGGTTCAACACCGCTAGTTACACAGATTATGACTATGATGGCTCTGACAACCGCGCACTGATGCTTTCTTCTCGCTATTTCTTCGCACCTCAAGAATCAGTAGGCGTATGGGATGACTTTGGCTACCTTGATACGGACAGCAATGTAGGCGTAAGTTACTTTAACGATGATTATTCAAATGCTTTCTCAGCGCGTGGTGAAGGCTTTATCACTAAAGAATGGTTTGTAACTGCTGGCATCGCAGATCTTGGCGAAGCTGACGACCATTACTCTTTCGGTTTTGGTTACCTTTACAACGACAACCTAAAGCTAAGCATTCGCCAAGAAGAGTTTGAAAACGGTGATACCACTTGGTTCAAAGCTGAGTACAACCACGAACTAAATTCTACAGATTACATCGGTTTCACAGTTGAAACTGAAGACGAATTTGATTACCTAAACCTAAGTGCACGTTACTTCATGCACGTTGGTGGTGACAGCTACTTCACAATCGACTTAGAGCACAACCGTATTGATACTGATGGTTTTGACGACAACGTAACAAACGTGCTTGCAAACTACTACTTCACTCGCAACTTTGCGCTTGGTCTAGGTTCATATGATTCAGACTTAGCAGTAGAAGCTAAATACTTCTTCAACGACACTTACTACCTTAAAGGTAGTGTAGTTGACACTGACGGCGGTGAAACAAGCAACCTAACGTTTGTTGCTCAGTTCTAAATCAACACATGATTGAGGTACATCTGTACCTCCCCCCAACTACTCAACACCTCTTCGCGACCACACTCCGCGTTGGGGTGTTTTTTCACATTTTGAAACAAGCTACTCATCTAAATTGGGTGCATTTCACTTTTCAATCGTTATTATGTATCAAAATTATAACGGAAGTGCCTATATTATGATGAAGATAAAAACACTCGTGCTCGCCATTGCTGCGGCAGCTGCACCTTTTGTTTCAGCGTATCAGACCGAAGATACCCGCCTACTCCGCTTTCCAGATATTCACAAAGATAAAGTCACTTTTGTGTATGCTGGCGACATTTATATTGCCAATACCAACACTGGTAAAAGCCAACGTCTGACTGACCATATTGGTTTTGAGACTTTCCCTAAGTTCTCTCCAGATGGCAGCAAAATCGCTTTTGCCGCTGAATATAATGGCAGCCGTCAAATCTATGTGATCAATGCTGATGGTTCAGGATTAAAGCAACTCACTTATTACAACGATGTTGGGCAAATGCCACCTCGTGGTGGGTTCGATTACCGTGTGATGGATTGGACGCCTGACGGCAAACATATCGTCTTTAGAGCAAATCGAACACCGTGGGGCAAACGTATGGGTCGCCCCTATATGGTACCAGTAGAAGGTGGACTTGAGCAGCCGATGGCCATCCCAGAAACTGGCGGTGGTATGCTTTCCCCTGATGGTAGCAAGTATGTTTACACGCCAATCGACAGAGAGTTTAGAACCTGGAAGCGCTCTCGTGGTGGTCGAGCACAGGATGTTTGGATTTACGACCTTGAAAACAATACGTCTAAACAACTCACCACTGACAAAGCCACAGATCAGCAACCAACTTGGGTGAATGACAGTATTTACTTTGTGTCTGATCGTGACTACACGCTCAACCTTTATAAATATCGCGATGGTAAGTCACCGGTTAAAATGACTGACCACAAAGACTTTGACGTGCTGTGGCCATCAGCCGGACCAGATGCCATTGTCTACGAAAATGGCGGTTACTTATATCGCTTTGACGAAGCGACAAAGACAACTAAAAAGCTAAAAATCGATGTTGCTGGTGTGCGTCAATATGCCATGCCATATAGTAAAAACGTTAGCGACTTTATTGATTCCATGGATATATCACACGATGGTAAGCGTGCATTGTTTACTGCCCGTGGTGAGTTATTCTCAGTCCCAGTAAAACAGGGTCCAACTCGTAACCTCTCTTACACACCAGAAGGCCGTGAAATTGAAGCAAGCTGGTCACCGAATGGCCGTTATATTGCCTACATGAGCGATAAAACAGGTGAATATGAGATCTATCTCAAAGATAGAGCAAATAACAACAAAACCATCCAGTTAACCGACAATGGTACCATCTGGCGCTTTACGCCAATTTGGTCGGCTGATAACAGCAAACTGCTCTTTGCTGATAAAAACCACACGCTATGGTGGGTCGATGCGAAATCTGGTGATATGCATAAAATTGATACCGCCAAATACGACGAAGATGGTCTAACCGAATATACTTGGTCACCAAACAGTGAAGATATTGTTTTTGTTAAAAACAACGAGAACCGCTACGCCTCACTTTGGCACTATAATATCGAGGATAAAAAGGTCACTCGACTGACTGACAACATGACCAGTGAGCGTAATCCTACTTTCTCGCCTGACGGTAACTACATTTATTTCACTTCTGAGCGTGACTATAACCTCACCTTTAGCAGCTATGAATTTGATTATATGTTTAATAATGCTACACGCATTTATAGCGTTGCGGTGAATAGTCAGATTAAGCCGCTTAATGCCTTTGAAAGTGATGAGTTAAGCATTCAATCAGAAGAAGAAACGAAAAAGGACAGTGACAAACAAGAAAATTACATTGAGGCCAGCGGCTTTATGTCGCGGGTTGTATCACTCTCAGCCCCGGCGGGTAACTACGGTGCACTTACAGGTGTTGAAGGGGGCGTACTAACCTTAACAGGCGGTGCGTTAAAGCTCCTCGGCACGGAACCAGATAGCAAACTTGAAACCGTCGCCGAAGGCGTAAGCAGCTATAAAGTTGCCGCTGGTGGTAAGCACCTGATCGCTCGCGCTGGTAACAACTTCAGTGTAATTGCACCAAAGCCAAAGCAAGATTTAAAAGCCAGTCAACTTGATTTATCTAAGATGACACTGAAAATCGACCCGCAAGTTGAGTGGCAACAAATGTATGTAGAAGGCTGGCGCACTTTACGCGACTGGTTCTACGACGAGCATCACCATGGTCAAGATTGGGATGCTATCTTGGAGAAGTATCAACCACTTGCCAGCGCTGTCGCACACCGTAGTGATTTAGACTATGTACTTAGCGAAATTGCGGGTGAAATCAACGCAGGTCACATTTACGTACAATCTGGTGATGCCCCAACAGCCGAGCGCAAAAAGCATGGTTTACTTGGCGCAGAAATAAGTGCTCATCAGTCTGGCTACGTAAAAATTGAGCGTATCTACAAAGGTGAGAACTGGCATGAAGACTACCGTTCACCACTCGATGAAACTGGTGTGAATGCCAATGTAGGTGATTACATCATCTCGGTAAATGGTCGCTCGGTAAAAGACGCGGTTAACTTCTACGAGCTACTTGAAAACACCCAAGGCGAGCAAGTTGAGCTGGTATTGAGTAAATCACCAAGCGCTGATAATAGCTGGAAAACCACAGTAAAACCTGTCGCCAGCGAGCAAGGCTTACGTTACATGGCATGGGTTCAATCACGCGCAGACTACGTGAATAAACTATCAAACGGTAAGATTGGCTACGTTCACCTACCAAATACCCATTATGATGGTAACCGTTCATTATTTAAGAACTTTATGCCACAAACGAGCAAAGATGCGCTGATCATCGACGACCGTTATAACGGTGGCGGCTTTATCCCTGAGCACATGATCACTTGGCTTGCTCGTAAGCCACTTAACTATTGGAAACGCCGTGGTGTTGAACCAACAAAAACTCCTTCGTTTGCACACGATGGTCCAAAAGCGATGCTTATCAATGGTTATTCAAGTTCAGGCGGTGATGCTTTACCTTACTACTTCCGTCAGGCGGGCCTTGGCAAACTGATTGGTACTCGCACTTGGGGTGGTCTTATCGGGATCTCTGGCAATCCAAGTCTTGTTGACGGAGGCCAGGTTATCGCTGCAACCTTCCGAATTCTAGATAACGAAGGCAATTGGATTATAGAGAACGAAGGCGTCAGCCCTGATATCGAAGTGATCGATAGACCTGAACTTATCCATGCAGGTAAAGATCCTTCTGTCGAGCGTGCAGTGAAAGAGCTACTGCAAGAGTTAAAAGATAGCCCGAAGAAAACACTGACAGTGCCTCCTGCACCATCTAAGTTCTGAGCGCGTTACTAGCTCCTCAAAGTGGTTTAAGGCTCTGACTTTAAACCACTTCTTTTATCTCTTTCAGTTTATTCATGTTGTTCCTCCTTAAATAGGTTATGAAAAAGTTACCACCATGTAATATCTCGTAATCGACCTTATCTTTTTTTACGACTACTTTGTATAACGAGTGTTCATCGCTCACCGACATCAACTTGCTTAAATTTTGAGTTGTCTTGGATAAATATCCTATATCCTAACGTATTTTTTATTTAAGCCAGTGGTATTGCACAACGTTCACCGTCACAAAGGAGCAAACCATGAATGTGCAGAACAAAACAGGCCCATCGGTAGAAGTAGATAAAGAGATTGACGCCAACATCCTCTTAAGCAGTGCACAAAAACAACAAATTAAAGCGCGCAGTAGCGAGTATAAGGCTGCTGATTTATCTTGCCTGAAAGCAATTGCGCAAGCTGCGATTAACGTGGAGTTATTCACAATCCCACTTTATATGACCGGCCTCTACTCGATTCAAGGTACACACCAGATTGCGGACTCTTCAAATCTCTACCCCGGCCGTTACTGGCCTGGACTTGGTCCGACTGCAGGATACATTCCTTCAGAACGATTATCTCCTTACGACTACGATTTAAAAGACAGGTTTATTGATAGTGATTATAAACTAAATGTCAATGAGCAGGTGTTTAACGGCGTTTATAGTGTATTTATTGAAGAGATGCTGCATCTGCAACTCGCTTCTAATATGGCGAGTAAATTAGGGCTCACACCGAGCTTTACTAGTCAGGCGTTAATTGACGAAAAATTCGGTTGGAAGTGCTACAACAACCAAAACGGTATTCCACATATTTTGGACTTTGCAGACTGTACTACAGACTTATCTAAGCTAAGCCCAGAAGTTCAGGCTTATTTCGAACAAATTTTTCCTGGTAAAACATTACAAGACCTGCGCGTTAACGCAACAGAGCTGAATAAAGAACAGACCTTACTCTTTATGCTGATAGAAGAGACTGAAGAAAACGCTAAAAAAATTATTCAGCCACAGTTTTTGGAACCAGACGCAAAAACAAAACAGCCGAAGTATTTTGAACAAGCCCCATACAACTGGTGGAAACCGGATTACACCGAAAGTGATTTGCCACTATTCGGCTCAATTGGACACATGTACTTGAGTTATTGGGACTATATTCAAATTGAGTATGATGATAACACGAGTCTACTCGACTATGCGCTCTCAAAGGCTGAAGCAAACGATGCAAGAGCACAGAGAAACTACTTTAATGAACGTCCCGATGATGCTTCATATCAAGCCCAATTTCCTGAAATAAAGGGCTCTCTTGAGAAATATAATGAACATAATTTGTTAAAAGAAGCACTCATGAATAATGTGAATGCAATCACAGATCAAGGTGAAGGCGACGGCGTTGCAAAAATGATATGTTTACGCTGGGCAGAAGAATCTTGGGCCCAGAATGTCTTGGGTAAATTACAAAGTGCGGATAATCCAACTCACCCGAGCACCGTAGATACACGTTTTCAACCAAATGAACAAGCTTTAGAGCACGACTATGAGAGCACCGATGGCAAGCCATTGTCCGGTTCAGCCTGTGCCCGAATAACCAACAAATATAAAGATCACTTTCAAATATTTACCGATACTATGAAGCTCATTGTCGACTTTGAGAAGCCTTCAAGTCAATCGGACGAACGTTACATGACATGGTCAACTTGGTTTGCTGAGGGTAATAACTGGAATGAGGCGTTATTGGATCCCAACGGCGGTGATGAAGCAGCTAAGCAAAACCCAAATCTACCTTGCGTCAGCAGTGTAGTAAAAGCGCTTAACAACCTTAAACTCTCGTCCAATATTGGCAATACGCATCAATTATTCAGTCAATCTGCGGTAGGCACAATTAAAGGTCTAACTACAGCACTTGACCGTTATTGGTCGGGTAAAACCAGTGAATTTCCGGGCCCTGCAATGGGTGGCTCAGGCGATAGGATTTCGATTTGCTGGGCAACCACGGGAATTGCGCCGGATTTAGTAACGGGTATCGCCCCGCAAAATCCGAACACCCTTTATCACGCCTGCCAAGGAATGAGCTATACCAACATAGGTTCGGATGACTTACCTCCTCCTGAGGTTTATCACAGTTGTAAGGGAAGTAACGACTGTAAAGCACAAGGTGGCTGTGGTTTTGTTCATAGCACAACGCCTGGCGGTAGCTGTGGTGGTAGCGTATCAACAGGGCCAAAAAGTGCCCCTGCTGATAATAAGTGTAATAACTTGGGTGGGTGTGCAGTGCCTATCTCAGCCTCTCAACTCTTCCCAAAACTTTCCGATGAAGAATACGATATGCAGTTATTTAAGTTTAACCTAAAAGATAACAGCTTCTCTGCTATTGATTACACTTATCCGAAAGGCCAACAAACTCCAACCGTTCAATCTACAGATCATGTGCTAATGCCATATAAAAAAGGGGATGCCGTATACGATATTGCTTGGCAAGCATACTGCAATGCCAATGGTTTATTGAACGAAGATGGCGAACCTAAAGAGAAGCCAAAACCTTCAGATATTCGTCTAGCTCTTCCTCCATCAACTTGATAGGAAAGATAGCATGACAAATCCAATTCGGACGCAGCAGCTTGCTGCGTCCGCTATCGAAAAACTAACCGACTTGGGGTTTGGTGTTGGCCTGAGAAGCCAGCACTATCCCTTTATTATGTCCCATTTAGATCGCGGTACATCTCTTAGCGTCGACTGGTTTGAAATCATCAGTGAAAACTATATAGATAATCACGGCTATGGCCGGCATGTCCTCGCTCAGTTAAAGGAACAATACCCGCTAGTGATGCACGGTGTGTCAATGAATATTGGTAGCAGCGACCCGCTTAACTTTGAATACTTAAGCAAGCTCAAGGAGTTAAGTGAATTCGTTAAGCCACAGCTTATTTCCGATCATTTGTGTTGGACAGGCATTGCTGGTTTGAATAGTCACGATCTCCTACCTATGCCATTGACTGACGAAAGCCTACAACACGTTATCAACCGTGTTGACCAAGTTCAGGATTTTTTAGAACGGCCTTTAGTGCTTGAGAACCCATCAACATATCTTGAATTTCAACATTCAACCCTCACTGAAAGCGAGTTCTTTAGTGAGTTAGTCACCGCAACAGGCTGCGGTATGCTGTTGGATGTAAACAATGTTTTTGTTAGTAGCTTTAATCATGGATTTGACGCCGAAGCGTTTATTCGTCAACTCCCCCATAAGCACATCGTTCAAATCCATCTTGCCGGTCCTAGTGACTGCGGTGATTGTTTGATAGACACTCATGACCAGCCAGTGCCCGCCAAGGTTTGGCAGCTTTACCAACTGGCGCAGCACTTAACGGGTGGCGTGTCTACCCTGCTAGAATGGGATGCCAATATTCCCAGTTTTCCAGAACTCGTTGATGAGTTAAGCAAAGCAAAACTGGTACTGACAGGGCATATTCCAAAGCAAGATACAGTTACTAACACCTACGCGCTGTCAACTCCAATCGTCAAAGAGCGAGCAGAATTAACATAATGAAAACGCCAGACTTAACGCAAACTCAGCAGTGGCTTAGCACCGTTTTAATGGTACGAGGCGACCTACCACAAAAGCTCAATACCGCTGCAAATCCGCATGGTTTAACGCTGCATGACTGTGTAAAAAGTAACAAAACACTGGGAGCCATGAGAAGAGTAGACATCTATGCTGCAGGCTATGTGATGCGTTTAGTAGAATGTCTTCGGGGGGAGTTTGCTCTACTTTGCCAGTTTATGGGCGACGAAGTATTCGACACCTTCGCCAAAGCCTTTATTGTCACCTTACCCTCAGAGTCTTGGACACTACATCAACTAGGCTCACGCTTCGCTGATTTTTTAGCACACACTAAACCTACCGGTGATTTTAATGCCCACCAGCAAGCTATGTTTAGCTTGCCTTCAGAGCTGGCTAAGTTTGAAAGAGCCAAAGCGCTTGCACTGTTAAAACCTGGACCGGAAACCGAGCAATCAACCGCGCTAATAAACGAGATTGAACTCCTTTGCGGCATTGCCGAAGACTTTGTCATATCGGTGCCAGAATCCGTACAACTTATTCAAACCGATTACCCTTTGCTTCCACTTATAACCCAGCTTGAGCAAGCAAAACCGTGCACCTTGCCAACGCCTGAGCAAACGCATATTGCAATATCGCGCCAACAATATCGCATCAAAATGAATGTATTAAATGACTGGCAAGCGGATTTATTACTGCACTTGAGAGAAAAACCGCTGCGCTATCAAGAAGCAATAACCTACTGTGCTAAGCGCATGAATATGGAGACTCAAGTATTGAGAGCGCAGTTAGCAGTTTGGCTGCCAAGTACAGTTAATATGGGACTATTCACGTTACAGAAAGCCTAAATGTTCTTTTGGGTCGAATATTAGATTAATTACGCGTATACACGTTAAGCAACGGAAACTTGTTCTCACCGAAAGCCAGTGTGAGTGAAAGTGTTTCACCGCCAGCAAAACTTTCAGAAAGCTTCATCGGCGCGATCCTTTGCCCGTTTGCTGTTAGTGCCAGCAGGTGTTTTTGTGTTAATGTCCGACGCCCGCTCGATTGATTTTTAATCGTGATCATTGCCCAACGTTCACCGTTTTCGTTACTCATTAGTACCGCGTTAAGTACCTTGAAGTCACTGATATCTGGGTAAATATTGGCATCATTCGGAAAAGCCAGTTCCATATTGTTAGGCACTACACTATCAATCGTTAACGCTTCTTCAGCTGCTTGTATATTCACAGCCAATGTAAGTAACCAAAAACCACTTATTATCCTTTTAATCATTTAATTTTCCTTCTATTTTCCGTTGACTAATTTAGTATGCCGCCAATTTTTGGGCACAACAATACTTGCGCAGCACCAAGGTAACACTGCAAAACAAAAATGCCAGACTACACACTGTGCAATCTGGCATTTTTTTAACTACTCATTGCTGACAGTAGTGACATCAATTATAAGGTTTCTTCTAACCACTTGAAGAATTCACGCTGCCAGACGATCCCGTTTTGCGGTGTCAGTACCCAGTGGTTTTCTTCAGGGAAATAAAGGAAACGGCTCTTTAAACCACGTAGTTTAGCGGCTTGGAAAGCTTGCATCCCTTGGCTCAGCGGTACACGGTAGTCTTTACCTCCATGGATCACAAACATCGGCGCATCCCACTTATCGACATAGCTGATTGGGTTAAACTGATTGTATGCCTTGCTGATGGCCGCATTGTTTTGCTCCCAGTACGCGCCACCCAATTCGTTGTTCACAAAGAACATTTCTTCGGTTGTGCCGTACATACTGCGCAAATCAAAAATGCCACAGTGCGCGATAAAGGTTTTGAAGCGGCCATCATGATTGCCAGCTAAGTAAAACGCAGAGTAGCCACCAAAGCTTGCGCCAACTGCCGCGATACGTTTGTTGTCAACGTATGACTCTTTCGCAACATCGTCGATTGCATCAAGGTAATCTTGCATTACCTTACCACCCCAATCTTGGCTGATGTCTTTGTTCCATTTCACACCGTGCCCTGGCATACCACGGCGGTTTGGCGCAACCACAATGTAGCCTTGTGATGCCATCACTTGGAAGTTCCAGCGGAAGGAATAAAACTGTGATAACGGCGACTGTGGACCACCTTGAAGGTATAACAGTGTTGGATATTGCTTACGCTTATCAAAATTAGGTGGGTAGATAACCCAAGTTAGCATGTCTTCGCCGTCTTTTGTCTTCACCATTCGCTTTTCAACGTTCGGTAAATCCAAATCAGCATAAAACGCCTCGTTCACATTTGTCAGCGCAACAAGCTTTTTACTATTCAGATCAAAGCGGAAAATCTCTTTTGCTTGATTCATGCTATTGCGAGTAACCACCAACTTACCGTCTAAGGCAGCAACAATGCTATTTACATCAAACATGCCCTTAGTTAGCTGCTGAATTTTTGGATTAGCTTTGGTTTTGGTGTTCACCGCTACTTGAAATAGCTGGATTGTCCCGTCAATTGGTGCAATAAAATAAATATGCTTGCCATCGTGACTCCACTCAAAACTGCTTACCGTGCCGTCCCAATGCGCAGTTAGATTGATTTCTCTGTTACCCAACTTAACGATAATGTCATTTTTATCCGCCTCGTTACCCGCTTCATCCATACGTAAGAAAGCCAATTGCCCAGTCGACGAGAACTCTGGGCTTTTATCATAACCCAAGTTTTGCTCGGTTAGATTGGTGGTTTTCTTGCTGGCTAAGTTATAACGGTAAATATCTGTGTTGGTACTGCTCGCATATTCTGCGCCAGTCAGCTTTTTACTGACGTAGTAGATATTTTCACCTTTTGGACCCCAAACATAATCGCTTGAACCACCAAATGGTGACGTCGGACTATCAAAAGGCATCCCTTTCATGATGTCGACTTTTTCTTCTGTAATTAGATCCTGATAGAACACATGTTTAACACTGCCGTCTTTCCAGGTATCCCAATGGCGGTAGTTTAAATCATCAAATACATACGCATCTGCTTGCGTAAGCGCTTTGTGTCTATCCGTGGCTAACACAGCTTCAACATTGACGGTGTCATGAAATAGTTTTTTGCTGCCATCTGGTGAAATGTTGTCGTCTGACAATATTCCTTGATACGCGCTTAAAAGCTGAGACGCCCCACCCTTTAACGGCACTTGATAAACTTTGCTATCAAAGTCATTGTTTTCAACGCTTGGCGTTGTAACTCGATAAATTACATGGGTGTTGTCTTTAGATAACCCAAGCGCACTCACGCGCTTTACTTGCCAAAGCTTGTCAGGGGTCATTACCTCTTTGGCAACTAACCCAAAACTTGGTGCTAATCCTAAGCTAGCACATAAAAGAATTCGCAACATCGCGAAATGCCTCCAATAATCAAATCCCGCCTAGACTACATAAAGCGAGAAGAACTTAAAAGCATTCGCGATAAGATACTTTCGTCTCTAGTACAGGTAACCTGAAAGCAACAGAAGTTGATCAAAATAAATTTACGTTGTGCTGTAAGTTGGCAATCCGGTACTTTCTCGGTGTTTGGTTGAACAATTTCTTAAACGCTTGAACAAACGCAGAGTCAGAAGCGTACCCCAACTCAATAGCAATTTCCTGTATGCTCTTTTGCGACCCTAACAATTGCAAAGATAAAACTAACCTCACATTTTGTCTCCACCGTGAAAATGATTGAGAAAACTCTCTTGAGCACAATCGCGACAAAGTGCGCTCAGAAGCGCCCACTTTTGTTGCCCATTCCTTTAAAGTAAATGGTAGATCCGGTTGCTCTTTAAGCTGTAAGAAAATGGATAAAAGGCGTTTATCGGTAGGTATGAGTAGGGGTATTTCATAATGGTTTGCGATCGTGATTTGATCCCGCAATACCGTTAACAAATGTGTGATATTGGACTCTGCTTGAGTGAGCGTCTTGTTTTCGAATAGCAGCAGTATTAACGCTTTAATAAACGGCGTTACCAGACAGGACTTTGGTTCGTCTCCATACTGAACATATTTGTCGGGATTAAGGTAAATCGCCAAAAACTGTGTATCTGTAATCGCTATGGATTTATGCACTGTATTTGCGGGTATGTAGAGCATGCCATTGTGAGGAACAATCCCGCTTTTATCGCCGATACTCGATTGTAATAGCCCCTGCAAAGGAAACACAATTTGATGCCACGAATGTGAATGGAAGTCATCAATATAGCCAGAAGCCATATTCGTCTTTTTAGTTATGATTTGTTTATTAGGAGAACCTTTGATGAGGTCATTAGCTTGCATCTTGGCGACTTATCAATATTAAACGTCTGTTAGTATAAATTACGCCATCCAAATTTAATATACCATCTACAGCCTATCGTTAATTAAAAGGCATAAAGATGCATATTCACTTTATCATTCATGAACATTTTGAAGCGCCCGGCGCCTATGAATCGTGGGCAAATAAACGCGGTCATACCATTACCTATTCGCGAGTTTATCAAGGCGAATCTCTCCCAAAAAATATCGAAGGCTTAGATTTTTTGATTGTCATGGGAGGACCTCAAGATCCGTCGACAACTATTGAGCAATGCCCACACTTCGATACAAAAGGTGAGCAAGAAGTCATCTTTAACTCGATTACCGCCGGAAAAGTTGTGCTTGGCATATGCTTAGGGTCGCAACTCATTGGTGAAGCGTTAGGTGCCGCATTTGAGCCTAGCCCTGAGCGTGAAATAGGAAAATACCCGATAACCTTGACGGAAGCTGGGATGACACATCCATTATTTAGTCATTTTGGAAAAGTGTTGGATGTCGGTCATTGGCATAATGATATGCCGGGGCTCACCAATGGATCACAAGTGATTGCATATAGCGCGGGGTGCCCAAGGCAAATTGTCGCCTACAGAGACCTAGTATACGGTTTTCAGTGCCATATGGAATTTACTAAAGATATCGTCGCATTACTGATTGAAAATGACGATCTCAGTGACGCGTTGCAGCATCCATTTGTAGATGAGCCAGAGGTTTTACTGAACCATAACTATGACGAAATGAACCAAAAACTGTATGGTTTTTTAGATAAGTTAGAAAGCTTTTATAAATCAGAAAACTGAGCATTAATCATATTATTTAACCAGAGGCTTGGATAAGGCATGCGCTCGAGGCTAATACAAGCACCCACCACAGTGTGCACCTATGTTATGGTGGGTGTCAGCGATTTAATTTATTCTGATGGGGTTGCTTCGAATTTCAAATAGTAAAAGGTACACAAAATGAGAATATTGGTAACAGGCTCTGCTGGGCGAGTCGGGCGTGCTATTTATATCAAATTGATGAAAAATCATGACGTAGTAGGTTTGGATAAAACGCCCTGCTCAACGGTAGACTTTATCGGTGATATTTGCGATGGCGAGTTAATTTCTAAAGCCCTCGAAGGTGTGGATATTATTGTTCATACCGCAGCACTTCATGCGCCACATGTTGGGTTAATAGCTGATGAGGAGTTTTTAGCTATCAATGTTGATGCAACCGAACAGCTTGCCTTAACTGGGGTCAAAGCAGGAATTAAGCACTTTGTCTTTACCAGTACAACCGCACTTTATGGTTACGCTTCATCTTCTGAAGGTTTTGCTAGTTGGATAACGGAGCAGGTCGAGCCTAAACCCAAGTCTATATACCATAAAAGTAAAATACTTGCAGAAAACAAATTGAATGAAATTTCAAACCTTTTCAATCTTCCGGTTACAGTATTACAAATGTCTCGATGCTTTCCTGAGCCCGCAGATTTGATGGCAATATACCGCCTTACTCGAGGTATAGATGTTCGTGATGTCGCAAATGCTCATTTATGCGCCATAGTTAAGCGTTTGTGCGGTTTTAATCGTTTTATTATCTCTGGTTCTACACCATTTAGTCTCAATGACTGCGAGCATCTCTATAACAATGCAAGCGCAGTCATTAAGGAAAAGTGCCCTGAAATAGCGGCAAATTTTGAGCAAAGAGGGTGGCTATTGCCAGCGAGCTTGGACCGTGTGTATGACTCCTCCTCGGCACAAAACAAGTTAGATTGGCAGCCTAAGCATAGCTTCGCTAGTGTGCTGGAAATATTAGATAACGAAATAACAGAGGTGTTACCCGTTTTAAAACGGAGCTAGGAAGCAATTTTCTTATGCATGATTTCAGTGTCCAAGTTTGGCACCTGAATATCAAAGAGCAAGCTTTAACAAACACTCACCACAATTCGCTTCTATATTATGATGGGTGTCTGCTATCTGCTGTTAGCAGCTAGGGCTCTGTGTTAAATCAAGTAGTTAATATGCTTAATTGTTTAGGCTGAGTATGCAAAAAATGTCGTTGCTTATCTCGCCAAATTTAGGTGTAATGAGCACATAATAAACGCTGAGCGATGCAGGGAAAGCTTAATTAATAATAGATTAGCTGTTCAAACTAGCAAAGAGCGCTAAAACCTCCAAAAATCCTATTTTTCTAAGCATGCCATAGCATAAACGACACCAGCTCTGACACACCAAGCAGGTGGCGGCTCAGTCCAACAAGCTATTATGCAACACAAACTACATGTCGCATAAATACTAAAATGTTATACAACTACGGATAGCCCAGAGTATGCCCAATCCATTTATTCCTGAGTCGTTTAAGCCTCCGACGTTTTTTGATAGTGAAAATTTTCACTTCAGAGTGCTTGAAGAAGAAGTTGCTGAGTTAGACTTTGAAGCTGTAATGTCCAGTCAAAAAAGGCTACAAGGATTATTTGGCCCTGAAACTGAGTGGCCTAAAGTTAATATGACCCTCGAAGAAAATATAGAAAGCTTAAAAATTCATAAACAAGAGTTTGAATCAAGGGATGCTTTTGCATATTCCATATTTAACAATTCACAGGAAAAATGCCTAGGCTCTGTTTATATAGATCCAAGCCGATCACTAAATTATGACTGCGAAGTCTACTTGTGGATTCGAGATGATAGTATTGCGTTAGAAAAAACACTTTATCAGACTGTCTTAAGTTGGCTTCAATCAGTGTGGCCTTTCTCAAAAATAGCATTACCGGGCAAGTCGATTTCATGGAAGGATTGGACTCATGAGTTAAAAGTTGTATAACAAGGCAATGAACCAAAAAGAACTCAACAAAAGAATAACACGCGAATAACACAGACACCCAGCACAGTTTGAACCTATGTTGTGGTGGGTGTCAGCGATTTAATTTTTGTTGTCGCTCCGCTCCAATCTAACACCAAGCAACCTACGTATTGGCCGCCCGTTATGGAGCGTTAGCTGTCACAACTAGAATCACGTACAACTTAGACTTATGTTTTTAGGATTTTGGCTTTTTATTTTAGCGTTTATCTTTGTTTTGTTTTTCGTAACTGCTTTTACTTGTGTAATGTGCCAACTATTGAGAAAAAAGCGATTGAACTCTAGAGTATTAACAAAAGTTAACAGTGACTCCCACCGTTATGTGATCACTTTAAAACCTATTCACGTAATGACTTAACCAGTACAAACACTTTAACCCACCTCTTGGTTAAAACATTTTAAAAAAGCGAATTAAGATAGTTTTTCAGGTTTTTTATCGGTTAGCTCTCGAAGCAGTTGTGGCAACCACTCAGGCTTAAATTGCGCTGGATTTACCTGCGTCATTGCGTTAAGGCTCCACCACTGCCATTGTTGAATTGTATCTTTTTCTTCTTCAGTCCAACGTGCCGCAAAGACCTCGTCGTTACTTGAGCATCGAATAAGATAGTACTTTTCTTGCCAAACCGCAGGGATGGAGCGAGCAACTGCATAAATAGCTTCACGCTCTTTCACTACGGGGCCTATTTCTTGCTCCAACCCTGTTTCTTCATAGAGCTCTCTAGCAGCGGCATCTAGGTAAGTCTCGTTGCCTTGTAATTCGCCACCAGGCGTTGCCCAAAAAGCTTCATGGTGATGTTCATCCTGATACTGAAATAGCAGTAACTCTTGCTTTTCATTGACGATAATTAGTCTTGCACATTGTCTTTCTTTCATTATGTCTTCCTAGTACCTAGCGAGTAAAAATGAAAAAAGCCCTATGAACAGGGCTTTGCTACTAACACGGTAAACTTATTACGCTGCAGCTTGTCCTTTATGGATCAATCGCTCACAGAGGGCCTGCCACTCGCTAGTTTGCTTTTTGCCTTCAATGCGGCGGCCAAATAGCGTTAATACCGTTTCGCGATTGGCATCAAAAAACTCAATAGAGGTGACCACCGTATTGCCGTTATCCGTGGGTTTTCTGACCACGAACGCGCGGGTCAAATCGTCTGCTTTTATATGCAGGTTAAACTCAGGATCTAAGACGTTAAACCAAGGGCCAACTTGCTTGAGGTTTTCAACCTTCCCAGAGAAGATCTGTACCGCACCTGGGTTGCCAACGAATACCATGATCTCTTGCTTAAACGTTTTTGCTTGCTGAAATATATCAGCAAGTTCAAAGCTCTGTAGCTCAAAGCTCCATGGTGAGCCGACGAGCTCAAGGGCCTGCAAGCGTTCAAGGTTGTATATCTCTAAAAGCTTTGGAAAATGGTGCACATCCTCAAGCTCACTCCACTGACTCCTAAAGTTATCTAGTTGCTCAGCGCTAGGCGAGGTAATTACAGGCTCCACAAGTTCAAATGGCTTCACGCTAAAAGAGCGCTGTGATGTTAGTTGATAGCGCGCTTTAATATTCACCAGTTCATTAAAGTCCGACTCAGCCGTGGTATAAACCTTATGTACCGCACGGCCATTTTCATCAAAAAACTGCAAGCTCGTATGACTTTCAGTTTCAACTAAAAATACGCTTTGCCAACGATACAAAAATAGCCGTAAGTCGATTCCACCAGGATTAATCGCTATACCACTTAGTTTGCCATTATTGTCTGAAACATAGAGCTTTTCGTATAACCCTTTAATTTCATTGACCACGCTGCCGTTACGCGTCAACGCCATCACTTTACCGAGCTTTTTCAGGCTCTTGAGGATATCGGCAAGCTGCGTTTCATCTAAGCGCGTTACTGTGGCAGTCACCGCTTCTTCAAGTTGGGCATTCAATAATTCGGCCTCACTCACGCCCAGTTGCATTGCAGCATCAACGGGCCGTGTCCTTGGCTCACCCGCTAACAAGGTTTTATAGTCTTGAATTAATTGCTTCATGATCTCTCCTTAAAAACGCCAGCTGATCTGGGTTTTAATGTTGCGGCCAAAACCGTAATCGCCTATTCCACCACCGGTACCAGCCATCAGTTTGTATTCTTTGTTAAAAACATTATCGACAGCAACTCTTAGATTAAAGGCAGCATTAATATCCCAACTCGCATATAAATCAGTCAGGGTGTAGCTTTTTTGTGTTTGCGTTGAGTATTGCCTTGTTGCACTGTCCATCACCTGCACATCACGATCGCCACGCCTGACTATTTGCGTACCAACTTGAACGGCTTGATCAAATAACGAGGCACCTAAATCTAAAGCCATTTTGTCTGCAGGCAAATACCATAAAGGCTTGTTGTCTTGATCTTTGCCGTCTATGTCACTGTAAGAAAAGTTGCTGTAAAAGCGTGGTGTTGCAAAGTTTACTTCCAGCTCAATGCCATCTCTATCATTGCTAGCGCGATTAGCATAACGTGGTGCAGGTACGGGGTTGGTCACATTACTGGTGACCGACGTGATTTCATCGTCTACCGAGATATCAAAGTAGATAAAACGCGCAGTTAATGTGTCATTGTCAGTGAGTATGTTATTTGCCTGATAGGTCACGCCAACTTCGGTGTTATTGCTATATTCTACGTCTAACGCTAATCCTGGCTGTCTGCCACCGTATTGATCGTACAGCTCGTCAATGAGTGGCGCACGGAAACCTTCTTGGCGGTTTGCAAACACAGCCCACTGTGGTGTCAGTTGGTAATTTACACTCAAAGCACCCGCCCAATCACTGTGTGTCACTTTACTATCTAATGCTGCAAACGCCTGTTGAAATTTAGCTGTTGGTGAGGTGCTATAGCGTTCATAGCGAAGCCCTGCGATCACAGTAAGTTGCTGCCAAGTAAATTCATCTTGGATATACACACCGGAGCGCTTTTGCGTACCACCCGGTTGGGATGTCATCTCAGCGGTGGTTGGAGTCGGACCGTATTGCTCACAAGCATAGGTCTCGTAGTTAAGTTTTAAGCAAGGTAATGCTGTCTTTTCACCAATTCGCTCTTTGTCGGTATATTGCACACCATAGGTCAAAGTATGTGAGTCCAATACGCTGGTATTCATTACATCCAGAGTGGTGATGTTGTATTCATAGTTTGATTCAATACCAATGTAGTCCTCAAGCATGCCGACACCATCGGATTCAGTCACTTGACTGCTGGTATAACCGGCCTTAGCGCTGAGGTTCAGGTAGGGATTATTTGCAGGGTTTAGTTCATAACTCAGATTAGTAACGGACTGCTCTACCTCACGGTACACCGTTCCCCATGCGCCTGGATCTGTTGTATTAAACTCGGTTCGCTGGTTATCTGTGGTTTCGGTGTAGCTTGCCCCCACAATAGCATCATCACTTAAGAAATATTCCCCTTTTAACAGAACAGAGCTATTTTCTATTGCCGAGTTGTCCAAAGCTTCATCATTAGAAAGCTCCCAATCATCACTGTCGCGCTTTACCACACCAGCAAGCAAGTCGAGCGAATCATTCGGCCTTGCAAAAGCGATCACCGAAGCATTTTTCTGAGCATTGTTGCTGTCATAACCGAGTTTAATTTTAGCGCCAGCGACTTCACCATCCTGTAAAAAATCAGCGGCGTCTTTTAGCTCAAACTGAACAACACCACCAAGCGCACCACCGCCATGCAGTACGGTACTCGTGCCTCGTTTAATGCTTATTGAGCGATATAATTCCGGATCAGTGAACAGGCTACCCATGCGATATTTTTCAAAAGTTTGCAGCATGCCATCAATCGTCACCATCACGTCTTCCGCGTCACTAAAACCACGAATATTGAACTTATGTCCTGTCGTTCTTGGTCCACCATTGGCGGAAACATTAGGAATGGTATCTAAGGTTTCAAATACACTGCTATCTAATTTGCGCTCTATTTGCTCCGACGAAATAACATTCACTGCTTGTGCCGATTGCAATGCAGTTTTTGCGGTACGTGTTGCCGTTACAGTCACTGCATCTAAGTCTGTTTTTACCACTGTCGACTGATCTACATCCTCATTGGCAGAAGAGGCGGCTTGTACCCAGGTGGCAGAAGTGGCAAGCACGATGAAAAGGGTTAATTTAGATAAACGCATAAGAATACTCCGAGTGTCGTTATTTTTTACACGCACTTCAACTTTGCCCCTGATCTTCCCTAGTGTTCTAACATAGTGCCGGCCTTTAGTAGACAGACTCCCCAAGATGAAATGCGATTGTCGCGGCGCAATATAACACACACCAACCTAAATGGTAATTATTTTTATTCGCTTTTAACTATTAAGTTCGCTACTTGAATTTCAAGCTTACTAAGCTGTGCAAAAAGTGATACCAGTGCTTCGCTGGGTACTTGTTTATCCACGGCGATATAAATCACCTCTGACTTGTCTAAATGACCAAGCGCTTGTATCAGCGTGTTTTCCGCGCTAAACGGCTGCTCGTCTAAGGCATAGGCTATTTGATCATGATTGAACATGATGCTCACTACCTTAGGTGTTTTTTCCAGTACAACCTCACCATTTTTTCCCGCTGTTGGTAAGTTGACCTCCAAGACGTTGAGTTTTACCGCCACACTGAGCAGCAAAAATACAAGGACGATAAAAAGCACATCGAGTAACGCGGTTAAATCAGCACCTAGATGCTGAGGTTTGGGTGTTGGCAGCTCAAGCATTATCTGCCTCCACCAAGGTAAATTGAGTATTCATATAGAGCACAAGCTCGCTTTGAAACCGCTCAACCATCGCTTGCAAAACACCATAAATAAGTAAACATGGCATGGCTATCGCCAGTCCCGCCATGGTTGAATACATGGCTTCCCATAATCCATCCGCTAATAACGCGGGTGTCACCGCTTGCTGAGTTTCGGCAATGGTTTTAAACATTAATACCAGCCCCCAGACGGTGCCAAAGAGTCCCATTAATGGGCTTAACGTGCCGATAATGCTTAAGATCACTAACCGCTTACGCCACTCAAAAACATACCCTTGTAACCGCAAAGCGCCGACTGCTTTGCTACGAAAAAAATGGGGTTTACGCTTGATTTCATGAACGGTAAACCAAGCGCGGCTAAGCACCCAAAGCCGCTCAATGATCACCGCAAGCGCAATAACCGACAAACATAAAAATGGCCATTGCATCGGGCCAAGTTGGGAAAACCAGGACTGCATCGTAGTATTACTCTCTAAGAAAGGGAAAATTTAATGGGTACGGTAAACAAGGCTTTTACAGCATTACCGTCACGAAAAACTGGATGAAACTGCCATTGCTCAACGTTCTTGCGAGCAGCAATATCCAAAGATTGATGACCGCTACTTTTAACCAAAGTTAAATTCACGATTTCGCCTTTTTGGTCCAGCTCAATTTCAAAAATAGTCACGCCTTCAAGCCCTCTTCGCTTGGCACGTAGTGGGTAGCTAAGCGCAGGTCTTGGTGCTTTGAATAGAGGTAAAGCATCTAATTTAACAGGAGAGTCATCGGTACTATTTGCTTCACTGAGATGTCTCGCTGAGGCTATTTGCGTTGCTTCTTGCTGCGACGTATTTTCTCGTGTTGAGGTAGGCTCCGTTGCTTCAATAGTCCTTTTATTCTCAGGCACTATGGCTTTATTAAGCTTTTTAGGTTGTGGCAGTTCATTGGCCTGTTGCTGAGGTTTAGGTACAGGCTTGGCTTTCTGCTCTTGCTTCTGTGGTTTTTTAAGTAAGTGCGTGGTGCCATTAAAATCAGATGGCGCTTGCTCTGCTACCACTTTTTGAGGCGGCTCTTGGGAAGATTGTGCCGCAAACGAAATCATGAGTGGTTTGGTGACTTTACTCACTTCATTTGCAGCAACGCCTGAGTGCCACACCAGCGCAGAGCTTGTAGGAAATAACCACCACAAACCATGCAGCAAAGCGGAGACTGTGATGCAGATAATTAATTTCATATTGATAAAGACAAATGATAACTGTTACTATTCGCAATAAATACTAACAAGTTTGGATCTGTAATGAAAGCTCAAATTACGACACTGCTAACTTCTAGTTTGCTATTACTCACTTCTGTTCTACAACCTACCTATGCGGAGCAAGGTGCCAAAAACATTGTGGTTTCTGGTGGCTCTATCACAGAGATTATTTATGCACTTGGCGAGGAAAATCGTATCGTTGGCGTGGACAGTACTAGCGTATTTCCTGTTGCTGCGACCGATAAACCACAAATCGGTTACGTAAGAAAAATCAACGTTGAAGGGATCCTTTCCCTTAATCCTGATTTACTACTCGGTGAAGCAGATACAGGCCCAGACAAGGTATTAAAACAGCTTCAAGACACCGGATTACCCACTTTTATTTTCAGCGATAACGATGATCTTGCTGGCGTCGAAGAAAAAATAACAACAATCGCCGAGTTACTGGCAGTCAAAGATAAAGGCCAAGCGCTAGTCGAGTATATTCAAGCCGACAGAAAGGCCTTAACGCATGTCCTGAAACAAGTGAACAACAAACCTAAGGTATTATTTGTTTTGAGCCTGCGTAGTGGCCAACCGATTGTTGCGGGTGCTGGAAATTCTGCAGATGAGGTTATCAACGCGGCTGGCGGCGTTAATGTTGCTGCACAGCATTTTGACGGTTGGAAGCCGCTCGCAACCGAAGCGGCTATCGCCATGGATCCAGATGTGATCATTAGTATGGGCCGCCATGGCGAGCAAAAAGCAACGGATTTAAGCCAAGTTCCCCACTTTAAGTTCTCAAGTGCCGTTAAAAACAACCGAGTTATACTTATCGATGGAACGTATTTACTTGGCATGGGCCCACGCACTCCACAAGCCGTAGTTGAGCTCGCTACCTTACTCCACCCAAACGCCACACTGCCCAAGGGTTACCGATTTAGAGCAGCCCAGTCAGCACCAAAAAATGAGTCTCTGTAATGCTAGCACTCGAGCAATCTTTAATTCCCGCTGAAGTTGCCAGAAAATGGATGTTGTTGGGACTGATTATTGGCTGTATCGTGGTGAGCTTTATTGGCCTTACCAGCGGCGGAGTGAGCATTAGCTACAGTCGTCTGATGGATATTCTCTTTGCAGGTCAATCAAGCAACTTAGAACATGCGGTGATCTGGCAAATTAGATTTCCAAGATTAGTGCTCGCAATTGTGGTTGGTGCTGGACTTGGTGCATGCGGCGCCGCAATGCAAGCAATCTTTAGAAACCCGCTGGCAGATCCAGGGTTAATTGGGATCTCTAGTGGTGCCGCACTCGGCGCAATTAGTACCATCGTATTGGGCTCCACGTTACTCAGTGGCTTTGCGGATTATTATGGAATTTACGCCGTGCCAATCGGTGCTTTTCTGGGCTGTCTTGGTGTGTGTAGTTTAATCTACCGTTTATCCAGCCAAGGTAATCGCTTCACAATTGTCAGTTTGTTGTTAGCGGGTATTGCAGTAAACGCCATTGTTGGTGCGGTCATTGGAATACTAACGTTGATCAGCTCAGATCAACAGTTACGCGACCTAACCTTTTGGAGCATGGGATCACTTGCAGGCAATAGTTTCACAACTATCATCCCATCGCTGTGTTTAATGCTGGCATGCTGCTTTGGTTTTAGCCGCTTAGCTCAACCGCTCAACCTCTATTTACTTGGCGAGCAACAAGCTAGACACCTCGGGGTCGATGTCGTGCGCCTAAAAAAGAAAGTGTTTGCCTATACCGCATTGTGCACCGGTGCAGCGGTTGCGCTAACTGGTATTATTGGATTCGTTGGCTTTATTGTTCCTCATATAGTGCGCTTATTAATCGGCCCAGATCACCGCTATTTGTTACCTGCTTCGATGTTGGGTGGGGCAATTTTACTGTGTTTGGCAGACTTACTCGCTCGCACACTCATTCTCCCATCTGAATTACCGATAGGCCTTATCACCAGTGCTTTAGGAGGCCCTTTTTTCCTGATCATGCTGGTAAAAACGTATCGTATAAAGGAGCTTTAGTATGTTAGAAGCGCATAACGTCAGTGTCCAAGTGGGGCAAAAATTGTTGCTCAAAAACATTGATTTTTCAATCAACCCGGGGGAGTTTGCCGTTGTTCTTGGCCCCAACGGGGCAGGCAAGTCTACCCTACTCAAGGCGCTGTGCGGCGATATTTCTCTATCACAGGGCGATGTCACCTATCATCAACAAAGGGTGCAAGACTTAAATGCCCTAGACCTTTCCCATATCCGCGCCGTACTCACACAGCAATATGATTGTGAGTTCCCATTTTGCGTGCAAGAGATAGTGGATATGTCGCACTATGTACATCAGCACAATTGTACACCAGACTCGCTTCGTGAATATTCACAGCAAGCAATGCGGACTTTATCGGTCGATCATTTGGCGGCGCGCTGCTTTACTCAGCTATCAGGAGGAGAAAAACAGAGGGTTCAGTTTGCACGGGTACTTTGCCAGCTGCTACCTACCTTAGATGCTAACAAGCCCTGCTACCTGATGATTGATGAGCCTACTGCAAGCTTGGATTTATATCATCAGTATCAAGTCATGAAGCTAGCTCAGCAGATAGCCAAACAGGGGGCGGGCGTAGTTGCGGTAGTTCATGATCTTGCCCTTGCCGCAAGTTTTGCCGATAAAGTATATCTGCTGCAACAGGGCGAATTGGTTGCCACCGGATCCCCAGAGGAAGTCCTTAGTCATACGCAGCTACATCGTACTTACGGAATTGAAGCTGAGATCACGCTTTCAGACACGTTTTTACCCATGCTTGGAGTAGCAAAGGCATTTGGACTTTCGGCAGAAAAATAACCAGCGCGAAAACAGGCTGGCATACACCAGCCTGTTTAATAAACCGATTAACTCAGCTCATTGCTTTGAAGCCAAAACTAAGTAGTTTTCCTAAATTGATGCGCCTTTTACGGGGCGCAAACACAAAATAGCAAGACTAAACAAAGTAATAGCAAGCAGCGTCATCGCAGTCACACCAAGGCTATAAGCAAAGCCTGCGACGGCAGACCAGCTCGCTACACCAATGTGCATCATGCTCATAGCCAGTGAGATGAGCACACCGCGATGTGCAGGCGAAAGCTCTGAAATATATGCCTGTAATGCCGGTGAACCAACGCCGCCAGCCAATGCCCAAAGAGTCATCAAAAAGTACAAAGGTATGAGAGAGACACCTTGATACCAATAAATGCCACTACTAGCAATTAGACAAACTACCAACGAGGCACGCATGACCTGTCGCCCACTTTCAAAATGGGTTGCAAGCTTTGGCATCATCAGGTTTCCGACAACACTCACTAAGCCTAATAAGGCATACAGTACACCAATAAACCACACTGACAGCGCTTGTGTATCTCTTAAGTGCTGACCAATCAAATTGAACAAGCCAATACCACCACCTAACCCAATAAACATGGTAAGTAGCGCACCAACAACACCTGGTATTTGCCACAGTTTTACTGGTATTTTGGTGCCTTCAACCACTTTGTCATTTGGGATGGCGCGATGGTTTACAGTCAGTAATAACGCAACAACCCAAGTGGCGATCCCCAGTGCAACAAAAGCGGCTCGCCACGACATTAAATGCGTTAAAAACGCACCAAACGCAGGGCTTGAGATCATGCCAAGAGTTAAACCAGCTTGCACCCAACCGATCCGTTTGAGCGCATCTCCATCAGAGGTCGCCGCGATGGCGAACGCAATAGGTAACATGCCAGCACTGGCAATACCTGTGATCACACGAGCAACTAAGCCCCATTCAAATGAAGTGACAAGCCCTGTCGCGATGGAAGCCCCACCAAAAACCACGATTGCAGGTAAGATGATGGCGCGGCGTCCTACTTTATCCGACAGCGCCCCAAATAGCGGAGCCACAATCGCAAGGGCGACGCTGTAAGTGGTAATAAACAGTGTAACTCGCTCAGGCTTTACACCTAATTCGAGCCCAATAGGCTCAAGAATGGGCCCAAGCATCAGCTCATCTGCCCCGACTAAAAACGCGATAAAGGCTAGCAATAAAGTCAATAACATCTCTTTACCCCTGTTCTGCGCAGCAAACGCTTACCTTGCTAATTATGAGCAAAGCAAAAGCAGTAAAGCCAATATTAAGTTGGTCTTTGTTTAGGTTACTGCCTGACATTATCAGGCCTTTTAAAATCAAGTTCATTAAATTACATCCATAAAAAACGGGAGTTCGGCTGTGATGCCGACCTCCCGTTTCAAAAAATTTGAAAACTTGTGCCCCTGTATTTCAGGCACAAAAAAGCCGGCGATGAAGTATCATCGCCGGCTTCGTCTTTCCAATCATCAGATACACTAACGCTGCCCACCTTTATTCAGGTAGTCGCCAATGTCTCTGATGAAGATTTAGAAAGTAAGCTCCGAGCAACACTTCATCGTGTTAATGCGCGGAGCTAAGCCTTCTGACAAAATTCTTATATAGGATGTAAAACATCGTGGAAAGATCCAAATTAAAATCGCGAGCCAATTTATACGATGTCGATTAAGTAGTCAATAATCCAAACCAAGATATATCAACACAACCACTTACTATCTCCTGTCCCTAAGCGCAAAGCGGTAAACACCTGCAATCAGCAAACAGCTGGTTATGGGCAACCACAGCGCCTGAAAGTAAAACTTATTATAAAGCCAAGCGCCCAACACACCACCTGCCACAAACCCTGAGATTATCAACACAAACAGTTTTGCTTTTCTGGTATCCAAAGGCTCGCCTCTAAACAAAGCCCCAATCATTAGTCCCAAGTCCGTAACAATTCCAGTTACATGGGTTGTCCTCACGACAGCCCCACTGTAGGTAGTAGCCAATGCGTTTTGTAGTCCACAAGCTGCGGAGGCAAAAAAGTGGCCGTAAAATGAGCCTTGTATCAGTAATACGAGAGATACAGTAAGCAAAATAGCTTCAAGTATCAGCGCGGTATCGTAATGCTTGCCAAGGGTTAATGTGGTGCCATGCAGCAAAAAGCCAGCAAGTGCAGAGCCAAGCAAGAACGCAATTAACACACCAAATAAGTGCAGGGTTTCTTTGAGGTTGCCACCTAAAAAGCTGGTTCCAAACATAGTCGCAGTGCCGGATAAATGAGAAACAGATTGGTGCTCGAAGCTAAGTAGGCCGATTGCATTCACAAATCCTGCGACGAGCGCCAATATAAAGGCGCCGACCTCAACCCATTTTGGTAACTTTGAGATCATCTCTTTGCCATGGGATGATCAGGGTTTAGCTGCAATAAGTCCCAGCGGTTGCCATAGAGATCTTCAAATACAGCAACCGTGCCATAATCTTGCTCTTGTGGCTCGCGAATAAACTGGATACCAATAGACTTCATGCGCTCATAATCACGCCAGAAATCATCGGTATTTAAAAATAAAAATACCCGCCCACCAGCTTGATCACCAATAAACTTCTGCTGCTCTGGCGTAGAAGCTCTGGCAAGTAGTAACGTCGTACCATGAGAATTAGGCGGTGCCACCACCACCCAGCGTTTGTCTTGCTCGGGTTGATAGGTGTCTTCTATTAATTCAAAACTTAGTTTATTGACGTAGAAGTCGATGGCTTCATCGTAGTCTTTAACGACGAGCGCAATATTGACAATATTTTGTTTCATGATGAGGGCAACCCATAGCCTCTTGCCATAAGTGCAGCAAGTAGCGGTAAAACTAAAAGTAACAGCATTTCTAGCCTTTTAATGACGATGATGCGCTGGGGCACAGACAAATTAGCTGCTGTTGTCTTACGGTGCTTCAATAAAAACACAGTCGGAATGATAGATAGTAAAGCGATTAACAAAAATAGTCCGACTTTGGCATGGAAAATCGGATTTTTAGTGTAGAACTCACTGGGCTTGCCAACTGCAAACCATAGCGTTAACCCTGCGCCAAGGGTTACAAGCGCACTGACACCATACAAGCCATCAACTACCGCTAACCGCTTAATGCTCTGACTACTCATTGATTTGGAGAGTAGCACGTTTTCAATCGCGAGCGTCGATGCCAAAAATAAAATACCGATAAAATGAATATATCTAACGACTACCTCTTCCATGCTATGCCCCAATTGCTATTTTAGTATCGATAAAGTGTGTTGTTTTCTTCTAAAAAGTTCACCAAAGGCAAAAACAGAGGCTGCGGCAATTCATCAAGCGAAAACCACTGCCATTGTTTGCATTTATTTGGCTCTTTAACTTCTGCATCATGAGTATCGCACCTTGCCATGACAAACAAAGTGACATAATGTTTCTGCTCATCGGCAAAATAATCATTTGTAAAACCAAGCTTTTCAACGTTTACAACATCTAGCCCCGTTTCTTCATGCACCTCTCTTATTGCACATGCCTCAATGTCCTCTCCATACTCTAAGTGGCCACCCGGCGTTGCCCAAGTATGTGCGCCATGAGCACCAATACGCTCACCAAGCAAAATTTTATTATCGAGCATTATGACCACACCAACCCCGACGCGTACAACTTGATCCATCATTTTTCCTTTAGTTGTTACTGCAAATATTGTCTCGCTGAACTTATTATTCAGGGTGATTTAAACACCTCAAGCTCAGCAAGTTTAGCTTCTAGTACCTTAGTGTTTTCATTTTCATGACGGAGCGTCTTTTTTCCGTACCTGACATCAACTCACTCCCCAGTAATGGGGCGTCATCAAAAGTCAGCGCTATTTCTTTCGCCCCGACATAAAAGGCAGAATAAGTAGAGAAAGGATACGCAACCAAGTCGTTTTCAACTTTCGTTCCTTGTAAATTTTTAACTCACAGTGTACCGCAAACCTTCTCTTAAGTACTACCTTCACACTCCGACTTTTACGTTAAGCTCGCCAAGATTTCAAGCGCATGTTTTCTATCACTTAGCTCGTATAAATCGTTGGTAAAAATAAACTCATCGACCGCTAATTCACGTTTAATCATGCTGAGTTTATGATGGACCGTCCCGGGGCTTCCAACCACAGATAGGCCTAAAAAGCTTTCGACTTGCATTTGCTCTTGGGCATTCCACAACCCGTCCATCGAGTCAACGGGGGGTTTCAACCATAACGCCTGACCTCGCATCAACGCTAAGATACGCTGTTTTGACGTAGTAGCTAAATACTGCGCTTGCTCGTCGGTATCGGCTGCAACTACGGGTAAACCAAGCATTACATAAGGTTTATCTAATACCTCTGATGGTTGGAAATCGCGGCGATAAAGCGCGATAGCATCATGCACGAATCGTGGCGCAAAATGACCCGCAAATGCATACGGTAAACCTCGCTTTGCGGCGAGCTGGGCACTATAAAGACTCGAACCAAGCAACCAGATTGGTACCTTGGTGTTTTCACCCGGAATAGCACGCACCGAGGAGTGACCATCATAAGGCCCGAGCAAGGCTTGTAATTCAGCAACTTCATCGTCAAATTGCTCCGCACGCCTGTCATCGCGATGTAGTGCTCGGCTGGTAATAGGATCGCTGCCAGGTGCGCGCCCTAATCCCAAGTCAATACGCCCCGGATAGAGGCTTTCTAAGGTGCCAAACTGCTCAGCGACGACTAACGGTGGATGGTTTGGCAACATCACGCCACCCGCCCCCACCCGAATATTGCGAGTATGTCCGGCAATATGCCCTATCAATACGGAGGTTGCTGCGCAGACAATGCCACGCATATTATGATGCTCAGCCATCCAAAAGCGTTTAAAGCCAAGTTCATCCGCTTTTTGCGCATAAGCCACGCTGTTAGCGAGGGTTTGTGAAACGGTATCTCGCTCTTTCATCGGGCTTAATTCGAGCAAAGAAAATGGCATGTTAGCAAGTGAAGTCATAACAATCCTTAACGGTTTGAGTTACACCATAGAGTAAGGGTTGCTACTTCTATTTCAATCCGAAATCCCGCACTACATTGTTGCTGATTCTCGACTATCGTTATGTTGCAGATAACAAGCCTGCTTCATCTGTGATTTGCTGACTCGACAATTAGGCTAATCCTGTATTTGAAAAAATTGTTTAGTTTCGTGGTGCGTAAGCGCAACATAGCAATCACATAATAATCCACATAAAACCAGCTTTTGCCTGCTAGACTCATAAAAAACTGACTTGGAGCAACACCTTATGAGAACCGCTATCCTATTTATTTTATTTACTTTTAGTAGCCAGTTATTGGCAGAAACGGACACAGCTAAAATCAATAAACTGTTCGACAGCTACATGAGTAAATACAACCATTATCTGCAAACTGGTGATTTACCAACCAGTCCTCAACTGTACACAGATACGCTTATGTTAATGTCATCAAGTTCAAAGCCGAGCGTGATCACACAAACGCAAATGAATAAACAGGTGCAAGTATTCTTAACACGCCTGAAGGAACAAGGTGTCAATCACGTAAAATGGAGCAAGGTCAGCATTCATTTTCTTGATAAAAATATTGCGTTGGTAAGTAACATCGCTGAGCGGTACACCCAATCAGGCGCACTTTTTAATAAAGTAGGCGCAAGCTATTACGTCTATTTAGTTGATGGTGAATGGAAAATATCTGCGTTCGCTGTACATGATGCGAAAAACACTTTACTTTAATTGCATCTAAACTTTGGTGTTGTAGGCATGGAAAACTGGGACGACTTTCAATTACTGCTTGCACTAAAGCGTGCCAATACACTCAGAGGTGCGGCCAAAGTTCTCGGCGTAAACCACACGACGGTATCTCGTAGACTACATGCTTTAAATCAACGCTTTAGTCTTGATATATGCATGCTTTCGCAAGGCAAAGTCTCGTTTTCTGAATTGGGACTGCAACTGCTCAGTGCCGCTGAAAACATGGAAGCTAGCCTTGCCCCTCACTTAAGCCAAATTAATACTTCGGTTAAGCAGTTAAAGCGACAAATAAACTTATCTATCCCCCCAGCGATTTTGCAGTTTGTCTTGTTAGACGAATTACATGAATTTCAGCAAAACAATCCTTACCTCACGCTGTCGATTAATACTACCTATGCACTTTCCGATCTAGAGAAATCAGAAGCCGATGTCGTGATCCGAGCTTCTCACGTTCCGGATGAGCACTTAGTTGGTCACCGGCTATTTCCGATTTCACTTGGTTACTTCATGCATAAAGACTATCTCGATAAACGCACGAGTGAAAGCGTTTCTTGGATAACCGCCGGCGTAGCAGAAAGACCGACTTGGCTACTTGATACGCCCTATCCAACCGCCCCAGTTTCTCTATCAATTGAAGATTTGGTGCTGCGTCATCAGGCTGCATCCGAAGGGCTTGGTATGATCAGAGGGGCGCACTATATTGCAAGGCATTTCCCTAATTTAATTGAATTTGCACCAGCGAGTGAGCACTATGCAGATTTATGGATCTTGACCCATCCAACAAAAAAATCCATACCCAACGTCAAGCGGCTTATCAGCTTTTTACTTAAGACTATGTGCAGTAAACAAATACTGATCGACTGCGCAAAATAACATTCGCCACGTTAGTTTAGAGCCTGTCCATTTTAATCAGCTAACCATTTATACATAACATAGCTATCAACCAAGCCCAATTTCCTGTGTTTATATGCCTTGGGAATGGTGCCCACAATGGTAAAACCAAGCTTTTGCCAAAGTTTAATCGCCAGTTCATTGGTCGATACCACACTATTAAATTGCATGGCTTCGAACCCCAGCGCTAACGCTTGCTGCTGGGAATGTTCACACATCAGCCGTGCAATTCCTCTACCACGAGCCAAACTCGACACCATGTAACCACAGTTACATATGTGGCTACTCGGACCCATCGCATTTTGTCGCAAATAATAGCTGCCAAGTACTTGCCCATTTTCAACATATGCAAAAGCTTTGAGCGGCGTTTCACACCAACGTAAAAATGCCTGCTCCATACTCATATTTGAGTCAAATGCATACGTTTCTTGCGCTTGGATCACTTCTGAAAACGTTGGCCAAAACGACTCAAAATCTTCCCGAGTTATCTCTCTTATCATCCCATTTCCTCTAAACGTCATACCTGATAGCAATTAACCCAATTCTTGCAAATATACTCATTCTACTAACCTCACACCACTTTTGTTTTAGGGAGCCTGAGACGAATACTTGTCGAATCGTTAGTTTTTCGTACTAATGGTTACTGACACCATTCATGTAATGCACTGTAACTTTATGTAATGTATTTAGCCTTTCTCAAAGCCTAGTATGAAACAGTAGGTTGATGAGAAACCACTCATCAAAAGGATATTTAATTTTCTTGTGAGGTTGTTATGTGTACTAGAGCTTTTAATAACTGGAATAGAGCATATTTAGCTACTGCCAGAAATATGGACTGGATGTTTATATTACCTACCAGCTTGTTTGTACTTGAAAAAGGACTAAAAAAATCGGGGCTTGAGCCTGTTTCGGAGCTAGAGGCAATAGCAAGTGAGAAAACTCGCAACCCACTTACGTGGACATCTTCCTATAGTAGTGTGGTCGCTATGGTTGGAGATGATTGCAGTGGCTGGGCAGCCTCCGATGGTATGAACTCTATGGGGCTTGTCGCAAATGTATTGTACGACTCAGGCGCGACGTACGGTAAATCAGCATGCAAAAGTAAAAAGCAGCTGAGCGTCCTGAGATGGTTGCAATATGTGTTAGACAAATTTGTACTCGTCAAGGAAGTCGTTGACGTATTCAGCAAACAAGAAATTCAGATCGTTGGTGCAGAAGTACCTAACAGCGAAGGTAAAACCGCAGCATTGCATTTAATAGTGTCGGATATCAGTGGCGATTCAGCCATTATCGAAGTTGAGAATGGGGTTTTTAAGATCCATCACAGCGCTGACTATCGCATAGTTACCAATGAACCAAGTTATGAAGATCAGCTAAGGATTAATGATTATTGGCTGTGGCAATGGAGTGATAAAAACAGTCAGCCGAGCCATACGATCCCTGGTGGTCCATACTCAACCGATAGATTCGAGCGCGCTGCGTTTTATCTTAATCACTTAGATTTACCAAACGATGAGCATGATGCCCTTGCACAGGCTCGCTCGGTTGCTGCAAGTGCATCAGTACCCCTTGGCTATAATTTTACAAGCAGTGCCAGCCCAAATATATCTAATACCTTGTGGACAACCGTTGCAGCACATAGGAGCCAAACCTATTACTTTTGCAATGCTCGCACGCCTCATGTTGCTTGGGTGGAATTGGCAAACTTTAACTTTGAATCGCCAGTCAGTGCCTTCACATTGATAAGCGAAGATCCATCTGGGGAGTACATCAATAGCACCAGAAATGGCAAGTTAAACAAACATTTTGAACCAACCGAAGATCCGTTCAAAAAGTAAGATAAGCAGAGCTTCTGAGCCAAACACGCCATAGTTCGTTTTGGCTCAAAAGTACTTAATTCACCGCCATATTCACAGCCATCACTAACAGCAGCACAGCAAATACCTTTTTAATCGTGGCAACAGGTAAGTGATGCGTGGCTTTAGCCCCCATTGGAGCGGTGAACCAAGACGTGCACACAATTCCTAACAGGGCTGGCAAATAAACAAATCCGGCGAAACCATCCGAAAGTGCAAAGTGCGCACTGCCCGAGCTAATGTAGCCAACGGAACCAAAGAGCGCGATAACAATGCCACATGCAGAAGCGCATCCTATGGCCTTTTTCATATCAACAGAGAAAAACGTCAACAGCGGTACCAGAAGCGCTCCACCACCAATACCTATCATGGCAGACAAACCACCGGTGATCGTCGTTAATACCGTAAGTATGCCTTTATTTGGCAACTGTCTTTGGGTTGTGCTCTCATTTTTGCTGCTATAAAACATTTTTATTGCTATCAATACCACGCTTACTGCAAATACAATGCGCACTGCATTTTCGGGTAATAGCGCAGCCAAAAAACCACTGATAAGCGCGCCTAATGCAACGCCCGTCATTATCCACGGCGCTAAATCCCATGGTACATTGCCGTTTTTATGATGCGCGATTGCCGATGAGGTAGAAGTAAATAAAATGGATGCCAGCGATGTCGCTACGGCGGCTATCACCACCTGCTCCGGTGGTAACACCTTAAAATACAGTAAAATACTGCTAAGCACCGGAACAATAACCAGCCCACCGCCAATACCTAACAACCCGGCTAAAAAGCCGACAACACTACCGAGTAGTGCACAATACACAAACAACAATATCAACTCACTCATTCCACTTATCTCTTCTTTTAATTGAGGCGCAATCACCTAAGTGAGCAATATCGGCGTTGCTTTTAGCCTTTGTGCCACCTAAGCGCTGGCGAGTATAACAACATAACGCTTTGCCATTGGTGCTTTTAACTTAGATAAGCCTTGAATATTCCTCACGTTTTACTTGAAACAAATGCAACTTAGACATTTAGCAGTCTAGACTTTCGGATTTCCAAAGAGTTTCACTCTACAATTGCTCATATTTTCTGCACATATGACTCAATAAGCGGCATCTATTTTTGTAACTCATGAATCAGACTCATGTTTTATGTGAAATAAAACCGTTTTTCTTCATCTTGTGATCCACGTATAAATCTCACATCACTTAATGTTCGGCACTCTCACTGCGTCCCCGTGGATATCTGTTTATCGCAGTGAAACGTAATTGCCGAGCGCGTCAGCATTAGAATTGGATACCTGAAGAACATGAATAACGAGTTTACTTTCACTATTAAGAGCATTCGTCTTGACGAGAATTACCATCCGTCAAACAGCACGCGGATCACCACTAACTTTGCTAACTTGGCAAGAGGCGAAAGCCGCCAGCAAAACTTACGCAATGCCTTAAAGATGATTGATAATCGCTTCAACGCATTGGCTAACTGGGATAACCCAAAAGGCGACCGTTATTCTGTTGAGCTTGAGATAGTCTCAGTTGATATGGATATTGCAGGCAGTGGACAAACTTTCCCGTCAATTGAGGTGTTAAAAACCAATATTGTTGACCACAAAACCAATGAACGCATTGAGGGAATTGTTGGTAACAACTTCTCATCTTACGTACGTGACTATGATTTTAGCGTGCTATTGCTTGATCATAATAAAGATCAACCTAAATTCAGCATCCCAGCTAACTTTGGCGACTTACACGGTAAGCTATTTAAATACTTTGTCGATTCAGAAGCTTACAAGAGTCACTTTAGTAAGCCACCGGTGATTTGCCTAAGTGTATCGGATAACAAAACCTATCACCGCACTGAAAATCAGCACCCGGTGCTTGGCTTTGAATATCAGCCAAATGAGTCATCATTAACTGAGCAATATTTTAAAAAGATGGGCTTACAGGTGCGCTACTTTATGCCACCAAATAGCGTTGCACCTTTGGCTTTTTACTTCTTTGGTGACTTACTGAATGACTACACCAATCTGGAGTTGATCAGCACCATCAGCACTATGGAAACATTCCAAAAGATCTACCGCCCTGAGATTTACAACGCCAATGCGGTTGCAGGCAAGTGCTATCAGCCAAACTTAAAAAACCTAGATCACTCATTAACACAGATTGTTTATGACCGCGAAGAGCGCAGCCAGTTGGCGATTGCACAAGGTCGATTTGCCGAAGAGCATTTTATCAAGCCTTACCAAACCGTGCTTGAACAGTGGTCTGCAAATTACGCTTTATAATCAACGGGAATATGGAACAGCATTTATTATGAAAACACTATTACCAACGTCTACTGCTGGCAGTCTACCTAAGCCCGCTTGGCTTGCTCAGCCAGAAACCCTCTGGTCACCTTGGAAACTAGAGGGCGACGAGCTTATTGATGGCAAAAACGATGCGCTACGTATTGCTTTGCAAGAGCAACAACTTGCAGGGATTGATATCGTGAGTGACGGCGAGCAAACCCGTCAGCACTTTGTAACCACCTTTATTGAACACCTAAGCGGTGTGGACTTTGAGAAGCGTCAAACGGTAAAAATTCGCGACCGCTATGATGCCAGTGTTCCGACCGTGGTTGGCCCAGTATCTCGCCAAAAGCCAGTTTTTGTTGAAGATGCCAAATTTTTACGCAGCCAAACAGACAAACCTATCAAATGGGCATTGCCAGGTCCCATGACGATGATAGATACGCTGTATGATGACCACTACAAAAGCCGTGAAAAGCTAGCATGGGAATTTGCTAAGATCCTTAACCAAGAAGCCAAAGAGCTGGAAGCTGCTGGAGTCGATATCATTCAATTTGACGAACCGGCGTTTAATGTCTTTTTTGATGAGGTCAACGACTGGGGCATTGCGGCGCTTGAACGCGCTATTGAAGGACTCAAATGCGAAACCGCTGTGCATATCTGCTACGGCTACGGCATTAAAGCCAACACCGATTGGAAAAAGACCTTAGGATCAGAATGGCGTCAATATGAAGAGGCGTTTCCTAAGCTACAAAAATCCAATATCGATATCATCTCTTTAGAGTGTCATAACTCTCACGTACCAATCGACTTGTTAGCGTTGATCCGTGGTAAAAAAGTGATGGTTGGTGCGATTGATGTTGCAACCAACACCATCGAAACGCCAGAAGAAGTTGCCAACACACTACGCAAAGCGCTTGAGTTTGTTGACGCCGACAAACTCTACCCATGCACTAACTGCGGTATGGCACCACTTTCTCGTGAAGTGGCAAGAGGTAAGCTCGCTGCATTGAGCGCAGGGGCTGAACTCGTGCGCCAAGAGCTATTAGCCAAAAAATCAGCTTAATCAAGCTTGGTTAATCATAACGCTAGCAGCTAAATGGAACTTAAATTATGTGCCGCCTTCAAGGAATGATAGCGGCGCAGCTTGAGCGGCCTTTCCATTATTGATGAACACTCATTTTTTCAGATAACTTACGCGCAGATAACTTACGGACACTCACTTCAAACATCCGCAACTTTCATCCGATTTCACACAAAAAACAGCCACTCATTCCCATTCTATTTGACACATCGAGTTTTTATTTCGTTCTATCGCGTATTAGGTGACATTGAATTGCACCTGAATAACTATGTAGCCCTAAATAAAAATTATACAGAGGGTGGCATTATGCCTTATGGATTGAAACGGACGCTCATTTGCACTTTACTGGCTTGCGCTGCATTGCCAACAGTCGCACAGACTGAGGTGGGATTACAGGCTAAAGACATTTTTGAGCTGGAATATGCAAACGACCCGCAAATATCACCAGATGGTACTCAAGTGGTATATGTGCGTAACAGCAATGATGTAATGAAGGATGCTAAGCGACAAAACCTGTGGCTGGTCGATACTAAGTCAGGTGCACAATCACCACTCTTCTCTGATGAAAACAATTACAGTCAACCTCGTTGGTCGCCAGATGGTAGCAAAATCGCCTTTGTGAGCAATGTATCCGGTAGCACACAAATTCATGTGCATTATCTTGCTCAAAACCGTACGGCACTACTTACACAGTTACAATCTGGGATCAGTGGCTTAACTTGGTCACCAGATGGCAAATGGCTGGCTTTTAGCCAAAAGGTTGCCGAAAAGCCAGCGGTCATTGCCAAAATGCCAGAAAAACCAAAAGGCGCGAAGTGGTCCGATTCTGCCATTGTTATCGACAAAGCCTACTATCAAGCTGATGGTAGTGGCCTTATCAAACCCGGCTATCGCCAGATCTTCGTGTTACCGAGTGAAGGCGGCACGCCACGCCAATTAACCTCTGGTAATTATCACCATAGTGGGAAACTCGCGTGGCGAGCAGACGCAAAGGCGATTGTGTTTTCAGCAAACCGCATTGCAGACTGGGAATACAAGCGCCTAGAAGGCGACTTATTCGAAGTTGATTTTAACCGTAATATCACCCAGCTTACGTCGGCTCCTGGTCGTGAGTACGCACCTAGCTTTTCCGAAAATGGTAAAAAACTGGCTTACCTTAGTGCATCGAACGCGCTAAACCCTTACCGTAATAGCAAACTGAATATTATGGATTGGCAGGACAAAACCTCCCACATGATTGCCAAAGACTTTGACCGCTCAATCCAAGACCCAACTTGGATTGGCAGTGATAGACTGGCGATGACGTACGATGACCACGGCAAGCGAAAGCTCGCGAGCATCACCACAAAAGGCAAAATTACCGACATCACAGATACACTCTCAGGCACAACCCTTGGTCGCCCTTATCTAAGCGGTGAATTTAGTGCTAACTTTGATGGGGAAATTGCCTTTACTCAAGGTTCGAGCGAGCGCCCTGCAGACATCGCTATCACAACAAGAAAAGGCAAAGTAACGCAATTAACCCGCCTTAACGAAGACCTACTTGCACATAAAACCCTTGGTAAAGTGCATGAGATCACGTATAACTCGTCGTTCGACGGGGAGAAAATTCAGGGCTGGTATATTACCCCACCAAATTTTAACCCGAAAAAACAATATCCATTACTACTAGAAATTCACGGTGGCCCACACTTAGCCTACGGCCCCCATTTCTCAGCAGAATTACAGCGTTATGCCGCTGAAGGTTATGTGGTATTTTACGACAATCACAGAGGCAGTAGCTCTTACGGCGAGCGCTTTGCGATGTTGCTCAAGTACAAATACAGCTCGAAAGAAGACTTTGCCGATCATAACTCAGGGGTAGACGCTATGCTTGAGAAAGGCTTTATCGACAAAGATAATCTGTTTATTGCTGGCGGCTCTGCAGGTGGTATCGCAACAGCCTACGCGATTGGCTTAACGAACCGTTTTAACGCTGCGGTTGTCGTAAAGCCTGTGATCAACTGGCTGAGTAAAGTGCTTACCGCTGACAGTGGCCTTGGTCAAATTCCAACGCAATTCCCGGGTATGCCATGGGAGCATATGGAACACTATTGGCAGCGTTCACCGCTTTCGCTTGTTGGCAACGTAACTACACCAACCATGCTAATGACGGGTGAAGAAGACTTGCGCACGCCAATGGCCGAAACCGAACAGTTCTACCAAGCACTTAAGCTACGTAAAATTGACTCTGTACTGGTCAAAATTCCAGGTGCGCCACATGGAATTGCAGGCCGTCCTTCTCGGATGATCAGCAAAATCGAGCACTCGCTCGCTTGGTTTGAAAAGTACAAGAAGTAAGGAAAAAGCCGCGTAAAGCGGCTTTTTTCATAAATCGACTCGTTTTTAATCTAAAATTTAGAAAAGTAGCGAACTTTCCGCTAACGGTTATCTCACCGACTAAAATCCCATGCAATCAAGGCGATTATATCTATTTGATCCTATACTCACATTGGCGCTTGTGTGGTTGTAAAACAGACAAAGTAACTGGGTTGGTATAAGCGCACAATTGTTTGGTTATTTATGGCTTTTTATCGTTTTACTTAGAATAAGCAACTCGAAAAGGTAGACTACGATGGCGCGGTTCCAGATCCCCAGCGAACAAATCGGATCAATTCCTCGAAACCCCTGTTTAATAAGCGCTTACAGGGACTATAAGCAAGGAAAGATAAGTTACGCGGTTTTAAACGAAATTGCAGAGCACGAAACACAACAAGTGATAAAAGAGCTCGAAGCGATTGGCTGTCAGGTCGTCAGTGATGGCGAGCAAAGAAAGTTTGATGGTTTTGCTCACTATTGCTTACACGATTCACCTTGCTACTCAGATCAGGGCTTGCTCGTTGATTTTAACGATGGTCACTCTCGGGTCTTTGCGCCACACCTTAAAGTACCGCCATTTCGCTATCAACATACGGCGGATGAATTTCTCGCTTTCGCACTCAAACACGCAACTGTGCCCGTCAAACAAGCCGTTATTTCTCCTTCAATGTTGAGCTTAGTTTATCCATCTCACGGGATTGAAAATTACGATCACGAAAGCTTTATCAGTGATTTGATAACTGAGCATGTTGGCGAAGTAAAACGCTGCTTAGCACTGGGTGCACACAAAGTACAAATTGACTTTACAGAAGCGAGGCTGTCTTTAAAACTAGACCCGTCAGGTCAGACCCTCAAGTCCTTTGTTGAGCTAATCAATAAATGTCTCGCCCAATTTAGTGATAGCGAAAGGCAACGAATTGGTATTCATACCTGTCCGGGAGCTGATATTGATGCAACCCATAGCGCCGACATTGACTATAAATATCTGCTGCCTACGCTTTTCGACATAAATGCAGGAAGCTTCTACGTTGCACTTAGAGGTGAAGAGAACCCCAAGAAAACCCTGAAGCTGATAGGCAGCATCCTCAAGCCCTTCCAACGTGTATTTATTGGTGTGATTAACCCGAACAGTCGCGAAATTGAGAGCCCTGGATCCGTACGAGATCTCGTGTTACTGGCGAGTGAGTTTATTCCTATTCCACAGCTAGGCACTTGTGATGATTGCGGTTTTTCGCCATTCGCCGATGATAGTTCAACAACCAGAGAAATAGTATATGAAAAAATAAAATCGCGACTAGTCGGTACACAAATGGCCGAAGAAGCACTCAATACACGTGCGCAGAAAAATTGAATTAGCCAATGGGTTATGCATGAGCGAAGTATTTCCACCTAAATCAGATGACGCAGATCTAATTGCTAAACTTGAAGATGAAGTTCTGGCATTAGAAATAGAAAACCACAAGCTGCAACAAAGGTTACGTGAGAACGAATACGACAGAAAAGCTCTGCTGGATATTCAAAAGCTTGCTAATGTCGGTACGTGGCGGCTTAACCACCTAACCTACAGCGTTAAAATGAGCGATAAACTTGCTGCAATGCTCGGTATTGATGGCGAAGCCATTACACAGTGGGACGACTTTATCAATGCACTAGATCCAAGCGCCGAGCTAGCAATAAAACAGCAGCTCCACAATGTTTTTGTTGACGGTGGAAGCACCACATTTGAGCATGTTGTAACTAGAGCTGACGGCTCCACACTTTATGTAAGACACCACTGTGAAACGCTACTAAACGGCATTGGTCAGCCCCTTAATTCAATTGGCCTGATGCTGGATGTCACACAAGATAAAGTCAAGGCCGCACAATTGGAAGTGCTTTCGAATAAGGATGAACTCACCAATTTATACAATCGTAGGAAAATGAATCAGGCACTACACGAGGAAACGGCAGAGTGTTTAACTAACGGGCTCCCCCTCAGTACGATTATTCTGGACTTGGATCTGTTTAAGCAAGTAAACGATAGGTTTGGCCATCATATCGGCGATGAAGTGTTGATGCGTGTGTCGCAGGAAATTCAAAATAGTCTAAGGTCAACGGACATCGCATCTCGTTGGGGCGGTGAAGAGTTTCTTATCTTATGCCCCAACACCAGTCTTAATGATGCACAGAAAGTAGCTGAGCGGATCCGTAAAGCAATTGAAGCCATTCAATTGTCCTGCCCACACAAGATAACAGCCAGTTTTGGCGTAGGTAGTTTACAAGATGGTCAAGACTTATCAGAGATGCTAAAGCGAGTTGACTCTGCCCTATACCAAGCAAAAAAGGCGGGTAGAAACTGCATACGTGTAGAGCCTGAATAACGCAAATACAGACTTAACATGCTATATAAGCATCATGTTATCGTTTTCTGTTAAAAACTTCCTTTGAACCCTTAACAGATGGAAGCAAGAGCTTATCGTTGATTACGCACACTCCATGCGTTTAGATATCTAAAGGTATTCTTGGATCCTCAAGTTGAAGTTTGTAGCATTGGCCACTGTCAGAAACAGAAATAATTGAATATGGAGTATGAGTTGGCGCTCTGCCGCGAATAAACCCTGAATATATATTTTCGGTTATGATTATTTCTGCTGGTTGTAATATTGATGAGAACTTGTTGACTTCGGCTTCTGTCATTCCTGAATTTTTAAAACTCTCAATCGTTTCATGTTTACTAAATATCCAATGCCCAATAAAGGCGTAATTCATATTTTGCTCTTGAGCGATGCATCCTAACGATGAAAAAGTGTAAGCTATGATCCCTAGAAAGAATCTTTTCATTAACTTTTACCTTAAATTATGATGAGCTGTAGAATTGCTCTTTTTTATATATTTTTCATTACATTACCGACCTTAGCCGAGTTCATGATTTGATTCAATTCTTGACTCTAAACATTACGGTCATTATTTTGCAGTGTTTTGTAAAACTATAAACTTGGTTTCTCTGGTTTTTTGTGTTTTGCAGCTTGCTCTACACAACTAAATCAGGCTATACACTATCGCTTTTTATTCACAGATAATTGGTAATGCATTGTCTCCTAATTTGGCATTCGTTCGAGAAGAACATAAACACAAAAGCTGAAATCTAGCCAAAATAGTTAAATCCAACCGCATTCCAAATCCAAAATGCATAAATAAAACTCAAGCAACTCAGTGTAAAAATCACATCGTGTATTTTATAAAACCAATGCAAATCACTCATGCGCAACATGATTGGAAGACTTAGCACTTTCAAAAAGGTCGTGAAAACGATTGCTATCACCAAAGACAGTAGCAGCTTTACCTCTATGGTGGGAAAGCTTGCGTGAAATTGATATTCATCGAAAACAATACCGGCACTCATTAAAACAAAGCCCAGCACCGCTGCAAGTATCATACTTGAACAAAAACATGCCAACTTTTCAACTACGCCAAGCCTTTTGCTTTTACGAGCTCGAACACAACTGAACAATAAAGTGGATAGCGATAACAACGAAGATATCGCCAACGCCAAGTTGAAGAAAAGTGGGCTTTGTAAGAAGCTTACTCGTTCATAATCGCCAGACCACATACTCGCCGAAAAACGATTTACCGTCCCTGTCCCATCGCGATAAAAGTAAAAAATAGGCGCGTCTCGAGCTCCGGCTTGAAAGACGTCCGCTTCAAGGTGCTTCAGTTTTATTTTATTCCCTGCAACCATCATAACTAACCTATTTTGATCATCAATGGTTATCTCAGCCGCCGCATCTAATGCGGCCAGTTTTTCCAGTTGAGTATACGAACGACGAGTACTCAGAAATGTTCCCGTATAATCTTCAAGGTTTGCTTGGCTAACTTGCTGCTTTAAAACCTGCGTGTAGATGTTTGCTTGGGAAGATGTGCTGAGCTGCGACGGCTTTACAAGATTTATCGGCTTGTTTCGATAAAATTTATTAAATATCGCAGTCGGTAAAGCCTCAACAAAGTGTGCCCCGCTTCCCATAACGTTAGTTGAAACAAAAATACCTAATTGAACTTCAGGAAAGATCACCATGTTGGCGGCAAACGTATGTGTGGCACCAGAGTGATGACGCTGCTCATAACCCTTAAACTTGCCATCAAACATGCCATGAGCAATCCCTGTCGCCAGCGGTCTATCGTCGTAAAGTCGATGTATCATTGTTTTTTGGGTGGTTGGCTGCACGAACAGGTTGTTATCCCCCATCAGAGCTGACATATAAAGCGCCATATCATGTGCAGTTGCAGAAATGGCCCCCGCACCACCTACATGCCCAATAAATTCAAAAGGTTTGGCGATATTATTTCCTTGTCTATCCCTAAAATACCCCGTTGCAAGCTGTTGTTGTAGCTCAGGTTTCATCGCAGTTAAGGCTGCACTGGTTTTTACTGGCTCTCGTAATGTCGTGTTTTGCATACCCAGTACAGAAAAAATATGTTGCTCCATATAAGTCGCTAAATCCATACCCGACTGCAACTCGACCAGATAACCAAGCAAAGCAAAACCATAGTTGGAATAGGATACATTAACACCCGGTGGCCAAATTCTCTTGGGCATATGTGTTGCGAGATATCGCTCTGTACTGAGCATTTCTGAGGCATTTTCAACGAACAAGTTACCGGCATCCGCTTCTTCAAAACCCGCCCGATGACTTAATAGGGCACGGATTGTAATAGGCGCTTCAAAGGTGTCAGGTATTTTAAATTCGCTCAGATATTCATTTATATCAGTATCTATAGATAGCTTACCCTGCTCCACCAGCTGCATCACTGCAAGTGCAGTCATTGTTTTGGTGATAGAACCGATGCGAAATAGTGTTTTATTCGGTTTAGCCATAGCTTGGCTGTATACATCAGCAAATCCATAGCCTTTAAGTAATACAATTTCACCGTCTTTGACGATAGTAACCGCAACTCCAGGCAGATTATATTGCCCCCTTGCCTTTTTGACCCAGTCATCAACATAAGTCCGTAGTCCTTTTAAATCTGGATTTTCCAAGGGCGCTTGTACATCGCTAACTGAGCTATCACGCAACAGCTGTGGGCTGTTATCACCCCACGCTTTCGCGTTAAAAAATATGCCGATCGCGACAGTTAACATCAAGGCTTTTAGAACAAGTGTAATATCAACAAACTTCGTTTTCATATTAGCTTCACGTCCCTTTGTTTGTAATGCGCATAAGTGGGGCTCAAAAAGGTATACAGGAGCCCCATCGTCAAAAACTAGGTTTCTTTGAGTATTTGGAACTTCAATATCGACTATGAGTTAGCGGTATTATCAGTTTTACCTTCGCGCTCCACCGTGCCAATCATACTCACCACTTTCTTAGATACTGCTTCAAGCTGCCTAGAAGTAGTTGCACCAAAAATGCCCTCGATAAACTCAGATCGAGTATCTAGTATCGACTCACCAACCACCTCGTTAGTGTCGGTGTTTATTAGCTTTACATTGAGCTTCAGCTCGGCATCACCCGCCATTACACCTACCATAAAGCGGCCAAATCCAGACACATAACGAAAGTGCTCGATGGTGATCTCGACTGATAAAGGTGCTTGAGCTGCACTTCCAGACTCAACAATACTGCCATTAAAGTCTTTGGCTATTAGCGCTTTTAGCTCATTAATGCTGTTAGAAAGTGACTTACTTTTAGAAACTGAGTGCGATGGAGTAATATCCAAAAATACACTTTGTGGCGTGTTCACTACAGCTCTATTCGCTGTTTTACTTGTCTCTTGAATGTGGGCGGCGCAGCCACTGAAAATGAGCACTGAGATTATTACGGCAAATATTTTAAAATGTTTCATTAGGGGTAAATTTCCGACCTTCAATATATATTCGGCTAACGGCATGCTAACCTTCGTTGGCAGCTATGGTATCAAATATTTTCCCGTAATAGGTAAGCAGTTGAATCACCTCTGCTCTTTGGCTTTGCATCTATTGTGATTTATTTGATAGGTTTAATGACCAAAGCCCGGGTTAACTAAGTTTCCTTGTGAAGAGTATTAAGCAAACTCCGAAGTGAATACATCAGCAATTTCGTTCAAGTTTTTTATTGATAGTTTGAATATATTGACTTGGTAGTTTTGCAAAAGTGCTCAAACAGAAGGAGGGAGTGTGAGTAAAAATAATCACTTTATATATACCCATAGCGCTCAGCAGGATGATGTGTCCATGCTGAGCGCAACCATGAGTGATTTCACCTACACCAAACATGCTCATGAAGAGTACTCGATCGGGCTCACTCTAAAAGGCAGACAAGACTTTTTCTGTCGCAGTGCTTTTTATAAAAGTCAGCCTGGCTGCGTAATGCTTTTCAATCCCGAAGATATCCATGACGGTCATTCTGGGGGCGAACACAGCTTAGAATATGTGATGCTTTACGTGCACCCAAGAGAATTGCAACCACTGTTTCGCTCTCTTGGTTATAAACAAGAAACAGTACTCAGACTTAACGACACCTTGTTCAATGACCCACTGTTGCGCTATCAAGTTCTTACCATATCTCAGCAACTTTTGGGACGATCCTACTCCAAAATTGAGCACGAAGCCGCCTTGTTTCAGTTGGCTCAATCATTGGTTCGTTTGCATGGCTGTTTAGAGTTACCACTTCGTAAAACAAGGGCTGAAATTTTAGTACTAAGAGCTAAAGACTATATATTGGCTAATCTTGCCAACGATATTTCGGTTGATGACATCGCTGATGTCGCCAATATGTCTAAATATCACTTTATTCGAGCTTTTCGAGAACACTTTTGCATAACTCCACACCAGTATGTTTTGAATTGTCGTATCAACTATGCTCGCAAACAGCTACTTGTAGGCCGTAGCGCCACCACCGCAGCGGTAGAGTCCGGCTTTGCTGATGCCAGTCACTTAAATCGTAACTTTAAACGCGTATTTGGCATGACACCAAAACAATTTCAGTTGCAGTTGGGCCGTTAGCTTAGCTCGTCGACTGCTTATATCGGAGTAGTAAATCATGTCAGAAATTTTCGCCTATGCTATCGGGGTAATGTATACCCCTGGGCCTATCAACTTGCTTGGCCTACATAGTGGTCTAAACAAACAGACGCGTGTTCATCTCGGTTTTTTCGCCGGCGTTGGAATGGCAATGTTCATCTTGTTCGTTATCTTAGGGATTGTCGGGCTCAAGTTTATTAATCCACAGCTACTGCCTTTTATAAGCTTGGCAGGGTGTCTTTATATTCTATATATTGCTTGGAAAGTGGCACATGCTAACGTTGAGCTCTCTGATACGCGAAGTCCGGCCAAATCGTTGAGCTTTCGAGACGGACTTTTCATGCAGCTACTCAACCCCAAAGCGCTAATCGCAACCTTGCCGGTTTCTACCATTCAGTTTCCAAGCGTTGGCATTACCGGCATTGCCGTTGTCATATGGTCAATGCTCCTTGCTGTACTTGCATTCGGAGCCCCCACTAGCTATTCGATAGTGGGTTCAATAATGGGTAAACAGATCTCCGATCCCAAGTATTTTAAAGCTTTTAACTTAGTAATGGCTGCGCTATTAGTCTACGTGTCTTTAAGCATTGGCTATGACCATGTCATAGTGCCTTGGATAGTAAAATAACAAATTAGCAGATAATGGCAGAGATAATTAAGGATAAAGGCTGACACCCACGACGAACTTCAACCGTTTTTGGCTGTATTTTTGAGGTGGGTGTCTTAATCTTCCTTTAATCTTCCCTCTATTCGTAATGATTATAACGGTCGCTATTATTACATGGTGCTTTGTGGCGTCTCTTTGAATGGTGTGTCATTCGATAACTCTTCAAGCTTGTCGTTAATTTCCTTGATTTGATGTTCATTGCTTACTGACTTTTTAACTTCATTAAGCGCTATTTTATACGCCACATCTAAGGCGTTAGTCTGCGATGTTTCAATATGAGGTTTAACGCCAATCGATTCCCAATTTGTTTTCGTTTTCGGATTAATAGCCTTCGCTATTGGAATACCAGCTCTAAAACCACTTCCTAGCTCATAAAACTGCCAAGGATTTGCTCCACCTTTCGTTGTTTCCCCCACTAAAGTAGCCCGTTCAAGGTACTTTAAGTTATAAGCAAACTCCTCTGCCGCAGAGAACGTATCATTGCTCGTGAGTATGTACATGGGAGTGTCCAGATGAATTGAACTACTAACATTATCAAAAGTTCGGAATTCACGAGTAGAGTCAGTCGCTCGCCAATAAATGCTGTTTAAATGGGTGTTTGGCTTTAAAAAATAACTACTAATAAACTGCACCATTTCAGCACTGCCGCCCCCGTTATTACGAAGGTCAAATATAAGAGCATCTACATTAGATACAAATCCCATTACACTTTCTGCTATGTTTTTTGAGTTTTTCGATAATTCATCAAACTCCCAAAAGTCAACATAACCTATATTGCCATCGAGTACTTCAACACGATTAAAGCCTGAATTTTTCCGACTTAATTTGGTAAACCAAGATTCACGCTTTGTTTTATTATTCTGGCTTTCATTTGGATTTCGCCATTGCACAGTAAAGTGCTTGTCAAACTTTTGCAATTCTGCGGTTAGTAGCGAGGCAAACTGTTCTTGTGACTGACTATGAGTAAATGCAGGACTTGCTTTGAGCTCTGTAAGAGCGTCTGAAATTTTATCTATCTTTTTTACTTCAACATATTGTTGCTCAATGTTATTTGTAAGCGTATTCAATATATGAGTTTTATCAATATAACTGATATCAGCATGTGCCAACGGGGACAAAATAACAAAGCCCCACGTTATAATGCCATTCCTAGATTTCATCTTTTTTCCTTTATTAGAGCAGATAATGGCTGACACCCACGACAAACTTGAACCGTTTTTTCTCTATCTTTGCGGTGGGTGTTTTAATCTTCTTTAGTCTGCTATTGTTTATTTTTTAGCGTGCTTGCAGCCGATACCGAACCTTATTGCTCGTTCCAACATTATTCGTTAATTGTAATATGCCTTTTGTTATCCCGGTTGGTATCGTAAATGTAAGGCTAGATGGTGTATGAGTTGAAGGAACAAGAGTTTTATTTCCCATTGTGATACGGGTTTTATCATCAAACCCCACTCCCTTAAGCTCATATTGCTCGCCTTCTTGAACTTTGATTGAGGCATATCCAAATATTAACGGTGAGCCCGCTTTGTATGGGCTTAATCGCACTTCATTAGAACGCTTATTTCGAGTGTAAATAAATGCCTTATATTTACGAAATGGTAGATTGAGTTCAAAGATTAGCGCTGAATTAGTGTGCGATGTTGGCGTGATATTATAAATCTCTTCACCGTTATAGATAACTACTTTTGGGTTCTCCAGCCCGGCAAAGTCATCTCCAGAAAACACAACACTATCGCCGATACGATAAATTCGAGGCAATGAATAGCCATTGTAATAGCCAGCTTGAGAGGATATTTGTACACTCGGTGAATCACTTAATTTAAAGCCTCGCACTCGCTCATATGGCTCGGCGTCATAAATATCTAAAACTTTGTCGCCATCATTATCCAGATCAATAAAATCCTCAACCCCGTCTTTGTCAGAGTCTTCAGGCCATCCTTTCGTATTGAGTTTTTCGTCGGCATCCGCTATACCGTCATTATCAGAATCAAGATCCAAAAAGTTTAATTTATCATCTTGATCTGCATTTCCTGAGCCTTCGTGCTTATCACTAATGCCGTCGCCATCACTGTCTAAGTCCAATAAATTAATTACCCCGTTGTTGTCCTCATCGAGTGTAGTACCTTGCTTTACATAATACTCATAGAAGTCATGAACAGAGTCCCTATCGGTATCAATACGAGTTGGTTCAACACCAATTGCATATTCGACATGATCATCAATACCATCGGTGTCATTATCTTTAAATACGTAAATTTCATAGGAATAGTCCGGCGCGCCACCCGACAAGTCATCAATGACGCTCAAATTGAATTTTCCATCATGGGGTATTTTAGTCAGGATATGCGCCATTTTGAGTGCGCTATGGGTATGGATCTGCGATGAGTTGATCACCAAACCACCTTGTTCAGAAAAATACACTTTGGGCTTAAAATTATCTGAGCTATAGATAATGCGAGCTGAGATATAGTCGCCCTTTTTTGCGCTAAACTGGTACAAATCACCATTATCACCCGCGTTTGAAATCACCCCCTTTACTTTAAACGGAAGTTGATGCGCAACTTTTACCGCATTGCTAGGGTTATCATTAGGTTCAATCTCGACGATTTCGGGATAACGAGCGCGTTGACCATCGAATGGAAACTCATCATGCTCGTCTAACACACCATCACCATCTTCATCTTTGTTTTGCCAAGTTCCCTTAGTTGGGTCAAGCGAGCCATTATGTGGAGTTGCAAACACAATGGTACTAACCAGTGCAAGTGCCAATAAAATGCATCGTGATATCATAAACAATCCTTATTAATGTTGTTTTTTAATTAATTTTTCACCCTGTAACCCGCTTCATAATTGCGCTCTTTCACTAATTATTATTAATACATTACATTGGGTGTCTTCATTACTTTTGCTCGGGGTCTCTTTGTTATTTTTGCTGCTTTCAGCACTCAACTCCCACCCCGCTCTACGCTAAAACTGACTTTTGCACCACCGCTTGAGTTATTGCCTAGTTTGAGTTGTCCACCATGGTTTTCAATAATGATGCGAGAGAGCATCAGGCCTATGCCGTTGCCATCAGCTTTGGTGGTGTAAAATGCTTCAGCGGCTTCGTTTAGGTTAGAGAAACCGGGGCCAGTGTCTGTGACCGAAAACACTAATTTGTCAGCATCTGGGGTGATGTTGAGTGTAACTTCTGGCGAAGGTGTGCACGCTTCTTGAGCATTATTAATGAGGTGGCAAAGCACCTGTTTGATTTGGCTCGTATCAAAAAAACCGAGCAGATCGGCTGTGGTTACTATCTTTAGTTGCGGGTAGATACTTTGTAGCTGAGCGCAAAACTCACCGAGCGCGACAATTTGCTTGTGCGCAGGAGGCAGTTTGGCAAGGGAGGCATAGTTGCCCATAAAAGATTTAAGGTAATTGGCGCGCTCGTTGATGAGTGACAGTCCACTGCTAAACCTTTCTATATCTAATTCACCGTTTAGGCGCTTGGTAAGGCTGCGCGCTACCGTGCCGATCGGCGCTAAAGTGTTATTGATCTCGTGACTTAAAATACGAACAAAACGCTGTAAGGCGTCTTTTTCTTGTTGATATAAAATGCTATCGAGCTGTTTTAAAACCAGTAAAGTGTGAGGTTTATTGGCAATGTAGCAGCTGTCGTGTTCAAGCAAAAAAGCATGCTCAGTCCCCTCTAGCATCACCGAAACCTTTCTTTGTTTTTGCTGAGCTTGTAATGACTGAAACCAGCACCAAGCATCGTCTTTGTAACAGTCAAAAAAGGTGCGCTCAGCGTAGCTGTTGGCAAATGCAACGCTTTGGCTGTCAAACACGATAAGTGCACAATCAAGCTTTTCAATGATTTGCTTTAGCAGATCGCTTTGCTCGGCCAGCGCTCGCTGATCGGCTTGCATGGTTTGCGCAAGCGCATTTAAGTGCTCCACCGTTGAACGTAATTGTGCGTCTTTGCCGTGTACCGCTCTTAGGGCATAATCGCCTTGGCGAAGTGATATCAACAAGGTATCAATGAGATTAATGGTGTTTTGTCTAGTCGAACCATATTTATAAGCGAGCAAAGCAAAACATAGTGCAAATACTAAGTCTATCAACATAATAAGTGTTGCTGGATAGTCGTGCACAAGGAGTAAAACATTAGTAATTACAAGTAGTAATGCACTTAACAGCCAGTGTCCAAATCGATAAAACAAGTTTGCTTATCTCCTACTCATATTTGTCCATTTTGCGATACCACGCACTGCGCGATAGTCCCAAGCTCTTCGCCGCTTTTGATACGTTACCACCGTGAAATTCCAGTCTTTTAAAGAGTGCTTGCTCAATAATTTCATCCAGCGTTAAATCATGATTTTCTGATGCGCTCGCAGTAGCAGTATTCATCGATTGCAACGCTGAGTACGGTGTAGTGTTGAGCGCCAAATCACTGGCAAATATCTGAGCATTTGAACAAGTAAACACCGCGCGCTCCATCATATGCTTAAGCTCTCTCACATTACCTGGAAAATCGTATACACTCAGTGCTTTAGCAGCACAGGGCATAATGCTCGGTGATGGTTTTTTATAATCATGACTAAAGCGCATTAAAAAGCGCTCTGCTAATGGCAAGATATCCTCTGGACACGCTCTTAATGGCGGTATTTCTACTTCCACCGTATTTAATCGATAATATAAGTCTTGGCGAAACTGATTATTGGCAATCGCTTCATTGAGTTGGCAGTTAGTGGCAGAAATAATCCTCGCAGTATTGTCCAAGACTTTGTGACTGCCAACCGCCACGTACTTTCGCTCTTCTAGCACTTGAAGCAATTTTGCTTGAGACTGCAAAGATAAATTGGCAATTTCATCTAAAAACAACGAGCCATTACTGGCGAGTGTAAATGCACCCACTCTATCTGCTTTCGCATCAGTAAATGCCCCCTTTTTATGGCCAAATAACTCAGAGTTAAATAGCTCGTCACTCACCGCCCCCATGTTAATCGAGATAAAACTGCCACCAGCACGACTTGAATGCTCGTGTACATACTGCGCGTAATAGCTCTTTCCTGTGCCATTTTCACCGGTCAGCAAGATGTTCATATCGCTTTGTGCCAACTGGGTGAGCTGTGTCAGTACACGCTGCTTTTTCTCACTTTGCGTAACAAAATCTACTGTGTGTTGGGGCTTTTTAAGGCGCTCGTTTTCAGCAGATAGCCGCGCTAAATGTTGTCTGTCAGCTCGCTTTTCGATTTGTACTTTGATGCTATGAGCAAGGCGCTCATCATCCCATGGCTTTTCAATGAAATCGGCCGCTCCTTGCTTTAGGGCAGCTATGGCAAGGTCTAGCGTCGCCCAACCAGTCATCACCACAATGGGTAAGAGCGGATCGATTTGAATGAGCTTAGCAATCGCCATCAGCCCTTCTTTGCCACTGGTGGTATCTTGGGTAAAGTTCATATCCAAGAGCACCAAGTCCACTTCCTGTGTACTGACATAATCAAATGCAGCCTCTGGTGTCACCACACCGTGACAAGCGTAGCCTTCATCCTCAAGTAAAAACTTCAGACTCGCCTGAATATCAAGCGAGTCGTCTACTATTAGCACCTTTTTCAAATTATTATTCCATTCTTAAGCTAACCGCAGGTTGGACTTTTATGCTGCGTTTCACCGGGATATAAAGCGCAAGGCATACCGCAGCAAATACCAGTAATAGAGTGATACTACCAGCACCAAACATAACACTAAACGGCACAATACCGCGGAAAAAGTCTACAGCAAGATAACATAATATATAGAAAATTAATGCAGAAATGGTCAGTCCTGTAACGGTATGGGTTAGATTTTTCTTGATAAATAACAACATGATCTGACGATCTTTGGAGCCAAGCGCACGGCGAATGCCTATTTCATAGCTAGATTTGTTAATATTACTCAGGCCCATGGCATAAATACCAATTAAAGAAAGCGTCAAGGCAAACCCACCCACAATCAAAAACACATAAATGATACTGGTGAACGCCCCCATCATAGAGCGATGGTTGTCGTAGTGATCAAAAATATAGCTGGTTTCGAGCTTACTTGAGAGCCGACCTAACACGCGATAAAAGGCTTCGTAACTTTGGCTTGGCGGCAACTCAGTAATGAACTTAACCGCCATTACATTTTCCTTTGGCGCATATTGACGAAAACTAAAATAGACTTCATGACGACGATCGCTAGCAACAACGCTCATCTCATCCACTGCAATACCAACTATTTTAGCGCTTGGCCATTTTGCATCACGTAACATCAGTGAGCGCCCCAATACTTCCTCACTGCCAAACAGCGCGTGTGCGAGAGACTGGCTAATGATCACTACGGGCGCCGCTTCTGTGTTGTCTTGTGCCGTGAAGTTCCTACCACTTTGCAATTCGCGCTTAAAAAGATGGGATACCGCTTCAATATTTATGATTTTATCGGTATAAACTTCGCCCTCACTTGTTAGCACATCAAGCTCCATCTCACGTTGATACACGCGCCCTTCTTTAAAGGCAGGATCCAATGTCATTCCCACGACCAATGCGCTTGCCATTTCGACCGCTTTATCACTCGAAAACTCGCTTTCAGTTTGAAATTGCAGCTCAGTTGAGTACACCCCTTTGAGGGTCTCGCCGTCAATATTTCCCGCCATAGAATACATCACATAGCCTATGGTGCTCGACGCCATCAGCATAAAGCTCACTAAGGTCACCTGCAAAGACAGTAGGCGTTTTGACATCAATCCCGCCTGTTTTCCGGTTGCACCACGCGTGCCGTCTCGCAGTACATCATTGATGTTAAAGTTAGCGGTTTTCACCGCAGGTAACAGCACTGCAATAGCAAATACCAAGCTTATCAGCAGTAGTGACACCAAGATGGTGACTGTATTTAGCTGCCAATACCACCAGTACGGCATTTTGCCACCAAACATCATATTCATAAAAAAGTTCAGCGCTCGCAAACCAAGATCTGTTAATAATAGCGCCACCACCCAACTGCTAACGCAGTAGATCAAGCCCTCGCAAGCATGCTGCTGAACCACCCTTAATTTTTTCGCGCCAATCGCGGCCCGAATAGCCGACTCTTTTTGTCTCTCGATGATTTTGGCAAAAAGTAAGTTACCAATGTTGATTGAGGAAATAAGCAAAATAAGTACGATACCAGCCATAAACAGAGTAAATATAAATACCGCTTCACCGTCGGTGTTGTATTCCACCAAGGTCATGGATTCAACCCGAACCGTTTTATCTACCTCAAGTGCTGACTGGCTAACACGTTGCTGTGCATAATCAGTGAAAAATAAGCTTAAACGCTGCTCAAGCTTCGCCTCTACCGTCTCATTTGGCATCTTATAAATAATATCGATGGTATCAGCAGGTGCTGTGTTATTGCCTTTAAGAGGCAGCCAAAGTTTAGAAAATATCGGGAAGTTATTGTGTTTGGGCATCACACCGATTATCTCGTAAGGCTTTTGGTCAACAACCATTGTGCGCCCTATAACGTCTTTGCTACCTTGAAATAGATGCAACCAGAGATAGTCTGAAATCACGACCACATTTTGGGCCGCCCCCACAAAGTCCTCAGCAGTATAAAATCGCCCAAGTGCAGGTTTAATGTCCAGAAACTGAAAAAAGCGTTCATCAACATAGGAGCCTCGATAATGATTGCCTCGCTCAGCGTCACTTACCCAAACACTCGCCGGCGCAATATAAAGCCACTCCTCAAGTTGTTTAACTTCATCAAGTTCTCGTAGTTGTGGCAGCATGCTGTATTCAAACCGATTTTGCATGCTGATAGGGTTACGAACCTTAAAGATCCTGATTTCTGGGCTGCCACTACCCACTTGGCTATGTGAAAATGCCACCGTATAAATATAGTTAAAACCAATCAAAGATATGGTCAAACTGCCAACCATGATAAACATCATCAATAACGTAAAGCGCATTGATTTGGCGATGTTTCTCAGTGCATAACGAAAGTCTAGAAGTAATCCCATACTAAGCTCCAACGACTTTGCTTGCGCGCTCAAGCTGCTTTTTGTCTCTTAAAATTGTGCCATCTAGCATAGAGATAACACGGCTAGCGTAAGTCGTAGATTCGATATCATGCGTTACCATACAAATCGTTTTTCCAGCAGCATGAAGATCGCTTAACAACCCTAGCACTTGCTGGGCATTATTTGAGTCCAAGTTACCGGTCGGCTCATCGGCAAGGATGAGATCTGGGGAGTTAATCAAGGCTCTTGCAACTGCAGCGCGTTGCTGCTGACCGCCTGAAAGCTGAGAAGGAAAATGATTGATGCGGTTTTCTAATCCCACCATCGCCAGCGCGTCTTTGGCTTTTTGCTCCATTTCTTTTTGGCTAATGCCGCCGATATAAGTCAGCGGTAACATGACATTTTCGAGCACGTTTAAATCACTGATAAGATTAAAGGCCTGAAAAATAAAACCGATATGATTAGCGCGAATATGAGCACGCTCGTCCGAGCTTAAATTAAATGCTTGGTTACCACTGATAAAGTACTCGCCGTTACTTGGTTCATCAATCAAGCCCAAAATTGACAGTAACGTTGACTTGCCGCACCCTGACGGTCCCGTGATAGCCACAAACTCGCCGGGCTCTACTACGAGATTAATGCCGTCTAGCGCTTGAGTTGCAATTTCGTCCGTCTGAAACCGCTTTTCGATATTATTAAGTTGAATGACTGAGTTCATAATGATGTCCTGTTAACGCACTAGCACTTGGCTATCTTGAGTATACTTTTCCATATCGGAAATAATGATAATTTGATTTTTATTAAGCCCTTCAAGCACTTCGATGTAGTTTACCGAACGCTGACCAAATTTAACCGTTTTTTTCGTGGCGAGATGCTCATCAACAACAAACACGCTCGCTTGATTATTTGCAACAGCATTGGCTGGCATTGCGACGAATATCGCCTCGGCCTTATGGCTCGTTACAATAACCCCTTCAATGTTGAGTTTATCTCTGGCTTCTCTTGGCAAAGTGCCTTCAATGCTCAGCTCTACCTCAACTTGGCTATTGGTGACTTTTGGGGAAACGCGTTTTACGATGGCGTTAAAACGCGAAGTGTAAGTATCGATTGTAGCCGACTGCCCAACTTGTACATGCGGCGCATCTAGTTCTGCGATGTTTATCTTAGCAACCAGCAAACGCGGATCTGCCACCTCTGCAACCGAACTGGTATTAGACAATTGCATGCCCACTTCAATCAGCACATCCTGAATTTGTCCAGTAATTGGCGAGCGCACATCAAGTGCAGCAATATTCTCTTCAAGTAGCTTTATTTCGGAACGTAGACTTGCTTGCTCAGCCAGCTGCGCTTTGGCTTTTGCCTGTTGCACTTCTTGCTGAGTGGCAACCCTAGCTTGCTGTAACTCCACTTGCTTTTGACTACGCTGCATTGCAAACTCGCTGCGTTGATGATCAAGCATAGAGATAGTGCTATTGCCCTTTTCTATTAAGGTTTTTTGCGCCTGCCACTGAATTTTGTCGGCTTTATAAGCCAGCAAAGCATCATGATGTGCGGTTTGGGCCTCTTGCACTTTGGCCTTTAATTCTGCAAGTTCGGCCTCATGTTGTGCTGAAATTTTGGTAAGTTGGCTATGTTTTTGAATGAGCGCTTCGCGCAGTGATGGGTTTTCAAGCCGAGCAAGTAGCGTACCTTGAGTGACCATTTCACCCGGTTTAACCAACACTTCAACTACTTTTCCACCACTACTACTGGTAACCAAATGGCGTTTTTCCAATGCAAGACTGCCAAGTCCCTTAACACTGAGTTCAAACTCGCCCTGTTGAACTTTAGCAACGATTAACTCTTCTTGGAAAACCACGTTTGATGCACTTTGGGTATATGCTTTGGCAAAAAACACCAAACCGACCACAAGTAGCACAATAACAAGCAATGCGAGCTTCTTAAGCGGCATGCGCTTTGTTTTCGCCAGTTTTATATCCATACTCTGTACTCCACTTTGAGAATACAGATGATGAATCAAATTTTAGGCCAAATATTTTTTATATAAGAATCAATACAATACAGTAGAGCTGAGTTCGTACTCGATAAAACATGTGTCGAAATCGAGACACTAACAACTTAATAACTGTGTCGAAAGCGAAACATTTGTATTTGCTGATAATCGTAGAGCGAAATTCCATATTTTTTTAATGGAAACATCACCGTAGTATTCAAGCCTGAACTCTGTACGTGCAACGCTGTTTGGTCGTCGCTCAATGTCAGCTCACGCACGCCGAGCCAGTTGCAAAAGGTTTCACCAGAGACAGGACCACCAAAGGTAATACCTTGGTTATCAAACCGGGCAAACTGTTGCTCCGCCACACCAATAATAATGCTATAAACCAATGCAATAGCTGGCCCCATCCCCACGGCAGCCATGAGTTTTCCAGCACCATTAATGTTTGCTTGGAGTAAGTCTGGCAGGTAGACAAAACCAAGTACTGTGGCTGGTAATAACACACTATTAAGCAGTATTACTTTGCGTAACTTGGCACTTCGACTTTTGCTTAGTCTTTAAATTCAAGATTCATACGGTACTTTCGCATTCACTATAAAACTACGGATGCACTAAGTGCAATATGCTGCGAGCTTCAAGCCATGCAACCAATTCATTCTGATATTCCGTTGCGGGCTGCGCCAATTGAATACCGTAGCTAAATAAACGATAAGCAAGCACAGCATAAAATGCATCGACCATAGTTGGCTTTGCAAACATAAATGGGGAGTGAGCCGCAGCAAAAAGAGTCTCTACCCTTTTTAGTTCGCGCTTTGCCGCATCCGACAAATTTATTGACGTATTTGGCGTGAAAGAAAAAGGTAATTCACAGCGTAGCGCAGTGAAGCCAGCGTGCATCTCAGCGACAAGACTACGTGCCTGTGCACGCTCATAAGGGTCTTGTGGCAGCAAACCGCCTTCACTAAGGTCGTTGAAGAACTCTGCAATCGCGAGTGAATCAGTAATGACATGACCTTCCACGAGCAAAACTGGTACTTGTTTAGTCGGCGATACATTGGCCAACTTTGCTTTGTCATCACAAGAGGTCAAATCGATAAGTTCAATGTCTAACTTAATATCTAGGATAGACGCACATAACAGCGCTCTTAATGACCAAGTTGATTCGGTCCCAATTACCAATTTCATTTAATTTCCTTTATATTTTTGAGTATGTTGCTGTTTGCGCCTCGTGCAATGCGCTAAGACTTTGAGCTTTTCATCTTCGCTGTAACTTGTCCAGCCGGTGATTTCGTCCAACGTTCTAAAGCAGCCTAAGCACACATCTTTATCATCCAAACAACACTTTCTGATGCAAGGGGACTGGACTAAATTACAACTAGAGTGTGACATCGCTGCTCCTTCATACAGATTTACTCAAAATAGCTTGCCGGAAAACAAGACTCTCTCTTTTTGCCTTTAAAATGATGGCAGACCTCTCCAGTCTCAGTATTAATCAAAAAAGAGTGGTCAATATCCTTAAAGTAAAACCAAATAAATTCCATACCTTCCTCTGAAAAGTGTTGTTCAAAAGTCGGCTCATCAAAATGCGCCGCCAGCGCATCAATATCTGTTATTTCATCGTAGCTAACGGCATAGACTGCTAGGCTCGTGAACGTGGCTAAAACAAAAAATACCTTAACTAGGCCAATATGCATCTTAATACCTATAGTCATATTATTGGACGAAATACACCATCTTCATCAATCAATATACAAACTGGGCGGGGCTATCCCCACCACATACGCACTACCTGTTGCGCGTCGTTTAACTCAATATTGAGTCGCTGAGGTTGATGATCTTGGGTAAGCATATCTCCAGATTGGTACACTCTAACCACCTTACCAACGATTGTTTGTAGGGATTTTGAATAATCAATATCTTGCACCACTTTATCCTCATTTATGCTTGGAATTTAAAGCCAACGACGCACTCTCCTTTGATAGCGTAAATAGGCATCTCCAAAAGTTTGTTCCATCATCTTTTCTTCAAATTGAATGTACCATCTGTCGGCAATAAGTAAAAAAGCAATCACAAACAAAAATGACACAAGTGCACCACCGGTTAATACAGCATAGCCCAGTAATACAATGACAAAACCTAGGTACATGGGGTTGCGGGTATATTGAAATACCCCAGCTTCCACTAATTTATCAGGCTTATTGAAAGTCATAATATTGGTTTCTTCCTTCGCGAATATCGTGCTGCCCGACTTGGCCAGTGCAAACCCCAAAGCAATCGGTACTAACCCTAATAGATTGAAAGGGTAATAAATAAAATGTGGTGCAGCAGTTAACCAACACACCACAGGCATCAATATGACAAATAAAAGCAGTAAAATAGGAGGCAGTAGCTTTTGCATGATGTTATTCCTTATCTGTAGGACAAAAATTAAAGATAAGGTAATGCGAATTTTGTTGCTGCGCCTTAACCTATGTTAAGCCAAGCTCTTTTCTAATTCTCGACAGTGATACATCCGTGATCCCAAGGTACATCGCGATATGGCGCAATGCAACCGAGCGGCTTAATGCTTGATTTTCTGTGATAAAGCGTAAATACCTTTCCTTTGCACTTAACTGGAGTAACGCCGCTTCGCGTTTCTCTTTTTTAAGCACTAACTGTTCATAAATTTTGCGCACAAACCGCCCCCAGTTGAGGTTTTTCTCAGATACAGTGACTAAGTCAGCATAGCGAATTTCGGCAATCACACTGTCCGTTAGCGCTTGCGTTGAAAATGGACTCGGCTGCTCTTCTAGATAACAAGATAAACAAGAGAATGCCCCGCCCTTCTGTAGCAGAGATTTGTTCCGTTCATTACCCTTTTCATCTAGGTAGAAATAACGTCCATATCCATCTAATAAGAAATAAACACTCGAGATTTTCTCACCCTGTTCGAATAGCATCGTATCGGCTGTGATATGACCGATTTTTATATACGGAGCCATAAGCAGCCAATCCTCGAGTGAAAACTCCACTAACCGCCCATATACAGCTAACCATTTTTGATAATTTTCGTTACTTGATTTAGACATTAATGTAAGTGCTTTTCGAATAATAACAGGATTTTATTGTCGTAAGGCATCGTATCGAACTGCTGATATCCAAGCTTTTGGTATATGTGTTGTGCTCGTGTATTATCAGCAAATACATCTAGCCAAATGCGCGTTATACGCAACTCCTCTAACACATATTTTTCCATCTGATTTATCGCTTCTTGCCCTATTCCCAATCCCTTTTTAGCAACCACAATCCGGCGAAATTCAACACTTTTCAGTTCTAGTTCAACGGCTAAAATAATAAAGCCAACTATTTCACTGCCTGAGTGGATTGTTAAATAGTGTATGTTGGATTCAGAAAATAACTGCTGATGAGCAAGCAGCGAATTGCTCAAGATAAATTCCTTATTATCATCCGCATTCTCCATTTCGCTCAAAGCTGGAAGTTGTGTAAAAACACCTCGAACTAATGTGACCATCTCATTCGCTTTTATACTTAAGTAAAAGTTTCGAATTAAGTTCACTAATAAAAAGGCTATCCTGTAATCTCGATTCTTGTTCCATTAGCCACTCCTCAAAAGCCTCTAAAGTAACGGATTGATAGAGCTTCGCTAGCCAATCTTGAAGCGAAACATTAAAAGCATCACACAAAGCTTGCTGACATAACCAAAGATTTTCAGGCATAGCCATATTCTTACCATACTTGATGAGCTGAGAATGCTGAAAAACACTTTTTATTCCAACAAGGCCAAGCTTTCCCTGTTCATCTATGGGCGCAAGGCAATTATCTTGCACGAAACTCGGCGGTGATGGGAATTCAAACACGAACTCGGGAGATTCATAATTGACGTATGCATATTTGACAATAGCGCCAGCTGATAAATTAGTTGCTTCACATGGGATGGTAAACGGAATATTGAGACTGCATTCATTTTCACCAAGTGCGTAGCTATCATAAACGACGATATCCGTTTGCAACTTAAAGCCATCTCCTGGCTGGTGGCTATCTGGGATAACCAGCTTCCCACTTAATAGCGTATCGTCACCACCACTGAGTTTCTGTACCGAAGATTTCTGTAAGTTAAAAAACTCTCCAATGTGTATTTGCTCCCCTTTTCTATTTAATGTTGCCGATAATGCGATAGACTCAGGGATCAAAATACCGTCTTCTTTGAGGTAAGGAAATAGATGCTTGAAGATCCAAACTTGTGGCTCTCTTTTTAGTAGTGCCGTCATCGTCTCGGAAATCACGATATCAAAGCTACATTTTTCTTCACCCTGCCATTTTAATGCATCGTAACAAACCAGCTGTTCGATACAGTGCTCGACATCAAAAGTATCAATTAACTTTTTCACCGCTACGACATTTTCTGGGTGTATATCAAGTAGGGTAGCTTTTATAGGAAGACTGGGGCGTAGTGCTAACAATGGAAGCAATAGCGTGGCGTAGGGACCGGTGCCTGCGTATAAAATACGAACTTCGGATAAGCCTTCACTCAATTTATCTTCAATCGCTGCTTTTACGCCCTGCATAAAAACCAAACTACGCAGCTGTTCTTGAGAACATTTAGCGGCCTGAACAGGGGAAATGGCTACACCATACTCAGTGTGAACACTACTCCAATCATTCAAATCAAACTGAGTATCAACGCCACTCAATTTACCAAAACATTGCACGAACTCGTCAAACAATACAGTCAATTCAGGAGACTGCTTATTTGCGGAAAAAATTCCTGCTAAACATCCGAGATTAAAGCTATTAAGATCCATTTTCTTTCCTGCGATATATAAGATTTATTGGGCTAACGACTTCTTTTTAATGAATTATTATTTAAGAATAGTGTGAAAATATTAGCAATAAAAATATTCAATTAACTTGCTGTGTTGCTAATGCATTTTGGCTTCACCATCTCAGCAACGTTCGAAACAATGAGAAAAGGCATATTCCCCACTTAATGATCCTACGTCATGAAATTGTTAATGACAAAAGAATTAAAAAATTAAAAATCCCATTTTCCGTAACAAAAAGTTGAAATGACACCCAAAAAGGAACTATATTTGTTCAAATCCTGATCCAGGATGTAAACAAAACAAATAAAAATCATAACAAGTATGATGGGGAAATCCGATGTCAACTCTAAATAAGTCAGCACTCGCAATCGCCGTAGTGACAGCTTTATCTTCTTCTACCGTTACCGCTGCGACGTACAATCAATATAATTTTGAAAACAAACCTCCTTTACAAAGCCAATATCCCGATTTTAAAAACAAACAGGCGAGAAAATCAACTCACAACGTCGTTACGTGGTTAGTTAAATTACACACACCTTCTATTGCAGAACAAAGCCTTACTGGTATTAACGTCAAAAATGCAACATCAAGTATTCAGCAAGCTCAACAGAGCGTAGAAACCGCAATCGCTAGCACTAGTCCTACGCTGCAGGTTGTCGCTAAAACGTCTAAGCTATCTAATGCAATTATCGTCAATGGCGAAGAAGCTGAAGTTAACAAACTACTACACAATCCATTGGTACATTCTGTGTTACCTGTATTTGATTATAAATTGAATGTGGCAGACAGTGCCGACTACATAAAGGCAACGCCTTTAGTTTCCACTGGTGAAGTTACAGGTGAAGGAGTTCGTGTTGCGGTACTTGATACGGGTATTGATTACACCCACCAAGCGTTTGGTGGCCCTGGCACAGTTGAAGCGTATGAAGCTGCTGCAAGCAACCCTGCAGATACGCCGGCTTGGCCACAAGGCTTAGTATTAGGTGGATATGACTTTATCAACAACGATCCAGATCCAATTGATGCAGGTACTAACCACGGTACACACGTTTCTCATTCAGTAACAGGTATCGCACCAAACGTTGAATTATTTGTTTACTCCGTCTGTGCAGAAACTTGCCCTGGCTTGGCTCAACTTTTAGCGTTGGAATCTGCAATGGATCCCAATGGGGACGGTGATATTTCTGACAGAGTAGATGTTGTTAACATGTCACTAGGCGGAGATTTTGGCGATAATCGTGCAGGTGCAGTTCAAGAACTTATCGATAAAGCCGTGATGCTAGGTACTAACGTTGTTATCTCAGCAGGTAATGATGGCCCTACACCATTTATAGTTGGTGGCCCAAGTACAACAGATAATGCACTTTCTGTTGGTGCTATGGAGCACTCTGTCATAAAAGGTCAGCACATTTTAGCGTCCTTGATGGGCGAAACGACTGAAGCTGGTGCGGCAAGTTTTAACCCTGAGGGCTTTGAAGAGTTTGAATTTAGTAGCGACACAACCCCGCTAGCATTTGTTGAGACTGAAAAGAACGACCGCGGAGATGCAACATCTATTGCTTGTGATCCTTTTGCAGATGAGGTCGACTTTACGGGCAAAGCTGTCCTCGTTGACCGCGGTGCATGTAACTTCACCCAAAAAGTGCTAAACGCCCAAGCGAAGGGCGCTAAATTGGTTATGATTGCCAATAATGTTGAAGGTGGTGGTCCAACAGAGCCTGGAGGCAGTGCTCCAGGTATTGAGATCCCAACTATTGGTTTGAGCTACAGCCAAGGTAAAGCACTTAAACAACAGTTATTGGCTGGAAACAATGTTGCCTATAATGTGAATGCCACAATCATTCTAAAAGAAGGCATGATCGCGTCATTTACCTCTCGTGGACCTTCTATCAGCGGAAGGTTAAAACCTGAAATCACAGCGCCAGGTGTTAGCATTATGACTGCACATCCAGGCCTTGGTGATGGACTCACTCCAGCAAGTGGAACTTCATTCTCTGGCCCTATTACAGCTGGAGCCATGAGTATGCTTAAAGAAGCACTACCAAATCGCAATGGTTTTGAACTAAAAGCAACATTAATGAACGCGGCTAACTTAGATGTTACCATGGAGCCTCGCTCGCAAAACCCAAATGCTGCGCTTGCGCCAATCAGCTTTATCGGCTCAGGTCTTGTAGATGTTGAAAAAGCGGCAAACCTTCCAGTTGCAGCATGGGCTGAAGATACGATGCAAGCAGCGCTATCATTTGGCTTGGTGTCACTATCTGAAACTTCATCTATCACCAAGAAGGTAGTCGTTAAAAACTTCTCGAATCAAGAACAGACCTATACATTGGCATATGAGCAGCGATTTGCTGACGACGCAGAGCGTGGTGCACTCAGTATGGCCTTTCCTGAGTCGATCACCGTTCCTGCAGGACAAACCATCTCGTTTGACGTCACAGCAACTATAGATCCAACTAAACTGCCTGAGTGGACATTAACTTCTGCCAACATGGCATTCTTGGATGCAACACACGACCTTACAACGTTAGAGCTTGATGGTGCATTGAACTTTATGTCTGGCGACGCAAAAGCGCTGCACTTGGTTTATCATGTGCTACCAAAAGCCGCCGCGAATGCTAAAGTCATGCCTGTCGTTGATGACCAAGGTGCTAGACACGTATTAACCAATACTGGCGCTGCGACTTTAGAGCCATTTTTCGCTCCAACTGTTGCAAAAGATGAAACAGGTGATAGCGAACGTTTAGATATAATCGGTGCTTCTGTAGAAACAACTTCAGTTCCAACTAGCGTTTGTGATACCGGTTACATGCTATTCACGACCATGGTTACTAATCAACCTATTATCCACACTTATCAAGGTGGCTTTATGGCTGATTTCGATTTGCCAGCTGAAGGTGAGACATCGCCAGATGGCACTTATGATGTAACTGTTCAAAACGGCAAGCAAGAATGGTTTGGCAATTTCCTATCTGGTAGCGCTATCTCATTTACTCATGGTTATGGTTCAGGAAGCGGTTTTATTACTAATATTAACTTTGCATCAGGTAATAATTTCGTCACCATGAGCAGTTGTGCCGATGCATTTGGACTTACTGCCGAGCAGATCGCAACTGGAGTGGAAGCCAAAATTCGCTTCCGCACGGAAGAAGAGACTTGGATGCCTATCCCCTCTAACTCATTAGATGAAGCTTTCGCGAATAGCTTTATGATAAAAGCACCAGCAATGGAAGTAGCTACAACTGAAGCGGAAGGTTTAGCTATGCTCGTTGATGATGCTGGTAATGAAGTAACAGAGCTTGCACCTGGTGAGTCAGCAAACCTAACTTTCTCCGACAATGATTTCATGATTCTATCAAGTAACGGGGCGGTGCCAGTTATTGTTTCTCCGTCAGAAGAATCAGCGAAAGCGCCAATCATCACCGCTGATCAGTCATTCTCTGTCGAGGAAAATACAGCAGTAGATACCGTTATTGGCCAGCTAGAGGTTGAATACGCATCTGACTTTGCGAACCCAGTTTCTGAGTTTATTGTTATTGCTTCAACTTCTTCAGCTATCACGGTTAATTCATCAGGACAGGTCATTGTCGCCAACAGCGAGCAACTAGACTTCGACTCAGGACTAGAAAGCGTTGAGCTTGAAGTCGTGGCGACTGATACCGGTGGCAATGTATCTGAGCCTGCGAAAATTATGGTCGAGGTAACAAACTTAATGGATGAAGAGTCAGAACAGCCGACTCCAGATCCAACGCCTACGCCGACACCATCAAAATCTTCAAGCGGTTCACTATTTTGGTTACTACTAGCTGCACCACTTGTGCTACTACGTAGAAGAAAATAACACCCTACTTTTTATAATTAAGTAATGAAATGGCGAGCATTGTGCTCGCCATTTTTATTTAACCTGAGGTTTGGATAAGGAATGTTCCAACTCATTGTTGCTAAAGCACAACTTAGTTTTTTCCTTGTCTAGCCAGCAAGTTTTAGGGAAAACACCGCTTCCGCGTCCTGCTCTCGCTAAGGTACCTACATCCTGTAGGCAAGGCGAATTTACGCACCAATAGCTGGCTATTGGAAGTGAATTCAACGCAGTTAGCGCTAAAACTGGCTGCTAGAAAGGCATTAATTATCCGCAGCTCAGGTTATTTACTCTCACCTCATTCATTGTTTCGGATCAAATTGTTCCTAGTTATAGCTGCTAAGCTACTATCGACTCAATCAAGGAGCAAAAAGATGAAAGCAGCGTTAGTGCACCAATTTAAACAACCGTTAGAAATTCAAGAAATTGAGAAACCGCAACTTACTCAAGGAGCGGTCATCGTTGAAATAGCCGCCTGTGGTGTTTGTCACACCGACTTACACGCCTGTCATGGTGACTGGCCGGTTAAGCCTAAATTACCACTAGTGCCTGGTCACGAAGGTGTGGGTACCGTTATCGCAAAAGCTGACGATGTTAAACATCTAGCCGTTGGTGATAGAGTGGGTGTACCTTGGCTTCATAGCGCCTGCGGTCATTGTGAACACTGCCTAAAAGGCGACGAAAACTTATGCCCAGAGCAGTTAAATAGCGGCTATTCCGTCGACGGCGGTTACGCACAGTACTGTAAAGCCGATGCCAACTACGTGGTAAAAATCCCCGAAGGCTTGTCATTTGTCGATGCCGCACCTCTATTCTGCGCGGGCGTCACCACCTATAAAGCACTAAAAGTATCGAAAGCCAAACCCGGTGAATGGGTTGCCATTATTGGTGTAGGGGGCCTTGGTCACTTAGCAGTGCAATACGCCAAAGCAATGGGGCTGAATGTAGTTGCAGTTGACACTGGCGAATCAAAGTTAGCACTAGCAAAAGATCTTGGCGCCGATTTATGTATCGACTTTAAGCAGAGCGATCCCGCAAAGTTGATGCAAAATAAGCTTGGTGGAGTCCAAGCCGTGGTTTGTACCGCGGTCTCAAAGCCAGCCTTTACCACATCATTTAACAGCGTAAAGCGCGGCGGTACTTGTGTGCTCGTTGGCTTACCACCTGAAGAAATGCCTATTCCTATATTTGATACCGTTCTTAAAGGTATTAGTGTTGTTGGCAGTATCGTTGGTACTCGTCAAGACCTCACTGAATGCTTACAGTTTGCTGCTGAGGGCAAGGTAAAAGCCATTATTGAAACCAAACCACTTGAGCAAATCAACGATATATTTGACGATATGCTCAATAGCGACATTAATGGCAGGATCGTGCTTACTTTCGACTAGACCCATCGAGCAGCTAAATACTTGTTGTCCATTTGGCTGCTTTCTCACTTCGGCAAAGTAACAAAAGCCGAGAACGACCAACCAGAACGTGGGATGACAACGGCCAGAGAACAAATTGTTATTCCGAGCTTAGGTTAACTATACTTTGTGTATTCGAGTCTTAACAACGTTGAATACATGGCAGCCAGTCAAAGCAACATACTTCATCCAAGTCAGTCATTTAGCTTTAAGTACTTCTACCATATATCAGCGCTCTCCATGCTGCTTTTTTTTCTTTCTGTGGTGTTCACATTTTTGGCATTCGTCAATAAGGAAGCGCAAGAGCAAGAAATAGAAAGAAATTTTAATCTTGTTCGTTTATCCCAAGAGTTGAGGCTCAGCTCAGATCAACTCACCATGATGGCTCGGGCTTATGCCGCCACGGGCAACCCCAAATTTAAGCAATTTTTTGATGAGATCTTAACGATCCGTAACGGCACTTCCCCCCGCCCTAAGCATTTGCACCGCGTCTATTGGGACATGTTGCTGGTCAAAGAGGGTCAAGCACCATTTGAAAAAGAAGCACCAAAAGCGCTGCTGACATTATTATTAGAAAATGGGGTTTCTACGGATGAATTAACTATGTTGCGAAATGCAGAGGATAAAAGTGAAGCACTCGTCTCACTTGAGCGTGAAGCCTTTGACCTAGTGGCAGCAGGGAAAAATCAGCAGGCCCTCAAGATTTTGTACAGCGAGGCTTACCTCCAAAGTAAAGTACAAATAATGACGCACATCAATGCCTTTTTAGAACGCAGAGAGCAGGATTTCAGCTCACTCCTTGCAAGCAGCAATAAAAAGGTAAAGTCCTATTATGGCGCCGCGTTTGTTTGTTTTATCTTGCTATTACTTAGCCTCATCGCGTTGTACAACTCTCGTTCGGCCATCCGTAAAAGTATTATTGATTATCTAAATACGGAGGTAAAAAGCCAAACTGAAGAGTTAATAGAAAAAAACAAAGCACTTAATCACGCGATCAGCGAACTCAGTGAGACTCAAAAACGCCTGATAAACGCCGAAAAGTCAGCAACGCTGGTGCGATTGATCCCAGGACTTGCCCATGAGATTAACACGCCGATTGGCGTCGCCATGACCGCTTCCAGTAACCAACTATTGCTTGTCGAAGGAGTAAGACAAAGGGTTAATAAAAATGAAATAGCCAAGTCTGCTTTATTGCATTCGATAGAAAATATTGAAAGCTGTGCCAAACTCGTCGTCAATAGTACCGAGCGGATCACTGGTATTATCGACAAGCTCAAAATAATCACCAATACTGGATTTGAAGGAGAAGTAAAGCCTGTTTACTTACAGCCACTTATCACACATTGTGTGAGTGAGCTTGCCAATCAACACCCACATATTGATATTACCTTAGATATTCCCGAAGCACTTGCTATCACCGCGCCTGAAAGGTTGTTACAGCAGGTTTTCCAACCTGTAATAGAAAATGCGTTTTACCACGCCTTTGCTGATAACTCAATGCAAAGCCCATGTGTGATTATATCAGCTCAAGCCTCAAAACTTGGATATACGATTAAAGTCACGGACAACGGCGGCGGTATTCCACATGAAATCAAAGATAAAGTATTTGATCCTTTTGTTGTCGGTAATCGCACCCAAAAAGGCTTGGGTTTAGGGCTAAGTGTTGCGCTCGCTATTGTCACTCAGTATTTTAATGGCGTAATTGAGTGTGAAACAGAATCTAATTCCGGAACATGCATCATTATCAAGTTGCCGAGCTAGTCGCGCTAACGGACTCAGCCGATACTTTGGTTTACTTTCCATAAATGCACACTTTAAGCTTCCCTATTATTGTGGCAATGCTTTGTAAATAGAATACAGAGGAACAACGCACTGCCACTCTTCCTGAGATATAGAGTACACAGCAAGGTTGAAGCACTCGTTCCGATAAACACCTTCACGATGTAATATGCCGTCAAAGTGCGCACCAAGTTGCTCAACCAACCGGCGTACTAAATCATTACGCTCGTCGACTCTAAATTCAACCAAAGCGAAGCCTAGAGTATTCAAATACTCTGTCACGAATAAACAAAACACCTTGTCGAACAGAGTATCGTGAATAAACCAACTCTCTTCTACCAATACTTTTTTGGCCGCTGAGTCATCGACTGTAATTAAGATCATGCCAAGCATTTCGCGCGTTTGAGTTTGCCGCACACAAATACAGTGCTTTGATTTATCTTCAGCTGCTTGTAAAAAAGGTACTAGCACTCTTTGTTGTCGTAACTTTAATAACTCTTCGGCATCGTACTCTGCACCATATCTAAGCGAAAACAGGTGCTCCAACCGTTGATATTCACCCACTCTTAACGTTCTCAAAGCAAATGCCGAGTCCGAAAATTCAACACGGATATCACTTATGGGGACGTTGTTTTCATCTGGTGGGGCGATCATTGGCTTTTCTGAGTGACGGTTGCATAACTCAGATTATTACATCTATTCAAGTCTAAAAGCTATGCCTGTGACTTCCCATCAACCTCAAACGACAAATAGCCCGTAAAGAACGAGCACAACCAAAGTCAACGCAAAACCAATTCGGATCTGTTTAAGTACGGTCTCATCATTCAGTGTTTTAAAAATCACACCACCTAATACCAGCCACATTGTGTCGATCACTATCGCCACCACGTAGCACACGCTAGCGGCAAGTACCGTAGCAACTAGGTTTGAGCTTGCCGGCACCGAAGCCGTCGCAAAAATAGCGATACAAGCCGCGTAGGCTTTGGGGTTGAGGAGGTTAAGAATAAACCCATCTTTAAAGCTCGGTAGCTGCGCACCTGCACCGCCAAGCGCCGCGTTGTTTGCTGCAATTTTGTAGGCAACATAAATTAAGTAGGCGGCTGCAAGCCATTTGAGCATGAGTGTCACTTGGGGATGGCTAACCAGTAACCCTGCAACCCCTGTGGCTGCAAAGATCACCGCGACAAGCAATCCTGCCAAAATACCAGCTAAGAACGGGAAACCTTTTTTAACACCTTGACTCGCCCCCGTCGCAGCTAGTGCTAGTGGCGCAGGACCGGGTGAACCAAGTAATACCGCGGTTGTGATTGCCACAGAAAGTAAAGCTTCAAACATCATATTGTCCTTATGAATTTCAAGTCTGCATGGTGGAAATCAAAGAAGAAGCCGAATGACAGGCATACCTTAACGACCAAGCAACAACTCGGGAGTTTTCTTATGTAGAGAATAAGGCTCTTGGGAACAGAGCCTTTAATTTAGTATGGAGCTACGCCTCTGGGATGCGAACTCGGCCTTCCATTAGCACGCGAGCGCTGCGGCTCATGACGGCTTTTTTAGCTTGCCAACGACCAGACTCTTGTAGTGCTTCCGCGCCAACCTTTAAGGTGCCTGACGGATGTCCAAAGGTTACGGAGTTAAGATCGCCACCACCAGCGGCTTCGTTAACTAAGGTGCCAGGAATTGCCACCGCGGTTGCTATCGCCACAGCGGCTGTGCCCATCATCGCATGGTGCAACTTACCCATAGATAAGGCGCGAACGTTTAAGTCGATGGTATTGGCTTCCACCGCTTTACCGCTCGACGCAGCATAAGATTTAGAAGGTGCAACAAAGGCAATTTTGGGGGTATGTTGGCGAACTTTCGCTTCGTCAATATGACCTATTAAACCCATTTTAACTGCGCCATAAGCACGGATCTTTTCAAATCGCTCTAGTGCAGCTGAGTCTCCATTAATCGCTTCTTGTAACTCTGTACCTTCATAACCTAAATCGGAAGCACGGAAGAAAAGCGTAGGGATCCCGGCACTTATCATGGTCACTTCAAAGGTGCCTTCATCAGGCACAGTTAACGTATCGACGAGATTGCCCGACGGAAACATATCAACATCTGGGTCGCTTGGATCCATAAACTCAACCACCACTTCTGCTGCTGGGAAAGTTACGCCATCCAGTTCAAAGTCGCCCGTCTCTTGCACTTCCCCATTGCTGATTGGAACATGCGCCACTATGGTTTTGCTAATATTCGCCTGCCAGATTTTAACGACGGCGACGCCGTTCTCTGGCACTTTATCCGCGTCGACTAAGCCATTACTAATCGCAAATGCACCTACTGCAGCCGTTAAATTGCCACAGTTTCCGCTCCAATCAATAAATGGCTTGTCGATAGCGACCTGACCAAAAAGATAATTCACGTCATGGTCGGCTTTGTCGCTTTTACTTAAAATCACGGTTTTGCTGGTACTGGAAGTCGCACCGCCCATGCCATCGGTATGTTTACCATAGGGATCTGGGCTGCCAATTACACGTAACAGCAAGTTATCTCGCGCTTCACCCGGTTGCTGCGCGTACTCGGGTAAATCTGTTAAATTAAAGAACACCCCTTTAGAGGTGCCGCCACGCATATAAGTGGCGGGAATTTTAATTTGCGGCTTAAATTGACTCATGGTTATACACCTTCCGCTTCGAGGAAGTCTTGAGCAAAGCGTTGTAACACGCCACCTGCAGAGTAAATAGACACTTCTTCAAAGGTATCTAATCGACAAGTCACAGGCACCTCTACACGCTCACCACTTTGACGGTTAATCACGAGAGTTAATGTAGCACCTGGTGCCGGTTCACCCTCAACGTCATAGGTTTCTGTACCATCGAGTTCAAGCGTTTTTCGGGTCGTGCCCGCTTTAAACTCAAGCGGTAGTACACCCATACCGATTAAGTTGGTACGGTGAATACGCTCAAACCCTTCCGCTGCAATAACTTCAACTCCAGCCAAACGCACACCTTTTGCAGCCCAGTCACGAGACGAGCCTTGGCCGTAATCTGCGCCAGCAACGATGATCAGCGGTTGTTTACGCTCCATATAGGTTTCGATAGCTTCCCACATTCTGGTGACTTTGCCTTCAGGCTCAACACGCGCCAGTGAACCTTGTACTACTTCACCGTTTTCTACCACCATTTCGTTTAACAGTTTGGGGTTGGCGAATGTCGCACGCTGCGCCGTTAAGTGATCACCTCGGTGTGTCGCGTATGAGTTGAAATCTTCCTCTGGTAAGCCCATTTTGGCCAGATATTCACCCGCCGCACTGCTTGCTAAAATCGCATTCGATGGCGATAAATGATCAGTCGTGATGTTGTCGCCTAAAATCGCTAATGGACGCATGCCTTTCATGGTACGCTCGCTCGCGAGTGCCCCTTCCCAATAAGGAGGGCGACGAATATAGGTACTCATTGGACGCCACTGATAAAGAGGGTCGTTGTCTTCACCATAGTCTACAGTGAGGTCAAACATTGGCTCATAAACGGCGCGGAATTGCTCTGGTTTAACGCTTTCTTTGATCACCGCATCGATTTCTTCATCGCTTGGCCAGATATCTTTAAGCGTGACCGGATTGCCTTCTTGATCGCGACCTAAGACACCATTTTCAATATCAAAGCGCACGGTGCCTGCAATTGCATAAGCCACAACCAACGGTGGTGAAGCTAAGAAGGCTTGTTTCGCGTAAGGGTGAATTCGACCGTCAAAGTTACGGTTACCCGATAACACTGCCGTTGAGTATAAATCACGGTCAATCACTTCTTGTTGAATTTTCGGATCAAGTGCGCCACTCATGCCATTACAAGTCGTACAAGCAAAGGCAACAACACCAAAACCGAGCTGCTCAAGCTCAGGTAGGAGCTTTGCCTCTTCCATATAAGAACGTACCGCTTTTGACCCCGGTGCAAAAGACGTTTTCACCCAAGGTTTACGAGCAAGGCCTAATTTATTGGCATTACGTGCCAGCAAGCCTGCGGCAACTACGTTACGTGGGTTACTGGTATTAGTACAGCTGGTGATAGCAGCGATGATCACGGCACCATCTGGCATCAAGCCATCTTTTGGCGCTTCAATCTCTTTAACAATACCTTGATTAGCAAGGTCGTTAGTTGCAACGCGGCGATGCGGATTTGAAGGACCTGCAATATTACGCGTCACCGTTGACAAATCGAACTTAAGTACACGCTCGTACTGCACGTTTTGTAAAGAATCAGCCCAAAGCCCTGTCAGCTTAGCGTATTTTTCCACCAACTTGATTTGCTCGTCATCACGGCCTGTGAGCTTCAAATAATCAATGGTTTGCTCATCGATGTAGAACATGGCTGCGGTTGCGCCATACTCTGGTGTCATGTTTGAAATTGTCGCACGGTCACCTAAATTAAGGTCTTGCGTACCTTCACCAAAGAACTCTAAGTAGCTAGAAACGACGCGCTCTTTACGCAAAAACTCAGTGATCGCCAGTACGATATCCGTTGCGGTGATCCCCGGTTGGCGTTTGCCAATGATTTCAACCCCAACAATATCCGGCAATCGCATGTAGGACGCACGGCCTAGCATCACGCTTTCTGCTTCAAGGCCACCCACACCAACGGCAATAACACCGAGTGCATCAACGTGTGGCGTGTGGCTGTCGGTGCCAACAAGCGTATCAGGGAAGGCAACACCGTCGCGCGCTTGAATAACTGGCGACATTTTTTCTAAGTTGATTTGGTGCAAAATACCGTTGCCTGGCGGGATCACATCAACGTTTTTAAATGCCGTTTTGGTCCAGTTGATAAAGTGAAAACGGTCGTCATTTCGACGGTCTTCAATCGCGCGGTTTTTCTCAAATGCATCTTCTTCATAACCGGCATGCTCTACAGCCAAGCTGTGATCCACAATCAGTTGAGTCGGTACGACTGGGTTGACTTTAGCCGGATCGCCGCCTTTTTCAGCGATAGCATCACGCAAACCCGCAAGGTCGACTAGTGCAGTTTGACCCAAAATATCATGGCAAACCACACGAGCAGGAAACCACGGAAAGTCCAAATCGCGACGACGCTCGATAATTTGTTCAAGATAATCATTGAGTTTTTCAGGCTCAGCGCGGCGTACTAAGTTTTCAGCAAGGACGCGTGAGGTATAAGGTAAAGTCTCGTAGCTACCTGGTTTGATGGCTTCTACCGCTTCTTTTGTATCGTAATAGCAAAGCTCAGAATCAGGTAAACGTTTACGGAATTGAGTATTCATAGCAACTTCCAACAATCAGTGACGGAGAACAGGCGGCCATGGCGACCGCCAGAATAGATTCGAACAGTGTTCGATTAACGCTCAGAAATGGTAGGAACTGGACGTAGCTCCTCGCCGGTGTATTCCGCCGATGGACGAATGATACGGTTATCTGCGCGCTGCTCCATAACGTGTGCAGCCCAACCTGTTAAGCGTGACATAACAAAGATTGGTGTGAACAATTTAGTCGGGATCTTCATGAAGTTATAAGCTGATGCATGGAAGAAATCGGCATTACAGAATAGTTTTTTCTCGCGCCACATGACTTCTTCACAGCGTACAGATACAGGGTAAAGTACTGTATCACCCACATCTGCTGCTAGCTTCTCAGACCAACGTTTTATGATTTCGTTACGAGGGTCACATTCTGAATAGATAGCGTGACCAAAGCCCATGATCTTCTCTTTACGCTCAAGCATACCCATCATTTCTTGCTCTGCGTGATCCGCAGATTCAAAGCGCTCAATCATTTCCATTGCCGCTTCGTTTGCGCCACCGTGAAGTGGGCCACGTAGAGAACCAATCGCACCAGTAATACAAGAGTGCATATCAGAAAGCGTTGAGGCACAAACACGGGCTGTAAAGGTCGACGCGTTAAACTCATGCTCTGCATAAAGGATAAGTGATACATGCATCACACGCTCATGTAGCTCACTTGGTTTTTCGCCGTGCAATAAGTGTAAGAAATGTGCACCGATTGAGTCGTCATCCGTCTCCACATCGATACGAACGCCATCATGGCTAAAGCGATACCAGTAACAAATAATGCTTGGGAAACTTGCTAGCATGCGATCGGTTACTTTACCTTGCTCATCAAAGCTTGCTTCACCTTCAAGATTGCCAAGCATTGAACAACCCGTGCGTAATACGTCCATTGGGTGTGCATCAGCAGGAATACGTTCTAATACTTCTTTTAACGCCTGCGGCAAACCGCGCATTGCTTTTAGCTCGCTTTTATAAGCGTCCAGTTCAGCTTGATTTGGTAAGTTACCTTTAAGGATAAGGTGAGCAACCTCTTCAAACTGACAACTTTCAGCTAGTTCCTTTACATCGTAACCACGATAAGTCAAACCTGAGCCCGACTTACCTACCGTTGATAGTGCTGTTTTTCCTGCTACTTGACCACGAAGGCCCGCGCCACTTAGTACTTTAGCCATATTATTATCTCCTGAATTTTTTACCTGCTGGGTATTAATATTTTGTGCTGCTGAGCAACCCTGAACAGCTTTAATTTTTTACTTATTTTTACCTTCGGCGAATAATGCATCAAGCTTTTGCTCATAATCGTGATAGCCAAGGTAATCATACAGATCCATACGGGTTTGCATGGTATCGAGTACCGCTTTCTGGTCTCCATTTTCTAAAATAGACTGATACACCAGCTCCGCCGCTTTGTTCATCGCTCTGAACGCACTCAATGGGTAAAGCACCATATCTACGCCCCACTCACCCAGCTCAGCTTTGTTCCAAAGTTCTGTCTTACCAAACTCAGTGATATTCGCTAGGATGGGCACATCAAGTGCTTCGCTGAATGCACGATAGTGTTCTTCAGTTTGTACTGCTTCTGCAAAAATGCCATCAGCGCCTGCCGCCACATAGGCTTTCGCACGCTCAATTGCCGCTTCTAGCCCTTCTTGTGCAAACGAATCTGTTCTTGCCATAATGAAGAAGTCAGGATCGGTGCGCGCATCAACTGCTGCTTTAATACGGTCAACCATTTCTTCGGTCGACACGATTTCTTTATTTGGACGGTGACCACAACGCTTTTGCGCTACTTGATCTTCCATATGTACCGCAGCTGCACCTGCTTTTTCCATATCTCGGATGGTTTTTGCAATATTGAATGCGCCGCCCCATCCAGTATCAATGTCGACCATTAAAGGTAGATCACAAGCCGAGGTAATGCGACTTACATCTGCAATTACATCATTTAGAGATGTCATTCCTAAGTCAGGTAAACCATAAGATGCATTAGCAACGCCACCACCAGAAAGATAGATAGCTTGATGACCGATTTTCTTTGCCATCATCGCGCTATATGCGTTGATAGTACCGACGATTTGAAGCGGTTTGTTGGCTTTTAATGCTTCACGAAATTTTTTTCCTGCGCTCATGATGATGCTCTCTCTTAAAAGTGTGATTGATTGCTTGCTAACTTGGTTGCGATATTATTTTTAGAATATTGAATATGTCGACGCATCAGTATTTCTGCCAGTTCTGGGTCGCGGTTACTGATCGCACGAACGATATGTTTATGCTCGTCAAATGCCGTGGTGACGCGGGGACCGGCCATCCCTAACTGCACACGATACATACGTACCAAGTGGTACAGTCCATTGACTAGCATAGAGATAAGACTCGCATTTTTACTGCCAAGAATAATGCGGTAATGAAAATCGAGATCGCCCGCTTCTTGATAATAAGAATGTTGGTTTTTGACTTCATCGAATTGACTCGACAACAAACCTTCTAGGTCTTGAATTTCAGTGTCAGTCATGTGCTGCGCAGCAAGCCTTGCCGCCATACCTTCTAGTGCTTCACGGATCTGATAAAGCTCCATTAACCCTTCCGGTGTGAGAGTAACAACGCGCGCCCCGACATTGGCTTTACGTTCAACTAAGTGACATGACTCCAAGCGATTAATTGCCTCGCGAACAACCGCTCTGCTGACTTCATACTTTGTCGACAATTCCATTTCACTGAGCTTAGAACCTGCCGTTATTTCACCTTCTACAATTTCCTTTCGCATACGAAAGAATGCTTTATCAGAAGAAGTAACCGCTTGCTCGTCAAAAAAGCTCATCATTAGTTAGCCAGTCTTAGTAATTTAAGTTGTAGACAATATAGTGCTGGTTGACGCGCACGTCAACCAGCCTCGCCGCAAATTGTCGACAATTTTCAATATAAGCAATATTCACCATATTTATAGCTTGTGACAAATAATCACTCTCATGTATTTATCTCGATACGGTATCAGGAAAGGATTAATTGCATCGCTTAAAAATCATGCATATTATGAAGATACCTTTACTTTAGCCTGAAGATTACGATGCGGTGTTTTCAAATAGTAATGCTTTCCCTGCAGCTAATAACCGGCTTAGCACAGGCGAACACCTATACCGTACTGGTCTATCACGGTGCCAATCCTCCTTACTATTTTGAAGAACAGGGAAAACCCAAAGGTATTTTTGTCGACATTTTTCAAGAGTTGGCAAAACTGACTTCACACCAATTTGAGTTTATGCCGCTCTCTGTCGCCAGAGGACAGCGCTATTTCGACCAAGGTAAAATAGATATTGAACCAGGGATCAATAAAGCGTGGCGGGCCGAAGCAGACGTCCCAGGGATTTACAGCATCGACTATGCCTTCTCAACCGAAGTACTGTTTGGGTATCAATCTCGCTGTGTGGGCAAGCATAGGCCCGAGCAGTTTTATGGCGCATTAGTCGGCAAAGTAAGAGGATATCGTTACGATAATTTTGAAGCGCACTTGGGTGAAGACAAGATAGTTGTTTATGAAAATGTATCGGAGAAAGAACTGCTAGCACAGCTTGAACATGAGCGTTTAGACTACATCATGATTGGTTCGGTGACAGCTGACTACTATATTTCACAACAACCAAAGTATCGCAAATTTCAGTCTTGCTATGAAATCAGCCGATTACCTGTACATATGCGCTTGCAGCCTCATTTAACTGAGTTACAAACGGAAATAAATATCGCCTTGCGACGAATGGTTAATGACGGAAAAATAAAATCCATCTATGCTAAATATAGATTAACGCATTAACGTGTGGAGTTTTTTGGTAATGACGAATGCTGTTGTTGGACGTCTACTACTGTTTATTTTGCTGATTAGCCCGTTGCCCTTATGGGCGAAATTACAGATTGTTACGGAACTTTCTCCACCCAATCAAACCATAGAAAATCACCAAGTTGCAGGCTCAAGTACCGATCTGGTCAAAGCGATTTTAAAAGCGGCTGAACTCGAGGGACAGTTTTCTATTTACCCTTGGGCTAGAGCTTTTAAATTAGCGCAGCATGACAAACATACCTTGATTTATAGCATCGCAAAGACCCCCGCGAGAGAAGACAGCTTTCATTGGATTGGTCCTGTTGCTGTGTTTCATTTAGGGTTTGTTACCAATCGCTATCGTGAGGACATAAAAATTCAATCACTTGAGGATGCTAAACAATACAAAATAGCAGTTCAGCGTGGTGATATCGCCGAAGGCACACTTAAAGCACTAGGGTTTAACTTTGTTCAAACCAGCGACATCGAAAAGTCATATGAATTGCTCGTTGCAAATCGCGTTGATTTAGTGATTGATGATCCGCGTTATATCAAAACCATGGCCACGGAACTTAACCTTCCAGCCGACCACTTTACCTTTTTATACGATGTGGAAGCACTCTCGGTAAAAGGTTACCTTGCAACGAACAACCAGTTACCAGCCGACATTGTCGAACGATTACGTATTGCGTTTGCGAAAGTAAGTAAAACAGAAAGTTATCGTAAGGTATTGGAACTCTAGCTAAACCCAATTGCTTTAATTCAAAATTCTCCCATGTATCTTGGTTTGTATGGGTAGTACTTAACCGCCACTGCTTTTCATAAAAACCAGTACCAAGCATGTAGCTCATCTTATTAAAAAAAGATAACATTTCAGCCTATACCTACCGATTACAGTAACAATTAGAAAGGAAAAACAGTGATTGAACGAATTGACACCAAACAACGAATGAGCCGTATTGTAAAACATAATGGTACTATTTATTTATGTGGCCAAGTGTGTAAAGACGCAGAACAAGGAATTAAGGAACAAACCGAAACCATGCTTGAGAAAGTTGATGAGCTACTTATTCAAGCAGGCAGCGACCGCAAACACATTCTTTCTGCGACAATTTATATTAAAGACATGAAGTATTTTGTAGAAATGAACGAAGTGTGGGATGCTTGGGTGCCTGAAGGTTATGCACCAGCTCGCGCTTGTGTAGAAGCGAGCATGGCCCGTGATGCATTGCTTGTTGAGATTTCGGTGGTCGCTGCAGAAATCTAGTCGAAAAAAATATAAGCCTAGTTTAGACAAGGCTGACTGTTAATCTGTCAGATTTGGTTTTTAGATATTGATCAAATTTGACAGCCGTATTTGACGCAGCAGTGTCAGGTGGTAATGATACCACCTAAAGTAGTGTCCAGATTTATTGAACCACAACACTATGCCCCTTTATTACATCGTTTACACACCGTAAAACTATGCTCGCTATGTTCCAAAGTCAAAATAGTGATGGGTGTCCCCGTTGCTCCGTCATTATCTATGGCTTCTCTGCTTTGCGTGTATGTGACTCCAGTGACCTTATGAGCGCTAACTTTCGCGGAGGTCAATGGCGTTTCAAAACTCCATAACCTCTGAACACTTATCCACTTAAGTATTTGCTTTTTTGACAAATTTCGCCGTAACCATCATTTCACCCACGCCATCAACCTTACAGTCAAGCTCATGGTCTTTTTTATCTAGCACACGTCTTACCAAAGCCTTAGTACCAATCTTAATGACTTGTGAGCTGCCTTTAATCTTAAGATCTTTAATCACAGTGACTTTATCGCCATCCGCTAATAGTGTGCCATTGGCATCTTTTACTTGAATGTCGTCCTCGGTAGCAGTCGCGTTTGGATCCCATTCGTAAGCACATTCAGGGCATATTAGCTGACTTTGATCTTGATAAACATATTCAGAATTGCACTTGGGGCAAGCAGGTAAAGACATAATTAACCGTATCACTTTTAAGACTGTGTATCATGGGCATATGATACTGTAAAAGTGAGTAGAGCGTCCTCTATATTCTTCTTTAACTCGCTATTGAATTAAGAACAGCTACCCAAAATGTTGCGGCACGACAATTGCTTAGTTATTAATCTGCATTTCATCATATAAAGGATTACCCATGCTTGTTAGTCAAACCCAAAGGGTTGGATCACCAACAATTTATAGCAGCCATGGCCAGAATCAACCAAAAGAGGCTGAAGCAGTACAGAAAGACACCCAAGTTTCCATTAGCCAAACCGCAAACAATGCCGAACATAATTGGCAAACTATTGCCTCTAAATACAACGTTCACAACATTTCAGCTGCGGAAGTACGGGCTATGTCCCGAGAACTATTTGAAGGAGGATTTATTGATTCAGGCCAAATGATGGCTATCGGCGCGCTAATATCAATAACTGAAAATCCTCACGAAAAAATCAATTTACTTGGTGATATGAAGCGTACATTTGAAATCTCAGCAGCTAGCGGCGGGCTCAATAAAACATCGCGAGAGATTTATGCTTCGGCGATCAATACGCTTGAACATCTCGCCAAGACACACAGAAATACAATGCTAATTTGAGGGGTTAATCTGTCTAGCCGCGCTATACAAGCTTGTTCATTATTCACTCAACCCGAGGGAGCAAATAGCAAAATTTTAGGCACAAAAAAAGCAAGCCTTAGCTTGCTTTTTCTTCATCAATTAAGCGATTAAAGCTTAACGATGTTCTCAGCTTGAGGACCTTTCTGGCCGTCAGTAACTGTGAATTCTACTCTCTCGCCTTCAGCAAGTGTACGGAAACCGTCACCTTTGATTGCGCTGAAGTGTGCGAACACGTCAGGGCCATTTTCTTGAGCGATGAAACCAAAACCTTTAGACTCGTTAAACCACTTAACGGTACCTGTAAGAGTGTTAGACATAATACTAATCCTGATATAAAAACAAAAACCAATGCTGCGCATTGATGAGCTATGCCCATGTGGGCGCATAGACCTAAATTTGTAGAGTGGATAAAACTTCAGGACGGTACTACTACAAGCAAACACTTATACAACAACGTAATGGAGATTTTAAAACACTGACTCAAATTCTGTCTATGAACATCATATAGGGATTCCGCCCTAAGTCAATGTATTTTTAATCATCAATATGACTTGCTAATGACAAATATCAATATTTTTTCACGGCTTTTTCAACACCCTATTTTTTAAACACATTATTCCCCTAACCCTGTGTAAATAATAGAGATTGCAATAAAATATTCATAAAGCTAGAGAGGCTTTTTTGACTCTAATTCCCGAATTAATTGCACCACTTGCTCGACAACCACTTGCGGGGCATTCATAGGTACCGTGTGGTCACTCCCCTTGGCTATAATTAGCTCAGAATCACAATGTGATGCCAACGCTTCTTGTCCTTCTCGCCATGCTTTAACATCGCGCTGAGTTGGATCAAATGGTCTTTGGGCAACGATAACACGACACGGTATATGATCAGGTGCTTGATGCGCCCGAACACTCGCAACGGTTTCACTTAGCGCTTGAGTTTCCCGGCGCAGAGCTTCACCGAAGGTATTTTCTGGCAGAGTACTCAAGGGTTTTAGTAGCTTATCCTGCGCTAAGGCATGGGTTTTATCGATGAAGTAAACGGTCACAGGGTCAACATATAACAAGCCTGCAACTTGATCTGGATAATAGGTGATGTAGTTTTGCATTACATAGTATGCGTATGAATGACCGACATAAATAAATGGCGGCCGAATATCAAGCGTTCTCAACACTTCACGAAGATTACGATTATCCGTATCAATACTATAAGCTCTGCGGCTAAGCTCGCTTTTGCCATAACCTTCACGGTTATAGGCCACCAATGCATTGGGTACTTGCTGCGCGAGACCCATCATTACTGGTGTCCAATAAATGGCAGGCGCTGCAGAGCCACTTTCAAAAACAACGGCAGGTTCATTGCCCGCAACATGATAAACCTGCAAAGATACTTTGTTCGCAACCACGATGTGCTCTTGAATATCGCGTTCAAGTGCAATCTGTGCATAAGCACTATTAACGAACAACAACCCCAATAAAGTTAGCGTGCGATACATATCGTTTCCTTGATATCTATAGTTCGACTCTAAAGTTAGCAGCTAGATGCACCATAAGCTAATGACATTTTTGCTGCATCTCCCCCTTTATTTAAACAAAGTAAAAGCGGCGCTTAAAACTCAAATTCCAATGCGAGTCTAAAGCTATGATCTTTGCCGGATTGGCTGATCTCCGAAATAAAACCCGCTTCCCATTTCAGCTGTTTTTGACCTTCGAATCGATGCAATCCGATAAACCCCGGACCAACACCAAAAAAGTCTTCTCCGACATAGACTTCAATTGCAGGCTGAAAAGCACTATACAAGCGGTAGCGCAGTTGCGCTCTAAACTCAGATTCCCATTCATCCTCAATGTCCTTACCCCACTCCCTCACCAAAAATGCATTCATGGTAAGGCTCGTGCGGCCAAATTCCTTCTCAAATAAAAACCCTGCGGTTGCTTCATAGGCATCGAATTTATGGCGTTTTTCAAGCTCGAACAACATGCCTATATCCGCCCAGTAGCGCCCTTGCTCTACAAATTGCCACCGCGACTCTAGCTCGTAAGCTGCCAAGTCAAAATTGCCCTCATCGTCACGCTCACCTATTGCGTAACCTTCGATGGTCATTGTCTCGGTGAGGCTCCAACCAAGTCCTAAACGCTGTGCCAACACATTCCCTTGCTCGGTTTGGCGAGATAGTAGTCGCCACTCCAACTCACGTTCAAGCGGTAAAACGTATGGATGATAAACTTTGTCCACCACCATACCATCCGCCTTTGCACTAAACGCCACAATCCAAAAAAAACTCACCAGCAGCGCGAGTAAAACATTATTTCGCATGCGCTGTTCTCCAATATGTACATCCCAAGAACGTAATCAACGCGCCTCCAAACCCTGCAAGCGTCGCAGCATTTGGTGTTGCCTCATACCCCACTAATACTCTCAGCACTCGACCAACAACACTGTGTTCGTCCACAATCTGTCGCAAGTCTATTTCAAGTCTGGCGGCACTAATTAAGTCCACTTGAAGCGCCAAGTCCAATGCAATCGACACCTTACTCGCACCGTGTAAAGCCAATAACAACAGCAACAACCAAGGTAAGTGCTTACTCTTCAGCCAATCAAGGAAAAAGAAGAGTAGAATAGAAAAGCTCAAACAGATCCCCACACCAAGCGAGGTGCCAATAGCGAGGGTTTGACCATCCGCTGGCTTTGAATAAGAGAACGCAAAGCTTGCCAAATGGTGCAAGTACAATACCACGGCTAGTCCAAAGGCCAAGGCTGCAAGTGCCGTATGTCCGGTGCGTTTTGTTGCAATCATTAAGCAAAATAAACTGAGTAGCAGTCCTATTTGCAATAACTCGAACCCGCGATAATCAAAACTCGAGGCTATTTCTCCACCCAAAAACCATATGCCAAAACAGCCGACTAGCCCCGCACTCAACGCGATGAGTGTCGTTTTAAGTGGTAAAGCAGCATTGGTACATTGTGCTAATAGTACCCAAAGTACAGTTACTGGTAATAATTGGTTCACGCTCACCACCACCGCATTAAGAAGCATTGTTTGGCTCCTTCACGATAACGATACCTTGTGCTGTATTTGGTGAAAATTCACCAAAAAAACTATATTCACCGGGTGCTAGCGGGCCGATATAAATCACACTTTTACGGTTCGGAAAAAGCACTTTTTCACGATTAAGATCAAAACTGTCAAACTCTTCAACTTGAGGGTCTTGATTTTCGATGATGAGCTTTACTTTACGATTTGCAGGAACCTCAACTTGTGCAGGTGTAAACAAATGATTTTTAAGAATAATTGTATAACTTTCTTCCGCCCACAAGGCGAAACTACAGGTCGCCAAAGGCAAACCAAGCGCGAAAGACAGCGAAGAGACCTTAGTCCTTAGCATCCAGCCCCCTCGGTAAATTTACACAAACTCTAAGCCCACCTAAATGACTGCGAGCAAAAGAGATATCTGCATGATAAATTGCAATTATATGATTGACTATCGCCATTCCTAAACCAGCCCCTTTTTCCCCTGAAGGGTGTTTATCTCCACCAACGCGATAAAATCTGTCAAAAATTCGCTCTATTTCCGCATCCGACATACCACAACCCGAATCATCGATTTGCCACACAATCCGCTGCGCATGCTGCTGAATTTTTACTTCTATGTCACCTTCAATTGGCGTGTATTTAATCGCATTACCAATTAGATTAGAAAATAGTGTGGTTAATGTGAACTCGCAGCCCTCTATGGTCGATTCTGACGCTTCTAAACTGATATTTTGTGATTTTTGTTCAATTCTCGGGTAACAGTTAGCAATCAGGTCTTGAGTTAATGCCACTAAGTCTAGCTGCGCAAATTGCTTATGCCACAGTTCTGGCTCTGTACGCGCTAGCGTCAGCATTTGCTCAACCACATGGTTTAGCTGCTCAAGCCCTTTTGACATAGCAATGGCACTGGGATGCTTAGTATCGTGCGTTAAATTATGCAGGTGAATTTTTAAGCTTGCGATCGGCGTTTTTAACTCATGAGCGGCATCGGAAGCAAAATAACGCTCTTTGAGATACGCGACTTCAACCTTTTGAAAGAGGTCATTTAGCGTCGCGATAACGATTGCCACTTCTGCTTTGTCGCTTTGCACTGCCAGCTGTGTAAAGTCTTTGGGGTTACGTCGTCTAAGCTCTTTAGAAAGATCTCGTAAAGGCTTTAACGCCGTATAAATAATCCATGCAATAAACACCGCAAGAAACGGCATAATCACCACCAATGGCGTCATTGCTGAGACAATCATGCCTTCAGCAAGTGCAAAACGCTTTTGTACCGGCTCTGCTACCAGTATTTGCCTTTCGCCAAACGCTTCACTGAAAGTTCTGAGTCTAGTCGCCCCCACATTTTGAGTGCTAAACCCAGCATGATATTTAAGCTTGTTCTTGTACTTAGCAAGTAGCTCACTACCCGCAACAACTTGATTGTGTTCAAGCACTAAAAAGTAAAATGCGTTGTTACCCGCACCACTGGGCAAGGTAGTCGCAGTAACTTGAGTATTAACGAGTGTTGCGATGGACTCTAAATGGCTGTCTAATTGTGCTTGTGCCATCGCCATGCTGGAGTGATAACCCCGTAGCAGCGCCATGGATGCAGTCAGCACCAAAGCTGACACTAAAATTAGGGTCAACTTTCTCGTTATTGAAGCACCTCCAAGCGAGCTTCTCGTGCCCACTAAGCCCCCTTGCCAACCACATAGCCAATGCCACGCAGCGTTTTGATAAATCCATCGGGCATTTTCTTGCGGAGGTGGTGAATATGTACCTCAATAGCGTTAGAGCCTAAAGCTTCTCCCCAATCATAGAGCTTAGATTCTAACTGAGTTTTAGACAGCACACGGCCGCTATTTTCCATCAGCGCCTTGAGTAGCATATATTCTTTACGAGGTAATTCTTGAGCGCTACCACTTACAAGCACCTCGTGACTGGCAAGATCTAACACGACATCGTTGCAACTCAACGTGCTGCTCACTTGTTTGGTGAAGCGTCGACCAATTACCCGCAAACGCGCAAACAGTTCTTTTGGCTCAAACGGCTTAGCCAAATAGTCATCAGCCCCTAAATCCAACCCTGCAATTTTATCATCAAGACTATTTCTCGCGGTTAGAATGAGCACAGCGGTTTGCGATTTGGTTTTTTTCAACGCCTTGAGTACTGCCAAACCATCTCCGTCGGGTAGACCTAGGTCAAGCACCACCAGCTCAAATTCACCAGATTCAACAAAACTGATTGCTTGTTTTTGCGTCGGCGCATGCTCGATGGCATACCCTTCTTTTTTGAGTGATGCGATGAGCCCCTGTGCCAGTAGCTCATCGTCTTCTACAAGTAATAGCCTCATTTATTCCTTCTTTTTAGCTTTTTTTCGACTTTCGCCAGTAGCTGTGCCACTTCTTCTTGACGGTATTCATCGGCTTTTTCTCTACCCGGACGACTTGGCGCATTCTGCGCTTTTTTCAAGTGCGCAAGTGCAGCACTATAATCACGTTCGTCATATAAAAACTGTGCATAGAAATAGTTTACATCAATTCCTGCCGGATTGATCGCTAATGATTCTTGGAACAGCTTTTTCGCCTTTTTATCGCTGCCAAACCCAATTGGCCAGCCTGGGACCTGAGCATAGAGCGTGCCTAAACTCGTTAATGCAGAACCAGACAGTGCGTTTTTATCAAGTTCAATGGCTTTTTCGAATGAGGCTTTCGCATCTTTGGCAAGACCAAGCGCCCCCAAGCCACCTTTCGCTCCTGCAAAGCTCGACTGCACAATACCACGCCAGATGTAAGCTTCAGCGCGATCTGGATATTGTTCAACAAATGCCACGCTCTGCTTAACCAATTCTTCAAATGCTTTTTCTTGGGCATCACCCTCGGTTTCATAATTTACCATTGCCCATTTAGTTTGGACTTGGCTAAGATCATCGTCAAATGCAGCCCAAGCACCTTGACTGAATACCAGTAATGTTGCTGAAACTAACAAGGTTTTTAGTGCGTTCATCGTAATGACTCCTTAGTGGAAAAAATGGTTTGGATGGTTTTCACTTTTTTGATTAATGCGTTATCAACAAGCTCTGGTAACAAGCCATTAAGTCTCGCAAAAAATCTTTCAGGAAAACCAATGGCAGCACGTTTGGTGTTGCTATGGAGCAATTTCATAAAGGCTTGTGCGACGACCTCTGGCGAGTCCATCTGATTGCCTAGTGCATGGTTTACAGCTGTCGCGCGGTCGTCATTCATTTCAGTTGTGGTTGCGCGTGGCGCGAGATATTTAACCGCTACTTGGTCATCGAGCTCCCGTGTCAGTGCCTCTGTAAAACCACGCAGACCGAACTTGCTAGCGCAATAACTGCTTTGATATGGAAAACCGATAGAACCAAACGCTGAACCTACGTTAACTATGGTGCCATGACTTGAGATCAGTTGTGGTAAACAGGCTTGACTAACTAGCATGGGCGCCAATAAATTCGTCTCCATCTGCTTTTTTAAGTCAGTTGGTAAAATTTCAGCAAACCCAGCCATGGTATTAATGCCCGCGTTGTTGACGAGTAAGTCAACCCCACCCATAGTCGCCGCTTTTCTCGCGATTTGTGTCGCAGCGTTCTCAGCGGTGATATCTAAAGCAAGATAATCGTGTTCTCCGGATAACCCCGCTATCACCTGCTTTAATTTTTCGCTGTCTCGACCAATCAGCAAACAACGCCAATTATGCATGGCCAACTGTTTACTAATGGCTCGGCCGATCCCCCGAGAGGCCCCAGTGATAACGGCAAGTTTTGTTGCTTTCATCAGCCTACCTCCGCAAATTCAACACCTGCAGGCACCGCTTCAATGTTGCGGAATATGTCGCCATACAAGCGATAAAACTGTTTAGCGCTGTGAATAATGATCGCTTGCTCTTTTTCACAGCTGATCTTGTTCATCAGCCCTGCAAAAAAGTCAATATGCTCAACATCTAACGCGCCATGAGATGTTAAATAGGAAAATGCGCTACGAGGCAGACCAAGTTTATTCGCAATTTGACGAGCTGCATCATCGGCAAGTGCGATGGAAGTGCCCTCAAGCACATTAACCATGCCAAAAAAGCTCAATGGATGTTTACGAGCGATACTGTCGTACGCATAAGACACCATCATTTCAGTTGCGAAGCTTGGCATGCTATGACGTATTACCTCTTTATCCACACCACAGGCGGCAATATCATTGAGGATCCACTCTTGGTGTCCCATTTCTTCTTCGATGTAATGCCCTATTGCTTCTCGCAACCATTCTTTACTGTCATCAAGCCTTGCGCCACACGCCATAAGGAGTGGTACTGTGTGCTTTACGTGATGAAACGCCTGCTGTAAAAATGAAACGTATTGGCCTTTGGTGATCTGACCATGAAAAACATCATGAATAATGGGTGCGCTTAGTAGATATTGGCGCGCTTGTTCCGTTTCTGATTGTAGGGTTTGGTAAAAGTTGCTCATTGTCGTTTTCCTTTTAAACCGAAGCTACGGACTCTGCCGCTTCGTATTGATTCTGGGAGTAAAGCGCTGAAATTTGCTGCGCGAAATTAGCTAAAATCACGTCGCGTTTAGGTCTACCGTTCGCGGTAAGCATGCCGTTACCTACCGAAAAGGCTTCATCTACGCGCACATAACGTTTTATTTTTGCGTAATCAGGGAGTTGCTGGTTGGCAAGTTCAATGGCGTTGTCAATCACAGCTGCTGTTAGTTGTGTCGGGGTATAAATAAGCGCCGTTAAAAATGGCTTGCCATCACCCACCACAACGCATTGCAGTAAAGGTACATAGGCAAGCAAAACGGACTCCGGCCACTCGGGAGAAATATTGCGTCCAAAGCTATTGATCAGAAGATTTTTTAGCCGGCCTTCAATGACAAAATGCTGCTCACGCTTCGACACTCTATCGCCGGTTTTTAACCACGCATCTTGGGCTATCGCTTCGCCGCCCAAGTAACCTAAAAAGTTATTCCCTTTGATCTCTAACTCATCTGCCACAATACGTGCCTGAATATGAGGCAGTAACTTACCGACGCTACCATCTTGCTCACCAGTATTCAGTGCAACAACAGACCCTGACTCGGAAAGTCCATACCCTTGAAACACAGGTAAGCCCAGCTGTTTAGCTTGCTGTAGCAGTTCAGTGTCAACTTTCGCGCCACCGACTGCAATAAAGCGTAAACTTGCAGGGGGTTGCCATCCTTGCTGCGTGGCACTTAGCAGGCAACGCAGCAGCTCAGGCACTAAAATTAAGCTATTTGGTTGTACTTCACTTATCTTTTGCAGCAACTTTTGTGGATATAGCAACTGGCTGCCCGAAAAGCCTAGCGACGCTAGTTCGGTTACCTCAACCATGCCACCACTCAACAGCGGCGCATACACACCCGCGATGTTTTCTAGCAACACAGGTAGCGGTAATAAACACAAGTGCTTAGGGCGATTAAGTGCGATGGTTTCGCATAAACTGCTCGCCACGACAAGCTGGTTTTCAACCGACAGACATACGCCTTTTGGTGCGCCTGTTGAACCTGAGGTATAAGTGATCTTTTGCGTTTTAGGAAAATAGGTTCCCGTACTTTCGCACCTAGTTTGATATACATAGATTGCTTGACCATAGACATCCAACACCGAAAATTCAGCGCTATTTTCAAGCTTGGTATCGCTGATCAACCAGTTTGCTTTTGACTGCTCAAGGGTGTGTTCAACTTGCGCTGTGGTAAAGAAATGAGGTACTGGAATAGACACTTTATTTGCTTGTAATAGTGCAAAATCTACCAATAACCAAGCGATAGAGTTGTCTAACGAAACCGCAACACTCTCGCCACTCATCACAATAAAGCGCTCTGCCAAAGCTTGCGTGTAAGACTTTACCTCAGCAAAAGTGAGACGAGTTTGCCCTTGTTGTAAAATCACATCACTGTCTTGATGTGGCAGTTTTTTTAAGAAATCACACATATAAAAATGCCCCTTTTAAGCTCGCGATTTCGACCTCGAGTCCTTGTAGTAAGTGTTGATACATTTCAGTGTTTGTGATCACCTGCTGGGCTTGATGTAAATCGACCGAACAAACCATCGGAGCACATTGGTAATAGCTGCCATAATCTTTAGCTGAGGCGATAGTGCCGTGTGCCAAAGAAATCTTGTTAACCTCGACTTGGCATAACTTCATCAATGCACGCACTTGTTTGGTTGCCGTAAACACCAAGTAGCGGATGTCACTCTCAAGCAGTGCTTGAGTCAGTACAATAAAGTGGCTTAACGTTGCCATTCGGCCTGTTGAGAACAAATTGCCAAGTTCCGCGATATGATTACGCTCTGAAACCGTTGAGAGACACAGCTCTACCGGACGATTAAGATACTGCTCCACAAATAATGCGTCTTTGGCTGCAAATCTAAGACCTAAAAAGCAATCGCTTTGACGGTAGTTTAAATGGCTTAAAAGGGGATAATACTCATGAATGTCAGCGCCAAAAGCATGGGCAAAACCACTGTGGATAGCGTGCTCCAATTCAGCGCGCGCGCCGCAAGTCTTGTTTGCCCATCTAAGACGACTTTGTGAGTTTGTTGCTTGTAGTGCTTCGCCCATCGTTTTCACACCTTTCCTGTTCTGATGTAAAAACTTTAAAAAGCGAAAATTAAGAAAACCTTAAGTTTGAAAAAAGGACGAAAAAATTTTTCGAGATACGCATTCTACTTTTAAAACGCTTGCTTTCGGCTAATCACAAATACAGCAACGAGCGATACCAAAATAAACAGTGCAGCGAGTAAGAAGGTCAGTGAAAATGCCATATTAAGTTGTGCAGAGCTTGCCAAGGCCGCACTCTTTACCTGCAACAACAGGCTAAATACACCACCAAGTAATGAGGCTCCAGTCATTAGCCCTAAGTTTTTACATAAATTAATGAGCCCTGATCCCATGCCCTTTTCTTTTTCGGCTACTGTCATCATCACAAAGGTATGGTGAGCCGCTAGAAACAACTGCCTTCCGGGAGTTAACACAAATAACGCCACAACATAGCCATAAAGTCCAAATAATGAAGGTAGGATTGCAAAGCTAATTGTCCCAATAAGGATCATCAGCAAGCCCAAAAACATAGCAAACGCGATACCAAAATGATCAACCACCTCGCCTGACGGATAACCAGCGACAGCAGCAATACAAGGTCCAATAGACACAATAATACCAACCGTGACCGGGCTCAGCCCTAACGCATAAGTGAGATAAAAAGGTCCGACAACTAATGTCGACATCGCGATGGCGTCAACTATAAAGCTTACGATTAACGAGGTGTTGCGTAGCTTGTGTTTCAGAAAAGCCAAACTCACAAGTGGAAACTGAGCACGCTTTTGACTTTGTACAAAACAGTAGATAAAAGCCACAGAAAAGAAGAAAAATACGCTATGTAAGACAAGGCTAAACGAACTACTCGATGGCATAGCCAACACATAAAATAGGCATGACGCCGACAGCCACACACTTCCAATAACATCAAAACGCTGTGGCTCAGGTGGATTTGCGACATCATCAGACAGAAATCTTGCTATTAAAAAGTAAGCTGCACCTCCAAGCAATATCATCAACCAAAAAGTGAACTGCCATGATAACCACTCTAGCATTGCGCCACTTAGCAATGGCCCCAGTGCCGTGCCAATCGCAGCGGTAGTACCGAGTAGCCCCATTGCAAGTCCAACTTTACGCTTTGGCATCGCAACGCTTGCCAGTGCAAATACTTGAGATAATAACAGCGCAGCGCCAATGCCTTGAAACAGTCTAGCAGCAATCAACATCCAAAGATTTACGCTCAGCCCAGCGACAATGGAGCCCACACAAAAGACGCTGATCCCAATGCGAAGTGCCCTTTTTCGGCCAACGCTATCTCCAACAGCGCCAGCACCAAGAATAAACGCGGTAAGCGAAAGTAAATATGCCACAACGACCCAATTCACCAATGCCTGCCCCACGCCAAACTCCTCAGCAAGTGTTGGCAACAAGACATTGATACTACTCATGCCAAGCGTTGGCAAAATGAGTACCACAGCCAAGCTGAACAACACCCGCTTTTGTCCGGCTCCCAGAGCAGTTTGATCCTCTGTATTTACTGTATCTTCTAACATGCGTTACCACTCCTACCATTGCGCCATGCTAATAAGTGGTGACTGTACTACTTCAAGTAAACTTGAGGTCAAGAGTGTGGTTAGGTTTGAAGCTTGATTGGATTAACTGGATTAGCAGCAAAGCCTTAGATAGTTTTCGCGAATCGAAAGCCAGTAACTTAACGTGCTGAGCAGCAGTGATTGGACCTCCGCCACAGCACTTTGATTATTAGATCCCTAAAACCTTGCCGCTATGTTATTTATCACATTTTGAAACTGTGATTGTTGTCCAAAAACCTCTATTTTATGAATTACTTGCGCTTCAAGAACAAACACTATCCCGTGTGTTTCCTCTTTGTTGTAACTACTAAATATCGTAATTTCTTGAATAGATTTTTGTTGGACATTCTGTATTTGATAGGTGCTTGCGACCTCTTCTGAAAGTATCTGGAGCCAAGCTGGCAATTTCATTCTTGAATCGACCTCAAACAAACTCCGTACAAATTGATGTTCATGCCCAGATAAATCAACAGCAGGTATAAATCTTTTCGGATCTAACGTTTCGTGAAGCAACTTACTGTATTTAAACGCCAACACTAACGTTTCAGACACATGCGAAATAGTGATTGGTGAGTCAACCTTTAACTTGACGACCTTCGATAAGATAAGCTCTTGAGCGCTAACCTGCGTGCCCCAAAGCAATAGAAAAGTTGCAAATATCATCCTTATCATGCGTTGTTCCTTTCAATTTATTTTATGTGGTTGCCGCAAAGCGATTTAGCTTTCAGAGATTTCCTTGCAAGCAACTCGCTTTTGATTGCATAAACGGCAAATAGCCTAGCCTAGAGCACATAAATTAACTTTACCTTAATGCTGTTACCTCACAAACTTGATTGCACCAGTCACATTTCTTATCAATCATGTTTCCCAACTAATTTGCACTATTTTTGGCGTCATAGCATGACGGTAACCATTTGTTTTTATTTCTTTTAATCTGGTGAGCGTGCAGATATTTTTGAGAGGGAGTGCCGTATAAAAATAGGTACATTTATTGATGCATTGAAAAGAAAGTTTCAGTATGATGATTTATTGGCCACTTTGGAAATAATAACAATATAATAAATAAGGAATAATGATGAAATACCTTGCCATTTTTTTGCTCATGTTTGCCTCTTTTCAGAACCATGCGGTTGTCAAAAGACATGATGTTGACCCTGACTTGTATAAGGTTAACAGCATCCCGCAGTTTTATGTTGATATGCCATTCCAAGGCGGTTCGGTGTTAATCGATAAGCATTGGTTATTGGCACCAGCTCACGTCATTTATACGTTTATGTATGACTACCAAGGCAAACCTATCATGGTACATGGCGTTGAAAATCAAATTGCACAAATCATTATTCATCCGGATTACAAAAAGGTAGAAGGTGATTGGAGTGAAGGCGACCCGGCACCGCTTATGGAGCAGCTAAATAACGCCAAAGACATTGCGTTAATTCGCTTAAGTAAGCCTGTGACACACATTCAACCCATCGCTATATATGAGGGAAATGAAGAGTTAGGTATGGAAATAACTGGGTTTGGTCGCGGCGCTATCGGAACGGGAATAACGGGTGAAGAGCACGACTCTGAGGGACCAAGCCTAACGACCTATGCATGGTATCAAGTCACCAAATTTTTCTCAGATTGGGCGTTCACTCAAGACGACTATCAAATGCATGTTTACAACAACGTGATCACAGAAGCAAAAGCCCACTGGCTCAGATTTACCTTCGAACAAGGAGCCGATGCGCTACCGTTAGAAGGCACCATAGGCTCTGGAGATAGCGGCGGCGCAGCAATCATTTATCAAGGCTCAACTCCGGTATTGGTTGGATTGGCAGCGTGGCGAGAAATTGAAGGCGATTTGGAAAATTATACTTTAGGTAAATACGGTTCAACCGCCGTATTAACGCGTGTATCTTATTACCAAGATTGGATAAATAAGCATATCAATAAAGGTCAGTAGCAAGTATAGCGCGTCTAAAAAGCAGACCATAAAACGGTTGCTAAATTTACCAGTGTCCATAGCTAGATACGGAGACTTTATGGATTACGAAAGATTTTTACCTAGTGAAAATTTGTCCTCATTTATCAATTGCTTTTGGACACTGGAAATTACTGCAGATAAAAATGCCGCAAAGCAACGTATTGTCCCCGACGGCTGCATTGAGCTGGCCTTTATATTGGGCGACGATATTAAGCGCTATACATCAGAACATGACTACATACTGCAACCGCGCGCAATGGTACTTGGACAAACCGTTTCACCTTTTTATATTCAACCAATCGGATACGTTCATACCTTTGCAGCCAGCTTCTTTCCTTATGCCTTTTCCCACTTTATTTCGAAACCTATAAAAAACTTAAAAAATCAAGAAACATCGATTTACGAATTATTTAAGCTAGATGAAGCCGCAAAGCTTGAAAGCGATATCATCCAAGCGCGAAACACAAGCCAAAGGATTGAGATTTTAGAGGCCTTTTTCCTTTACAAGCTCAGCGACCCGCAGACAATTGAGCACATTGTAAAAACAACGGTAGATATTATCTTTGCACAAAATGGCGATATATCTGTTAATGCAATCACCAAATCAAATCCCAATAAAAGACGCCAACTAGAGCGGAAATTTTTAGACCTTGTCGGTATTAGTCCAAAGCATTTAAGTAAACTTGTACGCTTGCAAAGCGCTTTAACACTCCTCATAAATCGTGAAGACAATCTCACCAACATCGCGTACAAAAGCAATTATTATGATCAATCTCACTTCATTAAGGACTTTAAAGCGCTCACTGGGGTAAACCCGCGAGCGTTTCTCGATGACGAAGGTATGACGCTTTCACGACTTTTCTATAAATAGTCCTGTCGCTTTTTTACAATTAATTGTTGTCTCCCCGCATTATCTTAAAGTCGAACTCGTTGAGCCTTAAACGAGCCCAGTAAACCCAACCTAGTCACCAATAACTAGCCGACACACAATAAAATAAGGACGATAACATGCACAGCTTCGCATCAATTTTTGAAATTCCAGCAACCGACTTAACCCGCGCCGTAAAGTTCTACAGCAGCATTTTTGCGGTCTCCATTGAAACCATAGATATGCCTGAAATGACAATGGCACTCTTCCCGTACGAAGGGCAATCTACCGTAGGTGTGATTGTTCAAGGTGAAGGTTGCACTCCTTCCAGCACTGGCGTTACTTTGTATTTAAACGCGGGTGAAGATTTACAGCTGGTGCTATCAAAAGTAGAAGAAAACGGTGGGAAAATACTGACCCCCAAAACCCCACATGCAGACGAAAGCGGTTTCTTCGCGTTATTTATAGATACAGAAGGTAATCGCTTAGGTCTGCACTCACCAAAGTGAATTCGCGCTTTCATGGTAATTGGAATAAGTTAATACTTGCGATATAACTCTGCCCATAAGCAGAGTTTAATTTTTAACAGAGGTAAGTTTGCCATATTCGCTTATCCCATAATACTTTGCTTGGATAGTGCTGTTTTTGCGCCGCTTTGGGCTTTACTACTTTTTCCCGTCTTTCTGTTGGTTGACTTTGATTAATCATTATTGTGCCCTCGAGTATGACCTCTTCGAAGTGCACATAAAGGGCAGTGAAGATTTGCATGTTTTCGCTCAAGACTAAAGTAATTGCATTGCCCGCTTAGCATGATGTACAGCAACTTAAAGTATGATTCTTTTGGTTTTACTTTCTGAGTTTGTTCCTTCATCGCTCACCATCTTAAAAATTAAAAAAGTGTGAATAAATAGTCTTATGAATACTTGAACGCATATTGCACTCACCTGCACTAATAATTATCACATGCTCTAGAAGTAAGAGAATATATGAGCTTTTGTCCAATGTGTTTGACGATTCATAGTGGTTACAGTTAAAAATAAAACATTGACAGTAAGAAACATAAATTTCACAATTATACATATTCACCCATTCATAAATTTGGCAAGGACGATGACAGAGCAGGAAAAAGGCAAGACGAAAATGATCGAAGATCTTAGCTTAATTGGCTCTAAGTTCAGTGGTGAAAATATTCTCTACATGCGTTTATCGCTCGGCCTTAGTCTTCGAGGTTTTGCTAAATTCTTAAATATGGGTGTCTCTCACCAAACAATCAGTAATTGGGAAAACGAATATTGCAAACCTTCTCATGGTGCTTATGAGGAGTGTGTAAACAAGTATTTGGCTAAAAAACATAAAGTAAAACAAAACCCTGCTAGAGTACTGTTACTAAACCCAGCTACTGTGCGATACTTAAAATCGTTACTCAGTTCAGTTTCGAAAGAGGAACGCCAACAATTTTTAGATAAGCTAGACGATGGAGACCGCTAAGCGATGAACTGCATGCGTAAAAACCAACAAGAAAATCTAAAGGCGCGGCAATGTGAATATGTTTTTACAGAGTTTAATGGAGACTTACCGCAATGAAACCTCATTCAAGACACGAAAAAACAAAGTTAAACATACAACAATGTAAACATGTATTTGGCGGTGTTGGTGGCGGCGGAGATGTCGGTGGAGACCCTCAAGCTGTTTACAAGAAAGTGACTGAAACAGTGACCTTTCCAACTGTACAGTGGGATAAAAAATGCAATATTTAGCGAGCTTATTCGACAGTCCGAGAATTTCAGTTACTGAAATAATCTTCTTTATTTTACTCATAAATATAATAATCCTATGCCGCAAAGATGGACATAGAGTATATTTGGCTTGGGTACTATTTTTTGAAAAGATTATCGACCTATCGATAAAGCCTATTTTGCCATGGGATTTAATCATATCTCAAAGCGTATATTTTTCTCTAAACATCATGACTCTGCTTTTAATTGTTTATCGTGTTTCACTCATTAATTATTTACGCAGTATCACGCCTTTCAAATTCAAGCTTTTCAATAACAATAATACAGCCAAAGAACAAATTGCGATCTCGTATATTTATGGCTTTGTCGCCATACTCTGCCTTGGAATGATTGGTGAACATATTCTTAGGCATCCAGAATTGATAGGCCTCTCAGAAAGCTTGGCTATTCCAATTCGTTTACTGTACGACTCATATCCTTTAATAGTAACAGCCCTTACATATTTGCTAATACTAATCTTATTTATTATGACCATTGATGGCTGGGCCATTAGGAAAATGCGAGCGATGGAAGAGAAAAGAAACGCCAAAAAACGCTTAGGTTAAGTGTCTTACTCACGATATAAAAACAGTAGAGTAATGGCTCCCACATAGGACTCATTACTCTACTAAACGCAGCACGGGAGTCATTATGGGTTTAGACCATATAGTTAGCTGGAAGCATCATGGAAATAATTAGAAGCAAAACATTCACAGCACAACGCGCTTGGGGCGCAAAAGACATCGCCAATATGAATGGTATTACAACCCGCCTGCATTGGACAGATCAGCCTTATAAGTGGCATGTTAATGATGGTGAAGAAGTCTTTGTCGTGTTAGATGGCGTGGTTGACATGTTTTATAAAGAGGATGGCGTTGAACAATCAGCCCTATTGCAAACTGGTGATATTTTTTATGCGTCAATTGGTACTGAGCATGTTGCCCACCCTCGTGGAGAGGCGAGAATTTTGGTCATAGAATCCGAAGGAAGTGTATAGGGTCGGTGTTAAACACCGACCTCTATTAAACAATTGTCAGAAGCGGAGATTCATTTAGGGTGCTCATAAAGTCGCCCTGGCAGCAAGAGAACTCAATAACGCTCGGCATAGCCGCTTCGTCACATTTGAGCCATTAGTTAACTGCACTCTTCTATTTGATCAACATCAGCAAAACAACAATTGCGAATTAGTAGGGAAAATTATTTTGCTTTATCCATTGTATCGCAATATCTAGAGGCTCTGCTTTATTAGTATTGTGGCCTAGCGATGGAAATAATACATATTCAAAAGGCTTGCCCTTAGCTTTCATCCTATTCAGTTGCTCGATACACATTTTGACTGGGACCTGTATGTCCTGCTCTCCGAAGAGCCAAAGCCCAGGTATCGATAAAGAATTCAAAGAAATTTTCGGGTCAGTTGCTTTAAAATCATATCTGTCAGGATCATGTAAAGTATGTTCACGCGATTCTTCATCAGTATGAGTTTCCCAAAAGTCTTCCCTACCATTTGTATAAAACTGAAATCTAAGTTGTTCCAGAGTTGTGATTGTAGGGCTACTGAAGAGAACCATAAACTCTACTGATTGATTATTGAGTGCGGCAATTGGAATAATCCAGCCAGCCTGACTCGCACCAATAAGTCCAATCGATAACTCTTTGTCATAGCCATGAACCACATCTACCGCAGCACTTGCATCTTTCGCAAGCAAAGTTAAATTATCAACACTTATATTATTGGTTCCCACCTGAGGCCCTACGTAAACGCCACCAGATTCACCAACCCCACGCTTGTCGTACGTCAAAACTAGTAAGTTTCTCTTAGCCAGTGACTGTGCTAACTTAGTCATTCGTGGGACAGGATCAGAGCCGTGCACTAATACTACTGCAGCTCGCGCATCTTTAGGTATATACATGCTCCCTGATAATTGTACACCTTCGCTTTCAAAAACGACCTCTTCTACAATAGTAACGTCATTTGGTTGGTGTTTTTCTTCGTTGAGAGTGTGACTTTGGTCTCTATTGTTTGTAGTACAACCTGACGCAAAAATTAGTAAAAACAAAAAATATCCGAGGTTTCTCATTTTTTAATCCATTATGAAATTAAAGAAACCTTGAGACAGCAAGGTTTGCGCCAACATAAAAACCAATGATTTCAGTTCTTTAATATTCTCATTTTCGACTAGAGTACTCAATATGACCACTAATTAGTTATACTGACCATCTATTGAAAACCCGTCTGAAATTGGTCGTTTTTTGAAAATGTAAGCCCATGCCTAAGTGAACTACACGAAGGGATATTTTGAATGCCCGTTCATTGCTCAAATCTGACCCTTAGTTCATTTATGTTAACGGATTTTGTAGCATAAATGAGTTAGTTGAACACCTGCTATGCAGCATCGAAGACTCTCCCAAGAAGAGCGCCGACAGTCTCAAATTCGCTCTTAGCAGCCATAACTCCCTTCAAAACGGCATGATTAGATGTCAGCGACGACAATTAAACCCACTATCGCCTTGAATTTTTGCAAACCACTACACCTCACTCAAATACTGGATCATCCGTCCTGAGCGTTTCTCTTCTTTAAAGTCACAACTGGTTAGACGATATTAAACGAAGTTATCTGTTAAACAGCGGGTGTCGTGGATATCGCCAAGTAGAAACACTCGGCAATCGCCGCTTGCTAATTGTGATGGGTGTCAGTTATTTTTGTATGGTTATCTATAAATTTATCGACTAGATAATGATTATCCAATGCCTTTTTCACTGTGAGTGGCAAGTTTTTTACATGCCTTGTTCCGCCAAAATCGCCAAGCAGATTTCCAAAATAAGAATCTGCATTGGGCTGTGCTAAATAATTCAAAGTAGCTACTGTTAAATTTGATGGGACTCTGACCAGATCCTGAGTTCATCTAAAATACTCAGTGCGGTTTTGCCAAAATCGGTTAATTCATAAGTTACAGCGACAGGTCTGTCACTTATCACTTTTCTACGAACCATCCCTTCACTTTCTAGTTCCTTTAGGCGTTGGTCGACCATTTTTTTGCTGGCACCGCCAAGCATACGGGTTAAGTCATTAAACCTTACAGGTTCATCTTTAAGGTGATAAATAATGGAACCTTTCCACTTTCCGCCAATTAAACGCATGCCTTTTTCGATAGCACAGGGTTCAGTGCATGCATTTAAAACTTTTTTTCTACCTTTACTGTCTGTTTTTACGATACTTTCCATCAGTTTTCCTAAAAAACAACTAGGTTACTAAAAGTATACTAATTGATAACTTAAATCAGGTTACTAAAATATACCACACATTGATTGAGTAGGAGAGTGTCTCTCTTACTTATTTTTGCTGAAATTTAGTTTGGAGTTGTTTTATGAGCACTACTGATCTTAAAAACGTATTAATTATTAATGCCCACCAATATTACCCATTCTCTGAAGGTAAGCTAAATGCAGCCTTGATTGATAAGGCAATAACCATGCTGGAAGATAAAGGTTATAACACGCGCGTAGTAACAATGAGTGACGGGTACGATGTGGAGGAGCAATTAGCACTTCATCAATGGGCAGACATTGTATTTTTGCAAACACCAAGCAATTGGATGGGCGTGTCTTGGTCATTCAAAAAGTATATGGATGAAGTATACACAGCAGGCATGGGAGGAGCTTTATGCGTTGGCGACGGTCGCACAGCAGAATCACCAAAGAAAAACTATGGTAAGGGCGGCACGTTAACCAACACCAAATACATGATGTCTCTCACCTTTAATGCGCCGGAAGAAGCCTTTAATGATCCAGAAGAATTCTTCGATGGGAAATCAATCGACGATTTAATGTTCCCTATGCACATGAACTTCAAGTTCTTTGGAATGAAGCCAATGGAAACATTTGCGTGCTTTGATGTGATGAAAAACGCAGATGTTGAAAACGACTTCAAACGTTTCGAAACGCACATTAACAAGCATTTTTAAGGAACAGTCATGAGCATTGATTATACCAATAAACTTCATGCAGGTTCAGACTTTCCTGCAATTGAAACCAAACTTCTAAATGGTGATATTAAAAAGTTGTCTACGCCTGAAAATGGTTTGGATTGGAAGATGGTTGTTGTTTACCGAGGGCAGCATTGCCCACTTTGTACTCGCTACTTAAACCAGTTAGAAAGTGCGAAAGACCAACTCGCTCAAACAGGCGTAGATTTGATAGCCGTTTCTGGTGACAGTAAAGAACAACTCGAAAGTCATATGGAAAGACTTAATGTGACTTTCCCTATCGCATACGGTCTTACTGTTGAACAAATGCAAGAACTTGGGTTGTTTATATCAGCTCCAAGATCGCCTGAAGAAACTGATCATCCATTTGCTGAGCCGGGGCTATTTGTTGTCAATAATGAAGGAAAAGTTCATGTAGTAGATATTTCAAACAACCCGTTTGTAAGACCTGAACTTCAGTCATTGATTAGTGGCTTAGGTTGGATACGAAATCCTGCAAACAACTACCCTATTCGTGGTATGCATAAATAGGAATTCCTATGAAAAAGGTTGTATTTACTGCTGTTACTTCAGTCCTATTGTTTGGAAATGCGTTTGCACAAGACACGAAGGTCGAGGCTGCACACATTGCATCTCCAAACCAATATCAACTACTGCTAGAGAACGAAGAGGTTACTGTACTTAAAATGACACTCAAACCAGGGGAACAGGATAACTGGCATAAACACAATGCTGAGACTGTTTACTTCGAAAAAGGTGGCAAGGCGACGATAACAACGAGTGAAAAAGACATGACCTTGGAGATCCCGGATGGCTACGTGATGTGGCATGACCAATGGGAACATCAAGTTAAAAATGTTGGTGATACAACAATCACTGCAATTATCGTGGAGAAGAAATAATCATGTCAAAGACACAAATCAACATTGATATCGTTTCTGATGTGGTTTGTCCTTAGCGTGTAATTGACTATGGTCGCTTAAAAGCAAATCGCTGACCCCCACCACTAATTACTATAGTGATGGGGGTCACTTATTTTCTCTTGCTCCCGATAAGGGGGAGGAGTCCATACATCTCCCACAAAGCTATCCGCACTGCTAATTAGGAGGCTATGCTGATAGTTTTTGTAACCCTTGCAAATAGCTTCATCGTAAAAAGCGTAGAAGATCTCACAAGCAACTTATTCCCCCCTCCATCACACCCGAAAAGCATAAGCTGATATGCAATGTGCCGACAGGATGTCGGCTAAGTCTTGTCTGGCACACGGACGTGCCATACAAGACGGTTGCGATACCAATTGTATTAGGTAAATGAGCAATTTGAAGCGGAGAAATAGCTTTAGTAGCTAGGCAAAAATTTTGCTATTTAGTTGTTCTAAATGAGAAATTTTTAACGACGCTAATATGGTATTTCACCCTTCAAATTGATTGGAGACTTAGTGCAATTGGTATTATATCGGCTTAAGATTTGAGGATTGAGTGTGATGCTGGGGCGACGTTTTCTTGGTTCGTTCTTTTTCGTCGTTTAAAAAGAATGAACGAGGAGCGCATGGATGCGCTTTGATATTAAACATGGAGGTTTATGTTGCTAACGGCTGGTAGCTCGAAATGTATCGTGAAGTCAGCCCGTCCTCCAGACAGGTTTCGACGCCCATCCATGGGCTACGACATACTTTTCTTTGATGCCCAAAGAACAAGTATGCAAAAGAAAGGGCACTCCCAACATCACACTGACTCCTCAAGCAAATCGCCAATATGAACGTCACCGCTGTGTAAGGGACATCCCTGTCCCTGTCACAGCTTTTCACGCATCCATGCGTTGAGATGACTCATTGGCACTTTACTTTCGGGTGTGATGAGGGAGACACAAGGCGCTGATAAATTCTTGTGGTGCTTGTAAGCGACTTAGCTGCTTCATGAGATAAAACCAGAACTAACAGACAGCGCGATTTCCCCTCCATCACACCCGAAAAGCATAAGCCGATATGCAATGTGCCGACAGGATGTTGGCTAAGTCTTGTCAGGCACAAGGACGTGCCTTACAAGACGGTTGCACTATATCGGCTTAGGATTTGAGGATTAAGTGTGATGCTGGGGCGACGTTTTCTTGGTTCGTTCTTTTTCGTCGTTTAAAAAGAATGAACGAGAAGCGCATGGATGCGCTTTGATACGTACCATGGAAGGTGACTTTTCCAAAAGACTCGAGATGATGAGTTAAGTCAGCCCGTCCTCCTGACTGGTTTCGACGCCCATCCATGGGCTACGACTTACTTTTCTTTGATGCCCAAAGAACAAGTAAGCAAAAGAAAGGGCACTCCCGACATCACACTAACTCTTCAAGTAAATTGCCAATATGAACGTCACCGCTGTGTAAGGGCCATCCTTGGCCCTGTCACAGCTTTTCACGCATCCATGCGTTGAAATGACTCATTGGCACTTTACTTTCGGGTGTGATGAGGGAGACACAAGGCGCTGATAAATTCTTGTGGTGCTTGTAAGCGACTTAGCTGCTTCAGGAGATAAAACCAGAACTAACAGACAGCGCGATTTCCCCTCCATCACACCCGAAAAGCATAAGCCGATATGCAATGTGCCGACAGGATGTTGGCTAAGTCTTGTCAGGCACAAGGACGTGCCTTACAAGACGGTTGCACTATATCGGCTTAGGATTTGAGGATTAAGTGTGATGCTGGGGCGACGTTTTCTTGGTTCGTTCTTTTTCGTCGTTTAAAAAGAATGAACGAGAAGCGCATGGATGCGCTTTGATATTAGCCAAGGAGGGAATGCTTGATTAGGGATTGTAAATCGCTGACACCTACCACTAATTATTATAGTAATGGGTGTCACTTGTTTTCTCTTAGAGCTGTTCCGTAGCACCTTGTTAAAGCTGTGTGTTCAGAAACTTGCTTTTATCTTTTGTACAAACTGTTCCACTTTTTGTTTTGATACATTTTCACTTTTATACAAAGATAAATACTTAAAACTACACTTGGGAACACACGCTCCAAGCAAAGCTATTTTGAGTACACGCTTGACAGGCTTCCAAAGTACAAAAGTGTCCACCCACCAAGGGGAGCCTAGCGTCGTCACGACTTTAACTTCTGTTAGTTTACTCAGTCGTGGCTTAATCGCCCCCAAGTCTTTGTCGTGGTCATAAGCATGTCCGGGAGCCCAAACTCTGTCAAACCAACCTTTTAAAATAGCAGGGAAACCGAACCACCATGTTGGAAAAACCAACACCAGAGACTCTGCTTCTGTAAGAAGTGCAATATCCTGTTGAACTAAACTGCTATCGAATGAATTATTATAGTAACTCTGCCGCTCTTTGTGTGTTAGAGCAGGCTCAAATTCACGCTGATACAGGTCTAATATACTTATGTCGTACTCTTTTGATTCGAGGTGTTCAACAACCTGAGAACATAAGTAATGACACAAGCTATCTCTAATTGGATGTGCCACTACAACCAAACATTTCATGAAACTACTCCTTTAATTCACGCCTGCTTAAAAGGCAGACAACGCTACTACTTACTTTCCGCTTCACAAAAAACCAACGCATTTGCTATCCCTCTCGCAGCATTTTTTAGCTTTCAAAGCTTTGCTTGAACGCACCATTTTTAGGTCTGCACTATCATTTAAATCAGCTCTAAGCCCGCCAAAATATAGGTCATTGCTAATAGTGAAGGGCGTAATTTATTTTTTCCTACAACAAAGAGATACTCGCTAATAAGCCAACGCATAACTTGACAAGGTAAATTTAGAAAGTACGCCGCACCGTTAAGTTTTGATGCCACTAACGTCTGCCGATGACTTTCAACGTTGTAAATCGGGCTGTTTCTAAGTAAATTCATCATTTTTGTCGGATGGCGTCACCCTACAAAGTTTCATGTTCACGCCTTGAAGATCCGAGTTTGGCACAGAGCCGACCGTCTGTTCCTCGCTTTTAGCAGCTATAGCTCCTTCAAAACAGCTTGATTAAATGTCAGCGAAGACACTTAAACCCACTATCGCCTTGAGTTTTGGCAAACCACTACACCTCACTCAAATACTGGATCATCCGTCCTGAGCGTTTCTCTTCTTTGAAGTCACAACTGGTTAAACGATATTGAACGAAGTTGTCTGTTAAGCAGCGGGTGTCGTGGATATCGCCGGGTAGAAACACTCGGCAATCGCCGGCTGTGAGCGTGTCTGTTCCTCGGGATACAAGGTGGGTTTCGCCGTTTGCTGTGGTGATGGGTTTGTAAGTTGTCATTTCCATTTCGCCAGATTGCACAGCATAAAATACCCAACCTGCGCCATGATCATGGGGCGGGCGGTACGTGCCCTTTTCCTCGGCATGGACTAGCAACATAAAACCATGGTCAGGGTCTTGGTAGAGTGTTTTTGATGCTAGTCTTTCACGCATAATGCTCGCAAGCCAAGGCTCGTGCGGTGGAGACTGAGTAAGTTCGCTTAACAATTCACGTACTGTCACTGTGGTGCTTGAATTTAACCCGCTCCAGCTGGCTTTAATGTCATTGACGATTTTATCTAAGCTATTTTGCATTGCCTCTACCTCTTATCGTTTGTTCACTGTCATTCGTTTAAGAGGAGCATACAACTTCAAGTTCACTTTAAGTCAAGGAATAGAATTGCTCGAATAATAGCGGCGTCGCTTAAAACTGATAACTTAACGAAAGTTTGATGGTGCGACCAAAAATGGGTCTAGCATAAAAGATGGCCTCTTGATGGCTTAAATCATCCCTAGGATTGCCCTCAGTTAGCCCCAAAGCATTGGTGAGGTTTTTAACCTCAAGCTGTGCGCTGAGCTGTTCATTAATTGCCAGCTCGGTAAATAAGTCCCATGTTTGATAGGCTGGTAAGGCAAACCGATTGGCGATATCCGAATAGCGCTTACCAACATACGACCAGGTGATAGCCGCGGTAATAGGTCCTGCTTTGTATTCCGGCGTCAGTCGTAGTTGTAACTCCGGCGTTCGCGTTATTTGATTGCCATTAAATTCGCTTTGTGGCAATTGCTTAGGAATGCCGTAAAACCCAGCGTCTTGCCACACACCTATCGCTCTAAATTGCAAGGCCGGACTATATTGATAGTCAAATTCGAACTCCAACCCTCGAGTTTGGGTATTGATTGAAACGGCTTGTTGAGTCGTAGCCGCACCGCGATACACCGTGAGCGGGAGCGGATCAAATTTGGTCTCAAATAACGCGCCACTAAACTGCCAATCAGCGGTTTGATAACGCAGTCCAACTTCACCTAAAGCCAAGCGAATGGGTTGACCAAAATCTTGTTGTACGCGCTCTTCTTCACTTTTAGCCCACCCGAGGCCATTGCCGTAATTAATGAGCCGTGGCATTTCAAAGGCGTCGGAATAACGTGCAAATATCGCCATAGCGTCGCCGATTTGGTAATTTGCGCCAATACTGAGCGCATTTTGCGTAAAGGAATCACGTAAAGTGGTAGCCGGGAGGTAGTGAGAATAAGTGGCCTTTGATGAGTCTGTGTACGACTTTACCCCTTCAAGTAGCGTGCTGGTGAGATTCAGATGTTCATTACGAAGTGCCAAATCAACTCTAAGGTTTTCAGTGAGCTGCCAGTCTATATTGGCATACAGCGAATGTGATTGAGACAAGCCGCTACCGCTTAAATAAACGGGACCGGCGTAAGATAAAAAACCTTGATCGGTAAAATTGGCAATCACATTTTCTTGCCCATCAACCAGTACGATGTCCAGCCGTTCTGGTTGATGCTTTACATCCGTTAGTAACGCGCCAAGCCATTTATCTAGTGGTAACTCGTCGAAATCACTTCGAGCGTAAATATGGCCGAGGGTCAGTGACCACTGCGCGTCGAGATAGTCCACACTAAAATGATTTACCAGCTGCTGTTGTTTGTAACGTGAATATAAAGGATAACTAGCGGTCACGAGACCATTACCATTAAGCGTTGCAGGGTTGGCAACTAAGGTGTTATCTGAATAACGTAAGTATCGAGGGCGCAATGCGCTATTTGCAAAGTGGCGTTTAAATTCGGTGATATCAGCGTGTTGTAATCGGCTTGTGGCGTCGACTATGGTTTGGTTGCCCAAATTCATTAAGGTATACAAGTCATTGTTTAAACTTGAAAATCGCGTACGATTGCTCAGGTTAACGTGTTCAAAAAGCGGCGTATTAAATAGTAAAGTGTAGCTATTTAGGCGTGTTTGCTGAGCGTCTTCTAAGTCACGCTGCACGCGTCCTTCCGGAGTGAAGAAGGTGAGAGACCTGAGATCGTCGCTCAGTAGCGTTCCATCGTCATAAGGCAGGCTCGCCAGCTCTCGAATTTCGCCGCTATTTTGCATCACTAAAGGCGCGTAAAAACTGGTTTTATCGTTTAAATGTTTATAGCTAAAATCAAGCTCAAATGCATCGGTTAACCAGCTCATGCGCGCACTCACTTGGCCGCCTAAGTCGCTTTGATAACCCGGCTCCCGAATACCATCGGAAGTACGATAAAACCCGCCTACCGTATAAAACCATTCATCATTCAACGCTCCGCTAAACACGCCATCAAAACGAGTGTAGTCATAACTCAATCCCTGACTCACTTTCACTAAATTAAAAGGATTTTCTGAGCCTCGCCTGCCGATATAGTTCACCATTGCCGCAGGCCCGTTCACCGTAAAAATACCGCTACTGCCGCCACGCACCGCTTCAATGGCTTGATGGGTTAAGTCTGGACGTAAAAAAAAGTCCCCCCAAATGCCGTCATAGCTCACGGGCAACCCATCTTCCATCAGGCTGATAAATCTAAACCCCTCGCCGCCTCTAAGTCCCCTTGGCGCAACATTATTGTTAGTTTCGCCACCCGAGTCTTCAACCCAAAAGCCGGTGATATTCTTAAGCGCTTCTGCACTGGAATACGGTGTTTGTTTTTCAAGTTGTAGACTTGCAAGCTGAGTGATTGAAATAGACGAGTTTAAAATGCTACGGTTTTTGCCGCTTACACCCGTTACGATAATGCGCTCAAAGTGTTGTGCAGAATCAAGTTTTTTAGGAGTCACAAAAATACGCTGCTGCTCTTGGTCTAGGGAAAAGTCGTAGGCAGCTTGTTGAAAGCTGGTAAGCAAGACTTGTTCGAGGGTGTAGCGGCCAGTTATCTGCTCAACGCTAATGTTATCTGGGATTTCGGCTGCACTTAACTGCCAGCCACTTTGCGCAGCAATATCGAGTAAACGCTGCTGCAAAGTCGCTTGAGGCAAGTTAAATTGATGATCCGTGGTAGCAAATGCAACGCCACCAAACCATATTAACCACGCTAACAGCGGGATTAATAGCTTGAATAACATAGTTTAAATCAATGTATTTATTATTGTATAAACTTTGTACCACTTATATTGTGACTTTGCTATGACACTTTTAGCTAATTTGCGATTAGGGTGTATTCCTCGCCTTTTTGCATCACAGTGATCGGATAAATCTTTTCTAAACTGTTGAGCCAATCGCCTATTTCAGTGGTTAAAAAGGTGCCGTTGTAGGTCAGTTTTGCTAGGCGCTGATCGCTTAACTTCACTTTGATTTCACTATATCGCGACACATCATTAAGCACATTGCCTAGTTCTGCGTTTTGATACACTAAGTAGCCTTTTTGCCACGCCATGGTCAACGCTTCACCTTGGGCTTTACTACGGGTAACTTCGCCTTGCTGCGTGACTTCTACCGCTTGCCCTTGGGTCAATTTGATCGCTTGTTGCTGAGTCACAGCCACACGGCCCTCAAGCACATCGACTCTAATTGAAGCCGGATTGGCGCGAACATTAAACACTGTGCCTAGCGCCTCAACTTGGCTATTTTGGTAGCGCACGATAAACGGTCTCTGCTTGTCTTTATTCACGCTAAACAGCGCCTCACCTTGATACAACAGCAGTTCTCTTGAAGTGTTGCTGTAGCGAACAGCTAATTGGCTATTGGCCCCTAAATCAACCTGACTATTATCATCAAGGGTAATGGTGCGATGCTCATTGACCTTAGTTTGAAAGAACTCGCTGTACACTGTATCGACAGGGGCTGGCTTAGCACTGGCAACAGGTGCTTGCTGTAGTGGCTGCTCTGGTGCCATAAAAGTCACCAAACCAACTAGCAGTAAAGTCGCGGCAATCGCAAGATACCAAGGCTGAGCGCGGCGTTTGGATTGTGGTTTAATGCCTGTTGCAGCTTTGGCGTTTTCTGCATCCAGCAGTGCAAGCTGCTGAGTAACATAGTCATCGTCAAGTTGGGCTGAAAGCGTCCAAAGCTCCAACATGTTGTTGAACACATCACTGTGAAGCGGATTTTCAGCTAACCACACGTTAAGCGGCTGTGGATATTGAGTGCTGTCATGAGGTGAGATCTGCTGCTCGTCTAAGATTAATAACCAATCAGCGGCTTGTTCTTCAATTATTGCTAAATCGTCAGATAATGGAGTCATGTTTATATCCTTAACACTCATGATCATAGCTCATGCTGTAACTGCTGGTAGCAATGACGAACTGCACGTAATACATATTTTCTTACCATACTTGGGGATATCTGTAAGGTCAAAGCTATCTCCTCATAGCTTTGACCACGTATTTTATACAACAAAAAAGCCAGCCTACATTTGTCGGGTAAGCTTGCGAGAGACTTTTCCATTTCTTTAAGTAGCTCTTGGTTGTGGTGGTTTTGTTCAGGGTTAGCACTTGCGTAAGGCTGTGGCATCTGATCGCTATCGTGCTCACGATCATCAAACGGGCTACGCGCTTTACGCCGCAGCTTATCAATGGCCAAATTGGTTGCAATTTTATACAAGTACGCGGCGATGTAGTTGCTGACATTATCCTGCTCAAGTCCAAGCAATTTCACAAACGCCTCTTGGGCAACGTCTTCCGCCTCACGTTTGTCTAACCCTTTGCCCATAATGTGGCGGATCAGCTTTTGCTGTTGTTTTAAAAACAACTCCTCTACCTGCTGACGACGTGCAAGGTCGTCGTTTGCAGCTGCCGTAGTGGTATCAACGGCTTTACGCTTAAAAGATAATAACGGTGGCATGAATACGCATCCTACTCTTCCATTTGTGTTAGCGTGCAGCGAACCCATAAATTAATAGGTTCGCTGGCGTTGCTTAAACCAATTTGCTTAATTAACCGTTGCGACTCGGCTTACTTTGCCCGAATCACTCACCGTTCTGAGTTGTACTTTAGATGACGCCGTCAATGTCACAGGCCCTTCATAGCGATGCCATGTTGCGCCTTGGTCAACCGAATACTCCGTAGCCATGCCAACAAACCGGGTATTGACGATTAACTTACCACCTTCAATCGCGCCTCCAGGTAATGGAATACGATAATTTACCCCGACCTGCTGTGGTATTTGAGCATTAATATCGACCACTTGGTAATAGTCCAATAGTGGTAGAGCGTATTGTCCTAAAGTGTTGGTAAAGGTGTGCCAAGCCTCGGTAGTCGCTGCGCCTTGCGCTGGCATATCTTGCACCCATGCACGCTCAGCGGCCCCCAGTAATTTCGGGAAAGTCATATAATCAAGAATTTCTGGTGACTTTTGGTTTTCGCCAAAAAGTTGCGCCTGAATACCTTGAACATTTTGTTTACCCGCTTCGCTCAGTAACACCCATTTTGGATCCCACGGTACTGGGTTGCCCAGCTTGTCATGCTCGGCGTTAGCGTAGATATTAAACGGACGATATTCAAACGCCTTTTTGGTATCTGTGTAACCTGCCCAGTGATAGCCAATTTCATCAGGATGTTTGTTATACGCAAGGTCAAGATACAAGTTTGTCGCATGGGCCAGCACGACTTTATGACCTTGGTTCGCAAACTTGTAGGCCTGATGCTCATTGCCCCAACCCCACACGTTATTCCAAAACACGGGGAATATCTCACCGTAACTTACATTACCCGTACCATTGTGCGATAACACATCGCCCCAAGTTGCCATATCAAAACCATGCTGATTGACTATCTGCTTCCAGCGTAAAAAGAAGTAGTCAAACAGCTCTGCATCGGTTTTGCCCGCTGTAGCTGGGTTTTGATCTACCGCCGGAGATTGCGCCCACCATTCATTCGGACCTAAATGTGGCAGCTCGTCACCACCGCCATGCAGCCGAGTCAATGTTGCATCGGGCACGGCATCATAAATGGCGCGTGTTTCTTTCACCACATGGTTGAGGAAAGTAAAAGTGCTCTCAAGTGCTGGGTTCACAAAGTTGTCGGTATAAAATTGTGGGGTGTAATACTGCGACTGGTCGAGCGGATCAATCAACCTAAAACGATTTGCTTCAACTGGGTCGCTATCTTTATATTTGTTGTAGCGATATTCCATCGCTTTGATTGCTGCGCGCGCATGGGCTGGAAAATCATATTCGATGATCACATCGATATGACGGTCAGCGGCATACTGAAGAATTTCTTTAAAATCATTCACCGTGTAGTAGCCCCAGCCTTTACCGAGAAAATTTTGCTGAGCAATTTCAAACCCCTGATAACTAGGCGCGGTGCCTAAGTTTGCAGCGGTTTCATCCGTGGGTTTATTTTCAATCCCATCTCCTGGTGCAAAACCATTGGCAGCTCCCATAAAAGTATGCAGCATCGTGCTTTCGCTCAGGTCATATCCTCGCTTTGCTCCAAACTCCGTGAGTTCAGGAATACCGGGTATTTCTAGTCGCCAACCTTCATCGTTGGCAAGGTTGATTTCAAATTTGTTTAACTTGTAAAATGCCATCAAGTCCAACAACTTAAATACCGTTTCTTTGCTTTGGAAATTACGCGACACATCCAGCATCATGCCTCGATATTCAAACCGTGGTGCATCCAAAATGGTGCTAGCGGGTAGTACGGCATTGTCGGACAAAGTGGCTGAGTTTTTAGCCGTTTTATACACAGCGGTAGGGATCATTTGACGAAGTGTTTGAATGCCATAAAACACCCCTTGGGCGTCACTTCCGGTAATGGTGATCCCCGAGAATGCATCGACCTCAAGCTTATAACCACTTGAATCCGGCTGATTGTCTTGATTGGTATCGAGATTTGGGTCTAGCTGCAACTTGATAAGGTTCGGGCCATTTTGCACAGTGCTATTAATCGCAAATGTGCCACTCAGAATATCGCGCAGCGCAGTTTGTAAGAAGGAGGCTTCTTTGGTCAATGAAGTCGGCGCTGAAATACTGGTTAATTGGCTCATCAAAGTTAAGAATTCATCATTCGGTGTGACCACTGAATGGGGCTGCGGAACCAAGCGATTTTTCAGCGGCAATGTCATGTGCGTCGCGCTGTTTTCGGCGAATCGGATGGCGGACGTTTGCACCGGCATATTATCGTTAACCGCTTGCTTTGTTTGTTTTGGATCGCTTGGATCCATCATCACGTCCACCAGCACAGCTTGAGGCGCTTGATTATTGTAGCTAATGTGAAAACCCGACGGTGAGTCGTTTTTCAGCATTTGCCAATACTGTGCAACGATTTCAATAGTACGAGATTCACCCGGTTGAATGGGGGCAAAACCCGCTGTGGGCTTAAGTACAAAGTAATCACCACTTTTTGCGTCATCGGCATTTTCTAAACTTAGATTCTGCGCGGCGATATGTTGGCGCGCATACTGACCATTTGGATCTAAGTCTGGTAGTACGCTTGCAGGCGGCCTTACCGAGCTAAAATAAAGCGCCCAGCCAGACTCACCCAACGGCTCAAGACCATTATTAGTAATCGTCAAACTGCCAAGAAAGATATTCTCTCCAATGCCATGATCCACGACTTGCCAGCGTAATGCTAAGTTATCTGGATGAGGATGTGCGACGCTGTAGTGGCTCGCAGTCAACAAGGCTAAGCCTGACAGTGAGGCAGTAATTATCTGTTTTTTTGCAAACATGTTGGCTCCTAAAATATTGTTATTGTTCGGATAGAGCGCGTACTGCTGCCACTCTATCTATGTAAACGTTTGAGCCGAGGAAGTTGGGAATGGAATCATAAATAATGCCCTAATTACGTATTTAGTATTAGGGCTGGTGTGATTAATATACCGCTATTTCATCGATATACAGGGGAAGTTTGGGGATTTGAATATCGTCAGATTGCTTACTATTAATGGCCACCACCTTTAAAAAACGTACACTTACAGGAGCAAACGACAACACTGACATTGGCCCACGCGGATTGTTAACCTCAGCTAACGTTTGCCACTGCTGTTTATCACTTGAACCCAGCACTTGAATATGTGTTGGCGGGTGCAGTTGTCTATGTCGCCCGCTATCAAAGCCCAGCTTAACCTGCTGCACTTGCGTTGACGCATCTAAGTCAATAACCGCCTCAAGATCGGTATCGTAAAAAATCGCATAATCATCAACGCTGTAAAATTGATCATAAGCAAATTGACCATCCTGCAGCTTAATCGCAGAGCCTTCGGCGGCTAGCGAGGCAAGCGTTATTTCTTTTCCAAGCGCTAAATGAGGTGAAAGCGTTAAACGCGCATCGCCTACCAATTGCCCCAAATCGCTTACATAACTGCGGGCGCGAAGCTGCGTTTCGTCAGTTATCACTAGTGGCTTTTGATATTGCTGCGATTGTAGCGTTGGCTCGCTGCCGTCTAAGGTATAGTAAATAGCCGTGTCGGCAATTTCAGAGGTAATGGTGGCGACGAGCTGCTGCCCATTAATCTCGCTTGAAATAATAGGCTTATGGCTACTATAAGCGGTATTGAGGTGCATCTGCTGGTAGCGTTTTAAAAGCGCGGGTAAACGATATTGGCTGTAATCAGACCACGACTTTTGTGTTTTATTCGACCACAATGTTTCGGCCAGCGCACTCAAGCGTGGAAACAGCATATACTCGGCATGACGAGGTGTTTTTATATATTCAGTCCAAAGTGCACCTTGCGCACCAATAATAAAGGCTTGTTGCTCAGCGCTTAAGTGGCTGGGCTGTGGCTCATATTGATAAACGTTTTTTAGACTTGAAAGCCCGTGGATGGCTTTGGGTTCATCAAGATTGCGCGATTGATAGGCATCAAAATAAATATATTGATAAGGACTCATGATCACCTGATGGCCCATTTTTGCAGCTTGGATGCCTCCTTCCGTGCCCCGCCAAGACATGATCACGGCGTCATCCGCCACCCCTCCTTCTAATATTTCATCCCAACCAATTACCGTTTTGCCAAGATTTTGGACGATTTTAGCGACCCGTTTAATAAAATAGCTTTGCACTTGCTCAGGTGTGGTTAACTGATGCTGTTGCATCAACTTTTTCACCTCGGGGCTTTCTAACCACTGCTTTTTTATCACCTCATCGCCACCAATGTGGATATATTGGCTCGGAAATAGCTCGGCAACCTCTTTGTATACAACACCAAGAAACGCAAACACGTCTTCACGGGGACATAGCACATCTTCAAAAATCCCAAACTGCGGCTGTACCTTCACTGCTAGCTGGTGGCAAGATAACTCGGGATATGCGGCAAGCATCGCACTGCTATGCCCCGGAATATCGATTTCAGGGATCACTTCAATATGTCGCGCCTGCGCGTACTCAACCACGTCCTTAATTTGCGCCTTGGTATAAAAGCCCGATACCGTTTTATTATCAAACAATGGTTGATAATCATAGGTATGGCCAACCACGGTATGAGGCCGTGTTGCCCCAATCTCGGTTAGTTTAGGGTACGCATCAATGGCGATTCGCCAGCCTTGATCATCGGTTAGGTGCCACTGAAAGACATTGAATTTATGCATCGCCAGCCAATCGATATAACGCTTCACGAACGCCACATCGAAAAAGTGCCGACTTACATCTAAATGCATGCCACGGTATGAGAATCGGGGCTGATCTTTTATTTCTACCGCAGGTATTGCCCAATTCGCCTGATTGATGGGCATACGCGACTCTATCTCAGCAGGGAGTAATTGTCGCAGTGACTGCATCCCCCAAAATAATCCGGTCGCAGTATTCGCTTGTATTTCAACCCCTTCAGGCGTCACGCTCAGCGCATATCCCTCTTGAGATAGCGGTATATCGACAATCTTAAAGGCAATACTATTTTTAGTTGTGCTATCAACCTGAGACACAGGCAACTGATAGCCCGTAGGCGAGCGTAAAAAGGTCGCTAATTGCTGCGCAACGCTTTGAGCTTGCTGCTGGTTAAAGGTAATTTTACTGTCATGGGTAAGGTTAAAGTGACCATTACCAACACTAGCATTCAGTGGTTTTGGGGTGATCTGTAGCGCTGCACAAAGTGGTGTGAGCAACAAAGAAAACAGTAATAAACTGCTTTGCAAAAATGTATAAAAGACACTCTGGTTCATAAATAACTTCCTGAGAAAAGCCCGCTTTTAGCGGGCTTGAGTGAACTAATGAGCACTAGGCAGTGTGCAAATTAGCAAGGGAAATACAGGGCCTAATGACCTTTGCTATTTAATTTTTGTTCCCCTGAGTGAGTTTTGGTCGCGACGCTCGACGTGCTACATAGTGGGCTGAGCAAAAAGTTAAGCAACAATGAACTAAGCGCACTCAGGTGAACCCGAAGGGCAGCGCTTGATTGGCATCTCTACTATGTTGTCGCCAGACTCACATAGAATAACTATGCTACGCAGGCTCCGCCTTGTATAAATACCAATCAAACTGCTGCAAAAACAAACTTGAAAGAACATTAGGTCCTAAAAATTCAGCGTCAGCGAGGCGCTGATGGTGCGTCCTAAGATCGGCCGAGCATAGTAATAGTCGTATCCTGCTTGAACATCGTTGATGGCCCGCGGGTTTCCTTCGGTTAACCCGAGCTCATCACTGATATTTGTCGCTTTCACATGCAGCGCAACCGCGTCGGTAAAGCGATAATTCACCCCCATATCGATTGTGGTGTAGGCAGGGAGCTCAAACTTATTCTCCCCATCTGAGTAACGCTCTCCTAAATGGTGAATAGTTAAATAGATATCACCATCGTCAAAGTAGTAGGTTGGCGTTAACCTAAGCTGCACTTTGGGTGTGCGCTTCACTTGCTTGCCTTCCCAATGTGCAAATGCTCCGGTAAATCCTTCCATTTTTGGGTCTTGCAACACGCCTGTCAGCTCAAGCTGTAAATTGTCATGCGCCTGCCACACTGTTTCAAACTCAAGACCATCGGTGACTGTATCTATGGTTTGATTCGCCACCTCACCATCGCTGCCGGTAAAATTACGTTCCACTAAGTCATTAAATTTAGTTCTAAACAAGGTCAGTGATGCGCCAATTGAATCACCAGCATAGCGAGCACCCAACTCGCTAAAGGTTAGATTAACGCTGTCATTAAAGTCGGCATCAACCCCTGAGGGAATATTCTGACCAAAGCTCATTAACCTTGGCATTTCAAAGGCATCGGCATAACGACCAAATACTGACACATCATCCGAGAAGGTATAATTGAATCCCACCGTCCATGCAGTTTCGGTTTCGCTACGTGTTTTTGACAGGAATTTGTTTGACGGCATATCGACGTAATTGTTGGCAAGATTGTTATCTATGTCATTACCAGCGCTGTCAAAAGCGCCCGCTACAGGCTGTGCAAATGTGGTCGCTGAGGCGGTGCTATCTAGCTCCAACCACTCAACCCGAACCCCACCGTCAATACGAAGGTTATCGGTTGCTTGATATTGTTCATTAATAAATAAAGAGTTGGAAGTACTGGTACCAAAAGCGGTTGCCTGTCCCCAACCAGGAGCATAACCTGTTGAACCGTGGTCGGTTAATTGACCAACCACTTGCTGATTGCTGTTAACTGCAACAATATCGAGTAATCGAGCATTGTCTTTTACTTCCGTTAAAAACTGCGATTCCCATTTATCAACTGGCAAAGAGTCCGTATCTACATAGGCAAATAACCACCCTATGGTCAGCGTGTGCTGATCACCTTCATAGGTAAAATTGAGCTTATTAACAAACTGCTCGGCATCATAGCGCGAGTAAAGCGGGTAGCTTGTGGTGACTAAGCCGTTTCCGTTTAAATTGCTGACATCTGTCAGTATTTCACCACTATCGACGTATCGATACCGTGCGGCAACGGCGCCATCACTGGCAAACTGGTCCAGCATATTTTGCACATCTTGCTGCCCAAGCCGGGTATTGGCATTGACGAGCGTCGAGTTATCGAAGTTAAGCAAAATATACATGTCGTTTTCAAACTGTGAGTAACGGCCAGCTGTATTTAGCAGCCAACGGTCGCTTAACTCCCAATCTAAGTGATAGCCCAGCGTACTAAACTTGGTATGCTGCCCATCTTTAAGGTCTCGTGTTTTATAACTGCCATCAGGCTGTAAATAGTGTAAAAAGCGCTGACCATTACCAATCAAGGTGCCATGCTGTGGGTCAACACCAGCAATGCCTTTAGGGTCGCTTTGATCTCTTAGCGGAATAGGCACAAAGAAAGTGGTATGGTCATTAAGGTGTTTGGCAGACAGCGTGAGTTGGCCTTTGTCAAACTCACGTACTAAATTGAGTCGAAGTTGACCGCCATGATCAGCGGTAAACTCTGTGTCTCTCACGCCATCAGAACGACGATAAGAGCCGCCTATTGACATTTTCCAGTTGTCACTAATGGGTGTGCCATAAAAGAACTCGCCGCGATACATGCCGTAATCGGCAGCAGTTAGGCGGATCGTCGCTTCTTCAATATCATCCGGTTTACGGGTAATAAAGTTTACTAATGCCGCAGGGCCATTGGTGGTCAGTAGACCTGAGGTGCCCCCACGAACCGCTTCCATATGTTCAATCGTGATATCTTGACGCTGATAAAAATCAACCCATACGCCGTCGTACACCACAGGTAGCCCGTCTTCTTCAACGCCAATGTAACGGAAGCCTTCACCGCCACGTAGTCCTCTAGGCGCAACATTATTGTTGGTTTCACCACCTGAATCTTCAACCCAAAAGCCTGGCACGCTTTCCAGTAGATCCGCCGTACCTAGCGGTGCTTCTCGCGCCAACTGCTCGGCGTTTAATGTGGTCACTGAGACCGATGATTCCAACTTAGTTTGGCCGCGCCCACCGCTGCCAGTCACGACAATTCGCTCAAGGTCGAGTAGTTTCTTTTTTTCTGTAGTTTCTTGCGTTTCTTTTGCTTGTGCAACCGCAGTGTGCGAACCCAATAACGCGCCACTGATAGCAAGCGCAATAAGATGTTTGTTATAACGAGATGTATTATTACTCATGGTATTCCCTTCATTCTTGTTGTTGGCAGAGCGAGTGAGTGAAGCTCTGTAAATCTATAAACGAACGAAGGGAAAGTTTTAGGAATATTTTTTAGATAAATTTATCAATACTAGTTTTGACCTAATCTGCGCCGCTCTACGCTCATGTGGATACTGAGAATTGGGGTGATCTCGGACTCTGTAGCGGGAGCGAAAAGGTGGTTGCCTTGAATAAGGTGACAGCCATTGAGATTAAGAGACTTAGCTTGCAACGCGGTCTCAACACCTACCGCTACACATTCTACATCCAAGCTCTTTGCCATCTGTACAATCAATTTTGCGATATCATTTTGTGAGGCAACCGACTGCGGGGTCGCAAGGAAAGCCGGTGGAATTTTAATGGTTTCAAACGTGAGCTTCTGCAAGTACAGCATGCTGGTATGCCCGACACCAAAATGATCAATTGAGATCCGCATACCGGTTTGCTCTAATTCCGCCATCACTTCCGGTGCTTTATCAAGTAGCTCTATCAGGTCAACTTCTTTGATTTCTATTTCAATTTGCCGAGATGGCAACTGATGTTGCGCAGCCTGCTCCATAAAGTTTTTTATTACGGTTTTATTGGTGAGTTCAGCAAGCGAAAAATTAAAGCTAACCACGAGATTATCGTACTCGTAAAACCATGTTTTCATCGCCTGAAAGGCCTGTGTTCTGAGCTGTTGCCCAATTTCTACCATCAGATCGCCATCACATGCCGCTTCAAAAAAGTCTTCAGGTACCAACAATTGTTCATCTTGCTGCCACCTTGCGAGCACTTCAAGTTTTTTAATCTTGCGGGTATGCGCATCGACAATAGGCTGATAATAAGGAATAAACTCTCGATTATCTAACCCCTGAATGATCCGACTTTCTTGCACTAAACGCTGCTCCGATTCGTGATCTAGGCGTGCGTTATAAAATTGAAATTCCGTTTGTGTGGCTTTTTTAGCTCGATACATTGCGGTATCAGCATGCTTTAACAAAGCTTCCGTGTTGTCACCATCATCAGGATAAATTGCAACGCCAGCACTCACCGTGGCTTTTAGGCTAACTTGGCGCAAACAATATTGTCCATTAACGCTACTCAATACTTTACTCACCACCTTACGTACATATTTTTTATCTTGGATCCCGTCAATGAGTAACACAAATTCATCGCCCCCCATTCTGGCAACGGTGTCGCATCCTCGAATTTGCTGAGTTAATCGACTCGCAATTTCTTTGAGCAATAAGTCGCCATAATCGTGCCCCAGTGAATCGTTGATTTTTTTGAACTTGTTGACGTCAATAAATACCAAAGCAAACTGGTGACTCATGCGCTTGGCTCGTTTACAAGCCTGCACTAAACGGTCATGCAGCAATAAGCGATTGGGTAACCCGGTCAATGCATCGTGATGGGCAAGGTGATTCATTTTTTTCGCCATTAATCTCGACTCTGTCACATCTTGAAAGACCATTACAGTGCCAAGGTAGCTGCCGTCTTTAGCTATAATAGGAGAGAAGGAATCTTGGATAGCAAAGGTAAGGCCAAGATGATTAGTAATGGAAGTGAGTTCAGGTAAACAAATGGTATGACCTTGCTTTAGACAAAGCTCAGGGAATTTATTCACCGAAGCTTTGGTTTCTTCGTGATACATAGACATAACATCATCAAATCGCCGCCCGACCACTTCTTCATTTAACATCGCGAGAATGGCTTCTGTGACTGGATTAATATAAGTGATCACGCCATTTACGTCTGTACAGATCACGCCATCACCAATAGAGCTCAGCGTCACTTCGAGCAATTCTTTTTCTTCTTCTAGTGCCTGAGCGAGGCGGTTTTCTCTGCTGCTAGTATTAAAATAACAGAGATATCCTGTAACGGTATCCGCGACTTTAATTGGTAAAGCAACAGGAGTAATAACTTTGCCACTGTGTTTGGTCGTGCAATTACCATAACTTTGCATAACAAGCGCTTCGAACATGCTTATTGCACCACTCTTGCCCTCGCTATGGATGTTACCGCTCACCGCGATTAAATTTTCAAGCTTTAACCCTATTACTGAGCTGCCAACACCCAGTATGGATTGCATTTGCTCATTGGCTTGTAGAATAACACCATCGCTGTCTAACACCATTTGTGGCACGCTAGAGCCATCATCAACCATAATTTTTTTAGTATCTTGTACTTGCCACCAAAGCAGTGCTACAAACAAAAAAACTAAAGCGCTGATGGCAATAAAAGTAATAGGCAATAATAAGAATAGGCCCAATTTATCAGCCATAAGCATGGTTAAGGAGAGTAAAATACCAACAACTAAGAATATCCGTCTCATTGCCTAATCAAACCTAAGTATGGTGATGATGCATTTAGCGGTGTTTTGTACAATGATTGCCCTTGCCACCTGCACTTCTACGCTAAACCTAAACCCATTAGATAAGTCTATTGGCTGATCACGCAATAAGTAGGTATCAAACACAAAGAGATGTTTGCATCAGTGTTTAATAACTATTGTTCACAATAGCAACGAATTCAAGTTTTTATCTGTTCTGAAAACGAAAGGTTATTGCAATAAAACCTCAGTATTTACGTGTGCTGTAAAGGGGCTTTACAACACATCGTTTGGTTATTTAAGCTGAGGTTTGAATAAGGAATGTGTTAACCAATTATTTTTAAGCTCAGGTTATTTAGACCACACTGCAAATTCATTGCCGCTCGGCTCAATAAAGTGAAAGCGACGACCGCCAGGAAATTCAAATATAGCTTTGCTTATCTCTCCGCCCGCTTGCTCTACTTTGCTTTGCACGGCTTCCAACTCATCGCTGTATAACACTACGAGCGCTCCACCTTGCGCTTGTTTAGAAGACACATCGGCTCGGAAAAAGCCGCCATCAAGGCCTGAATTTGCAAACGCAATATAATCTGGCCCGTAAGATTCAAATTGCCAATCAAACACCTGCTCGAAGAAAGCTTGTGTTGCTACTAAGTCTTTTGCTGCTAATTCTACATAGTTTATATGGTTGTTCATTTTTTATTCCTTTTAAAATCTGTGCTTCATTTATGCTGTTACCGCCTAGGGCCTGTTGACCTTTGCTGTTTGATTTTTGTTCTTCTGAGTGTGTTTTGGTCGCGACGCTCGACTTGCCGCCTAGTAATCTAGGCAAAAGTTGAGCAACAATGAACAAAGCGCACTCAGATGAACCCAAAGGGCAGCGCTTGATTAGCATCTCTTCTGTGTTGCCCCACAAGGATGTGGGGTAAGGTGACTTTGCAGGAGCACAAAGTCTTTATCGCCAGACTTACATAGAATGACTATGCTACGCTGGCTCTGCCTTGTATAAATACCAATCAAACTGCTGCAAAAACAAACTTGAAAGATCAACAGGCCCTAATAGAAAGCATTTTGTAGTCGCTTCTAAATCAATGTTAAAGTGTAGGCAATTTTATTCAGCGTTTATTATTGATTGTGCGATTATTATCTCTGCTCACTACTTTAGGAACTATCACATTCATGAGTTTCATCACTTCAGCTCACGCAACAGCAGCACAAGTGCCACTGACCACTTCGCAAATGCTTGGACAAAAGCTTATGCTCGATTTCCGCTATTACTGCGGTGAAAGCAAAAAGCCAAGTGGAGATTGTAGAGCAGCGATGACAACTTTACCGCCTGAGCTGTCCGAATTAATTAGTAAATACGACATCGGCGGCGCTATTTTGTTCGCCGAAAATGTGCAAAACACCGCGCAAATCGTCAGTCTAACCAATGCTTTGCAAAGTGCGGCACAACAAAGTAAAAGTCAACTTCCTTTATTTGTTGCCATCGATCAAGAAGGTGGCAGAGTTGCGCGAATAAATCGTGAACAAGCAACGTCGTTTACCGGCAATATGAGTATTGGAGCAACCTATCCAAAACAGGGTGATACATACGCAACCAAAGTGGCAAGCGCAATTGGAAAGGAGCTAAATAGCTTAGGGATCAACGTAAACTTCGCCCCAACAGTAGATGTGAACAGCAACCCGAACAATCCGGTGATCAATGTGCGTTCATTCTCGGAAAATCCAACAGTGGTCGCCAAATTAGGTCTTGCGCAGGTAAAAGCATTTGAGGCCGCAGGCGTTCTCTCTGCGCTAAAGCATTTTCCTGGCCACGGTGATACACATGTCGATAGCCACACGGGACTACCTCGCGTTGATCACGACCGCGAAAAAATTAACCAGCAAGATTTATTGCCCTTTGCCGAGATAATCAAAGCATCGCCTCCTGGCATGATAATGACTGCCCATATTCAATATCCGGCGCTCGACAACAGTAAAGTCGTTAACTCTCAAGGTGAGAGCATGATAAGGCCCGCGACTATGTCTTATCAGATCATGACACAACTTCTAAGACACGAGTTGGGATACCAAGGCGTGACCGTCACCGATGCGTTAGATATGGCTGGGATCAGCGACTTTTTTAATCCAGTCGATGCAACAATTGAAACGTTTAACGCCGGCGTGGATATCGCGCTAATGCCTATTGCTATTCGCAATCGTGCAGACATCAAACGCTTTGAGCAATATATGGCTCAGCTAGCTGACGCGCTTGATACCAATAAACTAAACCAAGAACAACTTAGCAGTTCTATGGCGCGTATCGCTAAGCTCAAGACAAAGCTGCCACAATCGAGCGCTTCTTTGGCCATTGCCAATTCAACACTGGGTAATCCAAGCCATCGTCGCTTAGAAGCAGAGCTTGCACTAGCAGCTATCACCGAAGTAAAAAACGATGGTGTATTACCGCTCAGAGGTAACGCTCAAGTTGTTCACCTTATCATGCCTGATAGGCAAAAATGTTTTGCGCTTGAACAAGCATTACAAACATACAGCAAAAATTCGCTCACACTTTCTTGTACAAGCCTACAAGCCTACGACCCAAACATTGCACATGAAGCAATTAAACAGGCCGACATGATAATCGCCGCACATGCATCACCACCGCAAAGTGCGGTAGAGATTGGCGGCATGGACGATGTGAAAAAGTTACGAGAGCATGGGGTGGCGCGTAATGTGCAACCTGAGGCGCTGAAAGCATTACTGCAATACGGTCAGAAACTGGGTAAAAAGCAGCTATTTATCAGCCTAAGAGCACCATACGAAATTAGTACCTTTGGCCCGCTTAGTAACGCAGTATTAGCAAGTTATGCTTATAATGTAGACGTAAATCATGATAAAAAAGTAGCTGGGCCTGCCTACACGGCGCTGGCCAAAGTGATTTTAGGAATAGCGAAAGCGGAAGGGTCACTGCCTGTTACAGTAAACCACTAATTGGAGGAATCTATGGATCCCAGTGCTTCTTTAAGTGCACCACATGCAATAAGAAAAATGATCAAGGATGGTGATTATACGGGCCCTACTAAAGGGTTCGTGCCTGGGTTCACACAATGTAATGTGATTATTTTGCCGCAAAGCGAAGCATATTCATTCTTTCGCTTTTGTGAGAGTAATCAATCTGTTTGCAAGCTAATTATTCCGCCCAGCGAGCCGGGTAATTTTAACTTTGACACTTTGGGGAAAGATATAGACATTCGCTACCACCTCCCCAAGTATCAGATTTTAAAGCATGGCCAGCTCGCCCAAGAATGCCATAATATAGAAGAGCACTGGCGCGACGATTTAGTTACCTTTGCTTTTGCCAGTTATCTTTCTTTTGATAACTTACTCGCGCAGTATGGAATAAACCCGCCATCGGCGAATCCAACCACGCCTTTACCACTTTACATCAGTAACTTGCCTTGCAACTCAGTGGATAAGTACGAGGCAAATCAAATATTGGCGATGCGCCCATTAATCAAGCAAAATCTTATTAGTGCCATTCAAGCGGCAACACTGAGCCGACTTCCCTATGCGTTACCACTTCATTTTGGTGAACCTAATGAGGTTGGGATCAAAGATCTTAGCAAGCCCAATTTTGGCGAGCCATTGATTTGTAAAGAGGGGCAGCTTCCGGTTTTTTGGGGTTCCAGCCTGACAGCTCAGTTAGCCATAGCAAAAGCGGCACCTGAGTTTTGTATTATGAATAGTCCACACCATTTATTGGTGACAGATAGACAAGATTTAGAGCTTGCAGTAACGAAGTAGGAAATAAGCATGTTATTAAATTGCGACTTGGGTGAAAGCTTTGGCGCTTGGAAAATGGGGTTAGACGAACACGTAATGCCACATATCGACATGGCCAATGTCGCTTGTGGTTTTCACGCAGGAGATCCTGATGTACTCGCGCAAACACTAAAGCTGGTCAACACGCATCAAGTGACGCTTGGCGCACATCCAAGCTATCCAGACCGCCAAGGGTTTGGCCGCCGCTCAATGCAGCTCTCTGAGCAAGAGATAATCAACGCCTTACATTACCAAATTGCCGCAATTGAAGGGATGGCAAAGGTGCAAGGCTTAACACTAAATTATGTAAAACCACACGGCGCACTTTACAACGATATGATGAAGTCACAAAGGATATTAAGCTGTGTTATCAAGGCCATTTCACACTATCCAAGTGAGCTTAAGTTGATGGTGCTAGCCACTGCGCAACAAGCAAGTCACCAACAACTCGCCGACGACTATAATGTATCACTGATTTTTGAAGCCTTTGCCGATAGACTCTACACCGATGAAGGCTTACTTACTCCCCGCTCTGAAGCGGGCGCAGTGCATGACAAATCAGCGCTACTTGCGCAAGTTAAGCAATTACACCAGCAAGGCAGTGTTACAACTGCAAGCGGGAAGTCACTTTCCTTACGCGCCGACACCTTATGTGTTCACGGTGACAATGAGGCGAGCATTGTCTTAATTGAAGAAATAAGAAACGTGATAAATCAATAATTTGTGATAGTCTGGCCGTACATGTTTAATAAGTGAAAGTTAACTAAGCGAAAGGACTTTACATGCAGCTCACCACAGCAAGACTTACCTTAAGACCTATACTTAATACAGACTGGCCGCTTTGGTTAGAACTTCATCAACAACCAGATGTCATGCGTTTTGTCGGTGAGATCACCGATGAAGCTACACTGCGTGAAAAGTTTAACCATGGTTTAAGCGCCGGACTTGGGCAGTGGCACAAAGAAGATAACACTTGGCTCACCTTAGTGATTGAAGAAACGGCCACAGCGACCCCTATCGGGCTACACGGATTTTTAAGTATGTGGACACCATTTCAACAGGCTGAGTTAGGTTTTATGCTCTCACCCAAATTTCAAGGAAAGGGTTACGCCTTTGAAGCTTCTAAGGCCGTCATTGATTTTGCCTTGCACGAATGTAATTACCACAAGCTCATCGCCACCGTTACGCAAGGAAATCAAGCCTCTCACCATTTACTCAAAAAACTAGGATTTGAGCTTGAAGGCACGCTAAAACATAACTTCCAAATTAACGGCGAGTGGGTAAATGACGAGAAGTTTGGGTTATTGAGGATATGATCCGTACAGCAAGAACAAAACTTGTTGCACTCACTTCAGAGTATGCAGAGAAGCTTGTCACTTATCACCTAGAGAACCGTGATTACTTTGCACCGTGGGAGCCGTCTCGACCAGAAAGCTACTACTCAATGGATTATTGGTTGGCTCACACAGAGCAAGCCGAACATGCCGCACGATCCGATACCGCTTATCACTTTATTGCATTATTACCAGAACGGCCTCAGATAGCTGGGCTATGTAGCTTCACCCAAGTTGCACGAGGTCCATTTCAAGCTTGTTATTTAGGCTACTCCATAGCATCACAATTTGCGGGTCAAGGCTATATGACCGAGATCTTAGAAGCTGCAATCTCACATATGTTCGATCAGCGAAACATGCATAGGATCATGGCAAATTATATGCCCAGCAATGTGGCAAGCGCACGAGTGTTGCAAAAACTAGGCTTTGAACAAGAAGGCTATGCTAAGCAATATCTACGCATTGCTGGAAAATGGGAAGATCATGTTTTAACAGCCAAGCTGAGAGCAGAATAAACCCCGCGTTGACTATTTTTACATTCATTAACATCAACCTCTGTACTTAAAGACCCTAAAAAGGGTAAGTTTTTAGTAAGTATATTGTAACAATCAGAGAAAATAATAATGAATAAAAAAATATTTCAACTCTCTTTAATCAGCTTAGGATTAGTACACCTGAGTGCTTGTGACCTTTTTGGCGGTGATGATAAGAATACTCCACCAGAAATCGTAACCGCAATCGAAGCAAGCATTGGGGAGCGGAGCTTCCTAAGTGGTGGGGTTACAATTTCAGACAGTGATGGATCAATTTCGTCTCGCACAATAAAACAAACCTCAGGACCAGACGTCATCGATCTTACCTTGGGCGATTCTAGTCTTTCTTTTACTGCACCAGAAGTCACTGAAGATACCAAAGTAGCCTTCTTGATAACTGCTACAGATGATGACGGTGATAAGGCAGAAAAAGAAGTTTCTGTCACCATCAAACAAATAAATAGAGCCCCTCTAATTACAGGGTCAGAACACAGCCTTGAATATAACAACACCTTAGAATTTACTCTGGATGTAAAAGATGAAGATGGCGATGCACTGGAGGTCACTTTCGAGCCGGCACTTTCGGGTGTTGTTGAATTAATTAATGCAACAACGCAGACATACAGCTATACCCCAACTCATAACAACATAACTAAAGAGATTTTGCACTTCGGCGTGAGCGATGGCGACCTCACAAACTCTGCAGAAGTTCAGATAGAAATTATCGATACAACAGCACCACGACTAATGACAAGTTTGCCAGAGTCCTCAGCGACTCGGGTTAGCTTAACAGGTGAGATCCAGCTGCACTTTGACGACAATATGTCCGCGTCTTGGTCAAGTGAAATTGGTACTTCAGAGTGTAATGGCGCAATTCATATAAGAGAATCTGGTAATCAAACTTGCGTAGAATTTTCAGTAGGACAAACACAGCAAGAAGATGGATACGCTTTTTCTTTAACACCAATGGAGCCCCTTAAAGCAGGCACTGAATATGAATTAACCATCTCAGAAACGGTGACCAACTTTTATGGGACTGCCATCGCCCAAGCTGAAAAGCTTACTTTTGTTACTGGACAGAAAGATTTACTTATCACCGAGATTTCATCGTCTAGGTACATCGATGATAACCGCTGGGTAGAAATCTACAACGGTACAGACGAAACTATCGATTTGAGTAATTATCAACTTGTTGCCGAAAGCATCGAGTTGGAAAACTACGATGATGGCGGCACTAAAGTCTTTCCGTTGAAGTCACAGCTACTTGAACCGGGCGAATATATCGTAGTGCAAAATGAACATGGACCTCAAACATGGCAGCGCAGCGTTACAAGCTCTAATCAGTTGATGCTAGTCGGCGATGGACAGTTTGCGCCAGCATGGTATATATCTGGGTATGTCGAATTACAAAACAAGCAAGGTGAAACGGTTGATTTTGTCCGTTTTGGTGAAAGTGATAAAGCACCAGCAACGCCTTCAGAATGGCAAGAAAGTGCCGAGTTATTACCAGTTTCAAATCAACTAGGTCAAAGCCTTGTCAGAACAAGCCTATTAACAGATACCAATTCGATTAGCGATTGGCAATCTGCCGCCTTTTTTACACCTGGCGGCAATAATGATGTGCTCTGTGATAAAGATGAGGACTTAGATGGAATCCCTGATTGTTCAGAGCAGCCTGGTGGCACATTCGCAGGCTTACCTTTATACGAATGGGGTGCAAGAGCTGGCGTCAGAGATATTTTCATAGAAGTTGACTATATGGAAAGTAATGATGCAGGTATTACGCCTCACAAACCCGCACTAGACAAAGTAAAAGCGGCGTTTGCAGCTCAAGATATAGCAGTGCACTTTGACGTAGGTAACTTGTATCACCAAACAGAAGGCTTATCACCTGAACAACATGATTTGGGTGGCGGCGAGCAGATCCCCTTTGTACAAACCACAACCTTTGCAAGTTCAGAGCAAGCGCCGAGTATTCTTGATCATAAAGCCAAGCATTTTGACCTTAAACGCCGGCCAATTTTTCACTATATGCTGATGGCAAACAGTCAAGAAGCAGACGGCAGTGGCGGATCTTCTGGCTTAGCTGAGTTATTTGGCAACGACCTTATTATCTCGCTGGGGAATTGGGGACTGAACTTAGAGTCTGAGCTCATGACCAATGTGACCTACAACTACCAAGCAGGAACGATTATGCACGAATTGGGGCATAATCTCGGTTTGTATCACGGCGGCAATGAAAATACTAACTTTAAGCCAAATCACTTTAGCGTGATGAATTATTTGTATCAACTCAGTGGGTTATCAACCATTGGCAATAACGAAGGCGATCGATACTTACGTCGCTGGTTCCGTAAAAACGAAAACTGCTTTCCGGAAGGCACTGCAATTTTAAACGGCCCGACAGATGATATTACGAACTTTGTTATTGACTACTCTCATGGTAAAAACCTGCCATTAGACGAAGCCAAATTGGACGAATCAAAAGGCCTTAATAATCCCAACTCAGAAGCCATTGATTTCAACTGTAATGGCAGCACTTCTGATGTTTTAGTGGACTTTAACCTCAATGATGACAGTGAAAACACATCCATTTTGACTGACTACGATGAATGGTCAAGCTTAATACTGAATTTTACACGCTTCTGGAGTGGTGCGAACAGCGGTCATTCGCATCAAACGACTGAAATGCATCCTAAACGGTCCATCATGCATACCGACATTCAATTAGTGCATGAGGAAACGGCACCACCGAAAGCGGTATTTGAACAAATTAAACATTGGTCAAACTATCAACAATAGATATAACGCACGAATAGGCCCTAGTTTGGGCCTATTTTTTACATTAGTCACTATTACGCTCAGAGGGCAGATCACTCATATATTCCACAAACTCAATTTCATATCCGGCTGGATCAATAAAGTAAACGTTTTTTCGGTGTGGATGCTGCGCTCCGACTTTATCGACTACATAACCTGCTTCGGTTAACCTATTGACGACACGCTCGATACTTTGAACCACATAGGCAAAATGTGCCAAGCCGACTTGGTGACCTTCGAGTGATCTGTTTTGACCCTCACCGTGATCGCTAAACGCTATATACTGGTAGTCATCACCAAAATGCAGCCAGGTTCGTGCTTTGCCATACCACTCGCCTTGCCCTTTGCTTCTAATTTTCCAGTGAGGAAATGCGACGCGATAGAAGTGAAGCACCTCTTCTAGGTCGCTAACTACCAAATTTACGTGTTCTAAGTACATATCATCCTCTTCATTATAAATTTCGCTAACTGGTAGCAACAATAAAACCGCAAGCTAAGTTGAGGTAAAGCACTTTTTTATGGATTTTTAATTTGTTCACCGCAAAGAGTTGATTAAGCTGCAATATGGCGCATAGTGGAAATGATAATTAGAAACAGGATGAGTCATGAAATACTTTCTAGCAGGCGTCGCGATTGCAAGCTCAGCTTGCGCTGTGCAAGCCGCATCGCTTGAGCCAACCGATATATTTAATCTTGAATATGCTAATCAAATTGACATCACCAATGACGGTGACAAAGTCTTCTTCGTACGCAACCGCATGGATATCAAAAGTGATAGAAAAGTCGGTAATATCTGGTCTGTAGACCTTGCTACCAATGCAATGCAGCCAGTTACCTCTGGATTGCACATGGATTATTCTCCTGTGCTGTCGCCTAGTAATGATCGCATCGCTTTTGTTTCTACTCGCGACGGTAGCAGCCAAATTTATGTGAAATGGTTAGCAACCGGTGCCATTGCCAAGATCAGCAATTTAGCCCATGGACCATCAGGACTACATTGGTCACCAGATGGTAAAAGCTTATACTTTAGCCAGTTTGTTCCCAGCCAAAAGGCACCACCGGTATCTGTTGCAGGGAAACCTAAAGGGGCAGAATGGGCAAAACCCCCCGTATTTATCGATGAGGTATACTATCGCGCCGACGGTGCTGGTTATACCGAACCGGGCTTTAATCATATTTTCAAAATTGACGCCAACGGTGGCAACGCAAAACAGTTAACCTCTGGCAACTTTGATCATGGCGGCGAACTGAGTTTTGCTGATGACGCAAAGACGCTGTATTTTTCGGCTAATCGCCACAAGGATAACCAATTAAACCCAACCAACAGCGAAGTCTATAAGCTAGACCTAAACTCGCTTGAAATCACAGCAGTAACTGACCGAGTTGGCCCAGATAATCACCCAGAGGTGTCACCTAATGGCCGCTATCTGGCTTACCTTGGTTATGATGATAAAAAAACCAATTACGAGAATAGCCTACTCTATGTCAAAGATCTCAAATCAGGCGAAACCAAAACCTATGCAGCCGATTTAGATAGAAGCCTTGCCTCTGTCACTTGGGCCGCCAACAGCCGTGGCGTCTATGTGAGTTATGACAGTGAAGGGAAAACCACACTTGGCTATCAGCCGTTAAAAGGGCGTTTTGAGCAGATAACGGATGCCATTGGTAGTGTTAGTTTTGGTCGCCCCTATTCAGGTGGTGACTATGCCATCAGTGACCGTGGATTAGTGGCTTTTACACTCGCAGATACCCAGCGCCCTGCCGATGTCGCAATTGTAAAACGCGGCGAGCCAAGACCAATTACAAAGCTTAACGAAGATGCCCTTGGCGATAAAACACTGGCAAAAGTTGAAGAAGTTTGGCTAAAGTCGACACATGATCAACTGCCAATTCAAGCTTGGGTCGCCTACCCTCCTGGGTTCGATAAATCTAAAAAGTATCCGCTCGTACTTGAGATCCACGGTGGCCCAGTTGCAAACTATGGCCCACACTTTAGCGCCGAGGTACAGCTTTTTGCTGCCCAAGGCAGCGTAGTGCTTTTTATGAATCCACGAGGCAGCGACTCCTACGGCAAAGAGTTTGCTCAAACTATCCACCATAACTACCCAAGCCATGACTTTGACGACCTAATGACAGGTGTAGATCACCTGATTGGCGAAGGCTATATAGACAAAGACCGCTTGTTTGTTACGGGCGGTTCAGGTGGCGGCGTGCTCACCGCGTGGACTGTCGGTCACACGGATAGATTCGCAGCAGCAGTCGTAGCAAAACCGGTGATCAACTGGTATAGCTTTGTATTAACAGCAGATTTCTATCCATTTTTTGCGGACTACTGGTTCCCAGGAAAACCATGGGAGCACATGGAACATTATATGAAACGCTCGCCTATTAGCTATGTGGGTAATGTAAAAACCCCAACCATGCTACTGACAGGTGAAGCGGATTATCGTACACCAATCTCAGAAACTGAGCAGTATTATCAAGCGCTTAAGCTACAAGGTGTAGAAACAGCTATGGTCAGAATTCCAGATGCCTCACACGGAATAACCAAAAGGCCATCTAACCTGCTAAACAAAGTAGCTTATATTCAGTGGTGGTTCGACAAGCACGACCCGAAGAAATAAAACAATTATTCCTCAGGCGCATAACAATTCTGAGGGTGATAAAGTTATCGATATTGTCAGAATAAACTGACCTATATCGATAACTTCCAATATTAATTTAGAACAGTTTTATAGCCTAGTTATTAGAGAGTAAGCAGTGAATAGATTTAAATAATTTTTCTCTAGTCAAAACTCATCCATATTACCAAGAGACCGACAACGCCTCCAAAGCATCATGTGCTTCGTTTATCGCCTCATTTCTCATTTCTTCGCTTGCCCATTGATTAACTGCTGATACTGCATGAAAATCCGTGAGTCCCATGAACCCAAATACAGAACGAATATAAGGTGTACAGAAATCATAGGCTTCCATTGGCGTACCTGACTCATAGCTACCAGCACTTGAGGTAATTAATACCAGTTTTTTATCCGCTGATAGTTTTGGTTTAAAGCCCTCTACTGGGTCAATTGTGAAAGTACGCTCGTTTCGTACGATATTGTCAATGTAGCACTTTAAAGTCCATGGGACGGAAAAATTATACATAGGTGCTGAAATAACAACTCTGTCCGCACTTACAATTTCTTCAATAAGCGCATCTGATTGAGCCAACACATCCCAATCATGTGAACTTTTATCCAAATCTGGAGTTGTATTTGATTGAGTCCATTGCAGATCAGGCCCTTTAACCGGATGGTCTCCCAAGTCCCTAGAAACGACCACACTTTCAGGGAATCGAGTTTGCAACTTCGCAATAAACTCATTTGCAAGCTTATTAGTAAGTGACTGTTCGCTTCGAACACTTGAAGAAATATAAAGAATCTTCATCTATCATTCCTTTTTTGATATATTTTCAATATTACTGTTGAGTTCAACACTAATTTTTTTTGCCAAAGTAAAAAACTGACTAAGCTCGTCTTTATTTACTCCATCAAGTAAATTTACGATCCAGTCTTTATGAGAAAAAGCTATTGATTCAACAAAACTAATTCCCTCTTTTGTTAGCGTGGTATAAACCTGCCTATTATCACTTTCAGAGCGAACTTTTGTTATTAACCCATCTCTCTCCAAACGTTTACATAAGCTTGTCGCCGTAGCAGAGGAAATATCTAGTAGCTTTGAAAAATCACTGACCTGTAAAGATTTTTTTTCTTTGTATAATTTTAAAAGTATTACAAGTCTATTCTCCTGCATATCGTATTTACCTAATTCTTTCTGGCAACTTAAATTAATTAAGTTTGCCATCGATAAAATAATAAAAACGGACTGCATATTTATAATGTCAGTCTTTCGACCTTCTAATGAGAGGAGTAGCTTATATTTTTCAGAAAAGCTGAACTCTTTATTTTCAGACATAAATCACCTCAATTTTTTAACTTTACACAACACGAAGCATCACAAAGAGAATAAATTTTTAACAAACCACCCATTCTACCATGAGTCGAGTCGATTCAAGCCTTGAAACAGCTAAAATATCGGCGGATAACCAACACTAAAGCATAAATCAACTTAAGAGATGAGGCGCCTCCGAAAACACAACATCAAATAAAACAAAAATTCACACAAAGAAACATTTTTTGTTTTTTATTTACATTGAGTTGATAATTTGATTTACTGTAGCACCAAATAGTTAGATGTCAAGTTATTAGATGGCTAAACAGTTATAGGTTATATGAAAAATGAATACGGCAACAAGGGAAAAAGGGGCTAGCCGAAAAGGACAACTAACCCAATTAGAATTAGATAAATTAAATCATGGGATTACGGAATCTAAGACATTAGTCGAATGCTTGGAGGTTGATTTTGCAGAGTTAGCAACATCTTTGCGTCTGTTCACTTCCGATGACCTTATTTCTATATCTGAATCGAGAAACTTAGGGATCACGAAAAGAATGTCAGCCATGGGAGTGTTGTTAAATTCAAAACTGTCTCCGCAAGATAAATTAGCGCTACAGAAACATCCTTCCGACTCAGTTCGAGGGTGGGTTGCCTACGCTATTGGCTGTGATAACAACCTTAATCTAGAACAAAAAATAGGCTCACTTATACCATTGATTGATGACCATCACTTTGGTGTTCGTGAATGGTCTTGGCTTGCTGTTAGGGCGGACATAGCTTCCGATATTACAGCAGCAATTAGCGTACTGGAACCATTAACATATTCCGACTCACCTAGAATTAGGCGATTTGCATCAGAGAGTATTAGGCCCCGCGGTGTATGGTGTAAACATATACCTGAATTAAAGAAAGCTCCTGAATTAGCAGAAGTAATTCTAAATAACCTTAAGTCTGACCAAGACAAATATGTCATAGACTCTGTTGCTAACTGGTTAAATGACTGTGCAAAAGATAATCCAAATTGGGTTTTAAATATATGTAATAAGTGGCAGAAAAGTGAGACACCTATCTCTCATAGATTACTAGAAAAAGCTACACGCTCTATCAAAATCTAAATATTTTTATACCAAAGGAAGTATCACATGGACACGTTGAAATATAAAAAGCTGTCTTTAGAAAACTTAATACCAACTTCAGTTTATCGTTCTTTAGCATTTAAAAAAATATGTAAATCAATAAAAGAAAACAATGGTGTCATATATAAGCTTGCAAATAGTTATGACGAAAGAAAGCAAGCGATAAACTTAATTGATTACATGTATAAAGAGAGAGGCATTATACCTAAGAACCAGCCTATGCCTGAGCTTACAGCCTTCAATCTTAGTTCAAGTTCGACTGTATTTATCGCAAAGAAAGGCGATGAAGTTGTTGGTACTTTATCTCTAATAGAGGACTCATACATTGGATTACCAATGGAGAGCATTCACCAACAAGAGATATTGTCGATTCGTCAAGCTGAAAGGAGAGTTGCAGAAGTAGGTGCATTGGCAGTTAAAAAAGGATTTGGCGTTTCATTGATGCTGTATAACATTATGTTTCGCTGGGCTAAGCGCTCTCGATATATTGATAACCTCGCGATATCTGTTCACCCAAGCAGTCTAAGATTTTTCAGAGATGTGTTGTTATTCAGTCAGCTAGGAAAAATAAAAAATCATCCTAAATATAATAATGCTCTAGCGGTAGCTCTAACTCTCGATGTACCTAATGCAATCCAGAAATTTAAAGAAATATATAATCGCTCAGGTTTTATGATAAATAGCAACACAAATCTTTATGAATTTTTTTGTGAGAAAAAGTTTGACAACGTTTTCATTCCTGAAAGCTCTCCATTTGAGCCTGAGTTTCAAAAAATACCACAATGGAGTAAAGAGGATACTGAACTCGCACTAAGTGAGTTTCAAATTAATTTTGAAAACATGTCGAAAATAAAAGATTTTTATTTTGAAAGTTTTAAATCATTGAATAGGAATGGATAACAATGGACATTGGGCTTATTAAAACAGCATATAGAGAGCTACTTGGACACTCAGACTTTGTTCGAGAGGCTGAACCTGAATTAATTATGGATAATATACCGGCTGTGGAAGCTTACACTGAAGGTGGCAAAGATTCAGGAACTCTGTCTGGCACTTATTTATATCACTTATCCAAAACATGCTTTTTACTATCCCCTAATGATAGAGTGCTAGATTTAGGGTGTGGTTCAGGTATTTTGCTAAGCATGATTGCGCAGTTAAATCCGCAATGTCAATTTTTAGGTGTTGATTTATCACTCCCGATGCTTGAAAAAGCAAAGAAGATAGCTAATGATAAAGGGCTTTTTAACATTAGTTTTCGTGAGGAGGATATTTGCCAATTGAGCACTATTAAAGATAATAGTATTGATGTTTTATGTTCTTCAATGGCATTACACCACCTTCCCGACTTACATCATTTAAATGAAACTTTCAAACAAATATCTAGAGTATTAAAACCTGGTGGATTCCTATACATAAATGATTTCGGAAAATTAAAAAAAGAAAAATCTATAGATTATTTTGTATCCCGCTCTGGCTTGGAACAAAATTCTATACTGGCAAAAGATTACTATTACTCACTTAAAGCAGCATTTTCAATAGAAGAGTTCAAAAAAGTTGTAAGTGATAACCTAAGTAGTGATTTTAAAGTATTTTCCACACCAATCAGTCCAGTATCTGTAGTTATTACAAACGGGAAAAAAAAGAAAAATAATAGCTTAGATAATTCAATATCTAAAATGTATCAGCGTTTACCAAAGGATAGAAAGTCGGATTTTAATCAGCTTAAATTATTCCTACGTATTTCAGGGTTAAATTTTTAAAATGAACGACTTTACAAACTCAACAGATCTGCTCGAGACGTTATTCGATGAGCTATCAGACTCTGTCGAAGCTCACTTTGGTAACAACATCGATCAGCTCTCTATAGCAGACACAATTAAGAGAGCGAGCTCGATACAAGGAGTTGTTTACCCACTTAACGTTGAGGTAATTAAAGATATAGTCAAGATAGCTAACACTTATAATCTCGTACTACATCCTGTGAGTACAGGAAAAAACTGGGGATATGGTTGTGCCATCCCTCCAACGGAATGCGATGGCCGAATCAGTATTATAGTTAATTTATCCAAGTTAAACGAAATTGTTTATTTCGACGCCGAACTAGGACTTATAGAACTTCAGCCAGGAGTTACTCAAGGTCAATTGTATAAATTTCTCCAAGATAGAAACACTGACTTTTTAGTTCCTGTTACAGGGGCTGGACCTGATTGCAGTATACTTGGTAACGCACTTGAAAAAGGTTATGGAATAACACCGATTTCAGACCATTTTCAGTCCATAATCTCAATAAATGCAGTGTTGCCGAATGGGGAAGAATATAAATCTCCCATGTCGGAAATTTTGGAGGAAAAGGGATATCGTGCCGCATATAAATGGGGAATTGGCCCATATTCAGACGGCCTATTTTGCCAAAGTAATTATGGAATAGTCACTAGTGCCACAATCACTCTAGCCCGCAGAACACCTGAGGTAATGTCATTTTACTTTTGGCTGCCTGAGTCAGAAAGCCTCGAAAGCATTGTAAATTCAGTTAGAAATATTTTGTCAATTCCCAGCTTAGGAGTTGGTGGGATTAACATTATTAATTCAACTCGCACAATCACGATGAATTCTACACTAGCATCTTTAAGAAATAATAGAAATACCAACCCACTAGATCCAAATGAGATAGAAAAATATGCATCGGTACACAATATCAAATCTTGGTTTGGGTTTGGTGCCATATACGGAACTAAAGACAGTGTAAAGTCAGCAAAAAAATTCATTAAAAAACAGCTGTCCCCTAATACTGTAAAAATTCTCTTTATCAATAAAGCAAAACTCAGTTTTCTGCAGTCAGCCGTAAGCTACTTGCCTAAGGTTTGCTCAGAAAACGTAACTACACTCCTTGAAAAAATGGGTAAAGGCCTATCAATGATGGCTGGAAAGCCAGACGAAGTAGCCCTCCCCTTAGCATATTGGAGAGCAAGAAATCCTCCACCCGATGAAAACCTCAACCCTGCGAGAGATAAGTGTGGACTGCTTTGGTATGCACCAATAGTATCTATGTCAGGGAAGGATTGTGATCGTTACGTCAAGATGGTTACAGATATATGTAACGTTTATGGCTTTGATGCTCCAATCACTTTAACGAGCATCTCACCTTTTGCTTTTGATAGCACGCTTCCAATACTCTTTTCAGCGAGCAGCACAACCGAAAGTGAGCAAGCGATAGCTTGCTATAAAGCTTTGTATGAGGCCGGTTTACGCAATGGATTTGTACCGTATCGAATTGGCTCTGGGCAAGTACAACTATTTAATGAACGACAGCTAAGTGCACATAAGCTAACTAGAAACATAAAATCTAGTATCGACCCAAATCACATTATCTCTCCAGGTAGATACGTTTAGCTTTCGTTAGATCGTAATTAAGGAAAAACAATGAAAAGCGACTTAATCATAATGGGTTCCGGTATTGCAGGTAACCTAGCTGCTATGTACTTCAGAAAGAAATTCCCTGATATAAATGTAACATTAGTAGGTAAGCAAAAGTCACGTTCTCCTTTGGTTGGGGAATCCACTGTAGAAGTGACCGTCCAATTTTTAAATGCGATTGGATTAAGTACTCTGCTAGAAGAAAAACATTATCATAAATATGGTTTGTCTTATTACTTTAAACAATCTTACGACAAAAAGTGTAACAAATATGTTGTACATGAAGCCCCCGGAATAAACCGACTCCCGTCTTTTAATCTAAATCGCAACGTATTCGATCAAGATATTAGAGATATCAATGCGACATTAGGAATACGTAGAATAGATCAAGATGTACAGGAGGTTATTTTATCTGATAATAATGACCATAAACATCAAGTTGTTCTCAAAGGGCAAAACGGAGAGACCACCCACATTGACGCTGACTGGGTTATTGATGCGAGTGGAAGACGAAGACTACTAGCCAAACAATTGCAACTGCATAAAGCCCCTGCTTATCAACGCAGCTCTTTTTGGTTCAGGATGAATTCGTTTGACCGTACAAAACTGTTTGAAATGACGGATACTCGAGTTAACCACCACTGCTATGATCCATACTATGTTACCCATCATTTTTATGGCCAAGGATATTGGATTTGGATTATTCCTCTCAAAGCGAGTACAGGCAAAGATCACGTAAGTATAGGCATAACCTATCGGCCAGAGCTATTAGGACAAAAAAATGTTCAGTTAGAATCCTTACTAACTATTCTAGACAATGACCATCCCTCCATTTCAGCCATGATACGTTCGGGTAGCATAGATGATACATGTAGCTACAACAACTACATGTACGAAGCTGAGCAATATTACTCAAAAAGCGGCTGGTATTTACTTGGAGATGCCGCTTTCACTTTTGACCCTGCAAACAGTGCAGGTCTTGCTTATGTTGCACATGAAATCACTCAAATAGCATCTATGATTAGCAAGGATCGAAATCATGAACTTACACAGGATTATGTTGACGCAATGGAGCGTCATGTAAAAGCTCAATTAGCACTCCAAGATAGTTGGAGTAATTGGTATCTCATTATGAACGACCCTCTCAAAATGGCTTGGACACTTAAAGTCGCCAATATGGGCTATTTCCATGTCGTACTACCTAATTTCATCAACGGTAGTTACCTAGATGGCCGCTCTGCTAACCATTTTGCAAAATTGCTTCCCCGCTTTAGTAAAGAAAATGCTCCTAAATGCTACCCTTTTCCAGAGTTACTAGAGCTTATAACTGAACAAATAGATCCGTCTCAACCATTAGATCCTGAATTAATACCTAACCTCTATGAAAAAACAATAAATTTTAGATTATACAAGGCGACTAACGATAAAGATCGCGCTCGATTCGTTTCTCGATATTTCTTTAAACTAGCTCGACTTCGCCTATATGTGATGAAAAAAGTAAAATGGCAATTCAACATAAAGCATGGAGTAGTCATGACCAAGAGTCTTATTGCAATTGCCTCAGACCTCATAAAGTCTACTGTAATTTTCTGTATTCCCTCGTTTTATGTGAAGAAAGCGAAGGTAAACTCTTCACTTTCTTCTCCGTACACAAATATGGGTGATCATTTACGTTGCTTAACGCACGATAAAAAGCACACCCCCCCTCTGCAGTCGATGATGAAAAATGACGACCAACCGGCTCAGGTTGACTCAAGAGAAATATCAGAAATGGAAATGTAAACATATGTCTGATACACCTTACATATGCTGGAAACGAGGTGCATTTGTTATTGCCGAAGACATTTTGAATGGTAAGGTGACTTCATTCCAAGTCGTACAGGCCGCCATTCAAACATGTCTACGCAACAGTAAACTCAATGCAGTTGTCATTGAGCGTTTTGCTTTAGCTTTGAAAGAAGCGAAGGCAGCGGACTTGATGATCCAATCAGGTAAGGTTGTTGGACCTTTACATGGTGTGCCGTTTACAGTAAAGGAGAGTCTTGGCTTTGAAGGACTTCCTCATACAGTTGGATCAATGAAACGCATAGAAAAATACGCATCGAATGATGCCACTGTTGTCGCCCGTTTAAAAAAGGCTGGTGCTATTGTTATTGGCCTTTCAAACTGTTCAGAAATGGCGTTGTGGCCTGAATGTAGTAATCCAGTCTACGGAAAAACCTCTAACCCTTGGAATTTGAACTACACCTCTGGAGGCAGCAGTGGAGGTGATGCTGCCGCAGTTGGGGCTGGTATCGTACCTTTTGGCGTAGGAACCGATGGTGGTGGCTCAATAAGGATCCCTGCGGCTTTTTGCGGAGTCTATGGCCATAAACCGTCGGGAGGCCTAGTTCCATTAACAGGCCACCCTCCTCTTCATGATACTGGACTAGAAAATCAGGATGCTCAAAAAGTCGCAGCATTTTTTTGCGCAGGCCCAATAGCTAAAACAGCTAAAGACTTAATGCCGCTATTAAAGATCATGGCAGGCCCTGATGGCCTGGATAAGAACGTCAAACATTTACCCGCTTTTTCTAGCTGCGACATTAATATAACAGAAATTTCTGTATTTATGTGCTCATCACCTAAGGTTACCTTTGCAAGAGCTGTTGCCGCAAACGTGAGTGAGCCTATTGATGTATTGGGTCAAATGTTTGCTTCAATGGGGGCCAATGTACAATCATGGAACCACCATGCCATTAAAGATGCATTGATGATATGGATTGAAGCAGTACAGCACCTTTCCATTGCCGAACTTATATCAGATGGTCAAGGAATCCGTCCAATTCAGGAGTTAGTTAAATACATGCTTCATAAAAGCCAGTATTCACTTCCTGCTATTTTAGCAACACTAACTTATCAGTACTCACTCCCAATCCTCAAAAAGTGCGTCAGCCTTGATCCAAAAACACGACTAGGGTTACAAAAAGACATCGAAAATCAGCTTGGAGACAATGGTATATTGATTATGCCTGTATTTCCAAGCGCGGCGCCAAAACATGGCAAAATGCTCTTCCATCCCGCCGATTTCGCTTACGCAGGCTTATTCAATGCACTAGAATTACCAGCTACATCTGTACCTTTAGGTTTTGATGAGAACGGATTGCCAAAGTCAGCACAAATAATTGCAGCAAAAAACATGGACCATCTATGTATCGCTGCCGCCTGTTTGATTGAAGAAAAGTACAAAAGCAGTCTAACCAGATCGGCTGATTAGACTGCTTTGCTAGACTAACAGAGCCAACTTTTTTATTGTTAAAGAAAATCCACAAAAATAGGGAATTCAATATGGATTATGTCTCTCTCAATCGTGCGGCATGGGAAGAACGAGCCAAGGCACATTTTGACTCTGAGTTTTATGACGTCAATCGCTTTTTACAAGGTACCTCTTCGCTCAATCCCATTGAATGTGAGCTACTTGGTAATGTATCAGGCAAGAGTCTGCTTCACCTACAATGTCACTTCGGCCTAGATAGCCTATCATTCGCAAGGTTGGGGGCTAAGGTAACTGGTGTCGACTTTTCAACAGAAGCCATTACGCGAGCAAATACATTGGCTCAACAAACTGGGCTTGATGCCAGTTTTATCTGTCAGGATATCACGCAATTTGGGCTTGAGAATACCACACAATTCGACATTGTCTTTGCATCCTATGGCACCATTTGCTGGTTACAAGATTTATCTCAGTGGGCTGCCACTATTGCCCGTGCATTAAAGCCCGGCGGTCAGTTTTGTTTTGTGGAGTTTCACCCAAGTATTGACCTTCATTTAGGTTACCCTTACTTCCCACAAACTCAGCCGGATATTAGCGAAGAATCAACCTATACCGAGAACCACCAAGATAGCAAACAAACCATTGCGACTTGGCCGCACTCAATCGCCGAAGTGATGCAGTCATTAATGCAAACAGGTCTTACAATTACCCACTTTGATGAGCACCCTTTTAGTCCATATAACTGCTTTGAAGGTTTAGAGGCGGTGTCTGGACACGGCTTTCAGTTATTGAATAAAGGGCATCAAGTGCCATTGCTATTTTCAATATTGGCGAGTAAAGCGGGGACTACATTTTAAAAATGTTAAGAAGCCAAAACCTAAATGCGCGCAACAAGCAGAGTTATGATAAATAAATGTTTACACTTAAAGAAATAAATGTAAACTCAGTGCGTGAATTGACCAATATATAAGGAAATAATATGAAGGTAATTACATTACTGTTTTTTGTTTTACTTTTTAACTCCAACAGCAGCAGCGCAAGTTCGAATGAGGCATCAACTAGTTCAAGAGACTTCTACGAGTCTGTCATTTGTGATAACTGTGGTTATAGTGAGGCAAGAAGTATCGCATCAAGATCTAAATACGTCCCCACCATGCAATGCTTCGTCGGTAGTTCTGGTGGACCAGAAGATGAAGCTTGCTATTCAGCTGCCAACAAATTAGTGGTTTATGACATCGCACAAGAGCGAGCATACGGCTTTTATATTAGGCATAAAAATCAAGGCGGTATATCCCTAGATCTAACTATTGAAATCGCCGATATGCAACAGATCCCCGCTGATGTGATAACGCTTCATAAAACTATCGTCAATGGCTACAAAGTGATGACGAATGTCACTCGTAGTTTAAGGCAGGACTTTAGTTTTGATTCTTTAGTTTCTGGCTCTAACCAGTCAAACCTATCATTCAACAGTCTAGCTACATCGGCCAATACGTTAGCCACCGACTGTAGTAATAGCCCAGAGATGAAGGCATGGGATTTAGCTCATAATCTTTCAGCAAGAGGTAAATTAGGAATTGAAGCTAATGATAAGGCGGATCGTGATAGCAATTATAAAGGCTCATTCCAAGATATAAGGATAACAGGTGCCAACTTTCAAGCCGCTATCTATTCTATTGGGATCGGTGGTACTGTGGAGTATTTTGATACAACTAAGCAAATTGTTACCGACTTTACCGTTCACTCAAAATACTTTGGTGCAGGTACACGAAATCAAGTCGTATTCGATTTAAAAATGCTTGATGGCACCGTGGATGCTGAGGTCAATGCTCGAAGAACTGTAATTGGAGGTGAAAGGTTGTTCGATATTCAGAAGAGTGGCGGTAGCGTCGGAATAATGAAGGCCAGTCAAATATCTAAGTGTTTAGCCGACGCGATAGATAAAACATTTCCTAAAACGGTAAGTAGCTCAGGTGGTACTGGCGGCGGTGGCGGCGGTGGAAGTAGTTCAAGCCCAAATTGGGGAAATATTCCGCTGAGTCAAGGCCATGGTAATACCGGTGGTGGCGGCGGTGGTGATAGTTGTACACACACTTACTACGACCTACATGGAGAGCCGATGTTTTCATTTTCAGGCCCCTGCCCGTAGCCTTGCTCTTTATAGCTCTAAGGGGGTTTGCGTATCAATCCCCCCTTTAGCAAGATATCAGGCATCAAGTGCCATTGCTATTTTCAATATTGGCGAATAAAGCGGAGTAGGACTCATTACTCCGCCGTATATTTTTTCATACCCAATACAATTACGAGACTATTAAGCACAATCTTTGCGCACCTAGCTAGCTACCAAAATTCAATATGGTCTTACAAGCTTTCTGTTCCAAGCCAATTATTGCAAAAGACTAAATTAAAGTTTTACTTCAAAAATATTCTTGCTATAGAAAATAAATATAACACTTTGATAAGTTAGATTTTTTATCGATTTATTTTTCCGAACATACCAATTTGTTTTTCTGGATTTTCTCTTTTTAATTTGTGAACTAAAGTTTAACACGCAGTTTGAGACACACTTTAATTACGAGGGAAAACCCCATGAATAGAAAATCTAGAACGATGTTGTCTGCCGTCGCGCTCGCAGTAACAACAACGCTATCAGCCCCGAGCTTTGCTGCAATGAGCGAAGCGAAAACCAACCAATTTTGGTGGCCAGAACAACTAAACCTAAGCCCATTAAGACAACACAGCCCAGAATCCAACCCTTATGGCGCAAGCTTTGACTATGCCGCTGAATTTAGCAAACTAGATCTTAAGCAAGTCAAAAAAGACATTGAGCAAACACTCACTGATTCGCAAGACTGGTGGCCTGCCGACTGGGGTCATTATGGTCCCTTTATGATCCGTATGGCATGGCATAGCGCTGGGGTCTATCGTGTACACGATGGCCGTGGTGGCTCGGCAGGTGGCCAACAACGTTTCGATCCGTTAAACAGCTGGCCTGATAACGCGAACTTAGACAAAGCAAGACGATTATTGTGGCCTATTAAACAAAAATACGGCCGTAGCCTATCGTGGGCAGACTTAATGGTCTTAGCGGGCAACGTTGCGCTTGAGTCAATGGGCTTTAAGACCTTTGGTTTCGCCGGTGGCCGTCAAGACGATTGGGAACCAGATTTAGTTTATTGGGGTCCAGAAGATGCTTTCTTAAAAGACGAGCGTCGTGACAAAAAAGGCAAGCTAAAGGGTCCATTGGCAGCAGTTGAAATGGGACTTATTTATGTCAATCCTGAAGGTCCACACGGTAAACCAGACCCATTACTTGCCGCAAAAGATATTCGCATGTCATTTGGTCGCATGGCCATGAACGACGAAGAAGTGGTCGCACTGATCGCGGGTGGTCACACCTTTGGTAAAGCACATGGCGCTAAAAAGCCATCTGATTGTGTGGGTAAAGAACCAGCCGCTGCAGAGATTGAAGCACAAGGTCTAGGCTGGAAAAATAAATGCGGCACGGGTAAAGGTGCAGACACCACAACAAGCGGTTTAGAAGGGGCTTGGACGGTCACACCAACTCAATGGTCAACCAATTATCTCGACAACCTAATGAACTTCAACTGGGTAATGACAAAAAGCCCAGCAGGTGCGACCCAATGGATCCCTGACAACAAAGCTGCGGCAAACCTAGTGCCAGACGCCCACATTGAAGGTAAACGCCATGCACCAATAATGTTCACCACGGATTTAGCATTAAAATTTGACCCTGAATATCGTAAGGTCATTGAACGCTTCCGCAAAGATCCAAAGCAATATGAGTTGGCGTTCGCGAAAGCTTGGTTCAAATTGACCCACCGTGATATGGGTCCAAGAGCCCGTTATGTAGGTTCAGAAGTACCGAGCGAAGTACTGACTTGGCAAGATCCAATTCCAAAAGCGGATTATAAGATGATTGATAACAAGGACATAAACGCCCTGAAAAAATCAATCTTGAACTCAGGTCTAACAAAGCAAGAACTGATCAGAACGGCATGGTCGGCAGCATCTAGCCATCGTGTTACTGATATGCGTGGTGGTGCTAACGGTGGCCGTTTACGCCTTGAGCCTCAGATAAGTTGGGAGATAAACAACCCTGACGAGGTAAACAAAGTGCTAGCTACATTGACGGACATTCAAACCCGCTTTAATAAGCGCGCTGGCAAAAAAGCAGTCTCTATTGCCGACTTGATTGTGTTAGGTGGTTCTGCAGCAGTTGAAAAAGCTGCAAACGACGCAGGCTACAAAGTAAATGTAGCGTTTAAACCAGGCCGTACCGATGCCTCACAAGCACAAACGGACGTCTTATCATTTAGCTACCTTGAGCCAAAAGCAGACGCGTTCCGTAACTATTACAGTGATGAGGCATTTATGTCACCAACTGAAATGTTAGTAGACAAAGCCAATATGCTGGACTTATCTGTACCTGAGATGACAGTACTATTAGGCGGCCTACGTAGCTTAGACGCAAACTACAAAGGCGCAGAGCACGGTGTATTTACTGACAAACCAGGTCAATTGAGCAACGACTTCTTTGTTAACCTACTAGATATGTCGACTAAATGGTCAAAGGTAGAGGGGCAAGAAGGCTTATACGAAGGTCGTGACCGTAAAACTGGAGAGATAAAATGGACGGCAACACCGGTTGATTTAATCTTTGGTTCTAACTCTGAACTTCGCGCAATTACCGAGGTCTATGCATCGGACGATGCCAAACAGAAGTTTGTAGACGATTTTATCGCCGCTTGGGTGAAGGTAATGCAACTAGACCGCTTTGACTTAAAATAAACCAATGAAGTAGAGCAAACAGGGCCTAATTTAGGCCCTGTTTTTTGGTTGTATTGCTTGGTTCTGCTTTGGTAATTTGGCAAAGCAAAACCGAGATACGAACTTATCCGTCACCACATCGCTTTGCGCTTTATCGCTACTGTTATAGAGATGCAATTGATTATCTTCGACGAAATAAAACCCCAATTGCTTTAATCGTGTCGCCCATCGGTATCCCGATGCTAAATCACACTTTATATAAACACTTAACTCTCGATATTGCATTTGCTGATCACCGCCCCACAGCAACTGATAAGGCACATTTGCGCGCTGTAAAGCCCCTTGCCAAAATCGTGATAAGCGCTGATTTTCATCTTTACAAAGTACCTTTCCATGTGGATTCCAAAGGCTCAAGATAGCGCCCCGTGTATCAAAGCGGATTGGCTGTATTGGTTGAAAATATACTTGTAAATAAAGCTGCCACAGGTTTGGTTCAATTTTCATGTTTTACTGCTTGTTTGATTGTATTTACCAGTTATCAAGATGGGCTCATGGCTGAAGGTTTGGCTGCTCCATGTAACCGGCCTATACATCTTATCAATAACTAAAAAATTATCACTTAACCAATACAGCAACTCGCTTTTGCTCGTTTTCCGTGAAGGTTTGTTTGAGTAGTAACTCGACTTTTTCTGTTGCGATTTGGCTATCACCAAGCTCGGCTAGAATATTTTGCTTTTGCAGCATAAAGCTTTGTAGTTTTTGCTGCCAATACTTCTGTTGCTTCTGGACTTCAAGTATACGCGTTGCGGCTTTATCGCCATAGTCAGCACTTAGTTCGTTATAGTGTTTTTGCTGCCAATTTGCGTTTAGGGTGTGTAACTGGGCTGAGGTTTGAAATAACACTTGTTCACGCTTTGGAAGCCCACTGATATGCGTCTCAATTAATTGCTGCTTTTGCGATTCAGATATAGATGCGTCTGACAAAATTTGCCAGCGACTCAAAGCTTGCGTATCCCACGCATTAGCATCTTCAAACCAAACTGCTATCACTTCATCCGTAAAAAATTGCCGCTGCAGTGCGTGTAGCAGCTCAACACGTTCTAGTAGATTAAGATGCGTATCCACATCAATTAAGGCCTGCTTAAATTGCACGAAGAGACCAGCAACTTCGTGAAGGCATTGTGGTAATAATTCCAGATAAGCCTGCCACCGCTCGACTTGGTTATGGTTTTGTAGCTCAAAAAGCCAATCGTCGATTTGGTGCTTATGCTGTTTATTAATGGTCTCACAATGTACGCTTGCAGATGCACTCCTTGTGGGTTGTGGGACCTTATGCGCATCATTTTGCAGCTCAGATAACTCCGCGAACCGGGGAACATGACGCGGCGTCTCTTGCTGTTCACTCTCGATATAACCCAGCGACAGCATAGTCAAAATGATTAGCAAAAGGCCCCACTTTTTCATAGCGCCAGACCTTTTAAGCGGCGAATATGCTGGCGATAAACGGTTAATGGGTCTGTTTCGAACAAGTGATGAATACCAATGGTGTGGTTTACCTGATCTAAATGGTTCATTTTGAATTGGTTGTTGATCACCTGACCTAAATTACTAGAACAAGCTGATACTAGGCCGTCGTTGGCTTCATCAAAGACTTGAGAGAACAGTGCCAGTGCGTTGTCAGCTGGGTCAAATACGTTGGTCCATGCTTTGCTGCCACTCCATGAAAAATAATGCACGCCATTGCTCGCTAGACTTTGCGTTTCGCCACAATAATGACTTGGCACACCCTCTGGGTATTTTTGGTTAAATGCTAATGTGCCAGCCGTGGTCAAAGCACCTAGTGCTTCGAGTGCGTCTTTTGGTGCGGTTGCTTTACCAGATAACAAATCAATCAACCCCGCAAGGCCGTTAGCAAGCGACGCTAAAAACTGCTCCGAAAATGAACCACTGTCTACTCCACCGCGAACAACATCAGCAAAACGACTCCCCCAGTTTACGCCACCAATACTAGTCGCTGAGGCCACCCACTCAGGTTTAACTGAGGCAACGTAGCGAATAGTTTGCGCGCCTTGGCTGTGACCAATTAAATTAACTTTGTCTTTACCCGTTAATGCTCGAACCAACGCAACTTGCTCTAGTAGTTGCTCACCACGCAATTCTGAATTATGGGCTGATGATACTTCTGCAACATAAACCTGCCCACCTTCATCATGGATCACTTGTGGTACGCGATAAAAATAATCTACTCCGAGCAGATTATCAAAACCAAACAGACCGTGAACTAATACCACGGGATACTCTAATTCCTCACCGCTGTGGGCGGGAGAGGTAACGACCGATAGCAACCCAAGCAGGGCGCTGAGAATTAACCTTTTCATATACTTGCTCCAATTATTACAATTTAGTAACAAATAAACTTTAGATTACAATGGTCAGAGGTCAAGCCAGAATAGTGTGAAAAATGAAATTTTGATGAATGTTACGTAAACAAAAGTAAATAATGGCAGCGTAAGTTAGTACACAGGATTCCCCAAAAGAAGCCAAAATACGGCTCCTTTTGCGAATTTCTAAAAAATTTGGATCAATCGAGGGTAAGGTCTACAAGCAATCAGCGTGAGGATAAGTTGTGAGCTCACCTAAATGAACTTGGTAACTATTGCCGGTAATTGCTGTGGTACCGTAATGCCCAGCATCAGAACCAATAGTAAACGCCTCTGAAGCTGGGATCCCCGCTTTGATAAAGGCTTCAGCATCTGTTTTCGCATTACCATAAGCTCGGACGACATCAATACCTTGCGCTTTTAAGCGATTAATTTCCGCAGTTTTATACTCTGCCGTTTTAAACAGGCTGGTTTCATTGCTAAGTGATGTGCGTAGAAAGCCTTGCGGTAAGCCCATCCAATTTAACCAACCGCGTGTCCCTTTAGCATACCAATACACTCTGGCTGTTAAGAATACGGGCTGATAGCCCAAATCAAGATAGTGGCGAACTAAATCATAAGCGCCATCTTTGGGGTCGGCATGATCTATTCCGGTATAGTCGCCAATTTGCTCGGCATCGGATTCGGTCAATGTGCCATCGATGTCAAACAGGACCGCTTGAGTGTCTGGCTCAACAACCGTGACATAACCTTGTGCACCAGTGCCATCAGCTGGTACGCCTGCGTATATACGATACTGACCCGCCGATAACTCAGGCAAGGTGATAAACGCCTTGCCATCGCCATTGGTGGTTTGCTCACCAAGATATTGCCAATTTGTGTCCGACTCAGCACGGTAGTAAAACTCCACCGACTCGAATTCCAAGTCTTTATGAGTGATGCTACCGTAGTCAAATTTAGCAGTGATCTGAGTTGTAGCACCAGCAGCGGTTACTTGATCGTGCACCATATGGTAACTCGGCAGCCAAGATAAGTATTTGTTAAATGAGCTAGAAAAGCTACGCTTGAGCATATTAGGTGCTGCATAATGGGTTTCTAGTGCGGTAATACTTGGGCAAGTAGGGGTTGCCAGCGAAGAAAATGAAGCGAATAACGCGGCTGTTAAAATAGAATGTCTCATGCACGACTCCGTGTTTATTATTGTCATAACGAATACGTCACCCAAGCAAATAATCGATTTACGTAGGTAACAAAGAGCAAGGCACAACTGGGTTGGCCTTGTCATAAAACGCTAGAGCATAAACTCGAAATGTGTCAAATTTGTTAACTAAAGTTTCTTATTTAACATTCCATAGATGTTCTACCATCTCTTGTGTACTGACTTCCATACAGCCTTGGCGGTTAACCCCTGCCCAAAGTGGGCTAAAATCACCACTTCCTTGCTTTTCAGCAGCGGCGCGTAATGGTGTCAATGCAGCTGATGCATATGGAAAAGTGGGTACATCATCATTAATAAAGCTGAGATCTATCATTAGTCGATTTTCAATCCCACGCGCAGGGCGACCAGAAAACACATTGGTCACGGCGGATGGCTCAGCCAGTGACTTAAGTGCATCACGATGTACCAAAGAGGTGCTAGCTTCATCACATAGTAAGAAGCAAGTGCCGATTTGTGTTCCACATGCCCCCAGTTCATGCATCATAGTGACATCATGATGAGAAGCAATACCACCTGCAGCTACTACAGGAACCGATAGCGCATCAGCGAGGATAGTGACCAATTGACGAGTATGTAGCTGAGACTCAAGCTTTGTCTCGGTGAAGGTTGCTCTATGTCCACCCGCTTCAATCCCTTGTGCTATCACGATGTCTGCACCATTTTCAGCTAACCATATCCCCTCTTCCAAGGTTGTTGCTGAAGATAAAATAGTCGTCCCCCACGATTTTACCAACTCAACCAATTCGGCATCTGGAAGACCAAAATGAAAACTGATCACGGGAGGTTTATAAGGCGCGATGGCCTCAGCCATTTCCCTATCAAATGGGCGTCTTAAGATCCCCATGTCATCGCTAGGTGTTAACTCCAGCTCATCGTAATATGAAGCCAGCTTTTTCTTCCACTTGTCTTGTTGATAAGGGTCAAGTTCCGGCATTTCATGGCAAAAAAAGTTAAGATTATATGGGCCTGAAGCATGTGCTTTAAAATGCTCAATTTCAGCAACGACCTGCTCTTTACTCAGCATCCCACAAGGAATTGAACCGAGTATTCCGGCATTTGTTGCTGCAGCCGCTAAGCGCCAATTTTGCACACCCGCCATTGGCGCTTGGATCATAGGAATAGAGATATTAAGTAATCTGGTAAGCTGCATCACAAGGTCCTTGTTTTTGGGCAAAACGACATAAAGCCGAAGGTGCTTTCCAGTGTGAGGAAGAAGCGCTTAACGGTCAATGATTGTGCGGCTAATAAAGCAAACTTTCTCTTGCCAAAACAACCATGTTTGAAATAGTGTTTCTATAACAATACAAGGACGCCGTGATGAATATCTCTCTAAGAGCCATTGATAAACACAACTACGAAACCATTTGCGATTTAGATGTCAGCCCTGAGCAGCAAGATTTGGTAGCCTGCAACATGTTTTCCATCGTGGAATCAAAATTTAATGATGGCTATACCACGCGCGCAATTTATCAAGATGATGAAGCTGTTGGGATGCTAATGTGGGTACAAGAGAGTATAGAGCGCATCTCCATTTGGCGCTTTATGGTTGATCAGCAATTTCAGCAACAAGGGATTGGGCGTAAAGCGCTCACCCTCGCACTCGAAGAAATCAAGCAGACACCAAACCTTACCACCATAGAAATCTGTTATGTACCGAGCAACCCCGTTGCAAAAGCGTTTTACGCAAGTTTTGGCTTTGAAGAAATTGGAATCAATGAAGACGATGGTGAGATGCTAGCGGTGATCAAGCTACCTCTATAATAAGTTGTAATTTATGGTAATTTGCGCAAATGAAACATTAGGTTAAACTCACTTAAAAATGTAAGTTGGCCAATTAAAGGAATTACCATGCACGAGCATACTAAACGCATTTGTGATTTTCTCACCGAAATCCAGCTACCTTTTCGGTTTCATGAAGTCGAGGAAAATACGTTTTTACCGGGTCTAAAAACGGTAATGGGCACGCTCTATATTGATAATGAGAAATTGCGATATCCAGGTGATATATTGCACGAAGCTGGCCATATCGCCGTATGCGAGCCAATATTCCGCGGCCAACTTCATGAAGATGTGTATAAAAATGGCCTAAAAAATGGCCGAGAGAAACAAGCCATGCAAGGTGAAGAAATGGCCGCCATTGCTTGGTCGGTTGCTGCCATTCAATATATAGGCTTACCTCTCGAAGTCGTATTACACCAGCAGGGATATAAGGGTTCTAGCTCCAGCTTAATAGCGGCATTTTCACAAGGAAATGGGCTCGGATATCCACTACTCACTACCTGGGACATGACTTGTCCAGAACAAGGTTTTCCTAAAATGCAAAAATGGATCAGGGATCATCGCTGGATTAATGAGTTAAGTTAATCCACTCCCTATCTACACCTTAAGCTGTCTAGTAGCTCGAAATAAAAAAGCCCGACTACAAAGTCGAGCTTGGGGAGGCGTGGCGCTTTGGATTGCCACTTGCTTACTGATTAAATTCTTTCTCAGACAGTTTGCCATCTCCGTCGCTGTCGAGCTTATCAAAGATTGAAGCAAGAGATTCTGACAGTGACGCTTCACTTTTAGAGATAAAACCATCTTTGTCTAAATCAAAATCGTTAAATTCTGCTGCCATTGCTGAGCCGGCAAAAAGTACTGTGGCGGCTGTAATTGCTGTTGCTAACTTTTTCATTGTGACCTCCTAGCCTTTAAAGTTAGAGAATTCAGAAGCGCTTAGCTGACCATTTTTGTCTGCATCTAGCTTCTCGAACTGACCAAGTAGTGTTGATGATACTGATGCTTCTTGCTGGCTGATCTGCCCGTCTTTATCCTTGTCTACATCTTGAAATGACAAGGTTGCCGCCAGTGCCATCGTACTCACCAATACACCTATGGTCGTTGCACATACCGTTCTAAGTTTCATAGCCATTCTCCTCACTATGCCCGTCTCTCATTGCGGCTCTAGTCGCAAATTAACCTTTAAAGTTAGAGAACTCAGTTTCGTTTAGTTCTCCGTCAGCGTTTACATCTAAGTCTTTAAACTGTTCGATAAGCGCTGTATTTACTTTTGCTTCGCTCATGCTAATAGCACCGTTGCCATCTGTGTCATAGCTTGCGAAGTCTTCACCAGCGATAGTATTTGCTGAAGCCAATGTTAGACCTGTGATTGATAGTGCGATAAGTACATTTTTCATCATTCTGCTCCTAAAATTTCCTAAATATGATTTGCTTTTGGACGGCTTGATTAACCTTGGTAATTTGCGAATTCAGACTCGCTTAACTCACCGTCGGCATTGCTATCTAGTTGCGTAAATTGCTCTGCAAGCGACTGATTTACTTTTGCCTCAGTCATGCTGATGGTGCCGTTACCGTCAGTATCATATTTAGTGAAATCTTCACCAGCTAATGCAGAAGCTGAAGCGAATGTTAAACCTGCAATTGAAAGTGCTGCTAATACGTTTTTCATGATAGTCCAATCCTTCTGTCGTTTTCGTAATGATGTTAAAGGTAGTGGGCGCTAAGCCCACCTAGCAATTAACCTTCGTAGTTCGCGTACTCAGATTTGCTTAGCTCGCCATCAGCATTGGTGTCTAAGTCTGCAAACTGTTCAGTTAGCGAAGTGCTTACGCTTGCTTCAGTAACACTGATTGAACCGTTGCCATCAGTATCCAGTTTTTCGAAATCGCCACCAGCAAATGCTGATGCTGAAACCATTGATAAACCCGCGATAGATAGTGCTGCTAGTACGTTTTTCATGATCTAATCCTTCAATTGTGTCATTTTGTTCTGATGAGCTAGGCATGCGACCCAGTTCTTTAACTCATTATTAAATCCAGTGCCAAATTAGCCTTCGTAATTTGCGTATTCAGACTTGCTCAATTCGCCATCGGCATTAGTGTCTAAATCCGCGAACTGCTCGCTCAATGATGCGCTTACGCTCGCTTCTGTTACACTGATTGAACCGTTGCCATCAGTATCTAATTTTGCGAAGTCATCACCAGCGAGTGCTGACGCTGAAACCATTGATAAACCTGCGATTGATAGTGCTGCTAATACATTTTTCATAATCTTTTCCTTAAATTGGGGTATATTTAAAACTTTGCTATTATGTCGTCGGCTTGTGCTTAGCCTTCAAAGTTATCAAACTCAGACTGGCTTAATTGGCCGTCTTGGTCGGCGTCAAGGTCTTTAAACTGCGCCATCAAATTTGGATTTGCTTTTGATTCGCCTAGTGAAATGTAACCATCTCCATCAACATCGTATTTATCAAACTCAGAGTTTGCGTGAGCACCTACTGATGCGAAAGAAAGTACAGCTGCTGATAGTGCGATTGCTAAAGTTTTCATAATCAGTTCCTCTCATATTTCTAAACTTGTCGTTTCTGCTTCTCTACGTTGGTTTGTGTTGAAGCGAATGTTTTTTGCTTTCGAGATAACTATTCCAACTTTGATGCCAAAGTTTAAAAGTAATTAAGAATCAATAAGTTAAAATATAAGGGGTATTTTCATTAAGGATGGATTCAGTGAGATTGTTGCCATTTAGCAACAGGTGACTTTGAGATAAAATAAAAACATATTTATTTTCAATAAGTTAAGATGTCGCATAAAAGCAACACCATAAAAAATTAGGATGTAAGTGCAGCCCAAAGCGGTTAAGTTTCATGCGACAATCATTCACATTCGGTATTGAGTAGAGCCGCCAGAAAAAATTTTTATAAAAATATCGAAAATTTTTTCTTATATTTTCTAAGAAACCAGAAAACAAATAAAAGCAGTTAAAAATCAATAGATTAAAAATAAAATCCATCTTGAAATAATTGCTATAAAAGTGACTGAGTGGGCGGGAAACTGACGAAAAACACAAGTATTTTAAAAAAGTAGTAAAGAAAAGTGAGGAGTGTTGCTAAAAAGCAACACCCGCTAGATTGGTGTTAGATTACGAAGCGGTACCCAACCTTGCAGCTCTGACTTTTTACTTGAGCACCACACCCAACCATTGAGTTGGTTATGCCCTAATAAGTGTTCACCTTGAACTACCGATAGTTCCTGAGCGGTATAGTCCACTAATGCGATACCTTGTTTGGGATTGACTAAGCGAAACACTTGAGCAGGTACCCAACCAGACACTTGCTCCTCAGTTTCACAGAAAAACCAATTGTCCCACCCCTCTTCGCCCTCATATTCTTCACCAACGGTCAATCTGGCGCCTTGTTTAAACGTGATGGGGGTTGGAAACTCATTGATATGTTCCTTGATTACTTGATATTCAATATCTAACTGCTTATTTTCCAAGTTTTAACTCCATATAGACAGACAGCGGATCCGATCTATGATCACCAAATTCTTTTCTTTCGATAAAACCAAACTGTGCATATAACCTGAGGGCTTCTGGTTGTTTAACTCCGGTTGCTAACCGTATCAGTGAATATTGACGATTATCTGCAAAAGCGATTAACTCGGACAAGATTGCTTTTGATAAACCAAGACCGCGATGATTTGGCTTTACATACAGTCTTTTCAACTCATCATAGAGACAATCATGATGCTTTTCGACGATTGCGCCGCGAGCAATGATCTCGTCATGCTGGATAATGCCAATAAAATGCGCAGTAGGTGAACATAACTCTTGCAATACCGATAACTGGTTGCTTTCAACAGGATATAGCGAATTCATCAGCGCATCGATTTCTGCTATTAATGTATCAAGCGATGGAACACTCGCATCAAGTGCAACGATTTGCATTTATCATTTCCTTGATTTTCGGTATTAAATAACTAGGGCCTGTTGATCTTTCAAGTTTGTTTTTGCAGCAGTTTGATTGGTATTTATACAAGGCAGAGCCAGCGTAGCATAGTCATTCTATGTAAGTCTGGCGATAACACAGTAGAAATGCTAATCAAGCGCTGCCCTTTGGGTTCATCTGAGTGCGCTTTGTTCATTGTTGCTCAACTTTTGCCTAGATTACTAGGCGGCAAGTCGAGCGTCGCGACCAAAACACACTCAGAAGAACAAAAATCAAACAGCAAAGGTCAACAGGCCCCAGAGTCGAGGATTAAGCTGAACACCCAAGTGCAACTATTACTAAAAGTACCAAAGTTTGGTAAAGCTCAGCTTCTCACTCAGTTAGCCTTAATGTACGTCAGCCATTAGACTGGCGTTTTAACTCTTCTAGCATACGCTCATCACCCATCAAGTTTTTGAGGATGGCTTTAACCTTAGGGTCCGATGCATTTTCGTAAAGAGACAGCAAATCTTGTGCGATCCTTTGTTGCTGCTTTGGATCGGCGCCTGACTGGAAGTACTGTGACATCAATCCTTCTGCTGCGAGACTTTTCACGTAATCATTAGGCTCTTGCTCTAACATTTTCACAAACGATTGTGACAAACGCTCATCAACGATAGGTGTACGCGACACGAGCTCAAGCGCCTGTAACCTCAACTTTTCATCACTCATGTTATGCGTCATATTGAGGATAGATTCTACTGCTTGATAATCATATTGCTCTAACTCATTGCGATTTAGCATAAACATGTTCATTTGCAGCTGACTCATTGCAGCTAAACGCTCCGCCGCCGGTAAACTGTTATTTAGAATTTTCTGTTTTAAATCGTTGCTGATTTGACTTGCGTACTCAGGATCAGTTTTGATCCGCATTTCGTAGTCTTCGGGTAAGTCTTCATAAAAGCCATAAATCGGGTTTTCTGCTTTCATCTCGTCGATTTTCTGCTGTTCACGCTTTTCTATCAAAGAGAAGATTAAAGACTCAAACTCATCCGGCGCCTGCTCAGAGAGTAAATCTGACTTTTCCATCGACAACGCCTGTAACCTCGTTTCAAGTTTATTGATCCGAGCCATTAACTTAGCAATTTGTTCAGACTCGTCAGTTGAAGTCTGAGTGCCCTGCGTATACTGAGTTTCATTATAGTGGGGCTGTTGAGCAGGACTCTGATACACGTGCATTGCCACAGGAGAGGTTGCTAATTTGGTTTGAATGACATTAAACCCAGAAAAAGCCAATGCAAGAACTGAGCATGAAAGCGCTATATTGAGTTTAAGATTAGACATGAAAGCGTTACCCTTATAAAAAGTAGCAATGTAATAGATCTACAAGACAAATACTGTAAATGATTGTACTGTAAATTGATACAGCAAGAGGCAATTACGCAGATAATTATTACACTTTGCATAAGGTGAAAAAACGAGCCTCTAAACAGCTTGCCATAATTGCCAACAAGGAATGACTGTGAATAATATACTGCAAACCGTCCACTATAAACCTATCACATTGCTTTTACTTGGCATTGCGACCGTGACGTCTTTGCTTGGCAGCAGTCTACTTTGGCAAAGTCACCAAGCCTTATTTCAATGGGTTTTACCATCAGCCTCACTACTTCTTGTGTTGCGATTAGGGTGGCATGTTCGTAAAACAAGCTTGGCTACTAGCCCGAGCAGTTTGCACAAAGATATAAAACTCTGTTGGATTGCTCTGCTCTTGTGTACTGGCGGAGATATCGTCAACCTCAATCTCTTTGAACTTTATCATCGTCAAGATCAAACCATAAAACATGACTACTTGATCGACTCTATTTGGTTTTTTGCCCTTGGTTATGGGCTTTTACTTGGACTGCTTATTCGGTTTTTAAGACGGGAATTTGCATTAACATTAGCAACCGCGACCGTATTGGTTGTGGTGTCTATTACGTTATCGTCGCTTAGCTATCAAATGATGTACCTACCCACGATAAGCCAATACTCCCTGCTGTTGAGCGCAAGTTATAGCTTATTAGTGACCTTGCTCGGCGTATTTGGTTTTTGGCTTATTATTCAAAACGTTAAATTCAACGAAAAAGCCAACTTCGCAGTTGCCAGCGGCTTTATCCTAGCAATGCTAGCGGATGCTATTATCGGTCAATTTTGGCTGTTCGCAAACCAAGGGGATGGCTACTTTCCCATTGCAAGGCACGTTAATTGGGTCATCTATATTGGCTCGCAAACGCTACTATTATTGTTTCCTGTTGCCATGATAAAAACTAATGTTGCGAGGTGTAAAGCATAGGCAATAAAAAGGCCGAACTATGTCGGCCTTAACTATTTGTGCGCTATATCGATAAGCGGCTTATCTTTTGACAATCGCATTGTGGTAAACGTTTTGTACGTCATCCACATCTTCAAGCATATTGATTAGCTTTTCGAATGTCTCGATTGCTTCTGGATCTTCAATTTCTACGTGAGTTTGCGGCACCCAAGTGATTTCGTCTACCTCAAACGTGATCCCCTCAAACGCTTCTGTCAGTGCAGTTTTCGCCTTGAAGTATTCAGTGTGAGGTGCGAAAACAGAAACTTGGCCGTCTTCAACTTCTACGTCAGTAACATCAACATCAGCCATCATTAGCGCTTCCAAAACTGACTCGTCGTCATCACCTGCAAATCCTAAGATTGCAAAGTGGTCAAACATATGCGCCACACAACCTGGGTTACCTAAGTTTGAACCAGTTTTGGTAAACGGTAAGCGAACATCTTTGATAGTACGGTTCATGTTGTCTGTTAAGCAGTCAACGATGATCATGCTGTTGCCAGGACCGTAACCCTCGTAACGCGCTGGCGTGTAATCTTCACCTGCACCGCCTGCCGCTTTTTCGATTGCTTTATCAATAACGTGTGCAGGAACTTGATCTTTCTTTGCCTTGTCGATTAAACGACGTAGTGACAAGTTCGTTTCAGGATCTGCGCCGCCATTTTTAGCAACAACGTAAATCTCTTTTCCGTATTTTGAGTTTACTTTTGTTTTTGCCGCCGCCGTTTTTGCCATGGCGTTTTTGCGGACTTCAAATGCTCTGCCCATCTTAATGCTCGTTTTTATAAAAATTGGCGAAGATTTTACCAAGACATTTGAGTTACGGCTATACCCTTATTATCCGTGATGGTAATTTGCTTTAAGTCGCACGATTATATGTTTGTTTTGCGGCTATTTTGTGGCGGACCTAAGCAACTTTACTATAGTTAATATTGTTAAAATTTACCGCGACGAGTGGCTTATATATGATCACGTTTGGCTTGGGAAAAGCAAAAAAGCAAGATGGACAAGATACAGCGCTATTTCAACACTTTAAGGCAACAACCCCTTACTTAGAAGTGGATTATCAAACAGATATTTTTCAGGTTAGTCCGGCCTTTAACCGCTTACTCGGATACCCAGTTACCCACGAGCTGAAATCTCTCGCTTTTATATGTCACACCGCAGAAGATGCCGCCGTGCTTAAGCGTGGACTCGCTCAACTTGAGCACCAAGCACATGCTAAGGTTGAGCTCTCACTCAATACAGCGAATGACAACAAACCGAAGAAGTTGTTACTAGAGCTATCACGTACTCAAGAAGGCAGAATTTTAGTTATTGCGACTGACATCAGTGATTACCTCACCACCATTGCCAACATGAGTGCAAATTTACAAGCTTTATCAGCGTCCTTTGCGATTATCGAGTTCGACATGCACGGTAAAGTGCTGAGCGCGAATGACAACTTTTTGTCTGTTATGGGTTACAGCCTAGAGGAAATACAAGGCAAGCATCACAGTCTGTTTGTTAAGGATGACTACGCAGCCAGTGAGGAGTATCAAGCATTTTGGCAACGCCTAAACAATGGCGAATTTTTTGAAGGTGAATTCGCAAGGCAAACAAAATCAGGTAAAACGATATGGATCCAAGCCACTTATAATCCAATTTTTGATGAACAGAATAGACCTATCAAAGTCGTAAAATATGCCTCAGATATCACCGCTCAAAAATCAAAAGCTGCTGACTTTCAAGGGCAAGTTGATGCCATCAAACAAACTCAAGCCGTTATTGAGTTTGACTCTTACGGCAACATAAAGACTGCAAACAGGCTATTTTTAAATGCGGTTGGTTACACATTAAGTGAAATACAAGGTCAACATCACCGACTCTTTGTGGCACGAGAAGACGCTGAGAGCAGCGAATATCAAGACTTTTGGCACGCTTTACGACAAGGAAAGCATCAATCAGGTGAGTTTAAACGCCTAACCAAATCAGGAAACACTCTGTGGATCCAAGCAACCTATACTCCCATCTATGACGAAAATGGCCAGTTGGGCAAAATCGTCAAATATGCCTCGGATATTACTCAAGCAAAACTGGCGTCTTTCGACTTTGCCGGACAACTCAAAGCCATCAATCGCTCGCAAGCCGTTATCGAGTTTGATTTGCAAGGTAATATTTTAAAAGCAAATGAAAACTTCCTGTCTGTCATGGGCTATAAAAAAGAAGAAATCATTGGCAAGCATCACAGCATGTTCGTCGACAGCTTTTACGCGCAAAGCAGTGAATACAAAGCATTCTGGCAGCGTTTAAAACAGGGCCAATTTGAATCCGGAGAGTTTCACCGTTTAGGCAAAGGTGGCAAAGCAATCTGGATTAGTGCTACCTACAACCCCATTTTAGACGAGCAAGGCAAGACAATAAAAGTTGTTAAGTTCGCAACGGACATTACCGAGCAAAAGGCCATTGCTGCTGATTTTGATGGTCAGCTTCAAGCCATTCGTAAATCACAAGCCGTCATTGAGTTTGCAATGGACGGTACTATTTTATGGGCCAATGAGTCATTCCTAGATACGATGGGGTACTCACTTGATGAAATCAAAGGTAAACATCACCGTATTTTTGCCACACACGAACAAGCCACTAGCTCTGAATACCAGCAATTTTGGCAAAAGCTCAACCGAGGTGAATTCGACTCAGGACAATACTTAAGATTGGCAAAACAAGGTCGAGAGGTATGGATCCAAGCGTCTTATAACCCTATCCTCGATCAACAAGGCCGTCCCTTTAAAGTCGTTAAATATGCAACGGATATCACAGAACAAAAACAAGCGGTTGAACATATTAAAGATGCTATTTTAGCAATGGAACAAGGTGATTTAAGACATAGGATCACCCACCACATAGGTGGCGAGTTCTCGGTGCTACAACAAGCAATGAACGGCTTATTCGATAAATTAAGCGACTTAGTTAACACCATAAACAATGGTGCAGAGCAAGTGTTTGATGTGGCTAAACAAATCGCGAATAACAACGAAGAACTCAATAGCCGCATTGAAAATCAAGCGGCGAGCTTAGAAGAAACCGCCGCCACTATGGAAGAGCTTACCGCTACGGTTAAAAAGAATGCGAGTAGCGCAAGTAATGCAGCAGAGAAAGCGACTATTGTTAGAGAAAAAGCACACTCAGGTAAAGCATCGATTGATGATGCCATTACCGCAGTGGGTAAAATCGAATCTTACAGCACGAAAATCTCTGACATTATCAGTGTCATTGACGAAATCGCTTTCCAAACAAATCTCTTAGCACTCAATGCTTCCGTTGAAGCAGCCCGGGCTGGTGAGGCTGGACGCGGATTTGCCGTGGTTGCCGGAGAGGTGAGAAATCTTGCTCAACGTAGTGCATCAGCGGCACGTGAAATCAAAGCATTGATCAAAAATAGCGTTGATGCTGTGGCGCAAGGCAGCAAACTTGTATACGAGTCTGGCACGACTTTCGATGAGCTAATGCAATCAATTGCCGAGGTGAGCAAAATGGTGGCCGATATAGATAACGCGGGGAAAGAGCAAGCTGAAGGGATAGCTGCGGTTTCCACCACCATCGCGCAAATGGATAATATTACTCAGCAGAACGTTACTCTGGTTGAAACAACATCTCGTTCAGGTAGAAATATGGAAAATCAAGCCAAACTACTTACCGATCAAGTTGCATTTTTTCGACTAGATGAATAGTTAAGGGCGCGCACTATCTATACAACCACATACAAGTAATTTACTGTAATACCCGTTGTACCCTATAATGCATCGGGTATGTTATGCTCGTCCGGCTGGCTAATCTCCCTTTGGTTTATTGTTTTACCCATTTGGACTGTTTTATTAGGCAAAAGGAAAAATGATGATAAGTCCAGTTACACCTAGCGATTACCAGGAATTACTGGCTGTTTGGGAAGACTCTGTGCGAGCCACTCATGATTTTATCACTGAGGCGGACATCGCTTATTTTAAACCTATTATTATTGAACAGGCGTTTCCAAACGTTACGCTGCACTGTGTAAAAAATAGCGACGCGAATATTGTCGGTTTTATCGGTGTACATGACCGAAAAATCGAGATGTTGTTTGTGCTAGCGAAAAGCAGAGGACATGGTGTCGGTACTGAACTGCTTCGCTTTGCGCTTGAAACACAAAATGTGCAGTTTGTCGATGTCAATGAGCAAAACCCAGAAGCCGTCGGCTTTTATGAAGCAAAAGGTTTTAAGGTATATGAACGCTCACCAACTGACGATATGGGCAAGCCTTTTCCAATCCTGCGAATGCGACTTATAGAATCTAATTAACCTGAGGTTTGGATAAGGAATGTTCCAACTCATTGTTGCTAAAGCACAACTTAGTTTTTCCTTGTCTAGCCAGCAAGTTTTAGGGAAAACAAGGCGAATTTACGCACCAATAGCTGGCTATTGGAAGTGAATTCAACGCAGTTAGCGCTAAAACTGGCTGCTAGAAAGGCATTAATTATCCGCAGCTCAGGTTAATTAATTCATATTTTAAGCTCAACAGGGGCTAATCGTGTTGAGCTTTACTTACCTCGAAATAAACTACTTAACGGTGAAAAACATGTGGTACGTCAAGTAACGTCAGCATTTCTCCCTCGGGTAAACACTCTTGGTTAATATACTGAGTGAGTTTGGGGTCACTCTCACAAAATAATATATCAAGTGCCAACCTATTTTTGCCATAAATACCGCGATGTATCATATTGGCTGAGAAAGCGAGAAGATCACCCGCTTTCAGTGGAATAGTTTTACCTTCTGACAGACTTTCATGATTATGATGCCCTGATTGCTCTAACCTCACATTTAACTCTTGAACTGTGTCCCAACGCTTGTGGGTACCTGGGATCAATTCTATTCCGGGCTCATCTTCCAGTGCTAACCGAAAGTGAACCACTTCGGGCCCCGACAACAACGCTTGTTTTTGCTCTTCGATGGTTAAATGGTATTGCGGATCTCGGTGCCAATAATTGAGTTGAGTGGTGTTCACTGGGTTAAAAAATAGCTGAGTATTCATAAACCTAAATTCACCCGAAAATATGGATGCGGCTAGAGACACCAGAGGAGTAGAGGCAATGAATTGAAAAAGGACAAGCCTTTGCTGTTCGCCTAGGTACTTTGGTGCAGTAAGATAGGCAGAATTTACTGCTCTGTTTTGATAAAAGTCATTATTGTCAGCCCGCCACGCATGATGAAACGCTAAAACGACTTGCTTTATTTTGTTAAGTTCGACGGACGGTATAAAATTGTGTTTTATAACGTAGCCACACTCGTCAAAATCATGGGCTGATTTTACCATCACATATTGACCTCTGACATTGTCGGAAAAACTACTGTAACGACATTAATTCCATGTAACCTTTTACAAGAGTAGGAAAACTCTCGTCTCCAGCCATGGCGCACGTCTTCTAATCATTTTTTGGATGATTTTTAAATGTAAAAATAGTAGCCCTTTTTCATACCAATTCGCTCAGACAAGCGCACCTTTAGGCCATTCAAAGCGAACTGGTATTATTTACCTGAACTTCAGGTCATTGAATTTTACAGTCATAGAGCATCTAAAATAGCTTCTGCTTTACTGACCTCAAATTGCTTAGGTTGTTCTACATTGAGTGTTGTCACGACGCCGTCTTCAATAATCATAGCGTAACGCTGCGAACGTACACCGCCAAATGAACCGGTATCCATTTCAAGCCCTAGCGCTTTGGTAAAGCTCGCATCGCCGTCTCCAAGCATCATAATTGCTTCTGCATTTTGTGCATCACCCCAAGCTTTCATTACAAAAGCATCGTTTACCGATACACATGCGATGATATCAACACCTTTTTCTGCAAATTTATCTGCATTCACGACAAAACCGGGTAAATGAGACGCCGAGCAAGTCGGTGTGAAGGCACCAGGAACCGCAAAAAGCACTACTTTCTTACCAGCGAACAACGCTGTTACTTCGTGATTAACCATGCCGTCTGAAGTAAGTTCGTTCAACTCGGCTTGTGGTAATTTTTGTCCAGCTTCAATCATTGTTTAAATCCTTCATCTAAGGGCTAATTGCCTTGAGTTTGTTATATAACCTGAGCTTGGGATAGCTAATTTCTTATCCAAACCTGTGGTTATGATAGTCGAGAAATTGTGACTCATGACTACATTTCGATTCGTTTTATATCTACTTGTGGGATTTCGTAACCGGTAAATAGCAGCCACTGTTTTTCTGCTATATATACAAGCCCGCGACTTCGGCTAAAGCTACGTTCTGGAACTCGGATAATATCTTTATGCGCTTTACTGGCAAAGTCAAAATAACTAATGCGGAAGTCTCCACGACGAACATACAAATAGTAAAGTCCCGCATCGGACACTGACCAGCTTGCGCTCGAAGCCAAGTGTGCATTTTCAAATAACAGCGTATCGACCCCAGTTGCCAGATCGATACGCCACATTTCTTGTGTCTCGCTTTTATATACGTACAACAACCCTTCATGTTCAAGTGCGGTGGTGCCAGTAGTTAACTTCACTGGAGCGGTTTTTGAATCAAGAAAAATGCGAAATACATTATTGTCATCAGAAATATAAATTGAGCTACCGTCTTGAGACCAACTGGGTTTACCGTGATACTTTAGCCCAGTTTTGAGTTGCGTTACTTGTTTTGTGGCCATATCCAAAAGTTGAAGTTGGCTTCCTTGATGTGACTTTGTGGTAAAAATCACTTTAGTGCCATCAGGTGACCATACAGGGTGCATTGCTTGTAACCCAAGCTCTGTCAGTTGTATTCGCTGATCACCTTCCAAATTAGACACCCAAACTTCATCAAACCCTGATTGGTTAGACACAAAGAGTAAACGCTCCGACACAGGTGAATAACTGGGATAACGGAAACTAGTTTGTGATTGTAGTAATGGGAAGGGTGAACTGGTGACCTGCGCGTTAAGGTCAAGTTTCATAATAGAAGTATTAATGTTCCAGTCATGAAAATATAAATGCCCTGATTGACTAAAGCTTGGGTAACTTAACCCATCAAACGGCAATGTCCCCAATACTTTACCTTCAAGTGAAAGTTTATACGCGCGACGTGCGCCATGTTCAATCATTGATACAACCAAATAATCATCATTGGGATGCCAACTCACGCCTCGCAGGTCATCATGTCCACTTAATATTTTAACTTCCTTCCCGGTATCCAGATTTTTCAAATAGAGATTTTCAAGTCCGTTCGGCAAGTTACGACTAATCGCGATTTGCTTGGCATCGGGAGAAAGCGCAATACTTTCAAGCCCACTCCCGTCACAATCTAGCTCACAACCTAATTCTGTCGCTGTTTTATCGTTTAAATTTAGCAAGGTTACTTTTGGAGGATCCGTAGGGCCTTGCTTTGCGATAAATCCAAGGAGGTTTTTTTCAGCCGAATAGCTTAAGGTAGTGGTCGTATCTGCAATACAGCTAGCTATATCTGATTGTGTTTTGATCACTATATCCAGTGACTTAATCGTACATGCTTCTGAGCGCTTCTCTATATAAAAGAGCGTGCGACTGTCTCGCCCCCACACGGATACCGACACATTTCCAGGACCATCGACTAATACTTCAAGAGGTTCATCAAGACGTTTTAGATTTTTTAAATATAGTCCTGCATGACTGCCAAACTTTCTCCAAGCAAACGCTAGGTATTGCTCATTCGGGGAGACACTAGGAAAAAGCTCACGTCCTGGGTAATCCGTCACGCTTTCGAGTTGATGGCTTGACTGTTCAACTAAGAAGTATATAAAAACACTCAGTAGAATGAATAATGTGGTTACTACCCCTGCCACTTTGAGCTTGAAAGGTAAATTTTGCTCGCTAGGCTTACTGGGAGTAGCCTTGATATCGACGAAGGTTGGCTTTATTTTTAGTCTATATCCAGACTTCCTTATGGTTTCGATCACCTCAAAATCAGCAGTGCTGCTTTCTTCTTCGTTACTTGCAAGTAGGGTTTTAAAAGTTTTACGAAGATGCCAAATTGCATTAGTTAGCGCTTTCTCTCCAACAAATAGATTCCCTCCCCAAACCTGCTCAATGATTTCTTCTCGAGTAACCACGTTTGGGTAAGCAAGCGCCAATACAGTCAACACTTCGATAAATTTAGGCTGGACACAACACTCCTGCCCGGCATTGGACAAAATATGCCCAACCGGATCAATATTGACATCTAATAACTGATAAGTCGCACTGTGCTGCATTTTTATAACCATGGGTAAATACGTTGTAAATCATACCTAAATTAGCGACCAAAAGACAAAAGTAACGCGACAAGCATCATGGCAACAATGCAATACCTCAAAAAATAAGACGTAATAAATTGAATTATATACTTATTTTAGAATAGATATTAAATAGAGTTAAAAACGTCAAAGAATAGATGTCCAATTCGTTGCATGAATCATAGTGACGGTCACAATGGCTAAAATGAGGTGCAGTGCTTTTTTGCTTAGTCAAAACAATGAGGTATGTACTTCTTTCAACAAGCCCTAACTATCTAATAAATAAACAACAATCAGAAATTAAAAGAGGGACTCCCGTGTCACCTAACAATAATATTAAATTACTCGCCCTGTCTATTGCGCTCGCATGTAGCAATACAGCAACGGCAGAAGAGCAACAAATCGACCGTCAACAAGTTGAACAAAGTAGTTCGGTAGTTAAAACGCAAGGTGAAGATAAAGCACTAGAAAAAATCGTCATCACCGGTTCTCGCATCAAGCGTGATAGCTTTTCGGTACCTACTCCTATCGCCACTATGGGAGCTGAGTCTCTCAATGATGCAGGCTTCGGTTCGCTTTCAGATATTCTTTTTGAAGAAATGCCTCAGGTCAGTGAGGGTACAGGCAATGGTAACTCGCAAAGCAGTGTTCAAAATACCGGGCTTTCAACTATCGACTTACGCGAATTAGGCGAAAGCAGAACATTAACTTTGATTGATGGTAGACGAGTAGTTTCTAACAGTTATTCAGGCAACTATGTAAGCCTATCAACCATCCCCAAAGGTATGGTTGAGCGAGTTGAAATCATTACCGGTGGTGCGTCAGCGGCTTATGGCTCCGATGCAGTTGCAGGTGTTGTGAACATCATAACTCAGCAAGATCAAGAAGGGGCTACATTTAGTGCTCGTGGTGGTGAAAGTACCGAAGGCGGCGCTCGTGAATATACGGTAAATGCTGATTACGGTACGACTTACGATAATGGTAAAGGCTACTTATTTGTCAGTGCTACTTACGACGAAGAAAAAGGACTAAGCTACTGGGATAGAAAGCGTGCTCAGCAGCAAGATAGCTGGGACTACGATACCGACCGTATGTGCAACGTGATGCTCACTGCCAACTACGACCCTGATACAAAAAGTGCCTATCACTGCATGAGAGATATTGATAAATCACAGTGGACAAGTTTAAGCGACTCAATTCCCGGTGGTGTATTTGATGAGTCAAGCAGTGCCAAACCTAACTCCGGCTTTTGGTACGACGGCACCACCTTACGTGACGATTGGCAAGAAGAACTTCACGGTATCGATTTCAACCAATTTACAATGTTAAAGGTGCCTGACAAAGATCTCTCAGCGGCAATTAAAACAGAGTACGAGTTTGACTCAGGTACAGAAGCATACTTCCAACTGCAATATAGCCGTAATACCTCTCGCAATGTTAAATCGCCAGAAAGCGAAGATGAGTGCGATGCGATTGTGACCTATGACCCAAACAGCAATCAATTTGGCTCCGACTGCATGGGCCGTATCCCTTATGATAATCCATATATGCCAGAAGCAATTCGAGATAAGGCAAGCTCAAAAGGCGTAAAATGGGATAGGCTGTTTACTGAAGTTGGTAATATAGTCAACAGCAATGAAAGAACAACAATCAGAACTTGGGGTGGTCTCCGCGGTTATATTTGGGATGACTGGGAGTGGGATGTTTCTGTTGGCTACGGTAAATTTAAGCAAGAACAAACCCGCAGTAACGAAATCTACGTTGCGCGAGTTAAACAAGCGCTAAATGCTGAGCGCCTTGCTGATGGTACGATTCAGTGTAAAGACGAGCAAGCACGTAGCCAAGGCTGTGTACCAATTAATTTATTCGGTGAAGGCTCAATCACACCTGAAGCGGCAGACTATATTCGCGCCAATCCATCCATTACAACGGATATTGATCAGGTAACGGTATCTGGATTTGTTACTGGTGATTTATTTGAACTCCCAGCAGGCGCCGTTGCTTCAGCTTTTGGTTTTGAATACAGAAAAGATACACAGAGCGTATCGACCAACGTGCCAAATGGTGGCGTCACGTTTAACTATGTGCCCACATTTGAAGGCGATGTAAGTGTTCGTGAAATCTTCGGTGAATTATCGTTACCGCTATTAAAAGACGCACCAATGGCAAAATCGCTTAGCGCCGAGGTCTCTGCTCGTATCGCAGATTACAGCTGGGCAAATACGGGATTAATCCAAAGTTACAAGGCTGGCTTTATTTATGAGCCAATCGAAGGTTATTCCATTCGTGCAAACTGGGCTCGAGCCATGAGAGCACCGACAATCACCGAACTTATGTCACCACCTCGTGGCGACTATGATAGCTTTGATGATATCTGTGATGGTGTTACCGCGACGTCAACAGATGCAGGCCACGACAACTGCCGCAAAGATGCGGGAATACAAGCCGCTATCGCCGCTGAAGGTACTTTTGAAGACGAAAATAACGGCTACTCACCCAACTCAGGAAATAGCGAGCTATTTGAGGAAACCGCAGATACCATCACCATTGGTTTATCTTTAGCGCCTTCCTTTGCACCGGATTTTAGAATTGCGCTAGATTACTACGATATTCAAATTGATGATGCGGTAAGCTCACTGGCTAACGAAGACATCATTAAGTTCTGTTACGCTTCGTCTATGGAATTCGGTGACAGTAACGAGTTTTGTCGTGATATTAAACGCGATGAAGAAGGGCAGATTTATGAAGTCAATCAACGTGTCATCAACACGGATGAGATCCGTACTAAAGGTTACGATATCGCACTAGAGTATGTGTATGACGCTAGCGATTACGGTAGCTTTAAGGTAAAAGCCGATTGGACACACGTGATCGAATACTCAATCACCAGTACGGGTCCTGATGGGCAATACGAAGACCTTTATGAAGGCTACCTCAACACCGATATATTTGAAGACAAAGGCGCTATTTCACTAACTTGGTATAAGAATGATTGGCGTGTACGCTGGAGCACAAAATATAAAGGTGCAGTGGAAGCCAGCCGTTCGAGATATGAAGACTGGCAGGCTGCTATCGCCAAAAATAACGAACGCTGTACAGCTGGTGAGACAAGCTGTATCGCAGATCCAGAGCCGCTCTGGCAAGGTGCGCTGCCATCAGTTACGACTCATAGCTTAACGGTAAACTACAGCATGGAGCTAGGCGATAACCGCACTCTCTCTGTTTATGGTGGTGTGAATAACCTATTTGATGAAAAAGGTCCTTTTATCGTCGGCGGCTCAGGTAACTTTGATAGTGCCTACGGCTCAGGTGTAGGACGTTTTGCGTTTATTGGAGCAAAATACCAGTTTTAGACTTCTGCATTGACTTGAGGGGCTACCACTGAGTAGCCCCTTATCTTTACAAACCAAAAAGTGTATCGCGTAACTTATCTGAGATTTTGTCAATCTCTGCATTGCATTGGTTGTAGCCTTGGCAATTAATAATTGCACTCATAACCATGTTTTCTGACGGCAGATACCAATTTAACGTCGCGTACCCAATCTCAGCACCGTTATGATGATAAACCGGTTTATTTCCGACTTGCTCGCTAAAGATACCCATGCTGTATTGCTGTCCGGTGACATCAGTATCCACCCATACAGATTCGCCTAGCAATTGCTCACGCACCTTAGCGGGAATATCTGGGCTCGTTATTATGATTTTAAATAAGTCACCAAGGTCCTTAGCCGTCGATACAATCGGTGCATCAGCCACACCAATATTGGCATAGTAAGGCTGCGTATTAATTTCATTGCCCTCATCATCAACAAAGTACCCTGATGCAATTTCACCAAACGCCTTTTCGATCCCTCCATAACTCATACTACTTAAGCCAAATGGTTCAAAGATATACTCACGCATCGCCTTTGAGTGATGCTCCCCCAAAACTTTATCCATAATTAGGCCCGCCAATAAATACCCGGTATTAGAATATTTCCACGCAGCTCCGGGTTTGAAATTGGCGTCTTGATTGAGAGCAAACTGCAGCGCAAAGCTGTCCGTTTTTATTAAGTCTGGCTGTTGTAATACTGCAGCAAAAAATTCGCCGTTAGCATCATTGAGATAATCATATAATCCAGCCGTATGATTGAGTAACTGCCGAACATACATTTCGTCACCGTTTTCTATCTGTTGTAAAAGTTCGTCAGACAAATAATCACTTATCGGTGCATCTAGATCTAATAACTGTTGTTCATGCAACATCGCCATTAAGAGCGCTGTTACTTTTTTCCCCGCACTGCCATTTGGGATCCTAGCGTCCGTGGTCATGGGTATCGTATTTTCTTTATCTGCTAACCCGGCAGCACCATAAAATTGAAGCGTAGGCGAATCAATATAGAGCACAATACCAGGGATACCCGCTTCAACACTTTGTTCGAGCATCGCTTGAAAATCAACTTCGGCTACGGGAGGAGAGACAGGGCTCGGTTTAGGGTTAGACGTCGACTGACTATCATTACAACCAAATAACGACAGACCACCACACAATAATGTGACCAGTTTTAGTGTTCTCATGAGAAATACCTCGTTTCGTTTAAGTGATAAAACAATAACTAAGGTATGCACGCCATGCTGTCTCTGACTTTTTCAAAATGTATCAAACAGTAACGACTTCCTTTATTTTCAGGCATAATGTCAGACCATTATGGAAAGCCAGAACAAGCTGGATACAATTCGATACAACTTGCAGAAAGTCGATACAGCTATACTCGCTTACACTCACTACAGTAACTAGCAAATTAATAACTAATAGAAATTGCTATGAAAACACATTTATTGATTGCAGCCGTGCTTATGGCCGCAAGTGCAGCGCAGGCCAAAAGCACTAACGCCAAAAAAGAAGGTCACGGCTATTTGGCCATTGGTTACGGGATAAATTACAACAGCGATATTTACAATAATGCCGAGACCTCGTTTTCGCCCACTGTACATGGCGCCTACTATTTTAGTAATGGTCTATTTGTCGAATTTCCAGGCCGCGCTGAGAAGTTTGACCCAGCACTTGCACTCGGTTATCAGTTTTATGAAACAGAAAATTGGGAATTTGATGCCCTACTCTCAACCGCTCATGGGCGAATAAATTACCGTTTTGGCGGGACTCGCTATGGGCTAAACACTTCGTCTTATCTTGGGGTAAGAGCTACAGGGGATGTATTTGGCTTACAAATTAGAGCTATTGTTGCACCAAAAGTGATTAACTCAGATTATTCAGATGGTAGCTACGCTTCATTATGGATCTCTAAACCCTGGCAATACAAAAACTGGCACTTTTATAGCGCAGTCGGTGCACAATACCGAAACTCGGCCATGTTAGATTATTACTACGGTGGCGCACCATTTAAAGGTTACGATGCCAAAGGCGGGGCTAATCTTGGGGTAAAGCTCGGATTTTCACGCGCTTTAACAGAAAATTGGATAGTCGATGGCCACGTCAGCTACACCAAATATGCATCAGGTATTATGGATAGTCCTATCACCAAAGCAATTGTCAGTTTTAACGATAGAATTGAGCATGGTGAAAGCATTGGCTTGTCACTTAGCTACGTTTTTTGAGGAGCTAAATATGAAAAAACGACTATTTGGCTTAGCCCTACTCGCAATGCAAACTCAAGCGAAAGAAGAAATTAACGTCCCCGTATGGACCGTAAAACCCGGGCAATGTGTTGCGCTCGAACAAGGTCAGCAATGTTTTATCGACCTCTCAGTGACCTGGCAAACCTCTGTGGCCGGTAACTTTTGTCTCCATGCCGATGAAAAAGAGCTGGTTTGTTGGCAGCAGCAAAAAACCGCGAGTTGGAAAGGCGAGATTTTAGTTGAGAAAGATTTGCTTATTACCTTAGAAGATAACAAGGATATTCTCGCAAGCTATGCGCTGCAATATGCTTGGGTGTTTAAACAACAAAAAAGTAACGCCGTGCGTTGGCGACTTTTCTAGGAGTAGTTGTGGTAGCCGAGTTAGTCCTAATAGAAGACGATAAAGAATTGGCCCAGTGGCTGAGTGATTACCTCTCTACCAAGGGATTTTCAGTGGGGCTATATCATGATGGTCAAGACGGGCTGGAGCACGTTTTAGCCTCTCCTCCCGATTTGGTGATTTTAGACGGCATGCTGCCAAGTTTGGATGGCTTTGAAGTCTGCAAGCAACTGCGTCAGTCGCTAAGCATCCCAATATTAATGCTAACAGCAAGGGATGAGGAAATTGATGAAATTATCGGCTTAGAGATGGGTGCTGACGACTATCTCAAAAAGCCAGTAAGAGGCAGGTTATTAGAAACTCGCATAAAAGCGCTATTAAGGCGCCATCATCCTCAAGATACCGCTCCCAAACAAACACTTGAGTTTGGCGCTCTCTATATCAATAAAAAAGACAGAAGCGTTACTCTTGCTGGGCAGCTCGTTAACTTATCCAGCAATGAGTTTGATGCGCTTTGGGTACTTGCCAGTAAAGCTGGACAAATTGTTACCCGAGATGAGCTTACTAAAGCACTCAGAGGATTTGATTATGATGGGTTTGACCGCTCTATAGATTTGCGTGTTTCGCGACTGAGAAAGAAGCTAAGTGATGATGGCCAAAACCCATTTAAAATAAAGACGGTATGGGGTAAAGGATATCAGTTGGCAAAGGACGTGTGGTAATGTGGCGCTTCGTGTTTGCTTTGCTTACCATCTTAACGCTCGCAAGCGTTATCACAGGTCTGATATTTGACACACTTATCGCCTCATCCTCAGAAAATAATGAAGCCCACTACGATCCACTTAGCACAACCGCACCAATTATTGCCGCAATGGCTAAAGACAACATACCTGAATCACAAATTATTGCGATCCCACTGCACCAAACACTAACCGCTCAACTTGTACCAAGAGCCGACTATCCACTTCCTGTGAGCTTAAGCCGCAAACTCTCTCAACAGCGGTTTATTTACCTCGAAAGCGAATCATCAGTAAGCGCTTGCATACTTATAAGCCAAGAAAATGTCTATATTTTAACAATGCAGAAGCAATTGCAGACTAAATATGGCCTGCTCATGACCTTGTTATTTTACGCTATCGTTATCGTTGTCGTCGTCGCCTTTTTAACCCCATTTATTGCCAGACTGTTAAAGCTCAAAAATGCCGCACATCAGCTGGGTAAAGGCGAACTCAACGCCCGCGTGCAAGTCGGTACGGTATGGTACTTAAAGGATATTGAGCAAGCGTTTAATCAAATGGCACGACAAATAGCCGGGTTAATGACTGACATGAAGCTATTAAGCAGCGGACTTTCTCATGAGTTACGTACGCCACTTGCAAGGGTAAGAATGGGGCTAGACACACTGGTTGAAACTCATGATGATGAGCTGCGGACACAGTACGAAGATAGGATCAACCAAAACCTTGATGAAATGGAGCAAGTGATTGATGCTATTTTAGATTACGCAAGATTGCAGCACCGTCTTGACGACGTGGAACTTCAACCTGTTGACTTGAATGCGATGACTCGCCAGTTAGCTAATAACGCCCACTATCAAGACTTAACACTAAAACTGTCGTCAAAACCTTGCTGGGTCATCGGTGAAGATCAGTACTTACGCATGCTAATCAATAACTTATTATCTAACGCGATAAAATATGCCAACGCTAAAGTATCACTAGCAACCCGAGTCGATAATGACAAGGTTCAGTTTATTATTGAAGACGATGGAATAGGTATAAGTAACGAGGTTCGAGACAAAGTGCTACTACCGTTTTATCGCGACGATTCTCAATCGCAATCAGGGTATGGCATTGGTTTGGCCTTTGTGCAACGTATAGTCACTCGTTTTGGCGGTACCATTGTAATTCAAAAAAGCCCCGCGCTGGGCGGGGCCAAAATCACTGTTTCGCTGATACAGACTCAGCAAAAGTAACGTTAACTCTGAAGCTGTGGTAAGCAGTGCTACAGTTCACCGCTTGGCAACGAAACAGTGTACAACAACCTAATATTCAAAGGGAGTTAGGTTAATGTGGTCCACTGTTGTCAGCAGGCGTTTGCCAATTACTCTGCCACACGTAGTTGCCATGGATATAAAGCAGTTTATCAGCCTGAATAAGCCCTCTATCTGCTTCGGTATACCCGAGTGCTTTGTCACTCGCTATGGGCGTTGCTACCTCGGCACGGCTACTCCCGCGATAAGTGAGTGTTGAGTCCACGCCGTGGATAATTTCAAATGCGGCGAGATCGTTTTGGCTATACCAGCTATAACTACTTTCATTCACTTGCTCTGTATTCCAATAAACAATCGGCAAAGTGAACCGGGTTACTGAGGCATTGTCTTTTAGCATGGCCAAAGCGCGATAATCATATTCCAGCGGTGTAAACCCCCCTGCAAACGTATGATCTTTTAATAGCTTGGGTTCAGCAGGATTTGCAACATCAAACAAGCTCACTTTGGTGCCGGGCTGCACGTTTCCATCAGGGTCTCCAAGGTGCTGACCTACCCCAAGAAGCAAACCGTCACCAACAGGGTGCAGGTAAGAAGAAAAACCGGGGATCTCTAAACTTCCCGCAATTTTAGGCTGTGATGCGTCAGATAAATCCAGAACGTAGAGAGGATCTATTTGTCTAAAGGTCACGATATAGGCGGTATCGTTAAAATATCTAACCGCATAAATGTCTTCATCCACAAGCCCTGTATCCGGATTAATTTTGCCAATAGGGGTTGGATTTTGGCTATTTGGTAGCGTCGCCACGGTGTTGAGTTCATTCCCTTGTGGTTTAAGCATATACAACTTATGACTATTACCGATATCTGTATCATACTGACTCGTTACTACGCGCAGAACGCCATCTTTTTCATCAAATCGAGTCGCAGCCATCGTATCGCTGACACGAGCAAGTTGACCTTCCACCTCACCAGTTGCTTGGTATGTCACCCCTTCATCCGTTAACAATAACTTATGCAATACTATGCCTGATGGATCCCAGATTGATGTGTTGACATCTCCATCACTGCCATTAAAGGAGTAATTGTAAAGATACACAGCTGTTGCAGACATATAAAAGCCAAAGGTGCGCGTACTGACGCAAGTTGTTTTCACCTCATCAGGATTGCGAATGTCAATCTCAGTCACTGTTGTTAAGCCATTATATCCATCTTGCGCGGTAGCATCTGCTGGCAAATAACAGCCATCTGCGGCAACCAGTGGCGCTGCACTTCCTTGCTTTAAATTTCTAAATTGAGGTAATAAATCGTTAATGTTAGTGTCCATTAAGCGATTGTAGCTTGCTACTTTGTCAGCGCTATTAAAACCACTGTAGCGTATAGTATGGTCGGCGATAACATAGAGTTTGTCACCGATTAATCTGCTGCCAACTAGTGAACCATCAATTTGAAAGCGTTTTTCGACCTCAGCCTGTGCGGGTAGGGATACGTTACTAAAAGCAAGCTCAATCACGCCTTGATAATTGACCTCAGGTCGCACCTCTAGCGATGACATATCATCAGCAAAATCATACTCATAGTCCATTAATACGCTGATGAGTTGATTGTTTTTAAGGTAAAGATTTTGGCTTGCAAACTCTGAATCTGATACCGCTAATTCATTAACTTGTGTAGGGACATCCGTAGCTTCTGTATCTAAGATCCTAACGAAGGTTTTGCTGTCAGTATCCGCATATGCAACGCTGGTCGAGCCACCGATGAATAAGTAACGGCCATCGAATTTAATCCGGTCGCTTTCTGATACCCCTTCAACCAGTTGATTGGTGCCTGAGTAAGGTGCACTATCTGTGGTTGCTGATGGATTTTCCAAATCATCGCCATTATTCAACCCACCGCTGGCAACGAAAATGCCGTTTTTAATAAACTGACTAAACTGTGCTGATGAAGCTGACTTCAACGGCGCAGAGCTATTATTAAGCGCGTTAAGTTCTGGTAATTTATCTTCATCATTGTCGTTACTACCACCACATGCGCAAAGGCTAGCGGCAAGCGGAAGACTGAGCCAAATTTTGCATCTCATGATATGTTTCCTTGTAAGTTAAGTGCCAACGTAAGCCTAAACTTTCACACTAAAATTTCTGTTATCTTCGCTACTTGTTTTGTTATTTAATGTTACCCTTTCTGGTAATTTGTACAGCGACTGGTAAATTACACTGGTAGTAATAATGCGCTTTGATTGACACCTCCAAAAAGCCAGTGCAAAGCCCAAATTCAGAATTGGAGTTCCAAGTTGAATAAGTTATTAATGGCCTTAACCTTGCTGGTTACCACTCAGGTAAATGCCACGGTGGTGCCATGTGACGCCAATGACAGCGAGTGTACGCCAGTCGATGAATGGCGATTTGGCATTGCGCTTGGCGGCGGCGTGATCTCCAACCCACTCCATGACGGTGAAAATATTCCCTTGGTTGTTGTGCCCTATATTAGTTATTACGGTGAACACCTCTTTCTTGATAATGGGACTTTGGGCTATACCTTTCACTACACTGATAAATTTGATCTTAGCTTGATCGGCACATTTAATACCGAGCAGGCCTATTTCGAGAAATTTCACCCAAGTAATATATTCGTGCAAAAAATGGGGTTTGATGCCAGCAATGAGCTGCCTGGCGGTGAATTTGCCGCAGAGCAAACCGCTATCTCCTTAGACGATATTGAGTCGAGAAAATGGGCCATAGATGGCGGCGTTTTAGCCCACTGGATAATGAGTGATAGCGTAAAAATCAGCGCATCATGGCTCACCGATATCACCAACACTTATCAAGGTTACAATGCTGATGTTGGAGTTAGCTATCGTTTTAGATTCGATAATTCACCTAACACTTATGTGTTTATTAAAGCGGGGCTAAAATGGAAAAGTCGACAACTGGTGGACTATTACTACGGCATAGACAAAGCGGATACACCGAATAGTGAGCTATGGTATAAAGGCAGCTCAAGCTTCCAACCCTATGTTAGCTTTGCCTACTCTTATCCCGTGAGTGAGTCTTGGACCTTTAAATTTAACGCCAAATATCAGCAACTTGATAGCACAATGACAGATAGCCCGATAGTCGAGGATAGCTATACCGCGACGGTTTTTGTCGGGGGAAAATATGAATTTTAGGTTGTACTTAATCATAATTATAATTTTCAGCGCACCAAGTAGAGCTTTAACCAAACCCAACAATGGCATTAATTTAGAAATAAAACCGATTACATGTATGGTGAAACAAGCAGGGCAACGCTGTGAAATGACGGCAAAAATTGCTTGGCAATCGCCCTCTAAAATGAACCTATGTTTATTTCAGGAAAAACAAAAATTACAATGCTGGGAGCAGGCCAAGGAGGCAAAATCAACACAAATTATCCAACTCTCAAAGTCCATGCTCTTTACCCTAAAAGATGCTAAAAATAACGTTGTTGCAAAACAAAATATTGAAGTACACACAAGCGTCAACCAACAATATAGACGCAAACTCAGAAGCGATTGGAGTGTGTTTTAATGGCCAAGGTATTACTTGTCGAAGATGATGTAAAACTAGCGGAGTTAACCGCAAAGTTCTTAATCCATAACGGCTTTGAAGTCGTTCAATTACACAATGGTATTAACGCCATTAAAGCGATTGAAGCAGAAAAACCTGACATTCTCATTTTAGATATTATGCTACCGGGACTTGATGGTTTTTCTATTTGCAAAGCTGCACGCGGTGAGTTTAAAGGGCCGGTTTTATTTCTTACCGCCAAAGACAGTGACTTCGACCATGTAAAAGGGCTTGAGATCGGTGCTGATGATTACATTATCAAGCCTGTTGAGCCATACGTACTACTTGCCCGTTTGAATGCGCTATTAAGACGTACACAAAATGATGAAGTTCAGTCTGATTCCATTACCTTAGGCGAATTACAAATAGATAAATCGGACCGTAAGGTCTATTTGGCTGGAGATGAAGTTGAGCTCACAAGCTATGAATTTGATTTACTAAAGACATTGGCAGGCCATGCGGGCGAAACGCTGAGTCGAGACTATATCTATAAACATGTTGTTGGCCGCGAATATGACGGATTAGATAGAAGCGTTGACGTACGTATTAGCCGTTTGCGTAAAAAGCTTGGCGACAATCTAGAGCAACCCGCGAGGCTTATTACCGTGTGGGGTAAGGGCTACCTCTGCTCTAAGTCTGCTTGGGGCTAGTGTATTTGTGCTAAAACTATTACTCAGCCTCTATTTGGCTGTGTTTACCAGTATTGTCGTTATCAACCAAGTGAGCGAAGCCATTTGGTCTCATTGGGTGCACTCCGCGCCCGATGAGTTGCGACATGCAAAAGCGGTTGCCAACACACTGAAATCCACGATTTCCTCAGACCAGCTACCCCAAGAGTCAGAAACGCTCAAAATACTCAACATGGATGATGTCGCTTGGCTGCCTGAGCAAGCCAGCACTTTAGTTCAAGGTGGTATTTTAACGAGTTTTGACGATGAAGGCCGCGCTTGGCTGACTTTCAAAGTACCTGATTCAACATTGCTGCTGCAATTAGGGCCATTAGCACCGGCGGCTTCTGCCGCCAATAAACAATGGATCATCAAGTTGCTTTCTTATGCCGTGCTCGCGTTTTTACTTATGCTGTGGATAAGACCCTTGTGGCTTGATTTATTGCAACTGAGATATATCACCGAAAATCTCACTCAAGGTCAACTGCCCAAAGCGACCCGACATTCCCGGTTTTCTGCCATTTCAAATTTAACCGAGCAGATCCGCGACTTAGCGTCTCAAGTTGCAAGGCTAATTGAAAACCAAAAACTACTCGTTAATGCGGTTTCTCATGACCTGCGCACCCCACTTGCCAGACTTAAGTTTGCTTTAGCTATGCTGCCAGAGCAAAGCCGTGAGCAAGCAAGTGATATGGCGGACGATGTAGTCGAAATGGAGGCGATGATTGATGAAATGCTAGCTTACGCACGGCTTGAATTTGAAGTAGAGAAACTTGAGATAACGCCAATTGACCTTTGTGAACTTGTCAGCGATCAGATAAGCAAACTCAATAAGCTTACCGATAAAAAAATAACGTTCAAGAAAATGAGTAATACAGTTATCATCTCTGGCAACCTACATTATCTTTCTCGGGCTTTGCAAAATATCGTACAAAACGCTGATAAATATGGTCGCTCAACCATAGCGATTAATATTGAGTATGACAAAAACAATGCCTATATCCATATTGAGGATGACGGTGATGGAATTCCTAAATCTCAGTGGGAGTCGGTTTTTATTCCCTTCTCACGCTTAGATGAAAGTCGCAGCAAAGATAACGGTGGTTATGGCCTAGGACTGGCTATCGTACGCAAAATCGCCACTTGGCATCGCGGCAGTTGCCATGTTGGGTTCTCCGAACTTGGTGGTGCTAAGTTTACTCTGACTTTGCCACTGGCAAACTAGTTTATCTAGGGATAGGTATAGCGGTGAATACCGCATAAAACAAAAATTTTACCTTTACCATTTTATTTGGGTAAAATTTTATACCAGTTGTATTTAAACATGACTTACAAGGAAAGTTTATGGCTTTATTAGACCAAAGGTCTCTCCATCATATTGATCCACGCCTAGCTGGCGTTGAGATGCAGTTAAAAGAGGCCTATTACAATTTAGATAAAACCACATCCAGCTTTGATAGCGATCTTGACAATAAATTGAAGCCGCTTAAACGCTATAAGTGGTGGGCAATTGGTATTGCAATCCCGTTACTATTTCTTGCGCCTTTTCTCTTAATCTCAATAATTCCTATCTACTTTTTGTTAAAACACTCTCTTAAGTCTTTCACTAAGGGAGTGTTAACTCGAGCTTATATGATGGCGCCAATTGCTTCGGCGCTTAACTTAGAATATTCAGTCGGCGGTAATTTACTTATCTGCGAGGAAGCTATCAGTGCAGGTATATTAACCAAAGGAGGACGAGCAATAGCTGAAGATGGATTTAACGGCGAAGTAAATGGCATTCATTTTTACTTTACCGAAGTGCATATACGCACGCTTCATCAGAATAATGACAGTAAACGTTTGTTTAATGGTGCAGTTATAAAACTGAGTATGCCTGAACCGGTAGATACCCCAATCGTGGTATTACAAGATGCGGGACTTTGGAACATGCTGATAAGTCGACGCCAATCTCTAAAAGGATTACAGCGAGTTAAACTTGAACAAAAAGACTTTGAGAAAGAGTATCAAGTCTATGCTAAAGATGAACAAACCTGCCGCGAAGTACTCACGCCAGAATATATGGCGAAATTGTCGCAAGTCAAAACGTTCTTTTCATCCGGTAACCTACCAAAAGGGTTAAAAATCCCCGAAGTAAAAGCCCAAATGTTTATAGAAGGTAGCGATATACTGATCACTCTTGATTATGGTGCCAATTTATTTAGCCCAAAAAAACTGCAAAATGAATATGATCCCAGCTGGGCTGAAGATATCGCAAAACAATTTTTACTGATTGAAAATCTAGCAAAAAGCCTGGTGCGCTAGCGGCAGGCTTTTTATTAATAATTCAATAATCAATCGCCAATGTAGGTGTAATTAGCTGTAATTTTATTCATAGTTAAATGGGGTTAGGATGATCGCTGGAAATTCGGATCTAATATCAAGTTATATTGGTGACTAAATAAAATTAATGGTTCAGAAGCATTGTAGATGGGCATTTGTAAACAAGTACCTAATCAGTAACCATTGTATTAAAGGGAGAAATTAGTGTCGTCTCACACAACTGTGATTGTAGAGTGGCGTGGGCCATTCAACTTAAGCGAAGTCGAATGTAATCCAGAGTGGGGAAATGGTCTATACCTTGCCACAGGAAAGTTGAAATACGAAAGAGAATCAACAATTCAATATTGTGGAATAACTGAAGGTAGTTTCTCGAGCAGACTCAAGTCTCATCATAGAATACACGAAATTAACAAAGAGCAGGAGTTTTGGGTTGGTGAAATAAAGTATCCAACAGAGGCATCAAGATACTTTCTCGAAATGGCAGAATCGATAGTAATCTACTTCTGGCAACCTGCTCTTAACAATAGAAAAAAATTATGTGTCCCCAAACCCATAACTCTCGTTAATAAATGGTTCAAAAAGGATGGTTCTCCACGCAGAAGGCAGCATACTTTGTGTAAATATTTGGATGATGTGATTTCTTGGGATGGAGAATTATGGAGAAGTGGCAATCTCCTAGTTTGGGAAGAATAAAGTACATTGTGCTTCTTAACAAAGCGGTTTCCAGAGTTAGTGACACTCTATATCACCAACTCTGAAAACTTTTCCAGCCCATTTTATCATCCGCCACTACACTACTTGCCACGCCCTGCAAACTCTACCTCAGCCATCTCGATACCACCGCGTTTTTGCATGGTAATAAATAAGCGTTTCCCCTCCTCGCCACCAAAAGCCACATTAGTCGGGTGCTTGCCTTTCAGTTTAATTTCTTTAATTAGCTTGCCCTGAGGTGAAACCACAGCGATCACACCAGCGCCATAACGGGCGATATAAAGGTTGCCTTGGTTGTCCGTGCGCATACCATCTAAGCCAAAATCGGTAAACGAGATAAATAATTGTTTGTTACTAATATTGCCTTGTTCATCTAACTCATAGCGCCATACTTTACGCTGCACGCTCTCATTCACATAAAGTGTTTTATTGTCAGGGCTAACTTCAATGCCATTGGTGGTGCCCATATCCGCTTCCAATAAGGTTACTGCTCCGTTTGTATTTATACGCCAAAGTTTACCACTACTGGCTTGCCAATTAGGATCGCTGGCGAAAAGAATTCCGTTGTCCATGATCGCAAGGTCATTAGGTTGATCCATGCGATTATCGTGAGCAAATACCGTCACGGATTGTGACAAATCACCACCTTGTGCAAGTGCCGCTTTGGTGACTTTAAGCACGTTATGATTGACGTAATCGGCTATATACATATTGCCTTGCTTATCAAAGCGAATACCGTTACCAATAGAGCCATTTTTTAATGTCAGCAGAGTTTCGACTTTGCCTTGCGCAGTCACTTTACCAATGGTGCCTTGCTGTTGATGATTAACCGCATACAACACGCCGGCATCATCCACCGCAGGTCCCTCAATACCTTGCGTGAAAACACCATCCGTTATCCAATCTTGTGTATCTACAACCGTGTTGGCAGCTACATAACCACTGCTCTGTAGCAAAAATAAACTGAGTATGACCTTTCTCATGACTTTCCTATTTACAATGAAGGTAAAGCGCTCGAACTGGATAAATTCCTGTTATGACCACTTCATCCGTTAAATTTTGCAGCGCTAGCAGCTGGCTATCTAGGTGCGGAGCCTGTAAAGCCCCTTTACAAACCGCAAGCACTTGCTGACTCAATGTAATAAACTGCGTCACCGTTAACGCCGTTGAGTGTGCTTCTGTAAGTTTGGGACTTTGCTGTAACAGAGTTAACGCCTCAAGCCCCGCTTGCCAACGTTGCAATATCGCGCCAATGTGCGCTAAGGCTGTGTTATCACCAGCGATATAGCTTTCGACTCGCTCCTCAAGCAGCCTCACCTGACGGCTTTCAACCGCAACATAGTCGACAAATTTATCAAGCGCTGCAAACTGGTGATACTCGTCGTTTAAGAACTTAATATGATGACGCGTGTAATAGTGACTTGGCTCTACAAGCTCTGCGAGATGAGTGAGTAATGCAAGCGAGGCCTTACGCTTTGGCTCACCCAAAGTTGTGCTGATAAGCCTATTAAAACCCGCTTGTTGCTGCGTTTTATGACCTAAGCCAATGACGTTATGTGCAAAATCGCTAATATGATCCAACCGCGCATACATCTGCTTGCTATCTGTAAGCGTTTTAGCAGACCATAAACGCTCAGCAATCACAAAAAGCCGCGGCCATATTCTGACATCAAGATTATGTTCGGTGACCATTTCGCTCCAAATGGTCGCCTCGCCACCTAAAATACGTGCACCATTTTCTTGGCTTAACGGCGTTGAAACCTCGACTGGTTGTGGTTTTTCAAGCGCCTCAAGTGTGAGCGGATAACGGCTATTACCGATCATTACCGTGCCTTGTTGCTGCGCTGTATTAAACTCAAACTGTAACGGTCCCATCCAACTATCCATGGCTGCGGTAAATTGCTGAGTCTTGCGAGTAATTGGCTTATCTGTTTGTGCTAGCTGATGGCGGTTGTTATTAAGCTTTATAAGCACTTTCTCACCCAACACCACAAGATCGCCTTTGACTGCGCTGCCTTTTAGGCGTGGGATCGTAAAGGCTAAGCTTAATACTCGCGGTTGAGTGAGATCCACTGTCGGTAGCACCGGATGTGGGTCGTTACGGTAATGAAATGATGAATACTGCGGCTGATCAATATAAAATCCGGTTGATAAAATGCCTTGATAACCAGCTTCTGCAATTGCATTTAACGAATCATGACCACGCCAAGACTGCACGACAGTATCCGTAGGCAACGCCGGATGAAAAATTTCATCCCATCCCATCATCACACGTTGGTGCTTAGCAATAAGCTTTTGTACACGAGTATTAAAGTAATTTTGCAGGTCGTGACCGTCTTTCAACGCATGTTTTGCCATTAACTCCTGTATTTCAGGGCTTTCCAACCAATGCTCAGGTTCTACCTCGTCACCCCCAATATGCAGGTAGCCGTCTGGAAATAGACTCGTCATCTCAGCCAGTAAATCGTCGATAAAGGCGTACACATCAGGACTTGCGATATTGAGCAGTGGCTTAAATACTCCCCAATGACGCTCCATCTCATAAGGTTGCGCTTTCGTCATCAGCTCTGGGTAAGCGACGGCAATCGCGCTTGCATGCCCCGGCATTCCAAATTCAGGCACCACGCGGATCCCTAAAAGGCTTGCATACTCAATCACTTCTTTCACTTCTGATTGACGATAATACAATCCGTCTGAGGCCAGTTGAGTCAGCTTAGGAAACACCTTACTTTCCATTCGCCAGCCTTGGTCATCAGTTAAGTGCCAGTGCAAAACGTTTAGCTTTGCCGCGGCCATACCATCGAGTTGGCGCTTTATTGTCGCAATTGGCATAAAGTGGCGAACACTATCAATAAGTAGCCCACGCCAAGGGAAGCGGGGATTATCGCTGATCGTTGTATAGGGGAGTATGAATTGCCTCGATGTATTACTCTGGGCCAATTGTAACAGGCTAGCAAGACCATGCTGCGCGCCGAAAACGGAGGTTGCGCTAAGCACTATTCCACCCTCTTCAATTTGAAGCTGGTAGTCTTCTGGCATATTCAGCTGAGGAAACTGTAACTCGGTTTCGATATTTTCCACGCGAATGGTTAAGTCCGCTTTGCCACCCTTTACTACCCGTAAAAGAATAGGTTTTCCAGTAATGCGCTCAATGTATTGCTGCATTCTGGCGAACAGAAATGCCTGCCTCTGCGCACTAAAGCCGTGTATCGCAACCTCGATTTCGTTATCAAACACCAGCGAGCCTTCGGTCATACTCACTTGTTGCGGCATGGGCATAAGCGACAGTGGCGTTGCTTTTGCAGTTAAAATCGGCAACAACACGGTGAATAAAAAAACACTAAAGTACATTCTCATAATGACACTATTCCTGAGTAACAAGCTTTGGCAGAAAGTCGGCGGATATCAGCGCGCCGTGATGCTGGATCACCTCGGCGGCAACTTGGTGTGCAAAGCAAACAGCCGTTTGCAAATCGCAACCTTTCAGCCAATGTGCTAAAAACCCCGCCGCAAATGCATCGCCCGCACCACAGGTATCTAAGATAAGTTGCGGCGCTATGTTTTGCGCCGCGATATAAATGGGTGAAGAATCATCAGCTGGCGCGATCACGCATGGCTGAGCACCTTGGCGAATAACTAAGAGTTGTGAGCTTTGTTTTTTATGCTCTGCGATTATTTCGTCCACATTTGCGGTGCCATACACTGCGTATTCGTCCTCGTCGGTTAAAAATGCGATGTCCGCCAGCGCCATTACAGCCTGATAACTCAATTTTGGGTTATCGCTACGCCAAAGGGTTTGGCGATAGTTGTTATCAAAAAAGATGAGTCCACCTCGATTTTTAAACGCAGCTAACGCCTCAAATAAGTGCTTTCTCTGCGACTCACATATAATGGCAAGGCTTATTCCAGAGAGATAAATTGCATCAATATCCTTGTTGTGAAGCGCCTGAGTTAACGTCTCATCACGCTTAAAATACTGCCTTACAGGGCTGTGTTCACGAGCAAAGGTAAAGCGTCGCTCTCCTTTCTCATCGAGCGTAATCCAGTACTCGCCAAGCGTGCTATGTGGTTCAAGCGAAATATAGTCTTGTCTGATGTTGGTGTTTGACAACATATCAAGCAAGTTTGTACTGGCCTTGTCCGTACCAATGGCGCTGGCAAAACTGAGTGTTATGTGGTTATCGTGGCTTTGCTTGAGTAACTGAGCTAAGTACCAAGCCGTGTTAAAGGTATCACCGCCAAACGAGCTAGTCCCATCTGCTCTATGCTCCACCATACATTCACCAAAGCACACCAACTGTTTTATTGCGCTTTTCATGATGTCACTTCCGTTTTTTCGGGCGATGCGGTAACACTGGGTTTTGTCACCACACTCGTCAATACACCAAACACCAAAGCACTGAGCAGCGCAGGAATAATCGGGTTACCAAAATAAGCCAGCCAGCCGTCGTTCATACCAACGAGTAGGGCAGCCACTGAACCTGCCATCAAGGTGACTAAACTGCCTTGCCAAGTATAACCTTGCCAAAAGCGTCCCAATAACCCCATCACACAAAGCCCCGCTAATACAACGGAAATCATTTTGGTGATATAGCTGATAATGTCGCTCGACAACACCGCCATAAATAATGCCAGCGATACGGTAGTCAACATCGCTATACGAGAGACCAAAAGCGGATTGTGTGGCGCAATATTTCCCTTACACCAAGTTAGATAAATATCAGCAACCAACACACTGACTCCAGCAATGGCGTCGGAGCTGGCACTAGAAAGTGTCGCTGAAATACCCGCCAATAAAATAAAGCCACCAATCAACACCGGCATCACCGTTAACGCCAAATAGGGAAAAGCAAATGAAGGATTGTCTAAACTCGAGTTAACTGCATAAGCACCAATACCAATCACAGCAGGAATACATGAAAACCCTAAATAAAGTAATCCCGAGATAATAAACGACATACGAATACTGCTTATGCTTTTGGCGGAGTAGATCCGCTGCCTAAACGATGGTGTTGCCAATACGCCCACCAGCACCGCCAGCGCCATTGAAATAGCAGGCAATAAACCAATATTTTGATATGAAAAGAGCCCAGCTCCCGCTGCAACCGAAGCGCTGGTTAGCGTTTGCCAACCACCGACCACCTCGACTACAAAGTAGGTCATCAACAAAAAGCCCGAAAACAAAATAACGGCCTGAATAGCATCCGTCCAGACTACCGCCGAATATCCACCTAAGGTCACATATACCGCAAGTCCCAGTCCAATAATCAGTTTTGCACTGATCTCATCTAGCCCAGTGAGCCAAGCTAAATACATGCCCCCGCCAATCAAATGTGCGCCAAGCCAGCCGACACTTGCCGCGTAAATCAATATTGCTAAGAGCTTTTTAACGACTTGATGATTGCCTACATAGCTTGCTAACTCTTCACTCATTGTCGCGAAGCGCTCAGCCCTAACCGGCGCAAACAACCAAGCCAGCAATAAAATACCCAGCGCGCCGCCAATGCCATAAAGCGTGCCCGCCCAACCGTGTTGATAGGCAAAGCCGACCGCTCCCATCGACGAGCCAGTGCCAACCATAGTGGCAACGGTGGTGCCTAGCGTCAGCATCAGCGGTACTTTTCGCCCAGCTAATAAATAGTCGCAATTTGACCGTTGCCACCGAGATGCTAGCCAACTCACCATTATCATGGCAAACAAATACAACAGAAAAATAAGCAAATACACTTGCTGACTATCCGTCATGCTTCTCCTCCTGTGAACATTGTTGTTCGTATAACGTCTATTCGCCTTTGTAACAGGTGACATCAACCTCAACTTTACAATCCACGACTAAGTCGGCCACCATGCAAATTCGCGCAGGAGGATGCGCTGAAAAATACTCTGCAAAAACCTTATTAAAGGACTGAAAATATCTTGCGTCAGTTAATACCACAGAAACATGCGTAACATGCTCAAGGCCATAACCTGCCTCGGTCATAATCGCGATACAGTTTTCTATGGCCAGACGCGACTGATCAACAATGCCACCCTCAACCACTTCACCATCTCGCATTGGCGTTTGCCCCGAGACTTTTAACCAACCGCCAGCTTCAACCGCTCGTGCAAAGGGTAAGTGTTGTCCACCAGTACCCGTGCCGCCCTCAGCACCTATTCTTCTTATTGTCATGTTAACCTCTTGATGATTTTTGATTTTTATTAGTTTTGACGCGTTAAAAATCGTCCTGCTCGGCCGAAATCGACAATGGTGTCTGCATTCGCGCCCTCAACATAGCTGAGCTTGCCATTCACCCAAACCTTCACAATGCCTGAGGCAAGTTGTTTTGGATTGCTGTAACTTGCTTGGTCTAGAACCCGATTGGGGTCGAATAACACCAGATCGGCGAAATAACCAATTTGAATATTGCCACGTAGCTGTAGCTTAAAGCGCGCTGCTGGCAGCGCTGTCATTTTGTGGATAGCCAATGCCAACGGCAGCGATTGTTGTTCTCTACAGTAATGTCCAAGCACCCGCGGAAATGTCCCCCACAGTCTCGGATGCGGATGCGGATCGCACGGCAAACCATCGGACCCTACCATGCTGTGTTCATAACTTAAAAACCGCTGCACATCATCTTCCAGCATACAGTGATACACAGCACCCGCTGGCTGCAAACGCTTTGCTGCTTCAAGCTGAGACACTTGCCATTGCGTAGCAATGTCTGCCAAGCTTTGCTGTGCAAGATCTGGATGAGACTCCGACCAAGTAATAAAAATGTCCGTCTCCTCCGTCACTTGATTAAGATCTAAGGTGCTTGAACTCGCGGCGTAAGGATAGCAATCGCAGCTCACTAGGTGTGTTTGCCTATGCTGTTCAAAATGCGCTAATACCTCAGGTGCCCTGCCCCAATTCTCTCTACCTGCACATTTTATATGTGAAATAACCAGCGGCAGTTTGGCATGCTCTGCCGTTGCAAAGGCTTCGTCCATGGCTCGGATGACTCCTTGAAATTCTGTGCGTAAATGCGTGGTATAGATACCATCAAATGGTGTAACAACCTCAGCCAACGCATTCACTTCAGCTTGGCTTGCCCCCTTCGCATTGTAATAAGCAAGGCCAGTACTAAAGCCTATCGCCCCTTGCACCATCGCTTGGTGCAGCAAGGTTTTCATCTGTTCAAGTTCTTGCGCATTGGCAGCTTGAGATAAATCCGTCATGACCTGCGCTCTGAGCGTTGTATGACCAACTAACATGGCTAAATTGACACTCGGAGCGGCCTTATTAAAGGCATGTTGATAATCCTGTAGTTCACGATAGGCGAATTCTGATTGCTCCCCGAGTAAGTTAATAGGGTCGAGCGGCGCTTGATTTGTACAGTAAGGCACTGCGCTAATGCCACAATTACCGGCAATGACGGTGGTGACACCCTGGCTCACTTTGCTCAGCATATGTGGGCCTCGCAGCACTTCAAGGTCATCATGGGTATGTACGTCAATAAAACCCGGCGCGAGCACTAAGCCCGTGGCATCAATGCATTGCTGTGCTTGCAAATGGTTGCAATTGCCAAGCGCAACAATTTTGTCTTTGCTAATCGCGACATCCACCACTTGCGCTTTGGAGTCTGGTTCAAAATACACCGTCGCGCCTTGAATGAGGGTATCAACATAAAGAGATGAGCTCAGCATTAATCCCCCAAAGGAAAGCGTTTATCGGCAGGTGGCATATTGCTGTTTTTATCTCGATGCTGATCTAACTGGGTTTTAAGCCGTCGGAGCTTTTCTCTTGAGCGCTTTTGATTACGGATAGCAACTTCGCTCGACAAAATGTCCACCGCCGCCATCATGGCATAGCGTGCAGCGCTGGGCTTAAAGATGTAATCACTTTCTTGAGTTTTGATGGGTAAGTGATGATCGGCAATGTCCGCCAAGTCGCTCACTGGGCAAATAGCAATAACCTCAGCGCCATACTCTTTGGCGATAAGCGCCGCCGCTTTCACATCAGGAGAAACACCACTAAGCGAGAGACAAATCACCACATCCCCTTTATTCACCGTTGCGGCAACCATGCGCATCATCATGGGATCGGAGTGAGCATTACTAAGTACGTCCAAGCGAAATAAGCGATTTTGACATTCTTGTGCCATCAGGCTGCTACCACCACCAACCCCAAAAATTAAGCAATGACGTGTGGCGCAAATCACTTCACTCGCCTGCTCCACAACCGCTTCATCGATGAGTCCCGCATTGAGCGTGAGGATCTCCTGAATAGAGGTATAAACATGAGAAATCTTTTCTTTTTCAATTGGCTCAGGATTTGTAAAACGCTCACCAATTGCGGCTGATTGTGTCAGCTGAAATTTAAGGTCACGTACATTGGTACAGCCTAAGCTACGCGCTAACCGTGTGATGCTGGCGTGACTGACTTGTGCTTTTTCAGCTAACTCACTAATGGATGCGCTTGCGGCAAAGTTAAGCTCAGCCAAAATAAGCCGAGCGACTTTTTCTTCCGCTGGGCTAAAGTGCCCCAAACCTTCCTTAATTTTGCTAATAATGTCCACAGCTTCGCCTCAATTAAAAATAGGTAGAAATGGTTTGGGTGATCACCCAATCTCGCTCAACAACACCAATTTGTCGCCACTTATCAAAGGTCAAGCAAGGATGAGAAGTCGAAAAGCAGATCATATCGCCAACCTGTACCTCGCACCCAGATGCAATACTTACCATAGCATGTTGATCCATGATTGTTTCGACCTTTACCGCGCCGCCTAATGAGCACAGCTGCTTTGACGGCGGAGAGTAAATCAGCTCTGGTGTGGGCATGCCAGCATCAAATGCGACATCCCTTTTACCCATACCAACTATCGCGACCCCCGGCTCTGGAGTCGAAAGCACATAAGCCCATATGCTTAAGCTCGACACCAAACTTTCCCCCAAATCGCAAGCGAGATTGCTCCGTGATAACACAGCTTGCTGCGCATCCAGATAGATCCCGGTATCGTGAATAAGGTAGCAGCCGGGACGGATCACAAAACGAAATTGCTGAGCCTGTTCACTTTTGTTTAGTGTCTTTGTCACAACATCGTACCAAGCGGAACCCGCCCCCGTGATAATAGGTAACGCCTTTGAAAACACGTTTGTTTGTCGTAAATCTGCCGCCGTTTTTATTACTGAGTCAACGAATGTGACAATCCTTTGCTCAGCGTTATGGCCGTGGATCACGCCTTCATAAAATCCGATGCCTGCTACCTCTAAGCTAGCATATTGTTGGCATACATTGACCAGCTGCACTAACGTTGCAAGATTGCGCCAACCAGCGCGACCGCCTTCAACCCCCACCTCAAGCAAAATGGAAATGCGCAGCGAATGCTGAGTAAAAAATGTGCCTAAGGCATGGGCATTTGCAATAGAGTCAACAAAACAATAGAGCTCAACGTCAGTATCAGTAAGCATGCTAGCAACTTGCTTCATATGATATTCGCCAACAAGTTGATTCGCTAAGATCACTCGTTTTGCGCCCGCAACTATGGCTACGGAAACTTGTGGTACGGTCGCTACCGTGATGGCCCATGCGCCATGTTCAAGCTGTAGTGTAAATAGCGCTGGAGACATCGTCGTCTTGCCGTGGGGTGCCAATAATACTTGGCTTTCCTTTGCAAAATTCGCCATCCAATTCGCGTTGTGGTTGATGGCGTCTTGCTTTATCACTGCAACTGGCAAACTGACCTGCTCTGTGAGAATATCCCAGCCGCTATCTTCTAGTTGCAGTGGGTCGCCAGTGCCTTTCGCTAATATTGTCATCGTTTATTCAAATCCTTGAGTTTAAACATTAATTCCCCACATCAAAATAGCGCATTGACTTACTGCGATTGGTATCAGGCCAAGCTGCACTTGGCCTTTGCTGACGTTAGAAAGTCGCACGGACGCTCAATGCAAAACGTCTATCCGTGGTAAAGTTGAGTGCCTGCGTTTTTGTCCCAGCTTGGTCCATCTGATACTTGGTTTTGGTTTCCGTATCCAATAAATTGCTGGCTTCAAAACCCACTTTCCAATGGTCGTTGATGGTGTAATACAAGCTTGCGTCCATCATACCTGACGCTTCTGCATAGGCAGGGACATACTCTTCAGATTCCCTAAGTGTGAGCAAATACTCAGAGCGCCAAGTGTATGCAAGGCGAAAAGAAATGTCCTCGTACTCATACATACCGATGATATTAAAGTTTTGGTCTGAGTAACCTTGTAGCGGCAAACCTCCAAACACTCGGAAGGTATTACGATTATCGGTTAGCGGGTTACCATTTTCATCGAAACCAAGCGTGCCTTTAGAGACTTCATTTGGATCTTCAAGTCCATCTTGATCGATATAGGTAAAGTTAAGTTGCAAACCTAAACCGCTCCATGCTCCCGGTAACATGTCGTAGAATTGTGAGTAGGAAAACTCCATCCCACGAATGGTGCCAGAGCCCGTGTTAGCGGGGCCGTAAGCAGAGACATCATAATCTTCGCCGCCATAAGACACATCAAGATCAAAGGCGCGGCTACGGATTATATTATCTAGCTTTTTGTGGAATAGCCCTACCGTCACGTAACCTGCGGACGCGAAATACCATTCGGTAGTTAAGTCAGTATTGATCGCTTCTTCAGGCTCTAAATATGGATTCCCAGAAAGTGCGGTTAGACTGATATCGTCTAGCCCAACAACGGGGTTAGTTGCCTCGTCATAATCAGCGCCGGGAGTTTGTAGCACGCGAATGTAATCCAAGTTAAGAATACTGATATTTCTGGCATCAACTAAATTTGGGTAATACAGCGCTTTTGACGCACCAAATCGCACCACTACGTCTTCTGATACACCAAAACTCAAATTTAAGCTCGGAAGCAAAGTGCTGTAATCTGTGCCATCAACGGTACTGAGTTCGGACTCTCCTCCAGCAATGTCGTAATATCGCTTATATTCTGCTTGCTGCATCACATTATTAAGTGATGTCCCCTCTTCACCACGTTTGATGAGGGCGGGTTGCACCAAAGCGCCCGTAGACTCAAGTTGATAGTTTACGTAGCGCAGGCCAACGTTACCCACCACTGGAATGTCTTGAAACTCGAAGTCAAAATCACCACGAATGTAAAATTCAGTACGCTTCTCGTTAGTCGAACTTATATTGTGTGCGGCGAATGGGCCTTCAACGCGATTGGGTTTATCTTCATAAGGTACATAAGTGCCAGAGCATGTGCCGTTGTTTGCCGCACTGTTGGTGGCATTGTGCCAACCATCACGACAACCTTGGCGCAAAGACTCGGCGTAGTTTTTCACCAGCTCCATGCTTGGGAACAAGAAGTTATTGACCGGCCCCTGTAATACCTGACCATTGTAATAATCTGAAAAATCAACGCGCTCAAATAATTCTGGACGATTTACCGCCGCGGCGGCATTCCGGTCATCTTGGATCCAAGGAGTGCCAATTGCAGACCAGCCCTCGTAAGCGGTATCTCGCACCGTTAGGTCTTTATCTGACATATAAAAACCGGAACTGACACTCGTGAAATGACCGTCTAGCTCATACTTAAAATCCAGTTTGAAACTGTCTGATTCTGCCGTATTGCGCTCAACCTGCTCCATACCGCTGCCCAAAAACAGGTTAGGCACAGGTCCATTCCAATCTTCATTGGGTGACCAACCTGCCGCTAGAATATTGTCACTGAGAAACTCCACTGTCGGCCTTGAGCCACGCATATCGAGGAAATAAGGCGAGACAACGTGGACATGGTTTCCCCGTGTTTGACCCGACATACTGTAGTTTTGCACTTCTTTGTCGGAGTCGATCCGCTGGTAATCAAAATCGACCGTCAATCTATCTATTGGTTTTAACGTTAGTTTAAATGAAGTGTCCTTCACGGTATTTTCGTTGTAATTCCAGCGGCTACGATAAAAGAATGGCGTTTCGGGGCTCACGCCAAGTGCAATACCGGAAGTCACAAAACCATCATCTGTAGTGAGTGGATGGCCACTTTCCGTATTTTCAGTCCAATTTTGTGAAGACCCCATGAAACCTTTAAAGCCTTGAGCAGCTTGTCCTATTTGGCGCTCGTTCCACTCAAGAGATGCTTCTGAGCGAATGTGCTCTAATGTCGCAACTATGGTCTCATCGGCATTTGCCCACTGCAGTGAAGAGGTTAAGCCAGTACGTTCACGGTCATTAGTTGCTGTGCTCATATGGATAGCGACAGGCACATGCCATACACTGCCAGCTGGTTGCCCTGGTAAAGCGGGGCCATCCACAGGCGATGATGGATCAACACCGGTTATGCCACCCCATTGATCCAAGGTAGGAATAAAGGAATCGCCTCGAGAGTGGAAGTTGCCAAGGCCAACACCATCTCCTCGAGTCTGATATTCTGATGAAGAAGCTGCAATTAAAAATCCGAACTTACCTGCACTGGTTTCCCAACTGTCGGAGAACAGCGCTGAAAACGAAGGCGTCACTTCTTCTCTAAAGTCGCCATAATTGGCCTTTGCATTGAACGAGATAAGCCGCTCATCAGAGTCGAATGGTTTGCGGGTGATAAGGTTTACCGTGCCAGATATACCGCCTGAAATAAGATCCGCAGTTTGGTTTTTAACCACCTCCACCGCGCCTAGCAATTCAGCAGGAAAGTCTTCATAGCTCAAACCGCCTGACGGATTTGCACTAAAAGCGTCTCTGCCATTCACCTCAGAGCGAACCCTGTCTAAGCCTCGAACCAGCACGCCTGTACCTTCATCAGCATAATGTTTAGGGTCATCGGATGATGCAAATCGCTCAATCGTAACCCCCGGCACACGCTGCAGCGCTTCAGTCACCGATTTGTCTGGTAATGCCCCGATATCTGACGCCGTGATCACGTCTTTGACCGTATCAGCGAAGCGCTTAATGTTTTGTGCGCTATTAATACTGCCCCGGATCCCGCGAACTTCAATGACTTCAACCGCTTCGTTCTGTTCCGAGATTTTGACATCGCTGTCATTTTGACCCACAGTTTCAGCAGCAACCCAAAGTGGAGAAAGCCCAAGAAGTACAGACGAAACCGCAAGGCTTAGTTTGCTTCGTTTAGGGTTATGTTTACCAATATCAGTGACTAGTTTTGACATTTTGTTGTTCCTTTCTTCTTTTTAAAAACCAGTGAAAAAGCCAGCAATGCCATCACTAGCACCACAGCCCAAAAACCTACCACACAGTGACGTGCTCTAAACGCCCCTACACATCACATGTTACTTACTAACAAAAATCCAATACTACTCTGTTACTTTTTAACATTACAGACTAAAAAGCAAACACTTTTTTGCGAAAAATTTGGCTCTGTGGACTATAGTTTTGAAATATAAGGAATTAAAATTAGTTACATCTAATCTAATGTTTAAGAAAAAATATTGACAGTTACGTTTACATATCTGGTTAATGACTAGTTCAAGCAGCTTTAAATCGAATGAGTTTTGTATTCAGTTTGCCGTACACTGGCGGGAAAATTAAGAAACCACATCATCAACAACTAAGGTCATTACCAGTTCACCGATCCCCTCAGTGATTTGGTTTGCCCGCGCTTGGTCTTTTGATTCAGGCGCTTCTTTTGCGAGCTTTTTGTTGGCTTGGTTGCTCTGCGTGCTTTTTCAACTTTGGTGGCCTCTAAGATCAGCGTTTTTAAGCGCTCCAAGGCATCTTCCTTATTTTGCTCTTGGGTACGAAAGCTTTGGGCTTTAAGCACAATGACACCCTCTTTGGTCACTCTAGAATCTTTAAGTGCAAGCAGGCGCGCTTTGTAAAAGTCAGGCAGTGTTGAGCGGTTGATATCAAACCTAAGATGAATGGCACTGGAGACTTTATTGACGTTTTGTCCACCCGCACCTTGGGCACGAATAGCGGAAATATCGATTTCCCACTCTGCTAGAGTGACATTATTTGAGATTTTAAGCATAGTAATTTCAAGCCTCCACTTGCTATTTTAACAAAGTAACGGAAGGCTTGAAATAGCAGCGCTCAGTGCGGAGCGTGTAGCTATGCTGTTCGAGTTGCGATAGCTGGAGGCACTCTTGCAGCAATCATAGCAGGGTAAGTAACCGCCAACTGACCTGCGAGCAACATTACTATCGCACCTGCAATCAAATAATCACCGGGTACACTGGTAAGCCCAAAGTAATTAACTAAATAAATATTCGCAGTGATTGCGATGACTATGCCTAGTGTAATGCCAAACAAAGACACCACCGCATTTTCAATCATAAAATAACGTAGAATATCAGCCTGAGTCGCCCCAAGAGCACGACGAGTACCGATCTGCTTACGACGTTTATAAACGGTGTATCTTGCCTGACCGAATATCCCCAGCACAGTTACACACGCCAAAGCTGCGATCACCGCTTTTAGCGTTTGGCTCACCGCATAATCAGCTTGTAAGTTTTCCGTTTTTATTTGCTCGAAGGATTTAAAGGCATCAAGTTGACGACCAGGCTTTTTAAGCATTAAGGCTTGAACTTCCTCCATTGCAATTTCTCTTTGGCCAGGCTTTGCTTTTACTACTATGATGCTTTCTTCATAATGTTCTCTAACCGAACTTATTACGGTCATATCGTAAGCGTACCAAAATCGCCAAGGTGACTTCATAGTTTCAACGATACCCACAACCTTTTGCGGTACCGATTCAACATAAATAGTTTCTCCAATCACACTGCGCCAATCGTTAGGACGAATTTTATGTGCCAAGTCCTGCGAAACTAATACGCTGGCTGATTCCGTATGGCCATCAAAATAGGTGTGTACCACATCATTATGTTGTAAGTTTCTACCCGCAACCACTCGTAGTCCAAGCGTATCTACAATGGTGTCATCCGAACCATAGTAGCCTGCGTGAGTTATCCTTTCATCTTCCTCAGGGGTTAAACCAACATCTAGTGAGCGGCCCCAGTTAGTAAGCGGCATACTAGTGATCGTACTTACACTCTCAACACTGGCTAGTGCACGGATATCGGCAAGGTCGGTATCAAGAGCTGCATTTTTTTCTTCATCGCTGCCTTCAAAATGAGTTCTAAAGCTGAACAGCTGGCTCTCGGCTAACCCTGTCGGTTGCACCAATTCTTGCTCTTTAAGTATCATCATATAAATGGCATTAACCAAAATTGTAAATGTCAGCGCAATTTGCAATATCAGTAGTAGCGGAGAAGCCTTATTTTTGTTTAAGGTTTTTAAAATTGGCAATAAATCTCTCATGGTCATGCTCCTACAGGCTTTTCAGCTGACTAGATGGTTGTACTTTTGCCGCATGTAAAGTCGGTAGCAAACCAAAAGTCACAGCACTCGCCACAGCCAATACAATCGTCATGATGACTATACCTGCGGTCATCTCAAGCATCTCAGCATAAAGATGGCTGTATAATTGCGCTGTGACACTCAAACCAATTTGCGCAAGTAATAGCCCAAGTATCCCTCCCAAGAGCCCAATAATACAGGTCTCAACAGTAAACTGAGTGATAATATCTTGTTTAGAAGCTCCAACCGCTCTACGAAGCCCAACTTCACCGGCTTTACCATGAAATTTTGCGACCATCATAGCCATACAGTTAAGCAGACAAACCACAAGAAATGCGAATGCAAGCCACACTGCTACATTGCCATCATCTTTAATAATTTTTCTTTCAATTAATTGCTCCTTTACATTAAATAATTGATGTAAAGGCTCTCGTAAAAAGCGACCATACTCTCTTTGTTCCATCGAGTAATTAATCAAAAAGTCCATGTAATTATTGCGCTCCGCCGCAGAGTTTAGTTCAACCCAATATGAAACCCATACGCATTCAGACGCTAAAATCGCCGAAAATGAGTCATCTTCGGGTTCTTTCCAGCACTGATAAGATACGTCGGAGCCAGTCCATAGCCCGTTATTGATTTGCGCTTGGAATGGGACAATAACGTCTCTAGGTTTGTTGAAAGCACGAGTTCTATAATCAAAAAACTTGGGGATGGGATACCAATCGTCGGTAACACCAACCACTCGGTACTGTAAATCCCCTAAGAGCAATGACTTACCGACGGAGTTTTCTCCACCAAATAACTTATCATTCAGCTCGCTACTGATGACCGCAACTTGCAGCCCATCCTGATCGGCAATTTCATCCCATGCACCACCAAACTTAAACGGTACCTCAAACATGTTGAAGATGTCACGGTATGCACTTCGGATTGGAGTCATTTTTGCTTCAGTAATTGACTGCTCTGTGGTGCGAGTCATTATTTTAAAACTACCAAGAGGCGTTTGATTAACGCCCTGTTTCGCATTTTGTAGATTTATTGCATCTTGATAGGTAAGAATAAAAGGTGGAACTTCTTTCCCTTGGGAAATATTGAACGGCTTGTCTGGACCATAGCTATTCAATCGAACATTAAACAAGCGGTCACTTTTTGTAGGGATCGGATCTTTTTGTAGCAGATAACTCACTGTATAAGTCGTCATAGCAGCACCAATACCTACAGCTATTGTGGCAACCATTAAAAATGACAAAAATGGCGTTTTCCGCAATGAAATAAGCGCTAATTTAAGATAGTAGCTAAGCATAACTTATCCTTAAGCAATCGCTTTGTTACAATGTTTTCGCTCAATTATCACGCCATCACGAATTTCAATAATGCGATGTGCTTTCTCAGCTTGTTGCGTATCATGCGTTACCATCACGATACTCGTTCCTTGCGCGTTAATATCCATGAGCAACTCCATAATACTATCTGCCATTTTGCTATCTAAGTTACCCGTCGGCTCGTCTGCAAGCAAAAATGAAGGCTTACCGGCTATTGCACGAGCAATCGCCACTCGTTGTTGTTGGCCACCAGATAGCTGTGATGGATAATGATCTTTGCGTGATGCAAGGCCAACTTTATTCAACGCATCCATGATCCTTTCATGGCGCTCTTTTGAAGATAATTTGCGATAGCGAAGTGGCATATCAACATTATCGTATAGGTTTAGCTCAGGAATTAAATTAAAGCTTTGAAAAATAAATCCCACTTTTTCGTTACGTAGCTTTGACTTAGCCTTATCACTTAGCTTTTCAACATTGAAACCATCCAATTCGTAACTACCGTCGCAAAAATCTTCCAACAGGCCTGTAATATTTAGAAACGTTGTTTTTCCAGAGCCAGACGGCCCCACCACAGAAACAAACTCGCCTTGCTCTATACGTAAGTCAAATGGCTGCAAAGCTTGAGTTTTTATTGTGTCTGTATAATAAGCTTTTGATAGGTGACGCATGGATAGCATGTTGCAGCTCCTTTATTGAATTATTTTCACACTGGGGGCATCTTTAAAGATCCGCGCGTCAGAGGTGATAACCTGATCGCCGATATTAAGCCCCGATAGTACTTCTACTTGTCCAATACTTCTCAATCCAATCTTTATTGGCGTTTTGACAGCCGTGCCTTCCTTTACCACATAAGCAAACTGTCCATTGTATGTTTCCAAGTATTGACCATGTGGCAGGTAGGCAATATTTTCTTTTTGTTCGAGTACAATTCGACTAGTTAACCTTTGGTTTTGCCTTAACCCCTGAATTGTGTCGTCTCTAAATCGGATTTTTCCGGCAACACGACCATTTTCAATTTCAGGCGAAATTGCAACGATTTCGCCATTATAAACGTCACCATTGAGGTTCACCTCGGCTAACATTCCTAAGGCTAAATCATCTGAATAGCTCTCAGGTATTTGTACCTCTATCTCATATTTGGAGAGATCGACCACGCTTAATAGTGGCTGATTTTTAGCCACTGAATTTTTTTGCTCGACTACTAAATTACCAACGAGTCCCCCTACTGGTGAGACAACTTTAAGTGCATCGACCTGCCTTTCAAGCTCTGCTACTTTGACTTTTTGTGCTTCAAGTTCAAGCTCTTTGGTCCGAATCTCAAACTTCTGACTTTCTTTTTGCAATTCAACTTCTTTAATTGCTAAGCGATATTCCCGCAGCGCATTTTCCAGGTCATCTTTGGCTTTTTGATAATCAATATCACTGACAACTTGAGTTTTCAAACCGTCTTCAGAGCGACGCATTTCACGCTTAGCAGCATTCAATACAACGGTAGCCTTACCTAAATAGTTTTCCTGTGCTAAGTCCTGTTTTTTAGCTTGAATGATTTGTCGCTGAAGTTCAGTATCTAACTGATTTAGCTTAGCTTGATGCTGTGCAAACTCGCTTTTTAATTCAGGACTATCTATTACGGCAAGGGTTTGACCTTCAATCACGCTATCTCCCGACTCGACCAAATAGGTCACAGTCCCTTGAGCAGGGCTATATATTGTCGGACGCCGTGCTGCGACGACTTTTCCCTGAACAGAAATATCGCGAACAAAGTCACCTTGTTTAACTGCCGAAATATGAATTTTATCGCTTGAAACAGCTGTTTGACCACTTATCCACTGCCCGACAATTGGTGCAAAAAACAAAATAGCAATAACTATGAGAATACTTGCTACCGCTATAAATACTTTATTTTTTTTAGGTCTTTCAACCACCGAGTCTTGAGCACTCGTATCTGGAATATAGGCCATGAAATAATCCTTTTTACAACTGCCTTTGTTATTGAGAAATATGCACTTTACAAGTGCTTTTCACAGCCATTCACTCAACTAGCGCTTACGTCACTTGATAGAGTTTGAAATCGAGTGAATGTATCTTTTTCGTCACTTTTCAAGTGAAGAAAATCTCAAAAGATAAAAAGCAAAACAGGTAATGTAAGTGCCTAAACCTTACACAAACTCAAGACTAATGTCACGAGAAATAAAACACTTTGTTAACTATTTGGTTTGATTCTTGACGACCTCCAAATATCGGCTTTCTATAAACTTCTTCTCTTTGGACAAGTGCTCAAGTGCATCTCGGGTTTGCTCCAACTCTTTTTGAATAGCTTGCAACTTTGGACCATCTTCAACCTCTTGTTCTTGAACCATTAGCTGTTGCAGCGCCTGGCTTTGTTCGGCAATTTGTCTTTTGTATTCATTGATAGTTTGAGACATATCTTGGCGCTCTTTTTCAAAGGTTGCGACCAGTTGCTCTAGCTCTTGCTCGGATGTACCTCCCACAGACTTAGAGGCTTCTAGTTGCTGCTTTAATGTGTCATTTTCTTTTTGTAGTTCCTCTGTAGACTCATATTGGTCATATAGCTTTCTTCTCGTTTGCTTAAGTCGCTCTAAACTTTTCGACAAATCTCCTCGAAGTTTTTTTATTAGCCGATGCGATTTAAGCAACTTACTGTTTAAATCATCCATGCGAGTTTGCTCTTCTGGCGAAATATGATCCTGTGTTGAGCGTTTAACCTCAGCTAATTGCTGTTCTAAGTGAACTTGTAAGTTAGCCAATTCTTGAATGGTGTGTTGGTTATCTTCGACAAACTTCATTGACTTGTTAATTGCATCGCGACAATGTTGAAGCAGATACTGTTGCTCTGCGTTGGATGTCCCAGCTCCACCAGCAGTCTTTGCAAACAATCTAAACTCTCGCAGGATTAACAGCAAAATATAAAACCAAAAAACTAATATCAGTAGCCCGATATTCACCGCCATATAGATAAATACATCGACTGGTAGTTTGCCTAGAAACATATTACGCACTCATTATTTTCTTACTTTCATTTTAGTATTGGTTAAAAATCATGCCTATAATAAATCTATATTTTTCAATAAAGTGGTAATGTGTGAAGATATTGCTCGTGGATGACAGTGCGGCAACACTTGAGATTATTCGTCGCGGTTTAGTACGTTTTAGATATCGTAAGCTGTTGATAAAGAAAGCACAAAGTGCAAAAGAAGCACTAAAGATTATTGGTTCTTGGCATCCAGATATTGTATTGACCGACTGGCATATGCCCGATATTTCAGGACTCGCTCTCGTCAAAGCAATCAAACAAAAACAGCTTGATGTCACCATGGCGATGGTAACGACTGTCGACGATCGTGAGCAAATTAAGCTCGCCCTTGACTATGGCGCCGCGTTTGTACTGTCAAAGCCGTTTGCTGACGACGACCTTCATAACAAAATCATGCCGCTAGTCAAAGCCGCAGAAGAAAGCAGCAAAACGAGAGAAATTCATACGCTACATAAAGGCGTGCCCTTGCCTCAAGTTGGGCAACTTGAAAAGCTAATGAACAAACATATTGATACAGAGCTGAGACTCTATCAGGTGCATCAAATGGAATATAATCCCGATAACCTTCCGTGTGTCATGGTCGCATACGAAGATCCGAGCAGCCAGAAAGTTCGCGCAATCGGAATATTTGATGTGTACTCTGTCTGTGTGCTTGCCGCATCCACAGGGAATTTAACTGATCAAGCTGGGTTTGAAGCGATTCATCAACATCAGATAACAGACGACATGTTAAGCGCCTGCCACTCAGCACTAAACTCTACGTCTTATGCATTTCTAGACGGCATAACCAGAAGGAGCCTTAGAGTAAAAACCCTACAGTTGGTCACTAAGCCTTTTCCTAAGTTAAAGCGCTTGTATAAGTCCGCCGCAAACATGCGCATAGATTTATGTTGCCAACGTCCAAATATGGCACAAGGTAAAATATTGTTGGTTGGGTTTTTAAGCTAACGCTTTAAGCAAGATGCCAGGATCGGTTATCCCAGCTTCTTTTAAAGCTTTTTGGATATTTTGGGTTAATTCAATAACTTGATTCTGCATACGTAAAATATATTCAAGTTTTTGTGTAACTAGCTCCGCTTTCATTTCATCTGAATAAGCGTCATTTGCTTTTAGCTCTTCGAGTAATTTTTGCTCTTCCTTTATTTTCTCTCTGAGTTCTTCTAGCTTTTCAACCATTTTTTGAATGTGAGGTGGTAGTGCTGCTTCTTCCTGCTCCTCTCTTACCTCTTCTCCAGATAACTTAGACATATCTTTTTCTGATAATCTGAGTGGTTTAGATTCTGCCGTTTCTTCAACCTTGGTTTTCTGCTCCATCTGACTCGAGGTTGATTGAGCTGGTGAGTGAATTAAAAAGTTCACGTTCATTTTCTTTGGCCAATATGATTTTCTTTGACCTACATATCGGTAATTTATCGAGGATCTTTAAGAAAAATTGCGCGGCTTCCTTGCCGCTGCAAGTGCTTGGGAATGGAATCACTCGGTACTGAAAACTAACCGAGTTTAAAATAATTCTGTTTTAAGATTTGCTTGCAGTTGCTTAATGCCCGATTTAATGCCTGCAACAAAGTTTTACCTTTTGCCTTGACCTTTAATGTTGGTAATCCGGGTAATAAAAGCTCAACTTGGCATAAGGTAAACTTGCCAATCTGCTTGTCCACCTGTTTTTCAATTCGTACATTTATTTTTCGAATATTGTTTGCATAGCCGCACAACGCTTCATTTATTGTTTTAGCAAAAGCCACTTTACTTGACACCGCTATCGGCTCATTTACATCAACAAGGTTCAATTTCATCATTACCTCAGACAATCGCATCACATATAACTTTGTTGAAAACTTAGAATGACTCGAATTAAAAACGCTTACGCTATCCGGGACATTCTCTCAACTTCTACTTGCGCCATGAGATCAAATCTACTAATGTTCAAGAAAAGATAAAAGCTGATTATATCTAACTAAAAGCAAGATTTTTACGAACAATATGAACATAAACTTCAATCACCTTTACTATTTTTGGCAAGTAAGCAATGAAGGCAGCATCGCAGGTGCAAGTAAAGTCCTTCATTTGACGCCTCAAACCATCAGCGCGCAGCTATCAAGCTTAGAAGATCGGCTAGGGAAACCTTTATTTATAAGAGAAGGCAGAGGACTCAGGTTGACTGACTTCGGCATTTTAACAAAGCAATATGCGGACGATATGTTTTCGATTGCCAAAGAATGGTTAGAAACAACACAAGATGGTGCAACAGCCATACATCGCACATTAAAAGTAGGTATCTCAGATGCCATTCCAAAATCGTTAGTATCAAAATGGCTTGCGCCTTTGATAGAAAATGAGCAAGTTGCCAACTTGCACTGTATTGATGGTCAGCAGTCGGAATTATTGGCTCAGATGGCGATGCATAAACTCGATATCGTACTAGCGGACAAACCTCTTGATAGTAATCTGCCATTTAAGGTATTTTGTCACGAAATAGGAAAGAGCCAGATTGGCTTTTATGGTTCAATTTCTAGTTGTGAAGAACTTAGGGCAAACTACCCAAAGTCATTACAAGCACAACCAATCATTCTTCCCGCGAAACACAGCCCAGTAACGAATTCGATTCAATTTTGGCTGCAAGAGCAAAATATAGAAATCAAAGTCGCAGGTCATGTGGATGACAGTGCCTTGATGAAAGCATTAGGTCAGCAGGGATTTGGCATTTTTCCAGCCCCACTTTCGATAAAATCAGAATTACAACGGCACTATGATGTCTGCCTCATTGGCACTATCGAAAGTACGTATCAAAACTATTACGCCTTCACACCCGATAGATTAATTAAAGACTCTATCTTCAGCGAGTTCGTGAATTTTGCCAAAGGAGTGAGCTGACACTATAGTCAGCTTATGTTGGCTGTAAAAGAGAAGACAAGTTTTGTTTATAACGTCTTGATAGGTGGAGTGAATCTCCGTTTTCTAGAATAACGTCGTAATCTCCATTATCTCTTGTCTTCAGTTCACTGATAGCATTTAAATTAACAAGTGAAGACTTGTGGATCCTAGAAAAGCCAAAGGTTTTAAGACTTTTTTCCATTGATGACATCGTGTCCCTATGCAAGATTGAACGCTGCCGATTGATCATATGAAGTTCAACATAGTTCCCCGCACCACCAACCCAAGCTAAGTCTTCCACTTTTATCACATGAATGTGCCCCGAGTCTTTTACAATCAGTCTTTGATTTGGGACATACTCTGATGGCGCCTCTGTAGAATGCAAAAGTGCCACCTGAAGAATATTAGTGATCAGAGCACCTTCTGTATCCTTCCCATCAACGCTCATTGTTGTAGAAGCATTTAACTTAACATCTGTCGTTATTTTAATAGTTGGCACAGAGTCAAGCTGTTTTGTGATTGCTCCTTGCTTTTCCAGGTCAATATCATGTGAAATATCAATTAACAAACAGTCGATTTCACCCATTGAAATAGTTTCTAAAACATCAACAATACTTTGATAATAAACAAACTGGGAACAAACCGAGACTTCTTTTAATTTTGTACTTATTTCGACGCCAAGCTCAGACAAATAGCTAGGAATAGAGATCGTCACTCTTTTCATTCATCACCTTAAACACATCAACAGGTTAACAAGGATACTAATACTTTGTATCCTATTTCACAATAGTTAACATATTATTGTTATAGATTGTCACTATGTAATCTGCAAATTAAATTTGATCTTTTTTTTCTCGCCTGTCGTCACTGATTCCCACCGCCTTACGTATCTCAACTGGCATATTCCAAGCTTCCGTCATAACTTCGTCGTGATACTAATAAGCCTTTGTGATGAGTAATTAAACTTGCCAAGGGTATCTAAAACAAACCTATCAGGGGATATCATGAAACAATTCAAGCGTTCTAAGTTAAGTATGCTTATCACTTCCGCGTGCCTAATCGGCGGAAGTTTAAGCATCCAAGCATCAGCCGAAGAAGCAGCTGATGGTGCCAATGAAGAAGTCGAAAGAATTTCTATTACAGGTTCTCGTATTCAACGTGTAGCGTTAACTGCAAAAACACCGGTTATCGAACTAGACGGTTCAGAATTTGCCATGTCGGGTAACTTAAACGTTGAGCAAAAGCTTGCCGAGCTACCATTGACAGTTCCTTCTTTCGGCCCTAGCTCAAATAACCCGGGTGATGGTACCGCTCGAGTAGACTTACGTGGTCTTGGCAATGAGCGTACACTTGTACTTGTTAACGGTCGCCGCTGGGTACCAGCGACACAAACAGGTGTTGTCGACTTAAACACAATTCCAGCGTCTCTTATTGAAGGTGTAGACATCATTACAGGTGGTGCAGGTGCGGTATACGGTTCTGATGCACTAGCTGGTGTTGTAAACTTTCGTTTGAAAGATGACTTCGAAGGCGCTGAAATTTCTGCGTTATACGACATCACAGAGGAAGGCGATGGTGAAAAGTTCAACACTGACCTTACCTTGGGTGGAAACTTTGCCGACGGTAAAGGTAATGCTACTGTTTATATTGGTTACGCCAAACGTGAGTCAATCTTTCAGGGCGATAGAGACTTTACTAACGTAACACTCACTGAAGGCGACACAGGGTTAGTGCCTGGTGGTTCATCTGGTATTCCTGGCACTCGTGTATTCTCAGGCCCTACGCTTCCTAATGGTACAACTCTAGGCCGTTTTGGTCCTAACGGTGAGGGTCTACCCTATACATCAGCCGATGCATTTAACTATGCCCCTGATAACTACCTTCAACTACCGCAAGAGCGTCTAACGCTTAACTCTTTTGCACACTATTACATCAATGATGAAACTCGCTTATATAGTGAGTTATCTTTCATCCGCAACGAAGTACCGTCACAACTAGCTCCAACTCCTGCATTTGTAGGCAACCTAGAAGTCAACCCCAATAGTCCATTTTTTGGTGCTGATGTTCAAGCCGCAATGAATGCGCTGGTACCTGAACTTGACGCGGACGGTGAGCCTACAGGTAATATGATCAGTGCGCTTAACGCAGACGGAAATTATGTTTTACCGTTTATTGGCCGCCGTATGGTTGAAAATGGTCCACGTCAATCGATTGATACACGTAATGCGATGCGTTTATTGGTCGGTGTAGATGGCTTTATCGGTGATTGGGCATACAATGCATACTACAGCCGCTCTGAACTAGACCGCTCTAACCTTCTTAATAATGACGTGTCTGAAACGCGTTTCAGACAAGCGATTTTAGTTACTGATGACGGTAGCGCATGTCAAGACACATCTGGCGGTTGTGCACCATTGAACATATTCGGTGAAGGTAATATTTCACAGGCTGCGATTGATTTTATCAATGTTGGTGCATCTAACGTAACAAACATCAAACAAGAAATCTTCCACATCGATTTTGCTGGTGAGTTACCATTTACCGTACCATCTGCTGATATGCCTATTGGTTTTGTAGTTGGTTACGAGAGCCGCTTTGACGACTCTAGCTTCCGCCCTGATGAGTTTTTAGCATCTGGTGATGTTCTTGGCTTTAACGCTGGTGAACCAACAGTTGGTAGCTATAGTGTTGATGAGATCTTCACAGAGATCGATATTCCACTAGTAACAGATGCAGCATTTGCTGAAGACATTACGCTATGGTTCGCAGGTCGTCTTTCTGACTATTCAAACATCGGCAATGCTTCTTCATTCGCAACAACATTAAACTGGAAAGTAAACGAATACGTTTCGTTCCGTGCAGGTTATCAAGAGTCTGTTCGTGCGCCTAACATCGCAGAGCTATTCCAAGGTGCAGCGAATGGCTTCCCAAGTGCAACCGATCCATGTAGTGTTGACGGCTTTGTAGAAGGCACAACAGACAGAGCACTTTGTGAGGCGCACGGTGTTGCATCTTCTCAAGTCGGTGTATTCGAGCAAGCAAACGCGCAAATCGAAGGGAGTTTTGGTGGTAACCCAGAGCTGAAGGAAGAAACGTCGGAAACAGTTACACTAGGTCTTGTTATTACACCTACCGAAAACTTTGACGTAACCGTTGATTACTTCGACATTCAAATTGACGATGCTATCGACGTGCTAGGTGGTGGCGTAAACAATATTCTAGATATTTGTTACAACCAGCTTAAGGATCCAAGCTCTGAGTTCTGTCAAGCGATTACTCGTCGTCCTGATGGCAACGTTGACCTAGTAACTGCACTCAATGCGAACATAGCTGAGTTAGGTACTAAAGGTTATGATATTAACTTCAACTGGACGACTGAACTTGGCTTTGGTATTGGCGAAAATGGCTCAACACTGAATATCAATTCAAAGAACACCATTCTTGAAGAGTATTTTGAAACTCCGAGTGTAGGCTTTACCGATACAAATTACTGTGAAGGTAAATTTGGTAATACCTGTGGTACGCCACGCCCTGAGTTCCAAAGTAATAACCGCTTTACTTGGACTTCAGGCGACTTAAGCGTGTCAGCACTAGTGCGATACTTGAGTGAAGTTGATGATGACACTGGCGAAAACGAAATTGTGCCTACATCTAAAGCTTTATGGTACCTTGATCTTAGCGCAAGCTACCACTTCACAGATCATGTACAAGCAACATTTGGTATTAAAAATGTGTTAGACACTGAGCCAACGCCATTAGGTGATGCTCAACAACAAGCAAATACATTCCCAGAGTTGTATGACGTAATTGGCCCACGTTACTTCGTGAGTGCAGTGTACACGTTCTAATCAGTTGATACTGAAAAACTAGGGAGCTTCGGCTCCCTTTTCTGTTGTTGCTGTATTAGTTCCTTTATCTACAGTGAGTTACTAAGTTTTCCATTGCGTTTACTGAAAAATTGATCGAAACCAACAAAACTTCAAAATAACAACACTTTACTCGCAACTAAGTCGAGTTTGGCTAAAATAAAAAGTATGCCGCTGACCGTTTAAGAAAAAAATAATATGAAGCAAGCGCCCGAAATTACTATTGCAGTTCAAGATGCTTTCAAATTGATCCAACAAAAACAATATCAACAAGCGTTAACTAAGTTACAGCCTTTTACTGACTCGCCTCACCCCGATCTGCATTACCTTTTGGGAATTTGCTATAAATCACTAGCCGAGTGGCAAAGCGCAATAACCTCATTAAGTGATGCCGCTAAACTCGCTCCACTTAAAACTGAAATCTTAACTCATCTAGCCAAATGTTACTGGCTATCGGGTGATTTACAGCAAGCAGAAGCCCACTACCTTGCGCTGTATGAAGCTGAGCCCAAAAATCTAGATTTACTTAAAAACTTGTCGCTTCTGTATCTTGAACAAAATCAGCTCGACATGGCAAGCCAATGGGCTCTCAAAGGACAATCTCTAGATGATTCTGGACAACTCACCAAAATACTCGGGGACGTTGAAAAAACAAGAGGAAACCTCAGTGAGGCGATCGGTTATTATCAACAAGTTCCTCAACACTCTCCGGTTGTCTTTCGGGCAATACACAATTTGGGCCTTTGTTATAAATTACAGGCTAAATTTAACCAAGCGATTCAATGCTTTAAATTTGTGCATCAAAAAGCACCTGAGCACTATGAACCGCTTTACAACCTCGGCGACTGCTTTTTTGCAAATGGTCAATTTGAACAAGCACAACAAGCCTACAATCTGGCTTTGAAACAAGCCCCATACAATCCAATCATACATAAAGCGATTAACGAGCTTTATTGGCAAAGTGGGCAGCATCAGCTTTTTGCTACCAGTTTACTAAACGCGATGGAGTCAGCAAATAACCGCCTAGAACTCATAGAGTGCCTAGCTGAACTTTACTGGAATACCAATCAGTACAGGTTATGTGAGGAATGTATCAAGACGTCAGGTTACGCCGATACTTCCGCTACATTACTCGCGTTAAGAGGGCGTCTGGCGGCCACAAACAATGATCTAAATGCAGCCTTTGAGCATTTCGATAGTGCCAATAAGATAGTCATTAATTACGACAGGATATGTGAGCAAGCAAAATTTGCAATCCAGCTTGGAGAGTTCGGTACCGCACAATCCCTGCTCGAAAAAGTGTTGCAAGCGCAGCCCAACTCACAACTTGCTTTAGCTTGGCTAAGCGTAGTATTTCAAGCCACAGATAAACAAAAGCACCACGCTCTATGCAACCCGGATTTTATTCTGACCACAAACTTAAGTGCTCCGGGCGGCTATCAAGACACTGAAGACTTTCTTAAAGCGTTGGAGTCATGCTTACTAACACTTCATCAAGGTAAACAAGCACCAAGTGAACAGACCTTAGTAAATGGCTCACAAATTTCAGGAGGCTTGCTTAATAGAGATATCGAAATCATCTCCAAAGCTCGAACTCAACTGCTGCGAGATATAGATAAATGCCTTAATAAGTTAGATTTAGATCCAGAGCATCCCTTTTTAGCTCATTTACGCAAAGAGAAATGCATTACAGGCTCATGGTCTGTCAAACTGACGGAGCAAGGTTTCCACGTAAGCCATATTCACCCCGCAGGCTGGATTAGTGTAGTTCTATATATCAACACGCCAAATGACGATAGCAATAATGGTGTAATTGAGTTTGGGCGGCCACCACTGGCACCACCCTACGATTTTCCACCATTCAAAACCGTAAAACCTCAACGAGGGCAAATCGTGATCTTCCCCTCTTATTTTTGGCATGGAACACAGCCATTTAACCCTACGAGTAATAACTATCGAATGACTTTGCCATTCGATATTGGCGTTCTTAATAAATAACCTGAGGTTTGGATAAGGAATGTTCAAACTCATTGTTTCTAAAGAACAACTTAGTTTTTCCTTGTCTAGCCAGAGAGTTTTAGGGAAAACAAGGCGAATTTACGCACCAATAGCTGGCTATTGGAAGTGAATTCAACGCAGTTAGCGCTAAAACTGGCTGCTAGAAAGGCATTAATTATCCGCAGCTCAGGTTAAATAGAAAGAGAAACCACTTTAATGACAAACGAAGAGACACAACCACTCAATATAGATTCACTTTTACAGCCAATTCTCGAATGCGAGCCACAAAATAGTTGGCCATTATTATTATCGAAGCTAATCGATAGCTATCCTCAAAGTGCTGAACTAAGCTATCGGGTTGCTGTAATTTTAGAGCAAATTGGAGCGTTACCTGAAAGTGAAAAGGCCTACTTTCACTGCCTTACTCTGGCACCCAAAAACTACTTAGTGTATCTCTACCTTGGACATTTATTAGAGAAGAAGGGAGAAGACAGTACAGCACTCGTATGTTACACCCTATGTGAAGCACTCACAGGCAGCTTTAAGCGCCTTCAACTCGCCAATAGCACCGCCCCTCAAACACTTGAGCGCTTCCAAAAAGCTTGGCAGTGTATGGAAAAGAACCTTGGTACAGCATCAAGCATTGAGTCGGGTCGCTGGGTGCAATACAGTAGTAAACCTTTTGAAACAGCCCAAGCACCACACCTTTTTTACGTTGCGAATCTAAGTGCTCATCCTATCTGGCCCGCGGAGCAATTTGCATGGTATGAAAGCTTTAACGCTACGATCCCCGACATCATCAAAGAATTCCACACTACGTTTAGTAGCGCATCTTCACACCTTACGCCTTATTTGTCGGGTAAAGAGTATGAAAGCGCATTTCCAATGCTCGCAAACAGTAACAACTGGCAAGCGTTATCCCTTTTTAAAGAGGGTGTGGAAAACGTTTCAGTGTCAAAGCACTTTCCTATACTCAAAAAGGCCTTAGAGAAAGTACCTTGTTATGGCTTAACAGCATCTCCATACGAAGTGTTTTACTCTAAATTAGCCAAAGGCCAAACCATCACTCCACATTACGGCCTTTCGAACCACAGCTTAACAGTGCATTTAGCCATAGATATTCCCCATGACTGTTACCTAGACGTCAATGGCGAGCGTGCTTCATGGCAAGAACATCAACTCACCATCTTCGATGACTCCTATTTGCATATGGCACATAATGGCAGCGACCGTGACCGAATTGTACTTATATTCTCAATTTGGCATCCTGATCTAACATCGACTCAACGCCAGGCAATACAATCAGAATTTAAAAATAGACAACGTTGGATTGATAATTTAAACGCAACTTTGGTTCAATATAGAAACGATCACTAGAATCCTAATTTTCATCACGTCTCCCCCTCAACTTACCACAAAAGGGGTTGTTACTATGTGAATAACCCGTAACTTAAAGTCTGACCTTATGATTGAGGTCTCCCTGGATAATTTCGGGGGGTAACCCCCGTTTTTTTCATACTAGCCACACCATAAATCACAGTGCTAAAATCCAATCACAATCTTCAAGTTAATGTAAATTCATGCAAAAACCGATCATTACAATTCATTACTGCGTGCTTTGCCAATGGATGCTGCGAGCCTCTTGGCTTGCACAAGAGTTGCTTTCAACTTTCTCCGACGATTTAAAGCAAGTTGCGCTCGCGCCTGCAAGTAAAGGCGTATTCGAAATTTACTACAACGATACGTTAATTTGGTGCCGCAAAGCAGATGATGGCTTTCCAGAAGCCAAGGTACTCAAAAGAAGAGTGAGAGATTTGTTAGATCCTGAGCGTGATTTAGGTCATGTGGATAAGTAACCGGCGAACAAGGGTGGCTATCACTTAATCCGGAGCGTGTATGAGCAAGTCCAAAGTCCCCACCGGTTAACAGCTTCATAAATAAATTCCAGCACATGATCCAGACCTGAGTAACTCCGATTTAGTCCCGTGCGTACGGGGGCGAAGTAGGACCGACAAAAATATCTGGAATATTTTTGAACAGCTCTGCTGACCCGAAGGGCGAAAGACAGGAAGTCTGGAGTCATCACCGTTTCGCAGCCTGCTGAGGTGAGCGCATGGATGCGTGAGGGATGCTGCTTCACGGACGAATTACAGCACATGATTCAGACCTGAAAAACTCAGGTTTAGCCCCGTGCATACGGGGAACACAGCTGATTCTGCTGTATCTGAATCAAAGTCGACGGTTTAGCCCCGTGCGTACGGGGGCGAAGTAGGACCGAAACAGCGTTTCGCAGCCTGCTGAGGTGAACGCATGGATGCGTGAGGGATGCTGCTTCACGGACGAATTACAGCACATGATTCAGACCTGAATAACTCAGGTTTAGCCCCGTGCATACGGGGGCGAAGTAGGACCGAAACAGCGTTTCGCAGCCTGCTGAGGTGAACGCATGGATGCGTGAGGGATGCTGCTTCACGGACGAATTACAGCACATGATTCAGACCTGAATAACTCAGGTTTAGCCCCGTGCATACGGGGAACACTAATGCCAAGTGCATTGCTAATTTTTGCCGACCGGTTTAGCCCCGTGCGTACGGGGAACACAATTATTTCTCCATCCCACTCCCCTCCGTAATCGGTTTAGCCCCGTGCGTACGGGGAACACACATAGTGACCTCATAAAAGGCGGTTGCCCGCCGGTTTAGCCCCGTGCGTACGGGGAACACGTTTGCTGGGGAGAAACCCGAGATAGAAGGCCACGGTTTAGCCCCGTGCGTACGGGGAACACGTATATATCAAAACAGACCGATTACGATAATCCGGTTTAGCCCCGTGCGTACGTGGAACACCTAATACCAGTCGACCCAGATTTAAAGGCTCACGGTTTAGCCCCGTGCGTACGGGGAACACGTGATATTGTTGATTAGAATTTTTAAATCATCACGGTTTAGCCCCGTGCGTACGGGGAACACCCAAAACATACATAAAAATACTGTTCTGAAATCGGTTTAGCCCCGTGCGTACGGGGAACACGGCTGACTTTGCTCCTTCCAGTTTTTTAAATGCGGTTTAGCCCCGTGCGTACGGGGAACACTCTATGGCTATCCTCAACAAGCCAAGTAATAACGGTTTAGCCCCGTGCGTACGGGGAACACTGAAATTATTTTCTATAACAAACCCCTTCCATCGGTTTAGCCCCGTGCGTACGGGGAACACAGGGGGACAGCAACCAGCGCAGGGTCTACTGACGGTTTAGCCCCGTGCGTACGGGGAACACTGACTCAAACGGGATGGTAACTATATTAAAGCCGGTTTAGCCCCGTGCGTACGGGGAACACGCCTGCAATAGTCTCAGTGCATTGACGCTTTCACGGTTTAGCCCCGTGCGTACGGGGAACACCATCCATTCCTCACGGTCAGAGATTGCAATTTCGGTTTAGCCCCGTGCGTACGGGGAACACAAGTAACTGCTCAATTTTTTTGCATGAAGGATCGGTTTAGCCCCGTGCGTACGGGGAACACAATTTCAATAGAAAAGTAAACGTGCTGATCGGCGGTTTAGCCCCGTGCGTACGGGGAACACGTTATTGTGTGCTGCGCGCGGATGTGGACGGGCGGTTTAGCCCCGTGCGTACGGGGAACACTAGATGTTGAATCTGACTATATGGTTCATAAACGGTTTAGCCCCGTGCGTACGGGGAACACGGCACCTGTATACGTTGGGGTTGAAACGTGCGCGGTTTAGCCCCGTGCGTACGGGGAACACAGAACGAAGCTTTAGTGAAAGAGAACTACAACCGGTTTAGCCCCGTGCGTACGGGGAACACTTCGTTTAAAAGGCGACCATACTCAGCAATAACGGTTTAGCCCCGTGCGTACGGGGAACACGGATTTTAATGAAAGCTGAATTGACTGGTAATAGGTTTAGCCCCGTGCGTACGGGGAACACTTCATTTTCACCAGCTCGACGCAAACCTATAACGGTTTAGCCCCGTGCGTACGGGGAACACGCTGGCGGGGTATGGCGTGTCGTCATTGGCCGACGGTTTAGCCCCGTGCGTACGGGGAACACTTTAACGACTCATTGTAAAATGCGTTTATAAGCGGTTTAGCCCCGTGCGTACGGGGAACACAGCCAATCAATCCATTAATACCAATGCCGCCACGGTTTAGCCCCGTGCGTACGGGGAACACATTGTATTCCCTGAGATTGCCAAAGCTCTCCACGGTTTAGCCCCGTGCGTACGGGGAACACGGCGGCATGGATGTCACACAGCACCAGGTTAGCGGTTTAGCCCCGTGCGTACGGGGAACACCGTCCAGAGGTAAAAAGCGCACTATCGCCAGACGGTTTAGCCCCGTGCGTACGGGGAACACGCCATGAATGGTTGTGCATGTGGGTTTCTTGGCGGTTTAGCCCCGTGCGTACGGGGAACACCCCGTTGCCAGCTCACCGACAATGGTGTCGTCCGGTTTAGCCCCGTGCGTACGGGGAACACCCATAAAGACCGGGTAACGTCCCTATAGCGCCCGGTTTAGCCCCGTGCGTACGGGGAACACCCCTGATAAACCTTACTTTCTTTCAGTCATCACGGTTTAGCCCCGTGCGTACGGGGAACACGTAGTTCTGTTCCCCTTTAAACTAATTGAATTACGGTTTAGCCCCGTGCGTACGGGGAACACGTTTCGTTTGGGGTTCAGGGTGATAACAACGGCGGTTTAGCCCCGTGCGTACGGGGAACACTTACTGGTCTTCCTCTTTCAGTGCTGCGTAATCGGTTTAGCCCCGTGCGTACGGGGAACACAAAAACAATATAAAACAAATCATCATCTAACTCGGTTTAGCCCCGTGCGTACGGGGAACACTCTAAAATTATATAATTGTTTTTAATAAAGAAAAATCACCTAGTAAAAGTTACCGAAAATTTTAGGTACAAAAGTACCTCTCATTATGAGGTAAAAATCTTAATCTCCAACTTGTTAATGAGCATTAAATCGAATTAAAAAGTGGGGCGTTCGCTAATCTGCCCCCTGGCTATCATCTACTCAGGGCGTGTACTTCACCAGTCTCAGGCCCTGAAAATCGACTGGCATTCTGGCGTTTTCGCCGTAAGTGATAAAATCAAAACCCGACTCGGTATTAGTTGCCCAAGCCATAACCGCATTGCCGTCTTCCGCCAGCTCACTGACCTGAAACCAGATCATTTCGCGAATGCGTTTACTTACATCCCCCACGTACACACCCGCACGGATTTCCAGTAGCCACACCGCCAAGCGACCTCTTAACCTAGGTGGCACTGCCTCAGTAACAACCATGCACATACTCATAGTGGTCCTCCGCTGCGATGACCTTCGTCACCAATGGATTCAGGTTCAGGGATAGCGGGCGGTTGTGCGTCAGCATAGGGCTCGGGCGGTGTTACCTCTCCGGCGGCTAATACTTCTTCAATCAGCGGGATAAGGCGTGGTAATACCTTGTCTTTACGGAACGCTTCGCGACAGGCGATGCGTACTTCACGATCGGGGAATTGTGGTCGCCGTTTGGCAATTTTAAACGCCACAGGCACCACGGTATCGAACTTTATAATGTCTGCAATATCATACACAAACGACAATGGCTTTCCTGTATGCAAAAAGCCAATGGCAGGCGCATAGCCAGCGGCCAGCACTGCGGCTTCGGTGACGCCATACAAGCAAGACGTGGCGGCGCTGATACATTGATTGATCACATCACCCTTCGCCCAATCTTTAGGGTCGTAGCGTCGTCCCTGCCAGCTGACCTGATACTGTTTAGCAAGCAGCTCATAGGTTTTGCGTACACGCGTGCCTTCAATGCCCCGCAGCTGATCAACCGATCGCCGCTCTGGTGCCGGTTCGCCAAAGCGTAGCTCAAACATTTTGCGCACGACTTTAAGTCGCAGATTTTCATCCAACGCCAGCTTGGCCTGATAGAGCAATTTATCGGAGCGCGCACCACCGGGCTGACCCGCAGAGTAAAGCCTGACTCCCGCTTCTCCCACCCAAATAAGCAATGTGCCCGTGGTTGCAGCCAACTTGACCGCCGCATGGCTCACCCGGGTGCCCGGTTCCAGCATAATGCACACCACAGAGCCCACCGGAATCAGCATCCGTTCACCATTTACTTCATCAATCACAACAAATGCGCCGTCGCGCATATCAATACGCCCCATACCAATAAAAATCATTGAGTTACGATCTTTAATTGGAATAGGTTTTAAAGGAAGAAATGCCATTCCCTGCACTCCTAAATTAAGTAAAAGATTAGCTAAGAAAAAGGCGAGTCGCCCCGCCTTACAGATTAGATTACAGTGGTTTGATCAGCATCAGCCCGCAGCCAAAGGCTTTGGAACGACCGATGCCTGAAAGCAACGCCTGCTCCAGTTTTTGCACATCGGTGATTTTTGCCACACCAAAATAGTCCAGTGTACTCAACTGGATGGGCCTGGCCCCGTCCTTTTTAACCACTTTGTGCTGCTTGTAATTGCTGAACTCAATACACTGAGTCAGCAACTCCAGACCACCCTTTTGTAGTTTTTTGTCAAGCCAGGCTTTTGCAGCAATATCAACAGCTTCATTCACATCGCTATTTGCTTCTTGAGCCTGTTTTTTGGCATGCATCAAAACATCGTGACGGCGAGTTTTCTCTCCTTTTGGCGTAATATCTACCGTGGGGTTAGCTCGCAAAGAGAACTGAACCAGCCCTTCCTCTTTGAGCTGATCCGGCTGTGTTTGAGTGACTATTTTCCAGCTTTTAATCGCTTCTTTTAGCTGACGCTTTGAGCGAATAAACACTGTTGGCACTGGCAACGCCATATCCACGCGAAACATAAAATCAGCCTGAGTCAGCTCGCTTTCAACAAAACAACGCCACACCCACTGATGCTGCTTGTAAAGATCATCAGGATGTAAAAAGCCAAGATCTTCTCCTTCCTGGTCAGGATCAAAATACAATCGGCTTTCATACCAAAGAGTGTCAGACATATAGCACTTCCTCCGTATCCACCAACCCCCAACTGCTTTTAACGCTTCTAAATGTAAAGGCCCGGTGGTTTATCTCAAAGCTCAGTGGCACGTCATGCCGTTGCTCCGTGCCTTCTTGTGCTTCGCTGTCTATAATGTATTTCATCGGTGTTCCGGCTACCTTTTCATGCTCGGCTTGCATTCTTGGTGCTTGTTGCAACGCCTGTTCTAAAGGTGCCTCTATACACGCATTGTGGGGATCAACTAAAGGAATGCCCGGCAAATAGGACTTACGCCCTAAAAACTGCGGCCAGACCGGATTTAACAAAGCATGATGCAGCTTTCTAAGAAAAACCGCGTCGCCTTCAAAGCCTACCCAAAAAGCGGCATCTGCCAGATAAGCTCGGTGCGACAACTGCGTGTCCGGCTTGCCACCGTCAGCCTTTGCCACATTCAGCGCCGTTTGATAATCAAATGCCAGATCGCCTGGTTTATCTATGCGCACGCCCATTCGCAATGCAGTAAGATCATTCAGAGGCTCATTTCGCTCACGCCCTAGTGATGCACACAGCAAACCGATCACGCCGCTTTTTGTCGGATCAAGCTGAGTGTTGCGCAGCTCAAAGGCACTTTTTAGCCCCCATGACTGCATTGGTCCAGCTAATCGGATCAACAAAGTGCTCATTGACACTCCAAAGCACCTTGCAGTGCATCCAGCATCTGAGCTTCCAGTTGTGCAATGGTGCCACTGTCTTTGTCCTGATACTCTTCCAGATTATCGATATAAGTGCTGCGGCCCTCAAAAATAAAGCCCGATTCACCATACATACCTGCAAGCTTCTTAGCGAACATTTCCAGTTTTTGTGCTGACTGGTGCTCAAGCTCCGCTTCATCAGGCTTGTCTATCATTACTGCCTGAGTAAATGCGTTGCTCAGAGACCAGGGCGCGCCATCTTTGCGCACATTCACTTTGATATAGCTTGGCGGATTCTGCGCCGCAAAACTGTTTTGTTTACCCGAAGGCACCGCCTGAACTAACGCCCGGAAAAAGCCTTTTACCGCGCCAGTCACCAGTTCCTTATCCTGTCCAAGATTGGCAGCCAGTTTATCAATATTGATCTGGGCATAGCGGTAATAACAGGCACTGTTAAAGTAAACGCCACCCATCATGCCAGAGCCTTGCTCACCCGCTTGCAATTCGTCATCCACAGCAGTGAAAAAGTCCATGGCTGGCGTAACGATATTGGTTGAAATTGCATGAGCAACCTGGCACGCAGCGTCTACATTGATATTGTTGTTGTCTGCGGCCATACGGCCGAATAGTGCGATATCTGCGGCGAAAGCCTGTTGATGCTTACCAAATACTTCACCCACTAGTTTTGCGAGCTTTTTATCTAGCTTCTTTTTGTCCTTCTGGTTTAGTTCATCGAAATTTTCAAGCGCAATATTCTTAAGCGCTTCTACTTCATTCAAGCCCAGGTAAAGCAAGTATTCAGTTTTGAACGTATGTTTTTCTTCTTTTTGCACCAACTTCAGCTCAGCAAGGCCAAGTAAATTTTCACAGACTATATTACTTGCCTCTTCAGGTTTGCTATTGGCAACCAAGAAATCTCTAATCTTAAAAGCTAGCTTACGAGTGCGTACCGCGCGGTCGCCCTGATGCTCTACCACTGCATCGTTAAATGCTCCATGAGTGCGGATCGCACGCTTCTGACACTGGCTTGAGATACGCGCCCTTTGTGAACCACCAAACACACAAGATTTAGGCGTATTGGTATCGTCACGATTTAAGTTGCTGGGGGCAAAGTTCTGTAATACATGAAATTCGATAAAAGACATAAGGTAACTCCTTTTTAATTTGTCGCGTCTGCTGAGTTTGTAGACTCATCGGATTGAATTGGTTTGGCCCAGTAATCTCTGGCCCATTTAAGTTGAATGCGTTTGTCGTCGCTATCCCAGTGATAGAGATCTTCCATCAGGGTTCGGTAATCAATGGCAATGTCTTTGCTTTTTAGAATTTGTACCATCTGGCGCAGCGTTTGTTTTAACTGCTCACCTTTGGCCTCCAGTAGGCACCCAAAGCGAAAGCTCATGCCGGGGCGCTTATCTTTATCCGCCTGATACCAAATGTGACCAAAACTGCTATGTTGCGCTTCTTGATACACTTTGGCGTGACTTGCAAATAAACCAGCAACAAAAGCCTGCACTTTGGAGCGTTCATCCTCACTGGAAAGTAATGGCCCTAAGTAAGATATCGCCGTCAGTTGAGAGCCTTTTTGCAGATCCAAAGACTTCCTAAGCGCAGCCAGAATATCCCTTTTGGGGTAATCTGGATTACCCCACTGATATAACTGCCTGATGATTTCCTGAGTATCCTGACTCCAGTAAACGTGACGCTGCCACGTTCTTCCGTATAGCGATTCTTCTAGCTGTTGTTTAGCGATGCTCAAGCCCTTTTGTGCTCTAACTCCACTATAGCACCAGCTATGTGTTGCACCTTCGAATGCAGCAAATGCAGTTTCCTGGCACACTTTACGCCAACTAAATTTGGCCTCTTCACTGTTATTACTTAATGCCCAAATAAATTGTTCAAACGGTTCATTAAGCTTGGGCCAGTAGAAACGTGCAGGGTTGATCGACTCAACCTTTGTTGAAATATCTTGTGTCCTGGCACCATCTGGTAGCAGATGAGAAGCAAAGGTTCTTACTGCACTCAATAGCTGTCGGTGAATTATTTCAGCCCTCTGTATACCTTTTAGTAAAACCAGGCCATCTCGGCTTGGTTGTGTAGGGTCTTTTTCGACCAAATTAAGTGGTAATGGCAAGCGCTCTTCAAACCAAGCTAAAGGGTTAGCTTTCTTGTTCTCTAAGCCCATTAACTGGCAATTAAGTTTTAGTTTATCGATAAGCTCGTTATCCTCAGCGGCTAACAACTGGATACCCGCTGGCCTTAAATCTTCAGGCTCTATACCCACTTTAGATGATTTCGCATATTGCAACAAACTCGCAGTATTTAGCCAAAATGCTCGTTCGAAGCTTAATCTGACAGGTAATTTTTTATCTTCTTTGTTGAAGTAATACGCGAAATAAGGCTCCTGCTCCATTTCTTTTGGATTAGGCAAACCCTGAGCAAAAAACATACGGGCAACGCTGCCATCTTTCTGGGGCAGTAAACGCACATGACGAGCACGCCAAGTGAGATAATCACTCAACCCTCGCATTTCACGAGCCTGAGGCTGCTCTGGCTCATTTTGCTCCCATACAGGCAGGTCCATTTTGCGCTCGAGCCACTCTTCATTTTTAGGCATATGTAAATTGAGCATCAAAGTTTGAAACAGGTTTTCGCCCTCCACCATTACAACTGCACCGCCAACTAATGGGGCATTGGTCAGGTTTGGGTGCTTACCAAACTGCACCGAACTGCCACTCACACCACCGCCCAAGCTAAAATACTGACAAACAAGTAACTGAAGTGCGGCTTCATTTGCCGGTAGTGAGAACTCATGATTATCAGCAATATGATTGAATAGGGTTTTATTGTTACCGCTCGCCAGATCAGGAGAGAGCTTTTTGACCGATGTTGTTACACCCTTTTCTTTCGTGAAGTTCGCTGTTTGAAAGAAGGGGTTCGTTTCTGAAAAAAGGTCAAACCGTTCTGCGCACTCAGCCGAACTAAGGTAGCTGGAGACTTGCTCATCAAACTCTCCAGCTGCAAAAACCTCATCCCACTCGTCCGGTTCCAGGTAGCCATAACTGCGATACAAGATTGCCAGTAATAAGCGTTGTACCGATGCCACCACAAGCGGCTTTTCGTGTACTATCCGCTTTAACTTTGGGGCTGCCTCAAGCAAAGATAGTATTGAGTATTCGTTGGTTACCCCCTGTAAATCCAGGGCTGGTATCCAGCTTTCAGTTAATAAATCGTATTTCATATTCCCTCACTCTCTGTAAGTAAACCAATTATTGCTTACCAATTTCATTAATTTTGGACAAAGCTTCACAGTGTTACTGCCACCTTTAACAAAACCGGAAACTCCACTTTTAAACTTTTCTTCTATCCACTTTAAGCCCAAATTTAGGATCTAACCTGAGCACTCCCAATTCACTCTTGAAGTAAGATAAGTCTTGACCCAAAACAACAGGAATACAGTTAAACAGTGTTGGCGAACGTCGCCAGATTTCTTTAGCGACAAAACTAAACGGCCAGTACTCTTCTTGCTCCTTAAAGTGCGCCACCCACTTGGCGTGGCTCAGTGATATTTGTGCCTGTTTTAAACGAGCAATATCAGCTTTTTTAAGCCTTTCTCCAGCTCGCCAATCAATCGCTTCTGATTCTGCATATTCCTTTGCCCCTTGGTTAAACGCTTGCACATTTTGTGTATAGGGCGAAAACTCTGTGACCGGAACAAGCACACCTTCTCCGTTATCAACAAGAAAAATCAATTGAACGCTGACACTGGTTAAACGTGTACTGAGGACAATGTCATCGTTTTCAATTTCACCATTCGTGTACTTTAATAGAGCCCTGACGCTCGACTTATCCGCATCAAACATCATCTTTTTAGCCAAAGTATATTGCGTCCGCTTATCCAATCTGAATTCAAATGCTTTGTCGTATTCCTGCTCGAGCCAGGTTATTTGTTGGTCGACATCGGCATACACTTTATTGATCCATGAATCCATATCGCTATTAATATTAATGGCAAAGCCGCCCCCACCAACTTCCTCATTCTTCTCCCAAAGCAAGCGAGTTGTTACAGCCAGTAGATGTGAGGGGTAGATAAATACTTCACCGTGACCAAACCATTCTCCATAGTCCTCGGGAATTTTATCCATTGATGGCAGGTAGATATTTAACGTGGGTGTTTTGATAAACTTAGAGCGAGCAGTATTATTAATTTGATGACGCCACACACGGCCAACTCTTTGCAAGAGCAGATCAATTGGTGCAATTTGGGTAAACATCTCGCATGCATCATAATCCAGACTTTGTTCCAAAACCTGACTCCCTATTAGGATCAAACATTTATCCTTCACTGGTCGGTTAGGGTTGATGCTACGATGGTCCGCAGGATGTTTGCCAACCTGATATTCGATGATCTCTTCAATGGACAAACGTGTGGCTAATGGATACTTTGCATGGAAAGTTAGATACTCAACTCGACCATCACTTTCGCTGCAATATCTTGCAATGAGCCTGGACATTTCCTGAACTTTATCAACAGTATTCAAAATACAAACAAACACACCACAACCTGCATTATTGGCTGTCGTTAGAACATCATTTGCCATATTACTGATACACAACTTTGGAGACGTTGAGTGCAGCTTTATCTTGTATGTTCCGGGAGGGCTGGTTAGGTCTTCTTTTTTACTATCACTCTCAGTTTCTATAATTGTGTGAGACTTCGCCAAAGCACCTGAGCTGTAAGTAGTGATCCTTGGATAGGGTTTATCTTCTACTTCAATTTCTGTTTCAGATGCTTGCCCATACGCCTGAACCAGCTCAACCAACATCGTTCGGGGCAAAGTTGCAGAAAGAATGATGACTCTGACATTAAGCTTGGCCATCCAATACAATGTATTTTTAAGCAAATCTAGCTGAAAACTCTGTAATGAATGCACCTCGTCCAGTATCAGAACTTTATTTGAGAGCCCAAATAGTCTGACAAAATTATGCTTATAGCGCATTGCAGCCATTAGCAACTGGTCAATAGTCCCCACACATGCACCAGCCAGTAAGCCATGTTTTTTTGATGTGAACCATTGATTTGCTACCACTGAGGGAGTGGTGTTTTGATGGTGATGATAGTCGATACTTTTTAATTTTAATGCTTCATATTGCGGCTCAAAATCTGCGTTGCTGTGTTTTAAGTGGGTTTCTATATTCTGATACCCAAGCACATCTTTTTTGAGTAACCTTAAAGTCCGTTTGAATAACTGATTTGCTGTCGCTTGTGATGGCATAGCCACATACAAACCCGAGTGGCCTAGATGGCGAATGAAATGATCGGCTAAAACCTGCGCCGCTTCTGTTTTACCACTCCCCATACCGCTTTCAATAATCGAGAACCAAGGCAGTTCGTTGAGCTTGATAAGCTCTAAAACCTTTAATTGCAAAGCATTAGGCTTAAAACCAAAAACATCTACGAAATCTGCCTTGTTATTTGAAGCTATGACATGCTTGATATTTAATAAGCTCACAAGCGCATTTGCAGTATCCATTCTTTGCACAGCATTGTAGTCACTGGCTGTACAATACCTAAACTTTGATTCATCTGAACCAATCCAATCAGCAACCGAACACAGCCCAGCCATATAAGAGTACCAAGCTGGCGTTAAGGTTTGTGCTGCAAGCTGGTTAAATAGATAAAGGTCAATGGAAAAGTAATCGGCTAACCATTCTATCGCATTGCTCTGCACTTCGCTCCATTGCTCATTGCCGCACAAACCACATTGCTTTTTATTTGCTACAAATACACCATGATGACTGGCAACCGCAGAAAATATTACTCTCGCAACATTTTTATCTACACCATACTGCCCGCACAAGTAGTCATGCAAAATAACAAACCCTGAATTGCCATGTTTGGTCTCCGCGTCTCCACACACCTTGAATGTGTTAATGTCGAACAAATCCTTTACCCGATCCTGCAACTTATACTGAAACCCAGGTGTGATCTTGCCAATATCATGCAGGGCAATAAGTAGCACTACCATAGCAATCGCGGTATCCTCATCAACGCCTTCAATAGATAAAAACGGCTTCAGTAAGACAGCCCGCTCCTGAGCTGCCAGCTTGAGAATAATCGCCCGGGCCACAAAGGCCACATCCAGCATATGGCACACTGCGGGTAGAGTCTTATGCTCGTCGGCCTTACCCCAAAACTGAAAAATGTCGCTGTTAAAATCACTCACACTGTTACTTCCTTGCTTTCAATACACTCAGCTTACGACGCGAATAAAACGCCGACAATCCTGCAATTGCAACCAGTAAAGAAATTACCCGGTCTGGGGCGTTTGTTTAACTGTTCCATAACAACCTTCTGGCCCTCAGCTCTCTATAGCAGGCTGGTTCCATCACAATTTGCTGTGCTTCCGGGTGTGGGTGCTGAACATCTAACCTCAAAATGCTGATCAGGTAGTTGATCAGTGCAGCGTTGGTTTTAATTTGCTTTTGGTAATTGTGCATATCAAAGTCGTGAGCGATAACTTGCTGGGCGTACTCGCTGAGTCTTGGGTCGGGGATTATGGTTAAAGTGACTTCCTGCTGCCAGGCTTCGTCGTCTTTTTTGTACCTTTGCGCTTTGCTGATAAATTCTGGCGAAGCAGAGACGATACGCGATAATGAAAAGTCTCTAAAGCCTTTGGCTTTTTCACAGTAGGCTCTCAAATGATAGCGCAGTCCAGAGTTAATCAGCGTGTGAGGGCGGATCACGCGCTCGGTTTCACCGCCTTCTTTTATAGACTGATAGCGAATATCCAGCACGCTTTGTCGCCGACAGGCATTCAGTATGGGCCGCAAAATGGTTGGATTGAGCTTTCTGTGTGGTAGTGCCAGCGCTGTGATGGTGGAGGAACTCAAGTTGTGGACGTACTGTTCCCCAGTGAGACTAGTATACTCAGTAAAATCCTGAGAGATATAATTAGGTGTAAAGGGGCTTGCCAGCACATAGGCTTTCTCAGACTCATTATAGCTTGCGGCAATCTGATAACGCTCAATAAAGTCGGTGACATAACGCCGTGCGCTGGGCCTTGAAAGCTTAAATTTGCTCTGGAAAGTACCAGTCTGGATTTCTCCCTGCCAAAACAATACCGCTTCAATATATCTAAAATACAGCTCTTCCTTAGCCTGCATACAACACTCTGGTAAAATTTTCGTAAAATAAATGTATCAGAACAAACAAAGTAAGTCATTGACCTGAGACAAACTGACAGAGAGATCACGCTAGCACTTTTTTGATGGTTGATTAATAATCAACTATGGCGGCAGTGTTTCCAATGGGTAACGGTTATATACAGTTTATATATGATGTGAGTTCGAGTCTCACCCTGCCGCCACTTCCAGCCAAGCTACTCACCACAGCTTTCCTACTAAAATGTTCTACTGGTTAGCCCCGTGTGTACGGGGAATACTAAAACACACACTTTAAGGAGAACATTATGGACGGTTTAGCCCCGTGCATACGGGGAACACTCTCAGATTGAGAATTTCGATTTGCGTAACAACGGTTTAGCCCCGTGCGTACGGGGAACACTCATGGCGTAACTCACGGTCTACCACTAACCGCGGTTTAGCCCCGTGCATACGGGGAACACTTTATCATTCACAAACGATACGAAATCTAACACGGTTTAGCCCCGTGCATACGGGGAACACTCTATTCCAAACGTGGATAAATTGAATTTGTACGGTTTAGCCCCGTGCATACGGGGAACACTCCAAACTGAATAATCGGCATTTGATACATATCGGTTTAGCCCCGTGCATACGGGGAACACTTCGAGCTGCTTATTTGTTTTCACATCTCCACCGGTTTAGCCCCGTGCATACGGGGAACACGGTTATGTCCATAGGGCTGGATTGCTCTCCGTACGGTTTAGCCCCGTGCGTACGGGGAACACTGCAAGAGTCAAATTAGATGTTCCGGGGAATCCGGTTTAGCCCCGCGTCTGCGGGGAACACGTACGTTTAAGATACGACTTGTGATAGTTCCACGGTTTAGCCCCGCGTCTGCGGGGAACACAATAATCAGAACCAACTCATTGCTCATGAAATCGGTTTAGCCCCGCGTCTGCGGGGAACACGCACAAGAAGCCACAGCGCCAGTTATCGAATGCGGTTTAGCCCCGCGTCTGCGGGGAACACGCAGCTGCGGTTAGCTCACTCATCTGATTAATCGGTTTAGCCCCGCGTCTGCGGGGAACACGATTCGGGTTATGACACGCAAGACGTTTATGCCGGTTTAGCCCCGCGTCTGCGGGGAACACGGCCTTGTTCTTGGCACTGCTGCGATTTCGGTCGGTTTAGCCCCGCGTCTGCGGGGAACACGCAGCATTAAAACAACTGCAAGCGCGGCAGATGCGGTTTAGCCCCGCGTCTGCGGGGAACACTCATCCTCAAGTATGCTCGCCAGTGTAACAGGCGGTTTAGCCCCGCGTCTGCGGGGAACACAACAATAAACTCTGCATGTTCTTTGCTTTTAACGGTTTAGCCCCGCGTCTGCGGGGAACACAAATTCATAAATCCCGCTCTGAAAAGTAGATTCGGTTTAGCCCCGCGTCTGCGGGGAACACTTTATGGATGATATGCCCATTGTGGAAAATCCCGGTTTAGCCCCGCGTCTGCGGGGAACACTCTATAGCCAAACCCTATTGGGAGTTGACGTTCGGTTTAGCCCCGCGTCTGCGGGGAACACGATTTAAACACCAGCTATGACAAGCTCAAAAACGGTTTAGCCCCGCGTCTGCGGGGAACACGCCAGTGCACTGCCTGCGGTTTCAGTAAGCGGCGGTTTAGCCCCGCGTCTGCGGGGAACACGATGCGTACCTCGAATAACAGAGCTCTCATTTACGGTTTAGCCCCGCGTCTGCGGGGAACACGCGTGCTACCCAGTTTACTCACTATCAACTTACCGGTTTAGCCCCGCGTCTGCGGGGAACACCCTCATACGCTCTGCCCTGCGTTGGCTCTACGCGGTTTAGCCCCGCGTCTGCGGGGAACACGAGTAAGCGACATCAAAGTAGGCCACTACCTCCGGTTTAGCCCCGCGTCTGCGGGGAACACTCTAAAAATATATCATTGTTTCTATTAATAAAAATCACACTTACAATATTCACCAAAAATATTGGGTACAAATTCTACGTATGTTTACTCGGCTCAATTGTTAAAGATCGGGGTTTCTCTTCAAATAATGTATAGCCAACAGGCCAATAAACTTCACTATACTTGCTCAGCAAAATCGATGAGCTCTTGCCCTGATAGGCGATAAATAATCCATTCGTTTTGTGCTTTAGCACCAATACTTTCATAAAAATCGATTGATGGTTTGTTCCAGTCCAGCACCACCCACTCAAAGCGACCACAGTCCTTTTGTAGTGCAAGTCTTGCGAGGTACTTCATGATCCCTTTACCTGCACCAACACCGCGTTTGTCTTGTGACACATATAAGTCTTCAAGATAAAGTCCGTGCTTGCCAAGCCAAGTAGAATAATTAAAGAAATACACTGCGAACCCGATTGCTTCACCATCTAGTTCACAAATAACGCTGTGTGCTCTGGCTTCTTTACCAAACAATTTCTGTTCTATTTCTTCCACGGTATTGAGCACTGCATCTGGCTCTTTCTCATAAATTGCAAGTTCGTTGATAAAGTGCAGTATTGTCGCGGCATCAGCTACTTCTGCTGGGCGAATTGAAAGGCTCATAATAACTCCTGTATGTAGGTTTTAGTCAGCTTAGCAAATTGTAAAGGGGGATGACAGCACCTTTCAGACATCAGCAAAGTGAACAAACTTTCCAGCTCGTTCGTATAAGAAGCTAACCGTTTTTACATAGGAAGAGGTTAGTATGCAAAGGACGATCTTTACCTTTTTGATGTTGCTATTCAGCGCTCAGGGTTTCGCAAGCACCAGTGATCTTGTAAATCAATTTATAGAAAACCCGAAGCAGGTCGGCAAAACAAGTCGAATGACCTATTTGTTTTGGGATGTTTATGATGCCAGCCTTTATGCGCCACAAGGCGCGTACTCTCAAGACCAGCCTTTTGTATTGGCACTACATTATTTACGCGAGCTTGATGGCAAGGAGATAGCAAAACGATCTCTTAAAGAGATGGAAAAGCAAGGATTCAGTAATTCAAGCCAAGGTGAGCAATGGCTGGCAGAAATGGAAAAAACTTTCCCCGATGTCTCTAAAGGGACCGTGCTCTTTGGTGTAAGAACCCCCGAAGGAACTACACAGTTTTACCAAGATAAAAAGCTTATTGGCGAAGTGAAAGATTCGGAATTTACTACCCGTTTTTTCAATATTTGGCTCGGTGAAAAAACATCCGAACCAGCCATGCGAGCCGAGCTTCTAGGTCTAAAGCGGAAGTAGCATATGGCTTTTTTCCATTAATTTCATCTTCGCTATTTGGCTCATATATAAAAAGCAATAGCACTCAAAGTGGCTTCAAGCCTAAGGAGAAAACAATGCGCATCACTCTTGCAGTACTCACCTTACTTTTATTGTCGGCTTGCAGCTCCGGGATTGACGGTAAAAAGTACGCTACACTTAAACCGCAATTTGACCCCTACGAGTTTTTTGTTGGTGATGTAAAAGCGTGGGGAATAGTCCAAGACAGAGATGGCAACTTAGTTCAACAGTTTACTGTCGATATCAAGGGCTCTATTAACAACAAGTCTGAACTTATTTTAGATGAGTCCTTCAACTATTTGCTCGGCGACGGGGCTCAAACGCGAGTTTGGACTATTACAAAAGCTGCAGGCAATAAATATACCGGCCGCGCCGACGATATCCTCAACTCAGCATCAGGCGAAACCTTCGGCAATGCGATGAATTGGCAGTATAGAATGGACTTACCCGTTGACGACACCAGCTACGAAGTACACTTTGATGATTGGATGTGGTCTTTTGATCAAACCACTCTCATGAACCGCTCTTATATTGAAAAGTTCGGTATTGTAATGGCTGAAGTCACAATATTTATGCAAAGGCAATAATAATTACGCCAAATCAACTTCAATTTAACCTTCTTACTCGTGTATTTGTCTACAATTTGTAGACAAATACACGAGCCTCACTACAATCCACAGCAATTCTAGTAGCGTAATCATGTCCCACACTGATAAATGCTTAACGAAAAATGCCGTATCGAAAAGTCTTATTGCTGAGTAAGGCGCAAGAAACTGCGGCGAGATAGTAGCTAATAAGAACCAATAGGAATCCCCACAATGATAAAGAAGATACTAGCTGGAGCCATTGCTCTTGCGCTTGTCGGATGTGTTAATACCGAAAATGAACAATCTAATAATGCGGCATTGACGCAATCTGTGAAATATCCAATCACTAAAACAGGCACAGTGATAGACAACTACTTCGGTACGCAAGTGGCGGATCCATATCGCTGGTTAGAAGACGATAAAAGCGCAGAAACCGCTGCGTGGGTAAAAGCACAAAACGAGACTACTCAAGCATATTTATCGCAGATTCCATATCGTAAAGACATCGAAAAACGCCTCACCGAACTACTTGATTACGAGCGTGTTTCTCAGCCTTTTAAACACGGCAACTATACTTATTTTTACAAAAATGATGGATTGCAAAACCAAAGTGTTTTGTACCGCCAAAAAGAAGGTAGTGAAGCTGAAGTATTTTTAGACCCAAATACCATGAGTGACGATGGCACGACATCGCTTGCAGGATTAAGTTTTAGTAAAGACGCTTCATTAGTGGCTTATCAAATTTCAGAAGGTGGGAGTGACTGGCGTAAAGTGATTGTGCTAAACGCCGAGACTAAAGAGCAGGTTGGTGAAACGCTAGTCGACGTTAAGTTTAGTGGTATCTCTTGGTTTGGTAATGAAGGCTTTTACTACTCAAGCTATGACAAGCCCAAAGGCAGTGAACTTTCTGCAAAAACTGACCAACATAAAGTGTATTACCACAAGATTGGCACACCTCAAGATCAAGACAAGGTCATTTTTGGTGCTACTGATGCGCAAAAACACCGTTATGTTTATGGTGGTGTAACAGACGATAAAAAATACTTAGTGATCTCTGCTGCGGTATCAACATCAGGTAACAAGTTATTTATTCGTGACTTAAGCAAACCAAATAGTGACTGGGTAACGATTTTAGATCATACCAACTCTGATACCAGCGTGATCCACAGTGAAGGCGACACATTGTTCTTAAGCACTAACTTTGATGCGCCGAACCGTCGTATCGTTAAAGTCAGTGCGAAACAGCCACAACCAGAAAACTGGCAAGATGTGATCCCAGAAACCGACAATGTACTATCGGTTTCAACAGGTTCAGGTTATCTATTTGCGACTTACATCAAAGATGCAATTTCATTGGTAAAACAATATGACTTCACAGGTAAGCTGATCCGTGACATTGCGCTTCCAGGTGTAGGCACTGTGAGTGGCTTTAGCGGTGAGGAAGAAGACAAAGTACTTTATTACTCATTCACTAACTACAACACCCCGAGATCTATCTTTGCTTTCGATGCAGAATCAGGGCGTAGCGAGTTATATAGTTCAGATAAAGTAGATTTTGATTCAGATGCTTACGTGTCTAAACAGGTTTTTTACACCTCCAAAGATGGCACTCGTGTGCCGATGATCATCACCCATAAAAAAGGGCTGAAATTAGATGGTAATAACCCGACTCTGTTGTACGGTTATGGTGGCTTCAACGTCAGTCTTAAGCCTTCCTTTAGGGCAACACGAGCAGCATGGCTGGAACTAGGTGGCGTTTATGCGGTAGCAAACTTACGTGGCGGCGGTGAGTACGGTAAAAAATGGCACAAAGCAGGTACTCAAATGCAAAAGCAAAACGTCTTTGATGACTTTATTGCTGCAGGCGAATATTTAGTATCTGAAAATTATACTTCAAGTGAAAAGCTTGCAATTAACGGTGGTTCGAACGGTGGTTTGTTAGTAGGTGCAACGATGTTGCAACGTCCAGACCTATTCAAAGTGGCTATACCTGCGGTTGGGGTACTTGATATGCTGCGTTACCACACCTTTACTGCTGGAGCTGGCTGGGCTTACGACTACGGTACGGCGGAGGACAACAAAGAGATGTTTGAATACCTGAAAGGTTATTCACCTGTGCATAACGTAGAGGCTGGTGTAAATTATCCAGCAACGATGATCACAACAGGTGATCATGATGACCGCGTAGTACCTGCACACTCTTATAAGTTTGTAGCTGAGCTACAAAGCAAACACACAGGTCCTAACCCGACGCTTATTCGTATCGAAACCAATGCTGGACACGGCGCAGGCACACCGATAAGCAAGACAATTGAACAGTATGCCGATATTTATGGCTTTACGCTTTACAATATGGGAATTAAGTCTCTCTAAAGTCAAGTTCGAAAAGCCACCTGAACAAGCAGGTGGCTTTATTCAATAAGGACGTACCTATGATCAGTTGCCAACAGTATGATTATATTGAACAGGCGTGTATAAAACGCCTAGCGGTTACTATTGAGATGAAAGATGGTGACGTTGTGCGTGGCAGGTGCGAAAACACGGCCATAGTCGACAAACAGGAGTGTTTAGTTTTAGAACAAGAAAGCCAAGCTGTCACTGTGGTGCTTGCAGAGATTGCCTGTATCTCTGCCGATACTGACAATCCCTATTTTACTACGTTAAGATTTTAGTGATAACGCCATAAAGACACTTAACGGGTTGTCACGATACATACCAAAGCGTTCACATCGCTCAAATCCCAAGCTCTCATAAAGACTTATCGCACTGGCTTGCTTAGAGCCGGTTTCCAGCCGAATAAGTGGGATCTGCGCTTCACCCGCGTAGTGAAGCAAAATTTGCATAATACGTTTAGAAAGCCCTTTACCTCGATAGCTAGGTTTTACGTACAAGCGTTTAATTTCACCGTATAAGGTTTTATCAAACTGCTTTACAATCGCACCGCACGCTACAATGCCCTCTTCATTTTGTAAGCCAACGGCATACACGTTAGGTTGGTTAATTTCTTCTATTGATAAAGACTGTGCACTTGCGATTGGATATAAGCTGTTCATAAGCTTATCGATTTCAGAAAACACCGCGACTACTTGTGGGTCATCTGACTTTAACTGAATTAATTGCATACCTGCCTCTGAGAAGTAAGGCCAATTTGTCCTGCGCCCATAAACTGAGCAATATTATTACTATTCTGGCCGACGTCAAACTATACCGAGTTAGAAATAATAAGCAAATTATCGAGGTGAGATGATAGGCTGAATGCCTGCAGAAACTTTATGGTGGTGCCAGCTCAAGATACTAACTATATGTTTTAAATAAATAAAATTTAGTAACCCCGAACTGTTACAAAGTGTAAGGTATTGGTGTGAGCTAGATACTTCAAACTAGCCACAAGCATCTAAGAATTTTTCATTCTTATTCTGTCGGGCGGACTTCATGCTTTATCGCGCCGCTCTTATGTATTGCTACTTTGGTTTCTACAGGCTGTTTGCTCTTACTTGGAAAGCTCAGTAAAGTCAGTAATAACAACACGCTTGTTAGCGCTACAATCAGCGGGATAGAGGTATGCGAACTTGTGTGTGATGCTCTATGGGGCATAAACAAACCTACGAAAATTAATTTGTCTTCCCTAAAAACTAATCCTTTTTAACCAACAACTAAAATAGCACTTAGTTAAATATGGTTACTTTTTATCACACCTAAACTTTTAGTGCTATCTCATTTTAAAAAAACATCAAAAAGTATTAATACAACCATTTACCCAATGACAGTACTGTTCATCCACTTTCCATCAATCCAACTGACAGGCCTCAACCAAAGTTATTAGCTTGCAGCTTGCAGGCTGAACTGTTTGTTCACTAGGCTTTGGTAAAGCGAAGAATGTTGCATCAAATACTGATGGTCTCCTTGTGATTCAATCTCACCTTTGTTAATGACGATAATATTATCAGCATCCATAACCGTACTGAGTCGATGCGCAGCGATAATTGTAGTACGACCTTTTTTCGCATTTTTCAGGGCAATTTGAATAGCGGCTTCACTTTGTGAATCAAGGCTTGCCGTTGCTTCATCCAACAGCAGCAATGCAGGGTCTTTTAATAGTGCTCGCGCCAATGCAACTCGTTGCCTTTGTCCGCCAGATAGAGTAATGCCACGCTCACCAATTCGAGTATTCAACCCATCAGGAAGTGTCGCTATAAACTCTGCTAAATCGGCCGTGGCGATGGCATGCTGTAATTGTCCATCATCTATTGTTTCATCAGCACCGTATACCAAGTTTTCATATAAGGTGCCACACAGCAGCGGGCTCTCTTGCGCAACGTAACCGATTTGCGCTCTCAAATTGGCCCGGTCTAGCTCTTCAACATTAAGCCCAGCAATTTCAATGTAACCACGCCTCGCCTGATAAAAGCCCTGCAACAAAGCGAAAAGTGTAGACTTACCAACTCCTGATGGCCCAACAATCGCGGTCGTTTTTCCACTTAAGAATTCACAGCTCAAGCTTTTAAATACCGGTTTATCATCAACATAGCTAAAAGATAAATTGCGAACATAAATTGACTTATCAGTCAGGCTAATTGTATGACCACTTTCATTTTCTGGTGCCGTTGCTAAGATCTCATTAATACGAACGGCCGCTCCTTTTGCTTTATTAAACGCGGCTACCACCATGCTTAACTGCCCCATCGGCAACACAATGTTCAGTAAAAACATGATAAACGCAACAAAAGCGCCCAGAGTCATTGCACTATTGGCAACCCTTGATGCGCCAAATCCTAGTACTAACACTATCGAAGCCATGATCACTAAATTCACCAATGCGCCCATGGTAGCTAAAAGCGTATGTTCTGACATTGCGGTTTTATAGAGTGACTTCAATTCATTATTATTCTTTTTAGCTTCTATTTTTTCTGCACCTTGCGCTCTTAGTAAGCGGATATTGGCAAACAGTTCGGTTAACCTTCCAAGCATAGAGGCTTCAGTATCTTGTAATGACTTAGACAGATCCGTTAGCCTCACGGAAAACGGTAAGATAATCAGAAAACTAGCTGTCACTGCACCAAGCATTACAAGTGTCATTTGCCAGTCTAAAAACCATAGAATAATAAAAGAGCCAAATAATGAAACCACACCAGATATAAAAGACACAGACTGCTCGCTCACTAGGTTTTCAATAATTTCTGTGTCTTTTACGATACGATTCGCGGGCTCCCCAGCTCTAGTATTATCAAAGAAGGAAACAGGCAAACGAATGAGGTGCTGAAAAAGGTCTCCGCGTAATTTAAGCTTTTGCTCATTGCCAATTTTACCCATGATGTAAGTCATCAGCCCTGTTAGCACAGCGGAAAACACTAACACCATAATTAATATGACTACCTGTTCATTTGAAAAATGACCATTTTCTCCGAGTTCTTCCAGCAATTTTTTCGTTTGCAAAGGCACCAACAAACCTAAAACACTAGAGATAAGCGTAAATAAAACCAGAGTGGATAGTAATAGGCGACTTGGCCGCGTGCACCTGACTAGCTGTATTAAAGATGATGTATTGTTCATAATTATGATGTTCCCGTTGAATAGAAAACATAATAATTGACCATATTTTAAATTTAGTCAATTTAAAACTGACCTATTGGTCATTTTTAAATTGACTGTATACTGCAGTGTGAACAGGAGGAGCTATGTCTGATAAGCGGAAATTAATACTGGCATGCGCGGAGCAGTTACTTTTAGCAGAGGGCGATAGTGCCTTTAGCATGCAAACCATCGCCAATAAGGTGGGCATTTCGAAAGGTGCTATCTACCTACATTTTAAGTCAAAAGACGAACTACTATTAGCCGTTTTTGAGCGTCAAACAGCGGATCTGCTAGATAAAATAAGAGCAATATTAGAAAGTGATAAATTGACACCAATTGCTAAGCTAAAACAACAAATCCGCTTCCAGCACGAAGATTTAAAGCAGTACCAAGCGATGTTTCAACTCTTATTACAGGAGGAGTCACTGAGCTTTTCAAATAACTTGATCATGTTCTATCAAGAGTTTCGCTTGACGTGGCTTACGCTACAGGAAGGTTTTTTACTTGAAAACTATGGCGAGCAAGTCCGTCCATGGAAAACCGATCTCGCGATGACGCTTGATGGTATTATTGCTAATTATCTTTCGCTGCCCGTGATAGAAGGTATTGATTTCGACACTGAAAAGCTGGTTAATTGGGTGGTGTCATGCATGGACTCAATTTGTACAGCGCTACCAAATCAAACACTGTTGCCGGTGTTAACCGAACAGGATTTTCCGTCCCAAAAAGAGATCGAAGCTAAAAAACGACAACTCCACGAACAAAAAGTCCAACAAGCTTTTTTACAGCTCCAAGAAAAATCCCAAAAGCTAAAGCTTGCACCACAAAAGCGTGAGATTGTAGAGCATACAATCGCTCTGTTGGAGGCTCAACTACAAGGTGAAAACCCTGATACAGTATTAATCAGGGCGCTTCTCGCAGGACTTCGAGACTACAGAGGACTAAATACTGAGCGCCAGCTACTCGCAGAAAGGCTCAATGTAGAGGCAGTGTAAACAAAAAGTATCGCTTCTCTACTTGGTGCTTCCAAGCACTGTGTTACTAAGGACAACTTACATACTAGTGCTCGCGGCGGTATTGCTGTGGACTAAGCCCTGTTTTTGCCTTAAACAATTTACTAAAATGCTGTGGGTACTCAAATCCCAATGAGTAGGCCACTTGGCTAATTTGTTCATCCGTACCTAACAAGCAGGTTTTTGCTCTATCAATAAGGCGCTCTTGAATGACTTGTTGTGCCGATTTACCTATTTCACGTTTTAGCATGTCGCTGAGGTAGGATGAAGACATGTGAAGTACGCTAGAGCAATAGGCAACGGTGGGAAGCCCTAGCTCTAACGCCTTTTGTTTACCAAAGTAATCATCCAATAATGTGTCAAGCCGAGCGACAACGTCAGAGTTTGTATTTGTCCTCACATAAAACTGCCGATCATAGTAACGCACACAATAATTGAGAATAAGCTCGATGTTTGCAACAAGCAGAGTTTGGGTGTGCCTATCAATGCCCTGCTTGTACTCTACTTCAACTTTATCCGCCAAATCAGTCAGGTTTTTTCTTTCTTCATCTGACAAATGCAATGCTTCATGACTATCATAAGAGAAGAAGCTGAATTGCTCTATACACTTTCCAAGTGCAGACTTTCTTATCAAGTCAGGATGAAACAAAAGTGTCCACCCCCCCGGTTCCACCTTTCTCTCAGCAGTAGAAACTGTGATACGTTGACCTGGTTTGGTAAATACCAATGTGCCTTCTTTAAAATCATATTTATTTCGGCCATAAGTCAATTCATCGCAAAACCCTGACTTAAGGCTTATCTGAAATAAGTTAACAATATAGCTTTGATTTATATAAGGAATATTCTTGGTAAGTAATACGTCATCGACTCGGATCACCGACACCAAAGGATGGCGAGGCGGGTCGAGATCAAACATCTTATGCACTGCTGCTATATCATTAATTACAATCGCTTTTGTCATATCGAACTCTGCAAATCCCGCAGCTTTATTCAGTGCCACGGGACTCTATCATCTTGTAAATTTAAGTCGTTGCTTACTTAACCATCTCCAGAATCAATTTATCGAAGTATTTATCCGATAGCCACCTTCGTAAAAAAAGTAACAGCAACGCATATTTTCCAGCCGCGTAGCGTGTCTTTGGGGCTTCACTATTCACTGCAACCGCTATGGTATCTGCAATGATCTCTGGTCGGGTATTTTTAGTGTCCTTATACACCTGCGATGTTGCTTCTACCATGTTTTTAGCTATTGCCTGATATGGACCATTATCAGAGCGAAGTAGCATAGGTGCCATCATGATGTTGCTAAATTCAGTCTCAATCGCGCCAGGTTCAATGATAGATACTTTTAAACCAAAGTGTTGTGTCTCTACTCTTAAACAGTCACTCCACCCTTCAAGAGCGTGCTTAGTAGCATGATACCAAGCCCCCAAGGGTGTATATACTTTGCCTGCCACAGAGGAAACATTAATAATGTGCCCCTTACCTCGCTCGCGCATGATTGGCAGTACTTTTTGAGTGAGAAACGTTGTAGCAAAAAAATTCACTTCAAATTGTTTTCTGACATCTTCTTGGCTGGTTTCTTCCACCGCACCATAAACAGAAAACCCAGCGTTGTTTATCAACACATCCACATAGCCATGGCGTGTAAAAATCGTATGTAGTGCAGCATCAACTTCATCTTCGTGGGTAATATCCACTTTGAGGGCAACGCCACCAGCTTGCACTAGCTCAGCCATGTTTTCCATCCTGCGTGCAGCTCCATATACAATATGACCTTGAGAAAGTAGCTTAAGCGCGGTGGCTTTACCTATGCCTGAGGATGCTCCCGTGACTAAAATCACCTTTGCATTATAAATTCTCATCTTACCTTATCCACATTATTGATTTGGTTTTACTATATCTGGGCCCACCAAATCGAACGTATACATATCCCTGTAAGACGTACACATATTTTTAAACCTCACTAAATTGACTATAAATCCAGCAAGTTAATCATGAACTGCTATATTGTTTTATGAGGATATTATGGGGGATACGATGCTAACTGCGCTTAAAGACAGTATGCCAATTTTGATTGTTACATCTGAATGGTATGTCAGTCATACAACCGCCGTTGCGGAAAAACTGTTCGCACCTGTCGATAACGTCATCAATAAGCACCTTGAAGACTTATTTATCTTTCCTTTATGCGTAGAAGAGCAGCAAAAAACAATTGCTGACGGCTCTTTGGTACAAGTGTCGTTGCGCACGTCGCCAAATGTACAATTTTTACTGTCATTTTATGATGTTCGCAGCAACGAAATATTTGTACATATTGCCGAGCTCTCTACGTATTATTGTCAAAATCCTTTGGAAGACGAACAAACTCGAATTTTGCGCCACGCCGTCAACAGCGCAAACCTAGGGGTTTGGTGCTACGATCTCCTTAATAAGACAGCGTATTTTTCTCCTAAATTCAAATCACTGATAGGCCTCCCAGCCTCGGCAGAACTAGATTGGGACACCTTAAAAAGCATGATTTATCACGAAGATCAGCCACTATTTGCCGAGCTACTCGCTCACCATATTGAACAAGGTCTTATGCTGCATTTTGAGTTCCGGCTTGAGGTAAGGGGAACAATTCATTGGTTTGAGTTCAAGGGAGAACAAGTTAAGTATTGTATTCGCACACACAGTGTTTATGGGATTTTAGCTGACTGTACTCACGAAAAAGACATGCTAGTCGCATTGCATGATGCAGAAGAAAGCAAAGAACTTGCCATGCAAGCGGGGAAAATAGGCACTTGGCGAGCAATACGAGTGGCGAATCAATGGATCTGGAATTGGGATCATCAAGCGAATCAAATTTTTAAGCTTTCGGAAGACGATATTGGCAATTTGCATCTTTGGGAAGCAAGCCTTCACCCCGACGATAAAGCACGTGTTACTCAAGCGCTAGAAGCGTCGCTAAACTCAGGTGAAACCTTTGAGCAGCGTTATCGCGGCCTGCTCAACGATAAAGACATTGTTGTAGTGTATGCCAAAGGTGTTGTGGGGCTTGATGAACAGGGTCGGCCAGCACGTATTGACGGCGTTGTTATCGATCAAACCGATGTATATATTGCCCAGAAAAAACTCCAGCACATTAATCAAGAATTAGAGCAACGCGTCGCAGAGCGCACCGCCGATCTTGAGACTGCAATTATTAAAGCTGAGCAGGCCAATCGCACTAAATCAGACTTTTTGTCCATGATGAGCCATGAACTCAGAACCCCCATGAATGGCATTATCGGCTCCTTAGATCTCATGGCGCTATCAGAGCTTGATGAAGACAACCAAGAGCTTTTAGAAACCGCGTCTATTTCAGCCAATAATTTAGTCTCAATATTAAATGATATTTTAGACTTAGCCAAAGTTGAGCAAGGGAAAATGGAGCTTGAGAGCTATCCTTTCTCCCCTTCTAAAATGCTCAATAACATCATCAAAACCTTCGAAGCCCACGCGCGAGACAAATCAGTAAAATTAACGGTGCATGAGGACATAAAACTACCGCTAGAAGTGATTGGCGATGAAAATAGAGTGCGGCAAATTATCTTTAACGTTGTCAGCAATGCCATCAAATTTAGCGTTGCAGATCGCGAAGGCGGCGCGAAAGTCACCATCAATGTGCACTGGGCATGTGAAGGCGTAGCCTTATCTCACTTGATATTTAAGATAGAAGACAATGGCATTGGCATTGCACCAGAAGTACAAAAGAAACTGTTTACCCCCTTTACACAAGCCGAACGCTCTATCACGAGAAAATACGGTGGTACGGGGTTAGGACTTGCAATATGTGGCAAGCTTATTGACTTAATGGGCGGCAAGGTCGTCTTAAAAAGCAAATCCGGTGAAGGCTCAACTTTTACCATTACCATTCCTATTTGGCGCCCAAGAACACAACAGCAACCCAATATTCTATTTAATACGCTCTCTTGGTTAAGTGATATCCCTTGGCAAAGTTCGTTGGCGCTGACTCAGTTGTACAATGCCTGCACGCATTTTTGCAATGAGCTCAAAGTCATCGAGTCACCCAATGAAATCAAAGAGACAGACGATACCGCACTTATTCGTGTTGTCACAACGCAAGCCGGAGCCTCTGCAGAGCAAATACACTCACCTATCCCAGAGTTAGTATTTCTTGATGAAAAGGCGTTTGCTAACTTGAACAGTACAGCGTTAACCACACAAAAACCAAAACCAATTGCACCGCAAACTCAATACGCCATCGGTCAATTACTGAGTAAACTTAAAGCAAGTCAGCAAAGTGACGAGGCTGATTTAGGTGAATTAAACGATCTCAGTGAACTAGATGCGCTACTTTCACTAGACGATAAAGTATCTAGCCCTACCGATGATGAATCGGATACGAGTGGTAAGCAGCATATACTCCTTGCCGAGGATAACCCCTTTAACCAAAAACTCATCGTCAAACAGCTTTCTAGACTTGGCGTTTCCTGTGATATCGCCAATAACGGCAAAGAGGCCTTGGCGATGTATAAAAGCCAGCAATATCAGCTTTTGTTGACGGATTGCCATATGCCAGAGATAGATGGCTATGAATTAACTAAGTTAATTCGCGCATTTGAGTCCAGTGAAGAGCGCAGTGCGATTCCTATTGTTGCCGTCACAGGCGCCGCTATGAAAGGGGATAAAGAGCTTTGTTTAGATAGTGGCATGAATGACTATGTTAGCAAACCGGTGCGATTACAAGAGCTTAAAAACACCTTAGGTAAATGGTTAGATATGGACTTTACACAATGAGTAAAACCCTCAACCCTCAGGTGCTTATCGATTTAATCGGTGATGATTTTGCTACGGCGAAAAAGTTTTACACCGACTTTCTAGTACAATCGAAATCTAGTTGCGCAAAAATTAAAACTGCATACCAAACTCGTGCCTTTCAAGCGTTAAAAGACGAAGCGCATTACCTCAAAACCTCCGCAAAAGCAGTGGGAGCTGAGGTACTAGCTGAACATCTACAGGCGTTAGAATATTCAGCACTTGATAACAACACCATTGAGTGCGCCGAAAAAATAAAAGCGATACACCATGAGATCGGCAGCGAGTTTGTTCGAGAATTAAAAGCCTATTTAACCTCTCAGTCGCAAACTTAGAGCGCAATCGGCTGCTCAGCGATAGCCGCTTTGAGTCCTGCGCGTTCGAACTTCACAACATCTTCTTGATGCTGGTAGTGATAGATCCAAATATTTTTAATGATGTCTTCACGATAGCTCATCAACAACTCATTAAGGGAGCAGTGACTGGGATTGTTTGCAAGACCGCAGTCATGAAAAATAACCTCGCCATTACTGACGCGGTGATGGAGCAGCTCTGGAATAGCTTTGGTGTCACCACTGTAAAACAGGCTACCTGGGAGATGTAACGAAAAAGCGCTATTGGGTTCATGATGACGAACGGCATAACTATGTATACGTTGCCCACGATGAAGAAAGCTTTCTGAGATTGGAAATAAACGAAAAACCTGCCATACGCCGCAAGTCCCTTCGCTCAGTCCGGTGTAAGCAAGCATATTACACAACCCAACGATTAGCTCTGCTGGAGCATATAACGTGATTTGGTGCTGACTCAATGCAGCCTGAAAGTAAAGCTGCTCCAATCCACCAACATGGTCATAATGAAGATGAGTGATAAACACAGCATCGGGTAATGACGAAAAATGCCTTTTATAACGCGACACCGTATCAAAGCCACAATCTATCAATAACCAAGGTAGGCCTTTATGGGTCAATACACAGGCAGAGCACCCGAGAGTTGCAGCGCTGGCGGCACTTCCGACTCCCAAAAAAACAGCAGCGTCTGGTTTACAGTGACTGTCAACGAATGATTTCGGATTGACAGCGTGTAGTTCGGTTGTCTTCGTTATGTCTTTCATTGCACTGCTAGAAAAATCAACAAACAATAGCACCAGACTACATTGTCGGATTTACAGACATATGACAGTCATATCTGCAATCTTTTGGTTCAACTCACTATTTGATTTCGCTATTTTGACCACCCTAAGGTTCGCTACCTGCTTAATCTATTGATTTTTTTATAACTTCATTCTGGTATAACTATTGCTGAATGATAACCGTATGTCATCACCACTATGGAAAATAACAACGATGAAAAAGCTCCTCACTAGTTTAGCTGCACTTAGCCTTTTATCTGGCTGTGTCGTACATATCTCTCCAAGCGCAGCCGCAACCAAAACACTCCATAAATCTTTGCAACTCAACGCTGCAGACATCAGCAAACTTGATGCAAATACCACCTCGGGTAATATCCAGATAATTGGATACGATAACCAACAAGCGATCCAAGTGGAAGCTTCAGTGTTAACCACAGAAGCAGAAAACTATCGACTTACCCTTGAAAAGTCAGGTGACACCGCCATGTTGGTGGCCGACTCAGATACAAGTTCTGGTGTACAATGGTATCGTAATAACAGCCCTAGAATTGACTTAACCATCACCATGCCAAGCCAACTTGCGCTAACACTTGATGACAGTTCGGGTGATATAACCATCAAAAATATCAAAGGTTTTATCAAGCTAGATGATGGCTCTGGCAATATCACATTAGAAGATATTCAAGGTGCTGAAATTGATGACGGCAGTGGCAATATCCATATCACTAACGTCCAGCAACTTGTTATCGACGATGGTTCTGGCGACATAACTATAAAGGGATTAGTCGATACACTAGAGTTGGAGGATGGCTCGGGTAATATTGATGTGACTGGCGGCACGGATATCAAAATAGAAGATGAGTCTGGCGATCTAACCCTTCGCGATTTTAGCGGCAACGCTGATATCATCGATGGCTCTGGCTCACTGATTGTTGAAGGCGGACGCAATATTAAAATCGATGATGAGTCCGGTAATATTCGAGTTCGTCACGCCCAAGGCGATGTCACCATCGTTGATGGTTCGGGCAATACGGATATCGAAGCAGTGAAGGGCCACGTTCAAATAGAAGACGGCGCTGGAAATATTCGTGTGGTAAATGCCGGCTCCTTGACCATTACCGAATCAGGTTCAGGCTCGGTGAAAATAGATAAGATTGCAGGAGCCGTAAAGCTAGATGACTAGGCCTGCTGAATGATTTTAGTGTGGAGCAATATACGATTGCTCCACAGTCAGTAAAGTTCAACATTAACTCGACACTATGTGTAAAGTCAGCTCGTCTTCCTGACAGGTGTCGACGCCCATCCATGGGCTTCTTTGATACCTAATGACAAGGCACTCTCTCATCCCCCAAAAAGCATAACTTATCGGCGGGTGAACCGTCTCCTACAACACTATTTGCACTGTGAATTAGGAAGCATTCTGCGATGATAGTTTTTGAAATGCTTGCAAACGGCTTCATTGCTAAAATCGTAGAAGATCTCACAAGCAACGTATTCCCCTCCATCACACCCGAAAAGCATCAGTCGATATGCAATGTGCCGACAGGATGTCGGCTAAGTCTTGTCTGGCATCATGGATGTGCCTTACAAGACGGTTGCGATACCAATTGTATTAGGTAAATGAGCAATTTGAAGCGGAGAAATAGCTTTAGTAGCTCCGCTCTCGCGTCCTGCTACCGCCAAGGTACCTATATCCATATAGGCAAGGCAAAAATTTTGCTATTTAGTTGTTCTAAATGAGAAATTTTTAACGACGCTAATATGGTATTTCACCCTTCAAATTGATTGGAGACTTAGTGCAATTGGTATTATATATCGGCTTAGGATTTGAGGATTAAGTGTGATGTTGGGGCGACGTTTTCTTGGTTCGCTCGATCGCGTCGTTTAAAAAGAATGAACGAGAAGCGCATAGATGCGCTTTGATATTAAACACGGAGGTTTTTTTTGCTAACGGCTGATAGCTCGAAACTTATCGTAAAGTCAGCCCGTCCTCCTGACTGGTTTCGACGCCCATCCATGGGCTACGACATACTTTTCTTTGATGCCCAAAGAACAAGTATGCAAAAGAAAGGGCACTCCCAACATCACACTGACTCCTCAAGTAAATTACCAATATGAACGTCACCGCTGTGAAAGGGCCATCCTTGGCCCTGTCACCGCTTTTCACGCATCCATGCGTTGAAATGACTCATTGGCAATTTACTTTCGGGTGTGATGAGGGAGATACAAGGCGCTGATAGTTTTGTTTGGTGCTTGCAGGAAAATTAGCTGCTTTTGAGAGAAAAACTAGAACTCACAGGCAATACTAATCCCTCTTTACCACCCTCGAAAAACATAGCTGCTCGGCGGGTGAACCGCCTCCCACAAAACTATTTGTACTGTGGACTAAGAGGCTACGCTGATAGTTTTTGTAACCCTTGCAAACGGCTTAATCGTAGACGATCTCACAAGCAACTTTATTCCCCCTTCATCACACCCGAAAAGCATAAGTCGATATGCAATGTGCCGACAGGATGTCGGCTAAGTCTTGTCTGGCATAGGGACGTGCCTTACAAGGCGGTTGCACTATGTCGGCTTAGGATTTGAGGATTAAGTGTGATGTTGGGGCGACGTTTTCTTGGTTCGTTCTTTTTCGTCGTTTAAAAAGAATGAACGAGGAGCGCATGGATGCGCTTTGATACGAGCCATGGAAGGGCAAGGCTAATATGTCCTCCTGACAGGTTTCGACGCCCATCCATGGGCTACGACATACTTTTCTTTGATGCCCAAAGAACAAGTAAGCAAAAGAAAAGGCACTCCCAACATCACACTGACTCCTCAAGTAAATTGCCAATATGAACGTCACCGCGGTGTAAGGGCCATCCTTGGCCCTGTCACCGCTTTTCACGCATCCATGCGTTGAAATGACTCATTGGCAATTTACTTTCGGGTGTGATGAGGGAGATACAAGGCGCTGATAAATTCTTGTGGTGCTTGCAAGCAACTATGTTTCTGATGGCTTTGTGGACAGCTAACAGACAACTTATTTCCCCCTTCATCACACCCGAAAAGCATAAGTCGATATGCAATGTGCCGACAGGATGTCGGCCAAGTCTTGTCTGGCACAGGGACGTGCCTTACAAGGCGGTTGCACTATATCGGCTTAGGATTTGAGGATTAAGTGTGATGTTGGGGCGACGTTTTCTTGGTTCGTTCTTTTTCGTCGTTTAAAAAGAATGAACGAGGAGCGCATGGATGCGCTTTGATATCCGCCAAGGAGGGCAAACTGACACCGTTTTATTTGGCTTGAGATTTAAAAACAGTCCGTTACATCAAAAGATAAGCATTCGAATGCTGAGTAAAAAAAATGAGTTAAAAATGCTTGCCTTTTATGTAACAATAGCGCGCAAATAAAAACCAATCGCAGCACACTAGGAAGTCGTACTGTGTATTGGTGGAACGGCTTTAACCAACAACAGTGGACATAAAAAATGCAAACAAGGATTGTGGTGTATGGTACTAACCATCCTGTACATGTCGTCGATTTTGAACTCACGACCTGTATCAATAGCGGCTTTTTACTCAAAGCGAACCTAGAATCCCAATTTGACCTTGCTGATGAATTACTCGTCGGCAATATGCTCACGTTTGAAATTGAGTCACCAGATGCAATATCGACATATTTCACTGGGACTTTGTTTGATATCCAATCTGGTTTTGTGTCTGAGCACACCAGTGGTGCAGAGGTGGTCTTAAAGCCTCGCCTTGAGTTACTTAAGCAAACAGAAAAAAGCCAAATCTTTGTACAAGCCAATGTCCAGTCTGTCCTCAATAAGCTGATACAAAAAGCCGGCTATTCACAAGACCGGATAAAATGGCGAGTCACTAAAGATTTACCCACGCTACCGCAGTGCGTACAAGCGCTTGAAAACGACTACACCTTTTTCACTCGGCTCTTATCAAAATACGGACTAATTTATTGGTTTGAATGCCATGATTTTATTGAGTCGATAGTGATTGCCGAGGGGAATCTTGCAAGCCCCTATATTGAACGAGGCTTGCTGTCGGTGACAGATAAAGATGGGCTGGTTCACGAGCATAAAACCGGCTTTGTCGGGTTTACGCAGTGCCAAAGCCGCCATCGTTTTAGAATGGGTGGCTCACAAGTGCATGTGAATGCCCATCCGCCAACCTCGGTCAGCTCGGCCCAGCGTAGCTATTTTGAGCCTGCTGCACAAAATCCTGCTGAGCAATTTGAGCGCACCGGCAATCTTGAGCTTGCCTATCAACAAGGTAAAAATGAAGTCACGTTGGTAGGGAACGTAGCCGAAGCCAATGCCGGTTATTCGTTTTCGTTAAATGGTAAATTGGGCACAGCAAAAGGTGGCGATTATACCTGTATTCGCAGTAAACAGGTGTATAAGCAAGGCAGTGCCAATGACCCTAAGCAAGTTGCGTATCATAGCGAGTCGGTGTGTGTACCACGGGGTGAGCCAATACGTATCGCGCCCCCAGAGCATAGCCCAAAACCGATGGTGTTTACCGCCACAGTGCGCTCGCTGTCGGGGTCAAAGGCCAATCCTCATCTAGATACCCAAGGGCAATATGCCACGCAAGTACATTTTGATAGTCAGGTGACTGAATCAGTAAAGCGCCTCACACAATATGCCTGTCGCGGTCAAAAGCAGCCGACAGGATTACACTTTCCACTGCTGCCAGACAGTAATGTGCTCATCGGTTGTATGAACAACGACCCAGACCAAAGTTACTTGTTAGGGTTTGCCCTTAATGACACCCAACCATCTGTTGTTACTAGCGCCAATAACGCCCAAAACGTGTTGTGCTCTCGCGGCCAAAACCTGTTGATGTTTGATGACACCCCAAAAACCCCGCATATTGTGTTGCAAACCCTAGCGGGCAACCAGCACTTGGTGTTACATGGGGATAAAAAGCAGCCTTATATTCACTGGCTTGCGCAACTTGGCGCGATGAATATTTTTGCAGCCAAAGACATACAACTTGGCAGTGTTAAAAGTGCAATCCGACTACTTACCAATAAAACCTTTATTGCCAGCGCCAAACAACAACTGGCACTGGAGAGTAAAAAGTCAGTCATTGCTGATGCAGCAACCAACCTAGACGTCACCGCCAATCAAATTGACGTCAGCGCCAAACAAGATTTGACCCTTAAGGCGGGTCGCAGCCATCGCAGTGTTATCCAAAGTGATATCAACCTCAAGGCAGACAACAACCTCACCATCACCGCGCCGGCGGGAAGTCAAATCATTCAAAGCCAAGGCAATATCACGATTAAAGGCAGTGGCTCTGGCAACCTCACTCTTGCCAATGGCGGCAGTGAAATCAGCATTGACTCAAGTGGTAACGTCAACATCTTTGCAAACAAGTTACTGACCTTAAAAGGCAAAGCCATGACCGTGTTTGACGGCAGCATGGAGCAAGATATTGGTGGCAAACAAAGCGCCACAATGCCGAGTGTACCGCAAATTCAAGCGCTCTCTGAGAATGCTCGACTCTCACTTGCCGCCGATGGCATTGCCACCATGGCGAGCAGTACCATTGAGTTGTCTTATACCTATCAAGATGGCAGCCCAATTATGGGCGCACCTTATACTATTCGATTTGCAAACGGCACAGCGCTGACCGGTAATTTAGATGACAGCGGTAAAGCAAAAATTGAGAATGCACCACCCGGTCAATACACCGTGCAATATGGTGAGGATAAACGCGATTACCTGCCTGAAGATAATCGCCCTAAAAATCCACTGTATGGACAAATCACCCCAGCGCGAGCGGCTGAAATGGTACGTAGCGGCAATACCACACCACTGATAGAAGCCAATGGCATTGCAACCCAAGCAGGTGATTGGTTATGGGGCACACTACAAGGCGACTTTAATCAAAACCCCTCTACGTCACAAATCGTGGTAGGCACCTTGATTTCCATGATACCGATTATCGACCAAGTCATGGATTTACGAGATATCATTGCCAATGTCATGTTACTGACCGACGATGATGAAGCCAACGACACCGACACTTGGCTTGCTTTTACCCTAACGGGTATTGGTTTAGTACCAGTTGTGGGCTCAGCAGTCAAAGGCGTAGGAAAGGTTATCTTAAAAAATACTGGAGAATCCCTCTCGGCTGCGCTTGCCGTACTACGCAAGCTCGGCAAAGGCGACCCAGTTAAATACCTAAGAAACATCAACTGGCAAGACCTAGGAAAACAATCCGCTACGGAAGTTAAAAACATCGTCAAAGGCCTGCGCGATTCACTAGATGACATGTCTACCAGTTGGCATTACGACCTACTACTCCCAGACGCCGCCATCGAAGGCATGCAAGCCACGGTTAAACGATTAGACGACGTCACCCCCAAAATCGACCAGCATATGCAACAAGCCGCCCAAGAAATCGGACAGCGAGTTAATAAAGCACTGGATGAATATCAAGGCCAATCACCAATTCGAGGCGTTACCGACAAGCCCACCAAAGCCAAAGCCGATGAATTGGAGCCGCCAAAAGGGAATGAGCTGCCGGGGGCGGCAATAAAACGTATGCCGCAATACAATGTGCCTTGTTTTAAAAAGAATGCCAAAGGAACCGCTGTTGAATATGACCGCCAATTAAAAGGACAAATGGACGGGCTAAATAGCATGACAGTAAAACAGTATCTTGAAAATCGCGATGCTTATAAAAAGATTGGCCGAAAAGGAACTGGTAAGGCGCAGAAGGCGGCTAGAGAAAAGTTTAAGAAAAAGTTAATTGACAAATACAAATTAGAGCTCCAAGAAAGTGGAAAGTACTTCGGCGAAGAAGCTGTTAGAAAAGCTGAAGAATTAGCAAAAAGGGACATGAAAACCCTCAATGCTTTACATAACCCTGATATGATTGCAGGGGGTTAGATGAGGTAGTTGATTTAGGTGACGCTAGTGTTAACCAATCTATTGGCGCGCGATGGAATAAAAAAGGTTTTGATGACTCAGGTAAAAAGACTAAGTTAAGTCGTGTTGAGCTAATGGATAATGAGGCAGAGAAAGCACTAAAAGCATTGGGCCCAGATGCAAAATTGAATATGAATCTACATAGGTGCAAATAATGAACAAGTTTTTTGACAATTTTTATAACTTTGGTGGGTTTGGTCCAGCGATAGAAGCGATTCAACCAACAGATGAGCAACTCCAGTATTACCAAGGTATTTTACCTAATAATTTACTAGAGTATTGGAAGGAGTACGGCTTTTGTGGTTGGGGGAGTGGTCGCTTGTGGATGGTCAACCCAAGGGATTATCAAGATATCTTGACTGAATGGTTAAGAGGCACGAAGTTTGAAAAAATGCAAAATGACGGTATAGACAGCTTCCATGTAATTGCACTAGATGCATTCGGTGAGATCTATGTCTGGGGAAAGAATTCAGGGAATAGCATTTCAATAACAAGTAGTTATGGCATGATTTTCCCGACCTTTGATAATGAAAAATATGTTAGTAGAGGTGAAACTAGAAGCCTAGACCTTTTCTTTTCTATAAAAACAACTTCAGAAATTGATTTAGACGATATCAATGATCAGCCTCTTTTTGAACGAGCTGTCGAAAAGCTAGGCCCTCTTGAAAATGGAGAGATCTATGGCTTCGCGCCTGCTCTTGCCCTTGGTGGCGAACCTAAGCTTGAGAATCTCCAAAAGGTAAAAGCCACGGAACATTTAGCTTTCCTAGCTGCTCTAGGAGAAAAACGTGTCATGGCTGATATTGTTGCACTCTCGAACCAATTGCCCCATAACCAATAGCACATTTTTAAGTCCTTTAAATACATAGATGTTGTGAGGCTAGGTTCAATCGTCTTCCTAGCCTACATTTCTCACCAAATTTCTTCTGCTGCTTTCGTTTACCTGTTTAATTAGAGAAACCACGGTAGCTAACTTTCAACTGTTTTATTGAGATGGTATGCAGTGGTAAGACAAAGTCATAAATAGAGACCCAAGACATATCATAACCATAGTCAAAGTTATCTTAAAAAAATACCGGAGAGTCCCTCTCTGCTGCGCTTGCCGTACTGCGGCTTTTTACCCAAAGAAAAGTCGCTAAAGGCGACCCAGTTAAATACCTAAGAGACATCAACTGGCAAGACCTAGGAAAACAATCCGCTACGGAAGTTAAAAACATCGTCAAAGGCCTGCGCGATTCACTTGATGACATGTCTACCAGTTGGCACTACGACCTACTACTCCCTGACGCTGCCATCGAAGGCATGCAAGCCACGGTTAAACGCCTAGACGACGTCACCCCCAAAATCGACCAGTATATGCAACAAGCCGCCCAAGAAATCGGACAGCGAGTTAATAAAGCACTGGATGAGTATCAAGGCCAATCACCAATTCGAGGCGTCACCGACAAGCCCACCAAAGCCAAAGCCGATGAATTGGAACCACCAAAAGGGAATGAGCTGCCCAGCGGTCAAAACAAGTTGTTAGCAGCTGAAAAACTAGAGATACAAGCTTCCGATTATGCGAGTTTAATTAATTCAAATAAACCTTGGTCTTGGAAAGATTTTCCAGAAGGCGATAAGCTTACTATTAAAGAAAAAAGAGCAATCAAGCAAAAGGCTATTGATAAAGGTTTGGTTCCTAATGTTTCGTTTAAATCTGGAACAAAATACCCTGACTTTGCGTCAGCTGGTTTAATTAAAGCAAAGTTAGAATTGCCAGAAGGACTATGGAAAAAATCAGATTACATTCAATTTAAGTGGCTCGATGAAAAGTTGCCTGTAGGTATGAGAGATGGTAACACTTGGCATCACTCAGAGATTCCTGGTGTTATGGAGTTGGTTCCTTTTGGTCCTCATAATATGATTAACCACCAAGGTGGAAGGTCGAAAGGCCATTGGGCATACAGCAAAAGATAGAGGTTATATATGATCACTAAACGTAATGACTCTTATGAGTTAAATAACTCAAGCATATTTGAATTGGAAAGCTTTTGCAGAGTGAAACTTCCACATTCATTTATCGAGTTTTTCCGCAACAACAATGGCGTTGCTTTTGAAGGGTTAACTTACGACATAGACAATGAGGAGCGGTTGATTGAGCAAACACTTCTTATTACAAACGATTCAAACTTGTCAGACGATATTATGCAATACGAAATAAAAGTAGTACTCGCTCAGATTGAAGAGCGCCTAACCGACAATGAAGATTTAGTGGGGGCTGAGTTACTTCCTTTTGCTCATGTTTTTGGTGGAGACTTTTTATGTTTAAACTTCAAAGATAGCGATATTGAGCCGTCAGTTGTACTCTGGGATCATAATGAATCAGATGAATTAAGTCCTGTTTTTGTACTAGTTTCGGATAGTTTTGAAGCTTTTGTTGAACGTCTCTGCTAGGCTGAATATAGGTAATATAAACGGTTAGTTTGCGTCCCCCTTATTAGCATTGGGTATTAGATGTCGTAATTAAGAAAGGTGCTTGTCAGAAAAGTGAACCAATTTCGGCGGAAAACTGCACTGTTCAGACCGGTTGTTTATAACTTTGTAAAACACACTGGTCGTGAAGATTCGATACGTCGCAAATATGTACGAACCTCAATTGACGATGAACTTGAGGCAGAGCTGACCTTCAGTGTTAATGGTAGTTAACACTGTATGCTCTCACCCTGGGATCGAGAGCTCCAAACTCGAAAAGATCTACAATCAATTGCAAAAAATAATAAAAAGATCTGAAAGTCTAGATCCTTAAAAACAATATCAGAAAGTGGGTTGAAGGTGGTTATATTTCATTGCCCAAGGGATTTCATAAATAAGGCGCATTAAAATGACCAAAGAGGAATGCCTAGAAGAAGACGACTATTATACTCAGAGGTTTGAAAAAGAAGGTGTTGTTTCTATATGGCTTGGAGTTGAAGCTGCGGATGAATCTATAGAAGTTGATGTTCTACAAGATCTGTGTGGCGTTGGTTATTATGACTTAGCAAATCAAGAATCTGAGTATATAGAATCAGGAATTGTCGATATTGCAGAACTTTTTACAGAAATATCTTATGCAAGTTCCTTTGAAAAAAGTGCCATAGACTCTGCTAAGTCAATCGGTATTACCAAAGCAAGGTGGCTTATTTGTCAGTTTGATTTTGATTATGACCCTAAAAAAATAGCACGCTCTGTTCAAAGTGACCCTGTTTTTATCGGTTCATTTGCTTATGAGGAAGATGATTAGAATCTCAAGTGGATGTGAATCCATATCTATTTATTAAAAAGAACGTGAGTATTTTCTAAGTAAGTTAACTTATCATTAAAAATATTTTTATTAGTCATGATTAACGAAGTTGTAATAGTAGTTATACGCTATCAAAGCAAAATTCGCTGGTTTAAGGGAGAACGAGAGTTATGGATATTAGATTTGGTAAAACTAAGAGACGCTTTTATAGAAAATGGATATCAAGTTCCGGAGCTTGACGACTCTGATAGGTTTGGCCTCCATACTTTAGATGAAAATAATGTAGAAACTTTTCTGGATAAAATTCAGGGTAATGAAATAAGTTGCAGAGAACTAAGTAAGAGACTGGCATCTAGGTTCCCATCAGCTAGATCTTGGTGGGATGTTGCTGATTTATTCCCTATCATGTTTATCGACTTTGATGCTAAAAGTGTAGCCGCATTTTATCATGAGGGCGTGCAAATGGAAAAGTACATACCACAACATTGGAACGGTGAATTTATAGATTTTGCAAATGAGTACCCAGAGAATATTTTTCCTGATGATGACAAGTTCTGGGTAAAAGGCGATTCTGACTTACTTAAAGTTCTAAATGAACGAGCTAGAAAGCAATGATATTATTCGAAAGCTGTGTTCGCTGATTTTCGGAGAATATTAGTACAACACATCTAAGATAAAAGCTTTTATTAAATAGTCAGGATCACCAGCTCAATTCATAACTGCTTAGCGCTTCGGGTGTCCGAGTTAAGTGAAAATACAAACATCGTTTCACTACCTTCAAAATCAGATGCTGTAGGGGTTATTCAAAGCCTCCAATAGAGGCCCAAGACATGCCACAATCGTAGGCAAGGTTATCTTAAAAAATGCCGGAGAGTCGCTCTGCGCAGTGCTTCAGATCTTTACACAAAGAAAAGTTGGTAAAAGCGACCCAGTTAAATACCTAAGAGACATCAACTGGCAAGACCTTGGAAAACAATCTGCCACGGAAGTTAAAAACATCGTCAAAGGCCTACGCGATTCACTTGATGACATGTCTACTAGTTGGCACTACGACCTACTACTTCCAGACGCCGCCATCGAAGGCATGCAAGCCACGGTAAAACGTTTCAGTTTATAGGGAGTTTCCGGTATGGATGAGGCAGCAAGGGTTGCGTTGAGAACAATGGGCCCTACCACCCAAATGAATATAGAATTAGAACGGTGTAAGTAAGGAGGTTAGAATAATGACCAAACAATTTGAAATAGATGAAGATTTCGAGTGGTTTCTTGAAAAATTTGAAGAGCCTACTGAAAAAAATCAAGCCCCAGCAGAAATAATAAAAAAGTTTGAAGGTAAACTACCTACTAGATTATTAGAATATTGGAGTGAATACGGATTTTCTGGTTTCGGGGAAGGACTTTTTTGGTTAACTAATCCCGATGATTTTGAAGATACCTTAGATGCATGGCTTGGAGATATAGGTATCATCGAGCAAGACACATATTATGTAATTGCTCGCAGTGCTTTTGGAGAGCTATTCTTATGGGGAGAGAAATTTGGACATAAATATCTAATCGACCCATCTCACGGTTGGATTATAGAGAAAGAAGGTAATGCCGAAGACATAGCAGTTGGAGAAGAAAACGATGCCATACAGTTTTTCTTTGGTGCAAAAAGGCCAACATCGCTGGATATAAATGATACGAGTGGAGGCTTACTTTTTGAGAAATGTAAACTTCGATTCTCTCAATTAAAATATAACGAAATGTATGCTTTTGAACCCGCTTTTTTTCTTGGTGGGCAGCCTACCATTGACAATGTCAGTAAAGTAAATATTTTCGCCCATCTAAGTGTATTAGCATCATTTGGTCAGAAAGAAATACTAGACCAACAAGGGCTTATAGCTAAGGCTTATTCATAATAAATGCTCCTGTTATTAAAGTAGCAAATAAAAACTACTTAACTCCTTACCACTAAAAACACTTACTTATTAATTGAAAATGCGATGATGATTAACTTTGAACTCATCGCTAATCAAATTGACGTAAGCGCCAAACAAAATATCACCCTTAAGGCCGATCGCAGTGTTATCCAAAGTGATATAACACTCAAGGCAGACAACAACCTCACCATCACCATCACCGGAATTGGTTTAGTCTTTATAAGCGGGTGATGCCACTAGCACAAAACACTAGACATAACGAAGCGGTAAAGCCAGCCAAAGCACTAACCAAATGATATGGGGATCCGGGCTAATAGATCGGTTTCTCCCATATCAATACCAATCTGGCTGAGTAATGTCGTTATTTGCCCTCTATGGTGCGTCTGATGATTAAATAAATGATGCACTAAAAAACCAAACTTGCGAGAAAAGGTTTTACCTTGTGTGTTTTTGTAGTGTAAATCGGCGGCAAGCGCCTCCTCAGTGACTTCATTCGCAAACTCAATAATCACCTTATCCATTTCCGCCCTTTCCTGTCTCAACGCTGCAAAATCTTCATACAGCATCGCATCAAGTTTTGTCGGCAGTGGCATCGTTGCTACAACGTTCAGTGCTTCAAAATGATAGCTATGCTTTGTATAGCGCTTAAGCCAAATAATATCGGCAACAAGAATATGGTTTAACGAGCCCATGATGGAGCCAAAAAAAGCCCCTCGATCTTGATGTAATTCCGTGGCGCTCAATCCCGAAACAACTTCATATAACTTTTCGTTCATCCAGCGATTGTAATCCGCCATTAATTCAAAGTTTGCTTTCATCTAAATATTCCCTGTTCCCGTAAAAATTGACTAACCTCAACTTAGCGGCATTGGCTAGGTTAAAAAATACAAATATTTGAAGTTGAAAACAATCAATTTTATTGAACACTTCAATCTTAACTATCAATTATACAAATCAAAATGCGCACGGCATAATGGCTACATCAACTTAAGAAGGAAAGCAAAATGTTAAAGAATATTGAAGGTCAACGCGTACCACAGGTTACATTCCCAATTAGAGAAAATGAAGAGTGGAAGCACGTCACCACCGATGAAATTTTTAAAGGTAAAACTGTAGTTGTATTTTCTTTGCCTGGTGCCTTTACACCAACTTGTTCGTCTACGCACTTACCGCGCTATAACGAGCTTGCTAGCGTATTTAAACAAAATGGTGTCGACGAAATCGTGTGTTTATCCGTTAATGATACGTTTGTAATGAACGCATGGGCACAGTACCAAGAAGCGCAGAATATTACACTACTACCTGACGGTAACGGCGAATTCACTGACGGCATGGGCATGTTAGTTGATAAAAACGATTTAGGTTTTGGCAAACGCAGCTGGCGTTATTCAATGCTGGTAAAAGATGGTGTGATTGACAAAATGTTTATCGAACCAGAAAAGCCTGGCGACCCGTTTGAGGTATCAGACGCAGATACTATGCTGGAGTACATTAACCCGCGCCAAATCAAACCAGAGCCGGTTACCGTTATTAGCAAGATTGGCTGTCCATTCTGTGAAAAAGCCAAAGCCTTGCTAAAAGAAAAAGGACTGGCATATGAAGAGCTGGTACTTGGCCAACAGGCATCGCTAACCAGCCTTAAAGCGCTGTCTGGTCGCGAAACCGTGCCGCAAGTATTTATCGGCGGTAAACACATCGGTGGCTCAGACGATTTAGCTGAATATTTCGCTTAATCACTCATCCCCCACAACATGACTTGGTGAACTTGCTCACCAAGTCAAAATGTTCCCCCTCAACACAACACGATGGCTAATAACTGACTGTCATGGGGGAGTATACCAATTTATCTTAATACTTGCTCAATTTGAAGGAGCAAATCTGACGCTAACTGCGTTAAAAATTTCTCATTTAGAACAACTAAATAGCAAAATTTTTGCCTGGCTATCGACAAGATTTTCTCGCCTCAAATAGACCTCTTAATTAAGTAAATTGGTATCACACTTTCTGATTTCGGAGCAAAAAATGAAAAAGATAAACACCGACGTAGTCGTGATTGGTGCGGGAACAGCGGGTCTCAGCGCCTATAGAAATGCCAAAAAATATACCTCAGAAGTACTGATGATTGAGTCTGGCGTATACGGCACAACGTGCGCACGGGTTGGTTGCATGCCAAGCAAGTTACTGATTGCCGCAGCTGAAGCCGCACATCAAATTGAAGTCGCACCTAAATTTGGTATTAATGTAAAACCCGCTGAAATTGACGGTAAAGCGGTTATGGCGAGAGTCAAACGTGAGCGAGATCGCTTCGTTGGCTTTGTCGTCGAAGCTGTAGACGAATTGCCTCTGCAGGATAAACTACGCGGCAGTGCAAAATTTATCAACAGCCATACGGTACAGTTGGACGACCACACTCAGATCACAGCCAAACGTTTTGTTATCGCTACAGGTTCAAGACCTAGCTACCCTGGTGCGTTTAATAATTTTGGCGACCGTTTAGTCATTAACGATAACGTTTTTGACTGGGATGACTTGCCTGACTCAGTTGCCGTATTTGGCCCCGGCGTGATCGGCTTAGAACTAGGTCAAGCGCTACACCGACTTGGCGTAAAGGTCAAAGTATTTGGTGTCGGCGGTGGCCTTGGACCACTAACCGATCCAATCGTCAAAGACTATGCCACCACGGTGTTCAGTGATGAGTTTTACCTCGACACAGATGCCAAAGTATCAGATATGAAACAGGTCGGTGACAAAGCCGAGCTTACCTACATTGACAAACAAGGGAAACCACAAACCGAGCAGTTTGACTATGTGTTGGCAGCCACTGGTCGTGTGCCCAATGTTGATAACCTTGGGCTAGAAAATACCACGCTTGAACTTGATGACCGAGGCGTACCGCTAGCCGACCCACATACCATGCAATGTCTTGATGGCTCAGGGAACGCCCCGATTTTTATTGCAGGTGATGCCAGCAATCAGATCCCGCTTCTACATGAAGCCGCAGATCAAGGCACGATTGCAGGTGAAAATGCCGGTCGTTTCCCTGATGTGAGAGTAGGACTACGCCGTGCAAAGCTTGCGGCGGTATTTAGCGACCCACAAATTGCGATGGTTGGAGCAAGTTATAAAGAGCTGGAAAAGCAATATGGCAATTGCGGCTGCTTTGCCATCGGAGAGGTAAGCTTTGAAAACCAAGGCCGCAGCCGCGTGATGTTAAAAAACAAAGGCCATATGCGAGTCTACGCTGAGCAAGGCACCGGATTATTCTTAGGTGCCGAATTTGTCGGCCCTGCTGCTGAGCATATAGCGCATTTACTTGCTTGGGCGCTACAAAACAAGATGACCGTGCCGCAAATGCTCGACATGCCTTTCTACCACCCAGTGATAGAAGAAGGCCTAAGAACGGCACTGCGAAATCTAAATGCAAACTTGAAGTTTGGCCCGGATATTATCAAGCACTGCTTGGAGTGTGGTCCTGGCGCTTAACTTATCTCAGTTCAGGCCTCATTGTGAGGCCTGTTTAGTTGCAATTACTCGTATCTTAATGATTTTACAGGTCGCGCTTGTGCGGCAACTAGCGTCAACGAGCCGACCGTTAACCAAGCAATTGCAAACGCTAAACTTGCTGCAATCAAAAATGGCACGATTGAAAGGTCAATACGATAGACAAAGTTGTTTAACCACTGCTGCATCACAAAGTACGCAAGCGGCCACGCTATCAGGTTTGCGATCATCACTTGCTTTGAGAATTCCTTGTTGATCAATATCACGATATCCATCACCGAAGCACCAAGCACTTTACGCACCCCAATCTCTTTGGTGCGCCTTTTTGTGGTAAAAGAGGCAAGACCAAATAAGCCTAAACACGCAATGAAAATCGCCAGCATAGAGAACAAATTAAACACAATGATTTCTTTGTCTTCCTGGCGATACATCTGCTCAAACTTAGTTTGTAGATAAGTCAGTTCCATTTCTTGTTCTGGTACTAGCTTGCGCCAAGTGGCCTCTATAAAGTCGCGAGTTTGCGCTGTATCACCTTTAAATTTTATCGCCATCGAATTGCCTTCATTCTCTCTTAGCAAGTGATACGTTGGGCTTATCTCTGTTTTAAGTGAAGAAAAATAGTAGTTTTGCGTCACCCCGATGATAGTCGCCATAGCGCTTGAATGCCGAGTTAATCGTACTTCAAATGTTTTACCAACAGCCTCATCAGCACTAAATCCTAAACTCTGCGCTGCCTTTTCATTAATCACAACCGAAAAACGCGGATTTGGCTCAGCCGCACTCGGCATCGCAAACTTATCGGCAGGAAAATCGCGACTAAATCCTCGGCCACTCAGTAACTTAATGTTGTAGCTGCTAAAATAATCTTCATCTACTGCCAATGTCGGCATGGTCTGCGACAATTGTGTTTTTGGATTAACCATCCCAAAAGCATCGACAATGGTCTCTGTTGGTACTGCTGAACTTGCTGTCACACTGACAATATTTGGGTGAGAGAGCAGTTGTGTTTTTAATGCGCTACGCTGTTGACTGGCGATATCTGTATAAAGACGGCTCAGCACAAAAGTATTGTCTTTGTCATAACCGAGTTCTATGGCTCTGGCGTACTTTAGTTGCTGGTTAGATACCGTGGTGGCGATAATAAGCACCACGGCGACACTAAATTGAAATACCACCAGCCCTTTACGCAGCAGCGCGCCAGATTTACCCTGTGTCACTTCTCCTTTAAGCACTTTAGCAGGTTTAAAGCGGCTTAGATAAAAGGCAGGGTATGCGCCTGAGATTAAGCCAACGAATAACCCTAACAGCAACAGCGTAGTCAACACTAACGGCTCTGAATAGAAGTCAAAACTGAGCGGCTTGCCGATAAAGCTCGCAAACAAGGGCAAACCAGCTTCAACCAGCGCCACAGCAATGATCAACGCGATATAACTCAACATCATCGCCTCAACCACAAACTGCATAACTAAATGCTGCTGTTTAGCGCCTAATGTCTTACGTACTCCCACTTCCTTTGCGCGCTTGGTTGCTGTGGCAGTCGACAAATTCATAAAGTTAACACACGCAATAAAGAGAATAAGCGCTGAAATAACACTAAACGAATAAACGGTATTGATATCACCATTTTCTTTCATTTCACCATACTGATGTGAGTGAAGGTAAATATCGGTGACAGGCATTAATTCAAAGCCAAGGGTGTCGCTAGTTCCCGGGCCATAATGATTTTCTAAATAACTTGGGATTTTTGCTTCAACATCTTCACCGGTTACCCCATCCGCTAATTTAACGTAGGTGAAATAGTTAAAACTTGGGTCACGCTGCCAGCTGTTATCACCATAATAAGTGGTGGCCGTTGCCATACTGATGAGCGCAAAGACATTTAAATGGGTGCGCAGTGGCAAGTCTTTTATCACGGCACTGACCTTTAACGGTAGTTTTCCTGCCCCAAGTAAAGATTCTCCAACAACATTCGTGCGACCAAAATGGAGCATTGCAGCTGCTTGGGTTAAAACAATAGTGTTGGGAGCCTCGAGTGCCGACTGACGCTCTCCGTCAATTACATCTAAGGAGAAAAAATCGACAAAGTTGGGATCAGCGAGTAATACACCATCATGAAGAAAACTTTCCTTGCCTTGCCCAAGCGCGACACTCACTTCTCGAAAGCGAGTAGCATCTACCACTTCTTCAAAGTGTGCTTGATAGTTTTCAGCGTTAAATACTTGCCCTTGCGCATAGTATTGTTCAGGCGCACTTGGCGGCATCCATTTTACAGACGAGCGATAGATTTGCTCATGATCCTTAATAAACTTGTCGTAACCCAGCTCAGATTCAACAAAGATAGCCATACTGATACAAATAGCTAAACCAATCGCCAAACCCAAAATATTGATTGTTGAGTAGAGTTTTTGTTGCAGCAAGCTGCGGTACGCGATTAACAAGTAATTTTTAAGCACAGCGAACCTCCTGCATTTGACTCGAAACAATATGGCCATCCAAAACATGGATCGTGCGATGCGCGTAATTTGCATGGTGATCTGAGTGCGTCACCATGACTATCGTTACCCCTTCTTGGTTAAGCTGTGCTAACAGCCCCATGACTTCTTCACCATTTTTTGAGTCAAGATTACCGGTTGGTTCATCCGCAAGAATCATTTTTGGCTTTGCGACAATGGCACGCCCAACTGCAACTCTTTGCTGTTGACCACCTGAAAGTTGCTGTGGGTAATGATCTTTGCGATGCGCAATATTCACTTTTTCCAGCACGGCTGTCACACGCAGTGCTCGTTCGGCTTTAGAGATCCCCTGATAAATAAGCGGAAGCTCAACGTTCTCATACACAGTGAGCTCATCAATAAGGTTAAAACTTTGGAAGATAAAGCCAATATTGTCTTTACGAATATCAGCAAGCTGACCTTCACTTAACTGGCTGATGTCCTTGCCATCAAAAACATACTCGCCACCATCAATATGGTCTAGCATGCCGATGATATTAAGTAAGGTAGACTTACCTGACCCTGACTGTCCCATGATAGCAACGAACTCGCCACGCTCTACGGTCACCGTGACATCCTCAAGGGCGTAAGTCTCAACCAGCTCAGTACGAAAAACTTTATTTATTTTAGTTAGATGTAACATATTCTTTTGCCTTTTAATTCTATTAACGAGTCAAACTGACCGACTGCATGTCTTTAAAGCTGCTGTAACTTGAAGTGATCACTCGGTCGCCGACTGCCAGCCCATCAAGTACTTCAATATATTTGTTGTTACGCTCGCCAAAAGTCACCGATTTCTTCACCGCCACTTGGCTGCCCTGCTCTAGTACAAATACCCACTTGCCAGCGGTATCTTGATAAAATCCACCATTTGGTATTAAAGTCGCGGCTTTCGCATCTGCTAATAACAACTCCAACTGCAAACTTTGACCTCTACGAATGTCGCTGGGCAGCACACCATTAAAAGTTAAATCCACTTCAAAGCGACCATTTGACACTTCGGCATAGACCTTTGCGAGCGTTAGCTCATACGGCTTACCCTGCAGTGTTAACCTTGCGGTTTGTCCCGCATACACGCGGCCTAGGTAAAATTCATCAATTTGGGCCGACACTTTATATTCAGACACAATATCCACTTGCCCTAAACGTGAGCCTCTCGCCTTTGACGCGCCTAGTTCCGCGTCTAGCGCAGTCAATTGACCATCCATAGGCGCTTTGATAATTAGATTTTCAAGATTTTTACGCGCAAAACCTAAGTTTTTATTAAGCTGCTCGACGCTATCTTCTAGCTGTGCAATTTGTGCCGTACGGATTTTTTCATCTTGTTGCTGCTGCTCAATAATTAACTTGCGGCGGTTTTTTAGATACTCAGTTTCATCTTCGGCCGCTTGTAGCTCATCTTTTGAAACTAAATTCCCGCTACCAAGGCGCTTGAACTGCGCAAGCTTTCGCTCACTTTGACTTACCTGAAAATCTAGCTCTAATAGGTTTCGTTTTAAGTTTAAACGGTTTTGATCTATCGCTAAGCGGGTATTGTGTAGGTTATTTAGCTGCTCTGAGATCTGCGCCTCACGGGAGATCACATCCAGCTGCAAACTGGTGTTGCTCAGTGCGAGCAGTTTGTCACCCTTTTTAACCATCGCACCTTCTTCGACGAAACGCGCTTCGACTCGTCCACCTTCGATGGCATCTAGATACACAGACTTACTCGGCATAATGCTGCCTCTAAGCGGAATAAGATCATGAAACTCGCCCTTTGTCACTGTACTTATCTTGACTTTATCCATCGCCAGATTAACACGATCCCCGCTGCTACTCGCTGCACTATCAAATGCAAAATACGCTACCACGATGACAGGTAGCACCAGCCACCACAGCTGAAATCTTTTGTTAGGTGTTATTTTTCTGTCCATTTTGTCACTCTCTTGAGTTTAGGTTAGCCTAATAACTCAAGTTGCATGCCAAAATAAAAAACAAATAAAAATCAAAAACATAAAATAGTTCTATGGAATAATGGAACAAAAGAGTGTAAAAAAATTAAACACCTAGTGTACGATATCGTACAGTTTGATGAGGAAAGGAAATGTAATGACTATCAGCGATAAGGCAATTTTAGTTGTCGACGACAACAGCGAAATTCTCGTCGCCACGAGAATGTTGCTCAAACAATATTACAAAAAAGTCGTGACGCTAGAGAGTCCCCATGATATCGCTAAAACAATGTCAGCACAGGACTTTGCACTGATATTGCTCGACATGAACTTTACTCGAGAATCAACCTCCGGTGCCGAAGGATTCTACTGGCTAAAACAAATAAAAGCCTTAAACGAAGATGCCGTGGTTGTACTCTTCACCGCCTATGGCGACCTAACGATGGCGGTGGATGCGATCAAACTTGGCGCCAACGATTTTGTCCTCAAGCCTTGGCAAAATGAAAAGCTACTTGCAACGGTTGCCAATTGCATCGAGTTGAGCGAACAACGGCAAAAGTCCAAGAAGCTCACGCAAATCGCACAAATCTCAATGGCAGCGCAAAACAAACCATTCGAGCATTTAATTGCTTCGAGTCCAGCAATGGAGCAAGTTTTTCAAACCATAGAAAAGGCTGCTAAAACCGATGCCAACGTCTTAATCTTAGGCGAAAGCGGCACAGGTAAAGAAGTCGTTGCCAGAGAGCTACATAAACAGTCTTTACGAAAAGACAATACTTTCATGTCTGTCGATATGGGCACGATCGCCAGCTCTTTGTTCGAAAGTGAATTGTTTGGCCATATGAAAGGCGCATTTACAGATGCGAAAGCCAATAAGCCAGGTCGCTTTGAACTTGCAGAATCCGGAACTTTGTTTTTGGATGAAATAGCCAATATTCCGCTCGAGTTACAGGGAAAGTTACTTACTGCGATCCAAAATCGAGTGGTTACGCCAGTCGGAGGCAGCAAACAAATAGAGGTTGATCTGCGCCTTATCACCGCAACCAATATGAATTTGTATGGCATGGTGCGCGAAGGCAGTTTTCGTCAGGACTTGTTATACCGCATTAATACCGTAGAGCTCACACTTCCCGCACTACGAGATAGACCCCAAGATATTCCGCTACTTATTGAGTTTTATGCTGATCTATACAGCAAAAAATACAAGCTCCAGTGCAAAACGGTCACCGACAAAATGATGGCTGATTTAGTCAAGTATCAATGGCCCGGTAACATCCGAGAATTACAACACTTGGTTGAACGCGCTGTTATTTTATCTGACTCAACCCAATTGCAGTTTCAGCTCACCAGTCCAGGGGCAAGCTCTGAGGAGAACGCGGGATTTCTTGACACCTATAATCTCGCAGAAATAGAGCAGCACACCATAGAGCGGGCGGTTCGAGACTTTAAAGGAAATATCAGCCATGCGGCTAAAGCGCTTGGGATCACTCGAGCGTCACTGTACCGTAAAATGGAGAAGTATGATGTGGAATAATAGCCTCGTTCGCATGGCCATTTTTCAACTCGCAGCCATTTTATTCGCCACACTTGGTATATTGGGTTTTCTCCACAGCTACGTCTTTTTGTTTAGTGGGTTATTCATTGCGATTGCAGTGCTATTCACAGTGCTGTCTATTGCCACACTGCAAAGACAAAAACAACAATTCGAAGAGGTGTTTACTGCGCTCAAGTATCAAGATGGCAGCTTTAGAATTGATAATAAGCACCCAATAAGTAAGCAAGCACTTACAATCTGTAACGAGCTTATTCAGAAAGCTCAGCAAGATAAAACCAAGCAGGCAGAGCTCGTCACCACATACGAAACCATGCTGCAACACATAGAAGCAGGTCTGATCCTTATCAAAAATGGCCACACCATTTTGATTTGTAATAACAGCGCAAAGCAATTGTTGGATATTCGCGGCGCAGAGTCTGGACACTCACTACTTGCAGCACACCCAGAGCTTGAACAAGCCAAAGTAGGTAGCCACATCGCCAAAGACTTACTATTTAAATATTTTACGTTTTCCAATCAAGGTAATCAGTACCAACTTTGGCTTTTCACCGCGATTTCAGAGCAGCTAGAGAGCACCCAAATCGAGTCTTGGCAAAAGCTGATCCGCGTGCTTATCCATGAAATAGGAAACTCCGTCGCACCGATTTATTCACTCTCCAATACGCTAGTTAATATCACCAATAATCAGCTAGCTGAAGCGGTGACAGACCAAGAGCTCGTTGAAGACTACCTACAAAGCCTGCAAGCAATTGGTATTAGAAGCCAGTCTTTACTTGGCTTTATTGATAACTACAGAAAGCTCACGCATATTCCTGAACTTGACCTCCAACCGCTTGCGGTACAGACTTTATTTGACGACATTACACCGCTGATAAAACGCGACTTTAGGGACGCCAATATCACTCTACACTTTGACGTGACGCCCGCTGCGCTGAGCATTAATGTTGATAGAAAGATGATAGAACAAGTGCTGCTCAATCTACTAAATAACGCCAAAGATGCCATGAAACATAACAACCAAGAAAAAGTAGTGACTGTATCAGCAACGATTAATCGCTACGGCAAATGTGAGATCAACGTCGCTGATAACGGGGAAGGAATAGAACCCAGCGCACTTGATAAAATATTCGTACCATTTTTTACCACAAAACCTCATGGCTCAGGAATTGGACTTGCACTCAGCCAACAAATTATCCATCGCCACAAAGGGCGGATCAGCGCAACCTCTGAAGTAGGAAAAGGGAGCTGCTTTAGTGTCTTGCTTTAGTGCTGTTCTTTTTGTTAAAGAAAAATAGCAACAACAAGGAATTAGTCATGAAACTTCCACTTATCGATAACGCCGAGGCAGAGTATATTCCAGCGTTTCTTACCAAGGCAGAAAGCCACTCACTGTATCAGTGGTTAATCAAGCACTGTGATTTATCTCAGCCTGAAATCATCACCTTGCCTAACGGTGAAAATACAGAGATTAGACCCTGGAAAATGATGTTTGTAGAGCCAAGGCTCGAAGATCCAGCGGTATTTCCTAGCTATCATGGTAGACGCCAAACTTGGCCTGATTTGATTGCATCAATACAGCAGCGATTACAGACTCAAATAGGTATCGAATTTAGCGTCTGTGTCTGTATTTTTTATCCAGATGGTGAGGAGTATATGGACTTTCACAGTGATCTGTCCGCATTTGGGCCAACTAATGTTATCGCTTCTCTGAGCTTAGGTGCCGAGCGCTTGTTTCAAGTTCGTCATCAAGAAAATCCCGATGAGCAATTTGAACAGCAGCTAGAAGACGGTTCGTTATTCATCATGGGAAATGGCTTTCAAACGCAGTTCCAACATGCCGTACCTCCTGCACCTAAAGAGATTGGTGCTAGATTCAATCTGACCTTTAGGCAGTTTGCTTGGCCCAATATTACGTAGGTGAACGATGAAAGTGGGGTTTTATCAATTTGCAGTCAACTATGGCGACCCTCAATGCAACTGGACAACCATAGAAAAAACCTTATCAAAGGCTGACTTTGATCTCATCGTCTTACCCGAATTATGTACTTCAGGTAGCCTCTTTCTTTGCCATACTCATATGGAGGAAATGGCAGAGGAGTTATCCGACAGCACGACTATCAGCCTGCTTCAATCTATCGCACAACAACAACACGGTACTATCATCGCTGGCATCATTGAGAAGGCAGGCTGTGAGCACTTTAATAGTGCGGCTATAGTGGGTCCAGAAGGGATTGTTGGCGTACATCGTAAGGTTTTTTTAGCACCGCCCGATAAGCGCTTTTTTCAATCAGGTAATGCATTCAAAGTGCACGAAGTAATGGGTATTAAAGTGGGTATTTTATTATGTTACGACATCTGGTTTGAAGAGGGGCTGATGCAACTCACCGAGCAGGGCGTACAGCTCATTGTGAACCCTTCAAATTATTGTGGCGAAGACAGCCTTGATACCATAATAAAACAAGCCAAGAAGTATAAAGTCCATATTATTTCAGCCAATCGCCTAGGAATGGACCACAGCAATGGCACGGGAATTCAATTTATCGGCCAAAGCCTTCTTGTGAACCCTAATGGCGAGGTACTTATACTCGGTGATGCAAAGGAGCAGCTTATCACAACCGAAATAGACTGCTTTGCCCCGTCATAAAGGTAACGAGAATTATCACCGTCAGGAGCTGCTCAATTTTGGTTTTGCATCCACTGCAATTCTTGATATTATCGCAACTCGTTGGGGAGTAGCCTGCTTCCAATGCTCGGAAGAGTTCGTATCAACATAATTGGCCAAAATGCCATGGTGCGGACACCTCTCGGTTGGCGAGACCATCGATATATCCATGCCTGTGGTCGGGCGTGTGGATGTATCGTGGACTCAAATCGCCCGACCGGAGCAATGTAAATGAATTTCGTCACCCTGCTACTGTTAGCATACGCCATGTCTACCGATGCGTTTGCCGCGGCAATCGGTAAAGGCGCCAGCCTAAAATCACCTCGGCTTACCGAAGCCATAAAAATCGGCCTTATTTTTGGGATTATTGAAGCCAGTACACCGCTAATTGGCTGGTTAATAGGACAATCTGCAGCTGGCTATGTCGAGGCTTGGGATCATTGGATTGCGTTTATCTTATTGTTAGGACTTGGCGCTCATATAATTTATGAGAGCCTTAAGGGTGACGATGATGCACCAACGCAACACGCAAAGCAGCCTTGGTTAAAAACCATTATCACAGCGTTTGGCACTAGCATTGATGCGATGGCTGTCGGTGTCAGTCTCGCATTTGTTGATGTGAATATATGGCTCGCCGCTGCGCTCATTGGCCTTGCCACCACCATGATGGTAACAATTGGCGTGATGATTGGGCATTCGGCAGGAAAGTTTCTTGGTAGTCGAGCTGAAATCTTTGGTGGGGTGATCTTAATCTGTGTGGGAACTTGGTTGCTATATAGCCATCTTTCGATTTAATCTGACTCGCAAAAAGAGCGGTATATTTACCGCTCGCTTACTTATCCCTTTGCGTTAGGGCTAATGGCTTTTAAGCCTTTTTAATCGCTTTTTTCAGCTTTTTGATTTTCGCTTCATGCTTTTCAATCTTTGCTTTACGCGCTTTCAGCTCTTTTTTAAGCGCTTTAACATCGCCTTTCTTCGCCATAACTAATCTCCTTTGGTTGTTTTGCGAACACCTACTACCATAGCAAAGTGACTAACAATATCAAACTACACCTGCGCTACTGCGTTACCTGCAATCTAATAGTGGTAATTTTGACCAAATACTATTTTGTACAACTAAATATTAGTAAATAAATAGAGTAAGTTGATATTAAAAAACACTAACCACTTGTTTTATAAATAATTTAATGTTGGCTTGGTTGTTGCTACTCTAACCACAAATCAAGAGAACGGAACCAACCATATGTCTGTGCCATTAAAAGATAGGCCTCTCGAATCCGTCAGGGAAGAGGTGATTGACCAGTTAATTCTAAATTACAGCCACGGTGAGCTTTCGGCTGATGCATTCGAGAGACGATTGGATAAAGCATACGACCTGAACGAACAAGAACAAATTGCAGCACTTAGTGCTGATTTACCGCTCAAGTCGGATGCAAGATATCACAGCGAAAAAGCCGCTCGTTTGGGTCCAAAATTTACCTCAAGCGTAGATGGTGCTGAGGCGATAAGCGTTACCTCTATACTTAGTTCCAACCATCGCAGTGGCGAGTGGGTCGTACCTAAAGAGATCCACCTAAAAAACTACCTTGGCAGCTTGGAACTAGATTTTAGTAACGCAATTTTTAGTCACCCTGAAGTACATATTTATATAGATTGCATTTTAGGCAGTGACGAAATCTTTGTACCAGACACAGTCGATGTCGTCACCGATATTCGTAATATTATGGGTTCAGTAGAAAACACAAGAAATACGCTTGCATCTGCAGGGCAGGTGAAACAGCGTCCACGCATTTATATTCACGGCAGAATGATTTTGGGTAGCATTGAAGTTAGTGTAAAGCGCTCGATGAAAGCGCAAATAAAGCAATTTGCCGACGGCCTTAAATCCCTATTTGGTGACGGCACGAAATCCAAAAGCTAAAGCTTAATAAAAAACCCCTTGGTTCAGGGGTTTTTTATTATCCAAATAGCAGAGTAAACTTTTTACTTCTCTACCGGAAAGCCTCTATCACGCATTAGCGCCTCAACTTCAGCGTCACGGCCTCTAAACTTGCGATACGCTTCTGCTGGATCCATTGAGTTGCGAACTGAGAATAGGTAATCCACTAAACGCTGTGCAACGTCTTTGTCGTAGAAGCCACCTGGCGCTTCAGCAAACGCTTCTGCTGCATCAGAAGTTAATACCTCAGCCCACAGGTAACCGTAGTAACCCGCTGAATAACCTTCACCTGAGAATACGTGACCAAAGTGAGTTGTACGATGGCGCATCACTACCTCGTCCGGCATGCCAAGCGCACCTAACTGAGACTTTTCGAATGCAACAGGGTCGCCAATCTTGTCAGGATCTGTGGTATGGAAAAGCATATCCATGATAGCCGATCCAAGGTATTCAGTCGTCGCGAAACCTTGGTTAAAGGTTGCTGACTTCTTGATTTTCTCGATTAGCGCTTTAGGCATAGGTTTGCCTGTTTTATAGTGAACTAAGTAACGATTGATCACTTCGTCCGTTGCCAACCAACGCTCCAATAGCTGAGATTGGAACTCAGTGTAGTCGCGCACACCAGAGTTTGAACTTGGGTACTTCACGTTTGATGAAAGCGCATGCAGCGCGTGACCAAACTCATGGAAATAGGTTTCTGCATCTGACCAAGAAATTAAGGTCGCTTCACCTTCAGGTGCTTTCACAAAGTTGGAGTTGTTTGAGCTAAGCACATTTGTTTTACCATCAAATGTTGTATGGCTACGATATGATATGGCCCACGCACCAGAGCGTTTACCTTTACGTGCGAACGGGTCTAAATACCAAAGGCCGATATTATCACCGGTGGTTTTGTCTGTTACTTCCCATACACGAACGTCAGGGTGGAACACTGGTACTGAGCCCTTAGGCACTTCGGTGAACTCAAAGTTAAACAAACGGCCTGCAACATAGAACATTGCTTCGCGCAGATTATCTAGCTGTAAATAGGCTTTCACTTCGTTTGAATCCAATTGATATTTAGCTTGGCGAACCTTCTCGGCGTAGAAACGGTAATCCCATGGCTTGATGGTGATATCGGCGCCTTCTTTGTCGGCGATCGCTTGCATGTCAGCAACTTCTTCTTTCACGCGGGCAATTGCTGCTGGCCACACTTTTTTCATCAGCGCCATCGCGTTTTCAGGCTTTTTCGCCATGCGGTCTTCAAGACGCCACTGCGCGTAATTATCGTAACCCAGTAAGTTAACGCGCTCATGTCTAAGCGTTAAGATGTCAGAGATAATCGCTTTGTTGTCGTACTCACCACCGTTGTTGCCTCGGTTATAATAGTTGTTCCATACTTTCTCGCGTAACTCACGCTCTGTTGAGTAGGTTAAAAATGGATCCATTGAAGAGCGAGAGTTTGTAATCGCATACATATCCGCCTTGCCGCGTGCTTTTGCAGCAGCCGCTGCCGATGCAACAAACGACTCGGGCAAACCTGACAACTGCGCTTTAGTGAGGTAAACCACGTAGTTTTCTTCATCTGCAAGGACGTTATTTGCAAACTTAGTATGTAGCTTTGATAGCTCAAGATTGATGTCTGCGTAACGCTTAGCTTCTTCACCTTTTAGCGTCGCACCATTGCGAGCAAAGCCGTTATAACGCATCCAAGTGATACGCTGCTCTTCAGCAGTTAACTTTTTATATTCAGCGCCTTCATATACTGCTTTTACGCGTTCAAAAAGCGCTTGGTTTTGGGTAATTTTAGAGCTGAACTCTGAAAACTTAGGCACAACTCGCGATTGGATTTCTCTAAACTCTGGGCTTGAAATGTTTGCACTCCAAAGACCATAGTAGGTAAAAACGCGATCCAAAGCGGCCCCCGCTCTTTCTAGTGCAACAATGGTGTTCTCAAAAGTTGGCTTAGCTGGATTATTGGCTATTGCTTCAATTTCTTTCAAATTATCAGCCATACCAATTTCAAGCGCAGTTTCTAAATCTTCAAGCTTCATTTTGTCAAAATGAGGAACGCCTTGATAAGGACCTGAAAACTCCTGTAAAAGCACGTTATCATATTGCTTACTTTGCAGTGATTTTACTGGTTCTTGGCTTTGGTCTGCAGTGCCCGCACAACCCGCAAGGGCTAAACATACGGCTGCACTTAATAATGTGATGGAAGGTTTGAACATTTTGTTTCATCGCTTGTTGTTATCGTGGGTAAGATATTACGGATCGCCTCTAAAAGTGCAATCGCTTTGCGGGAGAAACAAGGTTCTCTGCGATGGAGCAGAAAAGCTAGAGTTCATAGTAGCTTAAAGACACTAAAACGACAGTGAGTAGAGTTTTTTCATGGGTTGTTACAATTTACCTTGAAAATTTAACTAAAATCAGCCAAGTTAGTAAAAAACTGATCTGTGAGAAAAAATGATGGAAGTTGGTATTTTTATCTATGACGGTGCGGAATGTTTAGATTTTTGTGGTCCGTTTGAGGTATTCAACACCGCAAAGCGATTTATCGAAACGCCGATTAACGTCAGCCTTGTCGCGCCAAGTCATGTTCCTGTTACCTCGCGTGGCGGCATGAGTGTAAACCCCCATTACAGTATTTACTCGCATCCAAAGTTTGATTTGCTCATCGTAGTCGGCGGACTTCATCACCAAATTTGCGGAGATCACAACGTACTTAATTGGCTTGCAGAAACAGCGAATCATACCTCTCAGTGCGCATCTGTTTGTACAGGTGTGTTTTTATATGCCGAAGCAGGCCTTATTGATGGCAAGCGAGTCACCACCCACTGGCAGGATATCGACGATTTGAGAGAGCAATATCCCTCTTTAGAAGTCGTTGAGGATGTAAGATTTATGATGGATCAGAATTTTACTAGCTCAGCGGGTATTTCGGCAGGTATCGATATGAGTTTAGAGCTGGTGAAAAAACGCTTTGGGCAATCTGTTGCAAGAAAAACCGCAACCCAAATGGATTATGACTGGCCTAGAAGTTAATAATGGTGAATAACCTCACCATTATTAACGTTACCATGCGAATAACTATTCACTACTGCTACCCATAAGCTCTAGCTCACTCACACGTTTTTTCGCAAATACGACGACTTTTTCGTATTCACTTTGCGCTTGTTCCAAGTGTGATTTACACTGCCCAGCTTGGTGTTCACGCGCATAAGTCTCTATTTTATCAAGCAGATCAAAGAGTGCTTCTGCGGCTAAATCACCAGCTTGACCTTTAAGTGCATGGCTGTATTTTGCCGATGCGTCGCAATTACTATTTTTGATACTCAATCTAAGCTGTTGCATTTGATTTTCAGAGTCGTTCAAGAATAAGGTGTACACCTTTTTAAGTAATTCTTCGTCCCCAGAGAGGCGCTCAAGCACGTCAGCTTCGTTTATCGGCATGCCCGTTTGCTCTTCTGCCACGCTTTCAAACGATTGAGTGAGCAAAGAGTCATCATCCTTAGCATGCACACCTAGCGCATCTAGCACGTCAAATAACTGTTCAACGACCACAGGTTTCGTCACAAACTCATCCATTCCTGCATTGAGACAACGTTCTTTTTCACCCGCAAGGGCGCTGGCAGTCATCGCAATAATGATCGCATCTTTATACTTATCACCACCTTGACCTTGACGGATCGCTCTTGTGGCCTGATACCCATCCATTCCTGGCATATTACAGTCCATAAAGATAGCATCAAAATCTACCTCTTGATGCTCAAATGAAAGCAGTTTATTCACAGCATCTTGACCATCAACGGCAAAACTCACCTTAGCCCCTTGTCCTTCCAAAATGCCTTTTGCCACAATCCGGTTGATTTGATTATCGTCTACCACCAAGATGTGACAGCCCGCGACCAAGTTACCACTTAACGCGACTGTCTCACCTGACTTCTTCAAGCTAGGCTGTAATCGAATTGCCTTATTTAAGTCAAATAGCGCGACAAATTCTCCAACCCGAAGAGGTGAAGAAATATGCACTATGTTATCAGCATCGTTAATACACTGAAGCTCATCCCCCACTAAAATAAGTTTTTCAAAGTGATTTTGAGCTGACTTCACTTGAATATAATCTTGCTCATTGGTAATGATGTATATATCACTCTGCGTCTCTTTCTCAACGTACTTACCACCGCATTTAGCGATAAGCTTAGCGATAGTGTCTGACTCCAATTTAGTTTTACTGAACACAGAGACTGTTTTACCGGCCAATACTTCAGGCACGTTGATGGGCTTAGTTTGCGTACTAGAAAACGGTAATTCAAACCAAAACTTGCTGCCTTTAAACTTTTCACTCTCAAAGTGAATATGGCCGAGCATCTTTTCGACTAACTGCTGACAAATAGAGAGTCCAAGGCCTGTCCCACCAAACTCGTTCGAGGTATTAGCGGATTCTTGACTAAACGATTGAAATAGCTTGTTATGATTGGCCTTCTCAATTCCAACCCCAGTGTCTTCCACAGTGACTTTAAGCCATACCGTGTCGTCTAACTGTTCGGTGGTAACGGTCAACTTCACATGACCTTTTTTAGTAAATTTAATTGCGTTACTAAGGAGGTTATAAATTATTTGTTTAACGCGCGCCGCATCACCGCACAGTTCAATATGCGCTAAACCAGTTTGGTCCAAAATATAAGTGATACCCTGTTCTTTGGCTTTCGCCGACATAGATAGCGCGACATGCTCAATGACAGAGAGCGGGTTGAACGGCTCATTATCAATGTCCAGCTTACCCGCTTCTATCTTCGACAAGTCCAGTACATCGTTAATTAACGACAAAAGCGTAGTCGAGCTCGTTTCCATCATTTCTAGGTACTTATGTTGGTGCTTAGTAACGGGCTCTTTTCTCACCAAGTTTAGTGATCCTAAAATACCATTGAGAGGCGTCCTCATTTCATGGCTGATAGTGGAAATAAATGCACTTTTCACTTCTGACGCTTTCGCTGCTTTATCCCGAGCGTCCACCAGCTCTTTGGTGCGCTCCTTCACCTCTTGCTCTAGTCGTTCATTTGCACCAACTAACTGTGCTTCCGCTTCTTTTTTCGCAGTGATGTCTTCAACGAATAGTGCGACCCCCTGAATGCGCCCGTTTCCTGCATAGATTGGAGATAAACTAAGTGAAAGCCAGATGTTCTCATGAGCATTCAAGTCTAGTTGTAATGACTTAGACTCCACCACTTCGCCCTGTAAAACCATATTGGCATAGTGAAATAAAAACTGATGCACAGCCTCTGGCAAAAACTGTGGGTTGTTACCTAAACGACTGTTATTCAGCTGCTTAAAGAAACGCTGTGCCGACTCATTAAAGCTGGTGAGCTTTAAGCTGTTATCAAAGCCAAGCACACCATCTGATGCACCATCTAAAATCGCCTTAAACTCTGCTCGCGTTGAATCGAGCGCACGTAAACTATGGGTATATTGCCAAAATGCAAAAAAGACTAGAGCGAATACACCGCAGGCAATCGCGAGTAAAACATAGGTGGTTAATCGTTTTTCATTGAGGCTTTGCTGATAAACAGCAAAAGGGATAAGATTAACGAGCTTAACTTCTAAGTTGTTAAAGTTAGCCCCTTCAACCTTGCTAATGAGCGCAAGAAACTGGTCTCCCGTTGACTTTTCTTCCACCAGTTGGATTTTATTGGACCATGGCGTCACGCGATATAATGTTTGAAAGTTGATTTCGGGGTTTATATCTTTGCTGTATCGTAGCGAAAATTCAGGATGATAAATAAACGAGTCATCTGCACCTAAGAGCATCACTTTTTGCATACTAGGCACTTGAGAGACAATTCTCTCTATCATCTTTTCAGCATTGGTATTAATTACCAATATACCAAATAATTCGTTATCTATATCGTAAGTCGGTAAAGTAAAACGTTTGGTTGGTTGAAAAGGCGTGACGACTTGTCCGTGCTCGCGATTTAAGTTGATAGTTGTGGAATAGATAGTACGTTCTGGCAGTTGCAGTGCTTGAACGTAATAGTCGTGCTTACTTTTATCTTGTAATTTGCTATCAGGGACCGTGATCACTTGGCCTAGTTGCCGCTCAACCCTAACCATCTCAACGCCTGTATGGGCGTCAAGTAGGCGGATCTGATTAATGCCTTCATACGAATATAACATTGACCTAAAAATCGTGCTTAGTCGTGCCCGCCAAACATCAAGCGGCGTGTTTTCTTGAGGGTCGATACCATCGTTTTTTTCCGCTCTGGCGATACCCTGAATTGGCGGGGTATCTAGCAGAAAATAAAGAAACCGGCGGTTATCGTCTATCTCTCCCAAGTAAATATTGTTTTGTGCCGAATGTACCTGCTCCAAGCGCTGATAAAAGCCCTCGTTCAGGTCACGATGGATACTGTTTTCAAAATATAAGATGGCACTCACCATCACGGCGAGCAGCAGTACAATAGCGCCCTTAGCAATATTGGAAGAAGACACATTTTCTCCTTGGACAGTGGCCTGACTGTTAGGCATAAAGACCTAAAATGCGTTTGCACTTAAGCACAAGGAGCAGCTATAAGCAAACGCATTATTAAATCTAGTCCAAATAGAAACAAAGACAAAGATTAGTTACCCTGCACGCGGAGGTTATTTACAACGTGATGCCTTTACGGTTATGAAAACGGTGATAATCAATGCTTGGCCCTTCTGGTACTACTTGGGTTGGATTGATCATCGTATGGCTAAAGTAGTAGTGCCTTTTAATGTGGTAAAAATCAACCGTATCTGCAATACCTTGATGTTGATATAAGTCACGCACATAGGCAGAAATATTGGGGTAATTTTCGATTTGCTTAATATTGCACTTGAAGTGACCATGGTACACGCTGTCGAAACGGATGAGAGTCGTAAATAATCGCCAGTCGGCTTCCGTTAATTGTCCTTTCACAAGATAACGTTGCGCAGCGAGTCTTGCTTCGAGCTTATCTAGCGCGTTAAATAACGCGCTTACCGCATTGTGATAAGCATCTTGGGTTGTCGCAAACCCGGCCTTATATACGCCATTGTTGATGTTGTGATAAACAAAGTCGTTTATTTCATCGATTTCATGCTGTAGCGCCTCTGGGTAATAATCAGTGTCGTTTCCCGTTATCTGATTAAAAGCACGATTAAACATACGAATGATTTCACTCGATTCGTTGCTCACGATTTGCTCCGTTTGTTTATCCCAAAGGACTGGCACCGTGACTCGACCCGAATAATTTGGGTCGTTTTTCGTATACAGCTGATGCATAAAGCTGAGCTGATACCGGCTATCACCGACTTCTGGACGCTGACTGGTAAAGCACCAACCTTGGTCTAACATATCAGGGTCTACAATCGATACATCAATATGCGCCTCTAAATGTTTAAGCTGTCGGAAAATGAGCGTTCTATGAGCCCAAGGACACGCAAGGGAAACATACAAATGGTAGCGTCCGGACTCTGCTTTAAAGCCCCCTTTACCCGTTGGCCCCGCACTGCCGTCTTTTGTTACCCAATTTCTTAGTTTTGCAGACTCACGCTCAAACTTGCCTTGGCTACTTTTTGTGTCATACCACTTATCGTGCCATTGACCGGCAATTAATAATCCCATGTAAACCCCCTATACAATATCGCCGAAGCGTCCTTGTTGATAATCTCTTACCGCTTGATGAAGCTCCTCTTGGGTATTCATCACAAATGGTCCCATATGCGCTATTTTTTCATTAATCGGCTGCCCTGCAAGGATCAAAAAGCCAACATCATCCGTCGCGAGGAGAGCGAGGTTTTGACTTGGGTCAAGCTCAAGCAACGTTTGCTCCCCATAGTTTTCAAATCTGCCCGAATGAATGTAGATCATCACCTTGCCGAACTGAGCCAGTTCAAGGTGCAATTGACTTCCCGCAGTTAGGGTCACATCTGCAAGTGCTCCCTCCCCTGCAAGAGACTGTAATGATGATGTAAGTACTTCGCCCTCCACTTGCCATGCGCCCGCCAGTGCTTTGAAATAACCTGCTTTTGCTATCGCTTTTTGTGGTGCAGGGTGCTCAGTTGTATCTTGATATCTAGGCGCTCGCATTTTGTCTTTTGCTGGCATATTTAACCAAATTTGAAAGCCATGCATGCCCTCTTCGTCACTTAGCGGCATTTCTGAATGCACCACACCACGCCCGGTACTCATCCACTGCACATCACCGCTGCGAATGGCTTTGACATTACCCATTTGATCTCTATGCTCAAAGCCGCCTTTACGAATATAGGTAAAGGTTTCAATGCCTCGGTGTGGGTGCGGTGGGAAGCCAGCCATAAAGTCACTGCGATTATCTGATTTCAATTCATCAATCATGAGATAAGGATCTAGGGCCTGTTGACCTTTGCTGTTTGACTTTTGTTCTCCTGAGTGTGTTTTGGTCGCGACGCTCGACTTGCCGCCTAGTAATCTAGGCAAAAGTTGAGCAACAATGAACAAAGCGCACTCAGGTGAACCCAAAGGGCAGCGCTTAATTGGCATTTCTACTGTGTTATCGCCTGACTCACATAGAATAACTATGCTACGCCGGCTCTGCCTTGTATAAATACCAATCAAACTGCTGCAAAAACAAACTTGAAAGATAAACAGGCCCTAACTCTTGCCGTCAAATCCAGCGATGCGGTTAATATTTACGCCAGCACCATCTTGTGTTGCCTGTGCTTTGTTCGTTCGGATAATTTTCATAATAGCTCTCGGGTTAACCTGAACTTGGGATAATAAGTTCAGCGCAATTATTTAATAGTTAGCCTACCAAACCTGCGCGAGAATAAAATTAGTCAAATTTGGCTATTTCGTTCTATTACATCGAATGATTATTCCCATCTATTACAGCGCGCGGTCATACTGGTCAGAACAGTCTTTAACATTGCTCGCATCTAACAATTTTTAACAGTATTTACACAATTATCTGACAAGCTTGTGGAGCTACAATTTAACCCTTAATAGGAGCAAAGGATGAGGTCCCTAAGTTTATTGTTTGCGCTGGCACTACTTGCGGCGTGTAGTTCAACAAGTCCGGTAAGCGTAAATACGGTTGCAGGTCCCCCAACGAATCTTACGGTTGAGATCACTGATGTGACCAATACCGATGGTCAAATGCTAGTACTGCTATTTGACAACAGCGCTGACTACCACAGCGATAAAAATGTGAATGATCCAGACGCTCACTTTTTTCGCAAGCTGATTGTCACACCGCAAACTCCTACCACGACGGTCACTTTTGAAGGCGTGCCTGCTGGCCAGTATGCGATCCACGTGATCCATGACGAAGATGGTGATGGCGGCATGGATCGGATGATCTTCCCATTTACCGGCATGCCAAGTGAGCCTTATGCGCTGTCGAATAACATTCACGATAGCTTTTCAAAAGGAGATTTTGAAGAGGCTTTGTTTACTGTAAAGGCCCCTGACACTAAGATCCAACTTGCCCTCTCTACGCATTTATCAAAAATGACAGGGCTGTAATGCTGAATACTCACAGGTGTTGCAATGCCTGTGAGTTCTCTTTTTAAGTTCTGACATTTGTCATTTTATTTTCTGACAACCCTCACTCACGCTTCATCTTACAGCAACGCATACTGCAAATCGTACAGTTCAGTAGGAGCGAAGACGGTGAGCAATGCCATTGAGTTATCAAATATCAGTTTTGCATACAACAATACTAAGCCAATATTAGCAGACCTAAACCTTACGCTTGAACAGGGTAAGGTATATTCCATTCTTGGTCCAAATGGCGCAGGAAAAACCACTCTGATCAATATAATGCTTGGCAGACTAAGACCCACTTCAGGAAGAGTTTCCGTTCTTGGCCATCAGCCTGAGTCTGATTTTTGCCGCCAACGCGTGGGTGCCATGATGCAGTTAGGCGGACTACCTCTACAAACCAAGATGAAGGAGTTTCTGGCGTTATTTGCAAGTTACCATCAAGCCCCAATTCCATTGGAGCGGTTAATTTCCCTCTGCCAATTAGCACCATTTTTAGAACAAACTTTCGATACGTTATCTGGAGGTCAAAAGCAACGACTGTTTATGGCAATTGCACTAGCAGGCAATCCCGACATTGTTTTTTTGGATGAACCTAGTGTTGGTATGGATGTAGAGTCAAGACAGCAACTGTGGCAGGCCGTACGGACGTTAAAACAACAAAATAAAACAGTACTCCTTACCACACACTATCTTCACGAGGCAGAAGCATTAGCGGATGAATTATTAGTTTTAAAAGAAGGAAAATGTACCAAACTTAACGACATACCAGAGCTTGCCAACACCTATCGTCGCTCACAAATCAAGTTTACCAGCGACCTGTCTGCTGCTGCACTGGTTAACGCACTTCCCATGATAGATCTGAATGTTAAAGGCGATCAGTTCACTATCTTGACGGACGAGCCAAACCATATTTTGCAGCAGTTATTAGAGAAATTTTCTATCCGCAATTTATATGTAGCCCCAATGAGCCTCGAAGAAGCTTATTTATCCCTAATGAATGCTAGGAGCGCTTAACCATGATAAACACAGCATCCTTTATACTAGAAAGCAAAACTGAGCTTTTGAGCACATTTAGAAGTAAGGGTTTTGTGATCCCAGCCACCCTATTTCCTTGCTTGTTTTATCTTTTCTTCGGCGTGGTGTTCAGTCATCATGACTCCCATAACTATATGTATATCAATTATTTGATTTTTGGCATGATAGGACCTGCGCTATTTTCCTTTGGCGTTAACGTCGCCCTTGAAAAGCAAAATGGTTGGCTGATGCTCAAGCAGCTCTCTCCCGTTTCTCCCTATCAGTATCTGCTCGCAAAATGTGTGAGTGCGACGGCTTTTTCATTGCTCGTAGCCTGCTTAATGAGCTTGCTGGCATTATTTTCTGGCGTGTCTTTAAGTTTAGCTCAATGGTTACTCGTGATTGCCATTGCCCTGCTCGGCACCTTACCTTTGTGTATGTTAGGGCTGTTAGTTGGGCTGTCAGTGTCAGCAAAAGCAGCACCTGCAGTGGTTAATTTAGTTTACCTACCACTCTCATTGCTTTCTGGCCTGTGGCTACCTATCACGCTATTTCCTGAAGCAATGCAATGGTTTGCTTGGCTGTTGCCAACTTTCCATATTTCTCAGTTGGCGCTTTCGACCATTGATGCCACCTTGGGTTTTCCAGTTTACCTCCATGCGGCCGTCCTAATTACACAAACACTAGCATTATTTTTTGTCGCACAAATTAAATTTAAAAAGGCTTAACAGGACTACCAAAAGCGCACGGTCCCAACCCTGTGCGCTTTTATTTTGTAATTACTTAACCTGAGGTTTGGATAAGGAATGTTCCAACTCATTGTTGCTAAAGCACAACTTAGTTTTTTCCTTGTCTAGCCAGAGAGTTTTAGGGAAAACACCGCTTCCGCGTCCTGCTCTCGCTAAGGTACCTACATCCTGTAGGCAAGGCGAATTTACGCTCCAATAGCTGGCTATTGGAAGTGAATTCAACGCAGTTAGCGCTAAAACTGGCTGCTAGAAAGGCATTAATTATCCGCAGCTCAGGTTACTTACTCTCTACGAGCTTACTATCGATACTGAATTTACCAGCACCTGACACGGCAAGTGCGAGAAAGCCACCAGCCATTGCAATATTTTTAAAAAACATTAAGAACTGCATTTGGTCGGCCAGATCAAAGTGAAACAGCAACGCACTGACAATACTAAATCCTGCAAATGCAATTGCTGTCAGCTGAGTAAATGCTCCCGCAAGAATGAAAAGCCCTCCTATCAATTCAAAGGCTATAACCAATGGCAGCAGCTCGCTTGGTAATCCACTTGAAGCCATGTATGCAGCATTACCTTCGAAGTATTGGATTTTATTAATCGCAGCCAGTATAAAAATGGCTGATAGCCCTACTCGGCCAAATAAAGATAATACTGATGCCATTGTACTGTTCGGTTTAATGATGTTAATTAGGTTCATGATACTTTCCTCGATAAATATAGACGGTATTGGATTGGCTCTAGGTGATGAGCCGTTGGAAGAAAGTATACGTTCGCTTTAAAATAATTAAATTAGTAAAAATATCACACATCATTCTGTTAAAAAGAATTAAAGCTATCCAAACAGATTCGCTTCCAATAGGTAGTCAATAACCGCCCGTGTCCTAGGTGGAATTTGTTTACGTGATGGATAAATGAGAGAAAACACCAGTTGCTCGCTACTTAACTCTGGACAGATCATTTGTAACTCCCCACGCTCAACTTCTTGCTTCACAGTAGAAGGCAATAACTGCGCAACTCCTAATCCTGCCACTGTCATTTGTTGTAACAGCATGGGGGAATTGCACCAATGTACTTGAGTTGGTGTAAAGTTTACGGCTTCACCGCCACGATAAAACTGTGTCATCCCCGTTGATTTAGCCTGCTCTAACAGTAACCAAGGTAACTGATTTAGCAGTGTGTCTTTACTTGGTAAACCATGCAATGCTATCAGTTTAGGGCTTGCATAGAGCTTAAAACATTCTTGATGTAATTGCCTTGCAACCAGTGCGCTATCTTTAGGAAAGCCAACCCTGATGGCGAGATCTATTTGGTCGTTAATTATATCGCGCTTGTCATCATCAACGATGATATTTAATTGGATCTTCGGATATCGCGCCGTGAGTTCAGGAAGTTTTGGTAACAGAAACTTATGTGCGGTGTCGTGTGTCATGGTTATTGAGACCATACCATGAGGCTCTTTGTTATCGAGCAATACCTCAACATCATCCAAAATAGCGTGCAATGAATGCGCTTGAGCCAAAATGTCACGCCCCTCTCGCGTTAGCGTGAGTTGCCTCGTGCTACGCTGCAGTAGTCGAACACCCAGCATGGCCTCTAACTGGGACACTTGTTCACTCACTCTAGAACGGCTAGTAGCCAGCTTTCGCGCAGCTTGAGCAAAGCTTCCCACATCCACAACCGTTGCAAATATCGCTAAGAGTTTTAGTGCATTTAAGTCTATTGTACTCAATTTCAGAACTCACCATATCGAATTAACTCACTTATGATAACAAAAATCACCACGCATAATAGCGACATCCAATACATTCTCATTTTAAAAAGAGGTATACATCATGATCGCAATCACAGGCGCAACAGGCAAATTAGGTCAATTAGTTATCGAGTTTTTGGCACAAAAGATCCCAGCCAAGCACATCGTGGCTCTTGTCAGAGATCTCGATAAAGGAAAGGCACTCACCAATTTAGGGATCACCGTAAGGCAAGCTGATTATGACAAACCGCATACACTTGATGCAGCACTTGCAGGTGTTGAAAAGCTGCTGCTGATCTCAGGCAATCAGATCGGAAGCCGCACACCTCAACACAAAGCAGTTATTGACGCCGCAGTGAAAAACCAAGTGCGCTTAATCGCCTATACCAGTATTTTGAATGTGGATAATTCACCACTAAAGCTGGCTAAAGAGCACAAAGAAACAGAGGCGTATTTGAGAGCAAGCGGCGTGGCTTATAGCATGCTGAGAAATGGATGGTATAACGAGAACTACACTGATTTAGTACCTGTATTTACAGCAAATAATGCCATTACCTCAATCGCGCCGCAAGCTCAGATCAATAGCGCTGCTCGTGCAGACTACGCACTGGCTGCTGCAACCGTATTAAGTAGTTCTGGCCATGATAATTCAGTCTATGAGCTGGCTGGCGATAACGCATTTACAATTGAAGGTTTGGCACAAGCGGTGTCAAAGCATACTCAAGTTGAAGTAAAAGCAAAGTTTGTATCTGAAGAAGAATACTTGGCCTACTTGGTTGCTCTTGGCGTGCCAGCAACGTTTGCTGCGTTATTGGTTGACGCCGAGGCACAAGCACAGCAAGGATATTTGGCAACCCAGAGTAATGCGCTCAGCCAGTTGATTGGTCGCCCGACCACAACGGTGGCCCAGTCGCTCGCAAAGAGTTAAGCGTATTTTACCGCTGATATAGTGCACAGGCTTTGCTTGTGCACTTATTTTTTACTCAACCTTACCTTCTAAGGTTGATATCAATAAGTCTCGGCTCACTAGAAAACCACAAATGCTCACCACGACTAAAAAGATACCGTACATAGAGCCGATATAGACCCAGTCGCTTTGGCCAAACCAAAGGCTTGCACGAGTACCATCATTCACTAACAAGATGTTAACAAGAGACAGTGTGATCACGCTGCGAAAATAAATCGGTTTATCCATATGACTCGCAAATGCTGCGATAATGAGGGAAAACAGGCATAAGTAGAAGCCTATAACGGAAAACGCACCAGGTTGCATACTAGGATAAAATGCGACGAGAGAAAGGAGTACAGCAGCCCAACCGGTAGTTTTGTATATCATTATCAAGTCCTTTGAAAATGTTAAAAAGTGTTTGTTATGTAAACAGGCTGGAGTATGAGGTAATACTCGTAATTACGCAACTAAATGGTGATAAATATTGGCTGATATGACCTTTATTCCTTAGTTTTAAACCTATCAGATTGCCTTTGATTTTAAACCTAACCCTAAAGCATTAAGTGAAAGCTTAATTAGCGCGTTATCAAGATGATAGCGCAGCTGAAACTCTTGTCTTTAACTGCGGTACACTGTCTTTTTCAAACCAGTCGTGCTTTTTTAACCAGATCTGATTACGGGGGCTAGGATGAGGTAATGGCAAATGACTTTGACTGGAAAAGTCAGCATTTTTTACCATCTCAGTTACTGATGAATATTGCGTTAAGTAGCATTTTTGCGCATATTGCCCGATAAGTAGTGTTAACGATATCTGGCTGAGTGTAGCTAACACCTGAGAATGCCACGTGGGCGCGCAGATTTTAGGCGGTGGTAAATCTCCAGATTTCCCTTTACCCGGGTAACAAAACGCCATTGGCATAATGGCAAATAGTTCAGGGTTATAAAACTGTATTCGACTTACACCCAGCCAGTCTCGCAATCTATCTCCACTTGGATCATTAAACGGCTGGCAGGTTTGATGTGCTTTTAAACCCGGCGCTTGGCCTATAATTAAGACTTTAGCGTTATAACTGCCTTGGATGATAGGTTTTGCGCCCATGGGAAGTGCTTTATCACACAGCTTGCACTGCCTAACACGTTCAAAAATATCCATCTTTCCTTACTTACTTTACCCAATGACACCAAGGGTCATTATGGCATAGCCATATTCAAAACCCCATTTAAACAACAAAACTTAAAGTGCTTAGTCGTTAAAACGACTCCACTCAACTTAAAACAAGTGCGAATCACTATCATTTAGATGCAAATTATTGGATAATATTCTATTACGTTTGCTGTCTTTTAAAGGGGTGCTATGCCTAGTCGGGATAACACAAATAATAAGGCTATTTTGTACAGAGCTGAAGTGCTTGCACGCTTTTTCATCGCTATTTTCGGCGGCTATTACGTGACTGTTTTAGCTTCATCTTTATTGGCTTTAACTTTACCTACTCCGCGCCTAGATGCGCTGTTATATGCATTAACAACTGGCATCGTCTTTTACGCCATTGTCTTTATTTGGGTGTTTGGATGCCGCTCTTTTAAAAAGGTATTTCTTGGCATGATCGGACTACTTTGTATTCTTTACGGTACTTTGACGCATTTTGGAGGCTCCCTGTGAGAGAGTCATTTTTCCGCAGTATGACTTGGCTACACACTTGGGTTGGTTTACTCGTTTGTTGGTTGCTGTTTTTAATCTTTTTTGCTGGTACTGCGAGCTTTTTCAGACATGAGATCAGTCTGTGGGCGCAACCTGCAACGCACCACCTACCTCATTATGATAGTGCCCAACAAAATGAAACGGTCAAAAAGAGTATCGAACGGTTTCAAGAGACAGCGCCAAGCGCCGAGTCTTGGCGTATTGAGATGCCAACAGAGCGTCGCCCAAGCTTGCTATTGATGTACTCTGAAAAGCCAGCCGAAGGGGAAAGACGTGGAAAACGTCACTCGGAATATCTCGATCCAGTAACGCTGGAGGCGCTTCCTGAGTTTAGAGAGACTAAAGGCGGTAACTTTTTCTATCGTTTGCATTTTGACTTACATTACATGAATGCAATCACCGCGCGCTGGATTGTCTGTTTTGCAACTCTGTTTATGCTGATTGCGCTTATTTCTGGCGTAGTGATCCATAAACGCATTTTCAAAGATCTATTCCAATTTAGAAACGGGAAAGGACTGAGAAGTTGGCTAGACGCCCACAATCTCTCTTCCGTGGTGGCATTACCGTTTCATATTATGATCACTTATACCGGCTTAGTGACGCTTATTTTTATGTTGCTGCCACAACCTGCTGAGCAGCGCTTTGAAGATACAAAAACGCTCCGAGCCGAACGCTACCCCTTTCTTGCTGCGATCCCTGAAACAGGACAACCATTGAAGGAGCTCGCATTAAATACAGCGTTAGATCATTATTTTACTAACTCTGGTGACGCACCGCTTCGCCGCATTGTGATCTCATCGCCAGGGGATGCAAGCGCAACGGTTAAGCTTTATGCCAATGCTCAACGCGCAGTGCAGGATGATCCGCCCAGTTGGATGTATAGCGCGGCATCTGGTGAGTTGTTAAAAACACACAATGTGACGCTGTCTGGCGCTGAAAACCTCTACGGCGGAATGATAGCACTGCACACTGGACGTTTAGCAGAGCCGCTTTTGCGTTGGTTATACTTTGTTGCTGGATTAGCGGGATGTGCCATGATTGCAACGGGTGCTGTTATGTGGGCAAAAAGACTGCGCCAAAAGCTTAAAGGTGATGACAAGCCGGGTGTAGGCCTTAGGCTTGTGGAGTCGCTCAATTTAGGCACCATTATGGGACTACCAGCCGCAACGGTGATGTTCTTTTATGCAAACCGTTTGCTTCCAATGGAATTAGCGGGACGTGCAGACAAAGAAGTTCTGGCGTTCTTTGTTACGTGGGGAGTATTCACTCTGGCCGCGCTCTTTAAATCGAATAGGCTAGCGTGGCTGCTCTCTGCGAAAGTAAATGCTATCGTGTGGGGCTTACTGCCTGTCGTAAACATGCTAACCACTGATGGCAGCATTGTGAGCTATTTCATTAATGGTCAGTGGGTATTATTTGGTTTTGATGTGATGGCTATTGGTATCGCGTTCGGTTTCTTGGTTCAAGCCAAAAAGCTCGGCAGTACCAAAGCAGCGCCAGCGACACCACGTCGCCAAGCAAAGCATGAGGTAAACGCCTAATGGAATGGCTAACGTTTTTACTTTGCCTGCTAGCGTTTATGGGTTTTGCAGTAGCAAAACCCAATCACTATAAAGAAGTATTTGGTACACGTCCAAAAGGTAACGTAACAAGTCAATTAACCATTGCCGGCTGGCTCTGCCTCGGCGGCAGCTTGGCACTTGCTCTTAAAACTCAGGGGGCCTACGGTAGCTTAGAGTTTATTGGTTATATGACCTTGGCAGTATTACTACTTATCGCTATCTTTGCGACCAAACCTAGTTACTTCAGATCACTATTTTACCTAGTCATTATCGCTATGCTGCTCAGTACGCTGTATTGGATCATATTTTAACTAAGGCGCCACTAACGGCGCCTTTTTTAGATCACAATTTTACTAACATTCCTTTGTTAACTCTTTGAAACCACATCATTTAGCATAAAATATCAGCAATAGTGGCGATATACACCGCAAATTTACTAACTCAAACTAAGGTAGGTTAGTAAAATCGTGATCTAATGAGCCCAATAAGCTTAATCAGTTGGTAAAAATATGATCTGATAGTCTTGTTTTCGGGCTAGCTTAGTAAAATCCTGATCTAAGCGCTAAAGGAATACTATTGGTTAGTTAAATTTTGATCCAAAAAGCGAGAAGAGTAACTCAGCTCTGCTCCGAGCTTAAGTTTTATCTTACCTTCAAGGTCTATAGCGCTCTATGCTGCGCTAAAAAGTCACGAGTCAGTTCGTTGGCTTGAGTAATTTCTTCTGGTGACATTTTTCCCTCGAGATCTCTGATTGTCCACTCAACTCTGCCAAATACGTCACTGTTACTCACCACTTCTACAAAAAAGTAAGCAAAAGCGAGAGACTTAACATAATCCTGCCCACCAGTCTGTGGATCTAAGTGTTGAAAGCCAGAGATAAGCTTTAGCATCGAATTCTCACCACCTTGAAGTGCGACCTTGTGCGCTAAGCGATATTTAGTCGCGATAAATGCTTGTCGACGCGAAACTTGTTCATCTCTTGGGACATCTTTTAACTTCAGCTCATCAACCAGCTCAACGTCGCCTAGTAGCCAAAGCAAAGACACCGCTTTATCTGAGCCCTTTTCAGCAGCTTCTATCAACATGTCAACATAAGGGCCATCGCGATCTACGATGCCTAAGCACATTTTAAATTTTCTATGCATACTATCTATGATTTCATAGTACTCATCATTAGCATGCGCTCGTTCAGCCCAAGTGTCGAGTTCACTCTGCGTTTTAGGCACTCTTCTGCATATTCTTATTTTGTTTGCTTGCTCGTAGAGCTCATCAGAACTCTCGTGAGCATGAAGCAAAAGCGGTTGTTGAGCATTTGACTTATCAACAAGGCGCTCTTCTTGAGGTAATACCTTGATTAAGTTTGAATTTTCACCCACGAACGGAGTAAGCTGAATGCTGTTATCTTGTGTAAATAACCATGTTATAACGACTAACCCCGTAACAATAATAAAAACCAGCAACTTCTTCACGTATTTCAAACCCACTCCTGTCTTAAAACAAGTGTAACTTTAAAGCTGTAATAAAAACAATGAATTGCCCTCAGAAACTTGCTTTTGGAGTTTCAGAAATAATGAAAAGACATGCACTTATCCGCTACCAAAAGATTAGCGTGCAATTTCAATTTGAAACTACCTCTTATCAGTGCCAGTCCCCTATCTTTGCGCCTTTATCAACTCAGGGCAGGAAGTGTCCTACCCTGAATATACTTTACTCGGCTTTATTCCAGTTCAGCTGCATATCCCACACATATCGGTGCTCTGGCTCTAGAGGCTGTTGAGAATCATCGACTTGTTCAAGCACATTACGCGCTTTTACTATGGTGGCGTCACGACCGAATAGGTAACTTTGCTCTTTGACAATGGTCAAGTAGGCTTTATTCAGTGCCAGCGCACGTGGTTTTGATGGTGTGATCAATTCATAAAGGTTTTTCGCAGACTGCACTTTTTTGCTGTTTACCGTGCCATCTTCGTTAAACCAGCGCATTAGCATCTCTTGGTTTTGCCTAAACTCATCACCGCCGCCAACACGCATCATATAGGTCAAGAACTCCCCCTGCTCTTCGCCTTTGTTAGGTACATCTTGCATCTCTTTTAAATTGATATAACCCCAACCCAGTTTGCCTTCGACTTTACGCGCAAACGAGAAGGTTTGGTCATAGGTTGAGCCAATGGTTTTGTGACAACCATTACAAAAAGCAAGCTCTTGCTCATGTTGTGGACGAAGTGCACCATTTTTGTCTTCAATATAACCGTTAATCGTCCAACCAAAGTTGTTATTGATCCCTTGGTCGCCCAAATAAAGCGTTTGTGGGTAATTTTCGAATGACTTTTCTTTCGCTTCTCTGTAGTAGGCAGCACCGAGTGATTGTTTGGATTTAAAGTTGTGCTTCTTCATGTAGCGCACTTCTTTCATTCTTGGCGCATTAAATACTTGGCCGTTATCATCTACCCCAATATACCGAACGGTGTGTAAAAACTCAGTGTCTTGTGGGTATAACTGATGAGCAAGCTCGATAGTATTGGCATCACCAAGGTAACGTTCACTGCGCAGCATGCTGGTGATTTGTGTGAGTTTGCCATCACCATTCAAATCTACGCCAACTCGCGATTCAGAAATCACTGGCGTTGATATTTCGTCAAGCCCCTTTACAGCCATTTCAACCAGACTTAAGTTGGCAAGGTAAACGTCCTGATTATACGTTTCGCCCTTTTCTCTGAAGACGTCAGCAAGGCGGATCATGACATCTCCTGTAGAGCCATTGGTTGGCCAGAAAGTACTAGGAAAAGGCTTATAATTGAATGCCACCCAGCCACTGCCGTCTTTTGCTATACCAAGCTCATCGAAGGCTTTTTCCGGATATGCCAAGTTGTTAAGCGGGGTAATCTCACCTTTCCAGTCAGGGTTATTTTTTAGTTTTTCGATGAAAGGGCTGTAATTATCTTGGTTGACCCAGTTAGTAATATCTTGATCTGAGATACCTTTGATAAGCTCAGAACGATCTTTAAACAAATTTTTCCAGTGGTTTTTAAATCCAAGATCGGAAAACTCATAGGCGCCTTGTAAATTGGCATCACGCATCATGTTTGGTCGGTTTTTTTCATCATATGATTGATGGCAGGCATAGCAAGGGTTATTCACGCCATCCGTTTTGGTGTAACACTGAGGGGGGATCACTGATTCAGGGTTATAGACTTCATTGTGCTGCATAAATGCGGCCGCAGGAATATCATCACCCTGCTTATAAGGTGTTGTAGTTTGCGCCGACATAAGTGCGGTATTGGTTAGCCCTTGAGTCTGTTCATCATTACAACCAAACAAGGCTACGCTCGTCAATGCCACTAGAGTTAGGCTAACGTATTTCATTTTTATGACTCCAAAATTTTGCTAAAAAAAAGCAGCGCACCATGAAGTGCGCTGCTACTTACTTAATTATTTTGCTTTAGGGTCATAAAGCCAAAGCGTGTTGTTTTCTTGGAAGCCATCTTCACCAATGATGATGCGACCATCTTCCATTACGATTACGTTATCAGGCTGCGAAAGCTGATTGACGTCACAACGCTCAGCGCCAGTTAGTGACGAGCGGTAAGTTGCCCCCATGACAACCGGTTCAATGCGAGTTAAGTTATAGTTGTTATCGATATGAGCACGGTATACACCGCCACAATCTTTAACACGCGCAGAAAGCTGCATGTCACCTTCGCCATCAATCATGGTGTTGTCGATATCCGAGATACCGATATACATATAGGCTTTATCTACCACCTCACCGGCAACAACATCTTGACCAGTTACCGCCTCAAGTACGCGGTTATGGTTGATGCTTAAGCCTTCAAGTTTACGCCATTCAGCCGTAGCGCCTTTTTGGCGTGCAGCCTGACGAGACTCAAGGAAGATAGCACGGTTGTCCATCGCTTTACCTGCCGTTACTTTACCGCCACCGTTTGCAACAGTTGGATAAGTTGCAGCGCCTTCTGCCCACGCTTTTACATCAGCAACAGACAGATAGCTTGTTTGACCTTCAACATAGTCAGTCTCATTGATGCCGTCGTATTCGGCCACCCAAGTTTCAATCTGTGCATTACTGCCGCTACCAAGCTCAACCCAGCTAATGTCAAAGCCAGTTACAGCCGGATCGGTAAGGCCTGCATCTTGAGTTAGCTTTGCTGCGTATAGGGTACCTGCACTTAAGTCTTCTGGTTGATCTGCAACAAATTTAAATAGTACGCCACCGGTATCATCTTGTGAGGAATAGACAGTACGACGGTCAGGCATTACAACTGAGTTTTCATGCTCATAACGACCGATTGTAAAGTGTTTTACAACATCAGGCGTTTCGGTTGTAGGATTTTTGATTTCTGCAATGTAACCGTAGCGATAAGGGTTAGGGAAATCAGGTGCCATTAACGCTTCCATTGTGTCATTACCTGTTTCAGCAGGGTTATTCCACTGTGGATCTTGTGTTGAATCAACTTCAGACCAGACAATCCATTCTTCCGAAGTCAGCGGTGTGCCCCAAGGTGATACTGAACCAAAGCAGTTAGCAGCAGTGCCTTTAACACCGTCAAAGTCTACCATCATGGCTTCTTCGATTGACCATTTACCCGTTGTCGCTTTACTCATTTTCAAACGACTGACACCACCTGGGTACGCTTCCCAGTTTGTGAATAGGTAACCTGTATTTGCATCGACTGGAATATAACCATTGAAATCAGGGTTATCATTTTTAATGATTTCTTCACCAGTTGTGATGCTGTAATGTACACCCAAACCACCTGCTAACCCCTTAGTGCCAAGGTTTGCGAATGTATCACCTGTTTGGCCTAGAATTTGATATTGACCAATTGCAGAAATCACGGTTTGTTGTTCCATGGTCGAAGCAGGAACTGGCGCGCTTGGGATATTTGCAGGTAAATTATTAAAGTTCACACCGGTTAGTACACCGACAGTACCCGTATTGAATGGCTTGCTATTGAACTTATCAGTAGCTGTGTTGGTATCATTTGGGTGCTGAACATTGAAGAACAAGTCACCCCCTTCAGAAAGAAATAGACCAGTTACTTCAGCACCAGCAGGGACGGTTGCGATGCGAACAAGGCCAGGTACGCTGTAACTACCATCACGACCATTTTGGCCGTCTTGTCCATTTTGACCGTCCTGGCCGTCAGTACCATTTTGTCCATTTGTGCCGTTTGTACCATTTGAGCCATTTGAGCCATTAGTACCGTTTGCACCATCTTGGCCAGCAGTACCCTGCTCACCTTGAGGACCCGCAGGACCTTGTGCTCCGTCGTCACCATCACAGGCTGTAAGTGCCATTGCAACTGCCGCTGCAATGAGAGAATATGCTACACGCTTCATGAGTTACTCCAGTTCCTAAGTATTATTTTTTGTAAAGCGTGCAACAGTGTGAAGTGTTCCTGTTACAGTTGACTGAATGATTTATTAACCATTTCCTACAGGAATAAGACACTTAGACTCAACTCACATACAGCCTCCCTTTTGTTAGTAAGTTAAAGTACCCACAAAAGGAACTTTAGTGTAAAGGGGGTTTACACTATTCTTTTTGAACGGGTTCGTGTCTCATATAGATAAGTTCATTGGTGTTAAAACCATATTGTTCTGACATGGTTTTAAACTGATTCATTACGGTATCGGGCACTTTAGGTGCTCTAGAAAGCAACCAAAGGTAATCACGATTGTAGCTGGTAACAAATGCATACTGGTAATCTTCATCTAACTCGAATACCACATAACTGCCATAAAATGGACCAAAAAATGACACTTTCAAATGCGCTATTTCATCATTTGCAACAAACTTAGCTTTGCCAACCGCTTCTTTCCACTCTCCTTCCTCTGTTAAATATCCCTTATTTACGACTTTAATTGAACCATCAGGATTTTGGCTATACGTTGCCGTGACGTTCTGCATTCCCCTTTCAAATGAATGATCTAATCGCGCGATTTCAAACCAAGTGCCCGTATAGCGCTCAACATTAAAGTCTTTAACTGGTTTAATGCCCTCAGGCAGCCCTGTGCATGCTGAAACTGCAAGCACTAAAATCGCTGTGAAAAATAACTGTGATACTTTCATATAAGTTCTCCATATTCCATCTTGATGTCATACGTAGTAACCAAACACTAAGATTAACGATAGGTTCGATTTTTACCTAGGGCCTGTTGATCTTTCAAGTTTGTTTTTGCAGCAGTTTGATTGCCATTTATACAAGGAAGAGCCTGTGTAGCATAGTTATTCTATGTGAGTCAGGCGATAACGCATTAGAAATGCCAATCAAGGCCCTAGTAAAAGCAAAATTTAATTCAAACCCTTACCATGCCAATTTCACCTTATTTATTTTAAACTTACGTGTAAATGAATAGATCGCAGCAAAGTATGATTAATACAGCACAGAGCAAAAAAATACTAACTCATGGTTTGGGTGTAGCAACGGGTAAAGTTGCGTTTTATATTGAACATCCACCACGCATAGAACCTTATAATAATTTAATACAAGTCAGTGCGTTAGCGAGTGGGGAGATCGAACATATTAATGCGCATTGTGGCAATGGTTGGCGGAAAATCTTCAATGTTTTTGCCAAGTTTTTATTTGCTGCAAGACTGCCAGATCACGATATTACTAACTATTCAACTTGGCAGTCATATCGTGATAGCGCATTACTTCAAGCTTCAAGTCAAGAAGCCCTGCTCTTCTCAACGCCTGATTTTTCAGCAAAAACATACGATTGGCATATTATTGCAGGACGCACCTACGCGAAATCATTACTCAGAGATCAGGTTTTTACTAACAATCTAATTTGGCTGGATGATGAGTTCGCCGTTGACTATAACTTGCGCCTTATCATTTCACCATTTTTGGATTATCGCCAACTTAGTAATATAAAAATCAATAAGTTAGTAGAGATAATAAGACAAGGTTAGATATTAGGCGGCAACTAAACTGTATGCCAATTTGTGAAGAGATCAAATTTTTACTAAGTAAAATACTGATCTACCTTCCGTATCATAGTCATTGAGATCAGAGTTTTACTAACTTTTTAGAAGTAAATGACTTGAGGTTTAGATAGAGCGCGGTGACGTCAGTGGCAGAGCAGCAATTGACTTGGTATAGATCACTATTTTACTAACTTAATACAAGCTACGTTGAAAAAGTAAGAAAGGAAAAGCCACACCCGAATATGGTCTGGCTGATTTATCCGAAGCTCAGGTTATTTAGATAAAAAAGCTACTGCTTATCTACCACAAAGCCCGCAAAGCCAAGGGCTTTAAAGAAAGATTTGGCAATGCCAAACCCTGCGATGTCTAGCAACTCTGCAAGGCGCATTTTATCCACGGGGTAAAACTCATGTTCTAAATTCACCCTCATACGCTGCTCGCCAACATCTGTCAGCCCAAGTTGTTTGCAAACGATTAATTGCGCTTCACGTTCAAAGCTTGTCGCAGGTTTTTCTAAGTCGGCAATAAAAAGGCGTCCATTCGACTTTAGCTGCTCACTCATTTGTTTAAACAAGCTTGCTTTATCGCCGTTATCTTTTACAAAGTGCATCACCAGCAAGCACAGTACTGCATCCGCTTGGTAGGCCTGTGGTGAAATCGCGCCATGATGGATCTGCACACGCTCCTGTAGGCCCAACTTAGTAAAATGCTGATCTGCAATCGCCAACATATCAGCGGATACATCTTGCGCTATAAACCGCCAACTTGGGTTTAGCTGAGCAAGCTCTACAATTTCTTTGCCTGTCCCTGCACCCACAACCAAAATGGTTGCGCTATCTGGGTAAAGTGCTAAAAGTTGCGCCCCGGTAAGTTGGTGAATTAACGCATAACCTGGCACCAGTTTTGTGATCCTAGAGTCGTAGTTTTGGGCTTCTTCGCCCGTAAAAGTCGGCATCCAAATTTCCTTATGTTTGTGGTACTAAATTTAAAGATGAGTAGCCTCCCGGCTGTTTATTCACATGGATTCGGGTGGCAATCCGCTCGCTCATCTGAGCAACATGCGAGATCACTCCAACCTTTCGGCCTTGTGATTGCAACGCGTCTAGTGCATCAATCGCGACACCTAGCGTCTCGGGGTCTAACGTACCAAACCCTTCATCAATGAATAATGAATGTATTTGCACTTTATTTGACGAAAGCGCAGCAAGTCCAAGTGCTAAAGATAAAGATACCAAGAAGGACTCTCCTCCAGATAAGGTGTTGACGCTACGTTGTTCGTCAGCCATATCTTTATCTATGACCGCAATTTCTAAAGATTGCTCGATATTGGTAAGCAGATAACGTCTAGAAAGCGTATGCAATTGCTGGTTAGCATACTGCAATAAGATTTTTAGCGTTTGCGTTTGCGCCCAATTACGCAACTTCTTGCCTGTTGCGTCACCTAATAACTTATCTAGCAAATGCCATTGCTCGTAGTCTTGTTGCAACTGAGCGAGACTTGCCGCTTGTAAAGAGAATTGTTGTTTATTCTGAGCATCAACCTCTAATGCACTTTGCACTTGTAGCAACTGATTTTGAGTTTGCTCAAGTCCTTGCGTCGTCTCGGCATGACTTAGTTTAACTTGTGCACTGTCAACTCCATCAGGGTACTTATTTTCAAGTTGGCTGAGTTCTTCACGCTGATGACTAAGCTGCAGCTTAGTGTTTTGAAAGGTTTGCTGAACTTGCGCACACTTTTCTAGATTCGCTCGCGCTTCATCCAACGAAACCTCAAGTAACGCTAATACTTTTACTTTGTTTAGCTGCCCTTGCTGGTCGAGCAACCATTGTTCAAAGCGCGCATCAAGTTGCTGCAACCGCGATGTTTGCTCGGCAATTTGCTTTTCTAGCTGGGTCAGACTGTGTTGGGTCTTTTCACGTTGTGCTTCGGTTTGGCTCAGCGCCAACTGGGTTTGTGTGATCTGCTCTCGGCTTTGCTGTTCTTGCTGCTTCAGCTCTGCAATCCAATCATCTAATCTGGTGTGCTGCTGTGGTAAGTATTCAGCACGTTCGCGATTGAGGCGTTCAATATTCTGCTGATGTTGTAAAAGCGTATGTTCTAATTCCTCAAGCCGCTGCGCCTCATCTTGTTTTTGTTGACTGGCAAGATGTAATTGATGCTCAAGCTGAACTTTATTCGCCGTTAACGCATCTGTACGCTCGGTGGTTTTTAGCCAAGTTTGCACCCCCGTTTTAAGTTGGCTAATGGCAGCTTGAGGAGATGAATCAAAGTTTTGCCACCACGACTTATCGGAAATTAACGCTTCAAGTCGATTGCGTAAGGCGTCTACTGTCTGTGATAGCTGCTCATATTCGGTTCGCAAAAAGGCAATATGATTACCTAAATCATGGTGCTGCTGCTGAAGTGCCTGCCCTTTATGTTTAGCCTGCTCGAGGTGTTGTTGTGCCTGCTGAACCGATTGCCACTGGCGGTCGATATTATTGCGTAACTTTGATAGTTCATTTAGCCGTGACTGAATACTCACGAGTTGCAATTCAGCTTGCTCAGCGCTGCCAACTTTATACTCATCGCTCAATGCATCTAGTCGAGCGCGATTCTCATTTATTTGCTTAGTGCAGTGAGCAATTTCCTGAGTGACTGACTGCCATAGCGCATTCTCACGCTCCTTTTCACCGACTTGTTGATTATAACGCTGCAACACTTGTTCACGAGCTTGCTCAGCAGCTTGATACTGAGACCGAAAATCCGATAGTAGTTGTTCCCAGTGGGCATCGATGTGCTCCACACCATAAGGATGTTCTTTTGAGCCACACACCATGCATTCTTGTCCTGCCCGCAGTTGAGCGCGTAAATCGCTGATCCGCTCACTTGCGCGTAACTGCACTTGCTCCAAGTTATCACGAGTTAGGGCTAAACGCTGCTTAGACAACTCGTCTTGCTGCTTGGTATCTCGGATCAGTATCTCAAGCCTTTCCAAGCCAATATGATGTTGCGTTTGTTGCGATCGTAACTGATGCAGCAAGGCATCCCCTTCTTCGATACTACGATAGGCTTGCGCGCATAGAGACCAGTTCTGCAATGCCAAATTTAGGTCTTGTCGAGTCAAAGGTGCGAGTGCTTCTTTTAACGCTGAGAGCGCGCTGGCTTCGGTGTCGTAAACCTTTTGTAGGTGCTGTACCTCAGCCTCATGTTTGCTCAATTGTGTACCTAGCGCTTGCTGTTCGCTCGGTAATTTTTGCAACTGGGTTTCATGATCGTTACGTTGTTGTTGGTACTTTTGCAGATCATCGAATTGAGGCTGAACCACGCTCCATTGCCCGGCAATATTGCTAACTGAGTGCAAGCTCGCTTGCTCCTGCTCTAGCTGCTGTAATTCAGTAGCGATCTCGCCTTGTTGCACTTGATACTTCTGTATCGCAGCTTCATGTTGCGCAATAAGATTGGCGTGCTTGTCGAGATAGGGCTTAGTTTCTCGTTCTTGCGCTTTGTGTAGGCTCAGCTTTTCATCCAATATACGAATGGTATTAAAGCTTGGTTCTAACTTTACAAAATTGGCTTGCTGCGTAATAAGCTGCTGTTCCAGTTGCTGCTGTTTTGCTTTAAGCGTTGCAATAGCGGATGCAAAATCTTGTTGCTGCAATGCTAGCCGCTCTTGAGATAGCTGCGCAACGCGTTTATCCGCCAGCTCATGCTGCTCACGGTTATCACGCATCTCATTGGCTTTTAAGACTTGCTGCGCATATTCCTGCTGTGGCTTTCCCTCTTCTATTTGCTGCTCAAGCGTTTTTAGCGTGTGCTCCACCTCAGCTATTTTTTGCTTTCTTAGCTCGACATCCGCGAGCCATTGCAGCTGAGCTTGCAGCTTTGTGCTTGTTTCTTGTTGTCGATTTCTTGTATCAAGCAATCCCAACTTTTGTGCTTCAAGCTCGGTAAGCTGCTCTGGTGACAAAAGCACAATTTGACCTAGCCTATCTTGCAGGGATTGCAGCTCGACTTTCTTTTGTTTGTGCGCTTCAAAAACCGCTTTACCGATATTGCTGAACTTTTCGGTACCCGTAAGACATTCTAGTAACTGAGCCCGTTCATCTCCCCCAGCCTTCAAAAACGCGGAGAATTCATGCTGAGCAAGCAGCACGGCTCGAGTAAACTGTTCAAAGTTAAGCCCGACTAGCTGTTCGATTTTTTGTTCTGTTTCTTTTTTCTTCTCACAGACTAGGGTCATATCAGGTAGGCTGAACAACTCAATAGTGGCGGTTTTCAAATTACCTTTAGGGCTTTTTCTAGCGCGCTCTACTGACCAAATAGCTTGATAACGTTTGCTATCTTGAGCAATAAAAACCACGCTAGCAGATGCCGCAACACAACCCCGACGCAATAGGTTTCGCGGGTCGTTTAACTTAATATTATCGCCATTAAAGGCAACTTTCTCTTTGTCGTCCGATTTTAACCGTGCGGTTTTGCCATAAAATGCAAGACAAACCGCATCCAGTAAAGTGCTTTTTCCCGCCCCTGTATCACCAGTAATGGCATAAAGACCGGTGTCTTTGAGTGGTGCCGCAGTAAAGTCGACTTCTGCACTTTCTATAGAGGCAAGGTTGGTGATTAATATTTTTTCAAGTTTCATCGCCCTACTCCTCCATGCTCGCGATCACTTCTGCTAACTTTTCATGTAATGTCGCGGGTGCTTTTTCCTGCTCTGGTTCAATTTCGCGATAGGCAATATCCAACAAGGTATTGGGCGATAACGATTCAACTTTGCCCAAATCTTCAAACAACCACTCACTGGTAGCTGCGCCTTTAGACACCCGCTCAATACCACAAAACTTAATATCCTTTCCTTTTAGCGCTTCATCAATCTCGGCTCGAAAGCGGCTATTGGTTTCCGCTGCAGATAATTTTAAGCGAATATAGGGAGCGCTATCGAACTTGCTAAAATCCTGCGCCGCGATAGCTTCGCATAATTCAGTCAAGCGCTTTGCACCATTTTCAGGGATATATAGCACATCTTTAAAACGGGGAACGTAAAGGGGGTTTACATCGACCAGACCTTGCTCATTAAATTCAGCGAGCAATACCTGATGCTTATAATTGCGTTCGGAAAATGACATTGGCAAAGGTGTGCCGCAGTATCTGATAGCACTTTGCTTAGCGACGGTTTGCGCTTTATGTAAATGACCTAACGCAACATAGTCAAACTGCTCGCCAAACACGCCTGCAGATACCGCATCAAAACCGCCAATGTTGAGGTTACGCTCAGAATCTTCAGAAATCGTTCCCCCCTTGGCGTGCAGATGCCCCATTAGCACAATAGGACCTTTCACTTCTTCTATCGTGCTTAGCGCATGCTGATAAGCTAATTGCACCCCGGTTTGATAGTCAAACTCGTCATCTAGCGCTTTTGGTAAATCAGCACTGCGCAAAAATGGCATTGCCACAACATGCATATGCTGCGCTGCGATAGGTAAATCGATAACAACTTGTTCAGGCGCTTGTTTGTTAAAGCGTCCAATAACATGGGTGTTGAATAAGGTTAAGAGTGGTTTTGCGGTTTCAATGCGATTAGCAGAATCGTGGTTGCCAGCAATCAGAATAATGTGCAGCTGAGGGCAAAGTTGAGATGCTTTTTGGATAAAGGTATACAGTTGCTTTTCAGCACTGGCGGGCGGTGTTGCGGTATGAAAAATATCACCGCTGATCAACAGTACATCGACTTGCTGTTCCACCAGCGCATCGCATAGCCAGTCTAAAAACAGCTGATGCTCTTCACTGCGATCATGCTCGTAAAACGATTGCCCTAAGTGCCAGTCAGACGTGTGTAAAACCTTCATTTAGCGTTCCTTTTCCTATAGAAACGCTAATATAGCATCGTCGAGCAATATTCGTCTTGTGAATATTGACGCTTTAACAGCTTAGTGAGTCAACTGCCACCAAGCAAAAATGATTATAGGTAATGCCAGTAAAAAGAATTTAGCAGGTAACTTGAAAACACGACTATGCTTATCTTGCACGCGTTTAATCGCCGATTTCTCGTTACAGGCAGCTACTTTATCAACATAAAAATAGCCGTCATCTAAATAATCTTTACAGTTTTGTTCGTCTGCAGGAATTGCAACAAACTTCTCTTGTTTTTTTAGTATGTAGAAATCCATACTGCCCACCACATTCGATTCGCTAAACGGGTATTTAGTACAGAGCAAAACTAACGCCAGTTTTACCCAGAGATTGTAAAGTGCGCGATTTTAAAGACAAACTTGGGTCAATATCAACAACTAATTTTGTTTTCTTTATTTATTTATAAAATGTACACAATAACCCAGCAAAATACCTTTTTGGCATACAAATTAATTTTTTAGACCACTGTATTTTTTCTATCAAAAACAATAGATTAAAAAACACTCAAAACAGTCTCATTTCAGTCGTGTCCAAATCTTGTTACTTTATCTCAAAACTTTGATTTATGTGTTTTTATTTGTCAGTTTATTGACACGTAGAAGGTTTTATTTGTCTTCCTTTGTCACCATGTAAATCCCCTCTACTCACTCAGAGCAAAAAACTGAAATAAAAATGTTTATCGGTCAATGCCTTGGCATGATAAAACGGGAAATAACAATGAAAAAATCAACACCAGCTATGCCTTTATTGGTTGCACTCGCGCTATCCGGTGTCGCACACGCCAGCGCCATTTCACAAACCAAAGGGCATTTTGAAGATAAGTTTCGCCAATTAGACGAGACTTTACCGACCCCAAATATCTACCGCAGCGCAGCCGGTGAGCCCGGAGAGCGTTATTGGCAACAAAAGGTGGATTATGATATTGATGTAAATTTGGACGAGAAAGCCAAAAGATTAACCGCTACGCAGACCATACATTACAAAAATAACTCTCCTCACACCCTCAAATATTTATGGCTACAATTAGACCAAAATATCTTCAAAAACGATTCAATCGCTGAACGCACTGCAACCTTTGGGAACGAATTACAGAGTAATCCGGTTACAAAACATGCAAAAATTTCACTAAATCAACTCAGACGCCAGCAGTTTATGGATGACACAGAACTTGGTTTTGTCATTAATAATGTCAAGGACGGTCGCGGTAAACCGCTCAAGATCACGATTGTCGATACCATGATGCGTGTTGACCTAAACGAACCGCTCAAACCAGGTAAAGAGCTACAATTTAGTATGGACTTCGCCTTTAATATTGTTGAAGAAGATGCGGTTGGCGCACGTTCGGGTTATGAGCACTTTGAAAAAGATGGTAATGACATCTTTTTGCTCGCGCAATGGTTCCCTCGTCTAACGGCGTATACAGATTATGAAGCTTGGACCAATAAGGCGTTTCTTGGCAGTGGTGAGTTCACGCTCGAATTTGGTGACTACGACGTTGAAATCACGGTGCCGGCCGATCATATCGTTTCTGCAACCGGTGAGTTAGATAACCCAAAGCAAGTTCTGAGCAAAACCCAGCGTGACAGACTAGCGCAAGCAAAAACAGCAAAACGCCCGGTATTTGTCGTTACTGAAGAAGAAGCGCTAGAGAACGAAAAAGCCGGCACAGATGACACCAAAACGTGGCGCTTTAAGGCCAAAAATGTGCGCGATTTTGCGTGGGCTTCATCACGTAAATTTATGTGGGATGCTAAAGGCTATCAGCAAGGTGGTGACGAACAGCCTCTCGTGATGGCCATGTCATTTTTCCCCAAAGAGGGGGGGACTTGTGGAAAAAATACTCCACCGAAGCCGTTATTCATACCATGGAAGTCTATTCACGCTTCTCGTTTGATTACCCCTATCCAACCGCGCAATCGGTAAATGGTCCTGTCGGTGGGATGGAATATCCGATGATCACTTTCAATGGTCCTCGTACGAAATTGCAAGATGATGGCTCTCGCACCTATTCACTGGCCGAGAAACGTTTTTTAATCGGCGTTGTCATTCACGAAGTGGGGCATATCTACTTCCCCATGATAGTCAACTCAGACGAGCGCCAATGGACATGGATGGACGAAGGTCTCAATAGCTTTTTAGATGGCGTTGCTGGCCGCGAATGGGATCCCACCATTCCTTGGGGCGTTGAGCCAAGAGATGTTGCTGCCTACATGAAATCTGAAGATCAGTCTCCAATCATGACGCAATCAGACAGCGTATTGCACCTCGGTCCAAATGCCTACACTAAACCTGCTGCAGCGCTTAATATTCTGCGCGAGGTGATTTTAGGTCGTGAGCTATTCGATTTTGCATTTAAAGAATATGCCCTACGCTGGAAATATAAACGCCCAACGCCCGCCGACTTCTTTAGAACGATGGAGGAAGCTTCTGGGGTCGATTTAGATTGGTTCTGGCGTGGCTGGTTTTACAGCACAGATCATGTCGATATCTCATTAGATAAAATCTATCAATTGCGGTTAGACACCAAAAACCCAGACATTGACTTTGGCCGCCTACGTGAGTTTGAAAAGAACAAACCAATCTCGTTGTTCGTCAAACGCAATCAAGAACAAGGGCGCGCACTTTGGATTGATAAAAACCAAGACATAACAGACTTTTACGATAGTAATGACCAGTTTACGGTAACCAATGAAGAACGAAATGAGTATCGTGAGTTTTTATCTGAGCTTAAACCTTGGGAAAAACGTACCCTTGAGCGCGCGGTAAAAGAAGACAAAAACTATTATGTGCTTAAGTTTAGTAATGTCGGTGGACTCGTGATGCCAATCTTACTTGAGCTCACGTACCAAGATGGTAGCAAAGAAGAGCGAACTATCCCTGCCGAGATTTGGCGTCGCAATGCCCGTAACGTCAGCAAGCTAATTATTACAGATAAAGATAAGCCGCTTGCATCCGTGACTGTTGATCCGCGATGGGAAACTGCTGACGTTGATATCGAGAATAACCATTACCCAAGGCGCATTATAGAATCCCGCCTAGAACTCTATAAAAAGAAAGAGCGTGAAGGTAAAGTGTATCGCGATATCATGCAAGACGTGAAAGCCGAGCTAAAACCATTCGAAGAGAAAAAGGATAACTAATGAAAACCTGGCGCTTAGCCTGTTTACTGGTGCTGATTTCGCCGCTTTGTCAGGCGCACCAATTAAAAGCAGCGATCACCACTGTTTTATTTAACGAACGCAGTGGCAATATCGAGATCATGCACAGATTTTATCTCCATGATACTGAGCATGCGATAGAGAGCCTACTGAGTCAAAATGCCGACATCTTTAACAATGCTGCAGATAGAGCAAGCTTTGCGGATTATGTCAGTAAGCACGTTGAAATCAAAACAGGCGCAGGGAAAGTGCTGCCTTTAAATTTGGTTGGTGCGGAAATCGATGGCCAATTCTTTTGGGTATATCAAGAAACCCCGCTGTTCTCACCAATAACAGAGCTTAAAATGCGTCACAATGCACTCAGAGATGTGTGGTCAGAACAAGTCAATTTAGTAAACTTCGAAGGCAAAGGAAAAGTCAGGTCGCTGCACTTTGATGGCAATGATGATTGGCTAAGCGTCACGTTTTAGGTTATCTAACTCGCTAAAGTAAAAAGGCACTTCGGTGTCTTTTTTACTTTATCAACTCATGTTCTGCGCTAAAGTTAAAGCATACATTGTGAACGCGCGACGAGGAAAAGGAATGATAGCCTCAATAAAGCTGGTTTTAACCTTCATATTACTAACGTCATATAGCGTCTGTGCAAGCGATCTTGTGCGCTATAACATCTCTAAAGAATTTGCCGATCCCAAACAAGACTACTACATCGCGCTGTTAAGACTGGCTCTAAATAAGAGCCGCGATAAATACGGCGCTTACCAACTCATTGAAAACTCTTTCGATCACACCCCCCAAGGACGCACCTTAGAAATTTTGGAGCAAGGGAAGCTTTTAGATGTTCACTGGAGCATGACGTCAATCCAACGGGAAAAAAGTTTAGCAACGGTATATGTGCCGTTACTTAAAGGGATGATGGGGGCGCGTTTATTTCTTATCCATAAAGATACCGAGGAAAGACTCTCCCTACTTAACTCACCCGCCCAATTAATGAGCTTCACGCTTGGCAGTGGTATCGATTGGCCTGATACCTCAATCTACGAAAAAAATGGCTTTGTTGTGGTTACTAGCATGGCAGCCCTATTACCTAAAATGCTAGAAGAAAAGCGCTTTGAGCTTTTTCCTCGTGCGCTTCACGAACCATGGACGGAGTTACAAAGTACGAATAGTGCAGTGGTAGAGTCCAAGTTCGCATTTTGTTATCCCACCGCCATGTATTTTTTCGTCAATAAAAACAACCGTCGACTCAAGGAGCGCCTTACCTATGGCCTCAACAAAGCAATAGAAGACGGCTCGTTTGATAAACTGTTTTTCAATCACCCAATTACTCGTGAAGCCATTGCAAAAGCTAAATTTGAAGAGAGAAAAGCATTAAAACTGCAAAACCCAAACTTGAGTGGCCACACAAGGGATACCCTGTTTAACCCCAAATATACTTGGCAACCTATCCACCAGTGCATATCACCCAACTAAACCTAGCTCAGAGCGACAAGCTATTGAAACTTGAATTATCGGCTTTGGTTAATTAATCTGGGGCGGGGATACAGCAGTAAGGGATCGACATTAGTTCAATCATGCTTTTGTAGATTTCTCTGCCTATTCAGTAGTTCATTTTACACGATGGTATCGTACACCAGCGCTGGCTACCTAAAGTTGTCAACTAAAATAAATTCACCATCAATAAATAATAAAAACAAAGAAGGCCGATACCTTGATCAATATTCCACCTAATATCCCACGCTCGAACAGCCCTATTGGTCGAAAACTTGGAAACTTGATGCTTAAGATGATGGGATGGAGGATAGCTGGCACTTTCCCAAGTGAAGACAAATTCGTAGCAGCCGTCGCGCCGCATACATCAAACTGGGATTTCTTTATTGGCATTGCTGTCAAGCTTGCACTTGATGTTGAAATTCGTTTTTTAGGCAAGCACACCATTTTTATCCCACCATTTGGCTGGCTATTACGTAAATGGGGCGGTATTCCGGTTAGGCGAGATACACCTCATGGTATGGTCGCGCAGGTTCGCGATATCTTCAATGCCAACGACCAATTAATTTTGGGCCTAGCCCCAGAAGGGACTCGTAAATACACCTCAGAATGGAAAAAAGGTTTTATCTACATAGCACAATCCGCCGAAGTCCCCATTGTGCCTATGGCAATAGACTACCGTAGTAAAACTTTTGTTGTTATGCCGGCGATTAACAATACTACAGAGCTCACTCCAGATCAGTTACTTCACCAAGTCAAACAACAGTTTTCAAAACAAATGGCAAAATACCCTAAACACGCATCAGGACTATGAATAAAAGCGTCAACTAAAGCTGAAAACTTTAAATATACAAATCAACTAGATAGAGACTAACAGATAAATAATGCCACTAATTGAAAAAATAAAGTCAATCTAATCAATTACTTTAAAAATACACACTTTAGTTACATTAGTTTGACAACCCCACTACTTAACACATTTAACCACACCACATTGTAAAGATTTGTTAATGAGATTTATACATATATATCATGAAGATATTTAATTTTAATGAATCCAGATGAAAACACTTGGTAAATTAAAAGTTGATCACAAACCCGCAAAATGAATAGTATTTCACCACTTATTAACGTATTCGTGGTGGATTATGCGATTGCTCATTGTTGCATTACTTGTTGGTTTTATTGGAATTGCTTTTTGGAAAATGATGCCTGAAGCTCAACTTTCACATGCAAATGTAATTCAAGTTTCGAACAACACAGAAGATGAGTCGAAGGCGACCCTAGAGCTTGACACGCTTGAACAAGGTTCTAAGCAAGCCATCACCACAACAGCGCCAATACAAAAAAGTAGCGACTTTTATGCGGTGAATAAGGTATCGAATAAAGCAAAAGCCGTGCTATCAGCCGCAAAGGTTTTACCACAAGACTTAAACAATGAAGCTTATATTGAGTTTGACTTACCTACACTCAGAAAATTAGAAGGCGGCGATAACTTTGAATTGCTTATTCCGCAAACACAAGAGTCATTTGTAGCAGAAGTGACCGGCATATCCTTAGCAGAAAACGGCGATAAAAGCGTCTTTGGTAAGGTCACTGGTGCTGATGGTCGTTTCCATACCACCGTTTTGACGGTAGGCAAAAACGCCGTATATGGTCAACTCACCGCACCAAGCGGCAACTATGTATTCGAATCAAAAGACCAATTTGGCTGGATCGCAGCCAAGCGAGACTTATATCGCTCTCACAAAGAAGAAGAACTGCATCCGCATGATAGTCATGACGAAACAGAACATAACTCAGTTTCTGTGAAGGAAGATATTTTTCAACCCAAAAGTAACGTTAACTAAAAGAAAGGAAAAACAATGAATACAACAGTAAAGGCAGCATCGCTGGCAACAGCACTCGCTCTATCTGCAAGCGCATCAGCAGTCACCGTTGATATCGGTATTCTTTATACTGACCAGTCAGCGGCTGCTACATCAAACATTAATACTAAAATCAACCAGTTGATTGCGTTTACAAACCAAGTTTACAGCCAGAACGGTATCGATCTGCAACTACGCCTTGCAGGTACGCAAAACTTAGGTAACTACAACATCACACCAACGAGTGCTTGGTTAGACTCTGTGACTAACAGCAGCTATGTAGCTAACCTACGTAATACTTGGCGTGCAGATATGGTCGCAGTACTTGGTACAGGTGAGCGCAATGGTAACTACATCACATGTGGTCTAGCTTGGGTAGGTCAAGGTAGCAATGGCAACCTATATTCAAGCATGAGCAACCGTATGTTCAGCATTACAGGTATCGATTGTGGTGCAACAACATTTGTTCATGAACTTGGCCACAATCAAGGTCTAGCGCATTCACGCAAACAAGGTGACACCAGCGGTGGTGTATACGTTGATGGCATGGGCCACGGTGTACAAGACAACTTCGCCAGTATCATGGCTTACCCACATGTATTTGGTAATGCAACACAGTACGACTACTTCGCAAACCCGAACTGGTCTCTTGGCGGTGTGCCTTACGGTGTCGTTGGTCAATCATATGCTTGGAAAACGGTAGATGCGACTAAAACGAGCATCGCAAACTTCAAGTAATCGCTTTACGTTCAAGTTTCAAACTAAAACACACCCAAACCCGCGCTCTTAGCGGGTTTTTTTCGTGCTTACTTTGCCAGCCATTGATTTATTTCTTGATACATAAAGTCGCGGATTAGAGGTTGTGCTTCTTTATTTGGGTGTAGGTTATCGTTTTGCATTAACTCCGGTTTGTCCGCCACTTCTAACATAAAGTAGGGCATTAGATAGCTACCGGTTTGCTCTGTCACTTGTTGGTAGCTCTCGGTAAACATACTGGTATAACGTGGACCTAAGTTAGGAGGTATTTGGATTTCCATTACAGCAACGTTGGCGCCTGCTTGTTGACTAGATTGCACCAGCTGTGTGAGATTTGCCTTTAACCTTTTTACAGGGAAACCGCGCAAGCCATCATTACCGCCCAACTCGATTAATACATGAGTAGGCGAAATCGTTTTCAATTGCTGATTTATTTTTGCCACAGCATTACCTGTTGTTTGACCGCTAACGCTAACATTGATAATTTCGATCGGATTTTGTTCTGTTTCGTATTTATTTTGTAACAATTTAACCCAACCATCATCTTGTTTCAGGCCATAAGCGGCGCTTAAGCTATCACCAACTATCATGAGTTTTTGCTTGGCATTTGCGCTTAACGGCGTCATTACAATAACAAGTATGAACAACAACTTTAGGAAATAGTACTTCATGTCAGTGCTTTCTCAGTTAAATATGATCCAAGTAAAAGGCCTTACTAAACAGGTCTCTACCGTCGAAGGTAATCTCACTATCCTTAGTGATATCGATTTCACTGTCAAGTCAGGTGAGTCCGTGGCAATCGTTGGCGCTTCAGGCTCTGGTAAGTCAACCTTACTTAGTTTGCTTGCCGGCTTAGATATCGCATCCAAAGGAGAAGTTCATTTAGATGGCGAATCATTGCAAAAAATGGATGAAGAAGCTCGAGCTCAACTGCGAGCAGAAAAAGTCGGCTTCGTATTTCAGTCATTTATGTTAGTGCAAAGCTTAACGGCGCTTGAAAATGTGATGCTTCCTGCTGAATTAGCTGGGGACAAAGGTGCAAAAAATCAAGCGACAGAGTTATTAGAAAAGGTTGGCTTGTCTCATCGTCTAACGCACTACCCTTCACAACTTTCGGGTGGCGAACAGCAACGAGTGGCCATCGCCAGAGCCTTTGTTGGCAAACCCAAAATCTTATTCGCCGACGAGCCATCGGCCAATTTAGACAGTAAAAACGGCCATCTTATCGAGCGTTTGCTGTTTGACCTAAACAAAGAGAATGGCACCACTTTGGTGCTTGTTACCCATGATGAGCAACTCGCTCAACAGTGTGATCGCATTATTCATATTGAAGCTGGAAAACTAGAAGTAATAAAACAAGGAGCGGCTGTCAATGTGGTTTAAGTTAGCACTTACTTTATTCTCTAGGGAATTTAGACGAGGCGAGCTCACCATCATCCTAGCTGCAATTGCGCTTGCAGTATTGACTGTGTTTAGCTTGTCTTCCATTACCGAGCGGATCCGTTTGAATTTGGAACAAAAATCCGCAGATTTTATTGCTGCTGACAGGCGGCTTTCAAGCAACCATGATTTCGACGACCGAGTACTGACCACAGCACGAGAGTTTGGCTTAAATACCGCTAAGCAAGTGTATTTTGACTCGATGTTATTTGCCAACGATGAGTTAATACTTGGCGCGCTAAAAGCAGTGACAGAGACATATCCACTTAGAGGTAAGCTTACTTTAAGAGATAGCCTTAATGGTGAGAATTACCAAGTTCAAGCCGCTCCGAAAAAGGGCAATGTATGGCTCAGCGAAGGCTTGTTTTATTCCCTTGGCCTTAACATTGGCGACGTGGTAGAAATAGGGGCAGGGCAGTTTACCGTGAGTAAGGTGCTTATTAGCGAGCCTGATGCCCCTTTCTTCTCGCTGGCGGGGAACAAACGCGTCCTTATTAATTATGATGATATTGCGGTGACTAAAGCCATTCAACCCGGGAGCCGAGTATTTTACCGCCTACTATTTTCGGGCTCAGAGCAGCAGCTGGGAGAGTACTACACTTGGCTCAAGCCGCAACTCAAGAGCAATCAATCTTGGCAGGGAATAAAAGACAGGCAATCACCTTTGGGTGAAAACTTAGCTCGCTCAGAGAGCTTTTTGCTCCTTGCTGGACTATTTGGGATCATGCTCGCTGCCGTAGCGATGGCGGTTTCTGCAAAGCGCTATTGTGAGCGCCAATATGATCCCGTCGCCATGATGAAAACGCTCGGTGGTAGTCGCAAAACCATCCGCCGTATTTATCTTTTACACCTTTCTTTAGTGACCTTTTTTTCCGTTGTAGCCGGTCTTGCTATCGGTTACGGACTGCAAAGTATAGGAGCCGCTTACCTAATTAACTTTATGGATACGGCCCTGCCTGAAGCAGGGTTTAGGCCTTGGCTGTTGAGCATTGCCGTGGGTGTGGTATGCGCAATGATGTTTTCATTAAAACCACTATTAGATTTATTTGATATCCCGCCGCTGCGCGTCCTAAGACGCAACCTTGGAGACACCATCGCGATTAGTCGAATTCATATGGCACTTTCAGTGTTAACTATTTTTGGGTTAATGTGGCTATTTAGTCGCGATATTAAGATCACCGCGATTTTATTCGGCGCAACCTTGCTACTCATGGCCGTGCTATACGTGATCTCACGACTATTATTTTCAGCGGGCAGAAAACTAGGGTTGAGCCCGGGCTCAAGTTGGTCTTTAGCCATTGCCACACTGCAAAAACGTGCCAATGCAAATGCGGTACAGCTTATTAGCTTTGCTCTGGCTATCAAATTAATGTTGTTTTTAGTGGTGCTGAAAAATGACATGATCTCAGATTGGCAGATGCAAGTTCCAGAAGACGCACCCAATGCGTTTTTTATCAATATCATGGAACAAGAAATTCAGCCAATGCAAAGCAAACTCGATGAAAGTGGTATCAAGCATGAACATTTTTATCCCGTCTTTTTGGGCCGTGTAAATGCGCTGAATGGCGAAGAATTTGCGCGCAGGGTCTCACTACAAGAAGGTGAAGAAAAAGACGAAGACGCACGAGAAGGGGTAGGGAGAGAGCTCAACCTTACCTGGCTAGATGAATTGCCAGCGGGCAATGAAGTAGTCGATGGCGAGTGGTTTGACGACTCTGATGCGCTTCAAGTTTCCGTCGCTCAAGGGCTTGCCGAGCGGGTAGGGATAAAAGTAGGGGACACGCTTAGCTTCCTAATCAATAGCCAAACAATTGAAGCCAAAGTAACGAGTTTACGTAGTGTCAATTGGGGCTCGCTGAAACCTAACTTTGTGATGATATTTAACGATAAAATCGCCGGCCAATTCCCAGTGACTTACTTTACTGCCGCCAAGCTTGAAATAGCTGACACTAAGGTTATTAGTCAGTTTTTGAAAGCGTATCCAACAATTAGCATGATCGACATTCAAAGCCAGCTCAAACAGGCGCAGTCGATGATTTCTCAAGTCTCACTGGCGATTAGCTTTGTACTTAGTATCGTGCTTATCAGCGGTTCTTTGGTGCTCATTTCTCAGGTTCAGGCGAGCCTTGCCGAACGTATGCAAGAAATCGTTATCTTGCGCACACTCGGTGCCAAAGGTCGTTTGATAAAACTCGCCACACTTTATGAGTTTTTATTACTTGGCGGATTAGCAGGGCTGGTAGCAGCCGTGGTCAGTGACATTGCACTTTTTGTGATCCAAGTCCAAACATTCGATGTGGATGGCCGCTTGCACCCCTATATTTGGCTATTAGGGCCTGCAACTGGCGCAACTTTCGTCGCTGTGATTGGTTACTTTATGGTGGCGAACACTATGAAACAAAACACGCAAGGGCTACTACGCAAACTCACATAAAACTTCGAAAAGTCTAAAAAGTGGCTCACCGTTACCCTCAGTGAGCCACTCATCTCGCAAAAGCAAAACTCCATCGTCTTGATCTTTACAAACTTCAATTACGTACCTACCTTTAAGTAGGGCTACGCAGTACACATGCGAAACCAAAGGATATTAAAAATGGATAGGATACCGGTTAAAGGCATCATTTTTGACCTAGATGGCACACTAGTGACATCTGAACTCGACTTCTCACTTATTCGGGCACAAATTGGCTGTCCGGTAGGGCAAGACTTACTCAGTTTTATCAGTACATTGCCTTCACCTTACATGCGTGAAGAGGCCATGAACATCGTCCACCAACATGAATTATGTGACGCACAGCACTGTGAAGTTATTCCTGGGGTTAAGGAGTCTGTTGCGCACCTTTCGAGAATGGGTGTCCCGCTTGCCGTTGTGACCAGAAACTTTGCAAAAGCGGCGCGATTGAAGCTTAAAACAGCGGGATTGCCAATTCCATTGATTTTAACGAGAGACGACGCGCCAGCCAAACCAGACCCAGCCGCACTGCTGCAAGTTGCTCAGACCTGGCAAGTGCCACCTTATCAATGTGTTTATGTTGGCGATTACCTCTACGATATAGAGGCGGCACATAACGCCAATATGCCGTCATGCTTGTTTGCCCCCAATGACAAACCTCACTACGCAGAGCAAGCAGATGTCGTCATTAGTCACTTTGCTGAGTTAGTTGATGCGCTGTACACGCTAGACATGAGAAGACACCGCTACTTAGCCTAGCGCAATAACATTGAAGCTATCAGTTATGTGTTATTTGGTAGTTTGCCTTTTTTCCCTCAGTCGACTCAAATGACCCTTTGTCACCCACCGCAATCGCGTCAACATCGCTCTGTACCACCGTAAAATTACTATGTGCTTTACCGTGCTTAAAACGACCATCGTGCATCAATACAACCTTACCTTGTTGCCCAGAAAAGCCCCCGGTTACTGCTTCAAAGCCATTAAACTCAACATCTCCTTCTTCGGTATAGTGAAGCTGATAATAAACTTCGCTACTGCCTTCAATTTCGCCTTCATAACTGAGGCTCACCACGGCTTTGGAGAGTTTAGCACCATCATCAAATTGTTTTTCTGTGGTTTCTTGCCAATTGATAATTTCGTACACACCTGTTAGTTGCATCGCATTTCCCTTAATTTTATAGTAGAAGAGTTTGACCTTGCTCTGCAGTTTCATGCAGCTTGTTTTAAATCTAGCACGCAATTTAAAATTGGTATTGTAAAAACACGACAACAAACAATAAGCTCTATCCATAACAAGGCAGCGATGAAATCTAACCTTAGCCCAATCAACGGCGTACTTCACCAACAACAAAGCGCGCCAAACTACCAGCTTAGACGGTATTTCCCATGCACAGAGTTAAAAGATCTTGTCGAGCAATTTTGGTTTGTCGACTGGTGTTTGCCGGATAATAAAACTCATACACAAAGAAACTTACCAGATCCCAACTTTCATTTGCTGCAAAGTACCGATGAAATAAAAATTATTGGCCCTGTAAGCAAAGTATACGATTACACAATGCGTGGAAAAGGGCAGCTCTTGGGGGTTAAATTTAGGGTCGGTGCCCTAGTGGAGCAATTTAATATCACCCCTTTGGCATGTGTCGATAAAACCTTTTCTTGGGAGCATCTTTGCGATGTGCCATCGAGTCCGCTGGTTTCTTCATTAACCATGGCAAGTGATGATGCAGAGCGGGTAAAAGTGCTATCACAATTTTTAATGTCGTTTACACTCCCTCAAAGCACAGGTGCTGCTATGGCTGAATATATTCTCAACACCTTGCAAGATCACAGCGATATTTTTACGGTTGAGCAACTTGCTAAACACTGCGACATGCCAATACGAAAAATACAAAGGCTTTGCCAACACTACATAGGTTTTAGTCCTAAATGGCTAATTCGAAAGTATCGCCTGCACCAAGCACTTGCACTGCTTGAATCCAATGTGACTACGATGGCAGATATTGTTGCTCAGTTGGACTATACCGATCAGTCCCACCTTATAAGAGATTTTAAAGAAATAATCGGCACCACTCCCAACCGTTATCTCAAGCGCCCCTAACAGGTACTTCGCCTCTATGTGTTGTAATGCCCCTTTACAACGCCACAACGCCACAACGCCACAACGCAATGACACTTAAGCCTCAATCGCTTTACAAATTAGTGCAATTGCACCGCTTGTCATCGAGACATTTAACGCTTCTCTATCTGGGTTACACTCCATAGCGAGTGCTACCCCATGTAAATAATCAACCAGTAAGCAAATCGCATCTTGTTGTGCCTGCCCTGGTAATTCAAGCGTTTGAGTCACTTCTTCAAATCGAGTTTGAAATACTTGAGCTGGACCTACTGAGTCCATTGACAGCAGCACAGTTAACAACCCTGGATAGTCATCGAGTAGCTGTAAATAACTTGCACTGAGCTTTTGTAGTTCTGTTTGCCACTTTTCAGCGCAGCTAGGTTCATAGATTTCATCGACTAAAGAGCAGGTCAAAGCTTCGAGCAAAGCCTGTTTGTTTTTAAAGTAATGATAAATTGCCATCGCATCGACATTTAGGCTGCTCGCCAACGCTCGAATACTAGGCACTTTTCTGCTTTCCTTCATCTGCAATTTGGCTGCTTGTATGATCCGCTCCTGACTTAGTGCTTCACCTTCCGCTAACGGTCGGCCACGCTTCTTATCCTTGACACTCATTGTTTACTCTCGCTAAGATAAAATAAATTCTACACCGTAGAATTTATTTTATCTTGAAATGGTTTGGGGTTCAATTGGAGTATAAAATGGCAAACATCGTCTATATTGGGGCAAGCCTAGACGGCTTTATCGCGGATAAAAACAACTGCTTAGACTGGCTACACGATTTACCCAACCCTGAAGGTTCAGACTTGGGGTTCGCCGATTTTATGGCCCGCGTAGATGCCATCATCATGGGACGTAATACCTTTGAGACAATCCAAGGATTTGATTGCGAATGGCCATACAATAAACCTGTTTTTGTACTAAGTAATACGCTTAAAGATGTACCAAAAGCCTTTTCAGATAAGGTGTCGCTTGTACGAGGTGAACTGACAGATATCGTCAAACAACTGGCTCAGCAGGGCTTTAAAAACCTTTACATTGATGGCGGAAAAACCATACAAAGCTTTCTTCAACAAGATCTCATTGATGAGCTAATTATCACGACCATTCCAACTATTTTAGGTGGCGGAATACCTTTATTCGGAGGATTAAACGAACCGCTTAAATTTAGACATGTGAATGCTGTGAGATATTTAGATTGCGTGGTAAAAAATTACTACATACGCCAAAGATAACCCTAAGAAGGCGCTTAAAATAAGCGCCTACAGTATGCAACTAAGCGCACTGCTTATCACCTGACGTAGCCTCCATATCTGCATGCTTTAACTGATATAAATCACGCCAAAGCAGAGGGATGATAATAACGGTTAACGTGATGTTTGAGATAGGTACCGCAAGCCACACCCCATCAACACCAAACCAGAAGGGCAATAAATATAAAAACGGCAATTGCACCAACATGTTTCCAAGCGAAATAGCCAACGCTTTACCGCCTTTGCCTACCGCAACAAAGTACATCGAGGTAAGAAATATAAAGCCATCCAAGAATAACGTGGATAGATGCAGCTGCAAACCACGCTCGGCCGCGCTGAGCAAAGCCAAATCCTCACTGAAGACCCCAAGTACATCCTTCGGAAACAGATAAAACATCGTTACCATCATCACACCAACACCCAAGCTCACTTTGAGTGCCAGCTTAAACATAGTGTGAATGCGCTGGTAAAGGCCTGCTCCATAATAATAACTGATGGGCGGCTGGACACCATTCGCTACGCCTTCTGCGATAAAATAGTAAATAACGCCAAGGTAACCAACCACAGCGAAAGCTGCCACCTCAACTTCACTGGCAAATATCAGCAACTGCTTGTTGTGTAACGCAACGATAAAGCCAAAATATAAAAACATCACCAACCCTGCAGCGCCTAGCTTTAGTATTTCCAGAGCTAGTGGCTGATTAAACGCGCCTTTGGGTTTACTTTCGTCACTAGACGTGAGCAAAAAGTAGAGCGCCGCCAGTGCGACTATCCCTTGTGAAATCAGCGTAGCAAGTGCAGCACCGGGCAGTTGCCATTGCATTTTCACAATCATAAAATAATCGAGCACTATATTGCTGAGCGCCCCTATAATTAGCAACGCTGTTGCCATTTCTGGTTTACCGTTGTTTCTTAGTAGTAACGGCAGCGCACCTGCCGCAATGGTAACCCCAGCTCCCCAATTCAATACCTGTAAGTAGGCCAAACTGGAATGTAAAAGTTCGCCCGATGCACCTTGAAGCTCGAGCAAACTCGGTCCGAATAATACAAGGACAATCATTGCAACCACAGCCAATATAGCGATGAGCCAAAAGCTGGTGCTCATCAGCTGCTGCACACCTGTATTGTCGCCAGCGCCACGATAAATCGACAGCAAACTGCCAGCTCCCATCCCGACTAAAACGCCAAAACCAATAATGATCCCTATAATGGGCCAAGCAAGGTTTACAGCGGCCAACCCCTGAGCACCAAGGTAGTGACCAATAAAAATACCATCGACGATTTGGTACAATCCATTGACCATCATTGCGACAACGGCAGGGATGGTATAACGCCAAAAAGTGCGGGTAACGTTAGCGTCTTTTGTGGGGGTTTTGCTCGCTGAATCTAACAGCATGATGAAATCCTTAAGCAAGAAAAACGGTTATTATCCTTGTAATTGAGATTGGTCAAAATTAGTATCCATCCGGAATTCGGATAGGTTAAATAATCATGCATTGGACACTCGATCAACTCGAAGCCTTTGTCACCGCCGTCAGGTTGGGGTCATTTTCAGCTGCAGCAAGACACTTGGGGAAGGCACAATCTCGGGTCAGCACCGCAATTGCCAATCTGGAAGCCGATCTAGGCTTTGCACTTTTTGACCGCTCCGCCAGACTGCCAGTGTTAAATCAAGCTGGTCTCGATCTGTTTAAAGAAGCCGAAGCGGTGCTCATGCAGTGTCAGCGACTGCAATCAAGAGCCAATTCTCTTAATAGTGGCGAAGAGGTGTCTCTCACCGTTGCCATGGATGAAGCAGTACCCATCATCGCATTTGAATCTTTGTTTGAACGATTGGCTCAGCAATTTCCGTTATTAAAATTAGCCATTATTAATGGCTCTCAAGACGACATTGCACAATGGGTAAGCGCAAAAAGGGCAGAAATAGGCATTTTATTTCACCAAAAACCATTGCCAGAATCGCTGGATTTCACTTCGATAAACAGCTTTAAACAAATCTTGATCTGCTCCCCTCACCACCCGCTGGCACAACATCCAGCCCCGAGTATTGAAGAGCTAAATCGACATCGGCAGCTCGTAATACGCGACCGCATTGGTAATACTCAGTCACAAGCCATATCCACAAGCCATTGGCACATTGACAGTTACTATTACATCATGGGTTTAGTCATTAGAGGCGTTGGTTGGGCATTAGTACCTGAACATGTTGTCAATACGCCTTGGTACATGGGAGAACTATTCGAGCTGTCAACCGAGCATATTCCTAACTCTTTGGTCGTCGAAATGGGCATAGTGCAACGCAGAGAACAAAGTAAAGGCCCTATTGTGCAGTGGCTTTATAACGAAACAGCTAACTTATTCTGAGTAAACCTATACTGTCAAATTAAAGCCATACAGGCTCTGCATAATCTGGTATTTTTTCTACACTGATGGTTAAATTGATCTGTTTTGGATAAATTTCCTTTTAGCAAACACCAGTAACAAAAGTTCACATTTACATAGTAGAGTGGAATTAATACTGAGAACCAATTTAGGAGCACGTAGTTTTATTGTTTAAGACTGCAGTTAGGATACATTATGTTTGATAAAAATACGCTTATTGAAGCCTACGAAAACGTTTTAATTACGCTTATTAAAAAGCGTATCAACGAGTTAAAATTTTATGTAAATCAAAGTACTTATTCTCATATGTCGTTATCTGTTGAATTTTGGCATTACGATGTAAATTGGAATATCTACAGCCTGCCCGACAGCCGTTTCGAGCAGCATAAAAACGTTGCTTCAGACGAGTTTATCATCTTGTCTGATTTTGAAGATGATTGTCCAGAAGTCAGTAAACTGAGAGACATTTTCGAGAGCTGGGAAGATATAGAACTCGTTGAAGACGAGGACGAGAATATGGATATGTTGTTCAAGCTATCTCATGAAGCGCTCGCCGAGGCACTATGCGGAAACGAAGTAAAACCACTATTACTAGACATCTTTGCTGAAAATAAGGCGTTAAAAAACAAACCGTTTAACGAGCTTATCAAAGTAGAAGATCCGGACGGACGTTTTGATCTCAACTTTATAGCAGCCGCTTCTCAGTAGGGCGGTGAAACAAAGTTTTAAGCACACGCTTAGACATATTTGGAGCTTAGTCTAATGAAAGTAAAACGGATTATTTCAAATATTAACACCCCCAACCCAGAGGATGCCGCAGTATTCTATGAACGTGTCTTTGGTCTTGAACTTGTCATGGACCATGGCTGGATTAAAACTTTTAGTTCAGGTGAAGAAATGATCGCACAAATTAGTGTGGCATCTGAAGGGGGATCAGGAACGCCTGTGCCTCAATTATCCATAGAAGTCGACGACCTTGACACCGCTTTGAATAGAGTTGTTGCGGAGCAAATACAGATTGAGTATGGACCCGTGTCGGAGCCCTGGGGTGTGCGCCGCTTTTATGTTCGGGATCCTTTTGGCTACTTAGTGAATGTTCTACAACACGAAAAGTAAGCTACTTTTATCGCAGCAGATTGATTATTCGTTGCAACAAATAATAAGGGAGCTTTCTTGCAAACACTCCCTTATTCATCACTTCAAAGGAGCCCTGATTTAAAAACCTGTAGTTTAAGTTGCAACCCGATGTACGATGGTTAACTCATATTCTCAGCTGCGGATGATAGAGCGGTAAAACCCATAAATCTAACCCACTAAATGTAAAGGGGCTTTACATCACACCACCCATAAACCAGTCAGTTAACTTACTTCTTTGGCTTTGGTAATAGCAGCTTGGATCGCAGCTTTGGCCTGTGGGCTGTTTTTCCAACAAGTTGTTCGCAACATAGAAGCGACCCGCTCAGCAATTTCTTCAACTTCATAAGTCGCAAGTTCGCTCAAACTGCAAATACCGATTTCTTCAAAACGCTTTATTACCGTAGGGCCAACTCCCTTGAGTGCGAGTAAGGTGTCTTTTTCACTTTCAGAGAAAACCATAATTCAGCTATCCTTTTATTTATCAAAACGCTCAACATTAGCGCGATAATATTGAAATTCTATCACTATCTTGGCTTGAGAAGTCTGGATCAACATAAATATGCATTCTTGTGATCAAGTTATCAGAGAATTCGAACACACTACAAAAACGGCCAGATGAAATTTGATTATCAGGCCAGTGCGTACCATCACGCATCACACCGCCTTCGCGCCCTTCAACAACAACAGTTTTTCCAGACACAATGAAATTAAAATGCGCAATATCGTGCCAAATACTGTTGAGTGAGCTGCCAATTTTATCGCCAAACTCAAGTAATGCTTGCTTACCAACAGCGTCACCAAACTTTGGAAAAAAGAAAGTCACGTCATCATGAAATAAGTCTAAATAGCTTGAATCTCCAGCATCAATCTTTTTAAAGTACTCAGTCACCAATTCAATTAAGGTATTTTTATCCATCGTTTTTTCTTCCTAGTCCTTTGCAATTAATTTGTAATCCCACTCTCTTAATTAGGGCAAACAAAATAAAAACAATATAGGTAACCTGATGTAATGGTCTCCTCCCACACTCGGCATCGGTGTGCCATGATTGAATTGCAAACAATCAAAATGGGAGAAGACCAAATGCAGATTACAACAATCAGTATCGACATCGCAAAAAATATTTTTCATTTTATTGGATGTAACCTATCCAATAAGATTGTAGTAAAGAAAGCTATTAAACGTCGTCAACTACTGACTTATTTGGCACAAATGCCAAATTGTAAATTAGTCATGGAAGCGTGTGGAACCTCTAATTATTGGGGTCGTGAAATTAGCCAATTAGGTTTTCAAGTTGAGCTCATACCACCACAACACGTGAAGCCATTTTTGACGGGGAATAAAAATGATTACAACGATGCGTATGCAATTTTAATTGCATCACAGCAGGCACATATTCGCTCAGTTCCAGTGAAAACATTAGAGCAGCAAGATAGTCAAACAATCCATAAAGTGAGAGAGCTTGCAATTGGTCAACGAACAGCACTGAGTAATCAAATTCGAGGTTTGCTACTTGAGTACGGCATTGCCATTACTAAAGGTATCGAAAATGTTCGCAAAGAAGTGGTTGCTTTGTTAGGTGAGGAGCGAGTATTGACCACGAGCTTTAAACAAGTGCTTAGCCAACTCTATAAACTCCTACAAGTGCTTGATGAAAGTATTGAAACGTACAATCAACAGATAAAAGAGCAAGTTAAAAACAATGAGATATGCGTCAATTTACAGAGTATTCCGGGCATAGGGCCAATAGTTGCAAGTAGTTACTTTAACGAAGTGGGTAATGGTAGTGGTTATACAAAAGGGCGAGATGTTTCAGCCTCATTAGGTCTCGTGCCCAAGCAACGTAGTACGGGTGGAAAATCAGTTTTGCTCGGGATAAGTAAGCGTGGTAATCGATATTTGAGGTGTTTACTTATTCAAGGGGCGAAATCGGTTGTATCGAGAGCAAAGTATAAAACAGACCAACTTAGTCTTTGGATAAATCGACTTGTACAAACGCGAGGGCATAACAAAGCCTGTGTCGCTTATGCGAATAAAATGGCTGGAGTGACTTGGGCAATTACAGTATCAAAAGAGGCATATCAAGCAAGATAAGTAGATTTCTTTCACCGAATTGCGAAAGTGACTGAAGTAGATGACATAACAGGTCAAACCGGCATATTGAAAACCTGTCGAGCTCAGGGGTAGCTAAATACCGATAACCTGATTAGGACAATATGCGCGATTTACATCTAGGTCAGAGTTTCAAATAGAACTCATTAACAGACCGTATATATGACAGCAATCCTGACCCTGTTATTTACTAAAGAAGCCTTGCAATAAGGGAGGAGACCATATATGAGCTCGGGATAACAACTTGTTCTCTAGCAGCTGTTATCCCTTACTACTGCGTTAAACTTGCTTGCAATAGGCTAGCTATTGACGCACAAATTTACCTTGTATTACGAAATAACTTCTGGCTAGAGTGATATTACGCTTTTGAACTTAGGTATTTTAGTAGCTTAACTAACTTCTTATTCCGAGTTAAGGTTAGGTAATCTCAATTGAAGAATTTGCGATGCAAGGTTTAAAGTGAGCACTGTAGATTCCTCGTCCATAAAATAATTAACCTTATTTAATGCAATCAGAATACGCAAAATAAAGTCAGATGACGACAATCAACCCCAGCTTGCTTTTCTCTGCACAAAGCACGCATTGTATACCCCGAAAAGGAATGGTAACTTATTGATGAATTTACGTTTAAATTTATTGAAAGAGAGCTCAATGTTCAAGCTAAGACCGTTCCAAGCCAATGATGTTGCCAACATGGTCGTGATTTTGAACGATCCCGATGTCGTTCGGTATTTATCAACAAAAATTCCGCAACCTTACACCGAGCAAGATGCCATGTGGTGGGTAAATGAAGGTAGTAAACACGGCTATGTTCGGGCGATTTGCGATGGTCAGCAGCTTATCGGCTGTATAGGTGTTAACCCTGGCGAGTTTGAATATGAGCGCTCTGGTGAAATAGGCTATTGGCTCGCAAAAAGCCATTGGCGTAAAGGAATTACTCATAAAGCCATTTTGCACATTACCTCAGAGGTATTTAACGAGACTAATATTGAACGGATCTTTGCCGCAGTATTTGACGACAATCATGCATCAATGAAGCTACTAGAGAAGTCAGGTTTTGAGCAAGAAGCGGTGTTAAAACGCGCTATATTCAAAAATGAGCGTTTCTATAACAATCACATTTTTGCCTTATTAAAGCCTTAGGTATGCAGCTGCTTAGCTCAATAGTCAGTCGGCGACCCTAGTTGCTAAGTAGATCCATATTAATTTGTTGGCTTCATTATTAACCTAGACCAAAGTCAGCGCTATCTCTAGCGACTCAATCTGCTTTTTTAAGCTTGGATTGATTTCTTCATCGGTAATAATTGTGTCAATTTCGTTAGCTGTAACAATCTGATAAGTAGCGACTTTATCTAGTTTATTACTCGGTCCCATAATCACAGTGTGATCGCTTTGACGAATAGTCGCAGAGAGGATCTCCGCTTCTTCGATATAGCTTGCACTAAAACCGTGATGAATATGGAACGAGCAAATCCCCATAAAAACAATATCAAAACGGATCCGTTTCACCATTTCGATCGCCGTCATGCCTACCACCCGCATTGCTGGTTTAAACATAGGGCCGCCCAGTAAAATCACATCCACCAGCGAATGATAGGCCAACTCTTTGGCGATCAGTGGACAACCCGTAACCACAGTCAACGGCATATTTTTAGGTAAGTGTTGTGCCAAATAACGGCACGTCTCGCCAGAATCAATCACTATCGTTTGTCCAGGCACGAGCATCGCTAAGGCAGGTTCAATATAACGAATTTTACTAGTATCGGGTTTATCTAAACGCTCGATATAGTCAGGAGTATTATCCTGCAGCGCTAAAGCGCCACCATGAACACGCCGCAGGAGCTTAAACTCAGCCAGTTTGTTTAAATCCCGACGGATTGTGTCTTCGCTCACATCAAGCGTTTGCGCCAAGGACACTGAGGTGATCCGCCCTTGTAAATTAAGCTGATCGAGAATGAATTGATGACGTTCTGCCAATAGCATTGCATGTTCCTGCATGTTTTTGCGTAATTTTACTTGAAAAAGATCGAGATACAAGCGTATTATTTGCATGAACATGCATGGTAAAGCCGGTTTAACATCAACAAACGCTTGTTTATGCATGAAACATTATCATAAGGAGTAAAAATGGCACTTAATTCACTCAACCTGAACCATTATCAGGGATTGATATTCGATATGGATGGCACACTTGTTGATTCTGAAGTTGCAGTACGACAGGCCGTCGCGCCTTGGTGTGAGAAACATCATGTCGATTTAGAAATGGTATTAACTACGGGCAGAGGTGCACGTTTCAAAGACTTTATAGAACAATTTACTCCGCATTTAGATTGCCAGCATGAAGTCGAGCTGTTGGAACAAGCAGAAGCCGACCTTGCCCATACCGTCACAGCCATTCCTGGAGCTAAATCGTTTTTGAGCGAAATAAAAGCACAGCAACGCAAGTGGGCCGTTGCAACTTCTGCAAATCGTCACAATGCAGTTGCACGACTCACCACAGCAGGTTTACCTATTCCTGAAATATTAATTACCGCAGATGATGTTGGGCAAGGTAAGCCTCACCCTGAGCCATTTTTATTGGCGGCCAAACGACTGGGAGTGGCAACCTCTAAATGTCTTGCATTTGAAGACTCAGATCAAGGGGTAAGATCTGCACTTAGCGCTGGCTGTGACGTAATCGTAGTTAACCGTTTTTGCACTATTCACCATGACCATATTGTTGCCCGTATCAATCACTATCAGTGATATCTACTTATCAGAGGAAGTAAGCGAATGAAAACATGGCTGACAGGCTTTTATCAAACGAAAGATACCTACTGGGATTTCGCCGGTGTGTTCTTCGGCGGTATCGGTTTTATCGCATTATTCGGCCAGCTACTTAGCGAACTTGAGCGCCAAGGCCCAACCAACTTGTCCTTTACGTTTTTAATCGGGTATGTGTTGGTGTTTAGTTTTTGGCTGATGTATGGGCTGAGATTTCAGCGAATGGCAATCATTGTTACTAATGTACTTTGCCTACTTTTACAGATCTTAATTTTACTAACTGCCATTTTGCGTTGAGTAGTTGGCAAAGCTAAACAGCTTTGCCAACCTATTTAGAACGGGTTGCCATTTGATTGGGAACCTATTCACGGACCCAGATATCAGCTCTAATTGGATCACAACACTCCATATTGCAATTTAACAGCCACACACTTCAATCCAACCACAACTTAGGAGATGCTCGCTCCGATGCAATGGCAAATTGCTCAACCCAATCAATTAATCCCTCAATCGCCATTGGTTTGGCATAAAAGTATCCTTGTACATACTGACAGCCCAAGCCTTTTAAGCAATCTAGTTGTCCTTGTTGTTCTACGCCCTCAGCTATCACTTTGAGCGATAAACTCTCTGCCATCGACAAAATCGCGTTGACCAAAACGGCAGCATCTTGGTTTTGATCTATATCTTGAATAAAACCTCGGTCTATCTTTAATATATTGATGGGGAAGCGTTTCAGGTAGCTAAGCGAAGAGTAGCCAGTGCCAAAATCGTCGATTGCTAAGTTGACCCCCGTTGCCCTTAAGCTTTGCAGCCAAGCGGTTACGGCTTTATCATCTTCAAGTAAGATGCTTTCTGTGATTTCAAGCGTTAAGTTCTCTGGAAGAAAGCCTGATTGCTGCATGATTTGTTTAATGATAGTGGCGTTAAAGCCGAGTCGATACTGCTGACTCGAGACATTTACCGTCAAATAACAATTCATACCGAGCGCTTTATTTAATCTGCGAATATCATTACATGCCTTAGCAAGTAACCACTCACCAAGAGGAGCAATTAGGCCGCTTTCTTCAGCGACTGGAATAAATTCAGCAGGGGAAATATACTGGCCGAAATCAGTTGGCCAGCGCATGAGCGCCTCGACACCATATAATTTACCCGACACCGTATCGACAATCGGTTGGTAGTGTACGGTTAAGCGCTGATGTTCAAGCGCAGCTCGGAGCAGCTGCTCCAACTCAACTCGACGATTCACCTGTTGCTGCATTTCTTGCGCAAAAAAGTGATACTGATTGCGCCCCGCCTCTTTTGCTTTATACATGGCTAAATCGGCAAGTCGTAATAGCTCTTTTTGATCTTTTGCATCACTTGGTAAAATCGCGATCCCGATGCTTGCCCCGGTAAATACCTCAAAGCCGTTGATCACAAATGGTTCACTCAGTGCTTTGACAATTTTATCGGCTACTTGAGCTGCATGATCCGGATGCGCAATTTGGCTCAATAACAATACAAATTCATCTCCACCAAAGCGGCTCAAGGTATCGCTTTTACGCAGCAGGCCGTTTAAGCGCTTGGCTACGGATATAAGTAAGGCATCTCCGGCCTCGTGACCCATGGTGTCATTGACACGCTTAAACCTATCTAAATCAATAAATAACACTGCGCTTTGATGATGAGTGCGGCTCATGCGTTTAATATCTTGCTCAATGCGCTCGAGTAATAACGTTCTATTGGGCAGTCCGGTCAACACATCGTAATAGGCTTGATATTCAATCTGCTCCTCTTGCGCTTTGCGCTCGGTCATATCAGACAATATGGCAACGTATTGCTGCACCAACCCTTTGTCATCATGCACGACACTGATTGCTAGCCACTCTGGATATAAAGTACCGTCTTTACGCTTGTTCCAGATCTCACTTGCCCACTGTCCGTGCGAGTTGAGGGTGCGCCACATCTGCTCATAAAAATGTTTGTCATGCTTACCCGAACTTAAAATATTAGGTCGTTGACCAAGCACTTCATGTTCTTCGTATCCAGTAATTTTGGTGAAAGCAGGATTGACCGCGGTGATCTCAAGTTTTGCGTTGGTGGTCATGATCCCTTCTTGCGTTGCATTAAATACCGCCGCTGCGGTTTTAAGCTGTGCACTTGCGCTTTTTTGTGCAGTGATATCTTCTTTGATCGCAATAAAGTTAATGATTTCCCCTTGTTGGTTTTTAATCGGGGAAATAGACGCATACTCCCAATAGTAATCTCCAGACTTACGGCGATTGTAAAACTCACCACGCCAGACTTTGCCTTGTTTGATGGTTTGCCACAGCGCTTTGTAGTCGGTAAATCCTTGTTTGGAGCCTAGTACTTTGGGTGTTTGTCCTTTCACATCCTCAAGTGAATACCCAGTAACTTGTTCAAACTTAGGGTTAACGTATTCAATGCGAGCACGAGGGTCAGTGATCACAATGGAGGAGGGGCTTTGCTCAATGGCATGGCCCCACTTGCGAAGCTCTTCTTCCGCTTGTTTAAAAAGGGAGACATTAACACTCACAAACACTTGGCCATTGTTGTGCGTGTTCGTTTGTTTTACCTGTAACCAAGCGCCAGATTCGGTTTGATGCAAATTGGCATCGGAGTTAAAAATTTCTCCAAACTGCTGCTGCCACTCTTCTAGTTTGCATGGCATTTTTTCGCTATCAGCAATTGCGAAATGATTACGCCAAGCACTGTTACAGAGCAGCAAATTGCCGCTGCGACTAAAAAGAGCAAAGCCTTCGGTTAAACGCGCAACGGCATCGGACAAAGTTTGGCTGGTGCTCAGAATTTTATTTTTGGCCACATAAAGCCGGTTTGCAAACACAATCAAGAGCAAAAATAGCACAATGGTCAGCAGTAAGAGTAATTCACTTTGATGCTTGGTTTTTTCTATGGTTTCACTGTGGTGCTGGCTATATGCCGCGTAAAGTGCTGAAAAAGCTTGGTCACTCGGCAAAGACAAAAAGCGTTGTTTTGCCTTCTTTAATTCTGCACTGTTAGCAAGGGCAACATTAAAATGCTGATAGATAAGCTGCTCTAAGCTACTTTCAGAGTTGATGGTCATTAAAGGCTCTGCGACAAATTCGTAGAGCTGACCCAACATTAAATTAGCAAGCATTCTATTGGCGTGGGTTGCCAGTTCGGGCTCACTCTGCTCCAGCTCGATTAGCAACTCGGGAAGATAAAGCAGGCTATTTTTAATATTTGCCGCCGCAGTTTTAATGGACTCGACTTGCAATACTTTATTACTGAGTAGCCGACGATAAGCATCAAATTGCTGTCGAATGTCAGGCGTAGCTTCTGCAAATAATGCATCTCGCTGTGGTGTATTCAAAGCATCAATTGCATGCGCTAATTGCGCTAACTCATCATATTGATTGAGCTGTGCACTAAGCATTTGTAACACCGCGGCATCCAGTTTGGCATCAATACTTTTGGCTTCAAAGAGCAGGGTAACTCGTGCTTGGTGTGTTTGACTGCTGAGCTCTTGCTGCGAGTAAAAATACGCAAAAAGCGCAATTGGCGCGCACAGCAGTAACGCTTGCACGCCAATGAAGGCCTTATTCTTCATTCGTGGTTTTCCAAATCCATTTCGTGGTGATGTCCTGCTAGGCTGTCAATAAAGGCAACTAGCTTGTTAATATCGGAGTCTGAGATATTGCGGCCAAGTTGGTATTTGGCCATGGTCGCAACGGCGGCTTCTAGGCTGCTATGACTAGCATCGTGAAAAAAGTATGCTTGTTTGCTAGCAAGTCGCAAGCTCGGTACTTTGAACACAAAACGATCTTGCTCATTGCCAGTGACGTTAAAACGACCATAATCCGCTTTTTGAATTGGTGTATTTCTATCGCCAAAATAATCACCAAAGGTGCCCATTTTGGCAAACATATTGCCACCAACATTGCGCCCTTGATGACAACTAATGCAACCATACCGTTTAAATAACTCATAACCGGCAATAGCCGACTTAGGCAGTTTTACGCTTTTATCTTTAAGCCATAAATCGAACGGCGCATTAAGCGTGATTAACGACCCTTCAAAAGTCGCTATTGCGTCTTTTATCGTGTGCTGCGTTACTCCCTGCGAGTACACTCTAGTAAATTGCGCGACCAGCGTTTTATCTTGATTTAACTTGGCAACGACTTCTGGCCACGTCATATCATGCTCTTTTGGGTTTAAGATAGGTGAGTCGATTTGATCATAAAGCGCTTGCGCACGGCCATCCCACGCTTGACGAATATTTAAAGCCGCATTGTAAACAGTTGGAGTTTTTAGCTCACCGAGTGCGCCATTAACACCACTGGAAAGGGGCTTTACATCCGCGCCATGAGTGAGTAATTGGTGACATGACGCACAGCTGACTTGGTTTCCTCGGGAAAGCTGCTTATCAAAAAAAAGTGATCTGCCCAAGCTAACTTTATCGGCATCAAGTCCTATTGCAGGCTCAAGTGGCAGAATTGGCTCATTTGCAGCTCCCAATAATGGAAACGCAAAAAGAAATAAACTCCAAATTCGCATACACTCCGCCCAAGTTGCCATCTTGGTGTAAAAGATAGCAACATTCGGCATTGCAAATTTTGATTTAAAATAAGCTTAGCAATAGAAGTTATGTGTTTTTATTCACTCACCCCGCACGGCTAGGCTTGTCACTTCACTCAGCCAGTTATCAATTACCTCAGGCGTTGCTAAGTGCGCAGGGCCAAATAGCGTATGTTGAGTTGGCTCTATACCACAAAATCCCAATGTCCCATGTTCTAGCTGAGCCATAAGCCCAGCAGCAACTTCTTGCAAATAAGTTTGCGGCGTGTCTGAGGTGAGAATGACTCTTGCGGTTTTATGCGGTAGAAGCTTTTCAATTTCAGTGCCGGCCTCACTGTATTTAAAAGCAAAGCCTGGAAGTAATGCTCTATCTATTAGCCCTTTGAGCTTGGCTGGTAACGCCAACCACCAAATTGGGCTTACTATCACAATGTGCTGCGCCCACAGTAAGTTCTCTTGGAATTGCTTGAGGCATGGCTCTAATGGTTGGCTCGCTTCATAACCATACATCAAATTGATTTCAAAGTGCATTTCACTAAGATCCATTCTGCGTACTTGATGTTGGGTGCTTGCAGCTCGCTCATAACTTGTGGTGATAGCGTGGCACAAGCTTTTGGTTTTGGGGTTACCGTTTAGTAGCAGTATTTTTTTCATCGTCGTTTCCTTATCACATGACTGAGAAACGAGTGTACTGTCTCCCCTTAACGGGAGAGTCAAGTTACTCTACCTGAGCTGCGGATAATTAATGCCTTTCTAGCAGCCAGTTTTAGTGCTAACTGCGTTGAATTCACTTCCAATAGCCAGCTATTGGTGCGTAAATTCGCCTTGCCTACAGGATGTAGGTACCTTAGCGAGAGCAGGACGCGGAAGCGGTGTTTTCCCTAAATCTTGCTGGCTAGACAAGGAAAAAACTAAGTTGTGCTTTAGCAACAATGAGTTGGAACATTCCTTATCCAAACCTCAGGTTAGGATAGTTTTATTTGTGGACATTCATCAAGCGATGCGATGCAATGTTCAATACGCTGTATTTTTTGCTGAAGCTGCGCAACTTGCTCTATGCAGGATGCTTTGAATTCAACTAAAAATGTGTTGATTTCTACCCAGTTGACTTGCCGCCCTTTAATTTCAATCACCTGCTGTAATTGCTTAATCGACACGCCGAGCGATTTTGCTTCTTTTATTAATAACAGCAGATCGACATCTACTTGAGAATAGACGCGATATTTACCAACACGCTCCGGGGTAGGGATAAGCCCTTTCTCTTCATAAAAGCGAATGGTCTTTACTGACAGCCCAGTTTGCTTTGACAGCTTGCCAATATACATTTTTGATTCTCCAGCTAAAAGCAAAATAACGGTTTACAGCCTCCGTAAAAGTTGCAACCATCTAATACCAATTGCACGCTAACAAAAAGTATCGTCAAGGAATAGCAAAAGATGTATCAGTTATTTTACTACCCTCGTAATGCCAGTTGGGCACCGCATCTCGTACTTGAGCACCTACAACTAGAAAAAGAACTGCTCTTGGTCGATAGAAAAACACAACAACAAAAGTCTGCGACCTATTTAGAACTCAATCCAACAGGACGGATCCCGACATTGGTCGACGGTGACCAAATCATCTTCGAGAGTGCAGCAATTTGTTTGCATTTATGTGAAAAGCACCCTGAAGGACAGCTTATCCCAGCGCCAGCAACCCCACAGAGAGCCACGTTTTATCAGTGGCTTTTTTATTTAACCACGACGGTTCAGCCAGAACTCATGCTGTATTTCTATCCTGAAAAATATCAGCTGTCACCAGAGAGCAGCAAGACCATGTCTCAAGCCGCTGAGCAACGAGTCGGCGACATGTTTGCACTTATCGACAAACAGTTAGCAACACACACCTACTTAGTTGGTGAGCAGCTCACGCTTTGTGACTATTATTTGTTTATGCTAGCCCATTGGGCAAGTGGGTTTAATACTGCGCCAAAAAGCTATGCACATTTGGGCCGATTTATGCGAATGATGGCACAGCAAAAAGTGGTAAAAAGAGTGTGCGAAATTGAACAAACCGATCTAAGTTTTTATTAGCATCCATTACACCAAGGAGGAAAAAATGGAAACCTTAGTGAAAAACTATATCTCTGCCTACAATCATTTTGATATTCCGGGAATGCTAGCTCAGCTCACGGATGATGTCGTGTTTGAGAATCTCGCCAATGGTGAAATTACAACGCGTACAACCAGTAAAATGGAATTTGCAGAATTAGCAAATCAGTCCGCTAAGTTATTTTCCGAACGCAATCAATCTTTAACCGCTGCCACGCAAGACAATGATCTGTTTATTGTTCATGTGACCTACAAAGCTAAATTAGCCCAAGACTTGGCCAATGGCATGAAAGCAGGACAAAGCATCTCCTTACAAGGCCGCTCAGAGTTTGCATTTCGCGATGGCAAAATTTGTTTGATAAGAGATATAAGCTAACTCCTTACTCCAAACTCGGGTTATTTATTTGGCAAAATCAGCACGCTTTTCTATGCTGGTTTTGCACTTTCATCATTAATTCATTTCGACCTAAGCACTATCTTGCGATCAGCCTAAGACGAATTGAAATAAAACGGAGAATAACAATGGGACTATTAAGTGGTCTACTCGGTAATGCAAGCGAAGTAGACAATAGCGAAGTAGATAAGTTATTAGCAGATACGCTAATTCAAGGAGAAGAAGTTGCACAAGCTTACAAGGTGATCCGCGACTTGTTTATTTTTACCAACAAACGCCTAATTTTAATCGACAAGCAAGGCATGACGAGCAGCAAAGTAGAAATGCTCAGTATCCCGTATAGCAAAATCACAAAGTACAGCAAAGAATCTGCGGGTCACTTCGACCTTGATGCGGAATTAAAAATCTGGATTGGCTCAGATCCAACGCCGATTAGTAAAGAATTTAAAGCAGGCGACAATATCAACCAAGTGTATAAGATCATCTCACAATATTGCTTATAGCCACGCCCAGTTAACTTTGAATAGGCACGCAGGATGCGTGCTTCTACCTCGCGCTTCTCAATCCACTCTTTTATCAATAGATTACAGGCTTGGCGCTATAACAAATTTGCAGAGTGACCTATCAACCGCCATTTTTCATCGCTACATAAATACCAAATAGACTGCCTTAGTGCGTCATAAGACCTCTCACCCAAGGTATTTTCCAGTGCGGAGACGTACTCAATCACAACCTTATTGGGACTCTGCTCAACTAACTTATAATCCTCGCTAATTATTTTATGCTCGCTGAGATCTTCACTCTTCAAGCCTTCAATAATGTCATCTTTTGTCATACCATCACAAAATAGTCCACTTTCTGAAAACTCATCATGGATGTAGTCCGAGATCAGATTAATATTTTTTCGTAGCTCTGGCGAATGTAACGCTCGCTCTAAGGCTTCAATTTTATCCAGCATACTCTTTCCAAAAAGCCAGCATAAACCGGCTTTGCTTATGCGCTACTTACTTGCGAGGCCAAACACCTGCTAGGCATACATCTACAAACTTTTTGGGTTTCGTCAGCTCAATCTCAACTTGTGAATGGGCAGCTTCATTACGCTTAGCACGATTTTTTAAATATGACATGACTATCTCCTTTACTCTTGAATTATAAAGTTATGTACACCTAACTTAGGCAGTACAGATTGAAAAAACTTGATGTCGAATAAGGCGGCGTGTTTTTCAGGCAATATTGAATCGACTTTAAATAAGTAGGGAACTTGATTAGTGGTTAGCGGATCGAGATCTGATGCCTGACAAGCTAGACAGTATGTTCTTATTATGGATTGGTAATGATCATTATATTCAATATTTTCTAGTGGAGTTTCATTCCCGAGAACCACTTTTTTCTAATTGGATAATGGTGTATAAACTGCCCAACACCTTTGCAAAATGCTTGGTATAGTTCTGTATGCAAAATAAATGCATGGAATAACTCATCAACTAACTTGCTTGCTGCAGCAACTGCTTGTGGTGAAATAACCACAAATATTAGATAGTCTTTTAGACCCTCAACGACCACCTGGATCTCATCATCAGATAATTTATATTCCAAGTGCGTTTCTATATACCAGTCAAACCACTCCAGTACAGCTTCGTCAAACTTATAGTTTTCAATGAAATCAACCGCATTTTCCTTACCCTCAATTGCTTGCATTAAATCCCGTCTCCATCTCAGCAACAGCCTTAAGGTATACGTCTCACTTTAATTAGTCAAAGTGATTCTTCCCCTAATTGGTTACTCGCATGAAACAATAAACATGCTCCTGCTACCGAATTTCAACTGGCATTAATGAATTTAAACACAGCAAATGAATTGAATTAATAACAGTAAAATTAGGCAATCTAGCTACACGTTTGCCAATTCAAACTTGCCCATTTGCTCCTTAAAGTTTACAGCTGTTCAAATAACAGCTAACTTGTACCTAAAAAATTGCGTAAGGATATAAAAATGATAAAGCAACTTACTAGCATAATTTTATGTTTTGTACTGACGGCATGTGGCAGTGACACAAGTGATACAACTCCAACAGATATAACCTCTAACAAGCCTCCAACAAATACGCCTTTACCATCATCACCCACACCTCTTCCTAATATGAGCTTTGACCAAAGCTTTATTGATGATGTTTCTGAGTTTGTTAAATTAGCGCATGCTGTTCAGTATTTTTATCCTTCTGCCGAGGTGAGAGGCTCAGATTGGTCACTTTTCATCGCAGAAAGCATTGTCGAATTAAACCAAACATCGAGTACAGAGCGCAGAGAAAAAGGGATTGAACTCTTAAGACAAATTGCGCCTTACTTGGTTACACAACAAAATCACATTCCAAAATTGTTACCCAATGCGCAAACATATACTTGGATACAAAATGCGCCGGCAAACGTAAGTGCTTATACGAGTTTGCTTACCGCAGGCTCGTTTAACGAGCTTCAAGAGAGAGAATTCGCGCCCAACGAACTGTTTGTAACCCTCAACTTTTATCAGAGTTCCCTCTACTTACCACTCTACCTACCAGTTAAAACAGAGCTCACAGGTGGCACATATACAGAGTTAGGACGATGGCAAGTTGAACCTAACTTCGCGCATATTGAAACATGTATGGCTACTGTGTCAGGAATGTGGGCCAACATTCAACATTTCTGGCCTTACTTTGAACAGATTGATGTCGACTGGCCAGCAAGTTTGAATCCACTACTAGCCGCATGCTTAATTGAAGAGCCAAATAAAAGGCTGCAACTAATTAATACCGAGTTCACAAAATTGAATGACAACCACATCATAATCAAAACGACTAATATGCTTACGAATAACAATACATATTATGGTACTTTTTATTACGAGATAGTAGAAGGCAAAGCGATTGTTACAAGCGCTCAACAAGATGATCCAAATGGCGTTGAGGTTGGAGATGAGCTACTTACCGTCAATGGTGAAGATATTATTGAGTACCTTTCAAGGAAAGCGCTTTACTCTTTGAAAAGTGAATTACAAAGATTGAGTCATACTGCGAGACAGCAGTTCTTTTTTACAGAAAAGATCCCGCTTAGTTTTACCCTTAAAAAGTCAACGGGCACTACTTATCAAGCAACTATAACGCCAATAGAACCCAGTGAAATAAAACCTCTTGTTAGCTCACCCTACGTGCCTCACTCACCATCAAACATTGAATATCTGGGTGACAATATATATAAACTCAATATCTATAACGTTACACCAGATGACCTGAACGCGATAAAAGAAACGTTAAAAAATGCACAAGCCGTCGTGATCGACTTTCGCCATTACCCACAAAGCTGGGACGGATGGCGAAGCGTATTAAGTTGGTTTATCAAACAAGATGCGATTAATGATACTTTGTCTGTGCTATGGCAAGGAGCACCAAATCAAGCAGATAAAAAGGCTCAGTCATTTCAGCAAATAATTCATAGAGATGCCAACCCACTCTCGATACCCGCCATTGTACTTTCCTCTAGGAGAAGCCAAAGCCAAGGGGAACATGCGTTAATATTTGCACGCAGTGGCGGCTTGCCCATATTAGGAGAACACACATCAGGAATTAACGGAACAGTATTTGGGATCCCTTTTTTCGGGGGAGTAGGAGAGGGGAATTTAGGTGTTGAACTTCATTACACCAATACTCTATCAAGCCGCTATAATGGTGACCCTCTGATCAACGCAGGTATTGCGCCAGATTATTTAGTGCCAAGAACTAGAGAGAGCATAATCAATGGTACTGATAATCAAGTAGAACGTGCCATTGATATTCTAAAATCAGAGCTTTAGTCTTATAACAGCTCACTTAATTGAATGATCCACTTAAAAGCTATGACAACAAGTAATTAGCTTTTAAGTGGACCCAAACTTTATGAACTAACTCAGAATGAGGAGTTAGCGCCACATCAACTTACCGTACGCTCTGAGCGCAGATAAAAAACCGCAGAAAAGAGCAAGGAAACAAACACTTGATTCCAAAAGTTAGAGACAAAGGGATCAGCAACAAACTGAGATGCAATATGCCAAATACTCAGATTTAGCAAAAAACCGAGTACAAACCCATAGCCTTTGTATTGTGCGAGCAATTGCCCCAGTTCTTGCCTAAAACGCTGATATTGAGCTAATTGGCTCATTTTATACTCCAGTTATTGATTCGCAACCGTAAGCTCTACCACTTCTTTCTTGGCCGATATTCGATTTATCAATAGTACATCGTTATCGTTAATATCGGTGAGATAGTCAACACTGGTAGGCACTTCACCGAGTATAGTAAACGACGTCTTGTCCAGATCATAGGACCAAAGTTGATTATCTTCATTGACGCCATATATCCCATTGCCGCGCATTACAAAAGATTTTCCTCTGCCGCCTTGATTGTTTAGTGCACTGATCCGCTGAGGTTCAACAGCGCCGATTTGCCAAAACTGATCAAGTCTATCCTTATACACAATTTTACCGTGTTCACTTTCAAGTGCCCACAGCACAGGTTGCTGCGTCAGTATTTCAAACGATTGTTGAGCAAAGTCATAAGCAGCTAACTTCATTTCTCCCTTTACCCGAATCTGTGTTAGCGCACGTTGTTTTGCACTTTTCCATTGATATAAGCGTAAAACAGGGTAGGCGTGCGGGTAAGATGTCAAGCTGCCATCTAAAGCAATTCGCGTCAGTACACCACTGGCACTGACCAATATGCTTTGGCCATCCTCAGCCCAGTGGATCCCGCGAACAAAAGTATCTAAGGGGAAGTTAGTCAGTTGTCGCGTGTTATTGCCATCGCTTAACCACACCTGTTCAGTACCAGAGCGCTCTGACCAAAATGCCACTAAATCTCCATCTGGCTGAAAGACAGCATAATCTTCACCAAGGTTGGTTCGCGCAAAGCTGGTGTATGTTTGAGCGCCTTGTGCTAACTGTGTCAGCGGTAATTTGACGATATCGCTGTCGTAAGGCCCTTTGATCATCAGTACACTTTTGCCATCAGGACGAAATTCAGGCTGTCTCATTCGATCTGAAAACGGCAATTGAATTTTACTCACAAGTCCTTCATAAGTCAGACTAAATAGCTGACGTCCGGTACTGAAAATCAATTGCTGGTTGAGTGGGTCAAAACTTGGGTAGATATCGTGAAATTTAGTAATTTCCGGCGGCAGCTGGATCTGATGGCTAGAGATCAACTCACCGTCGGGTTTTAGCATATCAATATAATGTAGGCCATCGGCATGAATACTACTGACCGCGATTAAATCATCTTGAGGGGAATAAGCGTAATCAATCAACGTCCCGTCTTCTACGGTATAAAGATCGACACCGCTGTCGTCATCAATGGAGTAATTGATCAGCTTCCAGCGCTCGCCTTGTTTTTGCTTCAATACCACATTGCCATCGTTCAGCCAGATAGGCTTATCAACCACTGAGTTTTTACACTGGAGAATAACTTTTGGCTGCTGAGGGCTTTTCAATGCTTTAGTAAAATCGAGTGTTACAAGGTCGTAGCAGCGCTTTTGTGTAACGGGCTCGCTACAAGCGTCGGTGGCCAAAAACAGTAACTGCTCACCATCTTTTGAGAAACTATGCCTGCCGTATGCTCCAAAGCGCTCTGTGAGCAGGATCTCTTGCTGGGTATCCGCCTTTTTTGCCCATATCTTATTATCGCAAAACTTATCTAAATAGCGGTGAAAAACGATGTATTGACCATCTGGGGAATAGCTTGCATCAAATTCTTTATCGTCAGTTGCGGTCAATGAGCGCAAAGTATCAAAGAACAGTGGTGAAGGTTTTTTGATGGAAAAATATTGATAACCGATAGCCCCAAGCAAAATAGTGAAGGCAAGTAAAACAAACACATAAGGACTGAGATTGTTTTTATTCTGACTTTGATTGAGGTGTTTATCTTGTTGCATTTCAGGTTCAGGGGTTGGCATCACCTCAAGTTGCGGCTCAGTATTCGTCCGCTCGTTCGTTTGCCCTCCCCAACGTACTTCACACTCTAAGCTATACCCTTTTTTAGCATGCGTTTGGATGTAACCTTGCACCTTACCATCATCCCCAAGCGCCTTTCTCAATTGCGCAATACTACGCTGCAAAGTATTAGGAGAGACCACCGTATCTGGCCATACTGTATCGAGCAAGGTATCAAGGCTCATCACTTTGCCTTGATTCTGAGCCAAGCAAGTGAGTACTGCCAGGGCCTTTGGTGCAAGCGTTTGACATTCACCTTGGTGTGAAATCTGGTTACGTGATAAATCTACAAAAAAATCACCAACCCAATATTGTTCTACCATAAATCCCCAATGTGCCTAGCGCACGCACTAACCACGCCAATTATTATAATTATCAGTATAAGGATAAACTTGAAGCAATCGAAACTCAACAACATAACCACTTGATAGAAATAGTTTTTTATTTAAAAGTCACAATTCAGCACAACATCATGTAAACGTCATGCATTTTTGTTCTCAGCTGCTAAGTTGCCAGTACGAGATACTTATTCACTAGTCTAAAAATAACATGAAAGAAGGAAATGTGTGATGAAACGTTTGCTGTTTATGCTGATATTACTCCTATTCTGTAGCTTGCTACATGCCAGTGAAGTACCGCAATATGCGATGCCCGGAACACAAGTTGTGCCACTAAAAGATATCACTACCGGCCATCAATATGAACTTTATATCAAGCTGCCTGAGGAATACTCAAAAGATAAAAGCTATCCTGTACTCTACTTTACCGATGCGGTATGGCATATCGAAGCATTGTCTTCGGCAACCTTCTTTTTGTTCGATGAAGTGATCCTCGTTGGTATCTCTTGGCGGAAAAATATCAACACCACACAGCTTCAAGAAGAAGGCCCTTTTGTTAGCCGTTACGCTGATTATTCTTTTACAAAGTCAAAAAACAGTGAACAACAGCACAAGTACCAATTTGGCCAAGCCAATGCCCACGCGGCCTTTATTCGTAATCAAGTTATTAAGTATGTTGAAAGCAATTACTCGGTAAAGTCCAATAGTCGCAGTTATTTTGGCTATTCTCTCGGTGGACTATTTGGCGCCTATATACTGCTCACCCAGCCAAATACCTTTGACAACTATATGTTAGGCAGTCCATCTGTTAGACAACTGGATGCGCTAAAAACACTCTCTAGCTCCAAACAACCACTCAAAGGGAAAGTGTTTATCTCTGTTGGTACAGACGAACATAAGTTAGCACCGCAAATCGACGCATTTATCGACTATCTAAAAAGCACGCAAAGTGACAGCTTATCACTGCACAAGACAATGCCCGATGGCACACATCAAACCGCTTTCCCTGAAACCGTAATCCGTAGTATCAATTGGTTAAAATCTATTTATGGGAGTAGTCAACAATGAAATTAGCACCGATGTTTCTTTTACTAACGATTGTTGCTTCTCTCAGTCATCGAGCTTCGGCACAAGACGAATTCCCGATACTGGAAGGTCCTTTAATGGGACAAAAACCTCCTGGATTAAAAGCAGAACCTTTCGCACCTGGAATTATCTCTAAGTCGGGATGGGAGCTAGAAGGCGTATTTGCTCCAAACATGAAAGAGTTCTATTTCACCTTAGACCGTGGTGTATACAACACTGAAAATAAAACTGGATTTCGTCCAACTATCATTGGTTTTCGACTAATTAATAATAAGTGGGAGAAATACACTGAGTTTCCTCGTGCCGGAGAGGTAAGCTTTTCACCAGATGGTAAACGCATGCACATGGCAAAAAAATACAAAGACAGAGCAGGTGATGATTGGTCTGAACTTACCAGCCTGGGAGTCATGTTTGACCGCCCTGAATGGGGGATAATGCGATTGTCCGCTTCCGCAACTGGAACCTATGTATTTGATAATTTTAAGCAAATAAATACGGTTAGAATTTCAACAGTAAAAGATGGTATGCGCCAAGAGCCAGTACTTTTAAGCAGTGAAATTAACTCAGGGAAAAAATCAGCACACCCTTTCATAGCGCCAGACGAAAGCTATTTAATTTGGGATAGTGAACGTGAGGATGGTTTTGGTGACTCCGATCTGTATATCAGCTTTAAGCAACCTGATGGAATATGGGGACCTGCAATAAATATGGGGGAAAACGTTAATTCAGATAAGTGGGATGCTTATGCAACGGTCACCTCAGATGGCAAATACCTGCTGTTCAACCGTGCTGTTGATAAAGCAAATAACAACGTCGACATCTATTGGGTGGACGCTAAAATCATTGATGAAATTAGAAACAAAAATCAATAAAAACAAAATCTTAAATATTTCAATAATGTAATCCTTAGCGTATGTGATAAATGCCTATTTCTCACATATACGGAAGCTTTGTCTGCCTCCATACCTGCGTTCGCTTTGGTAAAATACTGCCAAAGCGAACAAACCTTACCGACTGCTTGCTTTTTATTCAGCTTCAGACCAGAATAAATGTAACCAATATTAGTTACTTACTTAAATGTAACCAAATTAAGTTACCTTTATGACATCAATACCTCAAGGTGCGGTGATCACAGCAGACATTGTCGGCTCACAATCGCTGTCACAACTACAACTTACAAGTCTGCAAAGCGAGTTAAAGGATTACTTAGCTGAAATCGCGACTGCGGAGCAGGGCTATTATAGTTTTTACCGCGGCGACGGTTTTCAGCTTGTGTTGCCAGATGCGACGAAACTGTTCAATGTAGCATTACAGCTACGGTTGTTTTTAATTAGCCGACATAGCGATGCCAGGCTCAGCCTCGCGGTCGGTGAAGTTAATATCACAGCAGCAGATTTATCAACCGCAACAGGTGCTGCGCTGGTACTTGCAGGCCGAGGGTTGGACGCAATTGGACAAGCAAGACTCAGGTATAACAATGGCAGCAATGCCCACTTTGCACTAAATCTGGCATTTGTGGATTTATTACTTTCGAACTTAACCCAAAAACAAGCAGAGGCCGCTTTCATTCATATTTCACACCCTAAGTTGAGCCATGCCGATATTGCAAAACAACTCAACACCAGTCGGGTGAACGTGACTAAATTACTCAATAGCGCGCACTACACTTTATTAGATCAATTTTTAGCAATTGCACGCTCGCACCAATAGTCGAATGCTCAACACTTACATATCACGAGGTGGACTTAATGAACGAATGGCAAGTATTGTTATTGTGGTTAGTAATAGGCCACACAATCACTGACTTTTACCTCCAACCTATGAGCTGGGTGCATGACAGAAATACCCGCCACTATAAGTCCATCAAGTTGTTGTGGCATAGTGTGGTGCATGGCGGGGCTGCACTTGCAATCATCCTACTTTGGCAGTCGACTTTGTTTTGGGGAGTACAGTGGAATGCGCTGCTCTTTGCGCTAGCGGTAGGTATTAGCCACTATTGTATCGACTTAGCTAAATCCTATTCTAGCAAAGGCGTTATTCCTTTTGTGCTAGACCAATGTGCACATATCACTATATTAGTGGCCGTCACTTGGCAAATTGCAGAGCCTGAGATTGCCCTCAGTGCCTTTACCAAGCCTTTTGCCAATGTCCAGCTGCTAATATTGGTTGTGGGCTATTTAATGGTATTGCATCCTGCATCGATATTCACCAGCATGCTGCTTGAGCGTTGGCAACTCAATAATTCAGCTCTTGATAGCCTGCCGCAAGCAGGAAGTTTAATTGGTCAACTTGAACGTGTATTACTACTGAGCTGCGTGTTACTGGATAGCTGGGCTGCTATCGGCTTTATTCTCGCCGCTAAATCGGTGTTTCGCTTTGGCGATCTAACCCAAAGCCAAGACAGAAAGCTCACCGAATACGTGATGTTGGGTACGCTTGTTAGTGTGTTGCAGGCCCTTGTGGTCGGCGTCTTAATCAAACCATTTATGCCCATTCAATTGTAATTTAATCAATTCCACGCCTTGACATTTAATCTAGGGCCTGTGTATCTTTCAAGTTTGTTTTTGCAGCAGTTTGATTGGTATTTATACAAGGCAGAGCCTGCGTAGCATAGTTATTCTATGTGAGTCAGGCGATAACACAGTAGAAATGCTAATCAAGCGCTGCCCTTTGGGTTCACCTGAGTGCGCTTTGTTCATTGTTGCTCAACTTTTGCCTAGATTACTAGGCGGCAAGTCGAGCGTCGCGACCAAAACACACTCAGGAGAACAAAAGTCAAACAGCAAAGATCAACAGGCCCTTGTGCCTGCAAAATAAACGTAGGCACGATCTATCGCTAATTATTTGCCTCTATTCGTTTTATTTCCTCATTAGGAGCTGCCATCACAATGAATAACTAAGCCCTTTGTAACTGACGAACTTATTATTAATTTCCAGTGCAAGGCTTATGGTTATCTTTGGGGCTTCTCAGACCAATCTATAGACTCTTTTTCTGTTTTACTTTTTACGGCTTTTACGAGTCTTTGTGCCTTTAGCCTTTTGCACTGCTGCGACTAGGAGCAGAATGATGCCTTGGATACAGGTAAAGCAAGCAAGCTTGACGCTTGCAAATGGTCAATGTTTATTTTGCGATGTCGACCTAACAATAGAGCGACAATTTATTGCGATAACAGGCCCAAATGGGGCAGGAAAATCACACTTACTCAAAGCCCTATCCGGTGAACAGCCTCTAACTTCGGGCGAGCGCCAAAGTCATGGGAAATGCTTTTATCTCCCACAAGATGCAACTAACCGCTTTACCACCGTTTCTGAACTACTCGGGCTTAAAGAGAAGCTAGCAGCACTGCATCGAGCCCATCAGGGATTAGCCTCTGAGCACGATTTTGACTTAATCTCAGATGATTGGCAGTTAGAATCAACTTGGCAAGCAACACTTGCACCGCTAGCACTCACTTTGGAAACCCCCTTTACAAGGCTTAGTCCAGGAGAGCGAATGCGTGTTTATATTGAGATACTACAATCTCAGCCTGCAATCCTATTACTGGATGAGCCGAGTAATCACATGGACAGCGTCAATAAGCACTGGCTAGCTGAGCGACTAAAGCATCACAAGCATGGTGTGGTTGCCGTCACACACGATCCTATTTTATTGGACGCAGCCGACCATATACTGCACATAAAACAGGGGGAGCTAACTCATCACTCGCTTGGATTTGACGCCTTTAGAGAAACGCTACTTCAAACTCAAGCTCGACAAAAACAACAACACTTGGCAAATCGCGCGGCACAAAAAGCACTTAAACAAGCCATAATTGCAGCGGATCTGCAACATCAAAGGCAAGCCAGTAAAGGAAAAGCACAAGTGCGTGCTGGTAGCCAAAGTAAACTAGTTACTGACTTTAAGTCAGACAGAGGAAGTAAGCGTCATGCCGGACAAACCCATAAAATTCAGCAAGCTCAAGATAGGGTTAAGAAAAATGCGGTTTACTATCGAGAAGACAAACAGCAGTTTCATTTTAACTCAACTTTTCGAGCAAAAGAAAAGATCCGCTTATGTGAAGCCGAACTGTGCTTTGGACCGGAAAAGACACTGAACCTTTTTACGGATACAACACAAAAGCTCAGGGTAATTGGAGAAAATGGCATCGGAAAATCGACCTTGCTTAAAACCCTTGCAGGTAAGCTAGAGTTAAAGCGCGGAGAAATCCAGCGCCCAACAACATCTGTTTACTTAGATCAGCATTGCGCTTGGCTTGAGCATGGCCCTTGCGTTTTAGATATTGCCGAGCGCTCACTTGACACGCCACATCATAATTTAATCACCAGCTTTGCAAGCGTTGGTCTGAGTCTAGATAAGATTTCAGGACCTATCACGAGTCTCAGTGGTGGCGAGAGAATGAAAGCGGCCATCGTGCTGGCAGTGCAACTGCAAGGCTTTTTACTGCTTGACGAGCCGGATAATCACCTCGACCTCGAAGCACAAGAAGAGCTTGCTGCCATGCTTAATCAGCTTCCTTGTGGATTTATACTTGTCTCTCACAATGAATATTTTTGCACTCAGCTTACCAACATAAAAGTTCTACCGCTGCGTGATCAATAGTCATAGAAGGAAGAAAAGGGGGAGGAAGGAACGCCTCCCCCTTTGGGCACTTAGTGGCGTCTCTGTTATGACCACTAAATTAAATGGGCTGAGACGACTGCACGTCTCAAACCACATGGGGACGATGGGTTAAAGCGGTAATACCTCGAGGGTAGTGACATAGCTGCCAGCACGTTTTGTGGCGGGTGCTTGTGCTTTGTCGTCTTCATATTCCACTTCAAACCAATACATGCCTGGCTCAGATAGCGTTAGCGTCACTTCACCTTTGGCATTCGTTGTATATTTGCTTGGTTGGCTGTTATCACGGTACTTTTCATCCTGACGTACCACTATCACTTCTGCCCCCTTTGCAGGTTCACCATCCATCGTATACTGCAAGGTAATTGGTTCACCGGTGTACAAATCATTAGGGTGAGTAACCGGGTTTAGTTCTAGCCCTTTGCCGGTTGGCTTAAGCGCGGTATTATTTGGTGCGCCCAAAGTTACAAATACTTCTAATCGTCTTGCAACGTCGGTCACACTTAAATCTTTCGCCGCTTTTGGCACTTCTTTGTTAAAGGCTTCTACTGAGCCAATTTTTCCGCGTCCTGGCCAGTAATGCTTTTCACCGTTTTCATCAGTCCAGCGCGCCACCAGTGAGCGACTTTGGTTAAACACTTTGTAAGTGCCTTGCTGATTGAGCTCAATGTCAAACACACTACGATACTTAAGTTTTGCGGCGTTCTTAAGCTCGACCTTGCTACCAGAAGGGGACAGTGCAGATAAACGTTCTAGTGGATAAGCATAATGATCTGGGTTAAAGATCCCATTGGCGATGGCAGCATCAAACGTGATCCATTCGCTGTCACCAGACACCACGGTGGTACTTGGCTTTATCCATACTCGGTGTGCTTCACTTAACGGGCTATATGCAGCTAAGGCAACTAAGACACCAGAAACTAACGTTGAAATTTTCACGATTAAGGCTCCATTGTTAAAATTGTTGTAGCGAGTTCAGATTTACCTTCTGCAATCACAGTGACAGGCGCAGTGATAGGTAAGGTCACTGACAGTTTCAATACTTCACGACCTCCAAGCTCACGAGCAGCCTCCACAAACAGCGTGTATTCACCCGCAGGTAAAGCTTTAAACTCATCACGCCAAGGGGTTAAATCAATCTTTGCCGTACCTGGACGCCTTGTCGCACCAGTCACGCCATCTACAGGCATGGATAGACTACGGCCGCTTCTACGCCACCAAAGGCGTAAGTCTTTTAGCCACTTTTCACCTTCTTTATCCGCCATATTAACGTCATACCAAACGGCAATATCGGCAACTCGCTGTTGTTTGCTGTCTGCCAGCCATACTGCTACATAAGGAGGGTGATATTCCGCAACGTTTAAACGCGGGATCGTGATTTCAACTTCATCAGCTTTAGCGTGCGCGGGTACCATCAGCACCAAAACAGGTAATACAAAGCCTGCTGCGACGAGCGGCCAGGTCGACTTTCTTCCTCGAGAATGCTTGTATAAAAGCCATAACCCTGTGAGTGAAAACACTACACAAGCTACTGAAAACACATCAATAAACATACGCCATGCAAATCCTGTATTACGTCCTTTGTGAAGATCGTTAAGGTATGATACCCAACCACGATCCGTGATCTCTTGATAAAACTCACCGCTATCAAGGGCGATGCTAAACCAGCCATCGCCACCTGCTCTCGGTAGCGCAACATACAATTCGTACTCGCTCCACTGCACTTGCTGTAGTGCAGGTAACGCCGCGCCTGTGTGTGACTGATACCAAGATTGAAAGCTGTGTGGCAGCGCTGTCTGCTCTGCCGCCGCGTTAAGCTGGGTCAACAGAGCACTTGGCAGCACCGCTTCTTTGGCATATGTAGTAGGTGCAGCTTCTATCTGGCTTGCGTGATTTAAGGTGATCCCAGTCACGGCAAATAGCAGCATTCCCACCAAGCACACGGCTGAACTCATCCAATGCCAAGTGCGCCAATCAAACAGCTTTTTAAATCGCCGATTCGACGACTTAGCCGCTGAGCGAACTCGTGTCATTAAAAGCTCCACGCCAATGAAGCCCAATAGCGACGACCATCTTCAAAGTAGCCGTATTCTGCTTCAGTAATTTCTTCATCGAAAAGGTTGTAAATCCCAAATCCAAGCTTGATCGCTTCGTTCAGCTGATAATTTGCACCTAAATCAGTTAGGTTGTACGAAGGTGCGACTAAGCTACTTTGCGAAGGCCCTGTTACAGGCTGGCTTTCTTCACCACGATAATGGAAGCGTAACCACGTGTTTAGCTCATCAGAATACTGATAATTAAGCGAAGTTTGGAACAGATGTTTAGGTAACTGGTTTAATGGGCTACCAGCATACACTCCGGTTTTTTGCTCCGAATCTGTGTAGGTATAGTTTGCGCTAAGCTTTAGTTTTTCCGTCAATTGACCCGAGAAGCTAATTTCACCCCCTTGGGTTACGGCTTCATCAACATTGACATAAGTTGTCGGTAACGAGCCAAACTCGTTAGGGCCGTCCGTACATTGAGTTAGTGGGCATGAAACCCGTGAAATTTTATCGTCAAACTCGTTATAGAATACCGTTGCTGAGGTGCTGATCCCTTTAGCAAGCTCAACGTATACGCCTACCTCGTAATTAATTGAGGTTTCAGGGCTTAAGTCTGGATTACCATAAATATTACCACCACGACTCACTTGGCCCCACGCCGCAGTGCTTTGACGCAAGTTCGGCGCCCTAAAGCCGGTTGAGATCCCACCTTTAACGGTCACCACGTCTGATGCAGTATAAACACCGTATAAACGCGGGCTAACATGGCCGCCAAAGTTACCGTCTTTGTCGTAGCGTAGGCCCATAGTTAGGGCAAATGGCTCAACGATGCGCCACTCATCCTCAGCAAATACCGACCATTGATCGTTGTCGACTTGCTGCAAATCACTAATGCGGTTACTGGTTTTGTCGGTCAAGTCTTCATTGAGATAAGCAACACCGATTGAGCTAGTATGAGACTCGCCAAGCGGTAACGTCCAAAGAGACTGGAAATCTACGTTTTTAACCGTCATCTCACGGGATTTATTGTCAAACTCTTCATGTTTTAAGTAACTACGAGAGCTACCAAATGACCAGTAACCGTTATGCGTCAAAGAGATTGACTCACTATCGTATTCGGTTGTGGTGGACTCAGGACAGCCTCTGCGGCCACACGGCTCACCTGACGCAAGCATTGCTACCGTTTTACCTAGCGTGGCATCAAGCGTTTGTGAAGCAATACCATAATCCAATAACCATTCGTGTTCATCTGATGGTGTATAGGCCAGTTTTACCTTCAACGTGTCGGCATCGCGACCTCTAAAGCCAGACACGATTTCGTCTTCGTCTCTGTGCGTAGTTTGGCCGTAAATTTGTACCCCTAAGGTATCTTTGATTAGCGAGCCGGCAGCAAAGAAATTAGCCTGATAAATATCACCTGAGCGACTGTTTTCTTGGCTGGTTGCGTCAACTCTGACTTCTCCATGCCACTCGTCAGGCGTTTTTTTAGTGATAATGTTAATTACACCACCAATTGCATCAGAGCCATACAGCGAAGACATAGGTCCGCGCACAACTTCGATACGTTCGATGGCAGCAACAGGAGGCGTCCATGCACCTTCAACACCAGGGCCGTCACTATTTGGCCGAGTCTCACGCGAACTTTGTCTTTGCCCGTCGACTAAGATAAGCGTGTACTGACTGCCCATGCCGCGAAGGCTAATATCTTCCCTGTCTCCGCCTCCAGTTACTACAACTCCGGGAACATCTGTCATGGCATCGGTAAGGTCTCGATAAAAGCGCTGCTGTAGCGCTTCTTGATTGATAACGCTAACAGACGCCGGCGCATTTTTTAGCAGTTGCTCAAATCCAGAAGCGGATACGACGATCACTTCCATCTCTTCTTTTATTTCTGATTTTGCATCACTTTGTGCAAGTGAGGAAAAAGGCAGGGCAGCTGCAACAGCTAAAGAGAGTGGCGCCAAACTACGACAGGCCATCAACATCGAGAAACCTCCATGATAGAATACAAGACAAATAACAATTATTTTCATTTGTAATGGTATGATGATTGCGTATTTTGGAGCAATGCGGTTTTTCTTAAAGGTATTTTAAGCAGGTCTTAACAATGAATCAGAAATTGACTCGCGGACTTAAAGTGTTCGCAAAAACAGTAGAAGCTGGCAGTATGAGTAAAGCCGCTGACTTATTGCATATGACCACCTCGGCTGTCAGCCAGCAGATCAGCAAATTAGAGCAAGACATAGGCCTAAGTTTATTTAATCGAAATACTCGTAACCTCACGCTCACAGAAGCGGGCTCTATCTATTACAAATCCGCGATACAAATACTGCAAACCGCAGAGCAAGCGGAGCATGAACTCGAGTTATTACAACATACGCCTTCTGGCATATTGAAGATCTCTGCCCCCATCGGGTTTGGAGGAGGGCTACTCAGTAAGCCACTGCGCTACTTGAGTGAGCAGTTTCCACAAATAAAAGTTGATTTGATCTTAACCGACGAACCCATCGATATCATCACTGAAGGCGTTGACTTAGCTATCTGTATAGGCCCTTTACAGGACTCAAACCTTATTGCCCGTCACCTTGCTGACTGGCAACTAATCCCCTGTGTCAGTTGCCATCATCCACTGGCACAACTCAATATATCGCACCCAGACAGCTTAGCGCCTCACGCCTTGATTGGTCATTCGAGTAGTAAACAAAACCCTTACCATTTGAGCCACCAACAAACCCACCAGCAAATAGCGCTGCCGGCAGCGCGCTTTATGGTGAATAATATGCAGGCTTGTATTCAGCTCACCCTAGATGGCATTGGCTATGGGGTATTACCTGAACCAGAAATTAGGCACCACCTTTCATCAGGGAGGCTAAAACGGCTATGTTCAGAGTGGTCATTACAAAAATATAGCGTTTACGCCGTGACGCCGCATCGCGATACCGTTGCGGCAAAAACAACCGCTGCCATTGAAAGCCTAAAAGAGTGGTTTACCCAAGTTTCCAACGACAACCAAGTGTTTGTTGGCGACTTTAGTTTTATCTAAGCTTCGCTCAGTTGAACTTTGGTAGTTAATAAAAGATGGCGAGCCATATAGTTGGCTCAGAAGTGTCTGTATAACTTACTTTATGCTTTTGATGTGCGGGAATATTAAGACTATCACCCGCCTTTAAGGTTACTATTTTACCATCATCAAAAGTCAACTCACCACAGCCCTTTAATACCAATACCCATTCGTTTTCGTCTTGATCGTAATATCCAGAGCTTGGCGAGGTATGACCGTTTGATACTATCCGTTCAATACGAATATTTGGACGAGACAGCACCGTTTCAAAAATTTCTTCGGTTACATCAGCTGGAATACCTTTTAGAAAGTTCATAAGTTTGAAACTTGGGCCTAGCAATTAGTCAAGGATAGAGAAATAATTTGCCGCAACAGCACATCCGTTTATCTGGTAACGGCAAATTGGGAGAATGGTACAACTTGATCTGTAGAAATGTTCAATACGTCGTTCTCAATCTTTCAAAACAATCCATCAGGCGATTGGTGAAAAATCCCCTAACTTAAGCGACTCCACTCGGACTTCTTACCCAGTTGTACAGTCACCATTAAAGTTACACAATTTAACAATGTTTGTAAAACAAATTTTAACATTAAATAAACAAGAATGAACTTACTAAAATCCTTTAAGTTCCACACGCCAAGGAGGATCCAGTCGATTTTCACCAGCCCAGTATAATTTGATCTTGTTCCCTGCGGGGTCAAACAGTATGGCTTCTCGCCACAGATAGCGCTGCTCTGTAGGCAGTTGCTCAAATACGATACCCCGGGCCTCAAGCTCAGTGACCCACTCATCTAACTGTTCATGCTCAAAGTAAATAACCGCACCATTCTTGATGGGAGGCGTTTCTAAAGATAACGAGAAGGTTGCATTACCTTCAGGGCATTCAAATCGAGCATAGTGAGGTGTATCAACAATTTGAGTAAAACCTAGCGTTCGATAGAATTGACAAGCTGCATCCATATTATCAACGGGCAGGGTAACTTGGTTAAGATTCATAATCATCATCCTTATAACAATACTGAATCATTGTGCCTTGTAGGCAAAAAAATACCAGCCTAGGTTAGGCTGGTATTACAATCATCACATCTTAATGCGAGTTATAAATCAAATGTTCTCGACACAGAAAGTACGATACGTTCATCAGCCGTGTCCCAATCTAAGCTCGTGTTTTCAGCTGCCACTTCAATATCAAACCCTTTAAATGCAGTTTGGTAAGCAAGGCGATAGTGATTGTAAGACTTATCGTTACCATCCCACGTATATTTATCGCCATCCAATGAATTGGAAATATCAAAGCTTGCTCGTAGTGCATGACCTTCTGCAATTTCAAAAGTATGTGCTACCATCGCAATAGTATGACCCGCTTCAGTTCCGAAATAATCCCAGCTGTACCAAAAATTAAACTCAGTTTGGCCAAACTCACTCGCGTAACCAAACTTAGTATAGATCTCTGGGTAGTTACCATCGCTTGAGTTGTCACCACCATGATAAGAATAGTAAGCAATACCATAGTCAAGGCTCCAGCTTTGGTTCAGCTCGATAAAGCGGCCAACATAAAAGTCCCACTCTAGATACGTGTCATCACCAAAATCGACGTTAGACGCCCAGCTCCCAGCATACACGCCATTAGCAAAGGCTTTATCGATGCTGCCTTGTAGAGCTGGATCATTTTGCGTTTGACTCACACCGTTAAAGGTATAGTCAGATGCACCTGTAAGCGTTGCAGACCAGTCTGCCGCCGCATAGTTAGACGCGAGTACCAGTGGGAGTGCACAAAGTGTTTTCTTTAAAGTTGTCATGTAGTTGTATCCCTAGTTTACAGATTCAATTTTTCTAAAGTCGATAAGGTTGTCTTTTGGCGAGCTATCAATCTTGCTCACGGTTTTGTATTTGCTATATGCAATGTAACCAAAACATGAGAAGAACAAGCCTATGACTAACGCACCAACCCATTGGATCTGTAAAAAGTTTAGTTTAAATAACAGCGTAAGCAGTGATAACGCCACGATATTAAATAAAATATAGTTTCTTTTTCCTAAACGGCTAACTGTAAGGTTTAGGTTGTCTGTATATAGGCGGATCAAAGAGTCGAGTGAGTTAATTACAAACACCACGCCAACAAAGACCATTGCAAAGTTTTTAATACCCGCAGTTGGGATCCCAGCCTCATGGTAGTGATAAAGCACACTAAACCATGCTGCGATTGGAATAGACGGGAAAATCAACATCGCCGCTAGCACTTGATAGGTTTTCAAACCACCGACAAAACGCGATGTGAATTGCCCAATCATGATACTCCACGCAAACCACCAGAATAGATAGAACTCGTGATAGTCATTCAGTGGCAGCACAAACTGATCTAAATTAGTAAAATAGCCACCGATCAGCGCCAAGTTGTTGGTATAACTCGACATTGCACTGTCACCAAAGACAAACGCTGACGCCCACATAAAGGCGATTAAACCGATAAAGACCCAAGTCGTCGTAATGCTTAAAAAGCGCACGTACTTCAGGCTGGTGCTTGAATAAACCGCAAAAGCAATCGCCGCAAACACTATCAAATAGAAACTAGGAATAACCGACTCACCGTCACCTAAGCTTGGCAAATACCAAGGTAGATTAGACAACAATAAGAATGCGGTAAACGCACAAGTACCGATAATAACTAGGTTATTAATGAATTTAACCCAAGGAATTTCAAAGAATTTCACTTTGGGCTCTATTACGCAGAAATAAAAGCACGTAAGAAAGTAGAACCCCCAGATTAAAAATCCCCAAAAGCCAAACTCTATGGCCAGCGGATTAGTAAATGCATACTCTGGGCTTGCTTTTATGTCTGCGTAACCCGCAAACTCCGTAAGCGGAAACATGATCAGGCCAACATCTAGGCCAGAAGTAAATAAGATTGCAATAAAAGTGAACGTTTTAACCGGTGTAACACCAACGCACTGTAAATTCCCCCACTTCAATAAAATAAAGGCAATTGCCAATAGGGTGAAAATGATGCCTGCACTAAGCCATACTGTCATTGTCACCCTCCCAAAATTGATAGAAGTAACTCATTTTTTTCTCCGTTGTTTTTATTTACATTATTCCCGCATTAATGCAGTGCAAACGATTTGCACTGCATGCCACTGCAGGCCTCATATGGGGCACGAACTTTCCCATACGAGTGGCGAAACTAGATCTCCGAACTACGTTGAACCTGCTGCCAGTTTTGTGTCATAGCAACGTTTGCTCCCTCAGCGGCAAGTGGCGAATTGCCTAAAATCATATCCGCTGCTTTTTCCGCGACCATAATAGTCGGCGCGTTGAGGTTACCGTTTGGAATGGTCGGGAAAATAGATGAATCCACAACACGTAGCCCCTTTACACCGTGCACACGGGTTTGTGAATCAACAACCGCCATTTCATCCTCACCCATTTTGCATGAACAAGAAGGATGATAAGCACTTTCTACCGCTTGACGCACAAAGGCATCGATTTCTTCATCGGTTTGGATATGCTCACCTGGTTGGATCTCGCTCTCCCGAAAGTCATCAAACGCACTCTGCTCAATGATTTCACGAGTCAATCTGACACATGCTCTAAACCCTTCGATGTCTTCTTGTTCAGCTAGGTAATTAAACCGTATTTTAGGCGCCACCGTTGGATCTGCTGATTTAATCGTTACTTCACCACGGCTCTTTGGTTTATTGTGGCCGACATGAACTTGGAACCCGTGACCATCAAAGGCACTTTTACCATCGTAGCGAATGGCCGCAGGTAAAAAGTGGTACTGAAGATCTGGCCACTCAACGCCTGCTTTCGAACGAATAAAGGCACAAGATTCAAAGTGATTGGTCGCGCCAAGACCTGATTTATCAAGCAACCATCTTGCACCGATCAAACCTTTAGAAATTAACCCCAGCTTGCCGTTTAAGGTGATAGGCTGCTTACACTTATATTGGAAATAAAACTCCAAGTGATCTTGAAGGTTTTTGCCCACTCCGGGTAAATGGTGTTTTACTTCAACGCCTGCGGCAGTCAACGCTTCTTTATCGCCAATGCCAGATAATTGTAATAAGTGCGGTGAACCGATTGAACCTGCACTTAGGATCACTTCCTTCGCTGCATTCGCTTTTTTCAGGTTTCCTTTCACACTGTATTCAACGCCTGTAGCGGTTTTGCCATCTAACTGTACTTTTTGTACCAAGGCACCCGTGACTATGGTGAGGTTGCTGCGATGTTTAATGGGGTCTAAATAGGCTCGGCTAGACGAGCAACGTTTACCACCTTTGACGGTCATATGCATTGGCCCAAAGCCTTCTTGCTGCTCACCGTTATAGTCTTTAGTAAACGCATAACCCGCTTGCTCACCGGCGCTAATAAAGGCGCGATAGAGCGGGTTTGCCATTTCATTACCATTATTGGTGCCAAGCGGACCTTGCTCACCACGGTATTCATCGCCACCTAAATACCAAGATTCAGCGCGCTTGAAGTAAGGCAAACAAGACTGATAATCCCAACCTTGTGCACCACTGTCTTGCCACTCGTCAAAGTCTTTAGCATGACCTCGAACGTACACCATGCCATTGATTGACGATGAACCACCAAGTACCTTGCCGCGAGGACAATGCATAACGCGATTGTCTAAGTGCGGCTCGGGCTCGGTATGGAACTGCCAAGCATATTTATCGGTATTCATTGGAATAGATAGCGCGGTTGGCATCTGAATAAAAATACTCTTATCACTACCGCCAGTTTCGAGTAGTAGCACTTTGTGCGCTGGATTTTCCGATAGGCGGTTTGCAAGCACACAGCCTGCAGAACCTGCACCTACAATAATATAATCAAAATCAGTCATCATACTCCTCGATTAAAATGGACTTTCAATATCGCTCATACCTACATACACGGACTTAGTCTGAGTATATTGATCTAGCGTCTCGATACCATTTTCGCGGCCAATGCCCGACTGCTTATAGCCTCCAACGGGCATTTCGGCGGGTGAGTTGCCATAACTATTGATCCAACAAATACCAGCTTCTAGCTGGTGGATGACACGGTGTGCACGTTGAATATCTTTACTAAATACACCTGCAGCCAAACCTAAGTGGGTGTTGTTTGCACGTTGAATCACTTCTTCCTCGTCATCGAATACCAATACCGACATCACTGGACCAAAGATCTCTTCTTTCACTATGGTCATATCATCATGACAGTCGATAAATACGGTCGGTGCGACAAAGTAGCCGTTTGGCGCCGTTTCAGGACTAAGTGCCTCACCACCGGTCAGTACGGTTGCGCCTTCAGCTTTGCCTTTTGCAATGTAATCCATCACCAGTGTGTGATGCTGCTTTGAGATTAGAGCGCCAAGATTTACGTTTGGATCGAGCGGATCGCCCGCGATGATATTTTGTTCAGTACGCTGCTTTAACTCAGCTAAAAAGGCGTCGTAAACCTTACGCTGAACAAATACGCGTGTGCAGTTGGTACACACTTCACCTTGGGTGTAGAAGTTGCCCAACATCGCGGCACTTATCGCTTGAGAGATATCAGCATCTTCAAAAACGATAAGCGGTGATTTGCCGCCTAGCTCCATCGTCACTTCTTTTAAATTGCTTGCCGCACTTTGCATTACTTTTTTGCCAGTTCCCACTTCACCGGTGAACGATACTTTTTCAATATCAGGGCTGGTAGTAAGCCATTGGCCCACCTCAGCGGCACCTTGCACCACATTGAATACGCCCGCAGGGACACCGGCTTCAATAAAGATTTCGGCCAGCTTAATCGCGCCTAGTGGTGTTTCTTCCGATGGCTTGAAAATGAGGGCGTTACCAGCGGCAAGTGCAGGGCCTGATTTCCAACACGCAATTTGCAGTGGATAATTCCACGCGCCAATGCCTGCACAAATCCCCAAGGGCTCTTTACGAGTATAGAAAAAGTCCCCTCCCACTGGCTGCTGAGTGCCAACTTGAGCGGGAGCCAACCCTGCAAAATATTCAATCACATCAGCGCCAGTTTGAATGTCTACACATTCAGCCTCTTGCCAAGGTTTACCTGTATCTAACACTTCAATCTTAGCAAGCTCATCATTGCGCTCGCGCAACAGAGATACCGCTTTATGTAAAACACGACTACGCTCAATTGGCGCCATCGCTGACCATAATGCAAAGCCCGCTTTAGCACTTTCAATCGCAGCTTGCTGAACATGACTGTCAGCAACCTCTACCTCATAGATCACTTCATCCGTTGCTGGATTTTTTACTGCAAACTTTTCGCCTGAGTGGTTTGCCAAGAACTGGCCATGAATAAAATTTTGATATACAGGGACTGTCACATTATCCTCCAAACTGCTTAATAAGTGATTGAATGTAGCGTTTTGCGAGCGTTTCACTGTGATGAAACGCATGATGGTCAGCTTTGCTTAGCACAGCTCTTAACCAGAGTCCGTCAATCATACCGGCGGCAAGCTCAGCCGCTTCTTTTGCCTGTGCTCGCGGCATAAAAGCAGCAAACGAAGTCGCTAGGTTACTCTGCAGACGGCGACTGTTAACACGCTGTAGTCGGTGTAGCTCGTCATCGTGCATGGACTGCGCCCAGAAACTCAACCAAGTGCGCGTCGTATTTGACTGCTGCTGCACCATGGCAAAGTTAGCTTCTACGATATACATGAGTCGCTGCTCGGCACCACAACCTCCGTAGGTCTTGTCCAACAAACTGTATTTCAAGTTGTTTAATAGATAGCGCACGGTTGCTTCAATCAAGCCTTGTTTACCACCAAAATAGTGGCTGATGATCCCTGATGAGAGACCGGCTCTTTTACTGATACTATTAATCGTGGTTGCTTGTAATCCTAACTCGGCAACTGACTCTAAAGTGGCGTCAATTAGCTGCTGACGACGAACAGGTTCCATTCCGACTTTTGGCATAGCTTTTTATTAATTGACCGTTCAATTAAAATAAATCTTAGGGTGATAAAGATGAGACTTCAAGGTTGACTTTTTGTAAAAAGCCAAATTTTTGACGTTTGTACCTAGGTTAATCCCATGATAGCTAAGGGGTTTTAAAGGATTACAAAAAATCTTAAAAAATTTTAAAAAATCTGAGATTTTGCAGGTATTTGCGATAATTTACCGTTTTGATGTGACAATTTGATTAAGCTTGGTTTGACTATAAAACAATCAAAACCGAATCAAATAATGGAACTGAGTAAGACTAAACATCCTTGCTAGTTAAGATTTGAAAGCGGTAACGATTGGTAACTAGGAAATCTATTTGAGACAGTTGAAACCCCAAAAGACGCGTTTGACTGATAACTCGCCACTAACAATTCAATCTTAGGCTTAAGCGCTAAGATCGCCTCATCAATTTTACTTTTCAGCCTCGCACTAAAAACATTTTTACGCAGCAAAAAATGTACTTGGTTATCATGTACCACATAAGGCCAAGCCTGTGCAGCGTCAAGTCCTCGCTCTTTAATAAAATAGTTCCCCGTGATCATATCATCCACAATAAAATCAACGCGCGCTTTCATTAGCATTTCAACCCGCCGCTGCGCACTGGCAATACTCACAAATTGATCTTTATAGCGGGGATCTTGTTTAAGCTTATTAAGTTCCTCTCCATAGTAAGATCCGATGCTTAACCCTATGGTTTTCGATTGCTTTAGTAATGAAGCGAGATCGGCAAGCGCTGTGGGAGGTGATAACGAGAATAATCGCATACGTTCAAAACGGTAGGGCAGAGAGAAATCTCCGTATGCTTCTCTATCTTTAGTGTAGCTAACCATTACCGCGACATCTATCACTCCTTTTGACATCTCTTCAAAAGTGCGAGCGCTGGAAGGGAGGCGAATATAGGTGGTACACACGGCAACATGCTGGAACACCATTTCGGCAATGTCTACGTCTAGGCCCCAAGGTCCAAGCTCATCAAATACAGTTAATGGCGGCCAATCGGCAACAACGCCGATATTCACCGTTTTACTGCATTCACTTGCACTGGCAGGGGGAATTACCAAGCCCCACACCAAAATAATCGTGCCAATCAAGTTATTCACTGATATGTACTGCTTAACCATGACACCTCGTGAGCAAGTCTATGACAATCGGCCTTATAACATGACGACTCTGTTCATTGCATAGGCACTATCTTTAGTAGTAACAATATATTTACCTAAAGCCTAGATTACAATGCCTAATTATTAAACTATTTAAATCAAAAAACGTATCCGTGCTCACAGAAACAAAAAAGCGTGACGTAAACCCCCTTTACATCACGCTTGTTTTGGCACTTTATGGCTGATATTCGAATACTTCTTCAATAGAGACATTAAATACATGCGCTATCTTAAATGCTACTTCGAGCGAAGGTGAGTATTTTGCAGCCTCGATCGCCATAATCGTTTGTCTCGTAACACCCACTCGCTCAGCAAGCTCTTTTTGTGTCATTTCACCGCTCATAAAACGCAGCATTCTGATTTTGTTTTTTATTGGTAAATCAGCCATACACAGCTCCCAAACGAGCTTTGACGAGCTGAGTTCCATAACCGACCAATTCAGCCAGCAAAAATGCAATCACTAAAATATGAAGTGGTGCAAATGGTAGTTCAAAAGGAAGCGCTTGCGACCAATCTTGCGCTTCGGCAGAATACTGGAAAATAGAGATACACACACCAACCTGAAGCACCCAGTAGGCAGGTTTGCACCCAGATAGCGCAATCAATTTTTCACGTTCATCTAACGGCTTATCCATATCTTTATCACTAACAAAGCTCAGTAGCAGCTGACCTGCAATAGATGTCACGATAGAAATAACAATCACCTTGAGCAACAATCCTGATACCCAACTCGGATCTTGACGTAACTGTTCTGTAGCCGCTGTTATTTCGCCTAAATAAAAATACAAGATATAACCTGTTACCAAAAACTCTATCGCAATCGTTAAGTCACGGAAACTCAACGAGTCTAAAAACGCTTTAATCTTATTGTTGCTTTCCATGTTACCCTCACTTTACTCAAGGTTAAGTATTTTTTACATTAAAAGCGTAAGCTTTGCCCAACCATAAGTCAAACATTTTTTACTTTAAGTCAAGTTTAAATAACCAACCTGAACTTGGGATAAGAAGTTAGTTATTAAACTAAAATACCTAAGCTCAAAAGTGTAATATCACTCTAGCCAGAAGTTATTTCTTAATACAAGGCAAATTTGTGCGTCAATAGCTGGCCTATTGCAAGCAAACTTAACGCAGTAGTAAGGGATAACAGCTGCTAAAGAACAAGTTGTTATCCCGGGTTCGGTTAACTAGAAACGTTTTCGAAACTCGCTTGGTGTTAAGCCCATACACTTATTAAACACCTTGCGGCAGGCTGTCGTATCCTCGTATCCGACTTGGTGCGCAATCCAATCAAATGGCTTACTCGTGCTTTCTAATAAATCACACATTTTCTGCACCCGAAACCGTTGCAGATATTGATTTGGGTTGAGTCCGAGCACCTTAGCAAAACGTCGCTGTAAGGTTCTTTGCGTAAGTAGAGCGATATCAGCTAGTTCTGTAATTGAAATATTGCGACCATAATGGGTGTTAATGTATTGCTGAGCGCGCAGCACAGCATCATCACCATGTTGAAAGTTTGGCTGAAATTGATGATAGTAGCTCTGCTCCCGCTGAGCCGTATCTACGACAAGCGTTTTGCCTAACTTGCGCATGACTAAGTGACCGCTATATTTTTTGACTAGCTCTAATCCAAGATCAAGCCATGACATCATACCGCCAGCCGACATAATATCATTGTGATCGATTAAAATTTTTCGCGTATCGATAGGCTGGTTAGGAAAGTGCCGTTTGAATGCCTCAGTTAACCCCCAATGCGTGGTAAGTAAGCGCTGATGACTTAGCCTCGAGGCCGCAAGTATAAAAGCCCCCGCACAAGCAGAAGCGATAACTGCACCTCGTTGGTGCTGCTCGGTTAACCAAGCAAGTAATTGAGGTTCAGGTTTGAGGTAGTAATCAGAACTAACACTCGGCGGCAATAACACAATATTGTAATCCCCCTTTACAGCACTACTAAAGGTGACAACATGTGCTGTAAAGCGGGTATCCTGTGACTCTTCGATACAAATTCTATCTGCTAGAAAAAACAACTCTTCTAGACCATACACAGCCGACTTCATCGCATAAGGATAGTGACAAATCGCCACTTTGATTGGTTTCATCTACGTTGTCGAATTTGAACTCAAAAATGTCATTTTAGACACTCCAGTCAAAGTTACAACTCCAGCACAATACCTCTGCAAATTAACTAACGAGGTAAAAAAATGAACAACAGCGCACTATTGGTGATCGACATTCAAAATGACTACTTTCCTGGAGGGCTTTTCCCGCTATGGAATACCAAAAATACACTAGCAAACATCAATTCAGCTATCAAAAAAGCAGCAGAGCAAAATATGGAAGTCATTTATGTCCAGCACATAGCTAATCCAGAGCAAGGAAAAGCACCATTTTTCAATGCCGACACAAGCGGTGTAGAGCTTCATAATGGCCTACGCCAAGCGCGAGAAAACGGCCACCATATCGTAAAGTCCTACGCCGACAGCTTTGAGCAAACCTCCTTAAACGATTTGCTCCAATCTAAAGGTATCGACACTTTATATATCTGCGGCATGATGACACAAAACTGTGTAACCCATACCGCGCTATCGAAATCGGCGGAGCAGTACAATGTCTACATTCTCAGTGATTGCTGCACTACCATAGATGAAATGATCCACAAAATTGCACTCAACGGTGTTTCAACACGAGTACCTTTGATTACCGTGTCGCAAATATAGCCTATAACTGCGAGATATAAATAGAAGCTCGTCGTGATAAATCACGACCTACAAACCCAACGTAGGTCGAGGCTTGCCTCGACACATATCTCAACAAAAACCTCGACAAGCACCTAAATAATCCTCGATGAAGAAGCTCGTCGTGATAAATCACGACCTACGAACCCAACGTAGGTCGAGGTTTACCTCGACACGTATCTCAACACATATCTCGACAAGCACCTTAACAATCCAGATGAAAAAGCTCGTCGTGATAAATCACGACCTACAAATCCAACGTAGGTCGAGGTTTACCTCGACACAAGCAGAAAAACCAAAAAGGCTGGATTGACCAGCCTTGATTTGAGTGACATCGAAATGAAAAGGTGCTAACTAGCCTGCGATTTGTAGGCTTGTCGATAAGCGTGAAGTAGCGGCTCGGTGTAACCATTGGGTTGTACTCGGCCTTCAAATACCAAAGATAACGCCGCTTTATAGGCGAGGTTTTCACTAAGCGGTTTATGGTCATTGAGCATTGGTTGGTAGAGGCTGTCACCTTCGTTTTGACCATCTACAACAGCGGCCATGCGTCTAAAGGTTTTTTCTACTTGTTCTTCGCTACAAATGCCATGATATAACCAGTTAGCGATATGCTGGCTTGAGATCCTAAGCGTTGCTCTGTCTTCCATTAATCCAACGTGATTGATATCAGGCACTTTTGAGCAACCTACGCCTTGGTCTATCCAGCGCACCACGTAGCCCAAAATGCCCTGCGCATTATTGTCTAATTCGGCTTGAATATCCTCCGCAGACAAATCGTTTTCTAACATCAGCGGGGGCGTAAGTAAGTTATCAAGCGATGCTTGCTGACGTGTTTTTATCTCAAGTTGGCGTGCAAACACATCCACATAGTGATAGTGCATCGCATGGAGCGTTGCTGCGGTAGGAGAGGGCACCCATGCAGTATTAGCACCAGACTCAGGATGGCCTTGCTTTTGCTCCATCATCAGCGCCATTTTATCTGGCATTGGCCACATTCCTTTGCCTATTTGTGCCTTTTTCCTAAAACCGGTTTTAAGGCCAATATCCACGTTTTGATCTTCATAGGCCGCTATCCAAGATTGTCCTTTAATTGCCACTTTGGGCAATACAGGGCCCGCCAGCATTGAGGTATGAATTTCATCGCCCGTTCTATCCAAAAAGCCAGTATTGATAAATACTACACGCTGCTTAGCAGCAGCAATACACGCTTTTAAGTTTACCGAAGTACGGCGTTCTTCATCCATAATCCCCATTTTAATGGTATTTTTGGGTAGCGAGAGCAGCGCTTCAACTCGGCTAAATAGGGTATCAGTGAAAGCGACTTCTTCAGGCCCGTGCATCTTTGGCTTCACGATATTGATACTTGCTGCCGTCGAGTTTTTAAACGGACTATTGCCTTGTAAATCGTGCAGCGCAGCCGTGCTTGTCATGATGGCATCTAAGATCCCTTCGAACTGCTCGTTTCCTTCTGCATCCAGTATCGCTGGCGTTGTCATTAGGTGGCCAACATTGCGCACAAACATCATAGAGCGACCTTTTAGTGTCATACGCTGGCCTTGTGTATCTACGTAACTTCGGTCGGCATTTAGCGTCCGAGTCAGCGATTGACCTGACTTTTCGAAGGTCTCACTCAAGCTCCCTTTCATCAAGCCTAACCAATTTTGGTATACCAATACTTTGTCGTGTGCATCCACCGCCGCAACTGAGTCTTCACAATCCATGATTGTCGTAAGTGCAGCCTCAAGGACGACATCTTTGATCCCGGCTTTGTCTGCCTGTCCGATCGGATGGTGTGGATCAATTTGGATCTCAATATGCAGATCATGGTGGCGCAACAATACCGCGCTTGGATTTTGTGCCTCCCCCTGATAACCCACTAGCTGATCAGGCTTTTGCAGTGCAACTTGGGTACTGTCGTTGAGTGTAATCACCAAATTGCCGTCTAGAATCGCGTAGTTCGTACTTTCTATGTGAGAACCTTCAGCCAACGGCAGTGCTTTATCGAGGAATTGCCTAGCATAAGCCATGACTTTAAATCCACGGTTCGGATTATAGGCTTGAGTACGCTCAGCACCATCCTCTTCGCCAAGGACATCCGTTCCATAGAGCGCATCATACAAGGAGCCCCAACGCGCATTCGCCGCATTGAGCGCAAACCTTGCGTTACTGACAGGCACCACTAACTGAGGACCGGCTGCGCTCGCAATTTCAGGCTCTACATGTTCGGTTTTGATGGCAAAATCTTCAGGCTCAGGCTGCAAATAACCGATAGATTCAAGAAATGTCCGATATTCTGCAGATTGCCAATCAGGATGAGAGAGGTGGTAATCGTCAATTTGCTGTTGCAGGATATCGCGTTTGTTGAGTAACGCTTGGTTTTGCTTCCCAAGTTCCGAAAAAATATCCACTACGCCTTGCCAAAATTGATTGACCGCGATCCCCGTACCGGGAAGTAAAGATTGCTCAACAAACTGCGCCAGTGGAGTCGCAATTTGGAAGCCTGAATGAGTGACATACTTGCTCATGGAGAGTCCTTGATTAACATTTTTTGAACGGGATAGGTCAAACATAAAACAATTTTTGGAAAAACGAACCCCTTTTCCCATTCACAAAAAATATACTCGTAATAATAACTATAAATTTAAAAAATCTAATTTATCGGCCTAGTGTTTAATTAAGCCCGCAGCCAACCACTCTCACACCAGTTGGTTTCGTGTAACAAACAACCAGAATTTAATTTGATTTATAGTACCCGTTCAAAGGAAGCTAATTATGTCTCAGTATCAAACTCAGTTAGATCATTTCTCTAGTCTATGCCAAAGCCAAGGAAAAACTTGGCAGTCTATCAGTCCTGAGTATGCCAGCCGTATGCACCTACAAAACCGTTTTAAAACCGGTTTGGACATTGCAAAATACACGGCAAAAGTGATGCGTGAAGACATGGCAGCGTACGACGCAGATAGCAGCCAATACACGCAATCGCTTGGTTGTTGGCACGGTTTTACCGCGCAACAAATGATGATGGCAGTAAAGCGTCACAATAAAACCACAAAACGCTCTTACGTATACCTAAGTGGCTGGATGGTTGCTGCACTGCGCTCAGAGTTTGGCCCACTACCTGACCAAAGTATGCATGAAAAAACAGCGGTTCCAGCTTTGATTGAAGAGATCTACACCTTCCTCAAGCAAGCCGATGCGCGAGAGCTAGATCATCTCTACAAAGATCTTGATGCAGCGAGAGCAAAAGGCCAAGATACAACAGAGATCCTTAGCAAAATCGATAACTTCGAAACCCATGTAGTGCCTATCATTGCTGATATTGATGCCGGTTTTGGTAACGAAGAAGCAACCTACCTATTAGCTAAACAAATGATTGAAGCGGGTGCTTGTGCAATTCAAATCGAAAACCAAGTATCGGACGCAAAACAGTGTGGCCACCAAGCAGGTAAAGTAACGGTTCCCCATGAGGACTTTTTAGCTAAGATTAACGCTGTACGATATGCTTTCCTTGAGCTTGGTGTTGAAGATGGCGTTATCGTCGCACGCACTGACTCATTGGGTGCAAGTTTGACGCAAAAAGTGCCAGTATCAAAAGCGCAGGGCGACCTTGCGAGCCAATACACCAGCTATTTAGACACCACGCCAGTTACCTCGGCCGCTGACTTACAAGAAGGTGAGATGGCAATTAAATTGGGTGGCGAACTGCAAAAGCCAGTTCGCTTAGACAACGGTTTATACCAGTTCAGAGCAGGCACGGAAAAAGATCGTGTGGTTCTAGACTGTGTAACCAGTCTTCAATCAGGCGCAGATCTATTGTGGATTGAAACCGAAAAGCCAAATATCGAGCAAATTGCCGAGCTAGTTAACCGAGTTCGCGAACAAGTGCCTAACGCTAAGCTTGTATACAACAACTCGCCATCGTTCAACTGGACATTAAAATTCCGTGAACAGGTATACCAACAATGGCAGGAGCAAGGTAAAGACTTATCGGCATACCCAAATCCAAGCGCGGATGCAAAAGTATTGATGGCGCCAGAGTTAGACGCAACCGAATTGGCAACAGAAGCCGATCTACTGGTGCAAAACTTCCAGCGTGACTCGGCAAGAGAAGCGGGGATTTTCCACCACCTTATTACACTGCCAACTTACCATACAGCAGCACTCAGCACTGATATTCTGGCTGAAGGCTATTTTGGTGACGCGGGTATGCTTGCCTATGTACGCGATGTGCAACGACAAGAAATCCGTCGCGAACAAGCATCAGTTAAACACCAAGACTTGGCAGGCTCTAATATCGGTGACACGCACAAAGAGTATTTCTCTGGTGAGAACGCACTCAAAGCAGGTGGTGAAGCCAACACCATGAACCAGTTCTAAATATTCGATTTAGATAACGACTTATATAGTTCCTTAATCAGCAAGGGCCGTCAGGCCCTTTTATCTATTGTGGATCAGATTTTTACTAGCTTCTGATAACTTAGATCACGTATTTACCAACGTCAGTTACTCAGATCATATTTTTACTAACCTAGACCTATTTGAGATCAGAATTTTATTAACTCAACACCTAACGATCCCGATCTTTACAGTAAAGATCTAAGATCCAGACAAAAAAGAGCGCATTTGTGACTTTTTTCACTTTCACAAACCAAAATTTTACTAACTAAACCAGCGACAGGTCACATTTTTACTAACTTACTTAGTAAAATTTTGTTCTGAGTTTATTTTGACTAAAAATCAAAATATGACTAACCTCAGATTTATGAGCACTTCATTCTGCTGTAAACCCCCTTTACACTTTCCATATTTACCCCACTTTTCCATGTAAAACTATAAACTGATTACAGTACGTTGAAGTTGATACATGACCCCCATCAAGAACTTAATAAAAGCAGTAGCACTGCTTACAGCGATGCATTGTCAGGCTGGGAATACAGTTATCAAGGAAATAGAAGATTTAGAAAAGGCAGGCAAATACACCGAAGCCTTAGTTAAAATTGAAACGGCCAGCGTCAGTGAAGAAGAAGAAACGCGATATCAAGCGATTTATTTGCAGGCCATGATTTATCGAAAGCAAGACTTATATGAGAAATCAATATCTACCCTTAGCTATATCGAAAAGCAGTTTTTCCTTACCGAAGCGCGCAAATATGATTTATACAGAGAGATAGGAATTAACTATCGTAACTTAAGCCAGCTTGAGCAGGCTGAGTCTTTTTACTTAAAAGCGCTCGCTTCAGCCGAAGCGATGAACAAGTCAAGTTTAGTGGCGCAAACCTATAATAATCTAGGTGTTGTTGCCGACCACAGAAATCTGCTTGCGCAATCTATGCAATATCATTTAAAAGCCTATGAATTACTAAAAGGAACTGATCAGTACGAAAAGCAAGGGGCTAATTTTTACAATCTTGGTGATATTTCTGTGCGTATGGGGGATGAGGAAAATGCAGAGTATTTCTTCCAACAAGCTCTCGTTGCAGATAAAGCTTCAAAAGAATTACGTAATGTCGCAGGCACGGCCCTTCGCTTGGGAGAGCTGAAGTTTAAGAACGGAAAAACGAACGAAGCATTAGCGCAAACAAAAGAGGCCATTGAATTTCTAAAAGAACTCAATGCTAGGGTTTCACTCGCTAGAGCATATCGTAACTCCGCATTGATCCATATAGCCAAGGCAGACTTAGACAATGCCCTGTCGGATGCACTTGCAGGCATTGAATATGCCACTCAAACCAGTTCAACGCTGCAACAATTTTACGCCTACCTGACGGAGCTAGAAGTTAGGCTAAAACGCAAAGAATTAGTCAAAGCAAAAACACTCCTCACCAAGCTGGACGCCCTAACCGAAATTGAAACGGCAGAGCTACTGCTCGAAAAATATCATCGCCTTAAGGCGATAACGCTTGCTGCACATCATGAATACGCCCAAGCCTATCAGTTTATGAAGTCGACTTCAGAGCTGCAGACTCAACTTCATGAAGCGTTACTCGAAAAACAAGTAAGTACCTATAAAGCCAGTATTGACGCGCTTATTCAATCTCAACAACTGGAACAAGCCCGCTCTGCACAAGCCATAACCGAGGTTAACTTACAAAATGCAAAGCTTTCCACACAAATGTGGGTGATCACAGCAATCTCGACCTTTTTAGCTGGATTATTTCTAGTCGGATTTTTTGTCGTCAAACATAGAAATGCGGCGCTAAAAGCAAAAATGTATCAATTGAATATTGAGCATAAAGATAAAATGCTGGCCGATATTTCCCACGAGTTACGTACGCCACTTAGTGTCTTAAAACTCCATATCGAAGCGATGGAACACAATCTTATTGATGACAGCACGATTGCATATGCCAAGATCAACAACAAGATAAATCAGCTAAATGAATTGATCTCGAACGTATATCAATTGTCTCAAGCTGATCATGACGCGCTTGTGATCCACCCTCAACAGCATGGCGCGAAAACGGTTATCCAAAGCTATGTGTACGATATTGAAAGATTAGTAACGAGTAATCAGCTGCAATTTATCGCCGACATTCACGTCGATGATATGAGTATTTACATTGATAAACCAAAGCTGGATAGGGTTATCGATAATCTTGCTAAGAATGCATGTTTATACACAGATAAACCCGGCAAGGTAAGGTTTAAAGCCGTGGTCAATAAACAAGGACTATTCCTACAAGTAGATGATAGCTCACCAGGCGTATCTGAGGCCGAGCAAAACAAACTGTTTGAACGCTTGTACCGTGTCGAGGCATCGAGAAGTCGTGCAACAGGAGGCTCAGGTCTTGGTTTATCTATTTGTAAGAGCTTAATTGAAGCGATGAATGGAAAAATCACAGTGAAGTCCGGGAAGTATGGCGGTTTGTGTATTCAGATAAACTTACCTCATGCGATAGATGTGCCAGCATAAAGTACCCGCATAAAATGCGAGTTGATATTAAGTAAGTAAAGTACAAAAGGCCAAGCATCTGCTTGGCCTTTCGTCTTTCTAAGCTTGCTTAGAATCGGTAGCTGATGTTGCCATACACAAAACGACCATCGGTGTTATATGCCGAGAATGCAGAGTAAGGAAAGATCTGGTTAAACGTTGTATAACCAATATTACTAACAGTATCTTGTGGATATTGATCAAATAGATTGTTAGCGCCTACAGCAAACTTCCAGTTGTCACCTAGGTTATAAGCCACTTCTAAATCAGTGATCCATTTAGCGTCTAATACTTCATCGCCCTCTACTGCGCTCGAAGAATCTACCGTTTCACCATAGCGTGTGGCACGTAATGTCGTCTGCCAATCGCCAAATTGCCAAATTGCAGCTAGGTTCCATTTGTCTTTTGGTGTCCCATCTTCAAATCGTGCAATTTCACGACGAGCAAAGTACTCATAGCTGTCACCAAGGGCTTCAAGCTCAGCAGGGTTTGCTTTTACATGCGTCACTTCAGTGTCATTGATGTTTACCGCGGCACTTAAACGCAGATCACCGTAGTCGGCAAGATCAAAACTGTACGTTGCCACGATATCCACACCTTGAGTACGCGAGTCGATAGCATTAGTGAAGTACCTTACACTTTGCGTATTGAGCTCACCCGCTTGCTGCAAAATATTAATGACCTCAGGACCACCTAAGTTCTCAGAAAGGACGATGCGATCGTCGATGTCAATTCGATAGGCATCCACTGTAAATGAGAACGCGTCTAGTGTGTAGACAAAGCCCGCCGTCATATTGACCGACTCTTCCGGTTCAAGCTCTCGAGCACCCAGCGCTTTTGCAGCTGCCGTATCAACAGGGAAGTGGCCAACTTCACTCGGTACGCCATTTTCAAATACCGTAGCAATTGATTTATAGGACGTTTGAGCCAATGAAGGCGCTCTAAAACCTGTGCTTACTGCACCACGTAGTGAAAAGTTATCCGACACCACATAGCGCGATGCCAGTTTACTGGTGAAAGTGCTACCAAAATCACTATAATCTTCAAAGCGACCCGCCAAGACGACATTCCAGTCCTGCGTTAAGTAGGTATCAAACTCTGCGAATAAAGCGATGTTATGACGAGATTCATCGACAGCACTTGCTGGTGAGAAACCAGCGAGCACCTGCGCACCACCAGCTGCAACGGGATTGCCTTCTGCATCAAGCACGGTGAGGTAAGAAGCTTCTTCACCGACTTCTATTTCATAGGTTTCGCGGCGATATTCTGCACCAATCGTGAAAAATACGTCATCCGGTAAGCCCAAATCCAATGCCGTTTTAGCATCAGCATTCACAAGCCACTGTGAATAAACTAAAGCGCCGTTATTAAACTCAGTCGGGCTTGTTACCCCCATCGAAGTATTCAAACTATTTACGACACCCAAAGCGAAGTCATTCACACCATAGTTTGTACTGATATCGTAATCCCACTCACCTTGAGTGCCTTTTACACCAACCGCAAAAGAGTAATCATCTACATCGCTGACGATTTGAGGCAAGAAGCCATCTGGGTATACCGCAGTTAAGTTGCGGCTGTCATTTGCGCGACGATAGAAACCACCGGAGTTACCTTCACGTGTCGAGTAACTACCAAATGAATAAAGCTCGGTTTCCGCATCTAGGTTGTAACCCGCATTGTAAAATAGTGCAAAGTCTTCCACTTCGGCTTTACCAAAACGGTGGTTGTAGCGATCGAATGAAAACTCTCTTGAGTCAAGTTGACCATTTTCATCACGAGCATATTGCTCTCTTGGATCGAAGCCTGAACGATTAGTTGGTTTTTTATCTCTATATTCGGCAGACAGATTAATAAAACCATCATTACCTAAAGCAAAACCAATGTTGGCACCAATCGTTGTAGTACCACCATCATTACGCTTGCGGTCATCTCCTAATACAAAGTCTAAATCGCCCTCAGCGTTTGCACGGGTTTGTAATAAGTCAGGGACACCTGCCATCTGTGTATCGTGCTCACCATAGGTCACACTAATACTGCCGCCTTCTTCTGCATCTTTAAGCACAATATTAATAACGCCAGCAATGGCATCGGAGCCGTATTGAGCAGCAGCGCCATCACGTAGTACTTCTATACGCTTAATCGCGGCAGCAGGAATGGTATTTAAATCAACCGCCGTTGAACCACGACCAACGGTACCATTTAAATTCAATAATGCGCCAGCATGACGACGTTTACCATTTACCAGCACTAAGGTGTGATCCGGTGCTAAACCTCTAAGCACTGCCGGACGGGCGTGATCCGTGCCATCCGCCAGCGTTGAATTTGGGAAGTTAAAACTAGGCACTAGAGTTGTTAGTACTTGGCTTAGCTCCAGCTGACCTGTACTTTGCATATCTTCTAAAGAAATCACATCTACCGGCACCGTGCTCTCGGCGACACTACGAAGACTTCTTCGCGTACCAGTGATTTCGATGACTTCAACACTTTCTTTGGCTTCAGTGTTGTTACTTTCTGCTTGCGCATGAATTGAAATAGTTGAAAGAAGCGCGGCACCGACAGCCAACGAGATTGGCTTGCGAACAGCGTTTTCCAGCTTGTTATTAATAAATTGCATAGTTTGTCCCGTGAATATGTTGAACGCAGAGTCTGTAAAAGACCGATTACTACTTAATTTAGTCGATATAAAGATAAATCAAGACTGAATAAGGTACCCAAGTAAATAACACAAAATGTGGTACGGTACCCATTCAACTTATGACCAAAATGTTGGTACTTACTAATTCAATACCAGCCTAAAATTAGGTCACTATCATAAGAAAAGACGCGGATTTTAGAATTATTCTTTCATCAATAATAAAGAATTTTTTGATCTACCTTATACCTCATAAGGGCACTGGTCTGATGTTTGCCCACTCCATCTTTACTCCACATTGAAGCGTTTAAATACCAGTATGCAGAAACGGAGAGTACCAATGACACAACGGACGCTAAAACATGCTGAGTGGTTAAAAATTGTTGAATCTAGAGCGAGCCAGCAGCAACTTCAAATAAAGCCAAAAAATAAACTATCACCTGCTGTGATTTGGACTTTTGTACTAGCCACTATTATTTCACTGGTAAGTGCATGGGCATTTGTTACCGAAACGCCTGAGGCACCCACTCAGCAGCTTAGTAAAGAATCCCAAATGCGTATCAACCGCTACTTTACCAAACAGTATATGGTTGGTAGCTGGCAGTTCTCACATTTAAAAACCAGTAAAGATGACATCAATGTGTTTATCCGTATCCCGACTAAACTTGCATTAACGGGACAGGCACTTAAGGGTTATATCGAGCAGTCACTATGCCCACCGGCCAGTAGCAATGTTTGGCGTGATGTCAGCCAGTTTGCGCTTTATATGCACTTGTATTCGGATACGCCACGCCACAGTGACTATGCCAAGTGCAAGGCACCTTAATCATTTCAGGTTAAATTCTTTTATCTTTCGTTCAAAGGCCCAATGGGCCTTTTTTGGATTTCAAGCGTTATTTCGAGCTATCGTGGTTGCCAAGCTGACTTACCGGCTCGAGCTCAAGTTTAGCTTTTTCTTCGAGTTCTTCGGGTAGCTCCTTGACTACGGCAACGCCTAGCTCTTTAAATTCAGAAGCTTGCTTAATTAAGTTGCCTTTACCCATATATAACTGAGAAAACGCTCGCTCGTAGCTCTCTTTTGCTTTATCAAGCTGTTTACCCACCCCTTCCATACTATGTAGGAAGCTATTGAGCTTGTTATAAAACTTCTCAGCTCGAAGCGCCAGCTCTCTGGTGTGCTTGCTTTGCTCTTCAAAACGCCATAACTGTTTAACGATATTAAGACTGGTTAAAAGCGTTGTTGGCGTTGCCACCAATACATTATTTTGTAAAGCGTCCTGATAAAGCGTTGGCTTATGCTTAACCGCCTCAACAAATGCAGATTCCACAGGGATAAACATGATGACCACCTCTGGGGAGTTAAGACCTGGTAAGCGCTCATAAGATTTACTACCCAACTCTTTGATCCGTGTAGTGATGGCTTCAGTGTGTGCCACTATGGCTTGATTCGCTTCACTATCGGTTGTGGCATTAATATACCTTGTATAGGCATTCAATGAGGTTTTCGCGTCAATTACCAGGTGACGAGATTGCGGTAAGTAAACCACGACATCAGGGCGAAACTTGCCTTCATCGGTATTAAAGTTGACTTCTCGCTGATAGTCGTAACCCGGACGTAGCCCAGCGCTATCTAGCACATTTTCGAGCATGAGTTCGCCCCAATTACCTTGTGCTTTCTTTTGGCCCTGTAACGCAGTGGTCAAACGATCTGCTTGCTCAGTCATGGCTTTATTATTGGCTTGTAAGTGCAGCAATTCAGTTTTCAATGACGCTCGTTGCTTAAGCTCTTCACTATGAATGGCTTCCATTTTATCTCTAAAGCCCTTTAACTCACCTTGTACTGGCTGCAACAATTGCTGGATTTTTTCTTTACTTTGGTGACTAAAGCGCTCGCTTTTCTCATCAAATATTTGATTCGCGAGATTGTGAAATTCTTCTTTCAACTGGACTTTCGCATGCTCAAGCTGCGCGAGCTGCTGCTCAAAGCTTAGTTGCTTTTGCTCCAGCAAGGTTTGCAGATTGGCCATTTCAACTTCTAACTCATGAGCATGCACTTGAATTTCTTCCTTGGCATCTAGCTCTCGCTGCCACAGCTGCTGATATTCAGCAGCTTGCCGTTGACGCTCAGCTAATCTTGCTTGCAATTGCTGCTGTTGGCCATGACTTTGTAGTTGCTGCGCTCTTAATTGCTCAGCGAGTTGCTCGGCTTGGCTGAGTTGCGACCTAAGTGCTTGCTCGGAAGCGAGTTGAGTATTGAGTTGATTTTTGAAAGTGCTGCGCATGACCCAAACAACGGGAAGTAGGGTAGCCGCACCGCCTGCAAATAGCGCAAGACTAAACCATGCAGGCGTATTGGAGAGCATTGACCAAAGCATATTGAGATCTCATCGGTTCTTCTACTTTGATAATACCTTAGATATAAATTTCAATCACTTAGTCATTCAGTGATCTGTTGACCATTGTAGCGATATCCGGCGCCATATACCGACTCTACAATTTTAGGAGATAAATCTAATCCTTTGATTTTCTTTCTGATATTTTTAATGTGACTGTCGATTACACGATCCGAAATATCAAAGTTATCCGGTTGAATATAATCAAGAATTTGCTGTCTTGAAAAGACGCGGTTTGGTGCGTCATATAAAAGCGCAAAGACGTCAAACTCAACTTTGGTTAAGCCTAATGTACTGCCATTCAGTTTAACCGTTAATTCTTCGCGATTTACTTCGATAGGCTTTTGATACGCATTGGTATTCACACAACGACGTAAGATCGCTTTCATGCGCATCACTAATTCAGCGGCGCTAAAAGGTTTACATACATAATCATCTGCGCCGACTTCTAAGCCCTTTAAGCGGTCTGCTTCTGCCACTTTGGCAGTCAGCATCACAATAGGTACTTCAGAAAACGCTCGAATTTGACGCATACACTCTACGCCATCTTGGTTCGGCAACATGATATCCATCAAGATTGCATCTGGTTGGTTTAACTTTACCCAAGATACAACTTCTGCACCGTCTGCAATATGAAACATTTCAAAACCGGATGCTCTAAAAAACAACAGCACCTGCTCTGCAATATCTTGGTCGTCTTCGACGAGCAAAATTCTTGATGGGGTAGACATAGGATTTATTTACTCTTTGCTTTTAACTTTTTCAATTGTTGTCTAACTTGACGCTTTAACTTGTCTGAAAGCGTGTCATCGAACAGTAACATGGTTAGTATACTGGACAAGTCTTCTGAACTCGCAACTTCATTAAGTAGATCATAGTCTGATTCTGATTGTGTCTCAATAAAGTTTAAGTGTGAAATTGTCGCATCGTAGCAAAGCATAACGTTATCCTAATTGGTCTATGGCGTTTATCCGTTGTAGCTATTAAAGCGCGAGATTATGGAATAAAAATGGAGTGAAAGATGTTTTAGAGCCAGAAAAAAGAAAAGCCAACTTAATTAAGCTGGCTTATTACAATCAGTAACAAAGGGGGAAAATCAACATATGCCTACTGTTTCAACAATGTCACAACAAGCACTATCATAGACCTTCACCTTTGTTGATTAGTTCCAAATTATTTTTAATTTTTTATCAGCGCTAGCATTTGCGACTCGTCAAACTGACCAAGATTGACACCAGACTCAGCAAATAGGGCGTCAACAAGGGCTTGTTTATCGCGCTGCATCTTAAACACTTTCTCTTCGATAGAATTCGCCATAATCAACTTGTACACGAATACCGGCTTATCTTGTCCGATACGATAGGCGCGATCTGTTGCTTGATTTTCTACCGCAGGATTCCACCAAGGGTCGAAATGGATAACCGTATCTGCTTGAGTCAAATTTAAACCAGTTCCCCCTGCTTTTAGGCTTATCAAAAAGACATTGCACTTGCCTTGAGTAAACGCCTCAATGGCTTTATCCCGTTGCCTTGTCTGCCCTGTCAGCATGGTGTATTTCAACTGTTGCTGTTGGCACTGCTCAGCAATGAGATCTAACACGCTGGTAAACTGGCTGAAGATAATTATCTTACGGCCCTCGCTGAGTAGCACAGGCAGGTGTTGTGCAAGCCACTCAAATTTAGCGCCATGTTGGTCGGTCAGTGATTTATCAACCAATTGTGGATGACAGCAGATCTGACGTAACTTTAACAAGGCATCGAGGAATGCCAGCTTGCTTCTTTCAACGCCTTGCTCCTGAAATAGATTGAGCAATTTGCTTTCTACTTGGTGCTGAACACCTTGATATAGCTTATGTTGTTCATCAGAGAACTCTAATTCTTTGATGAGTTCTGTCTTATTGGGTAACTCTTTCACTACCTCAGCTTTTGTACGACGAAGAATAAAAGGTGCGATCAGCGATCTGAGTTCTCGAGCTCTAGGGCGATCTTGTTCTTTTTCTATTGGGATCTGGAAGTGTTGTTTAAACTGCTGCTTAGTCCCCAGCACATCAGGCATGACAAAATCGAGCAGCGATTTAAGCTCGAGTAAATTGTTCTCTACCGGTGTGCCACTTAAACAAAGTTTGAAACGCGCGGATAGGCTCTTTACGCATTTAGATATTTGTGCGCTTTCGTTTTTAATATATTGCGCCTCATCCAACACTATCGAATCAAAATCAAGCCCTTTATAATACGCCACATCACGCTTAAGTAGCGGATACGTCGTTAGAATAAATCGTGCACCAGACAAGTTAGTAAGTGCTTCCTCTCTATTGGAGCCATGAATAATAGTGAGAGGTAGGTGCGGTGCGAAACGTTTAAATTCGTCACGCCAGTTCCCCACTAAACTCGTCGGACAGACAATTAAACTTGGTTGTGTCACTAGCGTATTGTGCTGAGAAATAAAGTAAGCAATAACCTGAAGCGTTTTTCCAAGGCCCATATCATCGGCCAGAATGCCACCTAGCTGATGACGATTAAGGAATTTAAGCCAGTTAACACCTTGCACTTGATAATCTCGTAGGGTGAAGCTCTGTCCTTCGCTGGCAGGGATCACGTCAAGATTTTCTATCGGTTTATCTAGCTCAGCGAGATATTCAAGCAGCTTTTGATCGTCTGAGTCAGCATGAATATGAGTCAGTTCAAACAGCTTTTTGGCATACGACAACGGAAATTTAAATTGTGAGCTCGAAAGGTAATAACTAAAACGAGATTTCAGCTCCAGCAATTCATCAAATATGGATTTGCTAATGGCATAGAACTGCTCGCCGATTTCGACGTAGCGATATTCATGGGCGAGGTTGTTAAGCTCATGAACCGGATGCTTATCCCAGTTGAGCGTAACGGGCTTGTCATCTAACATCACCTTTCCGAGCACATGATGTTGTTTATCTCGTTTAAGGCTTAACAGCACTTTAGGTGTAACAACGAGGCCATTGCTTGGCAGCTCGTCAACAATCCAACGTTTACCTTGTAAAAGCGGCCTGATCTCCCGGTTAAACCAATGGACTTCAACGCCATCCTCAGTTGGTAATAAAAATTCGTCGCCCTCATGGACAAAGCCCAGACCTGTGAGTACTTGCTCCAGCCTTGCTAACTGCTTTTTCGTCGCGCCTTTTCCAAGTGGCTCAATTGCAAAGCGAATTTTATTTGGCCTATCTAGTTTTATAAGCTTAGCAACATTAGATTGCTTACTCGCTAACTGCGAAAACCCTGCAGGAGGCGCAATGACATCATCCGTAAAGATATCTTGGAAACGTGCCATTACCTGCTCTAGCTTTTCAGCCGTGATGGTAGGCATAGTATGAAGGTGGGCGATTTCCTGCGCGGTAAGCTCTGACTCAATTCGGCCGACGACCAAGTTTTCGGTATCTAGATACACCGGAGGTTCGGTTTTAATCAAGCGCCAGTGTTCAACATTCGCTAGACGGCTTTTCAGTTGGTATTCTTTGCCTTCTTGATGCCAGTAAAAATCTAGCGTTTGCTTGTGCCCAAGCTCCAAAGGTTGGCGCTGGTTGCGATAAAAACAGCGATGGGTATGTACAAGTTGTGTGAGTGCATTAAAGCCCCAGGCGCCAAATAGCTCAAAATGACCCGGTGTATTTTGCGAGCGGATCCAGCTAAATAAGCGAAAATCGTTTTCTAATAAACCAGCAGGAGCGACCTGACTGTTAAGCTGCTGCTCGGTTAACACTCGACCTAAGGGGTAAACACCATCGGGCCGATTTGGCGATACCTTAGGACTTACAAGGACTTCGTTTGCTCGAGGCTCTAACACAAAGAGTAAGACGTTTTCCGCGTCTGCTTTATCGACTTGCTGCAACTGCCCGAGTTCATTAAACCAGTCATTAACCAAATAAGCCTCACCAAAGCCACCAGAATGTTCGATTTTAAGTTTGAGCAATACCGCGGCAATGTGCCGACATTTAGGATTATTTGAACAAGAGCAGTTTGCTTCGACCGAAACGGTACCTTGTGATTGGTTTATTTTGATGTGCTGAGTGAAGGTATTGCCGTAATTTCCCAATACCTGCGCGTCGATTTGCGCAAAGTTTTCGCTGTGTTGAAGGTAGCAGACTTGTTCGTCTTTCAAATACTCCTTAGCTTTCGCAAGTAAAGCTGAATTGAAGTACTGACGAAGAAAACGTTCAGACAAAGGAAATTGATTAGCCTGCTCCTGTTTGATTTCTTCAAATAAGGCGAAAAGTTGCTCTTTAGATAACTGCGAAGACATTAAGTGCACGTCAAAATTAAAATAAAAAGCCAGTATATGAAATTAGTGATTTGAGCTAAAGAGAGAAATGCGAGAAATTCGCTAAAAAAGGACTGGTTGGAGGTCAACTGACTAGAAAAAGCGCCGAGTTGCTTGATAATTCAACCAACGCGGCAATTTTTGAACAAACCTTAATTATAACTGCTAAGTAATTTTTGCAGTTGTTCCAAACGCTTATCAGTCAATACTCGATTATCTATTTTCACGGTAACATCACCGCTTTTAAGATTTCTTTGTACTCGAATGTAGTCGTTCTCTAGCATGGATTCCACACGTGAGTCGCTACTTCCGAAAGTAGTCAAGAATTTGGTGATCTGAACAGCACGTTTCTCATCTGACATCTCTTCAGTCATAAAATCTTGCGCTTTAAGTGCAGCAATTTGCTCTGAAAACTGCTCAGGTTGTTCTTGTTTCGCAGTGATGAGCTTTTTAGCCGCTTCACGGCCTAAATGATTCGCAGTTGGATACAACTGCAATACTTCGACCGGAATGCTTTCATAAGCTTTCAATGCGTCTGCGATAGCTGTGTGAGAAACACCTTCCACGGCAGCGATTTCTCGATACGATCCTTTTTGGCCTTGTTCGATCAAGTTATGCTTAGTATCAAAATAGGCTTTACCCAATTCCCAAAGGCTCGGGGCGATGTATTGATCGGAAGATACCGCTAATGTTTTTGCATCTTCGTCACTAAAGTCTTTCGAGCTCAACACCACGTAATCTGCTTCAGCCAGCAAACAGGCTTTACGGCGTCTTGAGCCTGATAAAACGTGAAGTTTGCCATTGTGATGCCAACATAGAGCAGGGTGGAGATTTCGCTTATCTTTTTTAATGGCAGGTAATATATCTGCGACTGCTTTTTCGCTTAATAAAGATTGCTCGCGGCGATTCTGCCCATAAACTGTGGTTTTACTCTCAATTTCGCTAAACGGCACTACTTCACAGGTTAGTACTATGGTTTTTGTCGGATCGCTTGGCGCAGGCATAGTAACCACATCGCCCACTTTAGCCTGATCTAAAAGATCATCGAGGCTACTGCCTTCAACCGCAGTAGCAAAAGGATCTATTCGTGTGTCATTTTTACGTTTTCTAGCCATTATTAATACCTTTTTATTCTGCTAGCGAGGATTGTGTTGAAGGCCAATTTGAACGGATCAGCATCTCTAATTCATCAACCACGTCTTTGATATTTTCTTGCGCTTTTAGCAATGCTTCACGACTTGCCAAACTATCTGAAGTCTTTTGGTCAAAAATAGTGTTAAACGATGAAGAGCTCGCTGTAATTGCAGAGCTGTGATTGATTGGGTAACTCATTACTTGACGGCCAAAAGCACTACGTACATCTTTAACTATATCGCGCTGAGAATGGTTGCCTTTAACATAATTAGTGACCAAGAATTGCATAAAGTCCCAGCCTTCATGACCAAGAGCTGCAACAGTATGGTATATCTCACCAAGACGCTTCAGGTATTTATTATTAGCGTCGAAGTCTACGGCCTCTGGGTGTACAGGTATTAACATAGCCGTAGACGCCATCAATGCGTTGTAGAACATAAAATTAAGTGAAGGCGCGGTATCTACGAGGATAATATCAAACTCGTCTTGTACAGGCTCTATAACCTTCTCTTTAAGCTTATGGTAATGACGTGTCTTTTCGTAGCTTGAACTTTCTTTTAACTCTGTTGCTGTTTCGTGCTCAAAGTAAAAGTCATCCATACCAGAAGGTAATACGCGAATATTTGGAATGTGGGTTTCTTGGAATGAATTAGAGACCAGATCTTTCCATGTTTCACCTTCATCTAATTCAATGCAATCTCTCATCAGATCGCCAACAGTGATCGGTTCATGATCATTAGATGGAAAAAAGCTTGATGACGATCCTTGTGGATCAAGATCAATGATCCCGATGCGATAGCGTTTAATATTAGTTGTAGCTAGTGCTGCTGCGATATTCACTAAACTTGTTGTTTTACCACAACCGCCTTTCAAACTATTAATCACGATGACTTGTAATTTATCGCTAGACTTTCGTTGATCAGCATTTACACCGAGAACATCTGCCATCGCAAAGATATTTGCTAATGTGTATGCATAATGACCGTTTGCGCCTTTCTTTATATTGATGGTATCAAAGTCACCTTGGTCATGACGTCTTTTGAGTGTTCTATTATTTACACCAAGTAGATCTGCAGCAGCTTTTTGCGTGTAAGTTCTAAGCTCTTTTTCTTCAGTTTTAAGATGAGCTCTATAATGTTGAATACGACCAGCAAGTGATTGTTCTGCTACTTCTGCAGTAGCTTTTAAGAGCCGGTACGTTGATAGCGCATTGTTATTTATAGACATACACATTATCCTTTATTTGATAACGATTATTATAATGTCCATATATTTTGCTGTAAACACAAAAAAACAAAGACATTTGTAATTTTGATTTACATCTAAGTATAAATAAGAAAGTTTAGATATGGTTAAATATATAGGTATTAAAGGCTAAGGCAAAGAAATTACGACCTATCCAACTGTTTTACATAACTTTTTTAAATTTTTATAGATCTACTTTTTACTAGGTTAAGATCAGATCTCTTATAACTCCGAGATCGAAATTTTACTAACTACTATTTCAAAAAGTTATATATAAACAGCTTATGCACAGAATTGTTCACAGATATGGTAGTGGAGATCAACTTTTTACTAAGTAAGATCAAATAGTTATGCACAGATGATATAAGATCATGTGCTTTAAGGTATGTATAGATCTGATCTCTACCTAGCATAGATCAGATCTTTACTAATTAATGATAGAGTTTTCCACAAGGACGTCTGGTTTGTCGTTGTAATTCCGCTAAATAGGGCTTAAACAAAGGTTTTTCAGCGTTAATTTTACCTCTGTTAGTAAAAGTTTGATCTGAAAATAGCGCCTACTTAGTAAAAAAATGATCCCAACAAAAAAAATTACTTCGGATCACTTTTTTACTAACTTTAATCATTAACTTTTTCTGTCGAATATGTTGTTATTAGACGTCATGAAAATTTGGAAGTAAAACAATGAGCCGGAAGGTGAACATCTCTGTTGACAATTTGCCCGATTCACTTCGTGGACAGATCCATGGTGTAGAAAGTGCAATCGATAACGAAAGTTTGGCGTTGTTTACGGATAATAAAGATGTTCGAGTATCTTTAGAAAATGCTGCCCATGGGTTAAGAGCTTATTCTAATACCTTTAATCATTACGATTTATGGGGACGCTTTGTTCGTTCGGGACATAAAAAATTACCGTTAGAAGAAGCGCCTAAAAAAACGATCGTAACGAGAAAAATATCTGAAAAAGTAGATGGTATTCTATACGAAGGTGAGATAAAAATTACGCCAGCTGTTGTTAGTACTAAAAAAGATGGTGATGACGAAGAGTTTTTAGTTTGGCCATCTGACCGAGAAGAAAAGGTCGAGCGCGCGCTGATCCGTCTAGCTTCTAAAGGTAAGATTGTTAAAATAAATTTTAAGTCCGGTATTCAATACGCAGTTATTTTTTCGATGAACGAGCTTGCTCAAGAATTAAAAGCTGTTGGTCAATCAATGCCTTATCCGCAAATTAAGGAATCTTTGGAAGCCCTTCAAGGTTCTAAACTTTCGTTCAAATATACGGCTACAGATACTAAAAACCCAAGTATTGATGATTCATTTTACGAATCAAACATGAACTTTCTGTCCTCACTACATTTTAGTGGTAAAAAAGGACAGGGCGGCAACATCAAATGTGTTGCATGTTTAAATGCATTTGTTCATAACATGATCGATAACTTGGAGTATAAAGGCTATTATTTCAATAGTGCTCAAGAGTTAAAACGTGGTTTATCTCGTTGGATGATGCTACGTTTGTATCATCTATGGCGTTACGCAGCTCCAGGTAAAACTTATCATTTTCGCCTAATTTCAATTATGGAAAAATACGGCTCAATTTATTCTGATGATGAAATTACAGAGAATAAATTGAAGGCACTTCGTCGTGATATGACCACAACAATGAAAGATTTGATCGAGAAAGGGGCGATATCCGAATACAATATTTCAAATGTTAAGGATGAAAAGTCCGGAAAAATCGTTGATTATGTGTACGAAATGCACCCATCTGCTCAGTTCTGTGACGAAATATTGGCTCTTAATAAACACCATAAACGTATCGAAATTCAAGGTGGAAAACGTATCGTTGAAAATGTCGAAGTAATTGATGAAGATACATTAGAAGAAATCGTCAAAAAATAAGATTTCCCATTTTGGCTAGAATGGTATTTCTAGCCAAAATAAAGAACTTTGATATCAAAGCTAATTTCTATCCCAACTGAGGATACTTTCCGACCGAAATTTATCACTATCTAATTCTTCAAAACGATGCAGTCTAAAGAGCTAAAAGCCTTCTTAAAAATTTTCTGTAATGTAAAAATACTGACATCAATAAATCTTGAAACTACATCAGCGGATCAAATTAATTTTTTATCTTTGGGAGAGAAGAAGCATATCAATAATTCAAATCTTCCTATTTAGAACAATCAAATAGAAAAAATTTGTTATGCAACAGTAGTTGATTTATTAGTGATTTCTAGATACGAGTCCGTGGTCGATAAGCTATTTCAGAGCTTAAAATTTAATGATAAATCAAAATTTAACCTGAAGAAATTTAGTACTTAATCTGTGAAGATAACGATTTCATCTTAGCCTATAAGTTCTAAAGTGGTATAGAACACATCGTACTTTATTAAGGTTAAGTCAGTTAGCACCTACCATGGACTATGCTTATTCATAAGGATTATGTTAAATTACGTGCTATCTTTAAATTCCGTATTAATTATACCTTATTGTTATTCAAATCTTTCTAAATAAATTCTATCGACTAGAAAGTTGTACTCTCGCTTTCTTGGATGATCATCTTTTTGTGTAAAATGACTTAACTCTCCAAGTTTTGTGTCTGGATGCGGGTTAAAGAGTATAAATGGAAGTGCGGCACTTACATGATAGCGATTTTGAGCTGTATATCTCACATTCACCTCAGGTGTTACTCTGGTTGGCCTTCTAATTCTGAGCTTTGCATTTTCTGATAGACTAGAAACTCTATATTTTTCTTGTTCTACTAGCTGTTGCCATTTTTCCTGATCTATCATCCTCGGATTTGAATAAAGTGAAGAGCGATTCAACATCTCCATAGCAAGTTCTTTACTCAAAACTCTGGTTGCATGTTTTTTCATCCAGGTAAATCGAACGGAATAGGGAGCTGTGGATTCGCTATGTATTTTTCGATAGGCAGCCAAAGTCATTAAGTTAGGAACTGCACTATGAACAGCTTCGAATCTGGCATCATTGTTAGAAATTTCCAGAATAGCATTTTTAAAATTTTCTTTGGCAAGATTCACAGCATTCACCCTAGACTTGATAATTTCTTTAGAGTCATTGACTAACAAAAGACCTGGGAACCTTTGCAACAACTTTCCGCTTTCGCGGTCGTTCAAATAGAGATCGCGATAAGCATCTAAACATTTAGAGAGTGCTTTTTCACCTTCTATTTTTGTAACTGCTATATTTGTTGGAGCGGTTTCTTCATCTTGCTTTTTTATATCAGGCAGTTCATAAAAAGTTGCTTTTTTTATATCGGCTTCAGTCAGTTCATGGCATAGCTGATTAATATGCTCGTTAAGAATATCGAAAGTTGAACGTATATTAAATTTATTCATTGTATGATGTGTTCTAGTTATCTCTTTAGTATTATATCAAAAATAATGAAATCTCGCTAAGCGATTTTACTATGAGTCCCTAATGGAACAAACTAACAACATCATTTGCACTAGACCTCCATTTTCTGAATTAAGTTGGATACCTTATTAGAATATCAGTTTGAGAAGTTAGGTATCTGATTAATTATTCGTGAATATTTTAGTGATGAAGTAAATGCTTATTATTTATAAAAGTATGATGTGTTCCAATAGATGTATACAAATTATATCAAAAATACTCTGATAGCTCATATTTATCTTCACTTATTAAGCTTTTATTCGGAGCGTCTAGGTTTTTTGAGAAATAAAATATTAGCTAGTAAATTTTAAAATAGGAAAATGATTTTATGTTGTCTTGTTGAAACTGCTAATTAGTTTTGTGGAACTGAGATTGTTTCATTTATCTACGTATGATGTGTTCTTTATGGGTAGGCCATAATTATATCAAATTTTTTTGGATTTCTCCTATAAAATTGGATTTTGATAAATTTTGGAGGGAGTTCTTAACGGGCAATAGTCATTTAAAAGCGATGGCTAGTGATCACTCAGGATGACAACGCTACTTATCAGTTTTTTGATTAATTTTTAAATTTGGTAATGATTTTATATAAATTATCTAAATTGTATGATGTGTTCCTTAAGGTTCCTCGCGATAATACTCTTTTTCATAAATTAAAGTCAACTTTTGATACTGACAAAGTCTTCTTCTTGTTCAGATTTTAGTCGTGAAAAACAATAGTAAGTGTTCACTTATTTTGTTTCGACCGAGCACTTTTCCGTAGGCATGAAGGTTTGATAAATTCTAGTTAGGCCGGAAAGGGAAGATGATAGATGGTTAGTAAGTGAGTACTCACTATGCAATAGTCATTATTTGGGATCCTTTAATGGGATTGGCTAAATTATAGAGTAGAATACTGAGTTTAATTTTGCACTTTCAAAGAGAACAACCTTACCACTTCTTTTTCTTGGCTATGAATCTTCGAGTAACATCCGCACTTTTGTAGTCGTACCTGACTAAAACACGAAGACGGTTATAGTACAAGTTTCTTTTGCTTCATGCATATGTTCAGTTCGGAGTTGCAACGCTAGTACTAACTTTATAGTAACTAAACCAGCTACTTCAGTGATTGCTTACTATTATTCAAACTTCGCCGGAATAAATACTAATGTCAATGCCGTACTCGATTTGTAGCGAAGTTAAAATAACGGAAAAACACGAGTAGATAGAAGACACTACTCCTGTGCTTTTATTATTTAAATATCATATCGTTTTTACACCTGAATTCATGGTCTGATCGTTAACGAGCAAAGTCGACAGAGATCTTTTCAAGCGTCTGAACAACTTGCTTGAGAGCGAGTCAAGCTAGATGTGCTAACTGTTAATGGGAAAATATTTCTGAAATTAACTGTCCCGAAAATAGTGAGATTTTTGGAAAGGAAAATAGCATTAAGCTATTGAGCGAGTAACCTTATACCTAATTATTTTAGGCAAAGTGACTATCTCTTGATACTGTAAGAATAAAAAAGTCGTTGTGTTAGACATAAAGAAAAGAGTGAGGGTCAATAGCAAACTCAGTAGTACTCTTGTTATCAATACTACCTTCTTGACAGTAGAATACTTTACTTATTTTTATCTGATTATAGAGATAAGCACTGCGTTACTACGTTGCCCAGCGAGATTTCGTTGTTTCAATAAGATAGCTTAATCAAGAAAATTTATTTTATTTAAATAACCCAGAGCATTGAAGAAAAATCTTTTCAGTGTTGAGTTCTCATTGGAGGATAGGCCTATTGGAAGTATCTTTACGCGTCACTACTTTCAAAAATTATATACCAGATGTGATTCGTACTCATAGCTATCACTATAGACTCATTTTTTCTTGCTTCCTTCCTACTCATAAAATACGACGAGTTGTTATCCAATGACTTGTAACTGAGTTGAAGGGATTAGATTACTAGTCTGAACTTAAATAAACCTTCAATTTAACATAACGCTCCAGCTAAAGTCAGTGTGTCATCTTTGTATATAAATGCTTTATCAGACGATTTGCTGAAGAGGTAGGCTGGGGCATTCCGCTTGATCACAAATTCTTGAATTGACTTCCATTCGTCAGCGCAACTAATCAAGACACTCAAAGTGAAAAACAAGACGTCGACAAGATTATGTTTGATATTGGTATAGGTTCCAGGGTCTTCAATTCACTCTAAAATGAGTGATCGTACTCATTATAGCGACTTAAAGACTAGAATATAAAAGTCCGATACTCGTCAACTTTAAGTCCCGTTTTGTGCTCGCTGGAAAGATGTATTAAAAAACATCATATCTTAATGAGGTCGATATTGTGATTAATTTCTTAAGTAGTTTTAGCGAATGTTTCAAGTTATAAGATTAATATGTGTATGATGTGTTCCTTGGTGAAAACAAACTAAAGTTTTTCCTTGATGAATAAGGGGGCTTGGGGTACTGTTCAATGGTGGTAACACATATTGGAATGAGGAAAATACAATGGCTAATTGGAGCCCAAATAGCTGGAGAGATAAACCTATCTTGCAGCAACCTGAATACCCAAATTCAGAGAAGTTAAAATCAGTTGAAAAAGAACTAAATTCAGCACCACCGCTCGTTTTTGCAGAAGAGACGCGGAGCTTGTATAAAAGCCTAGCAGATGTTTGCGAAGGTAAAGCTTTTATATTGCAAGGTGGTGATTGCGCAGAATCGTTTTCAGATTTTAGTGCCGCTAATATTCGTGATACGTTCAAGACACTTTTACAAATGGCTGTCGTATTAACATATGGCGGTAAATGCCCGGTAGTTAAAATTGCTCGAATGGCAGGGCAGTATGCTAAGCCACGTTCTTCAGATTTTGAGACTATTGATGGTGTTTCTTTACCTTCATACCGTGGTGATATCGTTAATAGTTTTGAGTTTACGGAAGAAGCGCGTATCCCAGATCCTGATAGATTGATGAAAGCATATCATCAGTCAGCAGCAACACTTAACCTACTTCGCGCGTTTGCGCAGGGTGGTCTTGCTGATCTGCATCAGGTAAATCGCTGGAATATGAGTTTCGTAGCTGCAAATCCGTTAAAAGACAAGTTTCAACAGCTCGCAGAGCGTATTCAAGAAGCACTTGAGTTTATGGAAGTTTGTGGCATCGATTCAACAGTAGCACCAAGCCTAAAGGAAACTCCGCTTTATACCTCACACGAAGCGCTATTGTTAGGTTATGAAGAAGCGTTAACTAGACGAGACCACTTATCGGGGGACTGGTACGATTGTTCTGCTCACTTTGTTTGGATTGGTGAACGTACGCGTCAGCTAGATCACGCTCATATCGAATTTTTCCGTGGTATTAAAAACCCAATTGGCGTAAAAGTTGGCCCAGGGATGCAAGAAGATGAGTTAATTAAGCTTGTCGATGCGCTTAACCCTGATAATATTCCTGGTCGTCTAACACTTATCACTCGCATGGGTGCAGATGTGTTGCCGGAAAAACTCCCTAAATTAGTTCGCAGAATTCAAGAAGAAGGCCGCAAAGTTATTTGGACTTCGGATCCGATGCACGGAAACACTGAAAAAGCGACGACTGGATATAAGACACGTAGCTTTAACAATATCCTAAGAGAAATCAGTCAGTTCTTCGCAGTGCATAAAGCGGAGGGTAGCTATCCTGGCGGTGTGCACTTAGAAATGACAGGGCAACACGTCACTGAGTGTGTTGGTGGTGCCTATGGTCTATCAGACGAAGACTTATCTCAGCGTTACCGCACCCAGTGTGATCCGCGTCTAAACGCAGACCAAGTTTTAGAGCTAGGATTTTTAGTTGCTGATCTACTAAAAGACGCTCGTAAAACAGTATAAACAACAAACAAAGGGCCGCATTGCGGCCTTTTTAGTATTTATGGCGCTTTAACCCAGTTTCAGAAATAATCTTTGCTGATATTTCCTCAACGGAATAACGTGTACTATTCAAGTAAGGCGTTCTATTCTTTTTAAATAGCATCTCAACTTCTTTGACTTCAATACGGCATTGTCTGATTGATGCGTACTTGGAGTTAGCCATTCTTTCTTGCCTTATTGCGGCTAATCTTTCGGGATCTATGGTTAAACCAAAGAGCTTACCTTTGTATTTATCTAGACATTTGGGTAGTTTTCCACTTTCTAAATCATCCTCTGTCATCGGATAATTCGCGGCTTTTATACCATATTGCAATGCTAAATATAAACTTGTCGGCGTTTTACCGCTGCGGCTGACACCAACCAATATGATATCTGCCTCGTCATAGTCTTTAATATTTGCGCCGTCATCATTTGCAAGTGCGTAGTTAACTGCATCTATTCTAAAATCATAAGAAGATTCGTGAATGCTATGTGTCCGGTGCATTTTTGGCACCGGCTGAACTTTTAGCTCCCTTTTTACTATTTCGCTGGCATAAGATAAAAAGTCGTAACAAACCCCTTGCGACGATAAAATAATATCGGACAATTCTGGATTAACGAATGTAAAAAACACCAATGGTTTTTCACCTGAAGTCTCAGCAACCGAGTCTATTAATTTTTTGATTTCATTTGCTTTTTTTACTGTTTCTACAAATGGTATCGTTTGGTGATTAAATTCTACAGGGAACATTGAAAGCGTTGCGTGACCAAACACTTCAGAGGTGATAGCGGTACCATCGGAAATATAAAATGCTGTTCTCATTTTGCTATTATTCATTCAGAAATTGTTGAAAATAAGCCATCGCGGTTTACGAAGACTGCCTTACCGTTGTAGAATGCCCTTGACCAAGTGGAAAGGTCAATTAATCTCTCACATTTAATACAATTTGTTTTGGAGACAGTTCCGTGCAAGACTACGTTCTCTGGTATCAAGAGTTGGGTATGCAAGATGTACCTCGAGTTGGTGGTAAAAACGCTTCTCTAGGTGAAATGATATCTAACCTTGCTAACGCTGGTGTACAAGTACCTGGTGGATTCGCAACAACTGCTGATGCGTTTAATGAATTTCTTGAGCAATCAGGCCTCAATGAAAAAATCCACTCAATCCTAGATACTCTCGATGTTGACGATGTCAACGAATTAGCCAAAGTCGGCACCCAGATTAGACAGTGGGTTATCGATACACCATTCCAACCAGAATTAGATAAAGCAATCCGTGAGGCGTATAGCCAGTTACACGGTGACGCAAGCCAAGATGTCTCCTTTGCTGTTCGTTCATCAGCAACAGCAGAAGATATGCCAGACGCCTCCTTCGCTGGCCAACAAGAAACTTTCCTAAATGTTCGTGGCATTGATGCCGTAATGGTCGCTATCAAGCATGTTTTTGCTTCGCTATTCAATGACCGTGCAATTTCTTATCGTGTACACCAAGGCTATGATCACAGAGGCGTGGCGCTTTCTGCTGGTATTCAGCGTATGGTGCGTTCAGACAAAGCGTCGTCTGGTGTTATGTTCTCAATCGATACTGAATCAGGCTTTGAAGACGTTGTCTTCGTTACTTCTAGCTATGGTTTGGGCGAGATGGTAGTTCAGGGCGCAGTAAACCCAGATGAATTTTATGTTCATAAGCAAACGCTTGCAAAAGCAAAACCTGCTGTTCTTAAGAGAAATATTGGCTCAAAAGCAATCCAAATGATCTACTCAAGTGATGAGTCTCACGGCAAGCAAGTTGAGATTGTTGATGTAGACTCAGCACTATCTAACCAATTCTCGATTACAGACGCAGAGGTAGAAGAATTAGCAAAACAAGCTGTTATTATCGAAAAGCACTACGGTCGTCCAATGGATATCGAATGGGCAAAAGATGGTAATGACGGCAAGCTTTATATCGTACAAGCCCGTCCAGAAACCGTTCGTTCAAATGAAGATGCGAACGTAATGGAGCGCTTCCAGCTAAAATCAAAGTCTGAAGTTATTGTTGAAGGTCGTGCAATCGGTCATAAGATTGGCTCAGGCGTAGTTAAAGTCCTGTCTTCAATTGATCAAATGGACTCGGTAAAGCAAGGCGATGTACTTGTTACTGATATGACGGATCCTGATTGGGAACCTATAATGAAGCGTGCCTCTGCTATCGTAACGAATCGTGGTGGACGTACTTGTCACGCTGCAATCATTGCGCGTGAGCTGGGGATCCCAGCCGTGGTTGGATGTGGTAATGCAACCGATTTAATCACCAATGGTGACACGGTAACAGTATCATGTGCCGAAGGCGATACAGGTTATATCTACAAAGGTGAACTTGAATTCGATGTTATTTCTTCTCGCATCGATTCTATGCCAGCTATTCCGATGAAGATAATGATGAACGTAGGTAACCCAGATCGCGCGTTTGATTTTGCGAAGTTACCACATGCAGGTATCGGTCTTGCGCGTCTTGAATTTATTATCAACCGTATGATTGGTATTCACCCTAAAGCACTACTTCATTTTGATAAGCAAGATACAGAGCTACAGGCTGAAATTAAAGAGCTAATCGCGGGATATGAATCACCAGTAGAGTTCTATATCAACAAGTTAGTTGAAGGTATTTCTACGCTAGGTGCAGCATTTGCTCCGGAGCGTGTAATCGTTCGTATGTCTGACTTTAAGTCAAACGAGTATGCAAACTTGGTTGGCGGCCAGCAGTATGAGCCGGAAGAAGAAAACCCAATGATTGGTTTCCGCGGCGCATCTCGTTACATTTCTGAAGACTTTAGAGAGTGTTTTGCATTAGAGTGTGAAGCCATTAAACGTGTTCGCAACGAGATGGATCTAACCAACGTTGAAATCATGATCCCATTCGTTCGTACCCTAGAAGAAGCGGCTCAAGTTATTGAAATCCTTGAAGCTCATGGTCTAAAACGTGGCGAGAATGGTCTAAAAGTCATTATGATGTGTGAACTTCCATCAAACTGCCTGCTTGCTGATGAGTTCTTAGAATATTTCGATGGCTTCTCGATAGGCTCAAATGACCTTACCCAGTTAACACTTGGTCTGGACCGCGATTCTGGTCTTATTGCGCATCTGTTTGATGAGCGAAACCCAGCTATCAAGAAACTACTTTCAATGGCAATTCAAACTGCTAAAGCGAAAGGCAAATATGTAGGTATTTGTGGTCAAGGTCCATCGGATCATGAAGATTTTGCTGCTTGGTTAGTTGAAGAGGGGATTGACTCTGTTTCACTTAACCCAGATACAGTACTTGAAACTTGGCTTTATCTAGCTGAAAAGTTTACTAAATAATTTAATGGCCCCAATGCAACACATTGGGGCTATTTCATTTCTGAAATGTCCTATCTAACTTTTCGCAGCCAAGCTTAAACAGACGCTGCACATTTTTTAGGTGCTTCTTTGCGCCTTCATGATTCATCGAGAAACACACCAAGGCCGCAAGTAAAAAGATAACCGATGGACCGGGCACAACAAAGAAGATCAATGCTAGAATACAAAACACAATACCAGCAAGGTCGTAAATAATTTTCATGTTATTTCCTCCTATACAATATGAGTATAAGGTGTGTGGTGAAATAAACTATTTCCAATTGTAACAAACCATAAAATTCTCAAGTTGATCATTAATCCTTCGTGATACAATTAATTCAAAGCAAGTAAAATATACCGTCATGATCGCAAATATTAGTCAGCAGGATTCTGCAAACGAACTTATCAACCTCTATCAAAGTAAACTAACTGATGCAGGTTTTAGTGGGGACATTGATACGAGTTATGCAACTCGTCTTGTTACGTCAACCGACAATAGTATCTATCAGGAAATCCCTCAAGCAGTATTATTTCCTAGAACAAATCGAGACGTACAACTTGCACTTGAAATCGCCCAACAAGACCCATTTTTGTCTCTCACTTTTGGCCCTAGAGGCGGAGGAACTGGTACGAATGGTCAATCACTTACACCCGGTATCGTGATTGATCTATCGAGACACATGAGAGAAATTCTTGAGATCAATGAACAAGAAGGCTGGGTTCGAGTTCAGGCGGGTGTGATCAAAGATCAGCTTAATGACTTTCTAAGACCTTACGGCTATTTCTTTTCTCCAGATCTTTCCACCAGTAACCGAGCAACAATAGGTGGTATGGTAAATACAGATGCATCGGGCCAAGGTTCACTCGTTTATGGCAAAACAAGCGATCATGTTCTTGGGCTTAAAACCTTTTTAGTGGATGGAACAGAGCTAAATACCTCGAAGTTAGCAATCGATAAAGCCGAGCTACTAGCTGAGCAAAATTCAAAGACTTCTCACATTTATGCGAATGTCATCGAGATTTGTCGAAGCAATCGAGCACTTATACTAGAAAAATTTCCAAGACTAAACCGTTTTTTAACTGGTTATGACCTCGAAAATGTATTCAACGATTCACTAACTACTTTTGATTTGTCTCGAATTATTACGGGTTCTGAAGGTTCCCTTGGTGTTGTAACCGAAGCAAAACTTAATTTAACGCCAATTCAGCCATATAAAACCCTAATAAATATCAAATATGACTCATTTGAATCAGCGCTTAGAAACAGCCCTTTCTTGGTTTCCGCTAATGCTACATCGGTCGAAACTGTAGATAGTAAAGTTCTAGGTCTTGCCAAAGAAGACATCATCTGGCATTCGGTATCGGACTTAATTCAAGATGTACCAGGTGTTGAGATGCAAGGTCTTAACATGGTTGAGTTTAATGGTGAATCCGAAGATGAAATTTCGTCTAAAGTCGATAGTTTATGTCAACGACTAGATCAGCTTATTGCTAATAAAGAGGCGGGTGTTATTGGTTATCAGCTTACCAACGATAAAGCGGATATCCTTAAGATCTATGCGATGCGTAAAAAATCAGTTGGCTTATTGGGTAACGCAAAAGGTAATAAAAAGCCACTTGCTTTTGCCGAAGATACAGCCGTTCCGCCTGAAAACCTTGCTGATTTTATCATTGAATTTAGAGAGTTACTTGATAGTTACCAATTAGATTATGGTATGTTTGGTCATGTTGATGCCGGAGTTTTACATGTGCGCCCTGCACTTGATATGTGCGACCCCGAACAGGAAAAATTACTACGTGCGATCTCCGATAAAGTAGTGGCGTTAACTGCAAAATACCGAGGACTAATGTGGGGAGAGCATGGAAAAGGTTACCGAAGTGAATATGGACCAGAGTTTTTCGGTGAGCAACTCTTTAATGAACTTCGTAAAATTAAAAGTTTATTTGATAAAAACAATCGCCTAAATCCTGGAAAAATTTGTACACCACTGGATTCAAGTGATCAATTAGTGTCAGTCGATGCACAGAAGAGAGCTTGGTTTGACCGTACAATCCCAACTGAAGTAAAAGTAAACTACGAAGCGCCAATCAATTGTAATGGTAACGGACTTTGCTTTAACTATGATGACAACTCACCAATGTGCCCATCGTACAAGGTAACCAAAGATCGTAGAAACTCTCCAAAAGGACGCGCTGGGCTATTTAAAGAGTGGTTACGACTACAAAGCAATAAAGGGGTCGATTTGATTGCTGCAGAAAAGCAATTAATCAATCATGAAAATGATACCACTTGGTGGGAGCGCTTTCTCAATACCCGAAAGAAAAACGAATATGACTTTTCCCATGAAGTTAAAGCATCAATGGATGAATGTTTAGCCTGTAAAGCGTGCACAACGGCATGCCCAATAAAAGTGGATGTTCCTACGTTTCGAGCTAAGTTTTTAAACTTTTACTACAGCCGTTATAATCGTCCACTTAAAGACTACTTAGTTGCGAATATAGAGCGAGCACTGCCTACCATGGCTAAGTTTCCAAATTTAGTTAACGCTCTACAGAGTAATCGCATATCAAACTTTTTCGTTGAACGGATGATCGGCTATATTGATTCGCCAGCACTAAGTAAGGTGCAGCTTAGCAAGTTAGTGCCGAACAAATATTTCTATTCAGAGCGCAGTTTTGAAAAGTTAAGCGATGAAGAACAAAAAAGCGTGGTATTTGTTGTTCAAGATCCGTTTACTAGTTTCTATGAAGCAGAATTAGTATCGGACTTTGTGCAAGTTATATCAAAACTTGGGTTTTATCCACTTGTATTACCATTCAAACCAAACGGTAAGCCACAACACGTCAAAGGCTTTTTAAAGGAATTTAAATCGACTGCGAAGACTGCCGCACAGTTTTTAAATACAATCAGTGAATATAACAGGCCTTTAGTTGGGCTCGATGCCTCTTTGGTGATGTGCTATCGCGATGAATATAATGATATTCTCAAAGAGAGCAGGGGAGGCTTTAAGGTACAATTAGCGCATGAATGGCTTGCAACAGTCGATATCCCAACGGCTGCGACAATCAGTCCATCAAAATTTACGTTGATAAGTCACTGTACAGAAACAACAGCGATGCCTGAATCTAAAAATGTTTGGCAAGGTATTTTTAATAAGTTGAACTCTAATTTAGAAGCGGTTAATACGGGATGTTGTGGCATGGCGGGAACTTATGGCCACGAAGCGCAAAATCAGGAAAACTCAAAAGCGCTCTATGAATCCTCATGGCAGCATCATATTGATAACGCAGCTCAAGATGAAATATTAGTGACTGGCTTCTCTTGTCGATGTCAGGTTAAACGCTTTAGTGGAGAAAAACCAAAACATCCGCTTCAAGCACTTAATAAACTACTAGATTAATGTAGTAGCCAAACGAGCCCAGTTTACTGGGCTTTTTCTATTAATAGTTTTAGCTGAAGATAAACTGAGTTAATTCACTTTTTTGTATGATGTGTTCTTTAGACGGTGTTGCGCGAATACAAGTTCCTTATTCTCGAACCAGTATAATTGAACCGCTCAATAATATTGATCCAATTAAAGACTCAAAAGCTATATTTACCATCATCTATACAACACCAGCAAACGAGTATTCGATAGTACAGTCGTCGATAAGTCGATAAGTCGATAAGTCGATAAGTCGATAAGTCGATAAGTCGATAAGTCGATAAGTCGATAAGTCGATAAGTCGATAAGTCGATAAGTCGATAAGCTATTATTATCGCTTGACCATAATTCGAAAGGGGATTGGGCGTTGTGTTTCCAACTGCTTAAGTTTATCTATCGACTTATCAGTAAAGATATGGCCTTTTGGTAGCAATAAAATTCCTTGATTACTGTGAAGCGCTAAACCTAATATCATGCCAGGCTTGAGTTTTTCAGTTGTCAATATATCAACCGAACCGACTTGCTCTTGGCCTAGCTCGTTGTTACTCACTGCTTTCTCTAAAATATCAACGACTTCTGGGGAGTAGAAATTTCCTCTATAGGTTCGGATAAGATCTAGCGCTAAATCGGCTTTCTCTTTATCAGAACCGTTAGCGCTGTATAAATTGTCATAATAATCTCGGGCGACAGCAAGTATCTGTGAGCCCAAAGGAATTTCTTTGCCTTTAAGACCTTTAGGGATCCCTTGGCCATTAAATTTTTCAAATTGATGATAAATCGCCTCGGATACGTCAGATAAGTGCTGCGCTGGCATCAACATAAGCTGTGCAATGGAAGGATGCGTATAATAAATTTTCTTTTGTGCTTCGCTTAGTTTTCTGGGTGGCGATTTATAAATTTCTGGGTCCATAGCAAGTAAACCTACTTCCGCTAAATACCCTGACATCATAGCCGTTTCAGCTACTTCACTAGAAAGTTCTAGCTTATTAGCTATAATTTTACATAATTTGGCTATGCTCTTCGCTTTTTTACCATCGATAAATGGATTTGCATTCAGAAAATTATAAAGTAACTCGACGGTAGCCCGATGTTCTTTACGTTCTTTTTGATTAGCTTGCTCTAATTGACTTAACACTTTGCGGATCTGCGCAGTGCGTTTTTGTACAAGTCCTTCAAGGTTTTCATTTAACTCAGTGAGTTGCGCATTTTTTTGTACTATCTCTTCATTTAGTCTCTTATTTACGCTTTTTAATCTGTATTTCTCTGAACATTCTCTCACGGTATGTACGAGTATATCGTTATCCCAAGGCTTTTGAATATATGCATGGATCCCACTTTCATTGATGGCTTTAATTGTTGAAGCAAGATCTGAGTATCCTGTCAGTAATATCCGTTGCGTGTCCGGGCATATACGCTTTACTTCATGCAAAAATGTAGCGCCATCCATTTCAGGCATCCGCATATCACTAATAACAACTTCAAATGAGGAGTCTCGGATCAGCGCCAAGGCTTGCTGTGGATCACTACAGAGCTCTGCGTGTATTCCATTTTGACGGAATAATCGATTTAATGACCGTATCACATTCGTCTCATCATCGAGACAAAGCACTCGTATCGCTTCATTTGAAGTCGTTGATAGCTCAGCAAATTCCAAAGTTCAATCTCCTAAATGAATTAATTTAAACTTAGTTCAAAAAGGAAGCCACGACAAGAAACCATTAAAATACGCCTTAAGTCTAATATTACCCTTCAACCTTATTAATAACTTTTCAATATATGCTTAAAAAACAAACTAGTAACTGTATAAACTTTAGAGAAGTAGGCTAGTAACTATCGCTTAATATTAAATAATTACAGTTTTATTTCTATGTATCAGAAAACTAAAACTAAGCATATTAATCAACAATTTAGTATTACATTTTGATGAAAAGCAAGCTCCAATTTACGCTTACGTTAACGTTATCAGCTAGAGAAAAATGTTGTTGCCATATTGATTTTATGTGTTAGGTTTATGTTGTTATTGTTAACCAAATACAATAAATGGTTGGAGAACCAAACTATGAAACAACATGTAAAGACCCTTAAATTATCGCAAATGGCTTCTATCCTCGGAGCCATTTTATGCGCTAACTCATATGCTTATAATTGTGATGGCTTACCTGAATGGTCACAAAATTCGGCATATAATGGCGGCGCTCAAGTACAAAAATCGCAACAAGCTTTTGAAGCGAAATGGTGGACTCAGGCTGATCCAGTTACCCATTCCGGTCAGTGGGATGATTGGAAAAAATTGGGCGACTGTGACAGCGTTGTCACAAACACACCACCCACAGTACAGAGCTTACTTCCAGCTGATGGCAGCGCTTTTAACGAAAATGACAGCGTTGCCATTTCTGTAAATGCAACAGATAGTGATGGCCAAGTCGCACAGGTAGAGTTTTTTGTAGATGGCACGTCAGTTGGTATTGATACCACAGCGACAGGTGATAATTTTTCATTTAATTGGTCAGCAACCGCTGGAACACACGCAATTTCAGTAGTTGCAACAGATGACAAGCAAGCTGTGTCCAACACATTAATAACCAATGTCATCGTTAATACGGCAGGAAATCAGTTACCTACAGCAAACCTTTCGTTAGGCGGAGGTAATAATCTGGTTATTAATCAGCCTGTAGACATCGTTCTTGATGGTTCAGATCCAGACGGCTCAATAGCAAAACTAACCCTGCTTATTAACGACCAAGTCGCATTTGAAAGTGCAACAGCACCAGCTCAACATACTTGGACACCAACGCAACTGGGCACAGTAACATTAAAGCTTGTTGTTGAAGATAATACCGGTGCGACAGCAGAGAGCATACTCAACGCAAATGTGGTTGAAACACCGCCAGTTGTAAACAGCTGTGTTCCGCATGGTCTTTATCAGACTCCAAACACATCGCCTAATTACTGTGATATTTATGACGAAAGCGGTCGAGAAAAAATGGGAACCGATCACCCAAGACGCGTCATCGGTTACTTTACCAGTTGGAGGACAGGTAAGAATGGTCAACCGAGCTACTTAGTTGATGATATTCCATGGGATAAGATCACCCATATCAATTACGCTTTCGCGCACGTTGATGCCAATAACAAGGTTTCAATAGGTAATCCAACAGCTCCTAACAATGCAGCGACGAATATGACTTGGCCGGGGGTTGCTGGTGCAGAGATGGATCCATCTCTTCCCTATACCGGTCACTTTAACTTGCTAAACAAATTTAAGAAACAGCATCCTGATGTTAAAACCTTGATCTCAGTCGGCGGTTGGGCAGAAACCGGTGGCTACTTCGACGAAACAGGTAAGCGAGTTGCCAGCGGCGGTTTCTATACGATGACGACCAATGCAGATGGCAGCGTGAATCACGCTGGTATTGACGCGTTTGTAGCAAGTTCAGTTGAATTTATCCGTAAATATAACTTTGATGGTGTCGATATCGACTATGAATATCCATCTTCTATGAACGACTCAGGTCACCCGGATGATTTTGCGATATCAAACCCGCGTCGAGCGGCATTGAATGCTTCTTATCAAGTGTTAATGAAGAAGCTAAGAGAAGCATTAGATCAAGCAGGTCAGCAAGACAATACACACTATCTATTGACGATCGCATCACCGTCTTCTGGTTACCTTCTACGTGGTATGGAGACATTCCAAGTCACCAAGTATCTAGACTACGTCAATATCATGTCTTATGACTTACATGGAGCGTGGAACCAGCACGTTGGTCATAACGCATCGCTATTCGACACCGGCGAAGATTCCGAGCTAAAACAGTGGAATGTTTACGGCACCAAAGAGTTTGAAGGTATTGGTTACCTAAACACTGATTGGGCGGTCAAATATTTCAGAGGCTCTGTCTCTGCAGGGCGCATCAACATCGGTATCCCTTATTATACTCGTGGTTTTAGAGATGTAACGGGTGGTACAAATGGCCTTTGGGGGCAAGCTGCATTACCTAACCAAGCTGATTGTCCTCCGGGGACTGGCAGCGGTGAAAAGAACAAGTGTGGTAATGGTGCTGTGGGTATCGATAACTTGTGGCACGACAAGAACGGTGTTGGCTTAGAAGTACCCGCAGGTTCTAATCCGCTTTGGCATGTTAAAAACCTTCAAAATGGCGTGTTAGGAAGTTACCTAAGTGATTATGGACTAGATCCAGTTAACAACCCAGAGCATCAGATTAGCGGTACCTATGCCCGCCATTATGATTCAGTAGCGGTTGCTCCTTGGCTCTGGAATGCCAGCAAGAATGTTTTCTTATCCATTGAAGATGAAGAGTCAATGGCTGCGAAAGTCGACTATGTCATCAACCAAGAACTAGGCGGAATCATGTTCTGGGAGCTTGCTGGTGACTTCGATTATGATGTAAGCAAAAATGAATACTTCATGGGTTCATCGCTAACAAGCTTAGCCTACAACAAGTTTAATCAAAGTGGCACGCCATACTCGGTTAAACAAGGAAATAAGACCTTTGTAAAACCAGCTTCTGCAGTTGATGTCACATTCGTTGCTAAAGATTTCCCAGCCGGAGATGCTAACTATCCAATTGCACCAACTTTTGCCTTTACCAACAACTCAGCGATAGATTTGAGTGGCGCAAAAATTTCGTTTGATGTTCCTGTTGCAACATCAGCAATTTTCAAATCTAACTGGAATGCACAAGAAAAGCTTGGTATGGCAGTGGACGTAAATGGCTCAAATGCTGCGGGTAATAATATTGGCGGCTTCGAAAACGAATTCCACAGATTCTCTATCACCCTTGTAAACGAGTGGGGTGGTACGCCTAAGTCTTTTGCTCCCGGCGAAACCATCAATGCCCAAGTCATGTACTACATGCCGATTTCTGGGCCCGTTAACTTTGTGGTTGAGAAAGACGGTAATCGCTATGCATTTACCAGCGAATATACCGACCTACCAATCGCGACACCTGGTACAGGGCCAACAGATCCGGTAACTAGCTGTAAAGGTACACCTATCAGTCAAATTGTGGTTTACCCGAACTTGCCACAGGGCACACATGCAGCTCAAGGAGATTTAATTGTTGAAGGAAACGCGGTGTATGAAGCGAAATGGTGGAGTAATAAGCAACCATCAGTCAGTAGCGACTATACCAAGGTTTGCAACTTGTAAATAATAAATGGGGAGCTTTGCTCCCCTTTATAAAAGGCGAATAAGCATGAATAGTTTACACCGTAAATATGCGCTTGGTCTTTTTGGCGCAACCTCAGTTTTGCTTTCAAGCGCAGTTTCAGCTCATGGTTTTATGGACTTTCCCAAAGCAAGGCAAGCGATCTGTCAAGCGCAAGGAGGTTATTGGTGGCCGGATGATGGCTCAAATATCCCAAACCTAGCGTGTCGAGCAGCTTTTCTAGACTCAGGCCATTTTCAGTTTGTGCAAGAACATGAATTTTCGACTAATACCGCTGACTACAATAACCTAGAGGCGGTAAAAGCGAATATCCCCAATGGTACGCTTTGCTCAGCTGGTGACCCAAACAAAAGTGGTATGAGTGTTGTCTCACCACACTGGCAGCGTACAGTTGTAGAGCCAAACGCTCAAAATAAACTTGCCATTAGCTTTAGGGCGACAACACCTCATAATCCCAGTTTTTGGCAGTTCTTCTTGTCAAAGCCAAACTACGATGGCGATACATCTCCTCTGACTTGGAATGACTTAGAGCTTATTAATGAATTTGGCAATATTGATTTCGTTGTGGATCCTGAAGGTAAACGCTTCTATAAAATGGAAATAGATATACCGCAAGGCCGTGAGGGCGATGCAGTTTTATATACCCGTTGGCAGCGGTTTGATGTCGCAGGAGAGGGATTTTACAATTGCTCTGATATCACAATAACCTCAACAGGCACGCCACCAGAATGGGTGAGCAGCGGCTATTTCTTAAAGCAAGGGCAAGATGCTAAAGTCGGTGATAGCGTGTGGTTTAGGACGTTTGACCAATCTGGAAATGAATTAATTAGCCATAACTTGAATGTAACCTCCACTAATGCATCAACATGGCAAGCTGAATTGGCTCTTTATCTTAATAGCAATTACGGAAATAAGGTCAACATTGGTGTTAAGCAAGCGGACGGTTCAATTGCGTTTGATGCAAATGCCTTATTAGCAAACGAAGTATTTTTGCCACATGCCGCTTACACCAGCAATCTTAGCGTTGTAAAAGGGGGTGACAACACCGCGCCTACGGTGAATCCAATTTCTAACCAAAGCATCGCAGAAAATAGCCAAGCGACAGTGCATGCTCATGCGTTTGACGACCAAAATGACCCACTGACATTCATATGGAGTATTCCTGCACCGCTTAGCTTTAGTGGCGAAGGTGACACGATTTCCATCTCAACACCTGAAGTGACGGCTGATCAAACCTTTCAGGCTGAACTTAATGTCACCGATGGCAAAGCAAGCACGACCGTAAGTTTCTCAATTACCGTTCAAGATAGCACCAATAACCAATACCCAGCTTGGAATAGTACAACTACCTATGTCGCAGGCGACAGAGTAACGCATCAACAGAAAGTGTATGAGGCCAAGTGGTGGACTCAGGGAGAAGAGCCCGGCGCATCCGATGTTTGGAAAGCAATTTAAAGAAAACCCAAATTAATTGGGTACAACATGTAACTACAATAAGGTTGAAGATATGAAACTTAATAAAATAACCAGCTATATAGGACTTGCCTTACTGAGTGGCGGGGCACTTGCAGCCCCTTCTACACCAACATTAGATTGGCAGCCACAACAGTATTCGTTCGTAGAAGTTAACGTCGATGGGCTTGGCTCTTACAAGCAACTGGTAAAAGCCAAAGATGTTGTCGATATTAGCATCAAATGGAATGCTTGGAGTGGCTCTGGCGGTGATAACTATAAAGTATATTTTGATGATCTACTCGTAAACCAAGGTACGCTTGCAGCTGGTACTAAAAGCGGAGTAGTACAATTCCCCTACACTAAATCGGGTCGCCATCAGCTTTATTTAGAACTGTGTGAAGGTACCGTATGTGCAAGAAGCGCAGGGAAAGAAATCGTCATTGCCGACACTGACGGTGCACATCTAGCGCCACTTCCTATGAATGTAGATCCGAACAACCGTAATAACGGTACAATACCAGGCCGTGTAACGGGTGCTTATTTCGTTGAATGGGGCATTTATGGCCGTAATTACGACGTAACTAAGATCCCAGCTCATAACCTATCGCACATTTTATATGGCTTTATTCCGATTTGCGGACCTAACGAGTCGCTAAAATCCATCGAAAATGGTAATAGTTGGAGAGCGCTTCAAACTGCATGTGCTGACTCTCAAGATTATGAAGTCGTCATTCACGACCCTTGGGCTGCAGTGCAAAAGTCTATGCCAGGGGTGGATGCAAAAGATCCTATTCGCGGTGTATATTCTCAATTAATGGCGCTAAAACAACGTTATCCAGACCTTAAAATTCTGCCTTCAGTGGGTGGTTGGACGCTATCTGATCCGTTCCATGGCTTTACAAATAAAGCAAACCGCGACACTTTCGTTGCGTCTGTAAAACAATTCCTTAAAACGTGGAAATTTTATGACGGTGTAGATATCGACTGGGAATTCCCAGGTGGTGATGGTCCAAATCCAGACTTAGGCGATCCAATTAACGACGGTCCAGCCTATGTGGCGCTAATGCAAGAGCTTCGCGCAATGCTAGATGAATTAGAAGCTGAAACCGGCCGTCAATATGAGCTCACTTCTGCAATAGGTGCAGGTTATGACAAGATTGAAGATGTAGATTACCAAGCTGCTCAGCAGTATATGGACTATATCTTTGCGATGACCTATGACTTCTATGGCGCTTGGAACAATGAAACGGGTCATCAAACCGGTATCTACTGTGGCTCTCATCTCAGTACTGATGAATGTAACGGGACAGGCGTTGACGACAAGGGTGTGCCACGCAAAGGCCCAGCATATACTAGCGACCATGCAATTCAATTGCTACTTCAACAAGGTGTGCAGCCCTCTAAGCTCGTTATGGGCGTTGCAATGTACGGCCGCGGCTGGGAAGGTGTGCTAGATGCAAATGCAACCATTCCTGGTAATCCGATGACGGCGCCGGGCAATGGCCCATTGACAGGTTCCACCTCTGAAGGCGTGTGGGAACCAGGCATTATGGATTATAAAGCAATTGCAGCGAACGCTGTAGGCCAAGGTGGTTCAGGTGTTAATGGTTATGAAGTAGGCTACGATGAGCAAGCACAAGCAGCATATGTTTGGAACAGAAGTAACGGTAAACTCATCACTTACGATAGCCCACGCAGCGTTATCGCAAAAGGTCAGTATGCAAACACTCATCAACTGGCTGGTTTATTTGGTTGGGAAATTGACGCTGATAATGGCGACATTCTAAATGCAATGTATGATGGCCTTACAGCAGGTGAGATCCCTAATCGTGCACCTTCTATCGGAGTTTCTGGACCAATCAATGTGACCTCAGGTCAGGTTGTGAATGTCGATGCGCAAGCAAGCGATTTAGACAATGATCCATTAACCTATTCATGGGTTGCTGCCCCTGGTTTGGCTTTATCTGCTAACAACACCGCAGCTGTCGCTGTAACCGCGCCTTCAGTCAATCAACAGACAAGCTACGACTTGACTGTAACGGTCAATGATGGCGTGTTATCAACAACCAAAACAATCGTTGTTGTTGTAAACCCAGAAGGTGCAAATGCAGCGCCTGTCGTTACACCGGTTTCAGATATTTCGGTTAATGAAGGGGCCTCGGCTACTGTCAATGTGTCAGCAACTGACCCTGAAGGCGCAGCGCTTAGCTATAGCTGGAGTGCACCAGCCGAGCTGAGCGTAGTAGCAAATGGTAGCTCAGCGACTATTACTGCTGCAAATGTCACTGCCGACACAACCGTCCCAGTAACCGTTACCGTATCAGACGGGGTGAACGCTGTTGATACAACATTTAATGTTACGATTAAAGACGGTGGCGCCCAATACCCGACTTGGGATCGCTCTACAGTATATGTCGGTGGCGACCGAGTAATTCATAACGGCAATGTCTTTGAAGCAAAATGGTGGACTCAAGGTGAAGAACCTGGAACCGCTGATGTATGGAAAGCAGTAACTAACTAATCTAACCATCCCCAATTAATGAGCTTGCCAGTCAAGCTCATTTTTTATTCACATAAACATAAAGTTACCCATTATCTGGCTTTTATCACCAATTTCTTCTTTCTTTTTCTGCTTGGTCTTTCATAATGACATAATGAACTTCATAAAAGAGTCATAAGTTCTGGCAGTGCTTATTCGTCTATCCGTTTTATTATTCGTTTTAGTTTTTCCAAAAAGCTACGCGTCCGACTGCGCGAATAAGTCATCCCTAAAAATCGGCATTGGCTCTAGCTGGCCGCCTTTTGTTATGTATGGCACTCGTCCTTACGGCATAGACGTAGATATCACGAGAGCAGTTTTTGAACGAGCCGGGTTTTGTATCGAGTTCATTCAGCTTCCTTCATCGGCTCGTGGGATCACTGAACTTGAAAAGGGCTTAATTGATGTCCTGCCATCCGCAAGTTTTAGCGTCGATAGAGCAAAAATCGCTTACTTCTCCTCGCCATATCGGCGTGAAAAAATGCGCTTGTTTGCTAACAAGGAAATAGATCTCGATAGCAACTTAATCGAATTGTTTTCTGCAGGCTATACATTCACGGCCAATCCTGGAGCCTACTACGGTGAGGAAGTGAAACAAATAAAAAAAATCGATTGGTACGACAGGCGTTTGTTTGAAATCGCGAGCTTAGACCGGCGAATAGAAATGGTGGCTAAAAACCGCGTCGATTTTCTGATTGAAGATGAGGACGCAGGCTACTACTATATCAACAAGCTAGGCTACCAAAGCATTCAGCTACACCCTTATGTAGTTAACGATAACGCTATACATTTTATGCTTGGACGTCATGCATTTAAGCGTAGTGACATTGAGCGCGTTAATGAAGCAATCACCAATTTAAATGGCACAATAGCGAATATCTCAGAAAAATATAGAAAAGATTCAGGATGACTCAACAGCAGCAACTCTTTCAAACACTACAAAGTACATTTGGACATACCACACTTCGCCCGGGGCAATCGGAAGTCATTGAATCTATACTTCAAGGCCAAAGTGCAATCGCTATTTTTGCAACTGGTGCAGGCAAGTCGTTGTGTTATCAGTTACCAGCAATATTGAAGCAAGGGATGTGCTTAGTCGTTTCACCACTATTGGCACTAATGCACGAGCAGCGAGATTACCTACAAAGTAAAGGGGTTGCGACTGCTTGTCTTGACAGTACTCAAAGCAAAGAGGAAACGTTGCGCATAGAAAATGCGGTGCGAGACAATGCACTTAAAGTCCTCTTTATTTCAGTAGAGCGACTGAATAGCCAAAAAGCACGTACCTTGTTATCACAAAGCAATATCTCTTTTCTTGTCATTGATGAGGCGCATTGTATTTCTGAGTGGGGACATAATTTCAGGCCAGATTACCTAAAAGTGGCCAAATATCGCCATGAACTTGGTATCAACCAAGTGCTATTACTCACCGCGACAGCAACAAATAAAGTTGCACGCGATATGGCAGGTAAATTCGATGTATCCGATCAAAATATCATTAGAACGGGCTTTTACAGGAAGAATCTATTCTTAAGTGCGGCGCATATTAGCGAATCTCAAAAAGACGAATATTTACTCGCCTTTTTAAAAAAGGCAAAAGGCGCTGGTATCGTTTATGTCACGCAGCAAAAGCAAGCAGAAGAAGTAGCAAAAATGATAACTGCTTGTGGCTTTCCTGCAGAAGCTTTTCACGCATCATTGCAGAGTGAGAAAAAGGCCCAAATTCAAGCAGATTTTCTAGCGAAAGCTAATCTTATCGTTGTAGCTACCATTGCATTTGGTATGGGTGTAGACAAACCCGATGTTCGCTGGGTACTACATTATGATATGCCAAAATCTATTGAGGGATATAGCCAAGAGGTGGGTAGGGCAGGCAGAGATGGCGAGAATGCACATTGCGTTGCTTTAATTAATAATGAAAAAATTGCCACATTAGAGAACTTCGTTTATGCCAGTACATTAGAGCGAGAGTCATTAACGCTGCTTTTTAATGAACTTTTCGGTGATCCAGCTACAGATTATCACCTCAATGAATACGATCTCGCCTATAAAACCAATATTAATCAATTGGTACTAAAAACACTTATTGTCCAGCTCGAACTGCAAGGTTACTTACAAGTAAACTACAGCTATTTTGCGGATCTAAGCATCGCATTCAGCCAAGACAAAGATAAAATATTAGCTAAGTATTCGCCTGAGCGGCAACTGTTTTTGACTCAGCTATTCTCGTGTTTTGAATTCAAAAAGAAATGGGGATTACTTTCACATCAAGCATTAAGCGAGCAAAACATCCCACAGGCTAAAGCCCAAGAAGTCGTTGAGTATTTGCAAAACCAACAATTGATTGACGTAAAAGTCGCTAAATATACGTCGGTTTATGCAAAGCCTATCCAACAAGTTAACATTAATGAACTGGTTGAGTCTTTCTACCAGCAATCACAAATTAAAGAGCAAGGCGAACTTGCACGGCTAAGACATTTACTCAAATTTTTCCAACTGACTTCATGCTATCACAAAGCGCTTGCCAGCTACTTCGGCGATATGCACGCACCAGAACAATGCGGTCACTGCGGGGTCTGCGGCGGTAAACATTTGATCGTCAATGCACAAGATAGCCACGAATTAGATATTGAAACAACACGAAATATTTTAAGAGACGCTTCGCAGTTTGCATCGCAACGCGGCGTAAATTTTTCTACTCACCTCAAAACGTTGTTTTTACTAGGCTTAAATTGCCCCTATTTTACTAAATATAAATTCAGACAACTTGAAGGATTTGGCAGCTTGTCCGGTGTAAAGTATGAACAGGTAAAAGCAGTGATCATGGAGCGCGCATTATAAATGAAAACAGATATTATTAAACTCGCCACGATCGCGGAAAAAAAGACCAAATATATAGTCGGACTAATGAGCGGTACCTCATTGGATGGATTAGATATTGCGTTATGTAAAATTGAAGGTGCCGGGAAAAGTACACAGCTAACGGTCGAACAATTTACCACGATAGAATACACCCCTTCGCAAAAGCAGCTTCTCGGTGAGCATGCGTCTAAATCTCAGGTAAATCTTAAAACATTATGTCAATTAAATGCGTGGCTCGGCGAGTTGTACGCAAGTCTAATCAATAATGCTTTGAAAGAATGGCAAGTCGCAGCCGACACTGTTGATTTAATAGCGAGTCATGGACAAACACTTTACCATTGTCCAAAACAAGCCTTTGCAGACTTAGAAAAATTAAATAGCACGTTGCAGATCGTTGACGCCGATATTATCGCGACAAAAACGAACATCATCACCATCGCAGACTTTAGACAAAAGCATATCGCCAAGGGATATGAAGGAGCGCCTCTCGTGCAATATGGTGACTACCTATTATATTCGAGCACGAGTATCGATAGGGTTTTACTCAATATTGGCGGTATTTCAAACCTTACTTATTTACCAAAAAATTGTACACTTACGCAGAGTATGAGTAGTGACATCGGTCCAGGAAATACATTAGTAGACCAATATTGTCGCCACGTATTAGGGCTGCCATTCGATGAAGATGGTGAGATAGCCTCAAGTGGAAAAATTCAATTTCCTTTTCTCGAAGCCTTACTGTCACACGAATTCTTTGATAAGCCACTTCCAAAATCAACTGGACAAGAGTTATTTAATCAAACCTTCGTGCATCATGCATTGGATGGAAAAGATTATAATCATGAAGATATCATCACGACACTGACAGAATTCACAGCTATCACCGTCGCAAATGCGGTGAACGAGCTTGGTACAACTGAATTAGAGCTATATGTTAGCGGAGGTGGAATTCATAATGTGTTTTTAATGGCGCGAATTGAAAGCCATCTGAGTAACCGTGTTTTAATCAAGGATTTCTCACAACTGGGTGTCAACCCTGATGCCAAAGAGGCCGCGTTATTTGCGCTACTTGCGAATGAAACCATATCAGGTGATAGCGATGGACTGCCTTTTTCTATGGGTAAGATTTCATTACCAACGTAGTCGCTAAAAAACGGATAATACAGCGCTGACCGCCGAGTTAAAAATACGTTTGAAGCCAGTAGTCTGAGTTGTAACCGCTTCAGATACAGGCTCGCTTACGAAAATTCGTTCATTCAAAATGATATCAAACTCAGCCGCATTCTTTAGGTAATCGTGGAGTCCCACTAGATTCAATTGCATAAAGTAAGGACCTGCATCAAGCGATTGCTTTACTTTGATTTCTACAATCTTAGTGAGATAAGACTCCGGATCAACCACCAAAGAGACCTCGCACTTCGCATTTCGCTCGCCGTGCTTTGTTAGTACAACGTTAACTCGGTCATCAATACGCGCATCCATTGGCAACTCTATCACCAAAGAAAGTCCTTGCTCACCTGGTTGCAGACTAAGTTTCTCATAGGGTTGAACAGCACGGTACTGCCCCCTCATAGAACTTGTGATCTGTGCTGCATTAAAACTAAAAATACTAGGTTTGCTACTCATTACTTTCTTTCGTTATTTACAAGACAATGTTAATTATCTCAAAGCTAGATTACAAAATTATGACTTATCGCCCTAAGGCTAAAAAATCAAAGCTCGGCAATACCGAGCTTTAAATACATTCTTTGTGCGTTTTATTTATCGTACTGCGAGCATAATGAGTCCCGGAAATACAAAGAACGAACCTAATACGTAAGCCAAAGCTGCTGGTTTATTCTGCGCACCAATCTCAGCTAACTTCTCAGCTAGACGAAGTGGGATTTCTCTCAGCAGTGGTAACCCGTAAATAAGTGCTACCGCAAAAACGTTAAACATAACATGTACAAGAGCAATCGTTAATGCGACTTCTGCAGCAGGACCTGTAATAGATGTTGCTGCTAACAAAGCGGTAATTGTAGTGCCTATATTTGCACCTAAAGTGAACGGATATATTTGGCGAGTGGTAAATACGCCGCTGCCAGCGAGTGGGATCATCAAGCTTGTTGTTGTCGAAGACGATTGTACCATTACCGTAACTAACGCGCCTGAGCTTATACCTACAACAGGACCTCGGCCTATCGCACTGTGTAATAATTCTTTCGCTTTACCTACCAACGCCTTTTTGAGTAATTTACCTAAGTAAGTCACAGCGAACAGGATCATCATGATACCGATAACAACCATGGCAATACCTGCTGCCGTAGAATCTAAGAAGCTAACACCATCTTTTACCACGCTAACCGCTGGTTTCACTAGTGGTTTGATAAAGTTGTAACTTTTTAACGATAAATCAGCATCACCAACAAATACATGGGCTAGTCCTGACGCAAGTTTCTCTAACATGCCAAACATGATTTCCAAAGGAAGGAAAATAGCAACGGCTAATAAGTTAAAGAAGTCATGTACGGTGGATGCGGCAAACGCTCTTCTAAACTCTTCTTTACTACGAATGTGGCCGATAGAAACGAGCGTGTTGGTAATAGTCGTACCAATATTTGCGCCCATCACCATAGGAATTGCGATACTAATAGGTAATCCACCAGCAACGAGGCCAACAATAACAGAAGTCACCGTTGAAGAGGACTGCACCAATGCAGTTGCTAAAGCCCCTAAGAGTAGGGCGACGATTGGATTGGTTGCAAATGCGAAGATTTCCTTCGCGCCTTCACTTCCACCTGAGGCCAATTTAAAACCGCCACTCACAGTGCCAACTGCGACTAAGACTAAGTAAACAAGTAATACGATTGACAGCCAGTTAAAAAGTTTAGCTGATGCTGAAGTCTGAGATTGATTAACCATAGTTTCGCTCTTAGAGTAAGTAATGTTCATTCATTACACTTTTATTTCAGCCGCGCATTTAACCACCCAATTGTTACAGTTATATTTCAGTTTTATGTAACTCGACACGTATGCTCATTTTCTCATCGCATTTTTTGAAACAATGGTAACTAATAGTAGTAATATGCTGTTTTTACTGATTATTAGTTCTGTGATGCATTTACATTTGTTTACTCCTCCAAATTTGATCCACATTTGCTTCACTATTTAAAAGTAGGATTTAGCTATAATTATTGTGCCTTATATCACTATGTTAAGACTTTTCTCGTTAATTTTTATGCTTTTTTCTATGGCGGCTGGTGCAGTTGACTTTACGCCTAGTGCCGAGCATAGAGTAAGTGAACCATTAACAGTCCATTTTGGAGAAGTCGATGCTGCGCAATTATCTTCAACGCTCGGCATAAATGAGCGCGAAAGCCAATCTATTGCAGAGATACTTTCAAGCAAAGCACCTGAGCTAAAGAATGAGTCTTATCAGTGGGCGTTGATCACCCCAAATATGCTTATATCCGAGGGCAAAAATTACATCGCATTTGGTTTTGCAAGATTGCCTTGGCTAAGTGTTGCTTTGGTTAACAACGGCGAGGTCTCATTTTTAACGCAGCACACCCTGAATACCGCGTTTAATATTAGGGAAGTAGAAGCACCGCAATTATATCTACCAATATCAAAAGAACACTTAGGAGGGGCAAGTCTTATTGTCCGCTATCAGACTTTTGCGAATGCCCCCGCTGACCTTAGATTAATAAATGATAATGAGCTAAACAGTAATGTTCTTACCAGTACGGTTACCAATGCTACACTAAGCGGGATCATAGTAGCCGTGTTTGTTATTGTATTGGTCAACTTCTACTTTAATGCCAACGCGACCAACGCTTATTATTGTATTTGGACGCTATTGTTTTTGCTAATTGTGTTGGATATGTCGGGGCTCACATTTCAATATTTTTGGCCTTCACAAGGCAAATTTGCCACCTTATTTTCGGCTTGTTTGATGACTTTTGTACCAGTGTTTCATCTTCTTTTCATCAAACAATTTCTGCAATTAAAGCAAAGAAACAAAACCTTACACCTTTTATATAATGGATTTTTAGCGGCTTACCTACTGCTTATTCCAGTAGCAATCTATTCAAAATCGGTTCACTACAACTTAGTATTAAGCTTAAGTATCATCCCGCTATTTCTTTATACCAGCTATTGGTCTTTGAAACAGAGGGCTCCTGGTTCTGTCACTTTTTCCCTCAGCCTGCTAAACCATGTCATCTTTGTAAATTTCATTGCTATCGGTGGGACAATGTATGCGGGCTTTATCAATGTTTATCATATATCAAGCGCGATTAAATTTGGCTACTTAATAGAGGTCATGTTATTTACGCTGGCACTTGCGCAACAAAATAAGTCAGCCCAAAATAATCTGCTATCAACGCTACAAACTCAGGTGAATGCACTCTCGAATACAGTACAAACAGAAAAGCAGTTCAACCGTCAAAATCAGCAGGCGTTAGAAAAGAAAGAACAACGTTTATTTACCGATCTCTCCCATGAGCTGCGCACCCCCCTAACGGTGATGAAGGTACAAGTTGAATCTCTACAATACAATATTGTAGAGAATGTTCAGGAAAGCTACGGCAAGCTCATGGATAAAATTGACGAGCTAAATCACTTTATTAATCAATTGATGCTGGTCACTGACAATGAAAAGTTAGCAACTATGCTTAATCTAAGAGACTTCACGATCTGCAAGCTGGTAAATCAAGTACATACTCAGGCCGCGGGTTTATTTAAGGATAATAAGGAGCAATTAGAGGTTAACTATCAAATATCTGGTACAGAAAAGATAACCATCGACCTAGACGCGATAACTAACTGCGTTCTCGAGATCTTAGGTAATGCGATTAAGCATGGAGGAGATAAGGTCCAAGTAAAGATGAGTTTCTTTAGCGTAGACAGCAATCTAATCATTCGCATTGAAGACTCAGGCACTCCGCTATCCTATGAGGCGCACCAACAGCTATTTGACCCGCTTTACAAATCACAATCTGCGAGGACCAATTCGGGAAAATCCAAAGGGATGGGCCTTGCGATGTGCAAAAAAGTGGTAGAAGCTCACTGTGGACAAATTGAATCCTTTAATAGTCTATTAGGCGGATTGAACATGGAGATCAAGCTTCCGTTAACTAAAGTGCCTGCTTTTAACTGATATACAACAGTGTGTTTTCGCGCTCACGTTTTATTATTTCGTCGCGGTATTAGCTTAAGCCAAAATGCAATTTCAAGTGCCACACCCAATATCACAAAAATAAACATCCCAGTGTGGCTGCTATAGCTATAAGCAGCTACTGCACCAATGAGGAGAGCCAATAAAATAGCGATTCTGTGAAGTGTCTTCATCTTATATCCTTTTCTATGGTGACTTAGCTAATTCATTTACAGCCGAATACCAACTTTACAACTCTCCTGAAATTGCCACTTGGTTACGACCATTACGCTTGGCAAAATAAAGCGCCTGATCTGCCGAGGCGAGCAATTCTTTACCGATGTATGGTGGCTTAGTCTGAGTATGTAATCCTGCGCTTAATGTCATCTCTATACTATAGCTTTTGCTTATCAATGGGCTAGCCTCACATGTCATTCTGATCTTCTCTGCAAGGTCAAAAGCCTGCGAGCTATCGGTTTGTGCAAGTACAATACAAAACTCTTCGCCGCCATACCGTGCGACAAAGTCTCCCGCTCTCGTAGCACAATTGGACAGTATACGTCCGATGTGAATCAGACAATCGTCTCCCGCTTCGTGACCATAGGTATCGTTAACCTGCTTAAAAAAGTCGATATCGATCATAATAACACTAAGATCGTGTTCAAAACGCTTTGCTCTTAAGCATTCACTATGCAAGGCTTCGTCTAGCGCTCGCCTATTGGCAACGCCAGTCAGCGCATCGGTGCGACTCGCAAGCTCCAGTCTATCGTTAGCTTCCTGTAGCGCTTGAGTTCGGATGGCGACAGTCTTTTCTAATTGAGAATTTACTTTTTGGATTTCATTGAACGCCGTTAATTGCGCCTGAAAGCGCTTGTTTTTCTCGGTATTGAGCTTTTCACCTATTGCTATCGACAAACAGGCCACCTCAATGGCAGTACCTATCAATAGCGCATTTTCGGTAAACCAAGTTTGGCTGATTAAATCTAATTTATTTAGCGCAAGAATGATCCCGCCAATAAGCACTGAGCTCCAAGCAATCGAATAGTATGTCGCTAAGCGGCTTTTCCCAGCCAAACGTAAAATACGGCAGAAAACGCCCCAGATACAAGCTGATACGGCATACGCTATGGTAAGTTTTATCATCACTGCATAGTCAAAAAACACAGAAGAAAATAAGAGTACCAACCCTAATCCCAAGATTAAGCGACAACCTAGGTAAAGCCACTTGTCAGAAATACCAATCTCGAGCAATGTCATAACAAAGTAAGTGCCGGTTAACACCGAACTGATAAGAAAAAACAAGATTGCTTGATCGTTCCACCAAAGACTATTTGGCCAAAGATATCGAAAGGCAAAACCAGATAAACAAGCGGAAAAGAGCGCTAAACAAATAACGTATAAAACATAGTAAAATAATGTGGATTCGCGAATGGTAAAATAGAGGAGCACATTATAAGCTGCCATTATTCCCATCAAACCAAAGTAGATCCCCATCACGATACGGAAAACTTGGTCATTTATCAAAAAGTCATGATTTGTCCAAAGTACCACGGGAAGTTGCAACGCACTGGATGAGCGTACTTTAATGTATAGTGCTACCTTACCATGCGTGCCGTTTGGGAGTGGTATAATAAAATGCTCATGCGCAAAAGGGCGGTCAATGAAAGGTTGCTTATCTCCTAATTGCTGATGAACAAATATATTGCCTTTTTGTAGCATGTAAACATCAAGCTGATCCAGCACCGGATAGGCTATCTCAAGTAAATAAGGCCCTTCTTTTTCATCAATATTTAACGACGTACGTACCCAGTAACTTAGGTTGGAATAACCTAAGTTCAGCACTTTATCATCGGTAGTTTGCCAATGGATACTTGGGTTATTTATGACGTCGACAATTTTAGCATTTGAAGCCACGTACTCTAGTTGCAACGTCTCTTTGCCAGCAGCTTCCACTTGACGACACAGAGACAACAGGAGTACAAACAATAAAAAGACGTACCTTTGCCTCAATCAACCACCCTCTCTACGTCCCATAATCACAGACAAATAGCGCTCTCGCCGAAGATTATGAAATAAAAATAGTACTTTAATCATAGTCAGCCATAAATAGTTCGCCAATTTTGAATTACGTTCAACTATCCTATAGAATGCGCCGCTTGTTTGATGTGATCGATTCCAACGTCACAAATCAAATATGATGCAAAAAAGCGTAATGAAGGGGCAAAGTAATGAGCTTTTGGCAAGAAAAAACACTCGAAGAAATGACTAGAGATGAGTGGGAAGCGATTTGTGATGGCTGTGGTAAATGCTGTTTACACTCTTTTATCGACAGCGATGAGGAAGATGAATCATTTGAAAGCACCGACTTTTTACGCGAAGGTGAAGAGTTACTCTACACTGATGTTGTTTGCCAATATAACGATAAAAATAGCTGTGGTTGTAGCCGCTACAGCGAAAGGCAAGTTCTAGTTCCGTCTTGCGTACAGCTAACCAAAGAAAACCTCAAAGATATCTTTTTTATGCCAAACAGTTGTAGTTATCGACGACTTCATGAGGGCAGGGGACTGGCAAGCTGGCATCCTCTTAGAAATAATGGTTCCAAACAAGCCATGATAGATGCGGGGATCAGTATTTTTGGTAAGGCAACCTCAGAGCTGGAGGTAGACTTAGAGTCTGATTTTGAAGCGCATATAGTAGAGTGGCCCCGCAAAGACTGCGACTAAAGAAACAGGGACTAGGATAAATGCGAGCGTGCATCTATCCTAGAAAAAGTATTCTATTCGCCAATATCAGCTTTAGACGGCAACGCGGCAAATGCACCGTAGCGTTGAACGGCGAACGCACCACATTTTGCAGCATATGCGACTAAGCCTTTTGCCTCATTTAGTGTGATGGCAAACTCAGTATCTCGGGTAGGTTTAAACTTTCGAATGACCTCAGCAAGTAACCCCCCTACAAACGCATCTCCCGCAGCCGTGGTATCCACCGCGACAACATTTGGCGCAGCGACTTTAGCACTATCATTTGGTAGATAAATCTCAACGGGGTTTGCACCGTCGGTTATCAATAATAATTGAGTTTGCTTATCCATAATTGCGGCTATGGTTTGCGCTTCGGTTTTACCCGAATGACTATTCGCGTTCAGGTATTCCAATTCTTCGCGTGAGAGTTTAACGACATCACTTAGCGCGATACAATGCCAAATTCTATCAAGAATATGCGCAGTCGAACTCCACAGGTTCAACCTGAGGTTCATATCAAAACTAACAAGCATGTTGTTTGCACGCGCATGCTCGAGCGCATAAACTGTGGTTTTATAGATATTCTCTTCAGTAAGACTGTTACTGCATATATGTAATACAGAATGCTCTGTAAACATATCCTCAGAAAAATGTGTTTGCCTGAACAACAAATCCGCCGCTGGTGGCCGATAAAAACTAAAGCTTCTTTCACCTTGTTTATCTAGAGAGACAAATGCCAATGCCGTTTTGGCTTTATCTGTATACTCAAGGTAACGAGTATTTACGCCATTAGCCTGTAGCTCTTCAGCTAAAAACTGGCCGAACATGTCATTGCCTAACATGCCGCAAAAATACGCATCAACGCCTTGCTTTGCCGCAGCTACTGCCACATTTGCAGGCGCGCCGCCTGCATATTTAGTAAATGATTCTGGTGTTTTGCCATCCGATAAAAAATCAATCAACGCCTCACCAAAACAAACAAGTGCCATATTATTCGCCTTTTAGCTTCATTGAACGCAGGACTTCGTAACACGCGCCCATGGTGTGATAATCGGTCTTGCCCGCCGGGCTTTTTTCATCACTGTACTTTTCGTTCTTGTTATTCAAAATACGATACCAAGCACCGTATTCATGGTCGACGAAGTTATCCCAAGCATATTGCCAAATTCTGTCGTACCACTGCCAATATTTTTCATCACCAGTTTCAAGTGCTAGTAGCGCAGCCGCAGCGAATGACTCCGCCTGAACCCAAAAGTACTTATCATCATCGCAAATAGACTTATCCGGCGCAAAACCGTAGCAAATTCCCCCGAATTCACTATCCCAAGCAGCTTTTAATGACTCATCAAACAAGTGCACGGCTTTTTCCACAAGCCATGACTTTGGCATGTAGCGGTTAATCAATAATAATAATTTTGACCACTCAGTTTGATGGCCTGGCTGAAATCCCCAAGGTCTGAATAAGTGTTTGGGATCGTCTTTGTTATACTCAAGGTCGATTTGCCATAGACTATCATAGTGCTCCCAAATTAGCCCTTCTGCCTTAGCGGCTTGACGATTTACCATATTGTCGGCAAGCAAATATGCACGCTGTAAAAACTTCTCATCCTGGGTTGCTTCAAAGCAAGCAATTAGCGCTTCGCAGGTATGCATATTGGCATTTTGACCTCGGTACTTATCTGCCTGATTAAAGTCCACATCGAATTCATCCTTATAGAGTCCAAACTCAGGCTCAAAGTACTTCTCTTCTAACAGCTGCCATACTCGCTCGATTGCAGACTTGCTGTCCGATAAACCAACCTTAAGCGCGCAGGCATGAGCCAATAAAACAAAGGCAAGGCCATAACAATGGTTAGTGCCATCGATAACATTTTCGCCTTCAAGCAGCCACGCATAGCCGCCATTTTCTTGTCTATGGACAGTTTCTAAATAATTGATACCATGCTTAACCTTGTCTAAGTCAGTTGGCTCTTTAAAATAGTCATAGGCCATAGCATAGTTAAAGACAAAGCGGGTACTTGATACCAAGTGACGCGTATTCGCATCATAAATCTCGCCATTATCCCTGAAGAAGTGATTAAAGCCACCACGTTCATCCACGCAATTTGGTGCGTAAAAGCTGAGCGTCTTTTTAATGTGTGCTTCTAAAAATTGCGTTGTTCTAAAATTCATCTAACTTTTAACCTACTGCTGAACATTTCCGTTACTTTAGCAGATAAAACATGGAACGATCCAACAAAACATTTGTGATTTTCATGTAACAGTGTGTAGAATCAAGGTGAAAACAGATTGGAGTATCACTTGTGAGCGAAATAAATACAAATCAAACCTTCGTCACAAGCGGGAATACCGAGAATAATAATTATCGACTTCCGCTTATTGCAATGACAACGCTTTTTTTCCTTTGGGGATTTATCACCGTTTTAAACGATGTCCTCATCCCACGTCTAAAAGGCGTGTTTGACCTTAACTACACAGAAGCAATGCTGATCCAGTTTTGCTTTTTTAGTGCCTACTTTATTATTTCTTTACCTGCTGGGTATTTAGTTAAACGCTTTGGCTATAAAAATGGCGTACTAACGGGCTTAATCGTGGCATCCATTGGCTGCATCATGTTTTATCCTGCCGTTGTTGTTCACGAATATTGGATTTTTCTCTCAGCCCTTTTTGTGCTTGCATCTGGTATCACTGTTTTGCAAGTATCAGCGAATCCTTATGTAGCAGCACTCGGACATCCTCGCACTGCATCAAGTCGCTTAAACCTTGCTCAGGCGCTTAATTCATTAGGTACCACTATTGGCCCAATCGTTGGTGGCTTTTTATTGTTTGGCTCAGCCGGTACGTTAACCGTTGAAGCTGCGGCAAGCGCAGAGGGTGTAAAAGTACCTTATCTTATTTTGGCCGCTGCACTATTGACTATCGCCGTTGTATTCGCATTTTTAAAGTTGCCTGTCATTGCTGAGCATACTGAAGCGGTAGATTGTAAAGCGAAACACCATAACCTGATTGAAGCGCCACACTTAGTAATGGGGGTAGTAGCTATTTTCTGCTATGTCGGTGCAGAGGTTGCGATTGGGAGTTTCCTTGTAAATTACTTCGCAGAACCTGAAATCGCAGGACTTGAAGAGCATGCCGCGGCAAAACTTATCGGTTACTACTGGGGTGGTGCTATGGTAGGGCGCTTTATCGGCTCTGCTGCCTTAAAGACTATTGCACCTTCAAAAGCGGTGGCTTTTAACGCTGTCGTTATTATTTTATTACTGGCATTGACCATGAGCACCAGTGGCAACATTGCGATGATTGCCGTACTCGCGATTGGCTTGTTTAACTCTATTATGTTCCCGACAATATTCTCAATGGCAATTGAAGGCTTGAGCTCACTAACCAGTAAAGGTTCTGGCTGGCTGTGTTTAGCCATTGTCGGTGGCGCTATTGTGCCGCTTATTCAAGGTGTGGTTGCGGATAAATTCCATATTCAGATCAGCTTTATTGTGCCATTGCTTTGTTATGTCTACATCGCATGGTACGGATTAAACGTGGTTAAGCTGTCGCAAAAGTGGCAAGCAAAACTGAATTAAGTTAACGAAAGTTTACAAGGCGAGCATAGCTCGCCTTTTTTATTGCATAATTTTTTCGTCGCAGAGTATTGAATACGTATTCATAAAGGGTATTATAAAATGAAATTGGAACGCTCCAATTCAAAACAAAAACTAGGAGAGAGTAATGCGAGCTAAAACTTGGGCGTTGGCAATCACACAAAGTGTGTTGTTAAGCGCAACAGTTCACGCCACTGAATCAAATACACAGTGGGTCGATACCTTCATTGGTACTGGCGGTGATGGCCACACCTTCCCAGGCGCTGTCGTCCCATTTGGTATGGTTCAATTAAGCCCAGATACAGATAACCCTATGCGCGGTGTTTCCCCTCAACCAGAAATCTACAAGCGCTGCGCTGGTTATCACTATGACGACCATACTATTGTTGGTTTCTCCCACACGCATTTCTCTGGTACTGGTCACTCAGATCTTGGCGACTTGCTGATCATGCCAATGACAGGCGAAGTAAAACTCGATGCTGGTACCGCTGAAAATCCAGACATAGGGTATCGCTCACGCTTTTCTCATGACCAAGAATGGTCTGAGCCTGGCTATTATGGCGTTGACTTACTTGACTATGGTGTGAAAGCCGAAGTCACCACAACCACGCGAGTGGGTATGCATAAATACAGCTTCAATAAAGCAAAACAAGGCCATGTATTGCTTGATTTGACCTCAGCAATCTATAATTTTGAAAACAAAGTGATTTGGAGCGACATCCGCAAAATAAACGACACCACATTGGTTGCTTACCGTGCAACTAATGGCTGGGCGCGTAACCGCCAAATGTATTTTGCCATCGAGTTTTCAAAACCTATCACTGACTATCAGTTTTATAATCTAGACAACAACCGTTATCGTTGTATGAATTGCTTAGGAAAAGACAGCAAACACTCTACGATTGAGAATACCGCAGTAAAAATGACAGCAGGTAAAGCCGTTAAGTTTGTTGCAAGCTTTGATGATCTAGACGAAACGCCGCTGTTAGTGAAGGTCGGACTTTCTGCAGTTAGCCGCAAAAATGCATTAGAGAATCTTAAAACGGAAGTGCCAAATTGGGATTTTGATACCGTTCGCGCTAATGCCAAGTCTCAGTGGGCAAATTATTTAGATAAAGTCGACGTGGAAGGCACCAAAGCGCAAAAACGTCAGTTCTACACTGCGCTTTACCATGCGCTACAAGCGCCTAATATCTACCAAGATGTCAACGGACAGTATCGAGGCGTTGACGGTGAAATTCATGACGGCAAAGGTTTTGAGCACTATACCTTATTCTCGTTGTGGGATACCTATCGTGCATTACATCCATTACTCACTTATATCGACCCAGACCGCGTATCCGGCATGATCCAATCAATGCTGGTACATTATCAGCAAAGCTATGAAAAAATGTTACCTATTTGGTCGTTCCATGCCCACGAGACATGGACCATGATTGGTTATCATGCGGTTTCAGTCATTGCCGATGCATATCTAAAAGGGATCAGAGATTACGATATTGATTTAGCAGTAGAAGCAATTGAAAACACGGCTAACAACCCAGTGTACGATGCCATCCCTGAATACAAGAAATTTGGCTATGTACCAATGGACGTACTTCCTGAGTCTATTTCTATCACACTTGAATATGCTTACGATGATTTTGCCATTGCAAGAATGTACGAAGCGATGGGCAATACCAGCAAAGCAAAAGACTATTACCAACGTGCAATGAGCTATAAAAATGTGTTCAATAAAGAAACCGGTTACATGCAAGGGTTAGATTCAAAAGGAAACTGGGATCCGGAATTTGACCCGTTTGAAGCAAAATACATGGGCCCATACACCGAAGGTAACGCTAAGCAATATAGCTTCTATGTGCCGCATGATGTAGCTGGCCTGATTGAATTAATGGGTGGTGATGATGCATTTGAAGCGCGTCTAGATGCACTGTTTGATACCCACCTTTCTGAAGAGATGATCAAAGAGCACGAAGATATTGCAGGTCTGATTGGTAACTATGCCCATGGTAATGAACCAAGCCATCATATTGCCTATCTATATAACTACGCGGGTAAGCCGTGGAGAACCCAAGAGCGTATTCGTCAGATCATGGATACCTTAAGCTCAGACAAACCGGATGGTCTTGCAGGAAATGACGATGTAGGTCAGATGTCTGCTTGGTATATATTCTCAGCGATGGGCTTTTATCCCGTAGCGCCAGGCGACCTAAGCTACGCGATTGGTGCACCTCAGGTGCCAGAAGTTACCTTGAAACTTGCAAACGGTAAAGCGTTTAAAACCGTTGCTAAAGGTTTCAGTGATAAAAACAAATACATCAAATCCGTTAAATTGAATGGCAAGCCACTTAAGCGTAGCTACATCACACATAACGACATCATGAATGGTGGTACATTGGAGTATCAAATGTCCAGCAAGCCTAATAAAGCATGGGGTCAATCCAAAACGCAAAGACCGCCTTCATTGTCGGAGTATAAATAATGGTTAAAGCAGGAATATTTCTTGCGGCTATGACCACATTTGCAAGTGCGCCGTTCGCACTTGCAAATGACATCGATAATGCCGCAGCGCAATTAAAACCGATCGCGTTTCAGTCAGACTTAGCATGGCGTCAATTTCCCCTGCCTGCCGTCTCGCTCAGCAAAACAACTAAAATTAACCATTTCGCATGGCAAGAAATTGATAACAAAGTAATAGAGCAGATAAGTTATAATGTGGCTAGATTACTGTATAAAGATATGAGAATGGCGCCTAAACTACCTACACTCCATATCGTCTTTGAAGACCTAAAAGGGGTTGCATATAAGGAGGGCGATTTTAACGGCGCAACCATCCATATCAGCGCAAACTACATGGAAAACTTTTCTAAATCGCATAGCGAAACAGAATCCGTCGACGAACTTATCGGTATTCTCTATCATGAAATTGCCCATGCTTATCAACTAGATGATCATAATTACAAGGAAATAGGGCCAATCATTGAGGGAATAGCGGATGTTGTTAGACTAAAAGCTGGATATATTCCTGATGACATCCAAAATCCTGGTGGCAATTATAAAGATGGCTATAAAAATACTGCATTCTTTATCGATTGGTTATCGAAGCAAAGTAATAGAGACCTACTTCAGGAGATCAATGCTCAGTTGGACCCACATGACGACATAAAGTGGGACTGGCAATACTTCGAGCAGTCAGCAGGTGTTAAATTAGATACTGCTTGGCGACGTTATCAAGCGTCGTTACTTTAACGCAAGGTGAGCGTAGTCTCACCTTTATTTAACATTCACTCTAAACCTCTCTCATTTCCTGCCGATAATCAAAGACAAACCTTTGAGTTTTTGATAAAAATAGTTACAAAGGAATCCAATTCCTAAATCTATTAATTATAATCGGCCAACAAGTTTATTGTTTAGCTGAAGAAAAGTACAAGTTCAACAGGATCATGATGTTTAAAGCGCTAAAGTTCACAACCAAAGTAACCGTAGCAGCCTCCCTTGTGTTAGTGATTGTGCTCGGCTTATTTACCGTAAACAACTTTCTCGTTATGCGAGACCAAACTCAAGCTCGGCTTACCTTGGTTTTACAAGAGATTTCCAGCTCGGTTTCACAAAATATCGCAAATTGGCTCAATGACAGACTTGAAATCGTGGTCTCGATTGCTGATGGACATAGAGCTGATGACTCCACTGAACAGATAAGAAGACGGTTACAAACCGCAGACACTGCGGGGGATTTCAAAAACGTTTTCATTGGCACGCCAGATGGTACATTTGTGTTGGACGATCCAAGTATCCAACTTCCTGCTGATTTTGATGCGACTAGCCGCCCTTGGTACGAGCTCGCGGAGCAAAAACAAGATACCGCATTTACCGCACCTTATATTGACGTCACCACCAACGAATTCACTATTTCTGCCGTTGTACCGGTGAAACAGGGAGGCCGATTTGCAGGTGTGGCTGGGGGGGACATAGACATGTCAACCATCACAGAAATCATCAACGAAATTGACTTTTTAGGGTTTGGTTACGGTTTTTTACTTGATGAAAGCGGTAAAATACTCAGTCATCCAGATACTAAACTGAATGACAAGCCGATGTCAGCGCTGTTTGGTAAACGCCTGTCATTAAATCGGGATTTCACGGAGCTTGAAATTGATGGCACAGAAAAGCTCGTTTCATTTGTAAAAATGAAAGGCATCAAAAATGTCGACTGGTATCTTGGCGTTGTCATTAATAAAGAAATTGCCTATTCGTCCGTATCGTCTTTTAGAAATATGGCTGCTATCTATATGCTACTTGGCGTGATTGCGATTGTGGTGATGCTACAACTATTGCTTAAGTATCTGATGCGCCCGATGTACAATCTCAACGCGGCCATCAAAGACATTGCCCAAGGTGAAGGTGACCTTACTCGTAGATTAGTTGTAGAAAATCAAGATGAATTTGGCGAGTTATCCGATTATTTCAACCAATTTATCGACAAAATTCATGCCTCAATTACGCAGGTAAAAAATACTACAGTAACACTTGAAAACGTGGTGAATAGTTTGGTTGCACAAACGCAAGATACCTTATCTATGTATACAGATCAGTCCAAGCGCACCGATAGCGTCGCGACAGCCATCAACGAGCTTTCTTCAAGTGCACAAGAGATCTCAAACAATGCAACCCATGCTTCAGAACTTGCCAGTAATGCCAACAAGCTTTCTGTTGAAAGCCAACATTCACTCACTCAAAATATCGAAGAAATCGCTTCACTGACACAAAAAATGTCTCAGGCACAAGACACGCTGGACGGGTTAGATAAACTCTCAGGCAGCATAGGGCAAGTACTTGAAGTGATCAAAGGAGTTAGCGAACAAACCAATTTACTGGCGTTAAATGCAGCCATTGAAGCCGCTAGGGCAGGTGAGGCTGGGCGTGGATTCGCTGTCGTTGCCGATGAAGTAAGGCAATTGGCACAGCGCACGCAAGAGTCAACGCAAGAAATCGAAAGCACTATTGCTCAACTACAACAAGGCTCGGCTTCAGCTGTGGCTGTAATGAAAGCGAGTTTAGAAGACTCAGCGAGAAGCGCCGATAGAGCTAATGCTTCTGGTACTAAAATGCAAGAGGTGAGCAATTCGATTGATGCCATAGACGGCGTTAACCATGCAGTTGCCAGCGCCACACACCAGCAAAACACCGTTATCCAAACATTAGATAGCGACATTCATCATATTAGTGACCTCAGCCTGCAAGGCAGTAATAACCTAACCGCAACCCTTGAAGAGTGTAAGTCATTGAAACTACAGTTCGACGAATTAGAACAAATGGTGCTCAAGTTTAGAGTCTAACGCCATTCCAATAATGCTTAAAAGCCGCTTAACAAAAGCGGCTTTTTTGTGATCCTTTTATGACACAAAACACCTGCAACATCTCATTAACCAACAAAATCCCATTAAAACCAATAAGTTAATTGATTAATGCAATTTCAATGACAACTGTCATATTTGTGTATTAGTTGCGCAACATGGTTGTCATTTTTCGTAATTAGACTGCACCCAGTTTTTTAGCAACTAGCAATAATTTATAAGGTGTATGCGATGAAGTGCGTTAACCACTTGCTTATAGCAGGTATGCTAGCAACGGCCTCTGCCGGAGCAACAGAATTAAATCAAGCGATGGACAAAAGTGCAGCTATCAATGAATCTGCATTAAAGTCTCAAGGAAAAATCGATGGTATTGCAGACGATATGCAGTCTCGTTTGCAAAAGTTCAAGACGTTGAACAAAGAAATCGACGGCCTATCTGTTTACAACGCTCAATTAGAAAAACAAATCAAAAACCAACTTGAAGAAATGGCGGCAATTAACACCTCTATGGATCAGGTTTCGGTGATCGAGCGTCAAATCACACCTCTCATGATGCGCATGATCACAGGTCTGAAACAGTTCGTTGAATTAGATGTGCCTTTCCTTCCCAAAGAGCGTGCTGAGCGCATTACTCAGTTAACTAACTTGATGGACCGTGCTGATATTTCATCAAGCGAAAAGTTCCGCCGCGTACTTGAAGCTTACCAAGTTGAAGTGGACTACGGACGTACTATCGAAGCTTACACCTCATTACTTGACGTGAATGGACAAGAACGTGAAGTAGATTTCCTACGAATTGGTCGTCTTGAACTGCTTTATGTCACAAAAGATGGCAGCCAAGCTGGTTTTTGGAACAAAGAAAGTAACGCTTTTGACGCATTACCAGATACCAACATCAGCCAAATCAATAAAGGCATTCGCATCGCACGTAAGCAGTTAGCACCTGACATGTTAACGCTTCCAGTTCAGGCCGCAGAGTAATAGGTGAGACCACTATGAAATTCGTACAAAAATTCACTAAACACGCTATTTTCGCAACAACCCTTGCGTTAACCGCATCTGCGCATGCTGAACAAGCATTAGATTTAGATTCACTACTAAAAACCTTAGAGCAAGGGCAAACGGCACAAACAGCCCAAAACAAACAACGTGAAGCCGAGTTCAAAGCGCAGCAAAACAACCAAATCCAAATGTTAAATGCGTTAACGGGTGAACGTAACCAAGCGTTGGCTAAATCAGAGCGTCTAGAAACCAATTTCGAAGAAAACGAAATAAAACTGGCCAACCTAAGTGACACGCTTAGCAAGCGTATGGGTACATTAAAAGAGCTATTCGGTGTGCTTCAACAAGTAGCTGGCGATAGTTCAAATAAGTTCGCAACTTCAGTTGTATCAGCTGAAATTAAAGGTCGTGATGATTACATGACTGAGCTTGCGAAAAAGATGGGCTCAACATCGCGTCTAGCATCAATCGAAGACATTGAAAAAGTCTGGTTTGAGATGCAACGTGAAATGACGGAACAAGGTAAAGTGTCGCGCTTTAATACCGAAGTTATCGTAGCCGGTGGTGCCAAGCAAAATAAAGAAGTGCTTCGCGTTGGTGCATTTAACTTAATCGCTGATGGTAAATACCTGACTTACAACAACGATACACAAACACTTTCTGAACTGACTCGTCAGCCAGCGTCTCGTTTCACCTCAACAGCGGGTGAATTACAAAATGCGAAGACAGGTTCTGTTGATTTTGCCCTTGACCCAACAGGCGGCTCAATTCTCGGTCTACTAGTACAAGCGCCAAATACCGAAGAACAAGTACACCAAGGTGGCGCGGTAGGTTATGTGATCCTAGGTGTTGGTTTACTTGCACTGCTTATTGCAATTGAGCGTTTTGTATCACTCATGTTGATGGGTTCTAAAATCAACCGTCAGCTTAAAGATAGTGTTGCCCGTGACGACAACCCGCTAGGTCGTGTGATGAAAGTGAAAGAGCAATACCCAGATGTGGCTTACGATACGCTAGAACTTAAGTTAAGCGAAGCAATCCTTCGTGAGATGCCAAAGATCACTCGTAACCTAACTTTAATCAAAATTATTTCAGTCGTAGCACCGCTACTTGGTCTACTAGGTACAGTGACCGGTATGATCAACACCTTCCAAGCAATTACCTTGTTTGGTACGGGAGACCCTAAACTCATGGCTGGTGGTATTTCTCAGGCCCTTGTAACCACCGTACTTGGTCTGGTTGTCGCTATCCCAACCGTATTCCTTTACACACTACTAAACACACGTTCTCGTAACTTGCTCCTTATTCTTCAAGAGCAGAGCGCGGGGATCATTGCAGAGCGTAGCGAGAAAGGAGCGTAATCGTGGTTTTATTGCTTGATGCAATTAACGCTTTACGTGAATTCCTTGATACAGGTGGCCAGGTTCTCCTGGTCATCGGCTTCGTAACCTTCGCCATGTGGCTACTTATTCTCGAGCGCTTCATGTTTGTGTTCGGTAAATACAGAGGCTACAAAAACGAAGTCCTACAAGCTTGGAACTCTCGAAATGAGCGTAACAGTTGGAACGCAGAGCAGATAAGACAAGCAACTATCTCTCGCGTGGGGATCAAACTCAACGCCAACTTACCATATATCAATGTCATGGTGGCACTGTGTCCTTTACTAGGACTCCTAGGTACGGTAACCGGCATGATTGAAGTATTTGATGTAATGGCGATCACCGGGTCAGGCAGTGCACGTTCGATGGCATCTGGGGTATCAAAAGCAACTATCCCAACAATGGCAGGCATGGTTGGCGCGCTTTCGGGTGTATTTGCATCGACCTACCTTCAGCGTAAAGCCAAGCGTGAAGTTGAGTTGTTAGAAGATAAAATGCTACTAGACCATTAATCGGTCGTGTGAGGAAAGAATTATGAGAGCACCACTTGCAAAAGTATTCCAAGAAGAAGAAGCAGAAGAAATCAACATGACGCCAATGCTGGACGTTGTATTTATCATGCTTATCTTCTTTATTGTAACGGCCTCTTTCGTTAAAGAAGCGGGTATTGATGTTAACCGCCCTGAAGCGGCTACTGCGGTGAAAAAGCAAAGAGCCAATATCCTGGTTGCAATTTCAGATACTGGTGAAATTTGGATTAACAAACGCCAAGTAGACATCCGTGCAGTTCAAGCAAACATCGAGCGTCTTAAAGCGGAGAATCCGCAGGGTAGTGTGGTTATTCAAGCTGATAAAAAGGCAACTACTGACACGCTAATTAAAGTAATGGATGCATCACGCGCAGCTGGCGCATTTGATGTTTCGATTGCAGCACAGGAGTCATAGGAACATACCATGCGTTACTTAATTGCTTTAGTAATTGCAGGCATAGTTACCTTTTTCCTTTTCTTGGGTATGCAAGCGCTTATCCAAGGAGGGGAAGGAGCAATGACAGATCCTGTAAAAGGACAAGTACTAGATTTCGTCCGTCTTAAAAAAGAAGAGACGGTGGAGAAAAAAGAGCGTAAGCCACAAAAGCCACCAACACCTAAAGAGCCGCCTCCACCAATGGATGCACCACAAACACAGAATAACAATCTTGACGCAACAGGCGGCAACTTTGATTTCAGTGCCAATGTGGACGCTGACGTAGATTTGGCGGGTGGTTTAGCACTTGAGTCCAGTGATGGTGAATATCTACCAATCGTTAAAGTTGCACCGGTATATCCAAGACGTGCGTTATCACGCGGAATTGAGGGGTATGTGATTGTTGAGTTCATTGTAACTAAACAAGGCACTGTGAGAAACCCTGTTGTAGTAAGCGCCGAACCGGAATCAATCTTCGACCAAGCAGCGCTTGATGCGGCGTTGAAATTTAAATACAAACCTCGCGTAGTTAACGGTGAACCGGTTGAAGTTGCGGGTGTTCAAAATAAGATTTCATTTCAAATTAATGGCTAACCGTCATTAAGGATTGCGATTATGAAAATGTTTAAAAAAATTACGTTAGTAAGTGCGTTATTTAGCACAGGTTTAATAGCGCCGAGTCTCATATCGGTCATACCAAATGTTAATTTGGCAACGGCTTATGCTGACTCAGAAACTAAAACCAAGCGTGTGCCCGCGCTACGCGAAAAAGTGTATAGTCAACTGGCCCGCGCGCAAAAACTTGCAGACGATGGGCAAGTTGCAGAAGGCCTCGCCGCATTAGATTCGGTGAAAGAACGCGTTTCGAGTATGAATAGCTACGAAGTGGCAATGATGTATAACTTCTATGGTTTTATTTATTACAACGAGAACAAGCTCGACAAGGCCATCGAATCTTTCAAAGCAGTTATTGCGGAAGAGTCTATTCCTGAATCCCTGCGTCTTTCTACGACATTTAGTTTGGCTCAATTGGCCATGGCAAACAATGATTTTGAAAGTACATTATCATTCCTTGATCAGTGGAAAGAAGTTAATACGCAAGCCCCAAAAAGCAACTTTTATATTTTAAAGGCGCAAGCGCAATATCAACTAAAAAAATATAATGACGCGATAAGCAATATAAATACTGCGATTGATTTAGTTGAAGCCGAAGGTGAACTACCAAAAGAAAACTGGTTAGTTCTTCAACGAGCGATATATTACTCATTAAATCAGCCGAAAAAAGTGGCGGCTGTTTTAGAGAAAATGGTTACCCTTTATGACAAACCACAATACTGGATCCAGCTTGGCGGTATGTACGGTGAAATAGGTGCCGAGAAAAAACAGCTTGCAACATTTGAAACTGCGAAGCAAAGGGGCTTTATAAAATCAAAGTCTGATTATATGCAACTTGCTCAAGTTTATTTAATGAACGCCTTGCCTTTTAAAGCAGCGCAAGCACTTGATAACGGAATAAAAGCAGGTGTCGTTGAAGACAGTGCCAAAAACTTAACTTTTATCGCAGAAGCTTTCGTTCAAGCAAGAGAAGATAAAAAGTCACTACCTTTCTTCCTAGCAGCAACTGAAAAAGTTGAACATGGCAATTTAGATCAGAGACTTGCAGAGATCTACTTAAATCTTGAAAAGTATGATGAAGCCGCAGATCACGCCCGACTTGCTCTCAATAAAGGCGATTTAACGTTTGAGTCTAACGCCTATGTTGCACTTGGAATGGCACAGTTTAACTTGCAAAACTTTGATGCTTCTATATTGGCATTCGAACAAGCCGAAAAGCACAAAAAATCAGCAAACCTCGCTAAACAATGGATTAAATATGTGAAGCGAGAAAAAGTCCATGCTGAAACACTAAAACAAGCTTTATTATAATATTTTATAATCGCAACACCAAAGCCGCCTTCGGGCGGTTTTTTTATTTTTAAAAGTTCCAATTTTTATTATGAAGATTTAATTACAATCATTTTGTGTAATCTTCGTGTAATAAAACCCCATTAATTTAGTCACATCATTTAAACACAGTAAAAAAATAATTTTTTAAAAGTCTACTATTGGAGTTAGCAATGGAACTAAAAAACCTCTTCAGAGTCTCTGCAATCGTCGCTGCTATGGCACTTACTGGTTGTGGTGGTGACATCGAAGTTACACCTACTGTAAACGATAACAGCACTAACAATTCAAACAATACAACAAACAATGGCGATTCGGGCGGTGATACAGGTGGCGATACAGGCACAACTAACCCTTGTACAACTCGCGCTGTAGGAAGCACTGAAGTTCAAGGTACGTTCCAAGCACCACACTGTGTATACGGCACTGACTTTGCTTCTAAATCACTAGAGGTACAAGCTGATGTGACATTCAAAAAGCTTGAGAATGGTGGCGCTCACGTATTCAAAGGTGCACTTTTAATCGGTAAAGATTGTAACACGTCAACTGGTTGTACAATCGAGGCGAACGGTCCAACACTAACTGTAGAGCCAGGTGCAGTAATGGCATTCACTTCTGGTGAGTCAGTGGTTCGTATCGCGCGTGGTGCGAAAATTAACGCAGTTGGTACTGCAGCTGAGCCAATTCGTTTCACTTCAGCAGCAGAATTTGACGCATTTAACCTAGCAGGTATCGGTCCACAGTTTGCTGACTGGGGTGGTATCATGGTTAACGGTTTTGGTATCACAAACGAATGTACTGATGCAGAGCGCGATGGCAACCTTTGTAATGCAGATTCTGAAGGTGTAACAAGCTACTATGGCGGTAAAAACAATGCAGATAGCAGCGGTCAAATCAAATATGCGCACATTTGGTATGCAGGCTCTGGTCCTCGTGATGGCGGCCCTGGGGACGATTTAAACTCACTAACACTGAATGCTGTGGGTTCTGGTTCAAGCTTCGAATTCCTTCACATTCACCAAGGTTTTGACGATGGTATCGAATTCTTCGGTGGTGCTGCAAACATCAAAAATATCGTAGTAACAGATACTCAAGATGATGGTATCGACGTTGATGCGGGCTGGCAGGGTAAAGGTCAGTTCATTATTGTTAAACACGGTACGATTCAAACAAAGCGTGACGTTACTTATGCTGATGATAACGGCGACGCGGTACTAATCCCTGCAGGCACAGAAGGCTTCATGGGTAACAACGGTTTTGAAACCGATGGTGAAAAAGCAGCAGGCCCTGATTATAGCCAAGCGCCAGCATCTACGCTTAATTTCGCAAACGTAACTGTGATAACGACTGATGGTAACTCTATCCGTGATGATGACGAATCACAAGGCATGAAGTTTGACGATGCAATCCGTGGTATGTATTACAACGCGTTAGTAGTTAAATCATCAGCTTCGAATGGCACTGAATGTCTAGAATTCAAAGACCCAGATGCAGCGGCAAACGCTGAAGCCGATACGCTTAACTATGTAAGCTCTGTACTTGCTTGTGCAGCAAACTTTAAAAATGGTTCTGACCCATTACCTGCAGGTGAAGGTAAAGAAGACTGGTTTGTTAACGCAGGTTCGAACCAAATTCTAAACGGTGCAGCTGACGTACTTGCAGCAGACGGCTTCTCAACAAATTCAAGCTCTACCGCTATCACTGTAGAAGCAAACGACCTAAGCAGCCTAAATGATAACTTCTTCACGACTGTTGATTACATTGGTGCGGTATCTGATAAAGATACATCTTCTGAATGGTATCAGTGGGTTAAGAAAGCAATTGAGGCTTCAAACGCTGACTAATTATCCGTAATGACCTTAGTTATTACAATTAAGGCGCAGTCATTGCGCCTTTTTTATGATTTTTGGCAGGATTGCATATGGATACTCAAATGAAATTTAAAAAAGTTGCTTTAGCCATCAGTACGGCACTCACAGTCGCAACTTCTCTACCAAGCGTTGCAGAAGAAGAACAGGCAATCGAAGAAGTTGTTGCGGTAGGTACTCGTTTGCAAGGTAGTGCTGCGGCGGTAATTGAAGAACGTAAAAACCAAGCCTTCGTTGCGGATATCTTAGGCGCAGAGCAGCTATCTAGAACAGGTGATAGTGATGCAGCATCCGCGCTACGTCGTGTTACCGGTCTTACGTTAGTTGACGGCAAGTTTATCTATGTTCGTGGTCTAGGTGAGCGTTACTCAAGTGCTCGCCTGAATGGTGCCGCAGTACCGAGCCCGGACTTAACCCGAAACGTTATTCCACTCGATATTTTTCCAGCGAGCATTATTGAAAGTCTAGCGGTACAAAAAGCTTATTCTCCGTCAATGCCTGCTGCATTCGGTGGTGGTAACATCGATATCCGTACTAAGTCTGTACCATCGGAGTTCACCGCGGGTATTGAGGTAGGTATTGGCCAAAACTTTAATTCTGATAAAGGCTTTACCTACAGCGGAACCGCGGAAGGTATACCTCAAGTACTACAAGATGCGGTTGTAAGATATCGTGGTAACTTTGACATCGGTGAAGTTGTAGACAAAAACGGGTTCAAAGATAAAGACGGGCTAACACGTGCGGATCAAGCAATTGACGTGATCAAAGGGTTTGTGTCTTCACTTCCTCGCGATATTCAAGTCAAAGAAGAGTCCCTAGATCCAAACTTTGATGTAAAAGCCAACATTGGCAATAGTTTCCAAGAAGATTGGTTAGGCGGCACGGTAGGCTTTATGCTTGCAGGTTCCTATGACAACGATTGGAATTATAGCGACCGCACGACGGGCGTTATTGACGACACATTAGCTGAAAACTGTACTTCAAAACTAGAAACCGCAGAAGACACAGCCAATTCCTGCTATGTGACACTTAAAGAATCTAAAGTAACGACTGAAACTGAACGCTTAAATGGTGTATTCAATATCGGTTACCGCTTAGATCAGCATAGCATTACTTATTCTAAGATTTATCTCGAAGATAACGAAACCGAATCAGAGTTTTCCGTGTTACAAAGCCCTAACGGTAGTACCGTTAGAACAATTGCGGGAACGGGCGCTGCACAGCGTTCACATCAGTTTGATTACGAAGAACGCACATTGGATATCGACCAAGTGATTGGTCAACACACGTTCCTCGATTATTGGGGGATTGGCTTTGACTGGCAGTATACAGAGTCAAAAGCGCAAACCGATATTCCAACAGAAATCGACTTTAAGTTTATTGATAACTATAACGAAGACGGTTCTTATAAAAACTCCATCGTTACCGGTGATGATAACCGTATAACGTACGCCTTTACAGACATGGAAGACAACGTAAAGTCTTACAGCGGCAATGTCACCTTACCGTTAACCTTCGAGGGCATAGAAATTACCCTTAAAGGTGGTTATGACTTTATGGATAGAGCGCGTGTTTACAATACCAGTAACTTCGTTGTAAATAACAAAAGTGGCATATCCATCCCAGTAAACTTTGATGAATCTGAGATCTATGGATTATCGGGTTATCTTGACGATGAGTTTTTGAACAACAACACTTTCTTGTTGACCTTCAACGAACCTCAAGCACCAGCGGCAGACGATTATATCGCGGCTCAAAAGATTGATGCGGGCTATGGTGAGTTTGATATCTTCTTTGATAATACCTGGCGTATTAGTGGTGGTATTCGTTACGAAGACTTTAAACAGGTGTCACTTGCGACATCGAGTCTGATCTTCGACCGCGTAACAATGGAAACGATTTACGACGAAGAGCGCATTTTAGCTGGTACCGTTAACGAAGATAACTTCTTTAACGCACTATCGCTAACGTATCTTTCAGACGGTAACTATCAAGTACGTTTTGGTTATGGTGAAACCACTGTACGTCCAGACTTACGTGAGTTAGTACCGGTTGCCTACTATGATCCATTAACCGATATTCGCACCTTCGGTGTAGCTGGCCTTAAGAGTAGCGACCTGAAAAACTATGACGCGCGCTTTGAATACTATATGGATAATGGCGATAACTTCTCAGTTGCGGCATTCTATAAAGATATTACGGCGCCAATAGAAACTATCTTGCGCGTTGGTGATGAAGACTATACAGCAACCTTCGTAAACGGTGAGGAAGGTGAAGTATACGGTATCGAAGCCGAATGGTTATACGACTTATCGGGCCTTGCGAGTGGCTTCTTTACGTCAGGTAACATCACCCTGAGTGATTCTGAAGTATCGATAGATCCTGCTCGTGCTGGTAACTTAACCAACCCAACGAAGCGTATGACGGGTCACTCAGAGTATGTAGTTAATATGCAATTAAACTATGACTCGGCTGATGGTCAACACAGTGGTTCATTAGTGTATAACGTCTTTGGTGAGCGTATTTTGGCTTCAGGGATCGGCGGTAGAGATGATGCCTATGAGCAACCATTCCACTCACTTGACCTAGTATATACTTGGTATCCTGACTTTAACTCTAAAGTTAAATTTAAAGTCAAGAACTTGCTAAATGAAGATCAAGAAGTAACTCAATCTGACGTAGTGGTGCGACAAAAAGATGTCGGTACCTCTGTTAGCCTGAGCTACAGCTACGAGTTCTAAAGAACAACTAAGCTTTAACCAAAGCCAAGGTCAGCCTTGGCTTTTTTGATCTTTATCAATCTTCGAGATATTTTTTCCCACTAATTCATTATTTCATGGACTAAGTTCTGTAACTTTGTGTATAGTTGGTCTATATATAAAAATATATCCAAATACTTCAGTAGGTTACTAGGTTGTTAATATACTTGTCATATTTAACCAGTAACATTATTTAAGAGCTTTAAAAACAAAACCATAGCTCGTTTCGTACCGAGTTCTTGTTGACGCAAATGCGTTTAATTAGGACAACCTTTACATGTTGTATCCAAACCCCGCCATGCGGGGTTTTTTATTTATTAAATTCCTAATTTCTAGCTAGTCCACCGCGTATTCTTTTGCTATGGTAGCCATCTAGACATACGACTCACGCAATGATCCGTATAATCAAGAATTAAGGCACATAACATGAAAAAAGTAGGACTCGTCGGCTGGCGTGGAATGGTTGGCTCCGTGCTAATGGAGCGTATGCAGCAAGAAAATGACTTTGATGTCATTGATCCACACTTCTTTACTACCTCACAAGCAGGTCAACTCGGCCCCGTTGTTAAAGGCGGTGGTGAGCCAAAGCCGCTTCAAGACGCAAGCGATATTCAATCGCTTAGCGAAATGGATATTATCATCTCCTGCCAAGGCGGAGATTATACCAAATCTGTATATCCTTCATTGCGTGAACAGGGCTGGGAAGGCTATTGGATAGATGCAGCCTCAGCACTGAGAATGGAAAAAGACAGTATTATTGTGCTTGACCCTGTCAACAAAGATGTCATTCAACAAGGTCTTGAACAAGGTGTAAAAACCTTTGTCGGTGGTAATTGCACAGTTTCTCTTATGCTACTTGCGCTTGGTGGTTTATTCGAGCAAGACTTAATAGAGTGGGTGAGCCCGATGACCTATCAAGCGGCATCAGGTGCAGGCGCAAGAAATATGCGTGAACTCATCACTCAAATGGGTGAGATCCACAGCTCGGTTAAAGCACAACTTGACGACCCAAGTTCAGCCATCTTAGAAATCGATAAGCTAGTGGCAGAAAAAATCAAAGATGAATCTTTACCACAAGATCAATTTGGTGTGCCGTTAGCCGGCAGCTTAATTCCATGGATTGACGTTCCAATGCCGTCTGGTCAAAGTAAAGAAGAATGGAAAGCACAAGTAGAAGCAAACAAAATCCTTGGCTCGTCAAAGCAGCCTATTCCTATCGACGGATTGTGCGTACGAATTGGCGCGATGCGCTGTCATTCACAAGCGCTCACCATCAAGTTACGTGAAAATCGAAGCGTCGAAGAAATAGAGGAAATTCTAGCGGCACATAATGAATGGGTTCGCGTTATTCCAAATGAGCGTGATATTACGGCAAAAGAGCTAACTCCTGTAAATGTTACTGGCACACTGAGTATTCCTGTAGGCAGGATAAGAAAGCTCACAATGGGTGAAAAATATATCAGTGCATTTACTGTTGGTGATCAACTTTTATGGGGGGCGGCAGAGCCACTTCGTAGAATGTTAAGGATCATTACAGGTTAATTTCTAAAGGCGCCGTTGGCGCCTTTTGTTTTTTAATCGATAACTTTTGTAAGACCGATTAAGGCATTTTCACTCTCACCATCGTGGCATCGAGTATCACCGCTATCTCTATTTTCAATAACTAAGCGATATACAGTGCGGTATTTTTCACCTTCACGGATAGCATCTAAAACCGGAGCCAAAAGGTAGTGCTGTTCTGGATAAATAATAACAGGCTCAAGATCGACTCCGGACTCACGCTCAAACCTAACTTCGTAGCTATTATTACCATTTGAATATAGGTCGTACACAATGCCTTTACACGTAAATACAACCGCATATGACTTCAATGAGATAAGCGCAAGGCTCACTAACATTAGTTTGATAAATCCTTTCATACATTCCTCTATTTAATTTTGACGCCAATACCATTATTAGCAACAAGAATGTAGCAACACTGCATTACCATTTGTTTTCAGAAAAATTACTTAAAGTAACATTTATCATATCCTTACTGCCTCAAAGCGCTAATTCAATTACGATGTTTGTTACAAAATATCTCACCTTAATTTTGTTGGACTATAGTTACCTTGATTAAACAATAATCTACGCTCGCGCTACGGAGAGACGAATGGGTATTTTGAAAAGATTCTCGATTATGCAGCTCACGATGATAAGTTCTTTCTCACTGCTTGCATTTTTACTATTTTTAGTTGGCAAAAACGTTTTGAATAACTGGAGACAGTACAATGCGGCCGATCAAAATATCAACTATGTCGTTTTGCTCGACGCCATTGAGAAAGTAGCGCATCACCATGCGGTAGAGCGCGGCTTAACGGCAGGGTTCCTTGGTAATCCAAGTAGTGATAACAAACGAAAGGTCGACGCGCAACGTGAAATTGCCGACCAAACAATATCAACGCTTAAGAGTATTCACTCTTCACTGTTTCTTAAAGATAAAAATGTGCAAAAATGGTTACCTTATATTTTTGAAGTGGAAGCCAATAAGAACCGCGTAAGAGGTGAGGTCGACAGGAAGAATGGCAGTAATGCCTTTGCTTACTACAGCAAACTTAATCAAGTTTCATTAAACACAGCAGCAAAAATTCAAGCCTACGTATCAGATAGAACCTTATCTTCTGAACTTTCTATTGCTTTCCTTATTGCCCAAAGTAAAGAGCGCCTTGGTCAGATCCGTGGCAAGGTTAATGGAGCACTTGCAAGGAAAGCAATCTCAAACACCATTAAGGACGATATTAAGTACTATCGCCAACAGCTAGAGATGTCATTACATCAATTGGAAACTGCCCTTGAAGGTACTCACCAAAACAATTTAAACGAATTTTTATCTTCAAGGGAAGCGAAAGAGTTCAAGCGTATTTTGGATAAACTCGACACTCAAGGGAACATTGATTTCGATGAGTTACCATCAAGTGCTGAGTGGTTCGCAACCGCAACTAATTTAATCGGCAAACTAAAAGCCAAACTTGACTCGGTATGGGAAAAAACAATTAAAGATAGTAAACAGCGCAAATCTGATATTGCCTTTGAAAGCATTTTTACGTTCGTGCTCTTCGTCACCGTGCTTGGCTTTATCGTGCTGATCAATTTCCATTTAATCCGCTCGCTGAGGTCTCAGCTCTCACAGTTGACGCACATATTAAAAAAGGTAGCGGAAGAGGGGGATTTAACTTTAGATATGCGTTTAAATACAAGTGATGAGTTAGGACAGATTTCCGAGTCGGTTTATAACACAATAAATGCTTTCAAAGACTTAATGGTAGGCTTGGCAAAGTCGGTAAAGGTAGGTACTAAGCTTGGCGAAAAAATGCATATAGCGGCCTCTAATGTGAACGAAGATGCACAAAAAACCCAAGGCATGGCATCTTCCATTGCGGTTGCAATAGAAGAAATGGCCGCAACCAGCCAAGAAATTGCAAAACTCGCGCAAGATACCCTGGATGCCAGCGACCAACTTAACATCGAATCACAGCAATTACTTGCAGACAACCAAAAGAACTTAGATACCATGAAAACCCTCTCGAAGAGTATGAACGCCGTCGACGAGATGGCCGCGAGTATGGAAAAGCAGGTATCTGAAATAAACACTATCTTGGATTCAATTCGCAGTGTTGCCGAACAAACTAACCTGCTAGCACTCAATGCCGCAATAGAAGCAGCCCGCGCAGGCGAACATGGCCGTGGCTTTGCAGTCGTAGCTGACGAAGTGCGAGGACTTGCAAACAACAGTAAACAATCTTCAGAGCAAATTTCCACGCTACTACTTAGCTTGTCAGAGATAAGCCAAAACGTTGTTAAGTCAATCAGAGAAAATACACTGCTCACACAAAATACCATGACCGAGGTGGAGGAAACGCGGAAGATATCGCTCAAAGTAAACGAGCACAGTGCGCATGTTGAAAAACTCACGACCTCTGTTGCCACCGCAGCCTGCGAACAATCAGAAGTTGCCGCCGATATATCACAAAATACCGCTGCTGTACTTGACGCTGCAAACCATGAATTAGATACGTCAAAAGCGTTAAATGAATTGTTTAAAGATATGAAACTAAATAGCGATACGCTACAACGCACAATGGATATATTTAAAATTGATAAGAGCTAGCACCCTATGAATATTCGAGAGTTGACAGAGGAAGACTATCCGGGAATTTTTGAGTTCTATTCGAAATCTAAGCTGGTTGAGCTTCGTTTTGAGAAAAAGACATTTAAGCCCTTACCTCTAGAAAATGATGAAAAGAGACTACCAGCGCTGAAGGAATCAAAGATATACGTTTTTGATGATAGAAATATTCTTGGTTTTGGAGCAATATTTGGGTCAGAGATTAGAGCGTTATTTGTTTGCCCTAGTGCAAGAGGAAATGGAATCGGAAAACAAATACTTGAATTCCTTTTGTCACAAATATGCGGCAGGGCGAACCTTTTTGTCGCCAAGACAAATGAGCCTGCAAAGGAGTTATACAAGGCATACGGATTCGAAGTGTCTGATGAATTTCTCACTGAATATAATGGCGAGTCAGTGCATGCGAATCAAGTAATGCTCACTAACAATTGTATCAATGCAAAGAAGCTATCAGTAATCTTTTTGGCCGATGGAGAATTTGCTTGAGGATTAGAAAACCAAACGAATACAAGTTTAAACGTATAAACGATAGCTATCCTTTGTACGCTAGACTGCTTGCTAAAGATATCGTCAAAATTCCAGAATTACCTGACTTTAGCTGCGATGACGGGCTATTTATATTGTCAGATTTTGGGGGTGAACATAAAGGTGCTGACTTTTCAACCTATGCATTTCTTATAGTATCTGCGGATAAACGCTTTGTATTTGAAGAACATGTCAAAGAGCTCAGAAAAAGACATTCTTTGAATGAACCATTCAAAGAGCTTAATTATAAAGATTTGAGATACGGTCCAATCAAAAGAGCATTATCGGAATATCTGGAATTAGTGGATAAATATATACATGGTGCTCTAGTGACAGTCTCGATTGACCGAAATATTGATACTGTATTTGGCTTGAATACACAAGCCTCATATAAGGAGCTATTAGCTCTATTGTCTAATCATAGTTTTTCAGGTTGGAAAGGTAAGGACGCAGAAAAGCTCTTGAGAGTGCTACATCCGCTTTGCATGTTTTTAAGCGCACTTGGGCACCATGGACAGAAGACTTTGTGGCTTTGCGACAATGATACAATAAATGAGGACGGCAATGAACGGTCATTTAAAGACACTCAAAAAATATATGTTAATGTGCTAAATATGTACTGTGATTATGAATTTGATATACTAGGTTTCGCCAAACCCTTTCACAATGACCCATTAACAAGTGACTTGCTAAGCGTTACAGATTTTGCAGCCGGCACTATACAAGATATTTTACAGTCCCATATAAAAAAGAAGGATTACAAAGGTAACGACTCTAAGATTAAACTCGTCAAATGGATGGCAAAAGAGAGTACTTTTTTGACAAAAATCAATCTCGTAATTACCGTGCTAGACGATGGTGATTGGGGAAGTGGGATAGTCCAGCTGGGCTAAAAATATAACAAAGCAATAAAGGTAACCCGTTACACTCGACGATTTTGTTGTGAATTTCGATGCGCTTTGTTGGTTTAGCATGAAGGATCCCATTGCTGGCGTTATCCGCGCCAGCTCAGACATTATAAATCGCTATTATTCCACCAAATCCAGAATATAGGCGGCACCTGAGCCTTCTCCTTTGTCATCGCGATGGGGAGTTGCGATGATGGCGGTGTTATTTGAAACCGCAATATTCCAACCAAACCTATCTTCTGGCGCTGCATCATTGGCAAATACCTTAGACGCATATTGCCATTGGCCTTGTTGTTTTTTGTATAGATAAAGTGCCCCCGCGTTATTACCTTTTTCATCATGGTGCATGGCGGTGATAAACGCCATGTCCTTACTTAACGCAACACCGCGTGCAAATCTATCATCCGCTTTGGCATCTGGAGCCACTAATTTTTGAGTTTGTGTCCATTTATCATTTGTTCTCTCAAACAGATAAGCAGAGCCGGCATCTTTACCTATACCGTCGATATCATCTCTTCTGGCAGAAATAAGGGCTGTATCTCCAAAAATAGCCACGCGAACACCAAAAATATCGGTGTTCCCAGCATCATTTGCCATCAGTTTTGCTTGCGAATTCCACTTTTTACCATCGAATTGATAAACATAAACCGCACCAGCTTTTTCTGCTTTTTCATCATTTAAATCTGCGCCGACTAAAATAGTATCGCCATCTATTGCTACGCTAATTCCGAATAAGTCCCCATCAGCACCATCCCTTGCCGTCAACTTTGACTGAAAATGCCAGCTATTGTTTTCTCTCTCGTATACATACGCTGAACCTGAGTCTTTGTGTGGCGCATCGCTATGTGGTGCGCCGATCACTAAAAATTGCTCGGTGAGGGCAATGCTTTGTCCAAAGGCATCACCCGCTTTTGCATCGTTGGCGGTTAAAATTTGTTTTTGTACCCAGCTATTTTCTGTGCGCTCAAAAGCAAACACCGCACCGGCATTTTCTCCTTTATCGTCCCGATTTATCGCACCAAGCATGGCAATATTATTCTTAAGGGCAACATTGCCGCCAAGCGTGTCGCCTGCATTGGCAGGCTGCGCGATGAGCTTTGCTTGTTGCTGCCAGCCAGACGCACCTAGCGTGTATAGGTAAGCCGCACCAATATCCTGACTCGTATTTGCATCCACTTTATGGGCACCAACTAATGCAGTTGTGCCGTCTATCGCTACGCTATAACCAAACTGATCTTCTGCTTTACCATCATCGGCTACCAATTTTTGTTGCACAGCCATACTTTGACAGGCTATCACTAACGCCAAACTAGGGAAGTATTTTAAAATAGAGGAGGAGGGGGCTTTCATCATTATTCTTTTTGTTTTCGATATAGGGAATCAACATAGTATTCCACTGCTTACGACTTAACAAGAGGTTGTGTTCTTAAGTTTTTTTGTTGGCGAGAAGGATTGATAAGCGTCTGGAGCAGTGACATTTTGTGATGGTAATGATGAGTTTCAGCGTCTAACTCTAGAACAACTAAAACCCATCATATAAAACAATAAACTAAACCTTATCCAAGCCAATATTGACCAAACAGTTGAGGTAGTTCAGCCTTTAACTGTTTTGGTTTATTTTTAAACTTTTTACCTTGCGGCGGAAAGTTCACGACACTGTGATATGGGAGTTCGTCTTGATTTTTTTCTTCAAAAAGCAACCCTGCAACTAAATCTAATTCGTCAATAAACGGGTAGGGCAGGTCGTCTTTATTCGGAATAGCAAACTTATTAGCTAATTCGTCTGGTTCCGCAGTGAGTACGCTTACCGCTTCAGGGCCGCGACTGATAATCCAATTACAAAAATCTAAGAAATCATATTCGCTATTACAGCCTGCAATCACGTAGGCCACTTTCCAGTTATCCCAATGCCACAGTGCTCTTAGTTCTTTGGTATATAATGCATCGAACTGAGCAATTTCTTCTGAACTTAGCGGTGATAAACGCGTTTTTAAATATTCATTATCGTTTGAATGATCGGGGGCGGTGACAAGCTGCCAGAAGCGTTCGAGTTCCATGTGCATAATCTAACTTGATAAAAACGAGATTATAGCCACTAACCTAATGAGAGTAAATCGAAGCTGCCATGCAAAATAACTGCAGCGGGTTGTACGTAATACAACGTGCTTACCCGCGCAAAAAGATAATCGTGACAGCTAAAAGGTAAGTTGTTTTATCCTTTCAGCGCTTTGTCACCACGGCCAATACCTACCGCGCCAGAGCGCACAAGTTCAATAATGTCGCTTTCGTGACGTAATAGATCCAAGAAAGACTCAAGACGGTCGGCTGAGCTTACCATCTGTAATATATAACTTTGCTTGCCCATATCTATAATGCTGGCTTGGAACACCTCAGCAACACGATTGATAGCAGCTCGTGTTACTTCATCCCTGGCATAGACTTTTACCAGTAGCAGCTCTCTTTCAATGTGCTGCATATCAGTTAAATCTATAACCTTAAGCACATCCACCAGCTTGTTAACTTGCTTGGTGATTTGTTCAACAATGCGGTCATCGCCTTGGGTCGTGATGGTAATACGAGATAGCGTTTTGTCTGCAGTTGTACCCACTGTTAAGCTGTCAATGTTGTACGCACGTTGAGAAAATAAACCCACAATACGAGAAAGAGAGCCAGGTTCATTCTCTAATAAAATCGATAGTATTCTTCTCATTATGCTTTTACTCCTTTTTTCAACCACATCTCGTCTATCGCACCTTGCTTAATTTGCATCGGATACACATGTTCAGACTCATCAACCAAAATATCTAAAAATACAAGTCTGTCTTTAATCGACATTGCTTTTTCCAGCGCCGTATCAAGTTGCTCAGGTTTATCAACCCGAATACCGATATGGCCATAACTCTCTGCAAGCGCAACAAAATCAGGCAGTGATTCCATATAAGAGCTTGCGTGACGTCCCTCATACATCATGTCTTGCCATTGGCGTACCATACCAAGCGAGCGGTTGTTTAACGAGATGACCTTGACAGCAAGGCCGTATTGCAAACAGGTTGAAAGTTCCTGAATATTCATTTGGATAGAGCCATCCCCAGTTACGCACAATACTTCACTTTGCGGAAATGCCATTTTTACGCCCATCGCAGCGGGTAAACCAAATCCCATGGTGCCAAGGCCGCCTGAATTAATCCATTGACGAGGTGATTTGAACGGATAGTACTGCGCTGCAAACATCTGGTGTTGTCCAACGTCTGAGCAAACATACGCGTCACCACTGGTCATTTGGTATAGCTTTTCGATAACCGTTTGCGGTTTGATTTTTTCTACACCCGCAGTAAACGACAAGCATTTCTGAGCACGCCATGTGGTAATTGCTTGCCACCAATCTTCTTGTGCGGCGCGGTCAATACGCTTCTCGCTTTTTTCGATACCGCGTAGCAATTGCTCCATCACTGTATCTAAGCAGCCCACAACTGGAATATGCGCTTGAATGGTCTTAGAAATTGAAGTTGGATCCACATCAACGTGAACAATTTTGGCATCCGGACAAAACTTCTTAACGTTATTGGTCACACGGTCATCAAAACGCGCCCCTAACGCTAAGATAACATCGGCATTCGCCATCGCCTTATTCGCTTCAAGACTACCGTGCATCCCTAACATGCCAATAAAGTTAGGGTGTGTGCCACTGATCCCGCCAAGACCCATTAGGGTATTGGTGATAGGCGCGTTTAATTTCTCAACCAGCTCAGTTAGTTTTTCCGAGGTATTCGAAAGAATAATGCCGCCGCCAGAATAGATAACCAAACGCTTCGCTTCAATAATGGCTTCAACCGCTTTGCGGATTTGCTTGGAATGCCCTTTTACACTCGGGTTGTAAGTACGCATATCAATCTGTTCAGGCATCTGATAATCGAATTTAAGCGCAGGGTTTAAAATATCTTTTGGCAGCTCAACCACAACAGGTCCCGGTCTACCAGAGTTTGCTAGATAAAATGCTTTAGCTAATACTTCTGGGATTTTTGTCGCATCGCGGCAGTTAAAACTGTGTTTAACGATAGGACGAGAGCAACCAACTATATCCGTTTCTTGAAACGCATCATCGCCGATTAGGTTTGAAGGTACTTGCCCTGAGAGCACAACCATTGGGATTGAATCCATATAAGCCGTCGCGATCCCTGTAATGCAGTTAGTGGCACCAGGGCCACTGGTCGCAAGGACGACACCGACGTCTCCCGTCGCTCTGGCATAACCGTCTGCCATGTGGGTTGCTGCTTGCTCATGTCTAACCAAGATATGCTCAATATCTGATTGCTGAAACAAGGCATCATAAAGATCAAGAACCGATCCGCCGGGATAACCAAATATGTATTTTACTTTTAATGCGCTCAATGCTTTTACTACTAGCTCGGAGCCGTTGTATTGCTCTGCCATTACCTCATTCCTCGTTGACTGTGCGTGCCTGTTATATTTCTAAAATCAAAAAAAAACCCCGCTGGTTGCGGGGTTTGAGTATTTCTTTCAAGTAATAGCTCCCCGCTGAACTCTATGAAGAGACCAGTACCACCACGAGAACGATTAGTTGAAAGAAATTAGTCATTATTTTGCCTTTAAGTTGATTTCAAAGTTAGCCTACACAGTATTAGATATAAATTCCACCTTTCCACCTTTCAAATGTTGAAATATTACATTTCAATTTAAAATTCACCACCAATTAGATTTTTTATTTAGTAGCACTTATACGGGAACAAAGCGATAAAAATGCTAAACTTAAAACTCAATTGTACTGGGGTCTCTTAGATGAATATTTTTAAACTAAGCATATTGTCATCGGTCACGCTGCTATCAAGTGCTGCGTCAGCGCAGGTGCTCTACAAAGATCAGGTTATCTACTGGCAGGAGAAAAAGCTCGGCCGCACACTGAGTGAATACGAGCGGAAAATTGCAATTGAGCAATTCACCAAAACAAAGCCCATTGCCAGCCAAATAAAAACACCTTATGCAATTAAAAATGTGCACCTTGGCAATACTAAGTTGGGCAAACAATTTGCGGTAGGCACGGCGCAAACACTTAATGAAGCCAAAATCCTTGCTATTCTGGTCGATTTCCCGGATTTGCCTAACGACCAAAACCGACTAAACCCGGGTGATACGGATATGTACTACCCAAGCTACCCCGCGTCTCACTACCAATCATTATTGTATTCGGATAGTGGCTATAACGGACCGAACAGTGAATCGTTGCAATCCGCTACCCAGTTTTATCAAGCGGCCTCAGGGGGCAGCTTTAAGGTATCTGGCAATGCATTTGGCTGGGTAAGAGCCGCTCAAAATGCAGCCTACTATGGTGAACAAGAAGGCGATACCCGAGACTTACGACCGGAAGAGTTGGTATTCGAAGCTGTAAGCAAAGCTGTGACCCAATTTAATATCGACTTATCTGAGTACGATAAAACAGATTTGAATGACATAGATGGTGATGGCAACCGCCTTGAGCCTGACGGCATTATTGACCATGTCATGTTATTTCATTCAAGTATCGGTCAAGAAGCAGGTGGCGGCGTATTAGATACTGACGCAATTTGGTCACATCGCTTCTTCGTATTTGATGAAAACAACCAGCCAAAGACAATTCCAGATACCAATTACAAGGTTTATAACTACACTATTAATCCTATTGATGCTGCAATCGGTGTGGTTGTCCATGAGTTTGGTCATGACCTCGGATTACCGGACGAATACGACTTAAATTCCAATGACATAGGTGAACCTGTTGCGCTTTGGTCAGTCATGTCTTCAGGCAGTTACTTAGGTCAATTAAGTGGCTCGCAACCCACCCAGTTCTCCCCTAAAAGCCTTGAGTTTTTGCAACAAAATTACGCAGGTAATTGGTTAACCCAAACCGAGTACACGTTTGATGATTTGAGTACAGAACAAACGGTAACACTCACAGATATTGGGGCGAACAATGGTACTACGAATCAAATAAAGATAAATTTGCCTGCGGAACTAGAGGAATTTGTAACGCCACTTGATGGAAATTATCACTATTACTCCGGACAAGACGACAAACTCAATAACCAAGCAAGTTTTACCGTAAGCTTGCCTAACGCAAGCCAAATTTCATTATCCATGCTTGCAAATTATAGTATCGAGCTTAACTACGATATTTTCCAAGTGGCGGTAAATGGACAGCCAATTGCAGGCAATACCACAAAATCAAATCATCCAAATTATGCCAGTGTCACTAATTACATGGATGGCGAGTCGTCTGCTTTTGGGGCTAACCCAATTACGCTAGATTTTGATATCTCAGCGTACCGAGGACAAACTGTCACCGTAACATTCGTTTATCAAACTGACGATTTTGAAACACTTAAAGGGGTATTACTAGATAACATCGCAGTGACAGCGGATGGTACGCAAATTTATACCAATACCGCAGAGCCAACAAACGACTTAGTCTACAACGGTTTTCGTAAAATATCAGGTTACAGAGCTAAACCTAGTAACGCTTACTACGCGCATTTACGCTCATTTAGAGGGTTGGATGCGGGTTTGTCTTTGTCTGGTTATAATTCTGGTGTGTTGATGTGGTACAGCAACGATGGACAAAGCAATAATTCTACTTCGTTACACCCAGGTTCTGGCGATATGTTGGTAATTGACCAAGACCAAAACCCAATTTTCAAAGCCGACGGTACGACACCTGCAACGAGTATTATTCAGGTCAAAGATGCAACACTGCGTTTAGATACTCAAAAAGCAGGTCTTGGCGATCAACATCTCACGCCAATCAGTACGTTTGATGATACTCAGGATTACACTTTCTCCATCCAAAAAGAGTCAGGTGTTAGTTTGCCTGGTTTTGGTGTTCAACTTAGATTGAATACCATAGAAGAAGATGCAAGCAGTGCGCAAGTCGGTGTAATTTATCTCAGCGACCCTAAAATCACTCAAGTACAATCTCAGAACACCGTTAAGTTTAATGTCAAAGGTTTAGCATTAAACGAATCAGATAGTTTTTTGTGGAGCTTTGGTGATGGTCAAACAAGTAACGCGCTTTCACCTCTTCACAGCTATCAAGATATTGGCAACTATACGGTAATGTTCACACGAACCAAAGCTGACGGGAGCAGTTCAGCGTTAAGTTCAAATGTTAGCGTTGGCAACATCGAGCCAATCCCGCTTGCAGTCGGCGATATCAAAGCAGCCGCAGTAGGGCAAGGCTTTATCTTCAGTGCCGAAATTATCGGTGGCACAGCGCCTTATGAGCTTGAATGGAACTTTGGTGATGGGACAACAGCATCATCTAACTCAGTTGAACATATTTATGAGCTAAGCGGCACGTACACGGTAACACTTAATGTGAAAGACGCCGAAGGTGAAGCGGTAACTAAATCAACCTCAGTGACAGTCGTAGTACCACTAAGCATTGAAGCCACAGCGACCACATCTAACTTACAGGCAAGCTTTGTCGCAACTGCTGCTGGTGGTGATGGTAACTATCAAGCTAATTGGGATTTCGGTGATGGCACGCAAGGTTCTGGTTTAACTACAACGCACAGTTACACTCAAGCGGGCACATATAATGTCGTGTTAACGCTATCGGATGGTGCAGATCAAAGCGCGAAAGGCACTGTTGAGATCACAGTGACGGCACCAACAACAACGCCGACGGACTCTGGTGATAGCGGATCGTCTGGCGGCAGTATCGGATGGTTTGCGTTAATTGGTGGAGTACTAGTGGGATTAAGAAGAAGGTGGTGCTAACGCACCACCCAAGGATTAAATTGAGCGTTAAGAATTAAAGACGCTCAATTACCGCCTGTGTGAAATCGGTAGTGCCGTGGCTACCACCAAGGTCGCGCGTTGTACGGTCACCGCTCTTGATAACGTCAGCTACTGCACTGCGGATTTTTTCCGCTTTATCAGCTTCGCCTAAGTACTCAAGCATTTGAATTGAAGCTAGAATAACAGAAGTTGGGTTTGCAAGGTTTTTGCCTGCGATATCTGGTGCGCTACCGTGAACCGCTTCAAAGATGGCAGCATCAGTACCAATGTTTGCACCTGGCGCCATACCAAGACCACCAACAAGACCCGCACAAAGATCAGAAAGGATATCACCGAAAAGGTTTGTTGTGACGATCACATCAAACTCTTCAGGTGTCATTACAAGTTTCATACAAGTGGCATCAACGATCATTTCTGCTGATTCAATTTCAGGGTAACGCTCACCCACTTCACGAGCAACTTTAAGGAATAGACCTGAAGTTGATTTTAGGATGTTCGCTTTGTGAACCGCTGTTACTTTCTTACGACCTTCACGCTGTGCTAACTCATAAGCGAAAGTTACGATCTTTTCGGCACCTTCGCGAGTGATCTTTGACATTGCTTCCGCTTCGTTGCCATCTTCAGAAACAACTTGACCAAGACCCGAGTACATACCTTGCGTGTTTTCACGTACGGTAATGATATCAATGTCATCGTAACGTGCTTTAGTACCTTCAAATGACTTAACTGGACGAACGTTTGCGTAAAGGCCAAAATGCTTACGCAATGTCACGTTAATTGAAGTGAAACCTTCGCCAACAGGTGTAGTTAGTGGGCCCTTTAGCGTGATTTTGTTACGCTCAATTGCTTCTAGCGTTGCTGCTGGAAGTAATTCACCTGTTTTTTCTAAAGCAGCCAAACCTGCGTCTACGTACTCGTATTCATAGTCGCAACCTACGGCTTTTAAGATCTCGATTGCTGAATCGATGATGCTAGGGCCAATGCCGTCGCCACGGATAACTGTGATGGTTTGCTGTGCCATGTTTTTTCCTTTATCAAAAGTTGGAATACACCCGAGAAGAATTGCAGACTAAGTTTAGTAGAAATTAACAAAGGTGTACGTTCGCTTGTTTAAGCCGCGTTTTATAGCAATTAATTAGGTCTTATTCCAGTATGGAATGAAAAAATGACATACATATGATTTATGCTTGTTATTGATAGTATTTATAGAATAAATATCAGGCAATAGATGAGTAAAATCCGGCCTCTAGTAGCGCTACATCAAACTTTTGTGCGGTAACAAAACGACTTTCAGCTAATACGTCATCGACTAATTGTTTTTGCCATGCTGTTAACACAAAAGTGGGGGATATCACTTTAAGTGCAATCAGTTTAATAAAAATGAATAGTTTACACTGTGTGTTGGTCTGAGATTTTTTTAACGTTTCGCTATCTAGCATTGCCTTATGAAGAATGCTTTTTTCAAAGTACTGCTGATTAAAGTCTAAGTATTTATCTTTTGCTATTGCGCGGATCCCAAATAGGTTAGCAATTGATACTAGTTCTTCTGAATACTCACGAGAATGGAGTGCCGTGGCATGTTGGATCTCTACCCCTTGTTTAGTCACTAAAAATACAATAACCGCTGCAAATGGCGACAATAAACGCTCAAATTGTTCACCATAACTTTCACCAACATATAAGGCGATGATTTGACTAATTACGCCATATTTATGCACGATATCTTCTGTGAAAGGAAGCTTATGATTGGCTATGATCTGCTCAAGCAATACTCGCTGCGCCAGTAATCCAGCTGCATCAAGTCCTACCATGGCGAGAGAGTGCCTAACCGATGCGGCTTTTAGATTTTCACGGTTATACTGCTTTGCTGCGATCTGCAATGCACTTGACACCGAATCGAACTCGCAAATCAGCTTTTCAAGTGCACGAATACTTTGAAATTGACTGTGAGATAAGGCTTTTACTGTTTCTAGTAGATGTAAATGTTCAGAACCGAATGGAAGTGCTGCTGGTTCAGCAGCTCGGTCCCAGATATTGTAAAGTAGCTTTGCATCTGTTGTTGCAGTTAAACCACAGTGAAACTGGAATTTACGGTTGGCCTTCGCCAGCTTTTTGGTTTGCCCTTGTTCGACAACAGCAATTATTTTTTCACTATTGCTTTGTATCACCAAAAAGCCCACTTCGCCTTTAATCTCGCACAGCAACCCCGCAGGATGTTTAACAAATGCCCCTGCAATTGCACTCAGCACTTTTAATGCAAAAGCATAACTGAGCTTGCTATAAAGAAGCTTAATCGCTCTGTCTAAAGCCACGCAATTTTGCTTGTGTGTTGGCGTTATTAAGCTTGCTAATCGGTGAGCAATTGCAACAATCAAAGAAGCATGGTCATTAAAGCGCTGAGGGGTAGAAGCCACTAGCTTGCTGTCGTAGTTTGAAAGGCGAGATAAAATTCGCAAACATTGCAAGTTAGGTGTTTGCCCATCACTCAGTATTTGTACGGCCAATTGATGGCGAACTTTCCAAAGCTTATCTTGCTGTGCATCTAACTTTTTACCTGCTGCGAGTTGATCGCTTTCTCTCGCTACGCATAAATAGTCCGCAAAGCTTGCAAGCAATAGCTCTTCGGTTACCGCACGAGAAAACTTTAAGTGATGACAAGCCATACAAACCAACACATTTTGATTCATGACCAGATTAGTGTTGTAACCTAAGTTTTGTGAATACAGTCCAAGCTGCCCATGCATGCTACTAGGCGAGGACTCATAACAGTCCATATAAAGCTGTGCAAGTTTAACTAGGGTGGGGTAGATAGAAGACCACTTCTCTTTGTGATAATAAAGACGTAATACTTTGTGTGTACCTTGGGCTATCGCGAACAGCGTTTTACTAGTAACTATCCTTGCATCCATCTATCTTTACCAATTTTATTAAGTAAACGCTCTATTTTAAAACGGTAAAATAGCTTTGTTAGCAAGGCAAACACTTTGCTATTTAGTTGTTCTAAATGAGGCGTTGTTAACGAAGCTAATATGGTATTGTACCCTTCAAATTGGTTGGAAAATTAATCTAATTGGTATCACACTTTATCAAATGTGACCCGAGCACCAGGTCCCCAAAGCTTTAATATGCCATTTTCAAACAATAATCCGGTGCATTCATCTTCCGTAGTAATACCATCTGGTTTTACAAGCTGAGTACGATAAAACACAATTTGTACAATCGTATTGTCTTGTTTCTTCTTTACATACGTTAGATCCGGGCTACCCAAGGTATCTAACACAGTGTCTAACTCAGTCGGCTTTTCAAGGCTAAGATTACGAATGAAACGATTGTTAAACGCTTCTCGGTCCTGCCAAATCATCGCTTGCGGGTCATCTTTATAATAATTGATCACGAGAAACACCACAGTAACGTAAACCGCAAGGCCAAGAAATATGTACTGTAGTATTTTCCTAATCATCTAACTGCTCAATAAAGAATGGGTAAAACGGACCTTGTATCTGCAATAACTGAGATACGCTTGTATGCAATATATCAAAGTCATCTACATTCGCCTAGCGCTTAGCGACGATGTAATACATTGCTAATCAAAAGTCCCTTCAAACCACTCGTATATCCTTCAAACTAAAGCCAATTTCAATATCTCTTCTTAGTGTCACTAGCGCAAGGCTGGTAACATAGTCGCTTGCTCCGGCCTCTAATTTTGCTTTTACAGCAGGCTTTACGGTCTCATCTTTTAGCATACTTTCAAAGTCGTCATGCTTTGCCAGCAGCTCTTGCGCCGTCTTGACCCCAACCCCAGTCACACCTGGAATATCGTTCGTCTTGTCGCCACTTAGTGCCCAAAACATTTCGAGCTTGCTTTGGGTGACAGAAAATCGACTTTTGATATCTTCAATAGAAATTATCGACTTTTTGAAATAGTCGTACACAGAGATAGCATCATTTATCAGGGGTAAGAAGCCTTTATCAGTCGATACTATCGTGCAGTTAACGTTGGCAGCAGCGGCTTTACAGGCAAGCGTCGCTATCACATCGTCAGCTTCATCATGTTCCGGGTTAAATGATTTAACACCAACACTTGCAAACGCTTCTGAAAACCTATCGAGGTTCTGATTTAGGAATTCGGGCATTGGTTGACGGCTTATTTTATATTTTGGGTAGAAGTGATAACGCCAACTCTTATCACCATCAAAGACCGCAACGGCGTGTGTCGCTCCCGTTTTACGTAACAAGCTACGAGTAGCTTGCTCTACACGAAGACAAGAGGCCTTTATATGGGCCTCTTGTTCTTTATTACCTTTTGGTTCGTTAACAGCATAGATGCGCCTGATAAGGTTAAGCGCATCTATTAACAACAAATTATTCATTCACTCTAAGCTTTAATTTTATAACACGGTATATATTTACTTCCAGGTAGCTTCATTCGCCCCTGAGTCACAAATGCACCTAGCAGCTTATCCATATCGGCCATCAGTGATTTATCACCACTTAATTCATACGGACCATGTTGTTTAATTGCTGTAATACCTTCATCCTTCACGTTACCGGCAACAATACCAGAAAAAGCACGTCTTAAGTTAGCGGCCAGTAATTGTTTTGGTTGCTCAAGGTGTAGGTCTAAGCCCGACATATTTTCATGGGTTGGTGCAAATGGATGCTGAAAATCATTTTCAATCTTTAATGTCCAATTAAAGTAATAGGCATCACCTTCAGACTTACGATACTCGCGCACCGTTGCCATCGATTGTTTGAGCTTTTTGGCTACCAGCTCTGGATTGTCTACGATAATCTCAAACTTAGAAAGAGCTTCTTTCCCGAGTGTTTTTTCAACAAAGGCACTGAGTTCTTCAAAATATGCAGCCGACTCTTTAGGGCCTGTTAATATCACAGGTAAACATTGCTTTTCGTTTTCTGGATGTAACAAAATACCCAATAAATAAAGCAGCTCTTCAGCTGTTCCAGCGCCACCTGGGAAAATAATGATGCCATGCGCAATGCGTATAAACGCTTCTAAACGTTTTTCAATATCAGGCAAAATCACTAATTCATTAACAATAGGATTAGGCGGCTCAGCGGCAATAATACTGGGTTCGGTAAGGCCTAAATAACGGTTATTCGAGATCCGTTGCTTAGCATGACCAATTGTTGCTCCTTTCATCGGGCCTTTCATTGCGCCCGGCCCACAACCAGTACAAATGTTTAGGCCACGAAGCCCAAGTTGATAACCCACTTCCTTGGTGTATTTGTATTCAACTTCATTAATTGAATGACCACCCCAACAGACAATCATGTTAGGGTCTTTATTCACTTCAAGCGCATCAGCATTACGCAGCATGTCAAAAACCATATGGGTAATTTCTACCGGCGATTTGTTTTCACCGTGGTATTTTTGACAGATAAAAAGTATGTCGCGGATCACAGAGAATATATGCTCATGAATACCGGTGATTATTTGACCATCGACAAAAGCTGACTCGGGGGGATTGCTTAACGCAATTTTTATTCCTCGCTCGCGTGCGAGTAGCTGGATATCAAAATCTTCGTATTTATCGTAGATTTCAGAACTGGAATCGGTATGACTACCTACATTCAATACCGCCAATGCACAATTTCTAAAAAGCCTATATCTCTCACTTGTGGTTGACTGCTGAAGTAAATCGACTTCCAATCTAGATAATAAGTTAAGAACCCCAGTTGGGTTTAGCTCTACTTGCATAGGCTTACTCCTTGTTTGTAATGCGCAGCGAATTGGCATAACTAAGCAAAACGGGGGCGAGCATAATGTCTCGCCACTCAGCCTTTACCCAAGTTAACCCTATTTACTTAAAACACAATCTATCTCGCCCGCTATTTTTCGCTTCATAAAGCGCTGCATCAGCTCGGTCAAAGGCACCCAACGCAGTGTCCCCTTTGACAAACTGAGTAGCACCGAGAGAAATCGTAATTTCGACTTCTTTTTCTTTAAATTTGAATGGTATAGATTTAATGACTTGCCTTACTTTTTCAAGCGGTTTTTGAGCATGAGTGAGCGGCATACCTGGCATTAGCAAAACAAATTCCTCGCCGCCGTAGCGTGCGATAAAATCGCTTTTCCTAATAGACTTTTTAAGGGCTCGTGCGATCACTTGCAATGTTTTGTCGCCTGCACTATGACCATAACGGTCGTTGATAGATTTAAAGTGATCAACGTCGATAACAACCAGCGTTACATCTGAGTCGTTTATCTCAAATAGGTGCATTTCATGGGTTAGACGCTCATCGAAAGCAGCTCTATTTGGTAACTTAGTTAAGCTATCCAATAGGCTTTTGAACTTTTGTTCGCTGAGTCGCTTTTTATAATTTGAAACTTTAGACTCTAAGGTGTTAATACGATTATTAATTGCATCAAACGAGTCAAGCAGCGCCTCTCGTTCATGTTTTTCAAGCTTTTCACGCTCTATCAAATCAGCACTCAGGAGTTTCAACTCATTGTCGACCAAGGCTTTAAGCTCAGTTATTGAGCTAGCGTTTTGGGTTTGCTGATTTAAGTTTTGAATTTTTAATTCTATTTTATTGTTTAACGACTGAAGTTCTTTAGATGTTGATTTTGAACGCGCCGTAGTTTCAACAATAGAGCGATGTAGCTCTTCCAGTGTTTGATTCAGTGAAACCAAAAAACCTTGTGCGGATTGGCGCTCTTTGGCAATCGTTTGCGCAATAATTTTAATGATTTCTGTCGCTGCTGAATATAAATTATCTAAACTGTTGTTTTCCGCAACGCTTGCGCGGATCTCTTTAACCTTTTCTATTACTTCATCTTCGAAAATTAATTCGTTGATCAAAGCTTGAAGTTCAGCAGCTAGTTCTGGGTGATGGCTATGAGATGTTTCTTCTGTAATTTCTACTTTTGATTGTAAAACCGTATGGTAGATAGAAACCAAAGACTCTAACGCGGGGATATAAGCATTAGTAGAGTTGATATCTTCAAGTTCTACATCCAATAAATGACGCAACTTTCTGCGCGACTCATCTGGTAATCCCTTGAGCTTCTGCAGTAACTTTCCGCTTTGCTGAATTGCCGTTTGCAATGCTTTTTGATTATTTGAATTGGTCACTTCTTGTGACTTTAGCGGCTCGGAAATTCCGTCAATAAAAGGCACAAGCAGCTCAAAATCGACGCCTTTATTAAGTGCAATACGAAATTTAGCTAACTGATTATCAAGTGAAACATCTTGCCCTTTGCAGGCTAAAGATAACTTTGCAGCAAATTGAGTAAGGAGTTCTACTTGTTGTTTTCTTGCATCCTCAAGCGTTTTTCTAGCCTCTATGGCTTGCTTTAATTTCTGCTCGAGCATTACGGCATTGTCAGTCACAGATTTCCAATCATAAAATAATCTCTTAGTTACTAAGTCTACAACAAATTACGCCGTTATGCGCAGAAATTTAACACGGTAAAGTATCGGAGTTTGCTGTTTACTCATCGATATTACTTCGCGTGTAAGTCGCTGATTTGGTAAATTGATTTTATCTCGAATTACCGAAACAAAAATAATGAAGAAAAGTCTTATTGCCTTAGCATGTACAGCAACCTTTAGTGTTTATGCTGACGTCGACTACCATATTTCAATTACACAACCACAGCATCACCTTGCAGAAGTAGAAGTTAAGTTTCCAAAATCCTCACAATCAAGCATTGATGTGCAACTTCCAGATTGGCGTACAGGTCGCTACGAGATATTGGATTTAGCCAACGGCGTACGCTTTTTTGACGCAAAATCTCAAAGCGGGCAAGCACAAAAATGGGAAAAAATTGATAAAAACACATGGCGTGTACACCTTAGCGAGCCTACCGAGCTGACGGTTAAATATCAGATTTATGCCAATGAGTTAGGTCTTCGAGCCAGACACATAGATGACACCCACGCGTTTATTGATGCATCTGGCTTTTTGATGTTTAGTGAATCTTTCAGATCTGAGCCTGTTTCTGTTGAACTCAATGTACCTAAGGGCTGGCGTTCTGTCTCTGGTATGGACTTTGCCGATTCAAAACACAGCTTCAAAGCCGATAACTACGACATATTGTTAGATTCCCCTATTGAAACTGGTATTAATCAGCTACACAAATTTGAAGTAGATGGCCGCAAATATGAATTAGTTATTTGGGGCGAGGGCAACTATGACGTTGACCAAATGCTCGCTGATCTTAAAAAACTCGTTCAAACCGGCACGCTCATTTGGCACGATTATCCTTATGACCGTTATGTCTTTATGGTGCATGCAACCAGTGGTGCACGAGGGGCAACAGAGCACTTAAACTCGACGATTATTCAAAGACATAGAGACAGTTTTAAAGAAAGAGATGACTATATTGGTTTTATCTCTACAGCAGCACATGAATTCATCCACACGTGGAATGTCAAAAACTATCGCCCTGCGGGTATGGTTCCTTATAATTACGTCGCACCAAATTACACGGATTTGTTGTGGCTAGCTGAAGGCTCAACCAGCTACTTTGAGGATTATTTGCTGCTAAGTGCAGGGATCACCACCAATGACGAATACCTTAAAATGCTGACTAAGCGTGTTAATCGTCATTTGAAAACTCCTGGTCGTCATGTTCAGTCGGTTGCTGCAACGAGCTTTGATAAATGGATCAATCAAGGTGGCGATCATGGGATAAATTACAGCACCAATATCTATTCAGAAGGTGCGTTGGTGTCCATGGCACTTGATATCGATTTACTCGAAAAGTCAAACGGAAAAATTAGCTACCGTGACGTTCATAAAGCGCTTTACCAACAGCATAAACTGCCAAACAGCTTCACCAGTGAAGATGTTAAAAACATCCTAAAAGCGCTTACCGGTCAAGATTACAATACTTGGTGGAATGAATATGTTAATACACCAGCGAACATAGACTTTGACAAGTTATTCGACAAAGTAGGACTTGTTTATGATTATCCAGAGTCGGCTAAAATGATCGCTAGCTTAGATGGTATGGCAAGACAAAAGGGTGAATTACTGGAGCTGACCCATGTAGCTCGAGATGGGAATGCATGGCAAGCGGGGCTAACAGCAGGCGACCTTATCGTTGCATTTGATAAACACCATGTTCGTAAAGATTTAAAAGCGAGCTTAGAAAACTTCAAGCCTGGTCAAACAATCACGGTAGATTTTATCCGTCGTGATAAGTTGATGAATACGAAAATCAAGCTTGACCGCGACCATGATAAGCCTAAAAAGATAACATTTACACCTAACCCATCAAGCGAGCAAGCGTTAATTTATAAAGCGTGGATGGGGGTTTCTCACCCAAATGAAATAAAATAATGGCAATCAAAAAGGGCTGATGATTATCAGCCCTTTTATAGTCCACAACCCTAAGCTAAAAAGCAATTAGCTAAGCTTAGGGCCACTTAACTTACATAATGCGAGAAAAGAAGCGTGAACGGTTTTTAGAACGACTTCTACGCATAGAAGAACGGATCTGAGCGCGTGTGCCCGCAAGCCAGCTTTCACGATCGACCTTAGCATTATCACCACGTCTTGCTTCTTCAGTAGCTCTAAAGCCACAGAATTCACGGTATGCTTTTAAATCTAGCGACAGCTCTTGTAACACAAGTTCAATCATAATTGCATCATCGACATAGCCCAATACTGGGATATGATCTGGAACGATGTCTTCAGGCTCACTGAAGTAAGCAAGAGAAGCCATGATCTCACGCTTTTCATCTTCAGGCATTTGCCATTCTTCATCTAACACTGCGTCAATTAGCGTTTGTAACGAAATTAGACGAGTGCTTACAAATTCAGGAAGGTTGGATTTTTCCATTGTTGCCACTAAATCACGCGCTTTAGCAATGATTTCGGCATCACTTACATCGCCACTTTTTTCAATAGCAGCTTTCATCATTCCACGGAAGTGTTCAAGATCTGAATCAGAGAGTTCAAAGTTGATTTCTATAGACACGTCTGTGCTCCCTCAACGTTGTTATTATTAATGGTTTAAGCAAAAAGTTAAACTTATTGCAATAATCTTAGATACTAGCACATCTTTTTCAGAAGTCTTCCCATAAATTACACTTTTAACACGAATTTTTCTCTATTACGTACAAGTATAAAACCCATTGTTCAAAAGGCGTACAGCGGCTTTCGCACCATATAACTAGAAGTGTTGTTGATAGCGTTTGAGAACCAGCCCGCGATAAAACTTGTTTTTTATAAACTTATGTATCTGTAGCAATTGTTTGCGCCAAAAATACCGTTTTGCTCCTGTAACACTTGGAGCTCTATCTATGGTACTCGCAAACTTTTCACCATGGCTAACAGGACAAGGGCTCATTACAAAAACACTCAGATCTTTTTCCCAAAAATGTTGATAATCAATATCAATCGGTCTGCCGAAAGGAATTGATGTGGATAATATTTTCTTTGCCCCTTTGAGACTTACAAGCTGGGCAACGGTTCCGGCTGGTACCTTATTTTGCATAAATAACGATAGTGATTTATTTAGCGGAAAGCTTGCAATCGGAGTGCGCTTGTTCTTCTGAGACTGGAATAGCTTGATCATATCCCAATCAAATGGCAATGAAGCGATCAGTTGGTCAATCTGTGCTAAGTCGTCGTGTAGTTGGAAATCATCTTCAAAAATAAAAGCATAGGGCAGTTCTAACTCAACAATTTTGCTCAGTACTTTTATATGACTTAAATAACAACCTATCTCTCCTAATGTTAAAGGCCGGAAATATTGCTTAGCGTTTTTTAACTTACAATAACTCGTATCTAAAACGTCTGCGCTCAGCTCTGCACCTTTTACAGCGCTTATCCTTTCAAAGGGTAGAGAGTACTTATCAAACTGGAGAGTAGATTCCTTGAGTCTATCAGTACAAGAATCTAAATTGATGAGAAAAATATTCGGTTTGGTCACAATGAGTCTTAAATCCGCTAACTAATTACATTTTGAGTGTGCGACTTTTGTATGACAGTGAAATGACGAAACTCTGACATAGAGTAGGGTATTAACCCTACTCTATAAGAAAGTATTACCAGTCACTCGCAGCTGAGCAATAACTCACTGCAGTCTGACGGTCTTCCGTTCTGTTATCATGGCGACTTGACATGCCGATGATTGCACCATTACCACCTAATGTCCAAGGTTGGTCGTAGCCTGTGTATTGAGTTGTAATACATGATTCAGCGAATAGTGCAGCGCCTGTGCTCGAGGTTGCCATAGATGCGCAATTAAAGTTAAACAAACGGTCTTCTGTGCCATTATCGTGACGACTTGACATTCCGACAAAGAATTGACCATTAGGACAAACAAAGTTAAACGCTTGGTCGTATGAATTTACGTAACCGCTCCACTTTTTCGTTTTACGATAAATGCGACTGCCGCTATCCGTTGTAAATTTTGCACAGACTAAGCTAAAACGTCTGTCTTCTTGTTTATCTTGATGGTAGCTTGAAATTGATTTTATAAACATATTACTTGGACAAGTGTAAGTAAATGCTTGGTCAAAATCATTTAAATACCCCGTATTGAGTTCACTATAAACACGTAAGTTACCACCAGCTAGCGTTGAAAAATCACTGGCAATTTCTGTGCGCTCAGTTTTTGCTAACTTAGTCTCAGTAACGTCATAACCTGAAACATCGTTATTAGTTTCTATTAGCGCAATTATCTCATCTAGATTCTTAGCTTGAGAAGCGGGGATCTCATATACACTGCCATTTACTGTATACTCAAATGGCTTAGCTTGTTCATTAGCCGAAGCTGGGTTACAAAACATAGCAAGAGAGAGGGATAGAGCAGACAACTTTATCAATGTGTTCATCTTAATTCCTTTAAAAATAGTAGTTAATTTAGCGCTAACAACAAAAATAGCAGCTGAATTAAATGCTACTTTTTTTTAATAAACAAGTTTTTTATTAACACATCAAAACCAAAGAAATGCATAATAAGCATCAATTAAATATAGACTGTTGCAGATCCCAACTCCACTCAAAATATATACTGCTTATTTTTTCTAAATTTTTATCGCGTTACACCACAATTACTATTCAATATTTTCATATAAAAGACGCCACACGAAGCGACATTAGAATCGAGTAAAGCAACAATTAAAAATTTATTAACGCTTAAACAGACAAAGTGAAGTGGATTGCAAAGGAGGAATGCTAGGGGACAGGGTAGGAGAAGCACAACGCTTCTCCATATTTTACATCTTATTTTTCAGTCACATTAAACGTAACGATCCATGGCGTGACTTTGTCGAGGCCTTTGCCTAGTTCAATTGCAATTTTGCTAGTAGAGCTCGGTGACATAATTTCCGTACGCATTAGCTGGCCACTCTTTTGGCTATCACCAACCCAAGAGTGATCTAAACATTGCTTTGCGAGACTCTGCGCATAGTTATGGATTTTTACCGCGTTTTCATATTCCTTGAACTGCTCAGAACAGGTATATTTTGATTTTCCAGAAGCGCTTTCTATGATTTGGCATTTATTGCCAACTAGATGTGCCTTGGCCTGCCAAGAGTTGATTAACTTTGCGCCGACTTCAGCACCTTTAAGCGCAGAAAACCCATTGGGTGATGCACTTAGAAGTGCATTAAGTTTCTCGCAATTAGACATATCATCGAGCTTCTCTTGTTGCTCAGGGGTCAATGTTGAACATCCGGCAGCTGTCAACCCTGCCAGCATTAGACCAAGTAATCTTGTTTTCATAAACCGTTCCATACTGTTCGCAGTCGCACCATTAAAGTTAGACTAATATTTTGCCACTGCATAGTTGTAAGACTATGAGAAGTTTACCTTATTTATATGAACAGGGGTTGATCTAATTACAGATTTATCCCGATTATGGTAGGTTGGCTTGTTAATGCACGATGTCTGGAACAAGCCAACGAAAAGATAGGCGAAAGGATTACTTACCCAAAGGGCAAATTACTTATGCCTATCTTTGAGCGTACTGACCACCTCACTGAGCGTAAGCCCTTGTCGCTGTAATAAGACAATAAGATGATACAGTAAGTCTGCGGACTCATTGAGCAACTCTTCGTTGTCGTTTTTCATCGCCGCCAGCGCCACTTCAACCCCTTCTTCTCCCACTTTTTGACAACTACGACTTAAGTCTTTAGCAAATAAAGAGGCGGTATAACTGCTTTCAGGGGATGCATTTTTCCTCTGGGCAATCACTCGCTCAAGCTTACCTAAAAATGCAAGCTCTGGCATGGTGTCCGCAAAGCAGCTTTCGCTGCCAAGGTGACAAGTTGGACCTTGTGGCTTTGCATAAATCAGCAAGCTGTCTTTATCGCAATCAGTATGTACTTCCACCAAGGTTAAAATATTGTTTGAGGTTTCACCTTTGGTCCAAAGGCGTGATTTTGAACGCGAATAAAAAGTGACTAGCTGCTTTTCTAGCGTCGCCTCAAGAGCTTCTCTGTTCATAAAGCCTTGCATCAACACTACACCTGTTAATACATCTTGTACGATAGCGGGAATGAGTGCTGACTTATCAAAATCTACTTCTGCTATGTTTTGTTTATTAATTATCATTGTCGTGCCGCCACATCATTATTTATTAAGAACTGCTTGAGCTTTGGAATGTCAATCACACCTTTATGGAATACACTTGCAGCCAAAGCACCATCGACATTAGTTTGTTTAAATACATCAACAAAGTCTTGCATACTGCCTGCGCCGCCAGAGGCTATAAGTGGCACTTTACACAGCGCTCTAATCGCGCTCAGCTGCGCTATGTCATAGCCATTACGCACGCCATCTTGATTCATACAATTAAGTACAATCTCTCCAGCGCCAAGATCTTGAACTCGTTTGACCCATTCTTGCGTTTTGTATCGAGTACGACTTGCCGCATTCGGATCGCCAGTTAACTGGTATACTAAATATTCTTGAGTTTGCTTATCATAAAAGCTGTCTACGCCCACAACCACACATTGCTTGCCAAATTCGTCATGTAACTCTTTAATGAGTTCAGGCCTTGCAATGGCCGGGCTATTAATGGAGATCTTATCTGCGCCTTGCTCAAGCACTCGAGCCGCATCAGCCACCGATTTAATCCCACCAGCGACGCAAAATGGTATATCGATATGTCTGGCAATTTCAGCTACCCAATTGACATCGAGCAAACGCTTTTCGACGCTAGCACTTATCTCATAAAACACCAGTTCATCAGCACCTGCCTCACTATAACGCTGGGCGAGATCAAGAATATCACCGACGACTTCATGGCCTTGAAATTTAACACCTTTGACCACCTGACCGTCTTTTACGTCTAAACAAGGAATTATGCGTTTTGATAACATGCTAAAGCCTCCTCAACGCTAAATACACCTTCAAGTAGCGACTTGCCAAGTATCACTCCACCTACTTGTTGCTTTGCAAGCCGTGCAATATCGTCAAGAGAGCTCACGCCCCCTGATGCTTGTACTTTAATTGCACTGTTATGCTTAGTGATGTCTTCGTATAAGGAAAACGATGGACCTGTCATCGTGCCATCCTTACTGATATCCGTGCATAAAAAATCACTTACACCTTGCTCAACATAAAAATCTAATAGCTCGAATAGATCGCTTTTCGCATCATTTAGCCAGCCATGAGTGGCAGGGGACCAGCCACTTTCGGTTTTGTTCACATCAAGTGCTATCACAAATTTATCGGCGCCACATGCTTTAATCCACGCAGCAACTTCTTGCTGTTTATCGACCGCCATCGAGCCTATCACCACTTGGGCGGCTCCGGCATCTAGCCATTGCTTTACGTCGTCAATACTGCGAATACCACCGCCTACCTGAAAGGGAACAGATAAAGCCTTAGTCGCCGCTTGGATAGTGCGCCATTGCTTTTTGCTCGGGTCACGAGCGCCTTCTAAATCCACCAAATGTAGCTTGGCTGCGCCTGCGTTTTGGTATTCAAGTAAACGCTCGGCTAAATTAAATGGGTAAAACTGTGCGGTTTCGTACTTGCCTTGATACAAACGAACAATATTGGTCTCTAATACATCTAAAGCGGGAATAATCATTGTTCGTCCTTTTATAGCTGCCAATTAATAAAGTTTTGTAAAAGCTGCGCGCCAACCTTGCCGCTGCGCTCAGGGTGAAATTGCATGCCGGCATAATTGTCGTTTGCAACAATCGCAGAAAACGCTTGACCGTACTTACCCGAAACCAGTGTCGATTGATTGATGGTATGCGCAAAACTGTGCACAAAGTACACTTGATCTTGTTCACTAAGCCCTGTAGTGAGCGCATGGGGCTTCACCACACGAAGATTATTCCAGCCCATATGCGGTGCAGTTAACTCGTTAGTCTCTAATAACTCAACCTTTCCCGGAATGCGACCTAAGCACGGAATATCACCTTCTTCAGTCGACTCACAAAGCAGCTGCATTCCTAAACAAATCCCCATCAAAGGCCGTTGATAGTCAGCTATTGCCTCTGCCCAGCCTTGCTCATTTAAGCGCTTCATTGCCACATTAGCATGGCCGACGCCGGGTAAAATGGCTCGTTCAAAGCGGGCTAATTTCTCAGGTGCAGTGATCACTTCAGGCGTGACACCAAGGCGCTCAAATGCAAAACGCACTGAGTTAATATTGGCACAACCAGTATTAATAATTGCAATCATAAACACCCCTTAGAACTTGCCATTTGCTGTGACGCATCTGCTGCAATTGCCATACGAATAGCACGAGAAAATGCTTTGAATAAGCCCTCAACTTGGTGGTGGGCATTACCTTCGCTTACGCTCAAAATTAAACTCACTGCCGCATTATCCGCGAAGGATTTAAAGAAATGCTCAACCATTTGAACATCCAAGTTACCCACTTTATCTCGTGTAAAGTCAGCATTAAGTACAAAAGACGCGCGTCCAGATAAATCCAACTGACATTCTGCTTTACATTCGTCCATAGGCAACGCAAAGCCATAACGTGCGATTTGTGATTTTGTACCAAGCGCGGTCTTAAAGGCCTGACCAAGGGCAATCCCGATGTCTTCTACGAGGTGGTGCTCGTCTATATGTAAGTCACCTTTCGCCTGAATATTCAGGCCAAGATTAGCGTGAGTTCTAATCTGATCTAGCATGTGATCAAAAAAACCAAGCCCTGTTGAAATCTCTCCATTGGCTTGTTGGTCCAGATTTATCGCTACCGAAATCTGTGTTTCTTTGGTATTTCTAGCAATTTGTGCACTGCGATTTAAGGTGGTTAACTGCGTCACAATAGCAGGCCAGTTATCTTTATAGAGAATACCTTCAATGCAGAGGTTTTCTGCAAGCTGAATATCGGTTTGCCTATCGCCAATAACAAATGATTTGCTAAGATTCACTTTACCAGAACGCATCAGTTCTGTGAGTAATCCTGTTTTAGGTTTGCGACATTGGCAGTTGTCTTCGTCAAAGTGAGGACAGATCAGAACTTCCTCAAAACGGATCCCTTGGCTGGTGAGGATTTGCATCATTTTATCTTGAGGAGCATCAAAATCAGCTTGAGGGAAGCTATCCGTACCGAGACCATCTTGGTTAGATACCATCACTAACTTGTAACCAAACGACTGCAGTTGTAATAACGCTGGGATCACATTGGGTAATAGTGCCAATTTCTCTAGGCTATCCACTTGCTTATCGGTTATTGGCTCTTCGATAATAGTGCCATCGCGGTCGATGAATAAATAGGGGGCGCTCATAATACTTCCTCAGTGACTTGGCATTGTTTCAGCCAGTTTTCTACTTGTTTTAATTCCTGCTCGTTGCCGATAGAGATCCGCAGCCAGTTGTCCTCGCCAAACAGCACAAATGGCCGCATGATTAACCCTTGGCGCATCGCTTGAACCACAAACTGTTTGTCGGTTAGCTGTAAAGTAACAAAGTTGCCTTCGCCGCATAATATTGCGCTTACGAACTCGCTGTCTTGTAGCCATTGTATAAGCTTCTTTTTTGCTAGGTTCAAAATAGAGACTTGCCGGCGCATCTGCGTTATCGCATCTGACGTTAACGCTGTTGCTGCTATTTGTGCCACTACTGTAGAAACAGGGTAGGGCGCAATCACTTTTCTCACCGGTGCCAATAGCGCTTCACTCGCTAACATAAAGCCAACGCGAAGACCTGCCAGTGCAAACGCTTTAGATAGCGTACGCAGCACAACAACGTTTGAGAATTCTTTGATAAGCTCAACACAGGTTTTTTCTTCACAGAACTCAATATAAGCTTCATCTACGACCACGATTGCACGGCCTTTAAGCTTATCTGCAAGTGCAGCGACTTTGCTGGCAGGTTGTATTGCACCGGTTGGGTTATTTGGATTACAAACGAAGACAAGTTTAGCGTCGCCAATTGCAGCGGTTAGTGTATCCACATCGTCATTGGCAAGCTGCGTTTGGCTTAATTCATTAATAGCGATGTTGTGGGTGTCTGCCGTAACTTTGTACATACCATAGGTAGGGGTAAAGATTGCAATGCTATCTTTAGCCGGTTCACAATATGTGCGTATTAATAACTCAATGCCTTCATCGGCACCACGCGTCATCAGTACATTTGCTTGCTCGACCTTAGCGTAGCCTGCATAGGCATCAATTACCGCTTGTGGCTGCGGATCTGGATAACGGTTTAAGTTATCAAAGCGCATTTCAAGCACACGAGCGTATGGACTTTCATTGGCATTGAGCCACGTGGTGCCTGTTAGCTTTGCACTTTTCGCAGAACTGTAGGCCTTAAGCTTTTCAATGTTATTTGGTAGCGCAATATTAGTCATTATTATTCTCCAACCTCACTTTAACGGCGTTCGCGTGTGCATCTAGGCCCTCAGCTTGTGCCAAAGGTAAAATCGCTGTGCTTAACTTACTCAACCCTTCTTTTGTGATGGTTTGTACTGTGTAAGCCTTATAAAAATCCATCAGATTTAAACTTGAATAGGTTTTTGAATAACCATAGGTCGGCAATACATGGTTGGTGCCTGACGCATAGTCACCTGCTGATTCTGGCGTATAGTCACCAACAAATACTGAGCCCGCGTTTTTTACTAGCGGCAGGAAACGCTCTGCATCTCTTATCTGTAAGATAAGGTGTTCTGGCCCATACTCTGCTGAGATCTCAAAGGCTTGCTCTATGCTCTCAACTAAAATCAGCGTGCTGTTTTTAAGCGCATCTCTGGCAATATCAGCGCGACTAAGCTTGCTTAGTTGACGCTCGATTGCAGCTTCAGTTTCTTCGATTAGTTGACTGTCAGACGCCAATAATATGACTTGCGAGTCTTCCCCATGCTCCGCTTGAGAAAGTAGATCGGCGGCGATAAATTCTGGGTTAGCGCCCTTATCTGCAATCACTAACACCTCCGAAGGGCCTGCCGGCATATCAATCGCAAGTCCCGGCACTGACTGAGAAAGCAGCTGTTTTGCCATTGTGACAAAGCTATTGCCTGGACCAAAAATTTTGTTCACTTTTGGTACGCTGTTAGTACCTAGCGCCATGGCAGCAATTGCACCTGCACCACCACATTCAATCACATCGGTAACGCCACACAATTTAGCCGCATACAAAATCGCAGGATGTATTTGGCTATCGCCTTTAACCGGCGTTGCCAACACGATTGTTTTTGCACCACTTAGCTGCGCACACACGCCTTGCATCAATACAGAAGAAGGCAGTGGCGCGCTACCACCTGGCACATATAAACCCACGGCTTCTATCGCTTGATATCTGAGCTCACAGGTCACGCCTGGCTGAGTCTCAATTTTCTTGCTTTGTGGTAACTGCAACTGGTGAAACTTCTTAATGTTGCTATACGCTTGGTCAATAGCACTTTTAAGTTCAGCTGTTAACGCAAATTCGCTTTCAATAAGCTCTGATCCCGTTACCCGTATTCTTGGATTAATACGTGTGTCGAACTGCTCGGCATAACCAAGTAATGCGTTGTCGCCGTTGCGAGCGACGTTATCAATTATCTTTTCAACTGCTGCTTTTACCTTATCGCCCACTTTGACCGCTGGACGGCTCAAGCATTCGCTGCGTTGCTCGCTGGTGGCTTGCTGCCAATCAAACATGCTGTTACTCCATCATCTTTTCAATTGGCATGACGAGAATAGAGTTAGCACCGAGCGCCTTTAACTCTTCCATTGTCTCCCAAAATAAGGTTTCAGAGCTGACCATGTGAAGTGCAACATATTCATCGCTTCCAGCAAGTGCAAGTAAAGTTGGTTGACCTGTGCCTGGAAGTAATGCACATACTTCATCTAGCTTATTCTTTGGTGCATGCATCATGATGTACTTGCTTTCTTTTGCTTGTTTCACCCCTTTAAGGCGTGGCATTAGCTTATCGATAAGCGCAAGCTTACTTTGGTCAGTCAATGCTGCATTTTGAATGAGGCAAGCGTTAGATTCTAAGATGGTATCGCCTTGCATAAGGCCATTAGCCTCAAGCGTTGCACCGGTTGATACTAAGTCACAAATCGCGTCAGCAAGGCCTGCTCGAGGTGCTACTTCTACCGAGCCCGTTAACATGACCACGCTAGCATCGATGTTCTCACGTTTTAGATATTGCTTTAAAATCTCAGGGTAGGTGGTTGCGATGCGTTTGCCGTTAAACCACGCTTTTTCCTGTTGACCTAGCTCTTGTGGCCACGCCAGCGCTAGGCGGCAAAAACCAAAGTCCAGTTTTGAAAGCTTAGTGACTTCAGCGAACTGCTCGTTGCGAACACGCTCAGCTTGAACTTCTTCTAACACGTTTTCGCCAACAATGCCTAAATCACAAACGCCGTCCATTACAAGGCCTGGAATATCGTCATCACGCACTCTAAGTACGTCAATAGGCATGTTAGTGGAGTGGGCGATTAAACGCTGTTCACGTAGATTTAGTTTTACACCAAGTTGTTTGAGTAGGGCTTGGCAATCCTTTGAAAGACGGCCTGATTTTTGGATTGCGATTCTTAAACGGTTGCTGTTGCTCATTATTTATTTCCTAATTCTTTAAACGAAAAACCCCGAGGCGGAACCTCGGGGCGAAATAAACTTTGACTATACTTTTTGCTTCGCCGGAGGTTCCTTTAAGGAATAACCCACCAGCGAAATAACTGACAGGTTATCCCGTATGATGATGGTGATGATGAATTGCTGTCAGTGTCATTAGCATGATGTTACCTTTGTAATATATCTGCTGTTCAAAAAGTTCATTTATAGATAAACATAATTTTGTTCTACTTGGCAATCATTTTTTAACGCAAATTAAAGAATAGCTTATAACAGCCGATAATAAGTAAGACCAACAGTAGGTTAGTGGGGGAACAGATGGATGCATTCAAACCTTTTTTAGGCCCAATCGTACGGCTAGATGTAACTCATAAGTCTGCATTTCATGTAGCTGGTGTGCAGCACTATAAGATTGAAAAAGTTAAGAAAGATCTAAAAACCGAGATCGAACTTAAACACCAAGCTGCTGAGCATGAAAAAATTAAAGAAAGCGAAGATGAAGAGGATGAGGAGGAAAAATCTCATGAAGAACATAAGGGTGAGAATCTAGATACATGGGCGTAGATTTGTTTTGCATAAAATAACCTGTTGAACATCTTTCAATACCAGGGTTTATCTATTCCCCAACATATCCCACCCGCTTTTTCGAACCCAGCTTATGTATCGTCTAGTCCAGCGAGAGCCCGGTGAATATATCGCTCTATTGAACGCTCTTTGGTGAGATTCAATGCCTGAAGGTAGGCACTTCTAGCCTTTTCGCTTTGTTTGAGCTCCCGGTACAAATCAGCCTGAAGCATTAAATACTCTATATGCTGCTCATCCTGTACTCGCTCTTTTTCCAATAAGTGTTCCATAGCATCAACAGCCCTACGCTTATCACCGTGTTGCTGAAGCGCTAAATAAGCCGATGAAATACAAGCATCTCTCCACGTTGGTAGTTGGCTTAATGCGATTTGCTCAATCAGGCACCCGTTAGTGAATAAACTCTGCGCTGCGTCTTTCGCTGAAAAAGTCCACAATAAGTTAGCAGCTCGATGGATCAAAATGATATCTTGTGCATAATGTTGACCCACAGAAGCTACCGTTTTTAGGGCTAACTCTTCATTTTGTGTGTTTTGTAAGTAATCCATCAAAGCCAAGTTATAGTAACGGTCATCCATTGCTTTTAGCCTATCAACTATCGCTTTTGATGCTTTTTTTTCAGAATCCCAAAAGCCACTTTCTATAGCTAATGCTTTCGCTGCAGATACTAAGTACTCAGGATTATTTGGCGCCAATTCTGCGGCTCTTATAAAGTGCTTGTTAGACTTTTCAACTAAGCTAAGTTTATTAAAAAGGTTTGACTGCTGTTTAATTTGATACCATAAATTACCCGCAGTAAAATGCACCTTTGCATTGTCTATATGGCGCTTAATTAAGATGTTTAACAGTGTTTCTTTATTATCATCATTTTGCGCAACCGCAACTGACACGGCCATTATTTCAGCATCAAGCTCTTTATCGTTTAGCGTGTTAAGCATTTTAGTGACTTGCTGATACTGACGATGATAAAAAGCAGACTCCAGCATTGTTATTTGAGAATTAGGTTGCTGTGCATATGTTAAAGCACAATACAAAATAATAACCGTGCAAGAGGTATATATAAGCGACTTAATAAACATGTTGTGTCCTTTTTAGTGTGTCCATTATCACTATTGTGTGTTTTCTAACGTAAGCTTAATTTGCAGTTTTGATACCAGCTTTTACTTTTTATATTTTTATTCATACAATCAATATGATGTAGGCTGTTATCGCTTTACTCTTACTGTATTTTGCGTGCCATTATCGATACACTCGCCATGTTCTGTTTCGATACCGATACATTTGATAGTTCTGTTTGTATTCAATACATCAAACAAGGTTGCATAAATTAACGACCATTTATTTAAGGAGAAATAACATGTCGTATAAATCAGTAAAAAATCTCGTAGGTTGGCTCGTTGTAGGTCTGTCTGCGCTAGCGTTAGCCCCCAGTGTTGTGCCTGGTAGCATGGCTGTTTTAGCATTTTACTTAAGCCTTGTACTGCTCCTAGTTTCCTTGTTTACCATTTCTTCAGCCAATCACCGCCACTTTCAATTGACAGCAATCATTGTCGGTGTCGGTATGCTGGTTTTGAACGATTACTTGCGTGTTATCATGCCTTCGCCAGAACCTACTTGGCTTAACCGCATCGCTTTGTATCTCGTGTATTTCATTATTTGTGGGGTAGGTATGATTAAGGTTAAACGACAACTCAACAGGTAATATCAGTTGTATTAAGTAAATGATCTATTTCGAAGAGGGGAAATAGCTTTAGTAGCTAGGCAAAATTTTGCTATTTAGTTGTTCTAAATGAGAAGTTTTTAACGAAGCTAATATGCTATTTCACCCTTCAAATTGATTAGAGAATTAATTCAATTGGTATCCACACTCAGTTATTGCCAAACAGCGGTTGCGATCTGATGCTTAGCCACATACAATTTCGCGACCTGTCTGTTTGCAAACTACATTACTTTGGCTGTATCTACGACTTTCTCTTCTAAGGGGCCTTTAGCCCAGCATTTCCCGGGCTATCAACCAAGGCAGCCCCAAATTGATATGGCTATTGCGGTAGAAGAAACCATACAAAATGGTGGACAATGCATCGCCGAAGCAGGAACAGGGACGGGGAAAACATTTGCCTACCTCATTCCTGCCTTTGAGTCTAAAGGTAAAGTCATCGTCTCAACCGGCTCTAAGGCCTTGCAAGAGCAATTATTCCATCGAGACGTGCCGACCTTAAAAAAGGTGCTTGGCAGTGGGAAAAAAGTCACTTTGCTAAAGGGTAGGGCCAATTACCTTTGCCCTTATCGCTTATCACAGCATTTGAGCCATGTGCCAACCGACGACCCAGATGTTATGCACCAACTTGCCATGGTTGCAAAGTTCGCTTCTGAAACACACAGTGGAGACTTAGCCGACTGTGTGGGTATCGAAGAAGACGCAAAGGTATTACCCTACGTTACCTCAACTGCAGATAACTGTTTAGGGAAAGAGTGCCCAGACTACGAAGACTGTTATATTCGAAAGGCAAGATTAAAAGCAGTCGATGCCGATGTTGTGGTGATCAACCATCATTTATTTTTTGCCGATATGGCCGTAAAAGATTTAGGTTTTGCGGAGCTCATGCCAACCGCGGATAGCTATATCTTCGATGAAGCACATCAATTACCAGAAATAGCCAGTGACTATTTTGGTGAGACTATCAGCACTAAAGCTTTGCAGGCGCTTATTAACGATTTAAGGGTGATCTACCGTTCTGATATTCCAGATATGTTGCAACTAGGCAAAACGCTCAATAAATTGGAAACTAGTGTCGCCGATTTGCGTTTGGTATTTGGTGGCGATGGTGCTCGTGGTGATTGGCGTGAGGCGCTAGCGAATAAACCGATTTGCGATGCCATGCATCGAGTGATAGCTAACTTAGACTTTCTCTATAAAGTGCTCAAGCTTTGTCTGGATAGAAGCGAGAAAATAGAACACCCATTTGAAAAGGTCATGACCTTTAAAAATCAGTTTGAACGTGCCTTCGATACTAGTCAAACTGGATTTAGTTACTGGTTCGAAACCACAAGACGCTTTTTATCTATTCATATCACGCCGCTTGATGTATCAAGTAAGTTTGCACAAATTGTCAAAACCACTGAGGCAAGCTTTGTATTTACCTCCGCCACCTTATCCGTTGATAATTCCCTGAAGCACTTTAGTCGTAGCTTAGGACTCAAGCCGACCTCACAATTTATTGTTGATAGTCCATTTGACTATAAGCAGCAGGCTTTACTCTGCCTGCCACGCTATTTGCCAGAAACCCGTGACGACTTAATGCTACATGCGCTGGTAAAGCTTGCAAAACAGGTGATTGAAGCTGCAAAAGGGCGTACATTTTTACTCTTTACCAGCTATCGGGCGATGCATTTAGTGTACGAAGGGCTGAATACGGCACTGCAATACCCCATTTTTATGCAGGGTCAAGCATCGAAACGGATAATTTTAGAGCAATTTATTCGGCACGGTAACGCCGTACTACTTGGTACAGCTTCTTTTTGGGAAGGCGTGGATGTAAGAGGTGACACTTTGAGTTGTGTTGTCATTGATAAGCTACCATTTGCTTCACCAGATGACCCTTTGTTGCAAGCGCGCATGCGAGACGCTGAAATGCGTGGATTAGAACCCTTTGATGCAATACAGCTCCCCCAAGCTGTTATCGCGTTGAAACAGGGGGTTGGGCGATTAATTCGTGATGCTACCGATAAAGGTGTACTGATTATTTGCGATAATCGCTTAGTTACGAGAAAATACGGCCAGACGTTTTTAAGTAGTTTGCCTGATATGTCTCGCACGAGAGACTTAAATAAGGCAATTCGATTTTTAGAGAATATTGATAAAAATGAAAAATAACCTGTTGGCCATAGACGCCTCCACCGAAGCACTCAGTATTGCATTGCACTATGAAGGCAAGTTTATTCGCCACTTCGAGGTTTGCCCACAGCAGCATAGCCAAAAGATACTTCCCTTAGTTGAACGTATTTTACGCGAAGCCGATATCACCCTTAGTGAGCTTGATGGCATTGTATTTGGACGTGGGCCTGGCAGCTTCACTGGGGTGAGAATAAGTACAGCGGTTGCGCAAGGCTTAGCATATTCTTCAGGTCTTAAGTTAGTTGGTGTTTCAACTTTGCAGGCGATGGCGCAACAGGCATACATAGAAGCAGGCAAGTCCAGCGTAGTGTCGGCAATAGATGCACGTATGGGTGAGATCTACTTATGCCAATACAACGGCGAAACTAGTGGTGTTATTCAACCAAGCACCGAAGAAACAGTTATTAAACCTGAAAATATCGACTTCACATCAAGTGGTGCGGCCGGTGTTGGTACAGGATGGCAAGCATTCTCAGAGCTTACCACACAGCTTGAATGCGAAATCATTGACAATATCACGTTACCTGATGCTTATTACATGCTGTTTATAGCTGACGATAGTTTCACACAAGGCTTATCTGTGGATCCAGCTGACGCCCAGCCGCAATATGTGAGGGATACTGTGACGTGGAAAAAGTTGCCAGGTCGAGAATAAAGGCGTATTTTTATACAAGCACTTCGTATTTATTGAGCTAAACCGTGAAACTAAATTCAATCATTCAACAAGCAGGTACATATCAAGTAAAGCCACAGCCTAAAAAGGCGGTGAGCCCTGCTATTGAAGAAGGAAATACGGCTAAGCTCAATACCGCTCAGATCAAAACCAGTGAAAAGGGCATTGCGTTGGTGGAGCAGTTCCAATCGCAGCAACGTTCGACTATCTACGACCGCCCTAACTTTCGTACTGGACAAGCAATTAGTGAATACAAAGCAATTGCAACGGAAGCAAGACGAGATGAGATCAAAAGTATGATTGGCGTTTCTGTTTACGCGTAATCTTTCTTTCAAGACTCAAAAACAAAGAAGGTCAGCAAATGCTGACCTTCTTTGTTTTCGAAAGTAAATGAAGATTTTTACTTTTTAATAAATCCAATCAGTTTATCAGCAATTGCGGTATTGTTTTGCGAGCCGATAAACGCTTCTTTACCTTTACCATGGGCAAACACTTGTACATCGATAGCGGTGTGACCACCCGTTGTCCAACCAGTGAAAGATGCATCACTAATTGCCTCTTTAACGACAACACTAAGCGCCTTCGGATCTTGTGAAAGTGCTTCTTTTACTTTTAGCTCAGTCGCACTATCATACTCAAGACCTGTGAGATCTTGCCATGTTGCTTTAACGTCTTTTGTCTTTGCGAGTGCTTTTGCTATCTCGCCCGCTGAACCTTTCACTTTAGCTACCACATCACGCTCCCAGCGATACTGACCATTCGCACCAAGCGTTAATCCACCGGTAGAGTGATCTGCTGTGATCACCAAGATAGTGTCTGGGTTGTTATCAACAAAAGCCTTTGCCAGCTTAATTGACTCTGCAAAGTCGTCCATTTCATGCATAGCACAAGCGATATCATTAGCATGTCCACACCAGTCAATCTGACTACCTTCAATCATTAGGAAGAAGCCTTTATCATTCTGGTTTTCCAATAATGATAAAGCCGTTTTAGTCATTTTAGTTAGGCGCTGCGGCTCATCATCAATTGCGAATGGCAGACCTACTTCTGCGAACAGACCCATCGCAGGAATTTTATTTAGCGTATCAAGCTTAGATAAAGCATCGACGTATTGATAACCTGCATCTTTAAATTCATTAACTAAGTTTCTATCTTCACGAATGAAGTATTTAGTGCCACCACCAAGCATAAGATCTACAGGTAATTTTCCTGCGATTTTATTGTCTATGTAATCATTGGCAATGTCGTCATAGTTACGACGTGATTCATTATGAGACGCGAAACTTGCAGGTGTTGCGTGGTTGATTTGCGATGTTGCAACAAGCGCGGTTGTTTTACCTTTTCTTTTCGCCACTTCGAGCATCGTTTCCAAATGTTCTTTATGGGTATCTACCGCAATTGCGCCATTATAGCTTTTCGTTCCTGTACTTAAGGCGGTTGCGCCCGCAGCACTGTCTGTTACAACCGTGTCGTCGTCTGGGTAGGTATGCGCCATACCAACCAAAATAGAGTCAAAAACCGTTGGGTCAACCACTTTCGTGGAAGGGTCATCTTTAAAATAACGGTAGCCCGTTGTGTAAGCCGGCCCCATACCGTCGCCAATCATGTAAATAATGTTTTTTGGAGCAGCCAATGTCGGAGCCGCAAATACTAATCCAACAAATGAGGCCAAAAGGCTAGTTTTGAAATTCATTGTTATTCCCGTGTACTTATCGTGATGAAGGTTTGTGATTCTCTACTATTTGATCAATTTAAACGCATTCGTAATAAAATGGATGTTCGATAAAAATATTTTCAACAAATCAAAGTAGTAAGTTCAAATATGTCACGGTAAGATGATAAATCAATGATGGTACAATGAACACTAAAAGAATTCGTCGATGTCTCTATATGCGATAAAAGAACAAAAAATCGGGCCATTCTCCTACCAACACTGGGGAGAAGGAGAGCAAACCGTTATCTACCTTCACGGTTGGCAAGATAATAGCAACAGTTTTGTGCCGTTTGCGCCATTTTGCAATAAACAATACACGCATATAGCGCTTGACTTACCAGGTCATGGACATTCAGATTGGAAAAGTGCCGACGCCTTTTATTACTTTATCGATTATGTCTATGACTTAAAGTGCTTTTTAGATTTAGCACAGATCAAAACGTGCCATATTGTTGGTCATTCTATGGGGGCGATGATAGCTAACTTGTTTGCAAGCTGCTATCCAACACGCTGTTTATCGTTGGTACTAATCGAGGGAATAGGGATTATGAGTACCTCAGAGAGTGATACCAAAACCCAGCTCATTAATGCGTTTAATTCCCGAGATAAATTAAAACAATCTGAACCACGGGTTTATCCTGATATAAATACACTTGCGCAACTACGCAGTAAAATCAGTGATGTTTCTGAAGAAATAGCAGCGCTACTTGTGACAAGAAATACCCAGCCGCATCCTGATGGCGTGCAACTTAGATTGGACCCCCGACTAAAGCATCACTCTGGATTTAGGTATTCCATCTCTCAAGCAAAGTCGGCGCTCAATGGGATATCCATTCCAACCTTATTGGTGTTAGCGGAACAAGGCTATGACATGATTGTCAGACAATATAGTCAATTTAAGGGCTGTTTCGACTCACTCAGGCTTGAGAAAATACCTGGCGGCCACCATTGCCATATGGAAAACCCGGAAATTTGCTATAAGCTAATTGAAGCACACCAGAACCGCGACAAAACAGCGTTTACAACTGAAGGAGCGTAAAGAATAAACTAATCATGGAAAGAAAAGTTCACAAAGAGCGCTAAAGCCCACGTTTCAACAGCATCTAGATTGTAAATCCTCAGATATTGTGGGAATATGGCGTTTTTAGAGTATTTGCTCAATTGTTAAAGTGCCTTACATCGTTTATGGTTTAGGGTGAATATAAAAATAACGAGAACACAGGAGCTAAGAGTGGAAAAAATCTGGCTTAAGCGCTACCCAGAAGGTATGCCTGAAACTATCGACCCAGAGCATTACAACTCATTGCTTGAATTATTTGAAAAAAGTTTTGCAGATTATGCTCAGTATCCAGCCTACACCAATATGGGTAAGACACTGACTTATCAGCAAGTTGATGAAAAAACCAAAGCAGTTGCTAGTTATATACAAAATGAATTGAAACTTGGCCGTGGCGATAAAGTTGCGGTCATGATGCCAAACTTGTTGCAAACCCCAGTTACCATTTTAGGTGTACTACGTGCTGGTTGTACTGTTGTAAACGTCAATCCGCTTTACACAGTGCGCGAATTAGAGCATCAGCTAAATGACTCCGAGTCAAAAGCTATCTTTATTCTTGCAAACTTTGCCCATACATTGGAGCAGGCCTTACCAAAAACCAGTGTGAAGCACGTAGTGCTGACGGAAATTGGTGACATGTTAGGTGGCTTCAAAAAGCACTTGGTGAACTTTGTTGTTAAGCACTTCAAAAAAATGGTGCCTGACTTTAGCCTGCCAAATACCATTCCTTTCAAAGAAGTAATTGCAGCAGATCCAACAAAATATCAGAAACCTGATGTGACGCTAAGTGACCTTGCCTTCTTGCAATACACTGGCGGCACAACTGGCGTATCTAAAGGCGCGATGCTTACTCATGGCAACATGGTAGCAAACCTTGAGCAGGTCTCTGGCTGTTTAGATAAAGTACTAGATAAAGGAAAAGAGGTCGTTATCACGGCGCTACCGCTTTACCATATCTTTGCATTAACAGCGAACTGTTTGACCTTTATGAAGTACGGTGGTCACAATATCTTGATCACCAACCCGCGTGATATGCCTGCGTTTGTAAAAGAGCTTGCAAAGGTGCCATTTACCGCTATCACTGGTGTTAACACCTTATTTAATGGCTTGTTGAACACACCAGGTTTTGCCGACCTAGACTTTTCAACCCTGAAAATGTCTTTAGGTGGTGGTATGGCCGTACAACGCCCTGTCGCTGAGCGCTGGCAGAAGGTGACAAAGTCAAAACTGATGGAAGGTTATGGCCTTACAGAATGTGCGCCGCTAGTTACTATTTGCCCACATGATCTTGAAGCCTACAACGGTTCTATTGGTTTACCTGCACCAAGCACTGACATTAAGATAGTTGATGACAACGGCAATGAAACACCTAAAGGTGAGCCCGGTGAGCTGTGTGTTAAAGGGCCACAGGTTATGGCTGGTTACTACAACCGTCCAGACGCAACCGCCGAATGTTTAAAAGACGGCTGGTTTGCAACGGGTGATATCGCTACTTATGATGATGACGGTTTCTTCTACATCGTTGATCGTAAAAAAGACATGATCTTAGTGTCTGGCTTTAACGTTTTCCCTAATGAAATCGAAGAAGTCGTTGCTATGCACGAAGGCGTGTTAGAAGTTGCAGCGGTTGGCGTGCCACATGAGGTTAGTGGTGAGCAAGTTAAAGTTTTTATTGTTAAAAAAGACCCATCTTTAACAGAAAAAGATATAATTGCACATTGCCGAGATAATCTAACGAACTATAAAGTACCAAAGCTAGTTGAGTTTAGAGATGAACTGCCAAAGACTAACGTTGGTAAAATACTGCGTAGAGCGTTAAAAGAATAACAAATAGAGCCGGCACTAGCCGGCTTTTTTATAACTAGCGTGATATCGCTAGTTATGTAAATTGCATGGGAGTAACAGTGCAGTATCAAGTTATTGAAAGCCAAACAGCACTAGATGAATTTGTCTTGTCTATTTCGAAAGCCAAAGTGCTCGCCGTCGACACCGAATTCATGCGTCGCCGCACCTTATACCCAGAAATTGCTCTGTTACAGATCTTTGATGGTAACCACCTTGCCCTTATCGATCCACTAGCCGATATGGATTTTAGTAGGCTGTGGACGTTGTTTTCAGATACTAGTGTTTTAAAAGTACTTCATTCTCCATCAGAAGATATCGAAGTATTTCTAAAGTTTGCAGGTTTTATCCCATCACCAATATTCGATACCCAGTTTGCTTTACAGTTGTTAGGTGAGGGTAGTTGTATTGGTTTTGCTAATATGGTGAAGCAACTTAGAGACGTTGACATTGACAAAAGTGAATCCAGAACAGATTGGTTACGCCGCCCTTTAACTCAAAGCCAATTAGATTACGCCGCCTCCGATGTATATCATTTACTGCCATGTTTTGAGACTATTCAAGCACGAGTAAATGAAAAGCAGCTATTTAACATAGTACTTCAAGAGAGTGAGTTGCTTGCCCAAAAGAGGAGCTTCCGTCAACCAGATGAAGTACTTTATCTTGATGTCAAAAACGTGTGGCAACTTAAGCCTAGAGATCTTGCTATCCTAAAAGAACTTGCAGCGTGGCGTAGAGCCAAGGCAGAGAAAAAGAACTTAGCGCTAAATTTCGTGCTTAAAGAACATAACATGGTAGAAATTGCCAAACGTCGTCCAAGCTCACTGGGCAGTTTACGTAATGTTCCAGGTGTTGAGCCAATGGAAGTTAATCGCTCTGGTAAAGAAATTCTCGCCTGTATAGAAAAAGCAAAAGAAGTAAGTGAACAAGATTGTCCACAACGCGTGAGAAGGCTTATCGACTTTAAAGGTTACAAAGCAGCGTGCAAGGATATTAAACAGATTATCGCCGAAGTCGCCAAAACTAACGATATTCCGGTTGATGTGTTTGCTTCGAAAAAACAAATCAATCAGGTGATCAGCTGGTCGTGGAAAAAGTCACCGGAAGAAAAGCAATTGCTGATGAAACCCGATCTTGCGTTAGGCTGGAGGGCTGCGCTTGTTGCAGATAAGCTAGACAGTTGGTGGCAGTAGCACTCCTGTCGCTTAAAAGGTGAAAGATAAACAGCGAAAGCGATAATAACATCCACCTTCCGAAGAAGGTGGATGTTATTCAACTAGTCTTTTGGTTGCTCGATACCAAAGTACACGCAATGTAACACAGGTAATACAATCAACGTCAGTATGGTCGCAAAACCAAGACCGAACATAATGGTGACCGCCATGGATTGGAAGAACACGTCAAATAATAGCGGGATCATACCCAGTATGGTTGTGATAGCAGCCATAGACACCGGCCTTACACGACTCACACCAGAATCAAATACCGCTTGGTAAGGGGACTTACCAGAGTCAATTTCGATATTTATTTGATCCATCAGTACAATACCATTTTTAATCAACATGCCGGATAAACTTAGCAAGCCTAGCAGCGCCATAAAGCTAAATGGTGCTTGCAGTAATACAAGGCCTGCCGTTACCCCAATAATAGCAAGCGGCACTGTAGACCAGATCACTAATGGCTTTTTCACAGAGTTAAAGAGCAATACAGTGATCATAAACATCGCTAAATAGCCGATTGGTAATGAGCCAAAAATAGCTTTCTTCGCTTTGCTTGACGACTCATACTCGCCGCCCCATTGCATCTCGTACCCTTGGGGTAGTTCAATGGCTTCGATATCCGCCTTCACTCTTGCAAATAACTTCGCTGGGGTTTCATCACCTATCACGTCATGATCAGCCATTACCGTGATGGTACGTTTGCGGTCGCGGCGCATGATCAGGCTATCTTCCCAAGTGACACTAAAATCATCCACGATTTGTGAAACTGGCACGTAAACGCTAAGGACAGGGCTGAATATTTGTAAGTCACCAAGGTTTTCAACATTGAGTCTCTCTTCCTCAGGAGAGCGTGCAATGATAGGCAACAGTTGCGTACCATCTCGATATAACCCTACCTTGTTACCTGACACCGAAGTCAGTAGCAACTGATCTAAGTCAGATTTACTGATCCCCAAACGACGCGCCTTCAATTCATTAAATTGTGGGCGGATCAACTTGGTTCTTTGTCGCCAGTTATCACGAATATTAAACGCTTTATCGTCTTGGCTGATAATACCTTTGGCTTCTTCAGCTAGTTGGCGTAACACAACAGGATCTGGTCCCGAGAACCTAGCCTCGATTTTTGCGTCGGTTGAAGGACCTATTTCCATGCGCTTTATTTTGAGACGTCCGTCTAGCTCATTTTCAAGCTCATAATCGCGAAGCTTAGCAATCATAGCCACTACAGCTTCTCGGTCTTTTACACGTACAATTAACTGACCATAAGCGTCATATTGTTTTTCAGGCGAATAGGTCAACATAAAACGAGGCGCACCTTGACCAATCGTTGCCGTTACTTCGTTAACCATAGGATCGGCCAGTAAAAAGGATTCAATTTTCTCAACATTTTGCGCCGTGCTGCGTATATCTGCACCTTGATAATGCCAATAATCCACATAGAACATCGGTGTATTTGAAGCCGGGAAGAAGGACTGCTTAACTGATTTAAAGCCAACAACTGCAGCCACTAATAGCAGTACCATAGAAATAATGGTAATAGCGCGATTTTTAAGGCAGAAGGTAAGCATGGATTTATACACAGTGAAGATCACACCTTTATAGGGGTCGTCTTCTTCGCTGGTATCTGATGACTTTTCCTTCGGTCCTTTAAACATCATATTGGCAAAAAATGGTGTCAGTGTGATTGCCGTTACCCAGCTTAGTAGCAATGAAATTAACAACACCCAAAATAAAGAACCAGCAAATTCACCACTGGCATCTGAGCTTAAACCAATCGGCGCGAAAGCGGTGATCCCGATAACGGTTGCGCCAAGAAGTGGCCATTTTGTCTGTTCAACAATGTTCACAGCAGCTTTTACTTTAGATTGACCCCGTTTAATGTTAATCAAAATGCCTTCTGTCACTACAATGGCATTATCGACTAGCATCCCCAGAGCAATGATCAAAGCACCTAATGAAATACGCTGTAAATCAATGGCGAATATCTTCATAAAGATAAAGGTACCTAGCACAGTAATAAGCAAAATACCGCCGATTAAAATACCACTCTTTACACCCATAAAGATAAGCAGAACGATAATTACGATGGCAACGGCCTCTAAAAGGCTAACGATGAAACCGTCAACCGAGGTTTCTACTTCTGTTGGTTGATTGTAAACCGTGTTGATCGTAATACCGTATGGGCGCTGATATTCTAGTTGCTGTAAGTGATGTTCGATTTCTTTACCCACCTCAACAACATTTACACCAGAAGTAAAAGAAACCCCAACCAGCAGTGAACGCTTTTGATCAAAACGTGTAATATGATTCGGCACTTCCGCATACTCGCGTGTCACTTTTGCCACGTCACCCAAATAAATAAGTTCTTTGGCACCGGGCTTTGAGATAAGTAACCCCTCTAGCTCAGCAACGTCTGTAAACTCACCAGTAGGGTGCAGGCGAATAGACTCGTCTCCAACTCGTATTTTACCCGCATTAGATACCGTATTTTGAGCTTGTAGCAACGAGAAAATGTAGCTAGGCGCAATGCCAAGTTGTGACAGTTTTTGTGTTGATATTTCGACGATCACTTGTGCTTGCTGCTCACCCGCAACAGTGACCTTACTCACACCTTCAACTAGCACTAATTCGCGCTTTAAAAAATCAACGTAGTCTTTTAGCTCATCATACGAATAGCCTTCGCCAGTGATCGCGTAGAGTTCACCGTAAACATCAGCAAAATCATCGATAACGCTTGGCGACCTAACACCTGGCGGTAGCTTCGGCGAGAGATCATTTACTTTACGGCGCAGCTCATCCCAGATCTGTTGTAAGTCTTTCTTACGGTACTTACTCTTCATCTCAACAGTGATCTGCGATTTACCAGGAGAAGAAATCGAAGTAACATAATCAACATACGGCAGAGACTGAATTGCATTTTCAATCGGGAAGGTGACTTCCTCTTCCACTTGTTGTGGCGATGCACCAGGATACATAGTCACGACCATGGCTTTTTTTAGTGTGAATTCAGGATCTTCTAGTTGGCCTAAGCCCAAATAGGATACCGCCCCAGCAATAAGCAGGAGCAAGGCAAACATCCAACTGATTACCTTATTCTCAATTGACCATTTGGCTAAACTCATATTACAGACCTCTTTCTTTAGTCCAAGGTCTCACTTTTGCGCCTTCTTGCAAGTAATGCACGCCCGCAGCAACAATTTCTTCACCAGGTTCAAGACCCGACAATACCTCAATACCGGTATGATTCAGTTGGCCAACGGTAACTTCGCGTTTTGTGACGGTCTGTTTATCGCTTTGATATACCCATACGTAACTATTTCCCTCTGTGCCTTGCTTTTTATCGGAGAATACTGCTTGGTTAGGTACGATAATTGCCGTATTTTCACGGTTCGTAATTTTGCTTGGGTCGACGTAAACATGGCCAGTCATACCTGCGAACAAATTAAAGTCCTCGGGGATTGGAAGACTAAATACGACTTTGTAGGTTAAGGTTGCAGGGTCTGCCTGCGTATCCCATTCCTTAATCGTAAGCGGGTAAGACTTACTTGGGTAGCCATCAAAAACAACGGTCGGTTTGTAATCAGAATCTTTATCAACACGTGCAACGATGCGCTCAGGAACTTGAATAACCACATCCATCATATCGCGTGTTTCAAGGCGAAGAATATTTTGCTTTGCTACGACGTTTTCGTAATTTTTGACAAATACCTTGGCAACAGTACCACTAAACGGTGCTCTAAGTTCGCTATATTCGAGGTTTGTTTTAGCAATTTTAAATGCAGACTCCGCAACTTGCTTGTCTGCATTTGCTTTATCAAACTCAGCTTTAGTCGCTATGCCTTTTTCAAATAACGGTTCAATTCTCGATAACTGCGATTTAGCCAGTTCAAATTGGGCTTTACGTTGTTCATATTGCAGGTTGAAATCTTCAGGATCAAGCTTTGCAAGCAATTGCCCTTTTTGTACATCTTGGCCTGCGAGAACTGGAAACTCGATAAGTTCACCATTCACACGAAAGGCTAGGTAGGAGCCTTGGTTTGCCACCACTTCAGCAGGGAAACTACGAAGCGTGCTGCTATTAGGATCCGAAACCGTATGAATTTTAACTGGTCGGTTAGGGGCTTCTGTTGGGGCTTGTTCTGCTTGCTCTTGGCAGCCCACTAATAGGGTAGCCAGCACAATTCCAGAAAACACTCTTAACATATTGTTCTCCATGACAACGTCAATTTTAATGCGTGCAGAATAATGGAATTACATATAAAATAAAAATTATAAAACATTCTATACTGCATAAGATTTATTTATGAAGATTTCGGACTTAGCAGCGTTTTGCACCGTTGTTGAAGCGCCTAGCCTTACCGAAGCAGCAAATAAGCTTCATAAGACGCAGCCTGCGGTCTCTCAATCAATTAAAAGATTAGAACAATCTTTGGGATTTGCCCTTTTTGAGCGTGAGAAATATCGCAATGTGTTAACAGAGCAAGGTCGTCGATTTTATTTTGAAGCCGAAAAATTGCTTAATCATCATAGAGATTTGTCATTACTCGCGACTGAATTCGCGGCGGGTAATGAACCAAGCTTTAACATCTGTTACGAACCGATCGTATATCAAAACCAGATTGATCAAGTATTAGGCAATGCCTTCATTAAGTTTCCCGCAACTGAAATGAACATCTCAAGTGGTAAACGTTTTTTTGCGCTTGAGCAAGTCACACAGGGGATTGCAAACCTTGGCATTGGCCCTTGGTTTGATCTTTTTCATTCAACTGGCGATTTAGAATCAATGCCGATTGGACACGTAAAATTAGGCTTAGTCTCATTAACGGGCTATATGCCACCAGAGCTTAGTTTTTCGGAGCTTGCGCAATACCCATCTCTTGCAATGAAAGAAAGTAAATTCAAGTTTGACAGTGAGCGCTTGGCATACAGAAACAGTAACAATGTCATGAAACTCGATGACGCTTTGGCAATAAAAAGATACCTATTGCAAGGTATGGGCTATGCCCTAATCGGCCTTGACCTTTGTAGAGAAGAATTAGAGTCTGGTGTTTTGCAACAAGTGAGGGTGTTTGATAGAAAGGATGAGTTTGAAGCCGAGATCCACGCGTATCGTTTGCATATTTCCCACCATGGGCCAGTAGCAAGATATTTTTGGGATAAATTAAAAGAGTTAAATATTCAATATGAAAAGCAGCAATCCTCAGCAAGAACTCGCTGAAAAAGTCTTCACCGTAATCGGCGGTATCCCATTTGGAAAAGTTGCGTCGTATGGGCAAATAGCGAGATTAGCTGGCTCCCCAAAACATGCCAGAAAAGTAGGCCAGTTATTAAAAAACCTACCGCAAGGTTCAACGTTACCATGGTACAGAGTAGTAAATAGCCAACGGCGTATTTCATTTCCTCAAGACAGTAGTAAATTTCAAGAGCAAAAATCGCGCTTGCAAGCTGAGGGCGTCACATTCTCAATTAGTAACGTGATAGCTAAACACTGTGTTTGGGAATAGTTATAAATTTAGCGTTAACTGATCCAGATAAATAGGGCAGTCGTAATTATCGTTAGTTTTTGTATATTTGAACGGGAATTATGAAACTCGCTTTATTTCCATTGCCAATATTCTTGCTTCCAGGCGGGTTCACCCGCTTGCGGATCTTTGAGCAGCGCTATTTATATATGGTAAAAGAGGCCGCGAAAACAGAGCAAGGTTTTGTGTTGTGCCCATACCTCGCGGATACGCCGAACAATGTGTCAAAAGAAGGCGTGCACGTTAAAATCGTCGACTTTTCACAAGATGATGATGGTCAGCTGCTCATTGATGTTGAGGCACTATCGCGCGTCGCGATCAGTAATGTGGAAGTAGACTCACAATCTTTACGTTATGGCGATTGTGACGTTATTGATGGGCCGCCATGGCAATGTAGCGAGGAAGCATTTAGTCTAGTTGACAAAACTCTTGTTGATAAGCTTCAGAGTGTTTTTATCGCCAACCCAATCCTTGATGATTTGTACCGCGACAAGCATTTTACTCAACCTCTTTGGGTTGCTTATCGTTGGCTAGAAATCTTACCTATCTCGATGACCCAAAAACTGAAAATAAAACAAGCACAAACATTTGAACAGGTGGCAGAGTTCTTACATACTGTATTAGATGAGAAATAGTGATCCATGCCAAGTTTTCCAGCGTACTACAGCTTATAATTATAAATTGGAAGGTGAGCTATGTTAGGCCAACAGCAATCTATTGATTGCAACGTTCAGTCAGGAACTCGCAAAGCAGTGCAAGAAACTCCCTCTCAAGCGTTATCGGACGCTTTAGTTAAGGTTGCAGAAAAACGAGATCGCAAAGCTTTTGCGTTCTTGTTTGAGTACTTTGCGCCAAAAATCAGGCGCTTTGGTGTGAAGCAATTTGGTAATGACGCCCAAGCGATGGAGCTCGTACAAGACACGATGACGTCAGTGTGGCGTAAAGCACACCTTTATCATCATGACAAAGGCGCAGCCACAACGTGGATCTATACCGTAATGCGTAACGCGTCATTCGATGCATTGCGTAAAATGAAGAGTAATAAAGAAGAACACATCAGCGAAGACATCTGGCCGATAATTCAAGATTCACAGGCTGACGACGACGGTTTTCAAGATCACTTGCAAACGGCGCAAATTCAAAAATACATCAATAAGTTGCCGCCAGCACAACGAGACATAGTCAAAGGCGTGTACTTTCAAGAAATGTCTCAAGAACAATTGGCAGAGCATCTTAATATACCTGTCGGGACAGTTAAGTCACGTTTACGGCTTGCTTTACAGAAACTTCGCGCAGAGATGGGAGATCAAGCATGATTAAGCATCACCCTAATGATTCATTATTAAGCCAATTTGTTGAAGGTAATTTGCCTGCAAGTATCAGTGTCGCAATTGCAGCACATGTCGAACTATGCCCTTGTTGCCAGAAAAAGACCCAACAGCTTGAAGCGCAAGAAGCGAGAGTTCAGCTTGGAGGAGATATGGACTCTGCACTAAGCAGCGATTTTGAGGCAATGATGCAAGCGATAACACTGGATGATGAAATAGACGAAGTGAAAGAATATATCCAACCCACATTTAACTATCAGGGCAGGGATGTTCAGTTACCTCGGGCTATTGCGAATATCGATCGCACCAAGTTTTCAGGTGTAGGCAAAATCGCCCGCTCTCGGTTATTGCTAGAAGATGGCGACTTACGCTCAAGTCTTTTACAAATTGGTGCGGAAGGCGAAATTCCAGAGCACACCCACACGGGCTTTGAGATCACCTTGTTACTTGACGGCGATTTTGCAGATGAAGCTGGGGAATACGTACCGGGCGACTTTATTTGGCAAGACGGCAAACATAATCATTCTCCGCGCACTAAAGAAGGCTGCCTGTGCTTTACCGTGGTAAGCAGTGCACTACACTTTAATAAAGGGTTAAGTAAGCTGTTAAACCCAATTGGTAAGTTGATTTATTAAAGGAATAGTTGCGAAATGAAATTTTCATCACCAATAAAAATTGGCATTAGCGCGTGTTTGGCTGGAGACAAAGTACGATTTGATTCAGGCCACAAGCGTTCAAACTTTTGTATGGATGAATTCGCCGAACATGTTGAGTATGTGCGCTTTTGCCCGGAAGTTGCGATAGGCATGCCAATTCCAAGACCAACCATCAGACAGACCCGTGTAGGCGACATTATCAAAGTTAGTCGCCCCGACGGTAAAGAAGATGTCGCACCTAAACTTAAGGAGTTTGGTGAAAAGGTTGCAACCTCACAAACACAAAGCCTTTCCGGTTTTGTGTTTTGCGCCAAAAGCCCAAGCTGCGGAATGGAGCGTGTTAAGGTTTATAACGAAGCAGGAACTGGTAATACATCTGAAGGTATTGGCATTTTTGCTGAGCAAATTATAAAACACAATCCGCTTTTACCTTGCGAGGAAAATGGCAGATTGAATGACATGCATCTCAGAGAAAACTTCGTAATGCGGGTATTTGTTTATAAAAGCTGGCAGGAACTAACTCAATCGGAAAACATCGGTCTACACGAGCTGACGAATTTTCACGCTAAGCACAAATATCTGTTGATGAGCCATAATTACCAAGCCTATAAAGATCTAGGGCGTCTACTCGGTGATGGCAAACAATTTGATAGAGAGACGCTGAAACATAAATACATCAGTGGTTTGATGTCGGCACTGAGCAAGCCTGCCAATCGCAAAAATCAAGCAAACACGTTAACGCATCTACAGGGATATTTTAAGAACGAGCTTTCCAGTATCGAGAAGCAAGAGATGTGCAGTGCAATAGATCAATATCGCAAAGGTATTGTACCTTTATATGTACCGTTGACTTTGCTCAAGCATCATCTCACCGTGCATCCTAAAGCGTATTTGCAAAGCCAAGTGTACTTTGACCCATACCCCAACGAACTGCGTTTAAGATTCGGAATTTAATAATGAAAACAGCTTTTTGGTTTCGCCGTGATCTCAGGGTTTACGGCAACGAGGCTTTGATTGAAGCCGTGAATGAGGGCGCACGCGATGCGCTCTTTTTTTATTGCAAGCCACAGTGGCAGTCACACAACGTAGCCAGTATTCAGCTCGACCTACTTGAGCGCAGATTAATTGAGCTTGGCAGTCAGCTTAGTGAATTTGGCATTAGGCTACATATCATTGAAGCGAGCACATTCGCTGAGCTGCCGGCGCAGCTTCAAGTTGTTTGTGACGATAAAGGCATTGATTGCTTATATGCAAATAAAGAATATGAAGTAAATGAAGTGGCGCGCGATGAAGCGTGTGAAACTGTGATCACGTTAAAATTATTCGATGGCGATCTCATTGCCAAACCAGGCTCTGTGCTTACGGGCTCCGGTGAGATGTTCAAGGTGTTTACCCCCTTTAAAAAAGCATGGTTAAAACGTTTTGTGGGGCAGCAATTTCACTTCACTAGCTGGCCATTGGACAAACAACATGAAGCAAACTTCAAAAAGCCAACTTTTTTCGAGATGACCAATGGATCTGAAAAGTGGCCAGTGGATGATAATGCCGTTGTCACGATTGTAAATCGTTTTATTAAGGACAAACTAGCAGACTACCAAGATGACCGTGATTTCCCTGCAATCAAAGGAACTTCGGGGCTCAGCCCATATTTGGCATTAGGCATTGTGTCACCCAAGCAGCTCATCGCACAGATCCAACTTCATCACCCTGAAGTGCTTGAAAACCCAAGTAAGCCGGAGTTTTGTTGGGTGAACGAACTCATTTGGCGTGAGTTTTATCGCCATCTTATCGTCGCTTTCCCGCGTTTATGTAAAGGTTTTAATTTTAATGATAAATATAACGCGGTTAGGTGGCGTGACGACAGCCAAGCGTTTGAGCTCTGGTGTAATGGTCAAACTGGCTACCCGATTGTCGATGCGGCAATGCGTCAGCTCAATAAAACTGGCTGGATGCACAATCGGCTACGCATGATTGTTGCCAGCTTTTTAACCAAACACTTGCTCATCGACTGGCGAAAAGGTGAAGCTTATTTTATGTCAAAGTTAATAGATGGCGACCTTGCCAGTAATAATGGTGGCTGGCAGTGGGCTGCAAGTACGGGGTGTGACGCCCAGCCTTATTTCCGTATTTTTAATCCCATCACGCAGAGCGAAAAGTTTGATCCCGATGGTTCCTTTATTCGTACATATGTGCCTGAATTAAAAAATGTTCCAGCAAAGCATATTCATTTTCCCCATGACTATTTAGCGGCATTTGGCGGAAAGGATGACTATGTAGAGCCGCTGGTTGATCATAAAGAAGCAAGGGCAAGAGCACTTGACGCATTTAAGGTTTAAATAGGTATGGATCACAGAACGCAGCGATTCGTGGCAATTTATAATGAAATAGACAAATACTGTCTCGGTAAATTGGCTTCAATTTACACTGAGGACATCAGTTTCGTAGATCCTTTACATAAAATTCAAGGACTTGATGCGCTAACGAGTTATTTTCAAGGGTTATATGAAAATGTCTCTGAAATCGAATTTCTTGTTACGAACGCCTATCAAGTTGATGACGTCAGCTTTATCTACTGGACTATGTCCTACCAACATCCCAAGTTAAACGGCGGTAAGCTTATAGAAGTCGATGGTCATAGCCGCTTGAGTTTTATTGGCGAAAAAGTGGCGCAACATCGGGATTACTTTGACAGTGCGCAAATGCTGTATCGCCAAGTTCCACTACTCGGTGGTGTTATTCGGCTTTTAGATAAAAGGATCACGGCATGAGCAACATCTTAATTACTGGCGCAACATCAGGGATAGGTAAAGGTCTTACGGAATTTTATGCAAAACAGTCACATCAAGTAACTGCTTGTGGCCGCAACCAAAAAGTGTTAGACGAATTAGAAAGCAGCGTAGGTGCAAAGAGCAAAGCATTTGATTTAACAAACCGCGAAGAGATAGAAGATAACTTCAAAGATATTGACGGCTTGGATCTTGTGATCCTCAACGCAGGTGGTTGTGAGTATATCGATAATCCCAACCAATTTGACGGCCATTTGTTTGAGCGAGTAATGCATATCAACGTCATCTCAATCGGCCACTGCCTAGACGTTTTACTGCCAAAAATGAAATCAGGCGGGCAACTTTGCATCGTAAGTTCCAGCAGTGCATTTTTACCTTTGCCTCGCGCCGAAGCGTACGGTGCGTCGAAAGCGGCTGTCAGCTATTTAGCTCGCACTCTAACAGCAACATTAAAAGACATTGATGTGACCTTAGTTCACCCAGGATTTGTAGAAACGCCGTTGACAGATAAAAACGACTTTCCGATGCCATTTATTGTAAGTGTCGATGAGGCCGTGAGTTACATTAGCAAAGGAATAGAAAAGCGCAGCAAGGAAATACATTTCCCAAAAAGATTTACTCTATTTTTAAAACTTCTCAGGTTACTGCCGTTTTCGTTGTGGTTACCTCTCGCAAAAAGGATAGCCCGTGGCTAAGATTGCAATAATTGGAAGCGGTATTTCAGGTATGACCGCAGCATACCTGTTAAGTCGTCAATATGACGTGAAAGTCTTTGAAAAAAATGATTATATTGGCGGACATACGGCAACTATTGATGTTGAATACCAAGGTGAAAAGCTCGCGGTTGATACCGGCTTTATCGTATTTAACGACAGAACCTATCCAAAGTTTGAAAAATTGCTAGCTGAAATTGGTGTTAGTCGCCAAGAGACTGAAATGAGCTTTAGTGTTTACAACAGTCAATCGAAGTTTGAATACAATGGCCATTCACTTCGCACGTTATTTGCACAAAAGCGTAACCTATTGAGACCAACCTTTTGGCGATTGCTAAAGGATATTGTGCGCTTTAACGGTCTTTGTAAGTCATTGTATGAAAAAGACGACTATCGAGGTGTTGAAACGCTTGGCAAACTGCTACAGCAACACCAATTTAATGCGTTTTTTAAGCTGCACTACATCTTGCCGATGGGCGCCGCTATTTGGTCAACCAGTATCAAAGAAATGCTCGATTTTGAAGCCAAGTTCTTTGTCCAGTTTTTCTTCAATCATGGGCTCTTGGACATCACAAATCGCCCTCAATGGTATGTTATCCCAGGTGGTTCCAGGGAATACATTCAACCATTAGTAGCAGAATTTAAAGACAATATTGTGCTTAATGCCGACATCGAGACAGTGGTTCGTGATGAGTCTGGTGTGACCATCGTCTTCAAAGATGGCGGTAATGAGTACTTCGATAAAGTCGTCTTTGCATGTCATAGCGATCAGGCATTAGCATTACTAAATACCCCATCGAGTGATGAACAAGCGATACTTGGTGCGATACCTTATACTGCGAACTCTGTAGTGCTGCACACTGACACCCGTTTATTGCCAAAACGTCCGCTGGCGTGGGCCAGTTGGAACTATTTGTTAAACGAAGCGACGGACAAAGCCGCTGTCGTCACCTATCAAATGAACATACTGCAAGGGTTTGACGCTAAACATCAATACTGTGTCACGTTAAATCACGATGAAGGGATAGCTGAAGACAAAGTGATCCGTCGCTTTGTTTATCATCATCCGGTTTTCAATACCACCAGCATTGCGGCCCAAAAACGTAAAGCCGATATTGATGGTAAACACCATAGTTATTTTTGTGGTGCGTACTGGTTCAACGGCTTTCATGAAGATGGGGTGAAAAGTGCGGTAGATGTGGCCGAGCAATTGGGTATCTCATTTTGAATAGTGCAATACTGGTTGGTAAAGTTCGGCATCGGCGATTCGCTCATGCCGGGCATGCTTTCTCTTACCCCATGTATATGATGTGGCTAGATTTAAGTGAGCTCGACGCACTCAATAGTATTTCGTCAAAGCTTGGTACATCCGGCTTAAAACTGCTTAAATTCAATCAAGCTGACTATATCCTCGCAGAAGGCGAAAGCTTGGTTGAGCGCGCACGTGCTAAGTCAAATGCGCTAGGCAAACCCGTTTCATCACAAACCAAAGTATATTTAATGGCGCAAATACGCTGTTTAGGCTTTTACTTCAGTCCGGTTAATTTCTACTTTTTTGAAGACGAGAAGGGGGCTGGTTTTAGCCATATGCTCGCAGAAGTCAGTAACACGCCTTGGAATGAGCGTCATTTTTATTTAGTTGAATTAAATAAAGAAGTGAACTTTAAAAAGCAATTTCACGTATCACCTTTTATGAATTTGGATATGCACTACCATTGGAAAGTGAAGCCACCCGGTAGCAATACGCTAATCCATATTGAAAACAGAAAAGGTGACGAATTGCTATTTGATGCCACGATGACGCTCAAAAAGCAGGAGCTCAATGAAGCAAATATTAATCAATTGCTTAAGCAGTTTCCTGCAATGACATGGAGCATAGCTAAAGGCATCTACTGGCAAGCGTTGAAGTTATTTTTAAAAAAAGTGCCTTTTGTTGGGCACCCCGGAAGAGTATAAGATGGAAAATACCACGACAATATCCTCATCAATTTCGCCTTCTACATTCGACAGATTGTATAAAAAGCTCGTCTTTGGCGCGTTGAGCACCTTAGAAACCGGAAAAGTGGTACTTGTCGAAGGCGACCAAAAATACTGTTTTGGTGAGTCAGAAACAAGCCTAAGCGTTGATATTCAAGTTCATTCAGCGCAAATGTATAAGCTATTTGCACTTGGCGGCAGTGTCGGAGCGGGTGAATCATACATTCTTGGTCACTGGAGTTGTTCGGATTTAACCAAACTGATTGAGATCTTCGTCCTAAACCAAGCTCAGCTGGATGCCTTTGAAAATAAGTTTGCATTTTTCTCCGGCATTGCGAATAAGATAAAGCACCTTAAAAATAAAAACTCAAAACAAGGCTCAAAGCGTAACATTGTCGCCCACTACGACCTTGGTAACGACCTGTATGAATCATTTTTAAGTGAAGAAATGCTGTACTCTAGCGCAGTGTATCCCTCAAAGGAGGCATCGCTTGAAGAAGCGCAGCAACATAAATTAGCCGCAATCTGTGAGCGCTTGGATCTTCAGGCAACAGACAAAGTTGTTGAGATTGGCACCGGGTGGGGCGCATTTGCGGTTTACGCTGCTAAAAACTACGGCTGCCATATAACCACGACAACTATTTCTGAAGAGCAGCATGCCTACGTAAAAGCACTGATTGAAAAAGAAGGGCTGCAGCAGCACATCACACTACTAAAACAAGATTATCGCGAATTGGACGGCCAATACGACAAGCTGGTGTCTATCGAAATGATTGAGGCAGTTGGACACGCCTATTTATCGGGCTTTTTTGCCAAATGCAATGACTTGCTAAAACCGACAGGCGCGATGCTGATTCAGGCCATTACCATCGCCTGCCAGCGTTATCAACATTACCTCAAGCAATCGGATTTCATTCAGCAGTACATTTTTCCTGGCGGTTGCCTTCCTTCCGTGAGTGAAATGAGCAAACAAATCCTAAATTCCACCGATATGGTTGTCCACGAACTCCATGATATCGGTCTGCACTATGCTAGAACGCTAAACGACTGGCGTGTTCGGTTTGAAAAAGCATGGCCTTCACTTGATAGTAAACGTTTCGATGAACGCTTTTATCGCCTTTGGCAATTCTATTTATGCTACTGCGAAGGGGCGTTTAAACAAAGAGCAACCAGTGCCGTGCATTTAGTCGCCAGAAAACCAAGATACCAGTCAAATGTCTGTACTCAAACATTGGATTACTAACGCGCTACTCTTCCAAAGTATTTGGTTTGCTGCATTATTTTTTCAAGCAGACGCGCTTTGGTTGATGTTGGTTGGTTGTCTCGTCATGCTCGCAGGACACCAAAATAAACGCCTCAATTTGGTGCTTTCACTCATAGGTTCCGCCATAGGAATGAGCATTGAATTAATTGCGGTCAAAACGCAGCTCCTCAGTTACCAAGGTAGTGAATTACTTCCGCTTTGGCTTTGGGTTTTGTGGATAGCATTGGTGCTGACAATAAATAATGCACTTTCCAAACTATTAACGCTCAAAGCGCCGATATTATTAGTGGTATTTTTGGTCTGCGCGCCACCTAGCTATCTTGGCGCAGCTAACTTTGATGTAGTTTCTATCTCAACACCTTGGTACATTTTTTGGCCAGCATTTGGCGCACTGTGGAGTGTGGGGTTCTACCTGATAGTGAGTTTTAATCGCATTTTATGGGGTACAAAGCTTGCGCAGTTGCCAGCAAATTGATAGCGTTTGATTACAAACCCACAGGATCCGGGGCGAAACGCAATAAAATAATAAATATTTCGTCGAATTTCGCAATTTTGGGGTTGCACATAAACGCAAAATGCATAAACATAGGTTTTGCTTAGGCAAATTATAAAGTTATAGGAATCTAATAATGAATAAAGCTCAACTAGTTGAAAAGATGGCGGCAGACGCAGAGATTTCAAAAGCAGCGGCAACCCGTGCTTTAGAAGCGTTTACTGGCGCAGTAACTAACACACTAAAAGATGGCGGTTCTGTTGCTTTAGTTGGTTTTGGCACATTCTCAGTAAAAGAGCGCGCTGCGCGTACTGGTCGTAACCCACAAACTGGCGCTGAAATCCAAATCCCAGCTGCGAACATTCCTTCGTTCAAAGCAGGTAAAGGCCTAAAAGACCAAGTAAATCCTTAATCCACTCGCTGGACAAGAAAAACCTCCCAAGTTGGAGGTTTTTTTATGCCTCTCATATTCATTATAATTGATAGCGCTATCTTGAATTTGCTACTATCGCCCCAATCTCGTGTTTTTATCTAATAAGTTGTTTAATCAGTTTTCATGAAGCGTTTTAACCTTTTCGCCGTTATGTCATTACTCATGTTGTTATGGGTAGCTGCTGCGTGCGCGACAGGAACGCCTGATACTCACTTATCCCATACTCCCGATACGCACAGCACAAGGTTCGAAAACATCACCCAAAAGGGCCTCGCTGACGCCAATCAGTTACCCAGTAAACCAAGTCCTGCGAGTCCAATAAAGCTCAGTGGTGAAACCACGCATCACGAAAAGGGCTTATTGCCGGAACGTGAGCGTACTAGCCACCCTAGTTATTTTCTGCATCCTAAACAACAAGCCGAATATGCGCTTGTATTTGAGCTTGCAGCAGAAAAATATATACCGGCCTCAGTCTATGACATCAATAGACCTAAGCCCGTGCCTTGGTACATGTGTGATACTCGACCAAATAATGGCTTTATCGACAACTGTAAGCCGGCAAACTTAACCTTCAAAGGCAGTCTCAACTTCGCCTCTTAATCATTATCGACTACCAATAAAGCACCCAAATAGTAGTTTTTGATACCAGCACCTAACGTCTGTATGACCAGTATTCGTTAGCAAATCGGTATCGCTCAGATAGATAATGAGAAAAATATGAAAGATATAAATTCGCCAACGAGGCCATCAACCCCTCGTGGAGCCACCGCGCGTGTAAAACGCTTTTTTACTGCGCTTATTGTGTTCTTGTTGATCCTTTGTGCACTACCAAACTTGTATCCCAATAAGAATTTGATTCAAATTCAAACAAGTAGTAACGAGGTTGTGTCTCTGTCGCTGCCTGAGCTTAAATCTCAGCTAGAAGGAGAGGGATTCAAAGTCAAGCAAATCGAGTCTCATCAAGGTGGCTATTTAGTTGAACTTGAAAACCGCACGCTAACCGCCGAAGCGCGTGCTTATATGGCTGAGTCTCACTCAAAGCTAAGTGTTAAGGTTGTTAGTGCTTCAACGATGCCACAGTGGTTAGAAAGCACTGGACTCAAACCTATCAAGCTAGGACTCGACTTGGACGGCGGTGTGTTGTTCGTGCTCAAGGTTGACACAGAACAAGCAGCGAAAAATAAACTGCAGTCACTCGCAGACGAAGCCAATAGCCTACGGATCAAAAATCGTTATCGTAACCTATCTATTCCTCAAGTTATCAGTGGTGAGCAGGTTGAGGTCATAGCGAAAGCGCAAGGGCAAAATGAACTCGTTGCGCTTACTGCGACACTGCGCGAACTCTACCCACAATTTACCAGTACAACTCATAAACAAGGCAGTTTAACGAAAGTGAATTTCCGTTTTGCCGAAGCGAAAAAAGCAGAGTTCGATAAGCAGTTAATGACCCAAGCGCTGTCTACTTTACGTTCGCGTATTGAGGAACTTGGGATCACAGAAGCGGTTACGCAACGTCAAGGCACTAATTATATACGAATTGAACTACCTGGCGTGCAAGACCCAGAACAAGCCAAGCGTATTATCGGCGCAACAGCAAAGCTTTCATTTCATGCATTACAAGAAATGGGAGGTCAAAAATTAAAGGATAAATCTGGCGCTTTGGTTTCAGTCGACCCAGTTGCCATTTTTGGCGGGGATGAAATAGAGTCCGCAACAGCAGGAAGAGACGAATACGGAAAGCCTTTAGTGCAACTATTCTTATCTTCTCAAGGCGGTGAAAAGATAAACCGATTTTCTAGAAACAATGTTGGTAAGCCAATGGCTACTGTATTCAGCGAATATTACGCGGATCCAAAAGGAGAGATTAAGCGCAAAACGGAAGTGATTTCAGTAGCCACTATTCAACAAGTATTAAATACCCGATTCAGTATTACCAATATGCAGTCAATGGAACGTGCGCAGGAATTAGCATTATTGTTGCGGGCGGGTTCTCTTGACGCCCCAATCACCATTGTGAAAGAGCAAACCATTGGTCCTTCATTAGGCGAAAAGAATATTGAAAGCGGCTTTAAAGCTTTGGCGTTAGGGCTAAGCCTAACTTTGCTGTTTATGGCAGTATGGTATCGCAAGCTAGGCGCAGTGGCCATTACCTCATTACTGGTAAACTTAGTTTGCCTGATTGGATTAATGTCGCTGCTTCCTGGTGTTGTGCTTACCTTACCCGGCATTGCGGGCCTAGTTTTGACTATCGGTATGGCGGTCGACACCAATGTGATTATTTTTGAGCGAGTTCGCGAATTAAGGCGTAAAGGCATTGCGATGGTTACTGCATTAAAGCAAGGTTATCAACAAGCCATGTCGAGTATTATCGATGCTAACTTAACCACAATGATAACTGCTCTTATCCTACTTGGTATCGGTTATGGACCAGTAAAAGGGTTCGCGATCACTTTGGCGCTGGGCATAGTAACCAGTATTTTCGCCGGTGTGGTCGTCTCCGGTATGTTATCAGAATCTCTTTATTCAAAATCACGTAAAGGTGCAAAGTAAAATGACGAGTAAAACGCAAAAGGCTAGATTCGTCGGGCTAATTTCTGGATTGTTACTTGTCCTTGCAAGTCTCATAGCCATCACCCAAAAAGGCATTGTATTAGGCCAAGACTTTACCGGCGGTTACGTTACGGTTATCGACTTACCCAAACAACAGAGCCAAACAGAAATGCAAAACAAGCTAGCTGATCTTGGTGTTCAAGATGCGCGAATCTCTCTACAAAACGATGGTAGCTGGCGAGTTTTCCAAACCCCTCAGTCCACCGATGAAACACACGTCAAACAGTGGATAGAAGGACTTGAAACACAATGGCAAGCAAGCGTATTAGACGCCAGTTATCTTGGTGCGCAGGTGGGTAATGAGTTAATCGAACAAGGTGGCCTTGCAGGTATATTCGCATTACTTAGTGTATTGATTTACTTGGCGTTTAGATTTGAGTGGCGCTTAGCTGTCTCCGCAAGTATCGCGCTTTTTCATGATGTGATTGTGACGCTAGGTTTGTTTGCAATAACGCAAGTAGAGTTTGACTTAACCGTGCTTGCAGCGCTGCTGGCGATTATTGGTTACTCACTCAACGATTCGATTGTGATTGGTGACAGAGTTAGAGAGCTTTTGTTCGAAGAGCAGTGGAAAACCAGTCCCGTGGGCAATACCATAGACCAAGCGATAAAGGATTCAATGAGCCGCACGCTGATCACCTCTTTGACAACGCTCACAACGGTGTTGGCAATATGGTGGTTAGGCGGTGCAGGACTTAATAGTTTTGCCATGGCGTTGTGTTGTGGCATTCTCATTGGTACTTTGTCTTCCTTGGCTATTAGCGCAACTTTACCGCAGTTTTTAGGCTTGTCGTTTAACAACTACCTAAAAGAAGAATCTGAGGCAGCGAAACAGCAACTCGCTGAGCCATAAGCGTAATATGCGATTTAGGTTAAAAAAGTAGCAATTGCTCTTTTTTAACCTTGTCGTGCTGATGTATAATCCGCACTTCGAAAGGAGCCGGATAAGGATTAATGTCAAAATATAGTTATCAAACTCGGTGCGGGAAAGTAACCCTCTGGGCCGAGCAAAATATCCTCTTTGCCTGTTTCGAAGGAAATATTAATGAGTCTATGATCCATTATTTTTCTAGGGCATTAGAGCAATGTCGAACTGAGATTCATTCTTCGACATGGGGTTACGTAAGTTATTCCGAAAAGGCCATAGCTGCGACACCAGAAGCCTATAAGTTACTGGTAAACACAGCGAAGCGCTGTTTGCAGTTAGGCTGTGTTAGTGCTGCGTATGTGTTGAAGTCGGCAATTGCGAAAAGCCAGATTGAAAAAATGCGCAAAGAAATTGGCATGCCAGAGCCATTAGATCAAGTTTTATTTGCTGATGTAAGCGCTGCCATTGAGTTTGTAAAAAGTACTTTAGCTACACCTGAAAAGTTGTCGGTATAAGACATCCTAATTCTATATAAGTGACGTTGCCTATTGGGACGAGCATTTATAATCAGTTTGATTGCGCCTTCACTGTTAAGGTTTCATTGGGCCGCATCTCGCAACGTGCGATGATGCGGTTGTTTTTATCTTCTTCCTGTCTAAGCAACATACCTTCGTCATTTTTTGTCCACCACACAAACCCATCACCTTGATATTTTGCACCGCTGGCTGAACGAGCAATCTTCATCTTAACCACTTGTTCGTTAAAATGGACAGTTGCCTTATCACTGTCGTTGTAGTCAACCTTTATCACCGAATCATTATCACATTGATAGCGGCTAAGTGTTTCACTAAGCTCAACTTTACGATTTGAGATGTCCTCGCTACACGCACTGAGAACAGTGGTAATTAAAGCGGCAAAGGCAATTTGAGATTTCATAAACAGACTCCGGCGAGAAAAAGACGGTATCTGATAATTTAGCGTAAGCGGATGAAGTTAAGGTGAATAGTGTGGTTACAAGGCAATAAAAAGCAGCATAAAAAAGGCCCAACGGGCCTTTAAACATGATTACAAGTTATTAATCCTTTACTGGAATGGTATTGGGGGGACTCTGCGCTTCACGTATTTTTGGCGTGTATAATCGCTTCGTCATCGCCATAAAGAAAATAGGCGTAAACAATAGACCAAATAAAGTAACCCCTATCATTCCTGAGAATACTGCAATCCCCATGGTTTCGCGCATTTCAGCACCCGCACCAGTTGCAAGTACCAGAGGTACAACCCCTGCGGTAAAGGCAATTGACGTCATCAAAATAGGACGTAAACGTAGTTTACATGCCTCAATAATTGACTCTAAATTAGTCTTGCCTTGCTCGTACTCTTCTTTTGCAAATTCCACCATTAGGATTGCGTTTTTACACGCTAAAGCAACCAAAACGATAAGAGCAATCTGGGTAAAGATATTATTATCACCACCTGTTAGCCACACCCCAACCAATGCTGACAGTATGGTCATTGGCACAATGAGGATGATTGCAAATGGTAGCTTTAGGCTTTCGTATTGCGATGCCAAAACCATAAATACCAAGAGTACAACCAGTGGGAAGATATACACCATCACATTACCCGCGAGGATCTGCTGATAGGTGACTTCAGTCCACTCAAATGCCATGCCTTCGCTAAGCGTTTCGTTTAGCACTGCTTCAATTGCCATTTGCGCTTGATCCGAAGAATATCCGGGCGCAGGGCTGCCATTTAACTCGGCAGTAGGATACCCGTTATAGTGCATAACACGATCAGGCCCCGTTGTCGGCGTGACTTTGAGTACCGCGCCAAGTGGCACCATTTGACCGTAGTTGTTTCTTACTTTGTAAGACAGAATCTGTGCAGGATCTGAGCGAAAATTAGCGTCAGCCTGAGCGGTAACCTGATAAGTGCGACCAAATAAGTTAAAGTCATTGACGTACATTGAACCTAAATAGATCTGTAATGCATTAAACACTTCCTCGAGCGGTACGCCTTGCACCATTGCTTGCTCACGGTCGATATCAATGTCCATTTGTGGTACTTGGATCCTAAAGCTTGAGTACAGTCCCATTAGCTCCGGTTGCTGCCGTGCTTTTGCGATCACGGCTTGTAAGTCAGAGAATAGCTTCTCAAAGCCAAGGTTTGCTCTATCTTCAATTTGCAGTTTAAAACCACCTGTGGTGCCTAATCCTTGTATTGGTGGCGGTGGGAAAACCGCGACAAACGCTTCATCTATGATGGCAAACTTCTGATTAAGCTGCGCAGCGATTGACGACGCATACAACTCTGGTGACGTACGATTTTCAAATTTATCTAGGGCAACAAATACAATCCCGCTATTTGGGCTGTTTGTAAAACCATTTACTGAAAGCCCAGGGAAAGACACGGAATGTAAAACACCTGGAGTCTGAAGCGCAATTTGTTCCATCTCACGTACAACGGCTTCTGTTCTATCCAAACTCGCAGCGTCTGGCAGTTGGGCAATCGCAACAAGATACTGTTTGTCCTGCTGCGGAATAAAGCCGCCAGGGATGGTGCTAAACAACTTAGTAGTAGCAAAAATTAACCCTAAATAAACCACTAAAACAATGGTGCTCAGTCTAATAAGTTTTTTTACCAGTCCGACATAGCCGTGAGCTGCCTTATCAAAAAAGCGATTAAACGGTTTGAATAGCCACTGACCAAACAATTTATCTAACACTACTGTGAGTTTGTCTGGTTTAGCACCGTGCGGCTTTAATAGTAGTGCAGCTAGCGCTGGTGATAATGTTAATGAGTTAAATGCCGAGATCAGCGTCGAAATTGTGATCGTGAGGGCAAACTGTTTGTAAAACTGGCCTGACAAGCCGGTAATAAAAGCAGTTGGAATAAACACCGCACAAAGCACCAATGCAATCGCTATAATAGGGCCTGTCACCTCTGACATCGCTTGTTTAGTGGCCTCGAAGGGCGCAAGGCCGTTTTCAATATTACGCTCAACGTTTTCAACCACGACGATGGCATCATCAACCACGATACCGATTGCGAGTACCAAACCAAACAACGACAACGTATTGATAGAAACACCAAGCCACTGCATTGCAGCAAAGGTACCAACTAACGATACAGGCACCGCTACCAGCGGAATAATCGAAGCGCGCCATGTTTGCAAGAATAAGATAACGACTAATACCACAAGTACAATGGCTTCTAATAATGTCGAAATTACCGCATCGATTGAGCCGCGAACAAAGATTGTCGGATCGTAAACGATATCGTATTCAACCCCTTCAGGAAAACGTGTTGATAACTCTTTCATGGTTTCACGCACCTGATCCGACAGCTCTATCGCATTAGAACCAGGACGCTGGAAAATCGGCATTGCCACCGCTTCATTTCCATCTAGCAAAGCTCTTAACGCGTAGTTATCTTGTCCAAGCTCAACTCGGCCAATGTCTTTGAGTCTAGTGATCGCGCCATCGCTCGATACGCTAACAATAATATTGTCAAATTCACTGGTATCTGCCAAACGCCCTTTAACGTTTAACAGAATTTGGAATTGATTTTCATTGGTTGTGGGTTGAGCACCCAAAGAGCCAGCTGCTACTTGGCGGTTTTGTTGTTGGATTGCTCGGACCACATCACTTGCGGTTAAGTTTCTTTCAGCCAATTGCTCGGGGTTTAGCCATATCCGCAACGCGTATTTACCGCCGCCAAATAGTTTTACATCACCAACTCCCGGCAAGCGCGCTATCTGATCTTTGACATAAATATCGGCATAGTTTGAGAGGTAGCTTGTATCATGCGAGCCACTTGGCGATACCAAATGCACCACCATAGTGAGATCTGGTGACGCCTTCTCAGCCACAACCCCTAAACGTTGTACTTCTTGCGGTAACCTTGGAATAGCGCTATTTACACGGTTTTGTACTTGAACTTGGGCACGGTCCAAGTCAGTACCAAGCGCAAAAGTCACGGTAAGCGTTAAGCGACCATCACTGGTTGCTTGAGAAAACATATACAGCATGTTCTCAACACCATTAATTTCTTGCTCAAGCGGCGTTGCAACGGTTTCAGCAATGACTTTTGGGTTTGCACCGGGATAGGTTGCAGATACCACAACCGTCGGCGGTACCACCTCTGGATACTCACTCACGGGAAGCTGAAAAAGGGAAATGGCCCCTGCGATTAATATCACAAGCGACATCATCGCCGCAAAAATAGGGCGCTTAATGAAAAAATGGGAAAATTTCATTATTAGTTTAATCCTTGTGAAGAATCGCTTGGCGTCATCGCAACCACTTCTGTGGCAATGTTATCTGGCAAGGTAAGCGTCACGGAGTTTGGGCTTATCGGCATACCTGGGCCTACACGCGCTGGACCATTCACCGCGATACGCTCTCCAGCGGCTAAACCCGACTCAACAGCACGAAATTCGCCATAGCGATTACCGAGTGTGATTAGACGATATTCAAGTGTATTAGCGTCGTTGACGACAAGAACAAAACGATTTTTAAGATCTGTACCCACTGCGCGGTCTGGAATTAATACTCGATCGTTTTGCTCACCGGATGAAAGACTTACTCGCGCAAACGAGCCAGGTCGTAATTGTCCACTATGGTTATCAAAAGAAGCGCGTACTTTTAGGGTTCCAGAGTGGTCATCAATGGCGTTGTCAATAAAGTCTAGCTCACCCATGACTGGCTGTGACTCACGGCCGAGTAGCTGTAATTTCACAGGAAGCGGCTCACCTTCCGTCACTGATGCAAACTGGCTATTCCAAGTGCGCTCGTCGATATCAAAATACGCATACATCTTATCAGTTGCGACTATCGTTGTAAGCAAGGTGTCGTTTGCTCTAATGGTGTTACCTTGAGTGACCTCAGCAAATGAAATTTTGCCGCTGATTGGTGCTGTGATCTTGCTAAACTCTAAGTTTAACTGAGCCGCTTTAAATGAAGCCCTAAGTGCATCTAGTTCGGCTTCACGCTGCGCGGTAAGCGAAACACGGGCATCGACTTCTTCGGTTGAAATCGCTTTTTGCTTGCTTAAACGAAGCGCACGCGCTGACTCACTTTTTGCTTGCGAAAGGGCTGCTTCGGCACGTTTCACTTGTGCGGCAAGGCTGGCAACCTCAGCCAAGAAAGTTCTATCGTCCAGCTCAAATAGAACATCGCCTTGGTGCACCGTATCTCCCTCTTTGAAGTTTACCGAGCCGATCACTCCCGTGACACGAGCGCGAAGTGCGACTTCGTTTGGAGAAGAAAGGCGTGTTGTATAGGTGTGCCAATCAGCAATGCTAATTTGCGGTGTTGCTGCTACATCAATTGGTTGAAGAGGCGGAGTTTGACTGCTTGCCTGCTCAGCTTCGCCACATGCACTTAGCAGTAGCAAAGCAGAAATAATCGTTGCGAGTTGCGTTGGTTTTAACATAGTTCCTCCTTTGTGTATGGAGGTAACTATACGTTTCATTTGTTGCATTAAACATAAGTGAAATGGAATATGATTGGTGTCAAATTAGAATCAATCGATGTAGGTAACGAAATCAAAATGTCTTTTTTGTGTGATTTTCGCGAGATCTAAGATAAATCTTCCCGATTGATTTAAAATAACAAAAAGCCTAACGGAATTGAATTATGTCTAACGCTAACCATTTACAATCCCTACTGAGTGGCGTGCTCAATAAAAGTGACGATGCAGTTGCTATTGTTAGCAACAAGTCGGTTCTTGAATTTTGCAATAAAGCAATGGCGAGGCTAATTGGACAACCCTCGTCTCACATAACAGGACGCACACTGAGTAATATCTTCGACCCCCAAACAGACGATACGTTTGATGACAGAATCGACGGGGATGAACTCACGGGATGGTTTTTAGGCTTAAGCAACGGCTGCGAATTAGACTATCCAGAAATTGAAATTGATACCTTAAGCGGTGAGTTCTTCAGATTACGATGTTTTTCGCTACAAGATGATGCCTTTGTTATCTACGGAGACAACATTACCACAACAAAAGCAATACATAGCGAACTCGATCACTTACGTAAAGAACTTGATTTTATTACCAAAACTGATCCATTAACGGGGGTCGCCAGTCGTAGGCAGCTAAGCGATAAAATTGACAGTCAAATTAGGTTATATGAACGTTACAGAACACCATTTAGTGTGATACTGACCGACCTCGATAATTTCCGTGCAATCAACGAGCAATTTGGCCATGAAGCGGGAGACATAGTGCTGGTTCACGTGAGCTCGCTACTCTCTGACATGTTACGAGACACGGATTTAATAGCTCGGCTAGGTGGAGAGGAATTTGCCCTGATACTGCCTAATACCGGCTTAGAGGGGGCAATCTTAGTCGCCGAGCGGGCACGCATTATGATAGAGCAGGCATCATTTCAAATTGCGGTCGGTGAAGAGGTCGATATTACCAGTTCATTTGGGGTTGCTGAATTTGGCGCAGGTGAGTCTGGTGTTGAAAGCATTATTCGTCGTGCAGATACAATGTTACTAGAAGCCAAAAGCAGTGGCAGAAATCGAGTTGTTCCAAATCCGCACTAATTAAGGCCAATCGTTAAATTGTAATAATGCTTAACTAAGCTAGTTCCTTTAAGTAGTAGATAAGTGCGCCCAATATGGCGCATTTTGCAGTTAAGGAACAATAATAATGGCAAGTTTTACCCGTCGAGATTTTATCAAAAGTGCATTAATGGGCGTTGGCGCAGCGACAATTAGCGTCTCGTTAGTAGGTTGCGGCAGCAGTGATAGTAAAGCGGTTGCAAGCAACGGTTTTGCTGTCGCATTTAACCATGGTGTCGCAAGTGGCGATCCTTTAGCTGATAGCATTATATTATGGACGCGAGTCACACCTGAAGGTACACCTAACAGTGTGGCTGTCACTCTACAAGTATCAGAATCTGAAGATTTTGGCGTCTTACTACAAAGCCACCAGCTCGCCGCATTAGCAAAAAACGATTACACCGTTAAAGTAGATCTTAATGGCCTGACTGCAAATAGCCGCTACTTTTATCGCTTCGTCACTAAGGAAACGCATTCACCCATAGGTAAATGCAAAACCTTACCCGTTAACGATGTAACTCAGGTAAAACTTGCCGTCATGTCTTGTGCAAATTATCCGGCTGGTTACTTTCATGTTTACGCAGAGGCTGCAAAACGCAGCGATTTAGACGCAGTGTTACATTTAGGTGATTACATATACGAATATGGTATGGGTGGGTATGCCACTGAAAATGCCGACGCTATGGGGCGAGGGCTGGATGCAGATAATGCGAGCGAGATTATTTCATTAAATGATTATCGTCGTCGCTATGCAAAATATCGTACGGACCTTGGTCTGCAAGCTCTCCACGCCAGTACGCCATTCATTGCGGTATGGGACGACCATGAAGTATGCAATGACTCATACATGGATGGCGCTGAGAACCATAACGAGGGAGAAGGGGAGTACGCTGCCCGTAAACTTGCTGCGCTGCAAGCTTACTATGAATGGATGCCTGTGCGTCCGATGGTTAAGGACCAACTCGAAAGCCTCTATCGTAAATTTGAATTTGGCGACTTGTTATCACTTTATATGCTAGATACACGTCACGAGAGTCGCGCTAAAGCACTCGACTATCAAGATTACATTGACCCTAGTACAGGACAAGTAGATTTTGCCGGATTTCAGGCGGATCTAACTGCGCCTTCGCAACAGCTTTTAGGCGTAAACCAATTGACTTGGCTCACAGATAACTTAAAGACATCTGCAGCGAAATGGCAAGTCTTAGGGCAACAAGTATTGATGACCAAAATGATGATCCCAGCCGAGCTGCTCATGTCTCTTGCCAACCCTTCTGCACAAATGTCGACGCAATTAACAGAGCTTGCTCAAATAAAGGGGAGAATGCTTGCTGGTGACTCAACGTTGTCAGAGCAAGAAAAAGCGCGAGTCACGTTTACCGCTCCTTATAATTTGGATGCATGGGACGGCTACCCGGTTGAACGTGAAGTAATTTTACAAACAGCAAAAGCGGCCAGTAAAAATTTAATAGTCGTTGCTGGAGATACACACAACGCCTGGGCTGGTAAGCTCTGCGATGCAAGCGGAGCTGTTTGTGGTCAAGAATATGCGACTGCTTCTGTCAGTTCTCCAGGGCTTGAGTATTACTTACAATTAGGCGATGAGCAGGCGCTACAATTCGCTGAGGTATTGCAATTACTAGTCGATGATCTTGAATATGCCAATATTCATCAGCGTGGTTATTTAACGCTTAATTTCACAAAAGAGAAGGTGGAAAGTGAGTGGCATTTTGTCAATACAGTTAAGCAAGAGCAGTTTGAAAGCCACAATAAACAGAGCGAGCTTTTACTGTAAGTACGGCAAGCTATTCGCGCTACGCTTTATGTACAGCTGAGTAGAAAGTGTGTAAAGGGGCTTTACAGCCCTTTGCATTTAGCTATTTTATCTTGCGAAAGAAGCGGTGTTACCTTAAATGGCTTCTTTTTACCTCCCTTAACTTTAACCTTTGCAATATCTAAATATTGAAAGTCTCCAGGGCCGTTAAGACGCCATAAATTCTTTGACTGTTCAGAAAAGCAAAACTCTCCCGTATCTCCATGTATCAACAGCAACGGATAACTGAGTTGAGCCGCATATTCTTCAAGTGTCTCTCGATATAACTGATAACCATCGCACTTAGCTTTTGAGTTTTTATCACAACGTCCTGAGTGCTTCTCTTTTTGATAAAGGTCAGCTTGTAGAAATATCACCGCGGCCTTATGGCTTGGTGTTAGCAAGCTATCCAACCACTTAATATTCTCTACATCACGACGATGGGACTCTTCGTGCACTACTTTTTTATCGGATAATAAGATTTGTCTGCGACCATTGTTGGTGCCAGGTACATGCAAAGTTAAAAACTGCACATCATCCACTATCCAAGATTGATTTTCAGGTACTGTTTGCTGGCGTTTAAACTTTGGTAGGTCAGGCATTTGCACCGCAAAGTGTTTACGGATGAAATCCAATCTTTCCAACTCATCAAACCTAGGGGTCAGAGTTTCGCGGTCACAGTCAGTCCAATCATTGTCTCCGGGCGTGAATATAAAAGGTTGGCTACTCACATTTGAGATCAGGGCATAATTATCTTTAAGCAGTTGATCTGTACAGGGCTCAGCACCGGATTTCATATCACCTACGTGCACCATAAAATCATGCTGTATATCATTTACCTTTTCCTGCAGAGCACCATTTGGCATCAGCATGCCTCTGTCTATCTCCGTATAGGGCATATCACCAAAGACTAAAAACGACGTTGCCGAGGCCTGAAATACACTGAGCATAGGTATCAATGCCATGGCGAATAATTTAACGAGCTGCACAATAATTCTCCTTTATGTTACCCCTCTATCATACATCAACTCTGTGACAGAAGAAGTTACTCTCTCAATAAAAAGCGCCGCTAATTGCGGCGCTTTGCTACTTAAGATGTTTTTCGAAAAAAGCTAAAAACTCAGTAAGCGTCTTCACTCTATGTGCTTGATAACTCAGATGATGATTGCCATCCTCGAGCTCTATGTATTTGAACTTCTTGTCATTATCTTCAAGTTCATCTGCCATGTCACGACTATGATTCACAGGCACGACTTTATCGTCATCACCATGAATAAGTAACACGGGGCGGTTAATCTGCTTAGCGTAGTTAACAGGAGATTGTGCCTCAAGTTTATCAGTATCTTGTCCAAATTGGTCACGAACAAGCTCTTTGTTTGTGAAAAAGCGCGCACGACTGACTATCGATTCTAAGTCTGTAACACCGGCAAAACTTGCTGCACATTGAAACGTTTCAGGATGTTTTACCACAGCCATTAGTGCTGCATAGCCGCCGTAACTTGCACCACCTATACAAATTTTATTTTTGAGTGCATACTTTTCTGCAACCAACCAGTTTGCCGCATCTTGTAAGTCATCTTGCATCTTTCCTCCCCAACCTTGATTTGCTTCATTAAAGAAGTCAAAACCATAACCAAAAGAGCCTCTGAAGTTAGGTTGGAAAACCACAAAGCCTCGGCTTGCCAATAGTTCAGACCAGTAATCAAAGCCAGCGTAGTCGCGAGAGTATGGTCCACCGTGTGGAAAGATGATTGTGGGAGCAGCCGCATCGAATGCTTTAGGTAAGGTTAAGTAACCCTCAATTTCAAGGCCGTCACGCGCTGTAAACGATACCCTTTGTTTGCCCAGATAATTGTCACCAGTAATATCTGGATATAAACGTCCTAACCCCGCTAAAGAGCTGGTTTCTCTGTCACCAATCAGGTACGTACCAGAGTCTTGGTCAGAATCGCCGTACGCAATGTATTTTTTATTATCCGCACTCATACTTATTACAACGGTGTCGTAGCTTGGTAATGCCGCCTTGAGTGAGCGTTGTAGGAGTTTGCGGTCTTCGTCCCAATAGACTCTCGAGTTATCAAGATTGGAATGGCTGAAGCCTATGGCTCTACCGTCGTGTGAATAAAGGAGACTGCCATCAAAATCATAGTCTGGATCGGAGAAAATAAGCTGAGGTAAAAGCGGGCGCTTAGTAATGTCTGCTTTAAACAGCGCATTTTTACCATTATGAAGTGCGGTGAGGTAAATAATATTTGGGTCTTTATCAAATCCAAGAATATGGATAGCTTCCGGACCACGAGCCTGAAAGGTATAGAAATCGGTTAAATCCTTCGTCTCATTATCATAGAGCATATAATAGGCAGTGATCCCTTCAAACCCATAACCCATTCTTACATTGCCTTGTTGATCGGCTATCCAGCTAGATATTTTTCTTCTTGCGCGAACAACTTTCTCGCGTCTATCTTTAGCTATGTCTAAGATATAAACGCTCGGCTTGTTTGCCATATCGAAGTCAGTTTGTACCAATATCTTGTTTGGTTGTTCTGGCAGTATGCTAATGACATCGTCTTGAAATTGGGCAGGAATTTCATTGCGATAAGCACGGTTGATTTGAACCAATTCATCCGTAGGGTTTTTTAAATCAAATTTAAATAAACGAGATGTTGTGTACTTTACGCCTCGCTGCACTTTGGTGTAATTAGCACCAAATAAGAGCATGTCATCACTGGCCCAATCGTACCAACCAAGTGCTATCGTTTTATTATCAGTTTGCAATATATAGTTTTTTTTATGAGTTTTTAGGTCATGAACAGTAAGTACTAGATTTCCATCATAATTTTGTAAATACGCAACGGCTTTACCACTGGGTGAGAGTGAAACTTTACTCATATTAGGGAGTTGCGCGTAACTTTCAATAGGTAACTGGGCGTTAGCAGAGCTAGTGCATAAAAGTGCAATAGCAAATAGAATTATATTTTTCATTTTTAGATAAGATGTAGAATGTTTTATGTGTCTTTAATTTGGCGACATTATTCCCTATTTTGAGGCTAAACTCCAATCTATATGCTTTGGCATACACTATCATTAGCGACAATTTAGGAAAAGTGAGAGCAAAAGTTCGCTACATTGCTCTCACCTTAACGCCGTTGAAATGAAAGCTGCGTACACACCAGTTAATGCGTACGCAGATTGAAAGCTAACTTTTTGTCTATTTTACGTTTATTGGATTTGAGGCGTGAATTTGGTAATCGGTATAACCTTGTTCGCTACCACCAAATAATGTCTCAGGCTGATGTTCGTTTAAGTACAAGTCATTTGCCAGCCTGTAGGGCAAATCAGGGTTTGAGATAAAAGGACGACCAAACCCAATCATATCAGCCCAACCTTCATTAAGAGCTTGTTGGGCGCGCGCTTTCGTATACTTTCCGGCATAAATTAACACGCCATTAAAAGCCTCTCTAATTGCGTATTTAAATTTCAGAGGCATATCTGGCGCGTCTTCCCAATCCGCTTCTGCGATGTGTACGTAGCATACGTTGAGCACAGTTAGCTGTTTAATTGCCGCGAGGTATGTCTGCTCAGGGTTTTCATCTACTGTACCATTTAAGGTAGTAAGCGGCGCAAGTCTAACGCCCACTTTGTCACTGCCTATTTCTTCACTCACCGCCGTTACGACTTCACGCAAAAAGCTAATGCGGTTATCAACAGAGCCACCATAGCCATCTGTTCTTTGATTTGAGTGAGAGTCTAAAAATTGATTAATCAAATAACCATTCGCTGCATGCAGTTCAATTCCATCAAAGCCTGCTTGCATCGCGTTTCGTGCAGCGTGTCGATATTCGTTCATTACATTATTGATGTCTGTTTGGGTCATTGCTCTAGGTGTTTGAGCTTGAATAAAATCAGGGGAATCATTTTCATCGATGAAAACTTTCACACCCTGAGCTTGAATTGCTGAAGCTGAAATCGGCTGAATCCCACCGGTGTTACTTTTGTGCGATACGCGCCCAACGTGCCAAAGCTGCGCAAACATAACACCGCCAGCATCATGTACTTGTTTTGTGACTTGTTTCCAGCCAGCAACTTGGGCGTCTGAATAGATCCCCGGTGTCCAAGCATACCCCTTACCGAGTTGCGATATTTGTGTCCCTTCACTAATAATTAAACCAGCCGTTGCACGTTGTGCGTAATAGGTTGCCATCAAATTGTTAGGGGTATCCCCAGGTTGACTCGCCCGCGAGCGGGTCATAGGCGGCATCACTATGCGATTGCTCAATGTTTTACCAGCTAAGTTAATCGACTCAAATAAATCAGCCATTTGGCCTCCTCAACGTTTATTTTCACTATGAGAAGCTTAACGATTTAAAATATGTTCATTAACCGCAATAAATACAAAATATATTTGTAAAAAATGAAAAAACTATAGCGTGAGCCTAGGCGCAATGTAGTCTAGAAATGCCGAAATCCGAGAGGATACACCACTATTTTGATAATACACGGCTTGTACTGCTTCTCTGCGATTTGGCGAAATAATTTGCTCGGTAAAAACTTCAACAAGTCTTCCGGCTTTTATATCTTGCCTCACCATAAAGTTAGATAGCAGTGCAATGCCATGGCCTGCGATACACAATTGCCTTACGGTCTCACCACTGGATGCGCTAATGGAAAACTTGAGCTGCTGCGGACTTAGTAAAGGCCAGACGTTGAGATGTGGGGCATCGGTAAAACCTATCAAGTTATGATATGGAAGATCAATCAGTGGTTCATTACCTACAAATTTACTTAAATAGTCAGGGCTGGCTACAAGATGAAGTTTACTGCGACCTAGCAAACGCGCATGAAGATTAGAGTCTGCCAAGTCACCAATTCGTATTGCGATATCGGTTTTATGCTCTAACAAATCGATAATGCTGTCATGACTCGTTATTTCCAAAGTAATATCGGGAAAGGCCTCATTAAAACCTTTTAATATAGGCGTAAGCTGGTGAAAAACGAAAGGACTTGCAGCATCCACTCTTAATTTACCAGCTGGTGAAAATCGTAACAGCTTTAACGCCTCTTCACCTTGCTCAATGGTATTGAGTGCCTGCCGCGCATAGCGTAAAAATAGCTCTCCTTCTTCGGTTAACTCTATCCGTCGAGTCGTTCGATTGAATAGGGTTACACACAGGGACTTTTCCAGTCGAGTTACTGCTCTTGAAACCTTTGCAACTTGTTCGTCCATCAGATTTGCTGCAGCGGAAAAACTCCCAGTATCGACAACACAAATAAAAGCTTCTAGATCTTCGGTTTTTGAGCTAACGGTCATGTGTATTCCTTTTCATTTTCTACAAAAGTATTTTGTCATTTTCGCTATTTTTTGCAAATAAAAAAGCTTTCACACTACACCAACTTATTGCTTATCACGTTAAAAGGGTTATTTATGCCGCTTGCATTACTGGCGCTGACATTAAGCGCATTTGCCATTGGTACCACCGAATTTGTCATTGTTGGTTTAGTACCGACCATTGCTTCCGATTTATCAGTTTCGCTGCCAAGTGCAGGTTTACTGGTGAGTTTATATGCCATTGGCGTTGCTGTTGGTGCGCCCGTTTTAACCGCACTGACAGGGCGATGGAATAGGAAATCTGTATTACTTAGCTTGATGGCACTCTTTGTCTTTGGCAATCTGCTTGCGTGGCAAGCGCCAAGTTATGAAAGCCTCATTTTAGCGAGGATCATGACAGGGCTCGCTCATGGTGTGTTCTTCTCGATTGGCTCTACGATTGCAACTAGCTTGGTCTCAAAAGACAAAGAGGCAAGTGCCATCGCCATTATGTTCACGGGACTGACCGTTGCGCTCGTAACAGGTGTCCCCTTGGGTACTTGGATTGGCCAACAGTTTGGCTGGCGAGCCACTTTTTTAGTAGTTTCTGCTTTAGGTGTTATCGCTCTATTGGGAAGTGCTTTATTAATTCCAAAGAACCTAAAGCAAAGCGCATCTGCCAGTCTATCTGAGCAGGCAAAGGTATTGTTGCAACCCAGATTACTGCTCGTCTATCTTATGACCATACTCGGCTACGGTGGAACCTTTACGGCATTCACCTATCTTGCGCCAATTTTACAACAGGAAGCCGGTTTTAACGCCGCTACAGTCAGTATTATTATGCTGGTTTATGGTGTATCTGTTGCTGTTGGCAATATCTATGGCGGAAAATTAGCCGATAAAAAAGGGCCGGTAAGCGCTCTGACCATCATCTTCGCGTTACTCTCGGTCATTTTGGCTGTGTTGACATTTACCATGCAGTCGAAAATAGGCGTGGTGATCACAGTACTAGTGTGGGGAGCATTTGCTTTTGGAAATGTACCTGGTCTTCAGGTCTATGTTGTACAGCTAGCCGGAAAGTTTAGTCCAAAAGCGGTGGATGTCGCATCAGGGTTGAATATCACTGCCTTCAACGTTGGCATTGCGCTCGGTTCTGTTTTAGGTGGCCAAATTGTTGAAAATATGTCGCTGCAGGACACCGCTTGGGTAGGGGCACTTATTAGCGCTGCAGCCTTATTAGCAACCCGTTTTAGTGGCCATCTAGATAACAGGGCTCAAGTTGTAGAGTAGGTGGCGGCTCATCCAGAGGAATTTTGCTAAAAGATCGCCACGTGAAGTGGCTCCTACGAAAAGGCGGTCTAGTTTAGCAAATATTCAAACCTCACCAAAGTAGGAACAGGTTAACCCTGCGAGCTTTTGTTAAAAGATCGCCACGTGAAGTGGCTCCTACGAACAGGTAATCTGGTTTACCCAACATTCAAGCCACACTAAAATAGGAGCAGGTTAATCCTGCGAGCTTTTGTTAAAGATCGCCACGTGAAGTGGCTCCTACGAAAGGTAATCTGGTTTAGCAAATATTTAAGCCCCAACAAAGTAGGGGCAGACTTAACCTGCGGACTTTTGCTAACAGATCGCCACGTGAAGTGACTCCTACGAAAAGGCGATCTGGTTTAGCAAATATTCAAACCTCACCAAAGTAGGAACAGGTTAACCCTGCGAGCTTTTGCTAACAGATCGCCACGTGAAGTGGCCCCTACTAGGCTGTAAAGTGCAAGTGCTACACTATTGTTTGGGGATCGCATTACCTTTAAACGACACTCTGATATTCGTCACTTTACTTAAGTCATAAAGCTGTGGATTTTTCAGCTTAATTGACCAAGTGGTAAACGGAGTTGGTTTAAAATAATTAATTGCATAATCATTTGCGATTGCACCACTGGTGATTGGATCTATGCGCGTCGTTTCACTATCTAACAGCTCGTAACTTACCAATCGGTATAACGACTCTGCACTAAATTGATAGGGTTGCCCTTTAAACCTATCTTGATATGAACCACTAGATCTTACTTCGATATCATAGCGCTGGCTCTCATTTAACCCAGAACCTTCTAGTACAACATTGACCTCGTCTAATCTAACTCGATCAAACTGGGAAAAATCAATATCTTCCAACGACAGCGTAAAACTCATTTCACCGTCTTGCGCAAAATCCAGCAATTGCTGCGGCGCATCTAACTCTTCTATGGTGAGCATAAAATCTTGAGGTCGAGGGTTAAAACGCAATAATGACGCGGCCTCTTGTTCACGTAGTAAAGCTAAGTCGTGACGGTATTCTTGATAACTTTGATTAAGGCTTGGTGTCACTATGGTGTCATCAAGAGACCAGTAGCTAAATGCCGCCTGATAGTTTGTTAATGCAACAAATATCGGACGTTTTAGATTATTCAAAGTCCGGAATAGCTGTTCCTCCATGTCCTGAATTTCATCTAGACTGTTTTGAGTGTTTTGTAAAAATGCATCTATACGATTGATCTGTTTAAGCTTTGCATCAGCGGTGATCCGCAAATCTATCTGTCTAGATTGCTCCTGGGCAATATCAATCTCTACAGCAACTATTGCCTTACCATGATTAATCAACTTTTCGATAGCAACAAGGTAGTCACGTGCACCATCAATGTCTTCATCTATGGCCTTTTTCATTTGTGCCTTAGCAGTTATCAAAAATTCGTCCCAAATTCGATTTGCCTCTTCTTTGGTCGGAATCAGTGAATTAAGACGATTGAACTCTTGTGCAAGCTCACTACTAGAAAACGGATCCGCGGTTTTTTGCGATAACACGTTTAACTGGCCGCTAACCGTTTGTACTTTATCCATTAATGACGCGATATCATCAATTTTGGTTTTTAACTCATTGATCTCTTGGATTGTGGCGGGCAAGCTCGCGACCAAGTCTTTCAGACCGCTGGTGTCACCCCCAGCTGCCCCCGCAAATGCAGTGCCCGCACTAATTACGGTTTCAAGTACTTTAAGCCCAATTTCAGTGATTTTATCTAGTTTGTAGTCCAAAATTCCTTGTTGAAACTCGACCCCTGAATAGAAGACATTATTTTCTTGTCCGCTGAATGATGCTTTTTGTTCATCAAGTGTTTTTACCAAGCTCGTCAGTTGCTCAACAGAGCGAGAGATAATTCGTTGCTCAGCAGATGCAACGTCGAATAGGTTATCCTGCATCAAAGTGAGATCTTGGCGCTTGTTTTCTAAACTTCGGCCTTGTTGCTGAAAATTGTTGTAGCTATCCTGATATGCTTCCATCGCGTCAATATATGCTTTAATCGTTAACTCATAAAAGTCGCGGGATAGACTAGGCACATAGTTTTTGTTAAGTGTTGCGTACGACAAAAACTGTTTAAAGTTAGCAAGCTGCAAGTAAAAATTCTTTGCTTGAACGGAAGATTCTCTAACATCATGAGCTGCGTTTAAAATAGATTCAGGCCAGCTCAACATCTCAATACTCAACGCTGGATTTTGATCATAGATAGAAGCCGCCATATCGAATGACTTTTCAAATGCATCTAAAAAGTACTCTTTATGCACAGAGATAAGTGACGTTAACGCTGGCGAAACAGGCGTTGCAAACTTATTGCCTTGTATTACCTGATATAGCGTACCAAACGAGTCCGGTGCAATACTAAAACGTTCAATTTCACCATCGCTTGGCGAATGAGCTGTGATTATATTGATATTGGCCTCAACTTTATCAGCCATAAATACCAATGTTGATGCTTGAGCATTTTGGGTGTCTAAATTGATACTCACCGTACCATTACCCATTATTTTACGTGCAACGATAAAAATTCGTTTGTTTGGTGCATCGAAAATCATGTTTCGGTCGATTTCTACAGTGTCAGCCGCAATGACGATAGTATTATGATCTCTTGCACTGGTAAGCACGTCATTCAAATTTACATGTAAGGCCGAGACCAAATAATTTTGTGTGTCTATCTGTTGTTGATTTGAAGTCGTAACGCTCGGTAGATTTTGACTTAGCTCAAGATTATATAGCTCGTTCCAAGTCGCAGCTTGGCTCGAAAAAGCGCAGCCAATCAATAGGCTGAGTAAAGTTGGTTTCATAGTAACTCCTTATGTACCTGAGCATATTTAGCTCAGGTACGGTGATATATTCCTTATAGCAATAAGAAAGGAATGCATGTTGTATTTGATTACTGCTCAGAGATAGGTAGATAAGCGTTTTGCAAAAATGCTCTCGCTTTGTCTGAAATGTCTTTCCACGAGTTTGTTGCGCTACTAGCAAGCGGAGATGAAACAATACCAGCTACCACAACATTAGCATTTCGAAGTGCATTTTCACTGTCTAGTTGCTCCAAGACTTCTTTAAGTGACCGCATATCTCCTAGTAGAGACTGCCAATGCACTTGCACTAAGCGCACATTATCGATTGCTTTGAGGATCTTATCATTCATGCCATCTACTTGACCTTTTGCAATCTCGTAAGATGCGGCCAGGCTCACAGAATGTGCTAGGTCTTTGTTTGAACTATCAATTTGTGCTTGAACCTTATCTATTTCATCTTTAAGCTCTTCGACTTGGCTGCCAAGCACCGAGCCGCCGATTAACAACACTAAAGGACCTCCAGCAGAGAGGCCTGCAACTATCTTCAACTTAGTGTCTTTTTCGTTGTTAAGACTGTTTAGGCGATTTTGCAAGGTACTAATTTTTTCGCGAATATTCGCAGGCTGATCTTTATTCAAGATATCAGCAAATGTACTCTCAAGCGTTTCCAATTCCCCTGTATGCGTAGTCAATCCCCCCTGAAAACTAACAAGTTCATTCACCACTTCTTCTGTTTTATTCAGGTTTGAATCAATAAAACTCATAAAAGTATTGAGAAATGAAATTGCGGCTTGGCGACTCTGCTCAGCAGCTTGCATATCCCCCGTAAGTGAAGCGTTATGTAAGTTGGTTAATTGGCTGATAAAAGGGTTAATTAACAGTGCATGAGTGTCTGAGTAGTTAGCAAGTTTTGTCGCTAAATCAATAACGCTAGGGTAGATATTATGATTCCAGTTTTGACCAGATGCGTTGATTTCTCCAAACGTTTCCATTAACGCTTTGTAGTGGTTATTCAAAGGCGTGTTGTCAGGGTAGCGCGTTGAACTTCTAAATGCAGACTCGTTGTTTGGTAAGCCAACAGCAGCTTGAGCGAACACTTGAATTGTGTGCCATTGCTCCTGTGTTAATAGAAAATCATCTGAACCAACATCTACAAACAAAGGTGCACCTTCAATATCACCTTGAAGTGTATCGTACATAATTGGTGAGATTTCTGGGACGTCGGTATTCGCAGTTGCGAGCTGACTAAGCCCAAATAATTGGAGTGACGTTACGATAGCAATTGCGCTTTTCTTTAACTTAATTGATTTCATCTTTCATATTCCTTAATCAATCGGTGTTCTAACTATTAAGTTGCACTAGACCTATTTTGGTCTCTAAAGGTGCAACTGAAGATAAAAGTGCATGTAGTTAAAATGTTAACCAAATGTACCTTTAATATTATTGATATAGGGACAATGAGAATGGAAGAACTTCTACACTTTCTAACAAATTGAGGGATTTAGTTGCATTTTCAATAACACCAAACACCACAGTATACAATCTACAAAATAACAAATTAAGTAAATGAAAGTTAACAAAAACCAGCTACAATCTGGCCATCCATAGCTATAGATGTAGGGGGTGTTGTTCCAGACAGATAGTCGACAGTTTATTTTTACAGCCGCTTTCGCTCAAAATTCAACCTTTATTAAACTGTTTCATAAAATCGAACTCAATGTTTCTACCACTGTAAATTAGACGCACATTCTTTGTTGAAAAAATAAATTAAATCTATTGTCAGCCATCTGATCTTGTTACGAAAAATCAAAGTAGCTGCCCGTTAACGCAGCTACTTTAAGTTATCTAAATGACTTAAAAATTCAAACAAGATTAAATCTAAAACGATTAAGCAGACTATCAATAACCACTTTTAGCTAGGTTGGGAAAGTGCCGCTTAATTTGGTATAGACCAAAAAGTGCATTTCATTTATAACTATTAAAAATACATGTTTAATTTATGTAATATTTATGTAATTTTATTTAGGTGTGGCGGTCTTTATCTTATAAAGTAACGTGAAAAGAGAAGTCAAAATGAACAAACTAAGAAGAATGATGATATTTAAGGGGGTGGTAGAGTCAGGCTCACTGACCAAAGCCGCGGAGAAGTTATCTTTGTCTAAATCAGTGATCAGCCAACATCTCAAGAAACTAGAAGATGAGATAGGAACACCACTACTATATAGAAACACACGAAGCCAATCATTGACCAACGTTGGTAAAGACTTCTATGCATACTGCCTTGAAATCAGCCATTTATCAGAATTAGCTTGGGAGAAAGCAAGATCTAAGCAATCAGTACTTGCAGGGCAGTTAACAGTGACAACATCCTATGCTTTGATGCAAACCATCGTTGCACCTGCACTATGTAAGCTGATTAAAGCGCATCCTAAGATCCGCCTGAATTTAATTAATGAAGATCGCCCTCTCAATCTAGTAGAGCGGGGGATAGATCTTGCTGTTAGAGTGGGAAAAAGCGCAGATGTGGAGCAATCACAGCAATATATTGGTTCATTTAGAGACGTGCTGTATAAAGCAAAGGACAGTGAATTTAACGACACAACCGCTCCTTACATTGCAAACTCTTGGGAAGGTAAAGTCACAAATTATGAATTTATCCATACCACACAAAATATCGTTAAACCGCTTTCATTCAAAGCACATCACAAAACCAATTCCGTTAGCGATACAATAGGGCTCATTGAAAGCGGTTTGGGTATCGGGTTAGTACCAGAGATCATCGCATTTAATAATCATAACCTAGAGCGAGTAGATCCCGAATTCGAGCTGGAAAAAGTGGAAGTATTTTGCATTCATAAAGGTAGTACTGATGTGCCCGCGACGATACGAATTGCGCAAAGTGCTATTAAAAGCTATATGGATGCTCATCAATTTGTATTGAAAAATGCTGCGATGCACTAGTGAGCGCCAGATGGAATGTTGTCCTCATTTGCGTTACTAAAAATCTACGTTATGCTTGCAGTAGTTTAAGAAAATTATTTCACTCTAAACATGAAGTTAAAGGAAAATCTATTCTCCCGTTGTACCTTGATATTTGGGCTAATATTGTTTGCGATACTGAGCCAAAGTACTCAAGCGGAAATAACCATTGCGGTTGTAGGCAAAACTAAAAATGACACCTTTTATGAACAATCGTATAAAGGGTGTGTAGACTTTGCGAAACAACATCCAAATGTAGAGTGTATCTACGATGGTGCTGACGACTATCAAGATTTTAGAACGCAAAGCCTTATCATTAACGAACTATTGAATAAAAAGGTAGATGGGTTATTAATATCAACTACCGATTCAAACTATCTCGTGTCACGTTCACTCAAAAAGGCGAAGCAATTGAAGATCCCAGTGATCACTTTTGACTCGGACCTTTTAACAGAGCATAAAGATTACCGTCTCGCCTATGTAGGAACCGATAACTTTGCGTTTGGTGTTGCACTAGGAGAAGCCGCCAAGCCTTATAAAAAGGCTGCGCTTCAATCGTTTTGTATTCAAACAGGTCATCACTCAACACCTAATTTAGATAAAAGAATTAAAGGCGTTAGATATGCACTCTCCACACATACAATAGATAACCTTACAAAAACAGAAAATGATCTCAAGCAGGGGTGGCGAGAGTACGAACGATGCCCACTCTATACTATGGGTAAACGCGAAGATGCGATAAGCCAACTATTGACCTTGCTAAGTTATGAAAACCCCCCGATTTTTATTGCTGTAGCAGGCTTCGCCCAATTTCACTCTAATTATATTGAGCGCGTCTTACCCTACAAAGAGAAGATCACGAATTACAATGCTGTGATCATTTCCGCAGATACAGAAGAGATGCAACTTAAAGCTTTGGGAAAGGGACTTTCAACAATCAATATTGGCCAAAACCCCTATGAAATGGGCCGAAAAGGAGCTGAATTGCTTTATAATACGATAGCACTTGGCCAAGCACCCTCCGAGGATAACTACTACTTAGACTTTCATTACTGCAATCAAACAAACATTCTTAGATGTACCGTTAACCACTAGCTTTAATGACCTTGTTATACGTAACCTAAGCTTCAGTCAAAATAACGGAAAGGTTTCAACATCTATTTTTCACGCCACAAAAACAATACTAAAGTATCAATTTAAAAACCTGTTTAGAGACGTAAAACATCATAAAATCTGGTTTTTCGGTTATTCATTGACCGCAAACTTAAAAAATACGACAATGGTAGTATATTAAGTGATGTTAATGTAAACAAAAAATTTACATTAACTCTATTTTATTGGAGTGGCTATGAAACTTAACTTTGCAACCCTAGCGCTAATGTCAGTTGTTGGTACAGCAAGTGCAGCCGACAATTTAGTCGTTAACGGCTCGTTTGAAACATCAGGCAATATTTCTGGTGATTGGGCGTTATTTGACAATCTCCAAGGTTGGAGCAGAGAAGGTGCCAAATTCGAAATTCAAAAACAAAGCCTTGGTATTGTCGTACCTCAAGACGGCAACCAATACCTAGAGCTTGACTCGACTGCAAATTATACAATCTACCAGAATATCCCTACAACGACTGGTAAAAAGTATAAAGTGAGTTTTTATTACTCACCTCGAGTGGTAAACAATGATTTAACTAATCGCGCACGTGCATGGTTTGGCGATAATACACTAGTAACAATGAATGCAACGAGCCGTGGCTGGACAAAGTACGAGTATACAGTTGAAGCGATAGGTAGTTCGACACAGTTACGTTTTCAGGGTTTAGGTACTTCTGACTCTTATGGTGCGTTATTAGACAACGTCGTCGTAACAGAAGAGGAGGAAGTTACACCTCCAGAGCCGCCAGTAATCTGTAAAGTAGGCGTGTATGGCATCAATAACTTTGGTGAAGACAGCAATAGCTATGTTTATAAATTCGACATGGTTAATGGTACCTATGCATACGTTGACGGCGTCGCTAACACAGCCTCAAATATTGCTGCGCACAATGGCGCACTTTACTTTATGGAACAAAATGACAGTGCAACTAAAACATCATCACTTTGGAAAGTTTCACTAGATAGTGCAGAACAGACTCTAGCTGCTAATGCGATTTCATGGCCATTATACCGTTCAGCTGTAACGCCAGACGGTACAAAATTACTCGCAAGCAGCAAAACCTATCTTTATGAGTTTGACATACAAACAGGCGCAAAAACAGTGCTTGGTAAACTAAGCTATGCAGGTGACGACTTCTCACACGGTGATATCGCCTATTCAGCAGATACTAACGTGATTTACGTACTAACAGGTAAAGCACTTTACACACTAGATAAAGGCGACATGTCTTTAGATCTCGTTGGCGAGCATGGTGTAAATTGGGCATCGGGTTTAGCAGTAAGCTCAGACGGCACGTTATACGTATCTGGCCGTAACTCAGGTGAAGACGCGAAGATCTACACACTAGATCCAAATACGGCACAAGCGACCTTTGTTATGGATGGTCCGGAGCACATCAACGATTTAACGTATGTAGCGAATTACTGCGAATAGGTCTATCTAATTAAGCAAGGCGAGGGGAACCCTCGCTTTTTTGTTTATAGCTAAAGTAGTTGATTGTTTTATATTAGAAGATTAAGTTTGTAAAGACCTTAGCGAAGCCGCTTTGATACTTCCAAGACATATAAAATCTGTAAGATAAAAAGACTGGTTAGCGTGTCTAATCCTTCATTCTCTCTAAAACCTCTTTTTGAATTTCTTCTTTGCTCGGCCTGCCAATTTCTAAAAGAGGAAACACAAAGCGAATAGCAGTTCCTTTTTTTGAGCTTTTAATACTCAACTTGGCTTTATAGCTTTTCGCAACTTGTTTTATGGTATATATCCCTAATCCGAAATGAAGTCGTGAATAAAGCGCCATTCCCTTGCCATTATCAGAAATAATTACGTGAATTTGATCTTGTTGTTTGCTAATGGACAGGCTGAGTTGCGTTGCTTTTGAGTGTTTAAGCGCATTATCAATACAATGGTAGGTTACACTGTAAATATCTTTTTCCAACTGTTTTTTAAGTTGTGTCTCACCAATAGAAATATTGAAATTAAGCTCCATATCACTCATATATGAGCAATGAGCCTGCAACATACCGATAGCAACGCTCAGTTTTTCTTTTCCAAGTGCCGCATGACCTCGTGCCAGTGGTTCGAGCTTCAAAAGTGCTTGGTCGAGTTTGTCTAAACCTTCTGAAATCATAATGTCATTGCCGCTACACAACTTTTTAGCCTCGGCAACTTTAAGGACAGCATCACTCAAGTCTTCTTTTTGGTATTGGCGTTGATTATTCCTGAAAACTTTATGAAAACTCTGCACCCAAATATATATATACACAGAAATCGCAATTACTAGGATAAAGACCAAAGCAGCATACATTGAAATAGCTAAAGGTGTTGAATACCATGGCGCAGCCACGTTAAAAGTCAGCGCCGTAACATCACTGAAGCGTCCCTTATTCTCAACCCTAAATAAAATATCGTATCCTCCTGGCTTTAAATTGCTAAGTTGGATTCCTGCAGCTAACAATTTTTGCCATCCAGTATCGTTTATGTTTGCTTCAAACGAGTTGACATGCTGATCTACAAAATTGTAGTCACTAATCGTTATCTCAATAGCTGGATGCTGACTAACCAGTTCAGAAAACTCCAAATAGGTTTTACCATCCAGAGTGACACTTGTTACCTTTGGAGCATAAAGATCGACTGAAGGTGCCGTTGTCAGCTCAAATATAAAATCTGAACTGGCAGCATAAAGCTTGTCGCCCAGTACCTTAAGACTTCCTATCGTAAAAGAGTGCGCTTTTGTTCCAGGTACCAATTTTGTATGATCCGCGCCTCTTTCTATAATGTGGACACCATTGTTGGTCGCTAAATACAAATTGTCATTAAACTCCACAAACTCCTTAACAAAATTTGGTGAGCTTAACTTTTGCCAAACTCCACTATTGGGTTTAAACCAGACACCTTTTCCATAAGTCGCTGCAAATAGGCCTTCCTCTGTAACAAAACTGTCAGTGACAACTACACCGTCTTCAAATAGACGGTGCGTCCAGTCTTGTGTATCAACAACCAACAACCCTTGTTTGGTGCTTGCATAGATATAGTTCCCACTATGATTAATGTCTAAAACTTCTAAACTAGGAAGCAATTGTCTAAGCTTTTTATCTACGATCAATTCTAAGTGTGAATCAACTTCCACAACCCCATAACCATTTGTTGCGATATGCAAATTATTATCGATCACTGAAAAATTTAGTACATAATCATCATGAACTTTTGTTATTTTCTTACTCGCTAAATCCACAAAATAGGTACCCACATTGGTTCCTATCGCGAGACCGCGATTGAATAGTTGAAAGGCCGTGACCTCAAATGCCTGTGCAGATATTTGATTATTTAACCAAGTTAATGGCTCAAAATGATTTCTGTCGGCCTTTTGAAAAATGCCTTTTGTAGTGCCAACCCACAATTCTCCAGCAACGCCTTCAAGTACGTTGTATTTAGACCCTAGCGACAACTCAGAAGACTTAAGACCAACTTCGATAGGTTCGAATGTGTTTAGACTTAAACCCCACACCCGATTTTTACCATCTACATGTAACTTGCTGTAGTTTTTCTTCTTAGTATTAATACCGGTTCTCGTAATATTTAGGTCTGTGAGTGTGATTTCATTGACACTTTCGTTATCTGTAAAGTAGATAAAATAGGGGGAAGCAAACACGATATTATCAGCATTGTGTATTTCCATATTAGAGATAAGCTGCTGCTGTAGGGTAGAGTAGTAACTCATCCTATTATTAACGAAATAAACAACGCCATGTGGTGTTGCCGCTAAATTTCCGTTATCAATGCTTAGTGCTTCAACAGTTTTAATCACACCATCTTGTACTATAAACACACCATCTCTGGTCATTAGGTAGGCTAAGTTTGCAAACGCGTCAATGTCTAAAACTCGGCTTGAACTGCTGTATATTGTACTAACTACTCCAGAATCAAGATCAATCCTTTTAACATCATATTTTCCTAAAGTGAAAAGCGATGAGTTTGTTAAGGCAAGTTTTGTCGCTTCCACAGACGCTATTTTTTTAGATTCTAGACTTGTTAGATCCGTGATCCAAACGTCACCATTAGAGTACAAAGAAAACAAAGTTTTATGTTGCAGTTTAATATCACGAACTAAACCGCTTGGTAATCCAGCAGCTTTACTTAAAGGAAGAAAATGACGACCATCGTATCTATATACTCCATTGTGCGAGGACAAATAAAAGTTATCGTTTGAGTCATGAACGACGCCATTTAGATGTTCAAATTGGAACGCTTGTAACTGCAATGAAAGGGCAGTAAGAAATAAAAATACGAAGATACGCATGAAACAATCCATTCATTAAATACGGCCAACCACAAGAGCTGGCCTTACTTCCTAGTTGACCTCGTACGCATTGTGATCTCTTACACCACAACCCGCTACGACGATAGGCAAATCGTTCTTAGTTTCTCCAGATGCCGTTTTATCAACTATATTACGCTCCATTGTAACACTCTTTAAGCCTTTGTTAAGTTTTTGATTGTCACCTTTTGATTTTTCCCAATCAAATTGCTTTTCACGCTCAGCAAGTACAAACAAATAGGTCGGTTTACGAGGATCAGATTCATTCTTTTTATTATTCCAAGAATGCATTACCGCTTCGCCGGCTTCAACACCATATAAATGTGTGTAGGCTGCCGCTAATAGCTGAGCTCCAGAATCACTCATCACCATAAGCGCCGTATTTTTATAGTCGCTACCACAATCGAATGACACGTCTACATTTAATGTAGAACCATCAGGCAACAGCAAATCGGCATTCATCCTAGAAACTCGAGCACGGTCCTCTAGTGGAGTTAGGGCGTTAGCAGCACTAATACAAAACATAGTTGCAGCGATTGGAAGTAGTATCTTTTTAAACATAGAGATTTCCTTTTAGTCATAAAATGCGTCCCTTCATCAACAGTTTCAACCAATACGTTATTGAGTCGTATCTAGAGAATTTCTCCTACAACAATGACATGGATTGTTTAAGTGTTAGAAGGCCACGCTACGGTATGCAGATCTCGCATGAAAACATAATTTGCAAGACCACATCTACCATCTTATTTGCAGCTAAAATATCTTCAACTACAAAAGTACTGTGAGCTTAATCTTTAAAGATCTTCTCTCTACTATTGTTGATCTGTAGAGCACCAACTGTAAACACTTAGTTAAGAGCTAATTTTTTATTTTATAATTCCTACCCAAATGTAATGCGGCGCGAGAAATTAGATAAAAAGGCATTTGTTTTTGGACGAGCTAATTAAACTCGTCCATTATGTTAAATAGTGATGTTTTAAGCTGTATTGAGGTGTTCTTTTAGCCTCTCGAACGCAATCAGCTTTGCTTCTTCCATTTCTAATTCGCTATCAACTTTAAACTGTAAAATTGATACAAATTTATTTGAGTGTTTGTGCTCTGGATTGTAATAAGGGTTCAGCAACTTTAGCTCCTCTATTGCATCAAAGTCGTCATCGAAAGCTTGCTGATCTTTAAACACCAGAAATTGAGCTTGAACCGTTGCTGCCTTTAGAGACTGTTCAAGCTGTTTTGATTTTAGGTTTAACTCAATAGTTGATGAGTTCGAAACTATGAGCTTTGATAGAGTTATAAAAACATCAGTATAGATTGTCCCGTTTCGAGCTGTGTAATTACTAATTATCATCTTTATTTTCCACCCATAGCTCAGCTTGCTTTAAGCCAGCAAGTCTGCCGGCTTCCATTAATTCTGACTTAGTCACAGAGCAAGGATTATTGTCCGCTAGTACCCAAACTATCTCGTCAGTATCGGACATAAACTGGCAGGCTCTGGCCATTCTATCTTGACTAGCTTCATCACCGTCAAAAACCTTTCCATTTAGCTCGACTTTGATGTTAGCAACGTAATTAGTACGTTGTAGCTTGAAAACCTCCCTTCTGAAGGGGGACAGAACTGCCTCGACAGTTCTAACTGCGGGGCGTTCCGGCGCAACTGGTAGCGGCTTTGGTTCGTTACCTTCTGCATCTTGCGTGGTTTCAGGCAGTTCAGCGTTGTATTGCTCCACAGCCTCTAATTCTACTAGGTAGTCAAGATAGGACTTAGCCCAATCCCATTGCTCCTGTTGAATCTGTATTTCAGCAAAACGCTCTAAATCATTCAATTTCCCTTTTCTTACAAGTTCACCGATATCTTTTCCAATAGGGCGGGGAATTAATTGAGGTAACCCATGTTCACCTAACAGTGGAATATCATTTTGACCAAGCTTTATAAAAAAAATAATTGGCTCTAGGTTATTTATCATTTTTCACCCACCCTAATGGTTCTATAGTACAGGCCGTACCAACCAAAACGGTACAACCATTTTCATCGAGCATAGTCGTTTCATAATCACTTATATGAATTTTACTGTCATCACCCCAACCAATTTCGCTATGAACCAGCTCAGTGAATGCATAATAAATATAGACTTGAGAGTTATGTTCAGAAAAGTAAGTTAGAGCTTTCATGCCAGGCGATGATTGAGAAGCAAGTTTAATTGGTGCATGCTCACATTCTCTACTTGGGATATCATCTAAAGTCAGTGATAACGGTCGTATATTTGAAATCAGCAGTGGCACTTCTGGTACAATCGGACCGCCATTGAAAACCTCACCATTCGCCACATTCTTTGTCAGTGAGTAATTAAATAGCCTACCTAAATTGTCATGATAGTATGCTGTTGAGAATACAGAATCAGTCGAGTTGTAAATTCTGTTATTTGCCGCACTTCTTGTCATGACCGCCATGGTTTTGTAAATAAAAATTTCTATAAAGTTATTGTTCTCGACAAGAGAGCTTACTGTATTTGACTTTACATCAATGTTCACTGAACTTTTTGACCATGTTACTCCATAATCATCCGAAAAGTATCGACGGTGATCAGGATGCGCACTGACTGGTCTAGAGAGCTTTATGGGCCCTTGATGCGGTTTAGTGTAAGTGCCTATCCAACCATCCTTTAAATCATTACACATCATAACGCTCGTTGGACTAGCGACAACTTCCATGTGGCTATATAAACCGGATACTGATATAGCGTAAGACGGTAGATAGCCCATTTTGCTTCCAATAAGCATAATATCAACCTTTAAATTATCAGCTTCTCCTGATTCAATTATTCTCGGCGACTTCCCTGCAATGATCAGCACTAACCGGCTAGAACTTGGATGATTGGAGATTAGCATTTCATGCCAATCCCCAGATGACAGTGATTGATATTCATCAGTGAAGACTACACCAACCCAATTTGTGACCCTAAGGAGCACTCTTTCACCAAGCCCAGAGTTTACAACTTTTTCTGGCAAAGCTTCACCATCAAAATATAAAACCTGACTACTTCTTGAAGGCGCTATTCCTACCTTCAATGGGCTAGTTAGTAGTTCTCTACCTCGGAATGCCCCTCTTTTTACGTCAAAGTCTTTATTGAACAATTCAGCTTGTGATACTCCCCAAGCTGAGTATCGCATATCAATGCAAACACCTCCTTGGCCACTAGAATAAATTGCGTCAAACGACCTTTCATCTGGGCGCCCTGATACTTGCCCAATCCCTCCCGTAGATTCTTGATAGCCAGGGGTTGAAGCGCTTCCCTGTACAAAGCATTCTTTTTTTTCTGATATCGAATGAGCGCTTTCATCATCCCATGTAGCCCCCCCGTCAATATCTTTGTTTTTTATTAGTTTAGTACCAAGAGGGTTAAAGCTTGGATGATACGCTCCTTGATTTAACCGGTTAACAGTGCCACATACTAAAAAATAACACTCTTCTCCGTAAGTTTTCTCTGGTTGGGCTGTGAATATCCCAAGATGAGGTGCAGGGTTATACTGGTGATTCAAAGTTGCCGCGTAATATTGCCCAAGTCCTCCATTTTCGGGTCTAACGTCTAAGTTACCTTTTGGCGGAAGCCTTTGATTTATTCCTGATGAGGACATTTGCAATTGCCCGGTTCGCATTGATGTTAAATTCCACCAGTCTCCATTACCATTGCCCGCAAATGAACAACCGGCAACACTCCATTGGTAGAATTTACCCGTATTATCATCGAAAAAGATATTATTATCAGGGTTTTTAGCTATAACCTTTCTTTGCGATTCACTAGCCGTTAACCAATTAACACCTCTACCTATTGTCGCCTCATCACCTTTGTACCATGCAAAATAACTTTTAGGTCTTGTTAAATTTTGTTGAGTTGGAACCGAATCTATCTTAGTGAGCTCACTTTGAATAAGACCGTATGCATAAACATAGGGATCATTCTCATTAATTTCCCTCAGAAAGACTTCAAACCCCCACATATCAACTCGATCTGTAACAACTTTATTCGTTTCTGTAACACTTGCAAATGCGACTTCAGCTGAAGAGTGTTTAACGCTTTGCCCTATCAAAGTATCAAACGTTCTTGAGCCGTCCTCTGGAGGGGGAAATTTAATTGATGCGTGATGATAGTCTAAGATATCTTTAGTTATTATTTTTGTAGTCACACCTGCGATATTGATAATCGCGCACTCTGATTTTGATTTGCAGTCACCTGCAGTCGCTAGCTTGTTCCTACCCATTAGTATAAGGTTTGCAGTAGCTGGATCTAAGAAGCTCCCAAATGACTGTAGCCCCTCATTTATAGAGGTTGAATTTGCAGAGTTGTGCATTCCAAAGTGCACAAATCCACTGGCAGCGAACATTTCATTATTTACAGCGCGGATAGCTTCAAAGGTAGATTTGCGTATCGCGTAAGGGTGGGGGTGGGTTTCATCAATTTGCATTTGCGCATCTGCCATTAGCTGGCGCAATGTTTTTACCGTGCGGACTGAACCATCAGGGTTGATAAAATCAACTGTCCCCAATTGCGTTTGCCAGTCCTGCATTGCCTGGTTGTTTGCTTCTATGTCAGCTTGTTTGCCTTGAAACTGCGTAAGCAGCTGCTCTTGACCAGTTGCGACTTGATTTAGTGCCGAAACGGCGTCTTGTAGGGTGTTTGGATCTGCCATTGTTCACCTCAAAATAGATCGTTGATTTGTTGAGTGGTTAATGTGCCGGCTAATACGGCACTAAATGCGGTGTTCAGGTTTGAATTAATCGATACAAGTTGTTCGGTGGCCAATACTGCAATAGCACTATGGGCCCGAGCGTGTAACTCAGATAGATGGATACGTATAGCAACAGCGTCGATGGTATTTTTATGCTGTGTAACAACAGAGGCTGTAGCTGTTACTTCAACTGCAGTGCTCAATACACTCAGCTCTGAATCGAAAACGTTATCTGCAGAGACGATCACATTGTTTTCAGCGACTACTGCACGGTGCTTATGCTCCAGTACCTTTGCTTCAACGGTTTGTATTCCCGAGTTAAAACGTGTCATTAACTGATTTAATGACGATACTCGGTCATCAATTGTCCGTTGTATGCCTTGCGCAAAATCGGTTATTTCAGATTTGGTTTGGTTTGCATGTGCTGTTGTTTGTTGAGCACTTTCTTGTACGGTGCTTGCTGCCGTATTAATACTATTAACCGCTTGGGTAGAAGCGCTTTCAAATTCAGCCTTCAGAGTTTGAATTTCACCTTTAATCGTAGCGCTTTGGTCTTGAGCCTCAGTTGCTTCACTTTGTGCCAATACAGCTAACGAGGCTGCTGCCAGTGCTTGTTCTTGATTTAACTTGGCCTCAGTAGCACTTTGATTTGCTGCGTTTTTATACTCATAACTAGCCTCAGCGTTGTGAGTTATCGTATTTAGGCTCTGTGCTACCTCAGCCCTGGCTTGTAACACTTCACTGTGTTTGAGCACCACCTCATTGTGCTTTTGAGTAACGTTGTTATTTGCGCTAACAACAAACTGATATTGTGACTCAAAAGTGGTAAGCCTTGGCTCAACAGTGGCCAAGGTTGTTTGGTTTTGCTCGATGGCAGTTGCCATTTGCGCAAGCGCGTCGCTCGCTTCCATGGCCACTTGGGCCAATGCCGCTATCTTAGCCGGGGTGGGTATATTAACTTGCTCGCCCAAAAAGCCAGTAACAGGGTAGGTGTCTTCGTTGGACTCAAACCAACCGGTCATCTGTTGCTCGCGCGTAAACCACTGGGTTTGTAAATCAGCAACACGCTGCGCTAGTTTTGCAGTAACCGTATCAGTAAAGTTTTGTACAAGCCCATATTTTAAATTTGAAGCTGAAGCACCAGGCTCAAATACAGAGCCATCTAGTTGCTTAACCTGCAGTGACGAGTCATCCACCACATTTACTACCTGCAGGATGCGGTCTTGTCCTTCGTAATGCACAAACAGTAAATCTGCTTTTTGCGCCTTTGCAACTTGTACAAAGTAAGTGCCATTGCCAGTAATTGTGCTGCTATTCGCAGTGATTGAAATAGTACCGATGCTATAGGCCATAGCTAACCTCGCTTGTAGATGACAGCGACCTGTTTAACTTGATCTGCTGATTCAAAAATGACGTTGTGACGGGCTTGAGCTAGGGTATATCGCTCTTCAGATTGAGTAGGTTGGCGCATCCCTTTCCCTGGCATTGAGCTTGCGCAGATCAAATCACCCGTTTGAAGGTTTCCGCCTTCACCGCATACGTTCATCGCGCCTTCACCGCCGGCGTTAAAACTGGCAATGTCGTACAAATAGGCAAGTTGCTCCCACTCATCAAAACCGACAAGGCCAGCGGGTTGTCTATCGGTAAGCGGCCTTCTGCGGGTATAGATACCTCTTACCGTTACCTCCATCGGAGTAGAGCTGAGTTTGGCTGTGCAAATAGCATTGGAGATATTTGCGATGTGCATTAGTTCGTCATCACACAAAATATCACCAACCTCTGGCGTTACTTCTATCGGGAGTAAGCACTCGTGCGCTGAGGTATGTGGGCCAATCTCTCCTTGTGTTGCATAAAACGCCCAGTCTTTTGCTGTGGCTCTTACCCCTATATAGCTAGCCTTCACATCTACGCCTACCGCATACTTTCGAGTGTCAGAGCCTGCAGTTACGCCGGTAACTTCTGCATAATTCCCATAAAACGCTCCCGTTTGGGATATGCTCCATTGATACACACCATTTTTAAAGCCCGCCATCCCACCATTACGAGACCGTATAACATGCTCTGCACTGGTATATGCATCACTCGCATACCATTCAAACGTTTCAGCTGCGAACTTAACCTTACCCGGTGTTACATCCATGCCAGTAACAAAGCCGTTATAGTTCACCCCAATTTCTGCACGGGCCTCAAGTTGGCCCAAGTGGTTTGCATGAGCGCTGAGCGTTAAATGTGCACTAGCCGCATCGTTTTCTGCATTGGTGACGCGGCTAGTAAGCCCCTGAATAGCGTTAGCATTACCCTCAGCTGTGGTTTCAACACTACCAACGCGGTAGTTGAGTGCGCTCAGGCCATCATCTAAATTGCCAGCGGTTTGCTGCAACGAATTGATAGCGAGGTAGTTGCCGTAAATATCACTCTCAGCACTATTCACCCGCTGGTTTACTGCGGTAACTTGACCGTCGACTTGTGCTGATAGGGTAGAGATAGCACTGGATATGGCCCCATCAGACTCAGATTTTGTATAAAACTGGTTGTTGAGGTAGGCGAGGTTACTATCCATTTGCGACTGTAGCTCTAGTTTAGACGCAGAGATGGCGGCGTCTGTGTCTACTGCGGTGTAATAGTAATTTTCTAAATGCGCAAAGTTATCATCTGCTTGTGAGCTTATCTGCTCAATGCGCGCACTGAGGGCAGCATCTTCACTCGCCATGGTTTGCTCAACCGTAACAAGCTTGCCTGCGTTCTCACCAACACTGGACTCAATCGCACTAAAGCGCTGCGCATTCGCTTCGTTTTGCGTCGCACTGGTTTGTTCAATGTTGACTATCTTGCTACTGTTATCACCCACGCTAGACTCAATGGCCGACATTCTCAGTGCTGCGGCCTCGGTTTCTGTTGCGAGTGCTTGCTCAACCGTAGTTATCTGCGCCTTGTTTTCACCAACTTCAGCGGTTAAGTACGATACTCGCTCACTGAGTGCAGCGTCCTCTGTTGCAACGGTACGTTCCAGCTCGCTTAACGTTGCTGACGCGTTTTCCAGTGATGACTGCAGTAGGGTGATTTGTTCTTGAGTGACTGCGCCATCCTCATCGATGCGAGCAATAATGGCAGCGGCTTTTTGGTTAAACTCACCACGAGACTGCAAATTAGCAACCAGTGCGGCGTTATCAGCAATGGCCTGCTCTAAAATAGATTCAGCCACGGCATCAACAGCGGCCAAATTGTCCTTAATCTTATTAATGTCACCCACGGTTACGCCAGCTGCATTAAACGACTGCCGGCTCAGTACGCCATTGTAAATCGCAGTAATAGTGAGGTGGTTTGTGCCTTCCCCTTCATACGCTAACTCAATCGGGTGAACTTGAGCCTGGTCTTCAATTTCAATACTAATGAGTCCATTGTCCGGCTCTAAATGCACCTTGAGTATCCGCTCAGATAAAACGTTTTTTGAAACTTTATCAACAGCCTTAATCGTTACGGTATTTGTAAGTGATGGGGGCAACCAATTTGTGGCAAGTGCCGTCCAAGTAGCTTGCTGAGATACCCCAAAAACCACGTCTACCACCTCAACAGGCGCTTTGGCCTTTTTGGTAATAACCACAACTTCTGCCCAGGCGCTTTTATTTTTATGCGTTACTGCTCGGCACTTTGCAGCGTAGTGCGTATCTGGCGCTAGATTGTTTTTGGTCAAAATAGGAGTCCGCACCGCAGGCGCTGGGTTGGGTTCATCAGCAAGACCTAGCCATACCCACTCAGCTTGTACACCAATCGCATCACCTATATCGGCCGTGAGCATCGCGCTATTGTCAGTGGTCTCAATATCTATGGTGGGCGCTGTGGGCACATCTAGTGTAAACGTGAGTGCATTGGCAACGCTTGCTTTACCCAACACGTTAACCGCTGTCACTAGAGCATGGTATTGGCCAACTTGTAATGGGGGTAACACCGCCTCAATGTAGTTGACTCGTTGTGAGTGCACCTTTTGTGTTTGTCCATCAACCGCACGTTGTATAACAACGTTAAAATGCTCTACGGCCTCAATTGCACCATACTCCCAGCGCAGAACCACATAACCATCCTCCCGGGTGTTGACTGAAAGCGCCTCAACTGGCAATAACTGACCAGGCACATAATCCGTATTGGGTGTTAAATCCTCAACACCTGGCACCATGCCATCAGCCCAAATCCCAGGGCTATCTTCAATACAGCGGATAGTCACGCCACGGTCGAGCCTAAAACGGCGGTCTATTACACGATAGATTTTATTATTGATGTGATACTCGGGGATATTTACCTTGATAGTGCGACCAACAGCCGCACGTAGGCCGGTATGCCTAAGCGGTAGCTCAATGGCACCTAAGCGTGTTTGCTCTAGCTGTATTGCTGCAAGTCGCTGAGCTGTAGCACTGCTGCGTACAAAGGGGAGAGATAGCGTTTGCTCTAACGGCTGGGCGTCTTGCTCTAAGTAAGATTGTGCAATCACTGGCGGCGCATCTGTGCGCTCATAGTTTTGTTTGGGGTCAACAAATTGCGCACGTACAGTATTGGCACGCTCGCGCAAATCCGCGTGCCATTTTATTTTTACATCGCCTAGCACATCCGCCATGGTGACGGTGTAGGTGGGTGCACCATACCAGGCACCAACACGCACATACCACTGGCCCATCTGGCGGAATACTTTGCCGGCAAAGCTACGTTCAAGTTGCTGTAAAACCTCAAGTGGTCGAGACGTAAACGCAAAGGTACCGTTTATTGTGTAGCGTGGCTCTTTATGAGTTACGCCTTGGCTATCGGTGTATTCGGCATCTTCGTCGCACACATTAGCCGCAGCTATCCACCAATTCATAGGCAGGTGACTAACCGGCACTTGGTTTGCCCCATAAAACCTAACGTAGTGCAGGGTACATAGCACTGCATTTTGTGACCACTTCCATGTATTTCTATCGTCTGGGTCTTGGCTTGCATCTCGTGGGTCCCACACACGTGCACCACGAATTAAAAACTCGCAGTCGCTCACGCCATCTGGGAATACTTCACGATTGTTTTCAAGCTCTAAAAAAATGTGCGCTTGGTCACGGCCAATGTGCTTATCTGTCCAACCCGCCATTTTTTGCACCGCAACAGTAATCGCTTTGGTGTGGCGGCCATCTGCAACAGCATAATTGTATGAGGCGCGGGGGTAACTGCTGAGCGGTTTGTTTGCAATGTACACATCTTCCAGTGCATCAATTGGTGCGCCATTAATCAGTATAATGAGTTGTATAAACTCTTTTTCATCTCGTGTTTTGGTTGCTTGGTGTGCAATCACGCCCCCCACACGGTCGCGGCCAAAGGTGATACGCCTTGGTTGGTCAATGCCTTTTTGTAGCCCTTTTGCGAGTGTCGCAACATCCTGCTCAGGCTGAGTTTGGTCAGGCATCAAACCACTAAACAGTGCACCAACGCCTGTAATATCTAGTATGCCGCCAACAACGTCACCAACCACATCGACTACTTTACTCATGGATAAGCTCCAATGGGTAAACGTAACGCAGCGCATCCAGTGGTAGGGAAGTCACCCCCTCATCAGACACGCAATACACGCAACCAAGGCCTACAATGCCGCCAACCAGCTCACCGTCGTACTCACACAATGCCACATCGCCACGGTCTGCGTAGTCAATCGCAATAGGCGCTACGTTTAAACGGGTTTCAAAGGTCTGTTTAAAGTCGCTTTTAATGATGTTTAAACCCTGTTTAAACGTGGTGTAAGCACCACGCTCTGGCGCTGGGTCAAACCCATGGACATACTTAATCCAATCAGCCACAAACAAACAACAATCAAACTCGCCAAACTTAAATGGCTTGTGCCAGCAGCTTTCCAAATACGCATGCAGCTTAGTGTTTTTGGACATAGCGCCCCCCACCAATACGGCGACCAGGTTGTGTGTCTGGCAAAATAGTACTGTTCGCAGCGGCTTGCTCGTTAAAAAACTCATCCCCCGGGTATAGCGCTTTTTGTGTTGCATCATTCCAACGTTGATGCAATCGAGCTTGCTGCCAGCGTTGAGACTCACCAGTCACCGTTAGCTCAACCTTTGAAAGTGCACCGCGCTCACTATCGCAAGCGGCAACACTGCCACTTTCAATAAGCTGGTAGCCCTCAACGCGGTAATGCTCATCAACCACAACCAGCCAAATATCTACCTCAACCCCAACGGGGTCATTGGCGGCTACTTCACCTAAAATCTCAGAGTTTGGAGTAGTGAGGGTAAGCCGAATATTACTCACAGAGTTGTTGTCATTGGCGGGGATTTCACTCACTTGGCCAAGGGCACCTAGCCCATACCAGGTTTGATGTAAAAAACGGCGTTCACCCACACCGGTATGCAAACGCAAATTGCCTGATTTAAACTTCAGGTCGACAAAATAGCGCGGGTTGCCACGGTCTAACTGCGCGATAAGCGAACTTTTTACCGCCTCCATTAAAACGCCTCCCGCCCACGAATTCGCCAACTGGTTACCACGCCGTTTTTATACTGGGCATCGGCCAAACCTTGCTTATTATCAATCAACCTAAATACGCCAGCAGGGCGAACAAAATAAACAGGGGAGTTATGAGCAGGTATGCGGCGCATGGGCGACTCAAAACGGAGCATAGTCGCGCCAGTGGCTGCAGGGAGTACATTTTCGGTTAAGATTTTTAGCTCAGCCGCTGCACCAGAGCCAATTTGAATTTTTTCACCGGCTCGTGCATAAATTCGCCCAGGTGGTAAATTAGTAACAGCAAGGCTCGCGCCGTCTTGATAACCACCACTAACAAACGCAATGGTATCTAAATGCTCCTGCTCACGGCGATAGTCATGCATCAAGAACCGGCCAACACTGCCACGCAAAGCGGCCAAAAAGCCATCTAGCTCAAGCGCATCGCTTTCTGGCACATTGGTTAGCTCTATATCAAACTCCCAATATGCGCCCTCGTTATCAAACACTTCAGAGGCATTATTAACTTTATTGATGTGAAGCTGGCTATTGGGTACCAGTCTAAAAATGCAAGATTTTGGGGGCTTAGGTAGTGGCAGATGCTCCATTATTTCTCATCGCTCGTGTTCGAATCGTTAGAGCGAGTGTAAAAATTAATGGAGCCAGAGGGAGTAGGGAAAGTGGTTTACATACCAAATAGAGCTTGCTCAAAATACATATCTTTACCTTTAATTTTGCCTGACACGGGTGACATATTCAGCAGAAGGGATAACTTATCATTTGCAACTGTCGGGGCTTTAAAGCTTACGATTTCTAAAAAATAAGGTATTTGACTTTCTTCATTGAGATTAGAGTAAAATGTTTTGTAAAGTAAGCGACTATATGAATCTGATTCTAAGGATGTAAGCAGCCCTATAAGCAACACATAGTGTTTACATGCCTCTTCTACGAAATTAGCGTCAGCAATTATTGCGTGAGCATACAAGCATTGATGGGCATTATTTCGAAAGAGCTTTGGGTTTGACCGTATTTTGCTTACTGAGTGCCATAGACCACTAAATACAGCTTTGTTTGTCATAGTATTGTTTACGCAATCGTCTTGAGATTTTGATATTTGGGTTAACTCTTCATAGTAAGGTAAATTTTTGACATTTTTACGTGCTTTCATCATAACTTTACTGTCTACTGGCGAATCAAGCCACTCATCAATTTCTTTAACTACTGTAGGTAAAACATCTGTTACCTTGTCATAAAGCAAAACACTAGTTTGTAGCGCTAGTTGCTTGTTTGTTTCTTCAAACTCCCTTCTACTAGTATTCCATGTTGCGAAAAGCAGGAAAACAGTCGTAAGAAGAAAGAAAGGTGTGAAAGCATTATTGAAAAATACAGCAACATTCACCCAATCGGATAAATTTTTATTATTCAAATCTATACCAAATACTCCAATAAAAGGCGCAATGATAAACAAAGCCATATAGGCTATAGAAATTAGCAAAATTGTGCCATTTCGATTTGATGTTAATTTTGAAAAATTAGTTAAAAACTTCACTACAAACCTTGAGTTTAACATACGCTCTACTATTGAAATTAAATGCCTCTCTTGCTTTTTCATAAATTTGTCACCACTCTATGCCACACGTCGAATGCTTTGAATAATAACACCATTTTCCTGTATGTCTTGCAGGATCAAACCTCTAATTTGATTTGCCACATCATTTCCGGTTCTTTGTGCACTGGCTTCGTCTGTTGCGCCCTGGACGACGACATGGTTGGTAATGTTAAAGCTTAAGTTGCCACCACCTGATTGTGCTCTGTTCCCTGCGTTGTAGTGGCGGGCCATGGCGCTCACCTCAATGTTTTGCTTGGGCGATAACACCCGCTCACCACGTTGTAGTAGGTAGGTGCTTTCATTTGGTACGTAATCTAAACCACCATGGGCAATACCCGCTGCCGGCTGTTGAGACTTAATTTGGCGAACTTGTTGTAAGCCCATCGCGACGGCGGCAGCTGCTGCGGCCGCACCAAGGGCAGGGCCCACAACCGGAATAGACGCAAGCGATGCATACGCACTGGTAGCAGATTCATACGTTTTAATTAATGCCTGGCTAATGGCAAACGCCTTATACATTTTAAAGGCGGTTTTGCTTTGTTGGCCAAGTGCTTTTAATCCAGCAGCGCCTAACCCCAGAACTGCATCAGACTTTTCAGCGGCGTTTTTCTTCTCCCAGTTGGCAAATTGCATTAAGTGCTGCTGCATTGCACCGGTGTTTTTGGTCTTTAACTGCATCAACCGCTCTTGATGATCCCATTCGCGTTTCTCGACTTCTGAATGGAATCCCTCAGCAGCGAGCAGTTCCTGTTGGCGCTCGATGTCGCGGATTTGGTTATCGGCGTTATATTTAATTTCGCCTGACTCGTCATTAGCCGCTAAGCCAATGGATTGTCTGCGTGCTGCATCGATGCGGGCCTGTTGCCTAGCTTGCTCAACCGCCAGCTCATTTTCATAGGCTGCGAGTGCCTCACGGTTCGCATGGCCCTTAATTTGTGCTATGCGGTTTTCAAGCGCTGCGCGTAAATCATTACGGCGCTTTTCTTCTGCTTGGTTTTGTATGCGGGTTTTGTCATTCTCACGCTTTTGTGCCAGGGCTTTTACGTCTTCAGTGTGCTTTGCGTCTAGCTGCTTTAAAATGGCATCGTATTTTGCTTTATTGGTAGCATCACTTTCACGTGCAGCAATTACCATTTGCCGGCGCTTTTCATGACTTGCCTTTAAGCGCGCTTCTTCATCCAGCAAACTCAGCTGCAAGCGCTGAATGTTTTCAGGTAACGCGGAACTTGTTGAGGTGGCATTTTCCTCCAGCATTTTCCAGTCAATGCTATTGAGGTTGCTATTCAGGTTTGCCGCTTCGTTGGCTAACTTTAACTTTTCTGCGCGTAGCTTTGATTGGGAAGTGATGTAGCGCTCAACTTCCGTTATTTGTTGAGCATAGACAAACTTACTACGGTCACTACCAGATTGAGATTGACGTTTTTTAAGAGTTGCTAGCTTGGTGTACGCTTCCTCAATGTTCTTGGTATAGTTAGCGGCTTCTTTTTGTGCGCGCTTGATTTGGGCCATGCTAGATGCATTGCCTACAGAGTCAAACGCGTCTCCAAGCTCATATAAATGCACTTTTAGTTTTTTGCTACTGGTGCTGGCCTCATCACTTTGGCTAGCAAAGTAAGCTATTGCTAAGCCTGCTGTAACCGCAAGGCCAACAGGGCCACCCAATAACCCCATTGCGCCAGTTAGCGCACGAGTTGCAAAGCTTGCTCTGGTTGCAGCGGTCGTATATGCCGAAGTAGCCGCAGTGTGTACTGCTTGTGCAGCGGCTGCACGTTGATTGGCTAGCGCCAAGTTATGGATGGCATTGGTACGCATCACGGTATTGCGTGCCATGGCTAGTTGACGCTGGGCGGCTTGCTGTTGTTGTATAGAGTGTTGCAGCTCAATAGCGGCGTTGCGCTTGGTTTGTGCAGCAAGTTGAACTTGTGCCTGGAGCGCTTTATGCGTTGAAACTGCGTTAGTTGTAAATGCGGCCGCAGAGCGATACACACTCCCAGCTAAGCGGCTACCAATCACAACCGCGAGTAGGGTGGCCGATGTGGTTAGCCCATCTACAATCTCTTGGTTCTCTCGCAGCGCTTGCATTGCCTCGGTAATGCTGCTCACTACAGTAGTTACTGCAAAGTTTACGGGTTGCTCGTAGTGGCGTATGAGGCGTTGGTACTCGTTGCTCATTTCAGCAAACGAGGCATTGATTTTACCCTCTGTTGCTTCAGCTGCACCGGCATACTCATCAAATGCCTTAATAAGGTACTGTTTAAACATTTGGCTTGTGACTTGGCCGTCATTGACCATTTTGCGCAAGCCACCTCCGGCCAGTCCTGCTGCCTTTTCTATCTTTTGAAGTAGTCCAGGCATAGGATCTGTTATTTGGTTAAACTCTTCAGCACGAATAACACCGTTACCCATACCTTGCTCTAAACCAAATAGACTTTGCTCTAGTTGCACTGCGCTTGAACCTGTTTTAGCAGCAGCGTTTGCATAGCCTTCAAGTATTTTTATACCTTCACTTTGCGTAAGCAGGCCAGACTCTTGTAAGTTTAAAAGCTTTGCGTACGAGTTCGTAAGAGTGGTGTACTTGGTATTGAGTCTATCTGCAGTCGCAAACAAATAGTTTTGAACGGCATTGTACTCTTGAGCAGAACCTGTGAGTCCTTGTAACCGTGTGTCTAAAAGCTGTGCATTGCCTGTATCTCGCACAAACATGGCAGCCGTTCCAAGGCTCACAATAGAGGCAATACTGCCCGCTAACTGGTCATAGCCAGAGCTTAATAACCCCAATTGACTGCCCATGGCAGACTGCTGGCGCATCAACTGTCCTTGGCTTGCTCCTAAACGTTGGTTAGCCGCTACCTGCCGATTTAGTGCTTGGGGTAATTGGTTTAAATCTCGTAGGTTTCTGGCGGTCCCAGATGTAACCGCTCGACCATCATACTTTAAGCGTAACGCTAGGTTCAGTTGGTTTTTCATCGGGCCGCCTTATTAATCCTACTATTAACCGCTCTAATTGTTGCAGCTTGCTAAAATCCGTTGGTGTGAGTGTTATGTCGGCGTAGCGCCAAGCCACTTCTGCACGAGCGTAATCCAAAGCGAGTTCCATGCCCTGTTTACACAACTGCCACTGTGTGCCGGCAGTGCTCAGTGCCAAGACCGCCGTCCAGTTCTCAGGGAGTACATAGAGCGAGTCGGCCTGTGGCTTGGTTTTACTTGGCGCACCAAAGTGGGCTTCATCGTCATCAAGTGTTGAGTTGTTGGTTGCTAGGTCACCCACATACCACCTAGCAACGTCGACTAGTTTTTTTCCTGTACGCGATATTGTGCGTTTACGCATTCAATCGAGAGCCGCCCAGCGATAGCGCCATAACTCAGTAGCTCGTTAAGTACATCGTTGCTAAATGCTACTTGGGTACCGTCATCCACAAAGTTGTCCCAACCAGTCAGTAGTTCGCGCACGATGGCATCATCCTTTTTACTGCCATCGACCAATTTGGTCATCTCAGCTTCTGGTACCAGTTTTATCTTGGCGTCAAACTTAAAATCCACGCCACCAAATGCAAAATTGATGGGGGCTAGGATGGTTGCATTTTTTAATTGCTCTAATTTCTTTAATTTCATTTGGATCACTCAAATACTAACGTTAGTTCATCGTAACCAGCGCCACTTGGCACCAGTTTGCCATCGAGCTCATAGCCCGTTAACTCACTGTCTAAATTGGTGTATTTAGGTGTAGGGAGTTGGTAGCGGCCAATGAGCGTAAACTGTTTACCGGCTGTAGTACCGTGGCTAAACTCAAAGTGCTGCACCTTGCCAATGTCGTTAAATGGGTTGAAATTCCCCAAACTATCAGCACTTACCGTCATTTGGGCTTTCGATTCATGCCCGGTAAGCATAATAGCCTCATGGTTAATGGCGCGGTCGAAGATCACATTATTACCAACATCTACAGTGAGCTTATGCAGCACGCGTGATACCTCATTAAGGGTAAAAGCCGAGGCGCATTCAACGCCCAGCACCTCAGGGCGCTGCCAACGGTTCCAGTCAACAGCTGGGGCTGCGGCCGATTGCACAGGAGGGCTAAACAAGCCTTTAAACTGCCAGTTAAGCTTAGGTATACCTTTTTCCAGATTCAGTGATACATTGCCTAGCATTTCACTGATTTCATGGGTGTTTTGCCCAAAGCGCACTAAAGCTTTGGCTTTGCTCGCATCGCCTAATGCATACGTCACGCTGGTAGCATCGGTTACTTGTACAAACCCACAGGCCAATAACAGTGGTGCGATGGCAGGGGCTTGCCCGGGTGTGCCACACATTGAGAGTGGCGTTTTAAAATTTAAGGTTACGTGCTTACCAAAAATCACATCCAGGCTTGCACCACTGTGTGCGGTTTCAAGCTCATCAGCTTCAGTCTCAGACTCGATGGCAAACTCCACTTCACTGGCATACACGGCATGTTGGCCTGTGAGCGTGGTGCCAAGGGCATCCACTAGTAGTAACTTGTCTTTAAATCGCCAGCTGCTCATGCATCACCTCCTGGTAGGAGAGTGTTGCCCTCAACTTTGTATGCACCGCTTACATCCTGCGTACGGCGCTTTTCAGCCAGTAGCGCAAGCGCATTGTTTGCCACATCTCGCGTTACCTTTTGTGTTGATTCTGACGGCTTGGTTTCTGTTGGTTTAGATTTTGTCATGGCATGGGCCTCGCGTTTACGGTTACGTAGCCGGTTACTTTGAACTGGCACTGGTAAATTAGGGTATTGGTCTTACTGTTAAACTCTACAATCCGGCCTCTGTGGGGTGCTATGGGTTGCCAGTCGTCAAATTTAACGCCAGCAAGCGCCGCTTTTATTTTGTTACGCAGCTCTGCAATTTGGTTATTGGCGTATTGGTTGCCACCATGGCACGGTATTACAATCATCACGGCAAACAGCTCTGTTATGTTGTAAACCTGCTGGCCTGTAACTGCGTCTTCTGGCGCGTAGTCATCATCTAGTGGCAGCACAAATACAGAGGCAGTTTGAATGGGGTTATTGCGCACCTCGTTAAAATCGGCAGCGGCTCCCACGCGTAAATTAAGCTGTTTTAAAAGTCGCTCCACCTTGTTTAAATCAAAATTAAACTGCATTTAAACCTCGTTTAAACTAGCCACCCGGTCACCATTTCAACAATGGTGCTGGCTTGTGTTTGCTCTATACCTATAATTGGGCGAGCGGGCAGGGTAATCTTATGATTACGGCCAGCCTTACCACCAAAGTGGTGAATAGCGGCGTACTCTTCCCCCAAGCCATGTATCAGCTCATCACCCTCAGGCTTGTGCGTTACCGAGCCCACCAAACCGCTTTTGTCTGTGAGTGTTAAACCAGGCTTTTCTGGGTTTCGGCCTTTACCAGTTCTTGCCGCTTCAGACTGCTCCCATCTGGTACCGTCTGGCGCAAGCTCGTTTAAAAATCGTGTGGTTACGTCCTGATCTAAAAATGCACCTATGTCGTCTAGGATGTCAGTTGGGTCGCCGCTCTTATGGCGCAGCAACTGCAGTATGTCGAGCGCATCACCGGAGACTTCAACAAACACCCCAGCCATTAGAACCTGCTCCAATCAAAGTTAGAAGTAGGCTTTACGGTGCGCATTGTGCCGTGGCTTTTTGGTATCGGTTTTTTAATTTGAATGGTGCCAGCATTGATTTTATCCAGCATTTTGAGCGCTGCACTTTTACGGGCCAGTAACTCATCGCCCGGATTATTGCTGAGCTCATACCACATTAAATCTGTGGCAATGCTTGGGAGCGGAGAGCTATTAATTTGCAGCTCGGTTAACTCAAACTTAGCCACATAACCCATTATCACCGCGTTCACATTGGCGGCTGCTGCATTAAACCAACTGGAGATTTGTACTTGGTTCTCACCAACCGGCTCACCTAATAGTGCCGCGTTAATGTCATCTGCAGTCAGGCGATTATCGTAGTCTGGTTCTATCCGGCCAGACGCAAACTGCAGTAGGGTAGACATACCAAGTAAACTAATAATGTGGGTGGCAGATACAAACATAGTGACCTCATAAAAGGCGGGCGAACCCGCCTTTGGCTCTACTTTAAGGAGTATGGAAATTAAGGTGCTGGTGTTAGCACGTCGGTTAGTAGCATGCCGCAATCTTTAGCAATAATTTGCTCTTCGACTGATTCACCTACCATTACCTCAGTACCACCGAACAGGCCTGCAGAAACAGGCCGATTACCCGACACTCGGTTTTTGTATCGAGCGGTCAACGCAAAAGTCATACGCTTGTTTTCAAACCCAGCTAATGGGTCGTGATATGTAAAGGCGAGGTTGTCACGCCAGGCTCGTTCAAATACTGGCGACTTACCTTTTTTAGCGGTATTAATACGGGCTTGACCAATATTGATATGCTCAATTTCTAATTGGTCTTTAATAAACTGCCAAGGCACTAAGCCTTCATCACCTAACGAACCGTTGTACGCTTTAATCATCCGTTTGTTGGTTCTAAGTTTGGTGGCCACTTTAAAAGACATGGTCATGGCATTAGGGCGCATGAGTGGTTCGTCTAGTAGTTCAAGCAACCATGGCAAAATATCTAAATCAGGGTCATCAATATGTTTAAAACCAGCGGCACTGAGTTTATGGTGCTTACCAAAGTTAGTTGGATCTGCAAACTTATCTGCTACGCGTACTTCACGGCCCAATAAGATTAAATCAGTTATATTCTCTGTAGCCACGCTTAGTGGGCTATAGCCTTCTGGTGCGTTGTCTACATCATCGCTGGGAACAACATCCGATAACCCGTGGTCAGTCACTGAACCGGTTTGGTCATTAAACGTAAACTCAACCTGGTTAGGGCCAGACTTACGGCCAATTTTAGTATCTGGTAGCGTAAACTTTGCGGCCTTCTCGTACTCGCCCCATTTATATTCGCGGCGATTTACAGACGAATACGGCATCAAGGTGTTGGCGATCAACGCACGGTTATTGTACGCAATTGCAATCGCCGTTTGATGGGTGACTGGGATAAATGGCATGCCATTACTCATAACTCAATCCTTACTTAACAATTAAAAATGGGGTAACGTGAATGTCAGCAATAGTGCCGGCGTCACCTGCTTCGAGCACTTTGCCCACCACGTTAATGGTGTCGTCTTCAGCAAACGTTGCTTTATCAAACGGAATGGCTCGGCCATCAGCATCGCTTACCGCCCACTCGCCACCGTCAAAGTCGCCCCCTAGCTCAACGGGCGCAATTTGGTCCATCACCACATCCACGCGTAAGTGGTTATCTGTGCCTTGCTCTGTTACGCCCAGCGCATTATCAGCGACACCTGCAGCAGCGGCTGCCATAAAGTCACCTACGGATACCGCCACAATTCGGTTAGGTTTTATTTCGCTTGTGGCCGCAAAATTACGAATTAATCCAGGAATGGCCATTAGCTTGCCTCCGATTTAATATGATCCATTGCCGCGCTAATGGAGATTGTGCGGCCCTTGTCGGCTTCCGACTTTTGAAACTCAACCGCCTTGGTGGCCAGTTGCTCAGCAGTAAGGTCGCCCGGTTCGTCTTTGTCGTCTTTACTAAAGTCCTTGGTTAAGCCTTTTTGCTCTGGCAACGCTTGCAAAAAGCCCTTAAACCAATCAACTGGCTTACTGGTTTTGTCACCGTCAGCCGCTGCAAATTCAAATGTTTGCTCAGCATCTTGCTCCAGGTGCGCCATAAACTCCGCCAAGCCTTCGGTATTGGTTATGCGCGGCGCTTTACCACCATTGAGCGTGTTATCAATAAACGTTTGTGCCGCTGATTTGCGCTGATTAAACTGGAGCTCAGCATTTTGTTTATTCGCCGCGTCCAGTTGGGCCTGCAATGCCTGTTCTTTTTCGGTTGGTTTTTTGTCACTCACTTCGGTTTCCTCTTGTTGCGGGGCAGCAAACTCGCTTTGCGGGTTAGCTATGCTTTCTTGATGGCGCTCATGCTCTGCCAACGTCACTTGCTGCTGAATATGCTCAGCTTCCCAGTCGGCAAAAACCTTACTGGCTTCTTCGGCACCAAATCGGTCTGTAATAAAGGTTTTAAGGTTGGTAACAAGGCGCACTAAGCCTTGCGCGCCATCTAGGGCGACTTGCTCAATTCGGTCACTGGCAGCAAACTCAAGGACAACAGCTTCACCGTCTTCATCTTTGCTAAACAGCCATTGCATGCCGTCAATGGCAGGGGGCTTACCGCCTAAAAATCCAATGTGGCCGAGCTCGTAACCATTGTCGGTTTTACGTAGGCGCACAGAGCGGTTAGGGTAGCGGGCCTTTTCAACCGCCTCAGCAAAGTCAGCGTCCACCTCTTCCGCTTTGGCGTAAAGGGTGTCGCCCTCAATTTTTAGCTCTTCAGCCCAACCCCATGCTGGGTCGTCTGTTTTAGGGTGGCCAACCACCAAAGGCGAGCTGCGCTTTTTAAAGTTGCTTACCACGCTTTGTAGGTCTGTTTGGCTAAACTCCGCCGTTTTGCCGTTTGAGTCGGTATGTTCACCGGCTCTAAAAATTTCAAACCAATTGAGTTTTGTGTTGGGTCGTTTTTGCGCCATTGCCTTTGCTCACGTTTAAATCTTGGAGCTAGGTTAGCGATGGAATAGCGGGGAGGGAGTAGGGAAACTGGTTTACATAGTGTGCAACTGCACCAGTTATTTAGACTAAACAGGCTGTAAAAAACGATCAACAACTTTTTATGAGGTCCCAATGAACCAATTTGCAAAACTGTTTGAGTCTAACGGCTTTCAAGTACTCGTTAAAAAATCAACGCTCGACACCAACGACGGCACCGTGCCTAAGGTGTCAATCATTACCCGCTTTAGCGACGATGTAGAAATGGATTTTGGTATAGAACTGGAGGCCGACATTGACCGCTGCTGGGATGAACGAGACAGAATATTTGATTCAATAAATCAAAACTCAATAGACAGCATTTTCGACACACTAAGCCCAGACATGACGGCAGACGAAGCCGTTGAACATATTTGGTAAATCACAATGACTATGTACTATCTACATGAGCAACACAGTAAAGCCCTGGCGTTGATTGCTGAAGGCAAAACCGGTCTCTCCTCACAAGCGCTGGCGTTTAACCTGCTTAGCTTAAATACAACCGAAACTTCACACCCACGCGACCCCGCAGACTTTAACCGCTGCCTTCGGATGATTTATGCCGTTCCTGCAGTTAAAAGCAACCTACAAAGCATGAGTAAAGTCAGTACCTATTGGGAGGCTTTAGTCGAGCATTGGGACCAAATAGAGCAATGCTTTTTGGATGAGGCAGGGTTTGAGTGGGAAAAGTCTAAAAAGGCCCCAAAAACCTACAAGTTAATGCGCTCAGTTCTCGATGCCGTAACACCCCGTAAAGGCGATATACCCACGTTTTCCATTTACTTGTCTAAGTAGGAGATGACCATGTTTAACCTATTCAAATTTTTTAAAAAGAAGCCAAAGAAACAGTACAAACTGTCTGAGTTTAGTTTTCGTCGTGTACATAGGGGCCGTACACAGGTTTATCATACAGCAACAAATGAATGGCTAACCTGGCATTTAATTGCTGATGACGTATTTGATGCAGCGGGGGAGCAAGTGACCGAAACAGATTTACACCACGCACTCATTGATACCATAGGCAACGTTACGCAAAGTGTTGTTCATGGGGGTTTAGACCACATGCCAAGCCATTATGATGTAGGCTGCGACTTCGCTAAATCTGACGATACGTCACGCACCGTTGACGCCTCCAACATTCCGTTTACTAGTGAACACAGCCCGTTATCTAGCGATAGCGCATCACGCGCCTTTGATTCTGCCGTGTCTAACCTACCAAGTGGCAATAGCAGCTCAAGTTGGTCATCTGGCTATGATTCGGGTTCGAGCTCATCATGCTCTAGCAGTTCTGATAGTGGCTCGTGGGATTAGGTTAATTATGCTAGTTGAATTTAAACCTTACGGCAAAGGCGCTCCGGTATACGTAAACACAGCACGTATTTTAACTGCTGAGCCCTACCACTCAGGTGAAACAGACTGTGGCTCTATTATCTATTTAGACAATGGCACTACGGTATTGGTAGGTGACTACCCGCGTGCAGTAGCGTTAAAGTCCGATAAAGTGATAAGTCGGTTTGTAAACGGAGCCCTATTGATAACGCGTGAGCGTAACCGCCAGCTTATTGAAGAGGGGCACAGTACAGAGCAAGACGACCAATATAAAAATGGCGCACTTGCAATGGCTGGAATTGTATACGCAACTGTTGCCAGTGTTTCTCCTGAGCTAAGGGAAGAATACAGGCAGGTTTTTAAACAAGGGCAACGAGTTCATCATTGGCCTTGGGACGGAAGTAACCCCAAGTTAGAGCCTAAAGACGATCTAGAGTCTAGGATAAAAGAACTAACTAAAGCGGGGGCGTTGATTGCAGCAGAAATTGACAAGCTACAGAGAAAACTGCGAGCACAGGAGTAAAAGTGATGCTAATCCAGTTTGAACCATATGGCCTTGGTGAACGCATCTACGTCAATACTGAACGCATTACCTACGTTGAACCATATAGTAGTAACACTAGCACTGGCTCAATGCTGCATTTAGATGATGGTACTCAAGTGCTGGTAGGTAACTACCCAAATGAGGTAGCCGATAAAATCAATGCCAAGTAGCAAAAAGCGCGGTAACTCTTACCGCGCTTTTTACCACCCAATCACAAACCAACCCAACACATTCAACTGCAACCATGTTTAAAACACGTTTAAACGGCGTTTAAATTTGTTTAAACCACTTCGAGACGAATCAGTCTACTGCAATTTAGTTTAAAGCGCTTAGCAGGCGTTTGAGACGTTATTTAGCATTTTGGGGTAATAGTAGCTATCAAACTTACTAGAACCGTTAAATTGGTAGGTAGTAAACGGTACAACAGGCAAACCTTAGTAAGTTCATTGCAGATTGTAGGATTTATAAATATACTGTATATGTGTACAGTATAAATTGCAGTGTATGAAAATTATTCCTATCAAAGTTCAGGCTGGGATCACTGGGTTTGAGTCTCCAGCAGCAGAATACAAAGAGCTGGGGCTATCGCTAGACCAACTCATTATAAGTCACCCTAATGCAACCTTTATTGGCTTAGCTTCTGGTGACTCAATGCAAGGTCTTGGTATATTTGACGGAGACATACTGATTGTAGACCGTTCAGTAGAGCCAAAACATTTCGACGTCATAGTAGCCAACTATAACGGTGAGTTCGTTTGTAAAATACTAGATATGCAAAGACGGCAGCTGGTTTCGGCGTCTAGGGCGTTCCCGCCAGTATCAATTTTAGAAGCAGACACCTTTCAGCTTGAAGGCGTTGTTATCAGCGCTGTCCGAATGTTTAAACAAAATGTGGCACTCACCAGATGTATGCGCTAGTAGATGCTACCTCATTCTATGCAAGTGCAGAGCAGGTGTTTGATCTAAGTATTCGTAAAAAGCCAGTTGTTGTACTGTCTAACAACGATGGCTGCATCGTAGCAGCGTCACCAGAGGCTAAAATACTAGGGATCCCAAAATTTGAGCCATACTTCAAACTTAAACATGTTTTAGAACAACATGGCGTAATTATTCGCTCTTCTAACTATGAGTTGTACGCAGATCTGTCAGAAAAGATGATGAACACCATAAGCCAGTTTAGTGACCAACAGTACGTATACTCAATAGACGAGGCATTCTTAAAGTTCGATGGCTACACATCACTAATTAACAACTGGTATAACTATGGCCAATTAATCCGCCGAACAGTATGGCGTACTACAAAACTACCTGTAGGGGTTGGCTTTGGCCCAACCCCTACGCTTGCAAAGGCAGCTAATCACGCAGCAAAAAAGTTTAGCGATGCCACAGGCGTAGCTGTAATTGAAGATGAGCAAACACGCAAAGCCATATTAAAAAGAATGCCAGTAAGTGACGTATGGGGAGTAGGTAGGCGCTTATCTAAAAAGCTAACACTAATGGGCATTAACACCGCTTTAGACTTGGCCAACCAAAGCCCAAGGCATATGCGAACTCAGTTTAGTGTAGTGCTAGAACGTACGATTGAAGAGTTAAACGGTAATAAGTGCCTAACCTGGGACGAAGTAAAACAACGCAAAAAAGAGATATACAGCACCAGAAGCTTTGGAGAACGTATAACGCAGGCCGACGCATTAAAGGCAGCTCTTATAACTCATTGTTCCATTGTTACTAAAAAACTACGGCGGCAAAAATCTTTAGCAAAACGGATTATTATATTTGCTCACTCATCGCCTTTTGAAACAGGCTTTTTTAAAAAGTCATTCATTACGTCACTACCAGTTGCATCGTGCGACAGCATGGTTTTCGCAAACGCAGTGAATGAAGTGTTTGCAGAGCTATACCAACCCGGCGTGCGATATTACAAAGCGGGAATAGGCGCTTTTGAGCTAGAAGACGACAACTTTCTGCAAGCGGATATGTTTAACGAGTCAAACGATAAACCTGAGCTAATGAGTGTGCTAGACGAGATTAACAAACGCTACGGAGTTACAGCGGCAAGGCTAGGGAGCGAGGTTCAAAATAGCGACTGGGCGATGAAAAGAGAGTTTCTATCACCCAGATATACAACAAGGTGGACTGATATACCTTTAATATATTGCGAGTAATTGTAGTAGTGGATAGGGTGGCAAATATAACCACTCTGTTTGATGGTAACTATCATGATTAATCGTGTGTGTTTTGCTACCAGTCGTCAAACTTGTAATTCAGCATGTAATGGTCTGCAATAAACCTAATTGTGAGTGTATTTCTATCAAAGTTATCACTTCTATCAGCGATTTCTGGTACCAATGTAAATACATCATTAGCGAGTGGAAAATCTTTAAACATATTTAATTGGTATACAGTAGCCAGTACTTCAATTGCTTCTCTGTAAAAGCGAACATACTCAATAAAAGTATCATTGATGCGAGGTTTATCGATTCCAATGTGGTTCGATACCTTGTTGATCATAACGTGAAACTTGGTCATGAAAGTTAATAACTCTAAATCTATATGACTTTCAGGTGGATATTGATCTAAATGCACAAAGAACTTTTTGAATAGCTCACTATCAACGGTAGCTAAATGATTTTCATCGTTCTGAGTATGTATATTGTATAGGTATTGCAATGCTGGATTAATCAAACTCGCTATGTAAACACCATTTTTTGTTACAGGAGAAGGGTCGAAAAGAGTACCTTTTTCTGGAAATTCCCTAGACTTACTAAATAGTAATGCAGCATGGTGCTTAGCAACATAAGTCATCCGTTTTGGTAAAAGAGCCCCCTCAAACTTCTTCTCAAAAAAGCTTAGTTCTTTATGATATAAATCGATTTGATGCTCATACTCTTGTCGCTCAAGATTCCTATGAAACTGCTTAGCTCTAAAGTTTGCAGCAGCTAAGGTTCCAAAAGGAATAGAGAGGCCAAGGATCACTAGCGGCACTTTCTGGTACTCAATAAAAGTGTCTAGGCTTGTCTTCGTAATCTTGGTAAATTCAAGCGCATCACCAATTGCGATAGCACACATTAGTATCAAAGATAAGATAATAGGTATTAGTATAAAGGCCCAAAATACCCAATAGGTGAATATAGTTTTCCCTGTGCTTTCTATAATTTTTTGAATCATCTGCTCTGTGGCCCAGTTTAATTCTATTATTGGGGCTTCGATAGCCCCACAACATTTAAGCTTGCTTTCTAAAGATATCGCTACGCTCAAAGTCCTCCCACTCACCCAAGCGTTCAACAAACAACTCAGGCTCAAATGGTTTTTGATGATGTTGCACAACCTCACACACACGGAAGTAATTGCCATCTAACACGATGATGTCTTGGCGTCTTGGTAGGTCAAAGAAAGGCTGCGTCATATTGAATAAGCCTGTAGGCCCGTTCTCAGTCATCTCCCAAATAGATATAGCGAACTCTGCTTCTCTCAAATGTATTCTCCTGCTTGCTTATATATTAGTTTTTTGCGAGTTGTAATTACGCCAGACACACTATAATGATAAAACGCTAGATATAAAGGAGATAAATCATGGAAAGCGTATTTAAATTTGTAGAGCCAAAACAGGAAGCGGCACCACAGGGATTGATTAAGTTTTTTGGCCTAGAGCGATGGTGGCTCAATGAGATAGAGCCATACGAGCGAAAGCGCATACACGACCAGTACGACCCACTGGGTGGTAGCAACAAAATTGACGAAGGCAAAGTCCACAGCACATCAACCACCAAAGTTAGGTTCTTGCAAACATTAGCGGGCTGGTTCCTAAGCAAAGAAGGTGACTTTGAGCTCTGCCAAAAGATCCTAAACAAAGCTGAAGACTCAGTAACCCCATACACCAGCTCTACCGACCTACACTTTTTATACGGCCGCGCGGTTAAGTTTTACTACAAACACCGCAAGCAAGGTAACAACCTGCAAAGGGCTATTTTCTATTGCCAAAAGCAAATAGACAACTCGGCCAAGGCCATACTCTCGATGCAAGGCGAACATAAAGCCATGTTAAAACGGTTAGACGAGTGGGGGATGCCACCAAGGGAAACGCCGTTTTATATACCATCGCACGTAGGCTACTATCAGTTGGCCGTCATCTACAAAAAGCAGCAGGAATGGCAAAAGGTGATCGAGTTATGCCAACAGGCCGACGAACAAGGATGGGCAGGGGATTGGCAGAAGCGGATCGCTGAAGCTAAACAAAAATTAGGGTAACAAGTTAGGTGTAAGTAGCTGGCTCTTACACCTATTAAAAGCTAGCTACTTGCTGATTAACAGGCTTTTTACTCTTAGCTTCAATGAGGGGGAAGTTCATTAATATACAGGTACCATTACGACCCGTTTTAATTTTTAGCTTGGTTTTATACGCTTTTGCTATTTGTCTCATTGTGTAGAAACCAGCCCCAAAGTGCAGCCTAGATTTAAATGGTATTCCTGTGCCGTCATCTTCAACAACAACTTCTATATTCTCTCGAAGTTTGTGCACATTAACTTTAACTAAAGTTCCATGAGAGTATGCTATCGCATTTTGGACAGCGTGATAAACCACAGAATAAATGTCTTTTTCTAATTGTTCTGCTAACCTCTCTTTCCCGATTGTTACTTCAAACTTAGTCATTATCTTAGCTTGTAATGTTGTCTGAAGTTGCAACATATCAAGACCAGAGCCAAGTCTTTGTTCGCCTAGACTGGCATTACAGTGCGCCATTGGTTCAAGAGCCTTTGTAATAGCCTCAAGTTTAACAAGGCCTTCAGTAAGCATAGTATCATCACCACCACAGAGTACTTTTACCTGTTCCAAGGAAAAAACAGCTTGGCTTAACTTATCTGATTGATATTTAATTTGGTTTTTCCGATAAACTCGGTGGAATGACTCAACCCAACAATATCCGTATATAACGATAGCTATAGTGATAAGTAAAATAATAACAAAGTAAGCAACCATTGCTGTTGGAGAACTATACCAATGCGAGCGGACATAAAACTTATACTCAGCATTATCACTAACGAAGTTCCCAATTTTTTGTCTGATGTCGAGCTGATAAGCATTTGGAGCCAAGTTATTCAGTTGTATCATCGGACTTGCTAAATGTACCCAGTCTCCACTATTTAATCGGTATTCGTAGTTTATGTCTGCTACCTCGAAATAACCTAGACTAGTTACGGCTATATTGAGCCAATCATCAACTGCGATTTCGACCTCACCTTTGTCTATATGAAGGCCCTGTTTAGACTTCACAAAACTCACTTGAGGAGGTGTAATCGAATAGTCTTGTACTGGGTTTAATTCAATGAGTGCACGATCACTTACTGCAATTAATTTGTTGCCAAAAAGCTTTACACCACCAATCATGAATGAATGTGTTCTTGTTTCATGAATTAGCTTTGTTGTATCTTTATTTGAGCCAATTGAATGTATTCCATTGCTTGTCAACAACAGCAACTCATCTTGATGCTCGACTAATTCTTTGATGTACTTTGGGGATGGAACTTTATGCCAATCAGAGCCTACTTTTTTTAACAGTCCGTCGCCATAAGTAGCTAGGTAAAGAGTATCTTGTAGTTTGCTAATATCGGTTGCTTTTGCATCGCTTAGATACTCATACTTCGCATAATTATTGGGGTTTGTACTTATGAGCCCTGCGCTCGTGCTGATATAGAGCTTATCTTCAATTTGCTTTACATTAATAATTTCGCGACTAGGCAAAACTGCGTTTATCGTGCTCAAGTCATCAAGAACAAAGTTTTCATTGAAACTAATCAGACCTTCTTTATCAGTTGCTAAATAAAGGTTTTTACCAATTATACTAGCGTTAATTACATACCCTTCGTACAACCTATTCACTGATTTATTTTCTATATCAACTATAAATGCACCGCTGTCACCCATTACAATGACTTTCCCACCAAAGTGCTTTATTGCTGTCACTTCAAAGAAGACTCTTTCGTCACCTATGAGCTGATCATTAAGCCACTTTGCAGGCTTATCGTATATGTAGACTCCTTTAGTAGTCCCTATCCACCACTCAGAATCAACTCGTTCAATCACATTGTATTCAGACCCGAAATCAAGACTGGTTATTCTTGTATTACCCTCCACAATAGCGAACTCATTAATATTCACTCCCCAGAGCCGTTGGGAACTGTCCGCAAATAGCGATATATATGTATTTTTGTCCGAATTAATATTGGTACGAGTAACCTCTAACGTTGATAGCAAAGCTTCATTGACCTTATTGCCGTCAGTGAAGTAAATAAAGTAGGGGGATACATAGGTTAAGTTTTCAGCACTCTTTATATCAGAGTTTTTTACTACACGGTCATGTAAGTGTGTGTAGTAAGCTAAATACTCATTTGCAAAATAGGCAACGCCATGAGGCGTGACCTCTAAATTTCCAGCTCGAACGTTCTCATTTAAAACGATTTGGCTTTGTTTATTAGCTATTCTATAAAGCCCATCATTAGCTAGAACGTAAACATTTCCGAAGCCAGCGCTTAGATCAAATATTCGGTCTTTTCCAGCAAGTAAAACTGCAATTTTTTTGGACTGTATATCATATTCTAAAACCCTAGACTCCTCTTGAAGGATTAAGCTATCTTGATTTAGCTCTATATTCGTAGCTTCAGAATCTGCAAACTTCTCTGCCGATAGGTTTTTCAAGTTAACTTTCCAGATTTCACCTGAGTTATAAAGAACGAAAGCAATATCTCGTTTACTTATTTCTATATCTCTTGCTAAGTCTTGAGGAAGATCCGAGTATTGGCTCAGATTTAAGAGGTGCTGTCCATCATATTTTAGAAGCCCTTCATGAGAAGGAAGGTAAAAATAGTCATTGCTATCTTGCGCAACACTACTCAAGTGCTCAACTTCAATTGCTTTAGCTGTAAATATGATTGCTGCGGCTGCAGCAATTATTATCCTTGCTGAAAACATAGCTAGAATCCTCTCTTGCTAAGGGGGCAAAGCCCCCAATTAACTATTGAATCACTACAGGGTTATGGTTTCTGACACCACATCCAGCTATGACCATTGGTATTTCTGGAATGGATTCAACTTCGGACTTGGTTAAATTACTACTAGACATAATAACATGTGATAATTCTTTGTTAAATTTATTTGTAATTTTATTTTCCAAATTGAATTGCTGCTCTCTTGGTGCGAGGATAAATAGGTAGGTTGGTTTTCTAGGATCTGATTTATTCTGTTTGTTTTCCCACGCTTGAATGACTGATTTACCAGCGCGCTCACCAAATAAATATGTGTATGCGGCTGCCATTAGTTGCGCACCGGAGTCGCTCATAACCATAATTGCAGTATTTTGATAATCACTACCACAATCAAATGATACATCAACATTTAGAATACTACCGTCAGGTAAGAGAAGGTCTGCATTCATACGTTGCACTCTAGCTCTTTCTTTCAATGGTTCTAATGAATATGCTGCTGTAGTACTTAGCCCGCAGATCAAAGCTACCGCTAGTAAATTTTTCTTAATCATTTTCTATCCTTTTATCAAGTCATGTAGAGCGCTCCCTCAGCAATAGTCCGAATCATTATTTCATTAAAGTTGTGCTCATATGCCTTTTGAATAAGCATTGGTTGCAACTTTTTTCGGACTAATAGTTCGCGCTCAGCGTCCAAATTTTTGGAGTAAAGTAGATCATCGGTTATTTTCTCAACAAGAGCCAATGCCACAAGTGCGTCTTCTACACTGTTTTTTGGTAATGATGAGTCTTTTTTATCTTTAGGGCTTCTGTTTTGCAATTGATTTACTGCTATCCCAAAAACCTCATCTAAAGAAATCTCATTTTTTATGCAGGCGTTTACTATTGCTGCATAAGGCAAGGTTCCCTTTTTTTTAGCCATTGCTATGCCGCTATGTGAAAGCCCTAGCTTTAGCGACAAAGCCCTATCACTACTTACGTCAAATTTTTCGTGAAGTAGTTCAATTACCTTATCGATCTCTGTATCTGCAATATTAGCGTCTAACATATTTAGCAGTCAATACCTATTTTATTTATCATTTAAATTTAACATCTAACTTGACAACAAATATATTTAGCGTTAGCTTGAATTTAAGAATGGCGCTAAATAATTTTGGCAAACAAATTTAGTATAAGGTAAATCTATCATGGCAAAGCAGAAAATGACATTTGAAGTAATCAAGAAAGAGCTAACAAAAAGAGACGTTAAATTTGTAGATATTGCAGCTGCTAAGGATGTCACACCAGCGCACGTCTCGAATGTAGCTAAAGGGAAAGTGAAATCTGAATCCGTTGCTGAAGCTATATGCTTGGCTCTAGATAAAAGTATGGTTGATGTGTTCGGCGATGAATACGCCACGCCATCCAAGAGAGGTCCTAAAGATAGAAGCATTAGAAAATTAGAGATCATAACAGCCATTAAAGCCGGTAAGCCAGTGCCTAAACCAAGCATGACTTTAAGTGCCAATTAAATCTAGGTTAATTTGGGGAGATTCTTACCATGACTGCAACTGACCTATTAGCAGATATTTTAGACTCAGATATTCCACCTGATTGCGATGTGTATCACCAATTTGTTCATACCGTAAATGCCTGTATGCGCCGCTGTGGATATACCAGAGCAGGGCTAGCTGCTCGAATGAACCAAGCACTTAAAGTGCTAGAAGTAGAAGTTGACGAAACAAAACTAAACAAGTGGTTTGCACCAAGCCAAACAATGCACATGCCTATTCACCTGCTACCAGCATTATGCTGGGCACTTAAAAGCATGGAGCCCTCAAATATTCTACTTGGCCCTCTTATGTACAAAGCAGTAGACCTAAGAGCCCAAAAGCTGCAGCAGTCTGCTGAATATGATGTACAAATCGAACAGCTTAAACACCAAAAACAAGCACTCCTAGAAGAACTCACAATTAAGAACTAAGGCCAGTATTCACATGACTATCAAAGACCAAGATCTATCTAAAATTTGGGGGTTGCAATGAGTAAAGAGCTAGCCGCCATGGTAGGCGACGAGTCTGCAGAAGAGATTATGCATCAAGTTTCAAAGCATACATCAGCGCTAAATATTGTTATGCCAGAAACGGTTGAAGACTGTATGGCGCGCATCACATTCCTAGCAAACAGGCAGTTTACGGATGCTGCTGAAATGGGCTTTATATTGCTAAATGTGAAAGCACAAGTTCCTCACGGAAAGTTAAAAGACCTTATTGCTGATAGAGGTATTCACTACCGAAGTGCAGCTCGTGCAATGGCTGTAGCCAAAATGCTAATCATGCTACCGAAAAGTAAAAGTGACAAATTGTCACTTTTGAATATGTCACAACATCAACTTAGTGAGCTAACCAAAGTTCCCATTGAAACACTTAAAGAGTTGGATGATGAAGACTATGAGGTTTTAGCTGAAACATCAGGTTCAGCGATAAAAAAGCAAGTCGCAGAGCTTATCGACAAAAAGTCAGAGCTAGAAGACACGCTGGCCCACACCATCAATGAGCTAGAGCACGAGCGCCTGCGCAAAGTGCCAACCACGCGATTTGATATGCCGGTGTTTGTAAGCGAGATCCGCAAAGACGCTATTTGTACCACCGAGCTATTAAACGACGCGCTGCAACAGGCCCAAGCAGGGGTGACGCAGTTAGTTGAGTTTCGGTCCCTTGATTTACCCGCACGCATTGCAGCGGCTCAAGTGGTGCACCACGCCTACGCCAGCATCTACACCCAAATAGGCACCATGCTCAGCCAACTACATATGGAGTTTGGTGAGTACGTGCAAGGCATAGAGAACTTACCCAAATTCGACGACGCCGAATGGCAATACGTAGACACCGAACGCGAGCGCCTACTGGAGTCGTTCCGCCTAAGTAAAGGAGACAAATAATGCATCCTGCCGTAGCTAAATTTAAAAACTTACCTAGCTTGCCAGGCACAAAGAACTGGATCCAAGCCAGCGACAGTGCACGTAAAAAAGCGCAGGCACGCGCTACCATTATTAAGCACTTAGCTGCCATGAACTGTACGTTCGAGGCCGCGTTTAACCAACTAACGAGTAGCGTTAAAACTGGCCTTATTACCCCTGCCATACATCAAGCCATTAATGCCGTTGGCAAGTTACCGTCTCGCGCAACCTTGTACAACTGGCACAACGCGTATAAAGAGTATGGCATGGAGGGGTTACTGCCAAATAATAAGGGTAGGGCGGCTAAACAGCCTAACTGGGCGCACCGTGCGCTTGAGTTATACCATGCGGTTAACTCTCCTAGCTTTGCTCAAGTGGCTGATCAACTTATTAAAGAGGGCTACAAAGCGGAAGACTACCAAGTACGCCGCTTTATTAATGGCCTACCGCATGAGCTTGGCCCACAAAGCCCTTATCGTATTGGTAACAAACTTTACCGTGAAAAGCACAAAGACCACCTCATACGCTCAACCGAGCATATTCCGCCGGGCTTTTTGTATAACGGCGATGGTCATACGCTGGACGTTTACCTTGCACACCCAAATACGGGTAAACCGTGGCGCGCAGAGCTAACTGCATTTCAGGATGTAGCCAGCCGATGCATTGTTGGTTGGGAGCTAGGTGAGGCTGAGTCGTCAATCAGTACCCTTACTGCATTAACACGTTCAATTAGAACGCACAGCCATATACCAAGCATTTTGTATATAGATAACGGCTCTGGCTATAAAAGCCAAATGATGGCCGACGAGTGCACGGGTGTATATGCCCAGTTTGATATAGACACCATTTTTGCCATACCAGGTAACGCCCGAGCAAAGTGGATTGAGCGCTTCTTTTTACATATGGAAGACCGCGTTGGTAAACGCTTTGCGAGTTATTGTGGCCGCGACCATAACGACCGCCACAAACAGCTAGTGCTTAAAGAAGTACGCCAAGGTAAACGCACCTTACCCACAGTAGATGAATGGGTTGCGGAGTTTACGGCATTTTTGCACGACTACCACAACAGCCCACACCCAGAAATAAAAGGCAAAACCCGCATAGAAGTGTGGGAAGAGGGGCTACAGCAAGATGCGCCGCCAGCTACCGACTTTGTGATTTTACCCCGTGAAAAGGTCAATGTGCGCCGTGGCCGTATTCGCCTACATAACCGCTATTACAGCGCTGACTATTTGCACCAGTTTAATGGCCAAGAGCTAGTAGCAGGGTATGACCTACACGACGACACGTTTATTAACCTGTACGAGAAAACGGGTGAGTTCATTATGGTTTGCCAGCTTAAGAACAAGTCACACGCTATTCCTACCTCTCGTATTGAGCAAAAACAAAGCGAGCGTTTGGTTAACCAAGAAAAACGCTTGCTTAACCACTTAGCAGAAAAACAAGCCCGTGCGGCACAAAAGCGCATTGTAGACGTTGCGGCCGTTGAAGCATTAGCAGCCGACACCAGTGCCCTTACACACCAAGCCCCACAAACATACAGCATTGATATAAACGACTTTGCGGTTGACCTTGACGAGTACGAGCCTGAGCTAGCTGAAGCGTTTGTATTGGAGGATGACGAATGAAATTTACAGAGCACTACAGTGCAACCCAACAAAAACAAGTCGCGGTATTAAACGCCGAGATAGACCTGTTTAACATTGCCGAGACAGAGTACTGCCTTGGTTGGCCATTAGCGCAAGTAAACAAGGTACTAGCTGGGCAAAGCCCGGTAAAACCAAACAAAGTGGTTGATGCACTTTGGACACACTTTTTTGGTGAGTTTGATGCTGAGCAACTAGCAGGCGGAACAGACATCAGCCCAACTTACTCAGAAGATGACAAGCTAGTGCTTGCGCGTATTAAAAAGCGGATGAAAGACAAAGAACTAAGCGGAGAAGGCATTACAAGTAGCTCACTGGCCTCGCGTTTACGCAAAACTACGGGCATGGTTAGCCAGCTGTTAAACGGCAAGTACGCCGCCAACCCGAGTAAATACTTGCATGAAGTATGGAGTATTTTAGAGCCGACAACGGTAGATGAAAAACCCACAGAGCAGCAAGAACCAGAAGCTAAACCGCCTATTCGCATTCGTTATGGTGAAGTGCCCTTTGTAAAAACCAGTGTACCTACCCTGATTAAAACCGCGTGTGAGCAAGCACGAGACAGACGCCGCATTGCGGTATTTGCAGGGCAAGCAGGGCTTGGCAAAACCAAAGGCATTGAGCGTTATTGCGAAGACCACGACGACACCTTGCTAATTTACGGCAGCGAAGAAACCGCTTCAACCCAAGTGCTAGAGAGCCTGGCAATACAACTGGGTATTCCTAAAGCGTCTAACTACAAGCGACTGCAAAAAATCATTAATGCGCTAAAGGATTCTGAGCGGCTGATTATTTTGGACGAGGCCGACAAGTGCCGCCCCAATGCACTAGACCCATTGCGTACTATTTCAGACCAAGCACGCGTAGGCGTTGTGTTGGTTGGCAACATTAAGCTCATCGACAAGCTACAAAGTGAAGAGCGCTACGAGTTGATTTCAAGCCGAGTGTGCTTTTGGCCAAGCCCAGTTGGTGAGCTGCCAGTCGCAGACATAAAAACCCTGTTTTATGAGCTAACCCAAAACACCATCACCATTGCTGAAGACAACGACAAGTGGTGGCAGTGGCTACATAAACGCGTTGAGGGTAATGCTCGCATGCTGGTTGAAAACCTTTTACCACACTTGCTTACCCATATACGCAAGAACCCAAACAAGAAAGTAGACCGCCTTATGGTGAACTCTATCTTCTCTGCGATTTTAAACAAACCCACTATTTAAATTGAAACGGACAAGGGGAGCCAAATGGCCATACAGCATCAAGCGTTAAACGCGACTTTTGATATACCTCACTCAACGAGCAAAGTTGACCAGGATAAGTGTCCTCAACTTCTAGCACCAAAGACTCAATTAACGGAGACAGCAATGAAACCGCCTCAGACAGAACATGATAGCCGGCTAAGCGAATTTTTAACGGCTGAGGAGATAGCGCAGATAAGGAAGATGCAGAACTCACCGCCTCTAGAAATGCATTTACCTCAAGACTGTTGCCAGTGCGCCAAGCGTGAAAGTCACGCAAAGTCCAGCCAGCAAGCTCAAGACCCAGCGCGTCAATCTCAGTTTGAGAAAAGCTTTGAGCAATTGACCTGCGAGCTGCCAACGCGAACCTCAAGTACTTCCGGTGGTTTGGGTAAGTAGTCACTCGTATACCTTTGAAATAAAAAGCCTTGCTGCAACAAGGCTAAGTAAACAGGAATAAAGACAATGGCATTTTCAATCGAAGTAAACGAAGGTTTTTTTAGCGCCAAATTTGCGGTTAGCGATACCAAAAACAACACCCAAATGTTGGCGGCAATCTGTAAGCACGACACACAAGGCATTATTCTGGATAGCGTAAACGGCAACATTAAAGCGGCGTTTGCCATCCTCTTGGGTATAAAGCTATACGAATGCAAGCAGTTAGAAAAGGTAAAATCATCGGTAAGTTTTACCAACGAATTTACCTTGCGTTATTCAGATATTGCCCGTTTACATACCAGTGACGACAAGCCATGGGATGTAAAAATCATTAAATTCAGCCTGTTACCAGACTTTACAATCGAGGAGGTAGCATGACTTTAGTCCAGCAAATTAAAGCCGCACAGCACTACGCAAACATTAGTGATGATGCCCACCGCCAAAATGTATTGGAGGTGAGCAAGTTTCGCGTGTCTACCAGCACCAAGCTCACAACAGACGAGCGCAAAGTGCTACTTAAGCGCTACCGCATGCTAAACCCAAACACACGTAAACGTAAGCGCATGCCCTCAGCACTGCGCCATATTTACCGTCTTTGGGGATTACTAGCCAAAGCGGGATTGGTAAAGATAGACAGCAAACAAGCATGCGAGACGTTTTGTAAAAAGCACACTGACGGCGTGCCATTACAAGACGCTAGCGACAACTGGCAACAGCTGATTGAAATACTCAAAGGCTGGTTAGCAAGAGGGCAAGGCAATGGCAAACAGCAACAGCTTTAACGAATTTACGATTGTGGTAAACCGCGAGCGCTATAGCGAAAACCTAACCGCTCGCAAACCAAGTAAAAAGGATATTGCTATCAGCCGCACCCGCCATCGTTTAGAGGCACTACAAGACAGGCGCGACATAGAGCGCGAATACAGCGTGGAGGGCCTGTTTGATGAGTGACTTAAACATTGACTTACGGGCGCTGCCTGCAGGCATTAGGCAGTTTGTAAAAGTACTAGGCGTTGAAAAAACCATTCAACTACTTAGTGAGCACCAAGGCCAGATGTTTTATATACCAAAAGCAGCTAACCCAGAGAGCCACTTTGTAAAGGTATTTGGCGAGGAAATGTGCCTAGCACTGGCCAACTATGCAGAGACCCAGTACCAAGTGCCCATGCTAAACAAGGTGCTGATACAGCTACGCGACCAGGTGATAGTTGAAGAGGTGAAAAACGGGACCACCATTCAAGCCCTGGTTAAACGTTTTGGCATTACAAGGCAGTGGATCATGAAAATCCTAAACGAGCACAACGCTTACAAGGAGCAACAGATGGAGTTTAAGTTATAACAATTATTCAAAATCACAAGTTTCAATCGCTATGTGATTGAAACTTGGACTCTTCCAAGCTCATTCATTTTACTCTACTCTACCTATCTAAATCATAAATACAAAATTCGAAGGAAAGTTATGTCAGCAGATCCATTCCAGAGTTGGGAAGAAGAGTACAAATGGGAAAATTGTCAGCTTGGCAACAAAGAGTATGGAATGTTCCTTAGCAATTATATTAAATCGCAGAAAAAGGCACTGACTCTAAATATTAACGGCCAGTGGGGTATAGGCAAAACCCACTTTTTAAGACAAATATATACACAACTGCGCTATGAGGAAAAGCTACCGACTATCTACATAAACGCGTGGGAGTCTGACTTTTCAAATGACCCGCTGCTTGTAATAGTTTCTGAGATACTTAACCAAGTTAAGATGGTCAGCACTAAACAAAACGTTAAAGGCAATATAAATTATGCCCTGAAAAAGCTTAAATCTCTTTACAACAGCTCTGTTAAGTTACTGGGGGCAACGGCTTCCATAGCCTCTGGACAAGCAATCTATTACACAATTGGTAAAGATATGCAGCTTGAAGAGACAAAAGAGCAAGAAGATTTATCTTCACTTTATTTTGAGCAGCAACAAGCGTTAAAAGATTTGAGAAAGGTTTTAAGGGAAGTTGTTCTTGCCACACCTGAAAAACAAGTTTTTGTGTTAGTTGATGAACTAGATAGATGCAGACCAAATTATGCAGTAGAGTTTTTAGAAACTATTAAGCATATCTTCGATATTGATGGCTTAGTGTTTGTGGTTGCTACCGATACAGAACAGTTAAGCCATTCTATTAAAGCCATATATGGCGCAACCTTTGATGGCAGTGAATATTTATCGCGTTTTTTTGGGAGAAGTGCGAAGCTTCCTGAACCAGATAAAACAACGTTTGCAAAATTCTTGATCGCGCGTTCAAATATCAACGCCTTGTTAGACGGTTTATTTTTACCATTTCTTAAAAATGGTACTAAATTAGATCACCTAGCTGAAATATTTGGAGAGGTTGCAAATTGTTATGGCTTGTCATTACGTAGGGTCAAACAACTAATCGATAAATATGAGTCCATTTTACTCTCTCTAGGCAAGAGCATAAAATTTGATTCACATCTTCTCATTCAACTTCTATGTGAATTTTCCCATCCAGAGTTTCACTTTTCTTATGAACATAAAAAGAAAGGGAACCAATATATTCCCAAAGATATAGCAATGAAACTTGATAGAGATTATAGATCTACCTCGTATGAGACTATTGCAATCGCAGCACTGTTGAATCACCGGCAAGCAGACGCAAGTTCTACTGAGTACCACAAAGTCGCACTAGAATTCACTTATCACAATCTAAAAGACTCAAAGACTATGACTAAACACGTAAAAAAGAATGTACATTTATTAAACCAATTTGAGTCTGATAGTTTATCGGCATCTTACTCCGGCCAAATAAGCGATAATGTACCTTATTTAACATTTCCTTCATATTTCAAATATGTAGAGCTCGCAGCTACGATAGCTTAAACCTCTATGTATACATGACTAATACTTAGTATTAATGCGGCCAGTATTGAAGTATGGCCGATTTTAATTTAGCCTAATTTAACCGCTTTACTCCCCCCCGTTGAAAACTACTTTCCATATGTTTGGCCTAAGATGATTACGCGATCATCACCCCATGAGCAAAGCAAAATCATTGCCTGTGTGGGTGTTGGCGGAGCTAATCGTTGCAGCAAAAACGCGTGAAGAAAAGCAAGCGATTGCAGCAACCTGTGAGCCACGATATTTACAGCTGTTACGCAATAGTGTGAAAGCACTGATTGCTAAAAAACGTGCCGTAAAACCACCTAAACCTGTGCCTGAGTGCTTTGTAAAAGTTAAAACCAAACTCAAGCGTAGGACTGCCCATGGACTTTAACCTATTTAACCAATTAAAACGGCACGAAGGCGAGCGCCTAACGGTGTACAACTGCCCTGCAGGGTACGCCACAATCGGTGTTGGTAGGAACTTAGAGCAGCGCGGCATCACTGAAGCCGAGTCGGACTATTTACTCAGTAATGACATTACAGAGTTCACCCACGCCGTTCGCAGCAACATTAACACCACAAAATGTAATCCTGCCCGCGAAGCCGTGCTAATCAACATGGCCTTTAACCTTGGCATTACTGGATTGCTCAACTTTAAAAATACGATTGCAGCAGTTGAAAGCGGAGATTGGGAGCTAGCAGCCCATGAAATGCTTAACTCTCGTTGGGCGGTGCAAGTTGGCAATCGTGCAGATGAACTCGCCGAGCAAATGGCCTCAGGGGAGTGGTACCTATGACCCCAGAACAAGAAAACCAGTTATTCCTATCTATTGGCCAAATACAAGCGACACAAACCGCAATCCTCAAAGAAGTCACCGACATTAAAGCCGATTTAACTAAGCGGGTTGACGGCCTAGAAACGCGTGTTGAAAAGGTGGAAGGCCATGTGACCAACAACCGTGTAAAAATTGCGGGCCTTGGCGGTGGCGCTGGCCTTGCGGTTGCGATTGCCGTTGAGCTGCTAAAGCTTAAAACCGGAGGTTGATATGGCGCACTCTGCTGATATTAAAAATGCAGTGCGCCACAGCTACGTTAATGAGCTATTGGCGCTATCTGTTGCCGCTGTAAAACATAGTGTAGCCGACGGCACCGCAAGACGTTGGAAAGCCGAAGCCAAAGCCAGTGGCGATGACTGGGATTTAGCGCGCACAGCAGCCAGAAAAGCGGTAGGGCCAGCAGGGGAGTTTACTCAAGATTTTATCGAAGAATTTACCATTCAAACCAGTGAAACGTTTAGCCTACTCAGAGACCCAGAAACCGCTATGACGCCAGCTGAGCGGGTAAAAGTGCTTACGCAGCTAAGTGACATGTATAGCAAGGTTATGAAGCTTAGTGGGGGTAACAAAACCATTGAGCGCCGTACGGTGGCGGTAGAAGTGATCAAGAAACTGACCGCCTTTGTAAGCAAGCACCACCCTGACTTTTCTCCGCAACTGGTTGTGATTTTAACCGCGTTTGGCCCGCAGCTTGTCAACATTATGGATGACTGATGGGCGACTTAAATAGTAAAGAGTTCCTGGCAGAGCTTGAGCAGATCACCGCAGGCCTTCGGTTAGACATTGAGGCTAAGCAGCGTGACATAGACCCAAGCCCAGAGGCCATAAAGGCAAGACGTAAGCGCGTGCTCGGCGGGGACTTTGAGTTTTTTGTGTATACGTATTTTCCGCACCATATGTGGTTGGACGAGGGGCAAGAGCCTAGCGAGTTTCAGCGCTACTTTATGAACTGGTTTCCTGAGGCCCTAAAGCTAACCAATGGTTGGAAAAACTGGTTTGTTGCGCCTCGTGGTGAGGGTAAATCAACGCTGGGCGTGAAAATATCACCTGTTTATGTGGCGGTATTGGCCCTGCTACAAGACGATGATGTTTGCAAAGAGTTGGATTTACCAAAGCCCGCACTCTTTATTGATTACGCGATTTTGTTTGGCGCTGAAGCCAAGATGCCCGCCAAAACATTGGAAGTGGTAAAAACTGAGTTACTGCAGAATAATAATTTGCTCTTAGACTTTCCTGAGGTTTGCCAAACCAGCCCCACATGGAAGATTGGTGAGTTTGTTACCGCGCAAGGCGTACGCTTTGAAAGCCGAGGGGCTGAGCAGTCTGTTCGTGGTGCATTCCACGGCGCTAGCCGCCCCAAATTACTTATGGCCGATGACATTATTACGGATAAAGAAGCCCGCTCAGCCACTGAGCGAGATTCACGTTGGGGATTTTTAGAAGCCGCTGTGCAATACCTTGGCCCACCTGATGGCACGGTAAAATTCCTTGGTGTAAACACGGTTTTAAACAGCGACGACCCAATCTCGCGTGCTGAAAACGCACCTGGCCATTTAGTACACCGCTTTAAAGCCATTGAGCAATTCCCTGAGCGCATGGATTTATGGGAAGAATGCCGTGATTTGATGCTTTTTAAAGACAAAGAGTTCGAGAAAAAAGCGGCAGCAAAAGGCCAAGCTGTAGCCAAAGAAGATAAACCATCGTTTAAGTTTTGGATTAAGCAAAAGCGCCAAATGAGTAAAGGCTCAAAAACATCATGGCCAAGCGTGCGTAGCCTGTATGACTTAATGGTGATGTGGGCGTCAAACAAGCGCGAATTTAACCGTGAAATGCAGGGTATTGCTAAGAGCGATGAAGAGCAGATCTTCTTTCAATTTGAATTTTGGGTAAACCGACTAAATCTTTGGACGCCCTACGGCGCATGTGACCCAAGCATGGGTAAAACAGCAGGGGCAGACCCTAGCGCGTTGCTGGTTGGCCTGTTTTGTAAAGAGCTGGGCAAGCTGCATGTTGAGTACGAAAGCCGCAAGGTGCGAGGCACGAGCAAGCTACTTAATGACCTGATACGCCTACAGCGTGAATATAACTGTTTGGTGTGGGGGTTTGAGAATAACAATGCATTTGAATACATGCGCCAAGACTACATAAAACGCGGATTAGACGAAGGTATTGCACTGCCTTTACGCGGGGTAACCGCAACGGTAAGTCAGGAAGAACGTATAGAGGGATTGGAGCCCTTTGTGACCAACGTACCTGCCCAAATTGCGTTTAATTCAAAATGCCCACTGGTTATGGATGAGCTAGATAACTGGCCCGACAAACAAAGTACACACCACTACGACTTGAGCTGTGCGCTCACCATATTATGGATGATTGCCAGCACTGGGGCAGGTGGTATGCCCAGAGTACGCAGCAAAAAAGTAACAAAAACCATAGGGGGCTACCATGTCTAAACCTCATTTAAGTTATCGGGGTTATAGAGCCCTGCAAAAAATGTTCAACATGAGCCAAAGTGACCCAAATCACTGGGCCATGATGCGTGAACTACCAAACCCAGACCCAATACTGCGTAAAGCTGGCAAAAGCGCCCTAATTTATGACGAAATTGCCGCTGATGCACATGTAATTGGTGAGCTACGCACACTGTGCTCTGGCATGTTTGCGTTTACAGCTGAATTGGTGCCTGGCGGTGATGATGCAGCGAGTAAAAAGAGCTATGAGCTAGCAAAGACGCTAATGGCAAGAAAGCCTGCAATAAACACCGAATGGATGGACGTAGACTGGCACAACTACAGCGCTATTTTGCATGGGTTTGCTGTGACTCACCTCGGCGCGTATGAAAAGGCAGACAACACTTGGCTACCAAACAAAATTGAGATGTGGCCAGCAAGCAGATTCGTGTTTACCCCCGACCACGAACTACTACTCAAAACCCGTGACAACCCGCACGGCGAGGAGTTGGTAGACCAGCGCTGGACGTGTGTTAGACATATGCCGAGCGCTAAGAACCCGTACGGTGTAGCCCTATTGAGTAGCTGCTTTTGGCCATGGATGTTTAAGCACGGTGGTTTTAAGTTTTTTGTACAGCTTTGCGAGCGTTTTGGCGTGCCATTTCCTGTTGGCAAGCACCCTGTCGGGAAGACCGATGACCAAGTAGATGAGCTAATTGATGGATTAGCAAAACTTATTACCGATGGTATCGCGACCATACCGGATGATTCATCTATTGAGATCATCGAAAGCAAGCTCAGCGGTGAGCCTGTACAAAAACAGCTGATAGATATGTGTAATGCGGAGATGAGTAAAGCACTCACCTCACAAACGTTGGCAACTGAGCAAAAGTCTGGCGCACGCGCGGCGAGCGAAACACACGCTAAGCGCGCAGGCGAAAACCAACGGGCGGATAGGGCACGTGTATCGAGTTATCGCAATCAAATTTTAGAGGCTATTCATCACGTTAACTTTGATGGTGGAGAGCCGCCCAAATACATTTGGCGAGACAAAAAAGAGATCAATCTAGACGCGGTTAATGTCATTAGAGAAACCGCCAAGTTGATAAAAGTAACTGAAGATCACGCCTATAAAACACTAGGAGTACCAAAGCCACAGGAAGGTCAGGCGGTGTTAGAAGTAAGGGACGATGGTGCTGGAATTGCCACAGCTGCAAAACAGGACTTTGCAGCGAAGGATAGCAACCACATGGATGTGAATTCCTTTGATGAATTTGACCAGGCAACTGATGTGGAAATTGCCAAGATATTTGAATTTGCCAAGCACTCAGCAAGCCTAACCGAACTAAAAGACAAAATCCTTTCTGAATTCCCAAACCTCAGTGGAACCGCACTGGCTGACGTTGCCAGTAAAGCGTTTGAACTGGAGTTTTTACAAGGGATGGATGAAGCCAATTCTACGGAGATAAACGATGACTGATATACCTGAAGGTTACATGAAAGACGGCAAGGGCAACTTAGTCGCCATCGCCAATATTAAGCAAACCGACCTAATTAAAGACGAGTTTGTAAAACAGGCCGTAGCGTTGGCTGAAAAACAGCAAAAAGAGCTTGCCGAGTTTAAGCGTTTGCAGATGGAACAAGCCGATAACTTTATGGAGTTATTAGCCCAAGAATACGACGTTAACCTGGGTGGTAAGAAAGGGAATGTAACGCTGCGCTCGTTCGATAATAAGCTTGCCGTAAGCATACAGTCTCAAGAGCGTATCGAGCTAGGTCCAGAGGAAAAGCTAGCTACAGAGTTAATATTCCAGTGTCTAGATGAATGGTCAGAAGGTAGTAATCAAAATATTAAAGCTGTCGTCAAAAAAGCGTTCTCTACTGACAAACAGGGCAAAGTAAATCCGCAGCGTATTTTAGGTTTACGCCGCTTGGAAATCGTTGATGAAACAGGCAAATGGCATCGTGCAATGGACATATTGGCTGAGTCAATAAACGTAATAGATAGTGTGCGCTTTATTCGCTTTTACAAGCAAGATGATCACGGCAATGACAATGCTGTTTCGCTTGATATAGCCAAGCTGTGAGGTGAGTTATGGAACCAATTACGATTGCTTTGGGCCTAGCTAAGCTAACCGGCCTGGATAAAAAGATAGGCCAATGGATTGGTGGTGATAATGGCGCAGAGGTAGCCACAAAAGTGGTAGATATGGCGCAAACGCTTACAGGCGAAGGCGATGCAACAAAGGCGTTTGATAAGATAAGCAAAAACAGCGAGCTACAAACCCAATTTAGACTCGCGGTACTAAATAAGGAAGAGAACCTAGCCGAGCTGGCATTCAAAAATTTGGATAGCGCTCGGAATATGCAAAACAAAGCGCTAGATCAAGATGACAAAATGGCAAAGCGATTTGTTTACCAGTACGCGTGGTTTTTAACGGTCGCAACCTTCATTTATATAGGCTGCATTACTTTTATTGACATCTCAGAGCCCGCAAGGCGCTATGCCGATACCATTTTAGGCTTTTTACTCGGTACCACACTTGGTGCAATCCTGCAGTTTTTCTATGGTTCAAGCCTTGGATCCAAGGATAAAACCAATAAATTGCTGAGTAAGTAGGGCACGTATGCCAGGTTTATCTCCCCAGCATGGCCAACTCGTTAAATTCGATGAGGCCATTTCCAACCTTAAACAAAAAATCCAAATACCCACCGAGTCATATAAAGACCTACAGGGCCATATTCATGCGCGAGCATTCACAGTTGCAGGCGCTACAAAAACAGAGCTGTTGGATGACCTATATAAGTCAGTAGTAGCATCTATTGAGCAAGGTGAAACTATCACATCCTTTCGAAAGCGATTTGATGAGGTAGTTGCAAAACATGGCTGGTCATATAACGGTAAGCGCGGCTGGCGAACACGCGTTATCTACCAAAATAACAAAAATACAGCGCGAGCAGCTGGGCGCTGGCAACAGCAAGAGCGACTAAAGCACAGACGTCCATATCTTCTATACTTAACGGCAGGTGATCAGCGTGTAAGAACGGAGCATAAAAAGTGGCACTATATATTACTGCCTTTAGATCATAAGTTTTGGGACTCGCATTACCCACCAAACGGATGGATGTGCCGCTGTAAAGTTGTGAGCCTAAGTGATGCTGATATTAAACGCATGGGCTTAACCGTAACGCCAGACAATGTAGTCGACCCATTATTAAAACCGTTTAAAGTGGCTGATCCAGAAACAGGCGAAGAGTTAGAAAAGTTGTCAGGCATCGACCTAGGCTGGAACTACAATCCTGGCAAAGCATGGTTAGGTGCCGATAAATCAACGGGGGAAATGTTAGGGCGCTTGGACAAGAACTTACGCGAAGTTACTACACCCATTTTTAACGAGATCATCAACCAAGGTGAAAGTCATTTCAAAAAGCAAATGGCTACCGCAGCTGCAAAGCAAGTATTAAACAAGGTAGACTCAGGAACCGCATTTACGCTTGCTCACATGCAAAGCAAAGTATTCAACCATATAATAAAGGTAGCACCACAAACCAAGAGTACGCTCATCGTCATTGAACACTCAGTACTGATGACAGCTATCAATTTATTAGGGTTTGAGAAAGCATCTGAATTGATGCGCATTGTACAAACTGGCGAGTTCATTTCGTTTAATAAAAGCGTGGTCAAACTGGCCATTGATGGTGTGATGATCACAGTGCAGATTGGAAGTGACTTTAACCGTGTGGTTGCTTTAAACAAGATTTAAACCGTGTTTAATGTCCGTTTAAAGGTCGTTTAAACTCAATTTAAAACGGCGAATTTCGATCTAATTCTAAACGTACATTGAGCAGGAATGATCGCGAAATGAGGCAAAACGATCAGGTTTTGTCTAAAAACAAATGCCTGATGAGATTTTAAAGATTTAAAGCGAAATTATCTGAGGTCCAGATTTAATAGGGGCTTCAGAGCATCCATTCATTGGAATCCGATCCATACTCAAATCTAGAAATGAACAACCCCTTACAATAGGGGTCTCAGATGACGGTCAAAAACGCCACACAACAAATTTAACATAATATAAATTATGGGATTATTTATACAGTATTGCATAATACGTATCTGAATTATTATAATATGTCCAATACTAACCAATATCGGACTTATCATGATTTTACCACTGGTCGACACTTTAAAGCAGCTTAGGTATCAAATCGCCCATCTTGAAGATGATACGCTTGGGCATGAATATCCAGAGCTGGAAAAATTCTTGGCTCGTCATGGTAAATCACTACCGGTACATAGCGAGCTACAGTTCTTATTTCAGTTTTTGTATGTTTACGGTCGTAAGTCTGAAGCAACTTTTAACCGCTTTCGTAATGAGCTTGAGCGCTTTTATTTATGGTCGTGGCTGGTTGCTGAGAAGTCAGTGTTTGAGCTAAAACGCGAAGACATCGAGGCATATGTGGATTTTGTGGTAGAGCCAGATAACGCATGGACACAAACTTCTGTGCAGTGGCGTTATAAGCAAAACCAAGGTATCCGTCAGGTTAACGAAAATTGGCGGCCATTTGTTCTCAAAGAAAACGGCGCTAGCCAGCAAACGTTGGCAGCAATGTTTACCGCGCTCAATGTGTTTTACAAGTTTGCCATTTTAGAAGAAAAATCATTTGCTAACTTTGTTCCAGTGGTTAAGAAAAATAGCCCGTATTTAGTGGTTCAATCGCAAATCAATCTTCCTGATACGCTGAGTGATTTGCAATGGGAATATGTTTTTGGTGTAACACGTGATTTAAGTGAACAGCAGCCGGACCTAGAACGAAATCTTTTCGTATTAGCTTGCTTAAAAGGCTTGTATTTACGCATTTCAGAGCTATCTGACCGCCCTCATTGGTCACCAGTAATGAGCCACTTTTGGCAAGATCAAGATGACTTTTGGTACCTAAGAATTATGGGTAAAGGCAATAAGCTAAGGGATGTAACGCTTAGCGAAGACTTTATCAGTTATTTAAAGCGTTACCGGCAGTACCGGGGGTTAAGCGCCCTACCTCGCGTTGATGAGCCCTACCCAATTGTTCATAAACTAAGGGGCCAAGGCGGTATGAACGTTCGTCAATTACGCCGTATTGTTCAGCAAAGTTTTGACTTAGCAGTGGCTAAACTAAAGGAAGATGGCTTTACAGAAGAGTCAGAGCAACTCGAAGCCGCAACTTCACACTGGCTAAGACATACAGGTGCAACGCATGATGCGCAACACCGACCGCTAAAGCATCTATCTGAAGATTTAGGTCACGCTAAAATCGCAACAACAGATCAAATTTATATTCAAACCAATATTAAAGAACGCGCCAAATCGGGTTTGAAACGGAAGATTTAGGCTCTGAGCGTTCGGTCTGGATTTTAAGGAGTATATATGAGCTCAAGATCATTGGTAATAATTGAAGATGACTTAGGCCTTGCGGAACTGCTTAGGCGCTTCTTTGAAAAACATGGTTTTATCGTGAGTATCCAAAATGATGGAGTGAGCGGATTGGCGCATGTCCTGAAACTTCAGCCAGATTTTGTATTGCTTGATTTGATGTTGCCAAATAAAGATGGTTTCGAGATCTGTAGGTCACTACAAAACAGGTACAATGGTAAATTGATTGTGTTAACCGCGAGTCACGATGATATAGACGAAATTACGCTATTAGAAATGGGGGCTGATGACTTTATTCATAAGCCAGTCAACCCACGAATTATCCTAGCGAGATTTCGAAAACTAGTTCGCTTAGCAGAAGAAAGTGAGAATAAACAGCAAAATGGGCACGTGATCCGTGTTGGCCCCTTCTCATTTAACTCATCGACAAGGCAAGCAAGCCAAGATGGTATACCGCTTGGTCTCTCAGACAGTGAATACACATTATTCCATTTTTTGGCGTCTAATGTTGACTCTATTCTAAGTCGCGACCAAATTTCAACTCAGCTGTACGGCCGCTCATTTGATGGTTTCGATCGTACAGTTGACAATAAAATAATGAAGATAAGAAAGATTATCGGTGATGAAATGCCCTATCAACACCTCATCACTGTAAGAGGGAAAGGATATATTTTTGTAAATAGCAAGGAAACTGAATGACAAGCATACGTTTAGCATTTGCAAGCTTACTCTTTGTTAGTTTGTTTTTAGTGATAAACCCCCTTTTGACTTCTCTAGCTACAAGTTATTTCTCAAAAGAGCTGAAAATGGATGTAGAGCTAGATTATCTAGCCTATGTTTATGCTTTAGATGCAGCTCGTCCTGGCTTGGATGATGCTCAGTGGCAAGCTTTACTTGCCCAGATCTCAGAAAAAAGTAATCTAAAAGTACAGACACTAGATAGACCTGCATTTGAGCAAACGACTAAGTTAGTCATCGAAAACGTTTATGATGAGGAATTACAAACCGTAATCGCAAAAATACAAGGTAAAGAGTTAATAGCGTTTTCTGCGCTTGGAGTGCAAGGCTCTGCAGGGGCGATCCTCAATTTTATTCAGTATGGTTTACCCTTAGGACTAATCCTAGTCCTATTTTTGTTGCACTCACTTTGGTTGCAATTTCGACTTTCTAGGTTAGAACATGCTAGTAAATTAATTGCACACGGATTGTTATCTAAACGTGCTGATACCGGACTTTTAGCAGTCGGACGTGTCAATTACGCCTTTAATCAAATGGCTGAAAAATTAGAGTGTGCCTTTGCACAGCAAAGGAATATGATCAGAGCCGTATCTCACGAGTTCAAAACGCCATTATTCCGACTTCAGCTCAAGCTTGAGTTGCTTGATGTTCCACCAAAGAACAAAAATCTGGTTCGAGAGTTATTTGAGGAATGTGAAGAGCTTGAAATGCTGGTGCATGAGATTTTGGAGTTCAGTAAAGTAGAACAGTTTTCCGCAAAGACCAGCGTTTCCAATTTTGATTTGAGTACACTAATTAATGAATACATCGTCACTTTAGAAAAGTATTGTAATCACCCTATAATTATAAATTGTCCAAACTCAGTATGGATAAGAGCCTGCCAAACAGATGTTAAACGCGTGCTTCATAACTTAATTGTTAATGCTGATAAATTTGCAGTCGAGCAGATCCGTGTTTCACTAAGTTTATGTAACGCTCAACTTCTCTTAACTGTGGAAGATGATGGCATTGGCATTGCAGAAGATAAACATGAGTTAGTCTTCCAAGCCTTTTTTACGGTAGATGAAAGTCGCTCAGGAAGAAGACGGGGTGCAGGCCTTGGCTTGACCATCGTAAAAGAAATTTTATTGAACTATGACGCTGAGGTCTCGGTAAGCAGAAGTGAACTCGGTGGCGCATGTCTAACTATCAATTTGTCCCCAATGTTGATCTATTAACTATGACAAACCCCTGACAAATCCGCGACAATCAAATCACCACTTACACTTTAAAATAACTTCATATTTTAATCGATAGGAAGTTATGATGAAAAAATTCAACTTAAGACCCATCACTTTAATCTTGTGTATCGTCCTTGCTGGTTGCCACTTTGACGAAAATAAAAGCAGCGTAGAGGTTGTTCAACAAACGCAAAGAAATGAGCTTTGGTATTCGGAACATTATGGTGAAATAAAACAAATAGTTGATGAGCGTCTAGTGACCTGGCAAGTAACAGGCTCCTCTTGCTATCCAATTCTGACATTAGACCCTCTTCCGTTATTTGATGCGTTTAGCGCCAAAAGTGCAGGCTTGCTTACCTATAAACGACCCTACGATTCTGGCCCTGTAAAATACACTGAAATATCCAGTCTCGATGAAGTCTGTAAAGACGGATTTATATCTACCTCAGATAAAAGTGACTATACCTTTGACGCACAGGCAATCTTTGAACTTTTTTGGCTGGATATGAAAAATCACTATGCATTTTTCTCTGAGCGTAATATAGATTGGGACGCTGTTTATAACCAGTATGCTGGGCAGCTAAGTGATGCCAATGAGACAAAACTACTAGGCGTATTTCGTGAAATACTTGAGCTACTAAATGATGGTCACACCAGGCTTTATTTTAGCCTTGAAGAAGAACCGATAAATTTTGAAGCTAAACCTACCCTATCCAAAAGGTTAGAACGAGAAGCGGTTGCTCTAAACTTGAGTGGTGAACTTGCTGAAAAATATATTGAAACGCAAACGAATCAACTACAAATGACGATTGCACAATATCTGGATCAAGAGACAAAGCAAGACTTTATAATGCGTAAGCAGCAAAGTCCAAATGGCCCTAATTGGGGAGTGATTAACACTGGTGGTCAACATATTGGTTATTTGAAACTCTATCATTTTCAAAACTTTATTGATGTAGCAGGTATTGAGCGTCAAGATATTAGTTATGCCAATGCGGCTTTCAACGATTTACTGGATGAAATTTTCACAGACTTATCCCGTACTAATCAGCTGATTATTGATATTCGCGATAATGAAGGTGGCCATGACATACAAGCACTAGAATTAATCAAGCGCTTTATCTCACAAAATACGCTTGTTTGGGATATTAGTACATTTTATGCTGGGGCGTTACATCAGCTGACATCGGTTTATGCAGAGCCTGATAATGACAGGCCATATTATCTTAAAGATATTTATCTCCTAACCTCAAACGGTACTTTCAGTGCTAGCGAAACCTTTGCGTTGGCGATGTCTGCGCTCCCTCAAGTAACATTGGTAGGACGCGCTACGGCTGGTGCTACCTCCGATACTTTTCCACGGATGCTGCCTAATGGTTGGATTTATGAGCTTAGTAATGAGTACTATGAAAACAGTTTGGATTTGAATGTGGAGGTGCTAGGTGTTCCTGTTGACGTTGAAGTCGATCCCTTCGACATCACATTTAGAAAAGAGAACAAAGATGCGGCGATTGAAAAAGTATTGTCACTACTAAGCTATGAGCCTTAATTATGAAAATAATTATGAAAAAGGACATCCACTGATGTCCTTTTTATCATTTAAGTGTCTTAGCAAAAAAGCGATGGATTGAACTACTACATTTAACTCAACTAAATAGCATCACTTACGCTTAAAGCGTACAATCAGCTCGTACATTTCTTTTGCGGTCGATTCTAAATCTTTACTCTCTTGATGTACTTTGTCTGCACTATCCAGGCTATTGTTCGCAAGCTGAGCAATATTCACAACTTGCTGATTAATGTCATCAGACACGGTCGCTTGTTGCTCAACAGAAGTTGCAATTTGCATCGACATATCACTAATTTGGATAACTGCTTGGGTGATTTGTTGTAGCATATCGGTGCTTTGATTCAGCTGTTCAATACCATGGAGCGATTCTTCTTGGCCTTGCTGAGCAATATTTACTGACGCTTGTGTGCTGCTGGTTAGCTCTTCAATGATTGCATGGATCTCTTTAGTCGACTCTTGAGTACGCTGTGCTAGATGTCTAACTTCATCAGCAACTACTGCGAAGCCCCTACCTTGTTCACCAGCTCGCGCAGCTTCAATTGCTGCATTTAGTGCTAGCAAATTAGTTTGCTCAGCGATTTGTTCAATAATCTGTGCGGCGGCAGCAATTTTATCAGTTTGCTTAGAGACACCTTCAACAGAATTGCGGATATCGGCAATGGTATTACTTAAATCACCAAAAGCAATTTTGGTTTTATTAGCGATCTGCTCTGTTTGAGAAGTCAAATCAAGGGAGTTTTGAGCATCTTTAGCACTCAATTGCACGCTGTTAGAGACATCGTTGATGGTTGTTGTCATTTCATTCATGGCAGTAGCAACAAGCTCAGTCTCAGTTTGCTGCTTTTGTAAATCGGCATAAGTTGCTCGCGCTTCTTTACTCGCCGTATGCGCTCCTTTTGATACGTTTTGCGCCGCATGTTCAACACGCGTAAGAATTGTATCTAGGTGTGCCCTTTCACTCTTTAAGCGTACTTGGATTGATGCCATGGTGCCATCCCAAGTCGAATAAACTTGCTCAGATATCTCATCGCAAAAACTGTGCGCCAACTCAGATTCTAGTCGTCTCAGCTGTTCTTTATCGCGCCAAGTTGCATAAGCTGAATATGCTAACATATTGGCCATTAACCAAAAAAAGCCTGCAGATTCTGAAGCAAAATACCAAAGTGCCAGTGACGAGACGATGTTAAATACTGGCCAAACAACACGTAATTTGGGAAGACTGAAACTGCTTCCTTTATTAGTATTTACGTTTGTATAAAGTTGACTTGCCCGTTCAACCGTCGCCCTATCTGGGCAGCTTCTAACCGACTCATAGCCTATGATTTTGCCATTTTCTGTTATTGGGGTTACATAGGCATCGACCCAGTAGTGATCACCATTTTTACAGCGGTTTTTTACGATCCCCATCCATGGCTTACCTGTTTTAAGCTGCGCCCACATGGTTTGAAACGCCACAGGTGGCATATCTGGATGTCGTACTATATTATGAGGTTGTCCAACTAACTCATCACGGGAAAATCCACTAACATCAATAAACGCTTGATTGCAGTCAACAATATTACCTTTCAGATCAGTGACGGAGATGAGTTTTACATCGCGAGAAAAGGTTTTTTCTCTTTGGGTTACTGGGTGGTTGGTTCTCATTAGACATGTCCAAAACTAACAAAAAATTGATTTTCCCTTAAAGATTTGCAGGAAAATACGCCCTCAATCCATGAATAGCAATAGAGAAGGGATTAATTAATGATAATTACAACTATAGTGTGAGTTAATTTTAGGCGCAAATTGATTTATGCCAGTTTAGATCGAAATTAGGCTTACTCCCGTATAGCCTTTCTTGTAAAATAATCCTATTAAAATGATAATCTAAGGAGCGTTAGGTGTCTCGCTTTTCAGCCATAACAGATAACCCCCATGAAGGCCGATTTAATTCCAAAACGGGTATTCTTATTACAAATTTAGGTAGCCCAGATGCACCAACGGCTAAAGCACTTAGAGTTTATCTCGCTGAGTTTCTTTCCGATCCCCGTATTGTCGAAATTCCAAGACTAATTTGGTTAATGATTTTGCATGGCATAATTTTACGTGTTCGCCCTAAAAAATCTGCACACGCCTATCAGTCAATTTGGACTGATGAAGGCTCACCTTTGATAACCATTAGTCGAGCGCAAACTGATAAAATAGAAAAGCAATTACGCAGTGAAGGTTTTGAAGGCATCGAAGTTGAGCTTGCCATGCGCTATGGCAACCCGTCAATTGAATCAGGGCTTGAGAAGTTAAGAGAAAAAGGCATCACACGAATTATCATTGTGCCGCTATATCCTCAATATTCCAGCGCGACAACAGGTTCAACCTTTGATCAGATCTCAAAGGTGCTAAGAGGTTGGCGCTGGGTACCAGAACTGCATTTTATTAATGGCTATCACAAACATCCGCTTTATATTGAATCTTTAGCTAATTCCATTAGAGAAGATCTTGAGGCGAATGGAGAGCCAGATAAATTGGTTTTTTCATATCATGGAACACCAAAGTTATTTTTAGATAGAGGCGACCCGTATCATTGTTTTTGCCAACAAACGACTCGCTTAGTCGTTGAAAAACTTAATCTTGATAAAGAAAAAGTGATGACGACCTTCCAAAGTCGTTTTGGTAAAGCAGAATGGTTGCAACCTTATACGGACAAAACACTTGAGAGTTATCCGAGTCAAGGTATTAAAAACGTCGCAATTTTAAGCCCAGCTTTTAGTGCCGATTGCTTAGAAACACTCGAAGAGTTAGAAGTTGAAAACCGTGAGATATTTGAGTCTGCTGGCGGTGAAAAGTATCGCTATATTCCAGCACTAAACGACCGTGATGATCACATTAAAGCAATCACTGCGTTGATAAAACCACTGTTGTAATAAAGGCACAGAGGCAATCTGCTATTTTTTAGGTGTGATATCAAAATATCACACCTTTATTTTTCTAACGCACTTTGTGTTTGTTCAACAAAAGCGTCTGTTGTGAGTAACTCAAGGCAGGCATCTATTGGTTTTGCGGGGCTGTAAAAGAATCCTTGAATGTGATGACAACCGAGCTCTCTTAACTTTTCGAGTTGAGTAAACTGCTCTACCCCTTCGGCTATCACACCAATTCCCAACTTATCACTGAGCTTAATGAGGCAGTCTATCATTACTTGTTTGTTGTAATCAGACATTAAGCTGTCGACAAAGCTCTTGTCTATTTTTAGGTAATCCACTTGGTTTTCTATCAAGTTACTTAATGATGAATAGCCAGTACAAAAATCGTCAAGCGAAACCTTTATCCCATGCTCTCTTAGTTGATTAAGCGTTTTCCAAGTATAACGATTTGTGGCAAGCGATTCGGTAACTTCAATGGTAATTGCTTCATACGGGATCTTTGCTTTTTCGATGGCAGAGGTAATTAACTTCACCTGATTAATACTGGCTTTAAACTCACTAACAGAACGGTTAATAGAGATCCCAACCTCTGTAAAACCAGCTTGGTGGATTTTTGCTAAGTCTTGGCAACTACGCTCAAGCACGAACTGTCCAACTAAATGAATAAGACCAAATTCTTCGGCGATAGGAATGAAAGTACCTGGTGATACCATTCCGTATTCATCATCAAACCAACGTACTAGGGCTTCAAACTTTGTGATGTGGTTGGTATCAGCATTAACGATCGGCTGATAATAAACGGTAAGCGCTCCTTCTTTCAGTGCTTGTTTTAACTTGTCTTTAAGCTTTATTTTATTTAAATAGGCATTTTGAATTGCGGCATTGTGTAGGGCTACCTGTCCACGCTCGGTCTTTTTCACACTGTTAAGTGCATGCGCAGCGTTTCTGAGTAAATTTGCTGCGGTGATCCGAGAGCCAGCTTCAAGCTGAGCTATGCCTGTCGAGCAAGTGACTTCTATGGTAATTTCATTAAATACATAGGGCTGAGAGAGTTTCTGTGAAAGCTTTTGAGCAATCTTAAGCGCGCTTTCCACATCGCTGCACGTAAGTAGTAACGCAAACTCGTCACCACCGTATCTTGCGATAATATCATTTTGGCGAACCGCATTTTTCAATCGTTTAGCTACAGAAATAAGTACCTTATCGCCAATCTCCGGACCAAAGACATCGTTGACTTCTTTGAACCTATCCAAGCCAATAAAAAGCAATGAGCAACTGGTATTGTTACTTCTTGAGCCCGATATTTGTTCTTCTAAGCGCTGCATAAAGCTACGGCGATTTAACAGCGCGGTTAATGGTTCATGATTAGCGTAGAAGGTAAGTTGAGACTCGTTACGCTTCCATTCGGTAATATCTCTAAAAATGCCGACGTAGTTAGCAACTCGACCTTGCTCATCCTTCACCACACTCAGTGTTAATTCCTCAGGATAAATCTGACCGTTCTTGCGACGGTTGTGGATCTCTCCTTTCCAATGGCCAACCGTGCTCAATGATGCCCACATGGCTTCATAGAATGATTTATCTTGTTTACCAGATGATAACACCGCGGGGTCTTGGCCCAATAATTCGTAGCCGGTATAACCCGTTAGCCGCTCAAAAGCACGATTCACCATAATGATTTTATTTTCATTGTTGGTGATCATAATGGCTTCTGTAGCATGCTCGAACACAACATTAGTGAGTTCGAGCTGTTTATTTAGCGATGAAATATAGCTAATATCTTGAATAGTCGCAGTGAATACAAGTTCATCGCTATGCTGCTCATCAGACTCTACTTGACCAATAATTCTTAATAACCCGTAGTGTTCGGTGCGAGAGGTCAACGAAACTTGTAAATCAACATGCCGAGTTCCACCTAGTTTGACTTTCTCTAAAGCTATCCGCAGTCGTTCACTATCTTCTATCGTGAGTTTATCGAGCAATAATGACAGCGACGGAGAATGAGCTTTTGTCTTAAGTAGATGATTTAGGTGGGGGGAAAAGTAGTGTTTGTTCTGTTTAAGTTGCCAAGTCCAAGTGCATAAGTCCGCTATTTGCTCACCTTTTGCAAGTTGTTTGAGTAAAATTCCTTGTTTGGTCAATTCTAAATTGTGGCTAAGCTCCGTTGAGATCAGGTGTCCTAATTCTTGAAACCATAGTTTTTCTTCTAGGCTAACTTGTTTTTCTTTATTAAACAAACAGACCATTATTCCTATGGGTGTATGATCTAATGCTCGCAAAGTTAAACCAAGATAACCCTCTATGCTTAAAACGCGAAGGATCTCATCCTCTTCATAAAGTTGCTGTAAACCACTTGTGACGCAACATACATCATTGCTTGCTTTAGCATCAAAACAAGGTGTCCCTTCAAGGTCATAAATAATATTATCGACTTCTTTACCATCCGCGAGGTACATCACGGTCTTTACGCGCTTATCGTTATCGATAAATTTACCCACAAAACAATGATCCGCATCAAATCGTTCATACAACTGTTTCAATGCAAATTGATATCGCTGATTAGTGGATGTTAAATTGTAAAAATGGCTAAACGTTAAATTCATAGAAGTCTGTATGGCTCATTCCCGACCAAGATTTTTGTTTAATAAATAATAATAGCTTAATAAACTACATAGAATATAAATACAGATCAATAAATTTGCTTTGTGATGAGAAATTGAGTCTAGTGAAGGTTAGATAGCGCCGATTGGCGCTATCTAAGAAGAAAATTTGTTTAACTACAGTTGCGGTTGTACGTCCAAACCATAACCAAACATCACAGCGAGTACCAGTACAGTTGCCGCAGCGACCATGAGTTTAGCCATCAACGGCATACAGAATCTAAACCAATGTGTGTAAGGGACGCCAGCCATGCCGAGTATCCCCATTAATACCGCATTTGTTGGCACTATCATATTTGAGAAGCCGTCACCAAACTGATACGCAAGTACCGCAACCTGTCTTGGTACACCAACTAAGTCGCCTACCGGCACCATCAGTGGCATAGTCACATATGCCTGACCTGAGCCCGACGGAATAAACATATTTAAAAGCGTTTGGATAAGTAACATACCAACGGCCGAAACTTCTGCAGCAACATAAGAAAGAGGAGTTGAAAGTCCATGCACAATCGTGTGAAGGATTTGACCATCTTCAAGAATAAGGGCAATACCACGAGCTACGCCAATAAGCACGGCAGTAGTGACCAAGTCTGAAACCCCTTCAATAAAACGGTTTGCAGCTTCGTCTGCTGAAAGTTTACCAAGAATTGAAATCACGACACCCCATGCGATAAATAAACCACCTAGCTCGTATAAATACCACCCCTGAGTGGCAATTCCCCAAACTGCACAAACAAGTGTCACAATAAAAGTAAGCAAAATGGTTCTATGACGACCGTTAAGCTGCGGATAGCTAGGTGCGGCCTGACCCGCCAGTGGGCAAGGCACATCTTTCATCATCGAGTGTTCAGGATTTTGCTGTACCTTTTTGGTGTAGCTCCATACATGATGAAAGCCAATCAGTACAAAGGGAACAAAAATAGCAAATCTTAACCATATGCCCGAATATACTGGTACTTCAGCAATTTGCTGGGCAATTAATACCGTAAATGGGTTGAATGCTGAAACACCGTATCCAATACCGTAGCCTGCGATGATCATGCCAACGGCAGTCATGGCATCTAGCTTCATTGCCTTACAGAGCGCAACTAAAATCAGCACAAACGGAATGTATTCACCTGCAGTACCTATCGCACTTGACGCGATTGCAAAACAAAACACCACCATAAAAATCAGCTTTTGTGGTTTATCGCCATTTTTCTCAAGTAAGCGACCGATCAATGCATCAACAGTGCCTGTTGCACGTGCAATTGCGAGTACACCACCCACTATCATCACAAAGAAGATAACGTCTTGCGCGGCGGCAAAAGCGCGAGGAATAGCTTTTAACAGATCCCAAGGAGTAAGTTGAACAGATTCTTCTGCAATGTGGTAGGTGCCAGCAAGTACAACTTGTCTGCCAGTGTCAGTGGTTGCAGTATCAAAAAAGCCTTGTGGAATAATCCAGGTCGACAGCAATGCAATTAGCATCATACCTAGCAATAAGACTAGTGTATGAGGAACTTTCAATGTTTTTGCCATGGAAAGTACAGCTCCAAATTAGGTAACGGTAAAAATTGCAACGCATCTTACCGATATTCGGAGCAGATTTCACTTTTTAATATCGAATTTCCAATTATGCTACATTATGATTAGCTAAAACGGCATGCTCTACGCGGTTTCTACCGTTAGCCTTCGCTTGATATAAACTACGGTCCGCTAGTTTAAGTGCGTGATGCAAATCCTCAGAGCATAGCGGCCAATGAGAGATCCCAAGAGAAATCGTGATATGTCCCGCCTCGCCAAACTCAGTTTCAGCGGTACATGCGCGCAGACGCTCAGCGATCCTATCTGCTTTGTCTATATCTACATGCGGTAGAAACATCAAAAACTCTTCACCACCACTACGACATAGGTGATCTTGTTCACGTGCATTAGTGCGCATCAGCTCTGCGAGTTTTCTGATTACCACATCACCAACATCGTGGCCGTAAGTATCATTCACGTGTTTGAAGTGATCGATATCGAGCGCAATAATGCTAAACGGAGTTTGCTGCTCATAGGCAGTCTCTAGCCACTTTTCCATTCCTCGTCTATTGAATAAATGAGTCAGCTGATCTTGCTTTCTTTCATCGTCAAAGCGCTGGATCTGTGCTCCTAAGTTTTTAACACTACTGTGCATTGCCTGATAAAGCCACGCGGCTTCATAATACCATGTGGATACATGTGGAAAATCGATGTTTCTGCCATCTTGCACTTGCTCTGATAACTTAGCTAATCGCCATAATGGCTTAGCAATTAAGGTTCCGAGTCCAAGCACACAAATCAGCAAGAATACGGTAAACGGAATGGTCGTTTTTAAGACGTGCCGCATGGTGTTCGCTAATTGTGACATCGTGACCTCTAATGGGCGTTGTGCCACGACCCCCCAACCACTCGTCGGTACTGAAGCATACCCAGCTAGCATTGCTACCCCTTGGGTATTGACGATTTGGGCGGAACCTGAAGTTTTGCTGAGTAATGATTCAACGACCTCATTTTTGGTGACGTCTTGCCCAATACGATGATCATCATGATGATAAATGAGTTTACCGTTGGGGCCAGTAACATAAATATAGGTTTTGTCTTGGTGATGATGGTTTGCTAATAATCGGCCTAAGATATTGTCACCTTTAAGATAAATCCCAGCTGCGATAAAACCTACGAATATTCCTTCTTGGTCAAACATTGGATGAGTTGGGCTCACCATCAAATTCCCAGCCGGCGAAACAAATGGACCTACAATAAAAGGGGCTTTTTCACGAAGTGGCAAAGTTTCGACTTCATTTTTGAGTGTAGCTCCTATCACACCAAGTGAACTTGGTTGGGCACCGATAATTTCACCTTTTGCGTTTACTAACACGATAGAGTCAAAACTATGTGTCCTTGTAAGCATTTGACTCAACTCTTTATTAACCACCTCAGGGTTATCTAGCTGCGTCGCAATGGTTTCGCTCGACGCTTTTAGTTGCATCAATACTGATTGCAAGAAGAGATCGGTAACATCTGCTAACTTAGTTGCATAGGCACGATTTGCCTCTAGCGTATCTTTTACCATCACCTGTTTTTGCACTTGGTAGCTCGAAAACAATGCGTTTAGTAACGATGTAAATACGCATAATGTGGCAAGAATGAGTATCAGCTTTTTAAGGTCTAACCAATGTTTTGCTTTATTTATTTGTACCACTAAAAATTCTCTTTAATGTACTTCCATGACATTTTAGCTATTCGTTTGAGTGAAACAGTTAATCTATATCAAACTCTGGTCAGACCAATAACGAATTAGAACGTCCACATTCTGTGTGCCCGTATTATAACCACATGGTTAAAAATATTTAGTTTTTTGAACGGATTATTGGTATTGTCTCAGCTATCAGGTGTAAAATAATCTGAACATAAATACAGCGAAGTTCTTAATGAAGAAAAAGACTACCAATCCACTAGTTGGCCACTTTACACTTGCTTGCCTTGCGCTTGCGGCGATATGGATGTTCGTATCTGATAAAGATGCATTGCTTGTCCTTAATTCCTTGGTTCTTGTCTATATTGTATTTGCTTTAGCAAAACGGTTGATGAAATCTTCCAATAAAAAGTAACTTACTCTACTCACCTAGTTCAGAGCTAAGTTACGCATTAGCCCTGAACATCATAAATAGTTTGTTTTACTGCCTAACCAGCTTTAATAGATTTTCTCCCCTACTATCAAGCTCATTAAGTGGCTTAAGCCCCATAATGTGTGTAAGTGTTGGGTAAACTTCTAAATTGCTAGCTTGCTCTATCGTTACACCCGATTTAAAGGCGGGGCCACTTGCGACAAAAAATGCGGCCATATCAGCTGTTACCTCATACCCATGTGTACCATAATAGCCTTGCTTGCCTTTCTGCATAAAGACAATAGGTGCTTTTGCTTGCAGGATAATGTCACCGATACGAGAAGACTCACCGCCATTAAGTTGCTGTTTTCGCTCACTACTCAACACCTCATAACGACCCTCCGCTTTTTCACGTAACTGCTGTATAAGTGTCTCAGCTTCAAGTTTTTCTTCGCCTAGCGCATAAAGCGACACTCTCGTTCCACTGTTTTTGATAGTCCATTCTTTAGGTATATCTAGCTCTTCGAGGATCACAGCTTTGTCTGGCTCTATACTTGCCATACCATGATCAGAAACGAGTACTAGGTTCACTTTAATTTTGTCCTTTTTCAAAGCAACGACAAAATCTCCGATTAAGCCATCAACAAATTGTACTGCTTCTCTCGTTTTTTCATGGTCAGGTCCGTATCCATGACCCATAGAATCCACTAGAGAAAAGTAGCTGGCGACAAACAATGGTTTTTCGCTTTTTGGTAATTTTAGCCAATTGTGTATTTCATTAAGACGATTCTTGTAATCGGCTTTCTTTGAATAATGATAGTAATAGTCAGGCGTCATACCATTGATTCTAGCGTCTGATTCTGGCCAAAAATAAGCGGCAGATTTATATCCATGCATTTTTACAAGATTCCATAAGGGAATACCACTTATCCAAGAGCTATCCACTTTACCCATCCCCATCTTATAACACTCTTCACGCTTCTTATCGCAAAAGTAATTATCGACGATGCCGTGATTGATTGGTTTTAAACCCGTAACAATAGACAGGTGATTTGGAAATGTCTTAGTCGGATATTGAGGCCATAGCTTAGTCGCTCGGACGCCCTGCTTCGCAAGATTTGCAATATTCTTTGCATCGTGTTTTTCAATGTAGTCCCATCTAAATCCATCGATGGAGATCAATATGGTTGTCGCGCGCTCAGCAAAGGCAGTGCAACTAAAGATAGATAAGGTGAAAAGGAGGATTCTTAGCATGTATAAATTCCCGTGTCATGTGAGTACCGCTGCAAAAGTAAGAGGCTGTGCAGCATAATCCGTGTGATTGCGGCCGCATTAAATCACAATGATTTGAAATTTATATTGATTTGCGGTCAGTGGATGGCAATTATAGATATTCGGGGAGGGTTAACTTTCACTATGTTGTAGTTGAGCTTAATTAATGCTTGATCTAAGTCAAAGTGACCTTTATATTAAAGTTTCAATAATTACTGAAAGTTTAGAACAATGAACTTATCACCAAAAATAGAAAATTTTGTACTTCATTGCGGCGAAATGGGAAGCCGTTGGGGTTTCAACAGAACTATAGGACAAATGGTTGGTTTGTTGGTTATTAATGAAAAACCATTAACAGCGAACGAAATCGCCGATGCGTTAAAAATTTCACGCGGTAACGTGAGTATGGGAATAAAAGAATTGCAATCTTGGCAACTAGTTAAGGTGCATCATATTCCCGGCGACCGTAAAGAATACTACTCTCCAAACGGCTCTATTTGGGATCTCGCTAACCGCGTATTTGAAGAGAGAAGAAAAAGGGAAATCGACCCAACACTCACTCTACTTCGTGACCAAATCCTAGATAGCGCCAACTCACCTGAAGAAGTGTATGCACAGCAGCAAATGCAATCCATTCATGACCTACTTGAAACCGTCACTAAGTGGTCAGCGGAACTTCAACGCCTATCACCAGAGCAATTGCAATCGTTGATGAAGCTCGGTTCTTCTGTGAGTAAAGTAATAGATTTAAAGGATAAATTATTACGTAAGTCTTAAAGTGCGAGGTGCGTCATGCTTGATACGTTGTTGTTGTCGCGAATACAATTCGCAGCAAATATTAGTTTTCATATTCTCTTTCCCACGATAACCATCGCGTTAGCTTGGTTTCTGGCGTTTTTTAAACTCAAGTATGACCTAACCGAACACCCGGTTTGGTTAAGAGCTTATCGCTTTTGGGTCAAAATTTTTGCATTAACCTTTGCACTCGGTGTCGTAAGCGGCATTACCATGTCGTTCCAGTTTGGTACAAACTGGCCCGGCTTTATGGAGAAAGTCGGCAATATTGCAGGTCCCTTGCTCGGTTATGAAGTATTGACCGCATTTTTTATGGAAGCAACATTTTTAGGGATCATGTTGTTTGGCATGAAGCGCGTACCACCTAAAATACATACTTTAGCCACTTTTATCGTCGCCATAGGTACAACGCTTTCCGCATTTTGGATCCTGTCTTTGAATAGTTGGATGCAAACCCCGACAGGCTTTGAACTTAGAGACGGTATCGTATATCCCACGGACTGGTTCGAAGTTATTTTCAATCCTTCATTCGGTTATCGCTTCTTCCATATGTTATTAGCTAGTGCGCTGACGGCTTCATTTTTGATAGCTGGTGTCAGTGCGTATCGAATGCTGAAAAACGATGAAAAACATGCCCCCAAGAAAGCGCTAACCGTTGCATTAACAGTTGCGGCGCTGCTTACTCCATTGCAGGCTTTCGTTGGCGATTTGCATGGCCTAAATACGCTAAAACATCAACCACAAAAAATTGCAGCAATGGAAGGGGTTTGGGAAACAGAGAAAGGTGCACCACTATTATTATTCGCAATTCCGAATGAGGAAGAAAGACGCAACGACTTTGCGCTCGGTATTCCTAACATGGCAAGTTTTATTCTTACCCACGACGTTAACGGTGAAATTAAAGGGCTTAATGAATTTAAAGGTGAACACCCACCTGTTAAGCCCGTCTTTTTCGGTTTTAGAATCATGGTTGGGATGGGCATGCTGATGATCTTAGTTGCGTTTGTTACTCGTTTTACATTATGGAAAAAGGGCGAGTTACCTAAGTGGCAACTGAAAACGCTTGTTGCGATGACTTTCTCAGGCTGGGTGGCTACCCTCGCAGGCTGGTATGTCACAGAAATTGGCCGCCAACCTTATATCGTCAGTGGGATCTTAAGAGTTGAAGATGCAGTCACAACAATTGCCTCAGAAAACGTCTTATTTACACTCATTGGCTATCTGACGATATATGCAATCTTACTGTACGCTTATATTCGCACTTTGTTCCACACTGCTAGCAAGTCTGTAGAAGTGGAAGAGTACGACATGAAGGAATTTGCTGAGGAGGTGACTCGTGTTTAATCCGGAATATCTATCTCTCATCTATGCCGGTTTGATGGCACTCGCAGTGCTTGTTTATGCAATATTAGATGGTTACGACCTTGGCGTTGGCATGATGATCCCGCTGGACGATAAAGAAACCGCAGACACTATGATAGCCTCTATTGGTCCATTTTGGGATGCTAATGAAACGTGGTTAGTTTTAGCTGTAGGCCTTGCATTTATCGCATTTCCTCAAGCCCATAGCATGATCTTGCAGGCGCTCTACATTCCTGTAGTGTTTTTACTCTTTGGCTTAATTATGCGTGGTGTCGCTTTTGATTTCAGAGCAAAAGCGAGAGTTAAACGCCAAAGGCGGTGGGACAAAGTATTTAAATTTGGGTCGCTACTCACCTCGTTTGCGCAAGGGTATATGCTGGGGCTTTATGTCATAGGCTTTGAAAATACCCCTCTTGCCCATGCATTTGCAATCTTTAGTGGAATTGGCGTTGTCTGCGCGTATGGCTTAATTGGTTCAGCATGGCTAATTATGAAATGTGAAGGGAAATTGCAACAAGATGCTATTAGCTGGTGCAAAAAATTTGCGAGAGTAGCCTTTGTTGGGGTGTTGCTCGTTTCTATCATCAACCCAGCGATTAATGAGTGGATCTATGAGCGTTGGTTTGACCTCCCGATGGCCTTAGTCGTATTACCAGCCCCGATTATTTGCTTGTCGCTCTTTGTAATTTTAGAACTTGTGTTACAGAAACTACCAAAGTCACCAGATAATGGGGCTTGGCTACCATTCCTGATTTCAGCATTTATCTTTGTGCTTTGCTTCTTCGGCTTAGTTTATAGCTTTTACCCATTTGTAGTTCCGGGCAAGCTAACCATCTTCGAAGCGGTCGCTGACGCATCGGCTCTTACTTTCTTATTATATGGCGTAGTCATTGTGGTGCCGACCTTAATTGCATATACGTTATTTTCGTACCGAGTCTTTTGGGGCAAGGTTCAACCTTTGTCCTACTATTGACACTTGCATACATTAGCCCAACCAAAAGGCAGCGAGTTGGACGCTGCCTTTTTTATTGCATTAAGAATAATACTCGCCTCAGCTATATGTCTTTCTGTTTACCAAGCTATATCCACCAATAAAAATGCATAAAAAAGCCCGTTGCTAGAACGGGCTAAATCAGATTTTCTAGGCTAAATTTTTGGATAGCCTATACGGTCAGATAAATATCCAACGCTTGAGGCAAAGTAATAAGATCTATTCCAATTCATTAAAGCCTTGTAATTGTCATAAGCCAAGTACATCCGGCCATTGGCGTCATCTGGCATCACTAAAGCGGCTGTGATATTCACTTGTGGCAAGTCAGTGCCGTCCATTCTGCGAAGACCAAGCGCTTGCCACTCCTGCAATGAACGCTCAGACTTACGCCATTCACTAAGCCACTCTTTGTGTGATTTGGTGCCACGCTTTAAAATGTAGCTATTGTCAAAGCCTTCAGGTAGCTTAACTTGGCGACCCCAAGTAAGATCATCGTTCCAGCCCACACTTTTCAGGTAATTGGCTATTGACGCAAAAGCATCCTCTTGCGTCGTCCAAATGTCCTTGCGACCATCTTTATTATAATCAACGGCATAAGACTTAAATGAAGTTGGCATAAACTGAGTTTGACCCATTGCTCCTGCCCAAGATCCTTTGAAATCACCCAGACCGATGTGACCATCCCTTAAAATATCCAGCGCAGCCCACAACTGTCTTTTATACAAAGCTTCTCGACGACCATCAAAAGCAAGCGTCACTAACGCACTAATGACTGGATAGCCACCTTGAATACGACCAAAGTTACTTTCAAGGCCCCATAGGGCAACAATAAACCGTGCCTGTACGCCATATTCTTTTGCTATTTTTTCTAAAGATTCTTGGTGTTCTTTGTAGAGTTTGCGGGCCTGTTGGATTTTCCATTCAGGGACGCGCTTGGGTAAATAAGTTTCTAGTGTTTCGACAATTTCTGGCTGGGACTTATCAGCCTTAATCACCTTTTCCTTAAATACTGCTGTTGCAAAAGCCTCATCAACTAATTGTTGTGTATAGCCCTTGTCAACCGCTTCTTGTTTTAAGTTTTTGAGGTATTCATCAAACTTCGCTTGAGTGTTAGCAAAGACTGATGTGGACAAGCAAACTGAGGCTACTAGTAGGGAAATTTTTTTTATCACGAATCTGTTACTCCGTTTTGCTTTCTAAATTCATCAAGCAAGCTTTCTGTATGCGGTGGAAGTTGCAAGTAAAACCCATCGTCAGTTAATTTTTGCTTAACCGTTTCAAGATCAGCAATTCCCAATTTTGTTCTTCTCGCAAGGTCAATGATCATGACATAGATAGGAGTGCCGAAAGTTTCCATTAACGGTGCAGGGACATTGGAAAAATCATCTCTTTTAGTTACAAAAAGATAGGTATCCGCTTTTTTTGGACTTTTGTATATGGCAGTGAGCATTATAAGCCTATAAATTCTTGCTAATCATGGGCGGTCACTATACCATGCTATTAGTAAGTTGTGGAAAGTTTTACTACGCGCTAAAGTCAGCTAGATAAGGCTTTAGCGGCGGTTGTAACAGAAATTTGAGTACATATGGCAAATCAAACATTCGAACTAAAAGGAAATCTATTTACACTCTCTGTGCTGCAGTTGTTTTCTTTAGATCTGACCAAGTTAAGGCAAGATCTTGATAGCAAAATTTCGCAAGCGCCTAAATTTTTTCAAGGTGCACCAATTGTGGTTAATTTAGCTGATGTTCAGGAGCAAACTGTAGAATTCAAAGAGTTAAAGCAAACACTGGTCGATTTACAGCTCAATCCAGTGGGTGTGTGTAGCGGTACTCAAAGTCAGCACGACTTAGCCAAAGAAGCCGGGTTTTCTGTACTAAACTATTCAAGGGATGTGCAACCGAGTACCCCATCACAATCTCAAGCAGCAGAAGTAGTAGAAAAACAAGTTTATCTTCCTGCTCAAATTGTGAACGGAACGGTACGTAGTGGTCAGCAAATTTATGCTAAAGACCGTGATCTGATCGTGCTAGGTGCTGTAAGTCATGGTGCAGAAGTTATCGCCGATGGTAACGTGCACATTTACGGTACTTTACGTGGTCGTGCAATCGCAGGTGCGCAAGGCCAAGAAGACACGAGTATATTCTGTCAGCGCTTAGAAGCTGAGCTGGTGTCTATAAACGGGAGTTATTGGATCAGTGATTCGCTGCAAGGTGAACACTGGGGTCAAGCTGCTCAAATAACACAACAAGACGAATCATTAAAAATTACAGCTTTGGTCAAAGGATAAATCAGATGGCAAAAATTATTGTCGTAACTTCAGGTAAAGGCGGTGTTGGTAAGACAACGTCAAGTGCAGCAATTGGTACTGGCTTAGCGCTAAAGGGTTATAAAACAGCCATTGTCGATTTTGATATTGGTCTTAGAAACCTCGACTTAATCATGGGATGCGAGCGTCGCGTTGTTTATGATTTTGTCAACGTTATCAACGGTGAAGCAAATCTAAATCAAGCATTGATTAAAGATAAGCGCGTTGAAAAACTTTATATTCTTCCAGCTTCTCAGACTCGTGATAAAGACGCCCTCACTCGAGAAGGGGTTGAGCGTGTGCTAAATGAGATGAAAGAAGAATTTGATTTCATCATTTGCGACTCACCAGCGGGTATTGAAGCAGGCGCAATGATGGCATTGTACTTCGCTGATGAAGCCGTGGTAGCAACTAACCCTGAAGTTTCATCCGTTCGTGACTCAGACCGTATTTTAGGTATTCTACAAAGCAAGTCGAAGCGCGCTGAAATGGGCCTAGAGCCGGTTAAGGAACACCTATTGCTTACACGTTATAACCCAGAGCGTGTAGATAGCGGTGAAATGTTGTCGGTAGACGATGTTAAAGAAATTCTAGCGATTGACTTACTAGGTGTAATACCTGAATCAAAAGCAGTACTTAATGCGTCTAACTCAGGGCAACCGGTTATCTTAGACCAAGAGTCTGATGCAGGCCAAGCATATAGCGATGCAATTAACCGCTTATTAGGTGAAGTCGTTGATTTCCGTTTCTTACAAGTTGAGAAGAAAGGTATCTTCAAACGGATCTTTGGAGGGTAAGGTGTCATTACTAGATTATTTTCGTTCTGAGAAAAAAAATAGCGCATCATTAGCGAAAGAGCGACTGCAAATCATCGTTGCGCACGAACGCTCAAAGCGTGGTACACCTGACTACTTACCACAACTTAAGCAAGACATCCTCGATGTTATTCGCAAATACGTAAAAGTAGATTCAGATGCCGTCAACGTCCAGTTTGAACAAAACGAGGATGATTTAGCAGTATTAGAATTGAACGTCACTCTACCTGATGATGAAAAGTAACAGTTTGAATAAATGTAATAAGGGCTATTTCTATAGCCCTTATTAATTTCGTTTTGCCCATTCTAATTAAGCTGTCAAGGGGCTTTACATTGCCCTACTCTTTGCTTAATTATCCGAACTTCAGGTCACTTATTCTTATTTAAGGACAAAGTACCTTTGACCCTTTTTGCAGGCTTAGCATTGGGCTTTGGGCTTGACTTACGTTTGTTGTGACTGTGATTTTGTTCACCATTTCGCGTTTTTGGCTTAGGCTTAACGCTATTTTGCTTGTCGAGTTCAGTTGTTCGATCTTTGCTGTTATGCGCTCGCCTATCTTGCTTTGGACGACCAACCTCACTAACTTCACTTCTAGGCTTATCATGCTGTTTTCCCGCACCAGCACCCGCTGATGCCTCTTGTGTTTTACTCGATGATTCTGTTGCGTGATTAATCGCTCGCATTTCGTTTTCGTTAAGGTGACGCCACTTACCAGAGCTAAGGCCGGTTAGATCGATATTCATTATCCGAATACGTTTAAGGTGTGTTACTTCAAATCCTAGATATTCACACATTCTGCGAATTTGACGATTTAAGCCTTGCGTCAATACAATGGTAAAAGACTTAGCCCCGGTTTTACGTACTTTACAAGGCTTTGTGACGGTGCCAAGGATTGGAACACCTGAGGACATACGTTTTACGAAGCGCTCATCAATGGGCCTATCGACCACAACCTCATATTCTTTTTCATGGTTATTGCCGGCGCGAAGGATTTTATTGACCATATCGCCTTGGTTGGTCAAGAAAATTAATCCTTCGGATGGACGGTCTAAGCGACCAATAGGGAAAATACGCTCAGGATAGTTGATTGCACTGACAATATTGCTTCTGATTTTGCGCTCGGTGGTACAAGTTACACCAACAGGTTTATTATAAGCAATAAATACAGCCTTTGGCTTTGCTTTCAGAGGCTTACCATCAATGATGATAGTGTCAGCATCAGACACTTTGGTGCCCATTTCTGGTAGAATTCCATTTACTTTGACACGGCCTGAGGCGATTAAGTCATCAGCTTCTCGACGACTGCAGAATCCTGTTTCACTGATGTATTTATTGAGGCGCTTTTGCTCTGTCACGATACAACCACTTTGAGTAAAAACCCGTATTGTAATCGCTTCAACCGCTTTACACTACTGCATTTCTACTTTTGCAAACTTTTTCTTAATAGCTCAGGAGAAAAATGATACTGCTTTTTAGGCTTTCCTCTAAGACTCATAGCCTTGTAATCAATAGATTGCCAGTTTTTCGCTGACTTTATCCAGTAATAGTCCGCTAGATTTTCCTTGGTGATTACGCTTAAGTCAAACGCAAGTTCAGTGTTATCCTTCCAAAAGGGGTGCCCATAATAATGATCGTACACCGAAATCAACGCCCAAGCCCCCATCATAAAGTGCCCGCCAACGGATGCTTGCATCTCATTATGTTCAATAAGCTCAAAAGTATCCGACAACCAATCAAATCCGCCAAACACTATTTGTGAGGTGCTTGATGCAGCTGCGGTGATAGCTCCCATCGCCATCAAATCTGACGCACACCAAATAAGGTTTGTTTTTGGATAGCGGTGCAACAATTTCTTAGTCTTATCAAGCGCTTGCTCTTTTGACCACCCAGCGTAGACAGTTTGCTGAACCACCACGCCAACTTCATCAAAAAAGCGCTTTGCACCGTTGCTTCTAATATCTGACTCTGTGCCATAGTGACCATTGATAGCAATAGGATAAATTGTCTCATGACCGTTAGTTTTAGCTTGTTGGTATAGTTTCTTTGCCAGATCGTAACCAGCTTGGTCATTATCATGATGCACTTCCCCAAGCCAATACTTATAGTGTTCTTTTGGATTACCTATCGCGAGCCTTTCAGGGCCAGAAATCGTTTCTTCTAAAGTAATATGATTGATCCCATATTTTTCTAAAAGCTTTAGGCTTTCTTCAGCACCACCAGGATAATTAATGAGGATGACATAATCGGGAGTAGCACGATAACTCAAATATTTTTTAAGCTCAGCGAGCTGTATAATTCGGTTTCCTTCTCCATAGATCACATCTAATCTAATATCGAATTGATCCGCTGCCGCTTCTGTAATGCCTTGGACGCGCTGCCAAAATGGTTCACCAGGCACAGAAGGATTAACAAACAAGACATTTAAAGACTGTTTAGCATCAACACTAAAACACACCATCCATAGCACTAACCCAATTAGTACTTTTTTAATCATAGCGGGCTCTTCGTAGCACTAGTACCTTCAATAACTTCTCAAATGGACCTTGCTTAAACAGCTTACAATATACCACCGCAAGGGCTAATTGAATTATAGACGCAATTACAAATGCCGCGAAATAATCCACCCGCTCCCAAATGCTGATAGCGCTCGGGTTTATAAAGTAAAAATAGCTTACAAACACCATTGACTGGAGAAGATAAAGCGAAAGCGCGAGACGCCCAACACATTGGAGACTCCAAAGTTGATGTTTTGTACCTCGCATTGCCGCCTTAATTACGACGACATAAAACAACGCAACGGGTACTGCAAGGATCCAATCTATTCCTTCAAAAAACTCGACGCCTAGCTTACGTTCAAGAACAAAGCCGACAAATGACAAAATAATGGCTATCACGGCAAACAAGTTAATTTTACGAACAGGTTCAGTACGCTCTAAATCAAACATTCCACTTCGATATAAACGCATACCGAGTAGCATTAACCCCGCGGTATACCACAAAGTAATAACCGGGATAAGTAAACTGATAATGATAAAGTAGAGACCATTAAGGGTGAGCAGTTCTAGGTAGTTTGCTGGAATTTGCTGCAAAAACTCGAGGTAGACTTCTGAAGTTCTATTTATTTGTGGTTCTGGATCAATTAACAGCAATAAGCTGATAGCAATAGAAGGGATTAAAATGAACCCTATTGCATAGCGACTTAACTTTTTGTCACTCGCATTAATAAATCGAAGCGCGACAAATCCACTCAACGCATAATTAAATAAAATATCTCCTGGCCAAATCAACACGCCGTGTAACACGCCAAAGACCATTAGCCATGTTAGTCGATGCCTTGCAAGGCTCTGATCATTCGTCTTTGCTACCTGAATACATAATGCCGCTCCAAATAACATTGCAAATAAGGTTCTGAATCGACCATCAAAGAAAATACTATTAACCATTGCGAAGAACGGATCAAGATTGTGGGCTGTTTGGGCTGGTACATAGCCCAACTCAAAATTGGCCATATGTACCATATTCATGGAAAGCAAGCCAAGTAGCGCGAACCCTCGGATCGCATCCATCGCAATAATTCTATTCATCAATACACACGGTTTTTATACATATCAGCCCAGTTTATCGCAGCAGCATGAAAATCAGGAAGGTTTTCGTCTTTGTAGTTTAGATAACTGCACGCATCCTGCAGAGTCCACCAGCTTCCAGACTCATAGGCTCTAACGATATTTAAAATATAATATAGCGTGTTGGGTTTACCTATCAAAGCATCATGAAGCTGCTCAGGAAAAGGTAGCTTGTTTACAACCTGCTCCATTGGCCTGTCAAGAATGGCATCAAGCAGAGAAAATAACCCTGTCATAAAGCTCATATTGGCAAGTCCTGGCGAAATTTGCTGTGCGATAAGCTCACAAAATCGCGAACGAACGATAGAGAGGCGTGTTAATTCTGTCGGTTTTCCCTCTGCTACGTGGGCTGTCATAATTAAGTTTACAAACTTTTTTACACGCTCGTTTCCTAAATATACCAAGGCTTGTTTTAAAGATTCGATACGACTTTTGATTGGAAATACGCCGGAATTAATTAGCCTTAGCAGTTTGTACGCAAGCGCAGTGTCCTGAGCAAACAATTCGGCTAATCGCGTAATACTCATATTCGGTTTAAGTGCTTCTTCATAAATGAGCATGACAATCACATAATTAATAGTAATGTCTTTTTGCTCAATCATCTTTGGTTTTGCAAAGAAGTAGCCTTGAAAGAACTGAAACCCCATCTTTTTAGCTTGCTCGAATTCTTCTTCGGTTTCGACTTTTTCCGCTAGTAGTTTGATGTTCTTTCGCTCTTTGATCATGTCAATTACTGGCACTATAGTATCCAGCGGATTTTCCATGACGTCGAACTTAATCAACCTAACGAGCTTTAAGAAAGGTTCCCACTCTTTTGAGTATTCAAAATCGTCCAACGCGAGTCTAAAGTTGCTGTGAAATAAGCCTCTTATCCGCTCATAATTTTGTTTTGTTGGCGGAATAGTCTCCAATAGCTCCAAGATCACATCATTTGCTGGGAGAAACTCACACAGCTCCTGACGTAACGAGTCTGGACCAATATTAATTAGCGCTTTCTTTCCCGAAGTGAGATATCGCATGCCGAGGTTAAGTTGATTATTCATTATCAGCTTGGCTGTCGCTGCATCATCTGCAATATTTGGAAAGCTATTTTTTACACCATCGCGAAACAACAATTCGTATGCAACAACTTGTTTTTTACGATTAAATATGGCTTGGCGGGCCACAAAAACCTTCAAACAAAAACTCCTTTGTACCTAAAGTGAACAATCACACTTTTGGTTTAGCAATTTTTAGATTTTAACCCTTTATGATGATAAAGAAAATCAACCTAAGCTATTAAGAATCAAAATAATAGCTTAAAAGATAATGCAAAATGACAAAAAAGAAAGGCCAAAGCTATCTTTTGATACCTTTGACCTAGTTTTTTGTTTAGCAACTGAGCCAATTGCTAAATACTTAACACAGATGCGAAAATTTTTTATCTACATTTTCGCTATCTATATAATTGTTCGCAGTATTTTTGTGCAACATCAGACCAGTCAAAGCGCTGCATACGAGCTTGCAGCCTGAGTTGTTGATATTTTTCGCTATCGTTCATCAGATCAGCAAGCGCTAATTCAAAAATCGCAATAAACTGGCTACCTTGCTCAGCGAGTGTTTCTCCTTCAAAGCAATAGCCTGTTTCATTGTGTTTTACCGTATCATATAGTCCACCCACTTTATGCACGATACAAGGTTGTCCTGCACGCATAGCAAGCATTTGGCTGATACCACAAGGTTCAAAGGAGCTTGGCATTAAAAATAAATCACCTAACGGGTACAGTTGTTCGCCGAGTGCTTTACCATAACCATTTAAAAACAAGACATTGTTATGGCGTGCCATTACTTCGGTAAATAGCTGCTCAAGACTTGGGTCACCAGAGCCAACAATCACAATACGTGCTCCTTGGTGCTTGGCTATTTTTGCAATGTCATCGAGCACAATGCCTGACTGGGTAGGCTGTCTTAAAATAAGTGCTTTTTGATCGGTGAGACGACCAACACTTGTAATTAGCTTGCCACCAAAGGCTTCACCGCGCCAAGCGAGTATGCGTTGGTGGGCAATGTAAAACCGGGATAATACTTGGCTAGACTTCGCCATCCATTGAAACACATGCTGCTCAGCAAGCGCCAAATAGTCAGCAAGAGTTAGATTCTCTTCGTCACCTGACTCATCATACACACAACCGTTTAAAATACCTGCTAACCGTCCCTCATAAGAAGCATGCTGCATGTCGCTCTCTAACCCTTCGCCACCAAAAAAACCAAGCTCCGGATGACTTGGGATCATTACCTCTTTGGCGTAATTAGGAGAAACAACATGCACTTTGTCTGACAGGTTAATAGCCGCTCGCATCGGATTAAAGCAGTGAGGATATTTAGGATCGCAAATACTGAGTCCATCATAGGTGAGTGTCGGAAACCAAGACTCAAGGCTGGAAAAGTCTTGATTAAAAGGCCGGATCCCTTGAAGCGCAAGGTTATGCACAGTATAGACTGTCTTCAGCGCCTTTAAGCGTTTGAATCTTGGACTAAACTGACGAAGTACCGCAACGACAGCAGCATGCCAGTCATGTAGGTGTACAACATCTATCTCTGCTATCAACTCATGTTCAATAAGTTCAGCAACTGCCGCACTAAAAAACGCAAATCGATTTGCATCCGTGGCGAAGGGCTGGTGAGGATCATTACAGTAAATAGCGCCATGATGCTCACTAAACAATGAATGTGAAATGACATACTGAGTGACATTGTCGCTTTCTTCAACAGACCAAAGAGTCGCCGTTTCTAGGTGTTGACGAAAAGGGACAGCAATATCAGCGACTAGGTTTCGATTTAAAGCAGCTTGGCCATAATCAGGTGTCACCACCGATACTTTAATGCCAAGCTGCGCCAATGCATAAGGCACGTCACGTATTACATCTGCGACGCCCCCTACCTTACAATTTGGCAACCGATCGTTTTCGGCTGCCACTAAAATTACATGCATAGTACCTCTACATGGATCATTTATTATTTTTTTCCGCAAGCTCTGCGAGCATATCTCGGGTCACCAATACGATCCCCTTATTCGACACTCTAAAGCCATTCTCTTTGTCTAAGTCAGTATCGTAACCAATTGTCATCCCCTCTGGTATTTGACAACTGCGGTCAATGATTGCGTTTTTGATTTTGCAGTTACGCCCGATTTTGGCACCAGGCAACACAACGGCTCCTTCAATTTCACAATACGAGTGAACATGCACATTGGAAAACAGCAATGAACGCTTAACCTTAGAGCCAGAAATAATACAGCCACCAGAAACCGTTGAGTCTACGGCCATACCGCGTCTATCATCATCATCAAATATAAATTTAGCTGGTGGTAACTGTTCCTGATAAGTCCAAATTGGCCAATGAGGATCATAGAGATCAAGTTGTGGTTCAGGAGAAACCAACTCCATATTTGCTTCCCAGAATGAATCAAGCGTCCCTACATCTCGCCAATATGGCTGCCCTTCATGTGATGGGTCGCAAAATGGATACGCATACACATTATGCTCTTCTATGATGGATGGGATAATATCATGACCAAAGTCACGGCCAGACCCTTCTCGTTCCGCATCCTTTTTCAACTGCTCGAATAAAAACTCAGTGTTAAACACATAGTTCCCCATAGACGCCAAACATACACCTGGCTTTCCAGGGATTGACGTCGGATCTACCGGTTTTTCATCAAAGCGACGCACCCGGTTGCTTTCATCTACCGTCATTACACCAAACGTTTTTGCAGCCTCTTCACAGGGCACTTCAATACAACATACGGTCATATCTGCACCTGTCTCAACGTGCTTTGCAAGCAAGCCACCGTAATCCATTCTGTAGACATGATCACCCGATAGGATCATAACGTACTTGGGAAGCTCATGACGAATAATATCCATATTCTGGAAAACTGCATCTGCTGTGCCGCAGTACCATTCATCACCATATCGCTGTGATGCTGGCAATATCTCTACAGATTCTCCCAGCTCCTTTTTAAAGTGTCCCCATGCGCGATTAACATGACGAATAAGGGAGTGCGACTTATACTGCGTGGCAATGCCAACCCGACGGATCCCTGAGTTAATGCAGTTAGACAGTGGAAAATCGATAATTCGATGTTTGCCGCCAAAATAAACAGCGGGTTTCGCTCGCCAATTGGTGAGCTCGTGAAGGCGCGAACCTCTTCCACCCGCAAGTATTAAAGCATATGTTTCTCGAGTGAGGGTACTAATATAACGATTCGCATAATTAGGCATTATTTCTTCTCTCCATAACTTTTTTGCGGTGACTACTGCATTGGGCTCAAGCGCCAAATATCATCGCTGTAATCTTGAATTGTTCTATCGCTAGAAAATTTTCCACTTGCTGCGGTATTGAGAATACTCATGCGCAGCCAATGTTCCTTGTCTTTGTATGCTTGAGCCGCATGATCTTGGCTCTCAACATAGGAAGGAAAATCTTGTGCCACTAACCAAGGATCGGTACTACTCTTAATTGAGTTAATTACGTCATCAAAGATATTAGGCTCAAATAGGTTAAAGTGCCCACTTTCGAGCAAAGCCATAACACGTTTAAGGTCATTGTTGCTTTCTATTATCTTAAGGGGCTGATAATTTTGGCGCACTTGCTGTGCTTGTTCAGCAGTTACACCAAATAAGTAAAAGTTGTCTGCACCAACGCATTCTCGTATTTCAATATTGGCACCATCTAAGGTGCCTATGGTGATTGCACCATTCATCATAAACTTCATGTTGCCTGTGCCAGACGCTTCTTTTCCTGCGGTTGAAATTTGCTCTGATAAGTCTGTTGCAGGACAAATCACTTCCATTTTTGAGACATTGTAATTGGGCATAAAAGCCACTCGAAGATAGGGCCTCGCCGCTGGGTCATTGTTGATAACATTGGCAACATTATTGATTAATTTAATGATCTTCTTCGCCATGTAATAACCGGGTGCAGCCTTACCTCCAAACAGTACGCAACGAGGAACGAGCTCTGCCACATCACCACGACAGATCCGATCGTATAGATGGATAACGTGCAATACGTTAAGTAGCTGACGCTTGTATTCATGAATACGCTTGACTTGAACATCAAACATCATAGTTGGATCAAACTCTACCTGACATTCATGGGCAATTAGCTCAGCAAGACGTTGTTTGTTGTTTTGTTTGACTGTTAACCATTGCTTTTGGAAGGCGTGGTTATCGTAAAAACGACGTAGTTCACTAATTTTAGAAAAATCAGCTTGCCATCCATCACCAATTTTATCACTAATCAATTGCGCCAGTTCTGGATTACAGTGCGATAACCAGCGTCTTGGCGTCACCCCATTCGTTTTATTATTAAACTTCTCTGGGCACAGTTGATAGAAATCGTTAAACAAACCAGCTTTTAATAGCTCGGTATGAAGTGCAGCAACACCATTGACAGAATAACTGCCTACAATCGCAAGATACGCCATGCGAATTTGAGGATGGCTAGACTCCTCAATGAGTGACAGCGCGCGCTGCTTTTCGATATCACCGGGCCATTTCAGTGCAACTTCCGACAAAAAGCGGGCATTGATCTCATAGATAATTTCTAGCAACCTTGGTAACAAGCGCTCAAATAAACTCACAGACCAGCGCTCTAATGCTTCAGGCAATAAAGTATGGTTGGTATATGCCATGGTTGATGTCGTTATCTTCCACGCAGCATCCCACTCCAGCGCGTAATCGTCTAATAAAATACGCATTAGTTCAGCTACGGCAATACTTGGATGGGTATCATTGAGTTGGAATACGTGATAGTCCGCAAAATCACTGAAATCATCGCCGTATTGCTCAACCCACGTTGCGATCACGTCTTGCAAGCTCGCGCTGGATAAAAAGTACTGCTGCCTTAGTCTCAGCTCTTTACCATTTTCACTGGCATCATTGGGGTACAGCACCATCGTTATCTGCTCAGCAAGATTCTTTTTCGCCACCGCTTCTGAATAGCTACCAGCGTTAAATTCGTTGAGGTCAAACTCATCGGTTGCCTCTGATTTCCATAGTCTTAATGTGTTTACCACCTCATTACGATATCCAGGCACAGGAACGTCGTAAGGCACGGCGAGAATATCTTGCGTATCAAGCCACTCACGATGCTGCCTACCATTTTTGTCGGTATGTACTTCAACATGACCAAAAAACTTAACTCTCCGGGCTTGTTCTGGTGCGGCAAGCTCCCATGGATGACCTTCACGGAGCCAGTTATCTGGCTGTTCTACTTGGTGACCCTGTTCACAGGTTTGGTTAAACATCCCAAATTCGTAACGCAAACCGTAACCAACAACAGGAAGGGCTAATGAAGCACAGCTATCCAAAAAGCAAGCTGCAAGGCGGCCTAAACCACCATTACCAAGACCTGCATCATGTTCAGCCTGCGCGACCTCTTCAAGCTCAGTACAGTATTCTTGTAATGCCGCTTGAACTTGTTCTTCTAAGTCTAGATTTAACACCGCATTAGACAGTGCTCTACCCATTAAAAACTCCAACGAGAGATAGGCTGCTTTACGCGTCTTTTTACTCTTAATGTGCTCTTTTGTTGCCCGGCAACGGGCGACTAATCGGTCACGAATAGTCAAGGCTAATGCATGGTACAAATACAGTCGTGACTCTCCTACTTTGTCTCGACCTAAGGTGTAGTAAAAGTGACGAGTCAAATCATCACTCAAGGTGTTTTCATCTATCTTTGGTGCATCTTGCCAATGTTTTACCACGCATACTGGCGCACTTTTATTAGCCATGCTTTTCATCCCCTTTGATTGATGTAAATATCCATGCTGACTTAGCTGGAACCTGTAAATAAGAATCTAACTCTGGTCGATGCGGCTCAACCGCAGTGGTGATTGCTTGCTGCCAATGAGATGAAAATGCACTAAATGGCAGCTTTATTTGCAATGCACTTTCACTGGCGTTCAGAATTATCAATAAGCTTTGCCCTAACTGCTGATCGGTAATGGTGTAACTCAACCATTTGCGGCTCGGCTCTCGCCATTGTTCAGGCGATAACGGCTTTGCTTGTTCATTAAACCAATTCACCGCAAAACGACTGTCACTGTCATGGACATAAAATGAGTGAGAAAACGCGGCAAATTGCTTACGAAGCGCAAGTAAATCTTGGATAAAAAAAGTTAACGTGTGGTGTTGCTGGTGGTTTTTCCATGCCAGCCAGCTAGTGCAGTTGTCTTGGCAGTAAGCATTATTGTTGCCACTTTGCGTATGTGCCATTTCGGTTCCCGCGCAAATCATCGGGATCCCTTTGGACAAAAACAAAGTGAGTAATGCATTTTTCTGCATACTGAGACGCAATTCATTGATTTGAGGGTCTGCACTGAACCCTTCTACCCCACAATTAAATGAAAAGTTTTCACTGTGGCCGTCTCTATTTGCCTCACCGTTTGCTTCATTGTGTTTATGCTCGTAAGCCGTCCAATCAAACAATGAGAAGCCGTCATGACTGGTAAGAAAATTTATGGAGTTCAAAGGGCCCCGTAAGTTATGTTCAAATAGGTCACTGGAGCCATGAATACGCATCGCAAGCTCTGGCAATACTCCCTCATCACCACGCCAGAAGCGCCTAACGGTATCTCGATATTTATCATTCCACTCACGCCACGGAGAAGGAAATTGTCCAAGTTGATACCCACCAGGACCAATATCCCAAGGCTCGGCAATCAGTTTTACTTTGCTAAGCACTGGGTCTTGATGGATCGCTTGCAAAAATGCATGTTGATTTGAAAATCCCGAGGCTTGACGAGCAAGGATCGTCGCCAAATCAAAGCGAAAACCGTCCACCCCCATGTATTCCACCCAATAGCGCAAGCTGTCCAAGACAAGTCTTAATACCACAGGGTTCGAGATATTCATTGTGTTTCCACAGCCGGTGTCATTAATGTAGACATTGGGCTTACTCGGCAAGGTGCTGTAATAAGTCAGGTTATCAAACCCTTTAAAGCTAATTGTCGGGCCATCCAAGCCACCTTCCGCAGTATGGTTAAACACCACATCCAAAATAACCTCAATGCCGGCTTGATGGAGTCGCTCTACCATTACCTTAAATTCGTTGATGTCGTCGTTAACGAGATAACTTTTGTGTGGCGTAAAAAAGTTGAGGCTGTTATATCCCCAATAATTTTTTAGTCCTTTGGTCGTAAGAAATTGCTCATTGATAAACGCATGCACAGGTAGCAGTTCAATCGCAGTAACACCAATATGCTTGAGGTGATCGATAAAAGTTTGTTCTGCAATCCCTAAGTATTTTCCTTGGTGTTTACTTGGAATATCTGGATGCCTAACAGTTGCCCCTTTAACATGACATTCATAGATCACCGTTTTACTCCACGGAGTCTTAGGTCGCTTCCCTTGATACTTCTCAATCGCCGTCACTTTACTCTTTGGCATATCACAGGCGTTATCAGATGGGTTTATATGGCCTACTGGCAAATGGCAAAAATGTCGTTCACTCCAAGTAAACTCACCAAAAAAGTCGCGGCAATATGGGTCTAAGAGTAACTTATTGGCATTGAAAAGCAGCCCTTTTTCCGCGCTATACTCTCCGTCTACACGATAGCCATATAAGTCTCCGACTTGTGCTCCCTCGATAAACAGTGACCAATTCCCGCCCTCATGCCGAAACATCCCTATCCGATTCACTTCGCTATGGCCGCTTTTGTCGAACAGGCACAGGGTTACGCGTTTTGCTTTCGGTGCATAAACACAAAAGTTAACGCCTTTATCACTGGCCGTTGCACCCAATAATTGATGATCGCCGCGATAACTGGTTAGCATGTGCCACCAGAGATCAGCTGCAAATACACGGTTGCCAAAGGCGGAACGGTTATATCGATACTTTGCTCAAAGCCATGGCTTGCTATGCTTTTCGATTCAATGAGTTGTTGTTTATGTGCAACGACTCCAATGCCGCTCCCCCAAAACGCTTTGTCATCCGTGTTTAAGATAACTTGATACACACCCGCTGACGGCACGCCTAAGCGGAATTGAAAATGGGTTTGTGGCGTAAAGTTTGCGATCACCACCAGCGGTGTGACACCATCTCGTCCGTAGCGTACAAAGCTAAATATGCTTTGCTCAGCGTTCCCCCCATCAATCCAATTAAATCCTGTTGATTTGTTATCGCACTCGAATAGTTGCGGCGTTGATTTATAGGTCGTATTGAGCGCTTTGACACACTTATACACGCCTTGGTGCGCTTCACTTTCAAGCAACTTCCAGTTGAGTTGTTGGTTATGATCCCACTCCTCTCGGGGGGCAAGTTCAGCGCCCATGAACAGCAACTTTTTACCTGGGTGAGCAAACATAAAGCCATAGTAGGCACGTAAATTAGCGAATTGCTGCCAATCGTCTCCTGGCATTTTGCTCAGTAGCGCACCTTTGCCATGTACCACTTCATCGTGACTTAATGGCAAGATGTAATTTTCAGAATAGGCATACACCATCGAAAAGGTCATTTCATGGTGATGGTACTTGCGATGAATTGGGTCTTTGGACATATAGTTTAGCGTGTCATTCATCCACCCCATATTCCACTTATAACCAAAACCCAAACCATCGTGTTCAACACTGCGGGTAACACCGGGCCAAGCTGTAGATTCTTCAGCGACCATCATAATACCTTCATCAACACCATAACATTGGGTATTGACTGATTTGAGGCATTCTATTGCACCTAGGTTTTCACGGCCGCCATATTGATTTGGCACCCATTCCCCATGTTTACGGCTGTAATCCAAATAAAGCATCGATGCCACAGCATCCACTCTTAAGCCATCGATGGCGTATTCTTTTATCCAATACATCGCATTCGACAGCAAAAAGCTTTTTACTTCAGCGCGGTCGTAGTTAAAAATATAGGTGTTCCAATCTGGGTGAAATCCTTGCCGCTTATCAGCATGTTCGAATAGGTGTGTGCCATCAAATTTATGTAAACCATGAGGATCTGATGGGAAATGTCCCGGTACCCAGTCGATAAGTAATCCGAGCTCTTCACGATGACAGCACTCAACGAAGTAAGCAAAATCCTCCACGCCACCAAAGCGACTGGTTGGCGAGAATAATCCCACCGGTTGGTAACCCCAGGAGCCATCAAAAGGATATTCACTGATAGGCATCAGTTGCAAATGGGTAAACCCCAGAGCCTTTACATAGGGGATAAGGTCGTCCGCTAACTCTCGATACGTAAGATAGCGATTACCTTCTTCCTCTCGGCGTTTCCAAGAGCCCAAATGCACCTCATAAATACTAATGGGTGCATTGATTTTATTACGCAGCGCCTTTTTATCATGATCTGCTTGGCTCAATGTGAAAGCGGCTGGTCGAGCCTGAGTTATACTCGCCGTGCCCGGTGCTTGTTCCATTTTAAATGCAAAGGGGTCGGCCTTTTCTATGCGTTCACCCTCAAATGTGGTGATTGCAAATTTATAGCAACAGTCAACCTCCAGTGCTGGAATAAAAAGCTCCCATACACCACTGGCTGGATGTAATCGCATTGGATGCTGCACGGCCTGCCAATGATTAAACTCACCTATCACAGAAACAGACAACGCATTTGGCGCCCAAACACCAAATCGAAACCCAACTGTACCCTCTATTTCTACTTGATGTGCTCCTAAATGCAAATAAGCTTGGGCTTGTGTTCCTTCATTAAATAAGTACAAAGCATCATCAGCCAAGCAACTTTCAAAACTATATACATCCCTCGCAGTGACGGTTTGCTCTGGGTAGTGCACTTCAAGCAGGTAATCTTTGCTGATGTCATCCGCTTTAAAATCTAATGTGAATAGCGCACTTTTGCGAAACCGTTCAAGCGCATAGCTGCTATCGCTGGTAAGCACCTTAACTTCTGTCGCACCTGGAATAAAACAGCGCACGACTGAGCGCTTCGTATCTAGCTGGTGTAACCCTAAGAAGGCAAATGGGTCGCGACACTTACCGGCTTCCAAAGCGGCTAGTTGACTGATGTAGTCATCTACTTGGGCGTCTTCTATTTTTGCTCTTGTATTCATCTATTCTTTCCTGCTGGTTACCGCATCTCGGATCAGCGGCCGAGAACTTGCAATAATTTCCGCTGATGTCTGATTAAGTCGCCTTCTCCAGTTTGGGTACTCTTGGTCAGTACCAGGAATATTCACTGGTAACTTCTGTTCGTCGAGGTCATCAAACTGAATTGTCAGCATTTTTGCAGGCGACTTGGCGAGCACATTGATAAGCGACTGATACACATAACGGGCTTCGCTCGCAAGGCTGACACTCACTTCACCATAGCGACTAAGCCAATGACAAAGCTTCTCTCGCTCGGATGTTCGCTCTTCATCCGCTTTTGTTAGTTGGGGTTCGCTCAATAACTGATATTCGCGTTTCAACCTAAGGTCATCATGGCTCCACCAGCCAAAAAATGGCGGGACGTCATGGTTAGCAACCATGAGTAACGCATTGTGCTTATAGTGCGTAGGTGCTAAAAACTGACCGTGATAATCCTTCTCGAAGTAAAAAAGAATATTGCTGTATATATGAGACTCAGACATTGCTTCTTTGATTTCGATTGGAACAACCCCTAAGTCTTCACCAATGATCATTACTTGATGTTTGACAGACTCAATTTTGAGGATCGCTAAAAGGTACTCAAATGGATAATATACATAGCAACCTGTTTGCTGCTGATCTTGATAAAAGCACCACCACAACCTTCTTAGGCCCATCACATGGTCAATTCTTAATGCCCCAACACCGGTGATGTTCGCTTGGATAAGCTGTTTAAAAAATGCAAAGCGCTGCGCTTTTAACTTAACGGGGTTTAACGCTGGTAACCCCCAGTTTTGACCGAGTTCTGCCCAAGGGTCTGGAGGCGCGCCCACGCGAGCATGTGCGGCATACAAATTTTTATTGCTGTTGTATTCACTTGAGCCGTCAGCACAACCAACGGCTAAATCATTGATTAAACCTACAGCCATACCAGCATTCAGTGCCGAAGACTGGCATTGCGTTAATTGTTCAAACGCAAGCCATTGTAAAAATTTAGCGAAGTCATCGTCCTCAAATGCCTTAAGCTCTTGCTGCTTAGCCTGGCAAAATCGAGTAAAGTCTGCACGCCACGCTCCAGTTTGTTCACACAATAACTGCCACGCAAAACGTAACGCGTTAAGCTTACTTTCCATACAACGAGTCATATCAAGGTATGTCGCGTTCAAGTTACTCTTTGAGACGTCTAAATAGTCGGCGAACACACTCACATCTAAGCCAAATTGTTCACACAAAAGCTCGATAGAAATGTAAAAAGGGTGCAGTAGGCGGCGGTCATTTGGGCTGTACGGGCTCGCTTTTTCTGGTTCATCAACAAACAACAAATGCAGTGGGTTTAACAAAATGTAATCAACCCCTTCAGCTGCGCTAGCCTCAACTAATTGCTTTAGCTCATAAAAATCCGCACTTAGCTTGCTGCCAGCAGGCTTTAACGAATATAGCTGAATAGACAGTCCAAGGAGCTTTTTATGTTGTTCAATCGGGTCATAACACTGTTTAGGCGTCACCCAAAGTTCTGTCTCAAACCGCGCACCATTTAACATTACCTCAGTGCTATGATAACCGACTTCAATCGCGTTTATTGGCACTTCAAGTTGAACATAACGTGTATCTTGATAGCGGTAATCCCCAATCGCTACTTGCTTGTTTGGATCGCAAACACAGCAATAACCCAATGCGGGGATCGACACAATTAGTTCGTTAATTTGCAGGCCGGCATCCACTCTTATCGTAATAGTTGGCGTCTCTTTGCAAACCAAAGTAATGGCTTCAACTGGCGTTAACCACTTAGCAATATCCAGCTCAAAATTGAGTGTATTTATTTCATCTAGATTGCTGACATCAACACCACACTCCTGCAATGCCTGTAGGCGAGTTTGGTGATCAAATACCACATGATCACCCGTGTATTTATGGTACTCATAACCAATACCATAGAGATAAAGAAGCTGGGCAATGTTGTCCATTTATAATGTTACGCTCTCGCTGTGGACACAACACTGTTGTCTTCTCCAAAGCCGTTGGGCACATAATCATCTGCTTGATGATCGTTGTCCCAAACTTCACCATCAATCAAATATCTGAAGTGGTAATCTTTGTCGGTTGGTAAACGGTGTTTGAGCTTAAACGCACTGTCTTTTTTGATGAATTTCATCGGCTCAGGTTGCCAATCATTAAAATCACCAGCAAGTTCCACCGTTTTCGCTTCTGGGTGTGAAAATGAAAATGTAATTTCTGCTTCGTCTTTTGTTTTGAAAAACCGTTTAGTGAGCATATAACCCCCGTTTACCTTTTGTGAGTCCTTATTTCACAGTGACGTACGCTAATACTGCAAACGACTGGTAACTGTGTACGATTTATGTCGAGCATATTGAGATTTAAGTGAAATTAAATTGCAAAATTAAATTTTAATTAGCTGGCAACTCACCGTTCGCTTTAAAAATCAACAGCCCTAAGTACAGCAAACAAATATTGAGTTTGTATGACAGTACAAATTTGGTGCAATTTTGCACCGCTTTGGCGCAATCTAAATCAGATAAGCAGTGATTTCAGTTTGCTATGAGTTCCTTGCAATCACTGAGCCAATCACATTAAGAGTCAACAAGAAAGCTAGTTAAGAATGGTTATCATGTAAAGTGAATTTAACTAATAATTGATCCCGCTCATATAAAGCAGTCTGCAAAGTGAAATTTTTAGTACTTTTGCACGATGAAGTTTGCAACTGAATGCTAAAGTGTGTAAAAAACTAGGTTAGCAACTATAATTTCAGATTACATTTTTGCGATGAAGATCGCATCTGCGTACTATTACTCCGTAGTATGCAAGAGTCTGAATTACTAAGGAAAGCCTATTCATGCCAAACGCGATAAGACTAATAAGTCCCCTACTTCTGGGCACATTATTTGTTGTCATATTGCTGCATCTGTCTTTTAAGACCCATGTGCTTGAGCTGATCGCTACAACCCCGTTAAATGAGCAACTTACAGTATCAATGGTATCACCTTGGTATTCCCCACTACTGCACGGTTTGAACTTTGCAGCAAACGGAAACCACACTTATGTTGCGGTAGAGTCAACACTCGGAATACCCAAATATCTGGATGTAAGTACAGTCTGGTATGCCGTATTTACTTCTCCAATCACTCTCATTTCAATTGCAACTTTACTCGCGATTGTTGCGTATCTTTTTAAATCAGAGCGCCGCTACCGTAATCAAGATGAAGATATTAGCGAGGTGAATAAGGACGTTGGAGGAATATTGACACGTCTAGAGGTTGATAGTGCGCCACTACATCATAAGTCCTCTCTAGCCAAGCTCAGCCATGCGATCCACGACTTGTCTAGCCATCTTGCTCGCGTAAAACGCCATTCAGAGTCTCAAATTTTTCAAGACAAGCTCACAAAGCTTATAGATAGACATGCATATATTGACCATATTGAGGCAAAGTTAAAGCAAGCTGAGTTGGCGCAACAAAAATGTGGCCTGCTATTTATTGATTTGGACGGCTTTAAACAAGTTAATGATTCATTTGGCCACAGTTTTGGCGACGAAATTCTGATCCAAGTTGCTGCTCGGCTCTCAAAAGTGGTTCGCCAATATGGTTTAGAAGATCGCCACCCTATTCATAGCCTTGAACAAAACCTTTCAAGACTCGGCGGCGATGAATTTTCGCTATTTATTCCCAAATTAAACAATCCAAGTTTGTGCACAGAAATCGCCCAGTCCATTCTTAGTGATATAGAGCGTGATTTCTTGCTTGGCAATAAGCTTGTCAAAATTGGAGCAAGTATCGGTATCGCGGTATACCCAGATAGTGCAGCAACTCCGAACTCATTATTGCAGATGGCTGATGTTGCCATGTATAGAGCAAAAACGGATGGTCGTGGAATTTTTAAAGTTTATTCCCCCGAAATGGGGTCGAAAATGCGACGTTATCACTACCTCCTAGAAGAGTTACGACTCGCTATCTCTGCGCAAAGCTTTTATCTGTCATTCCAACCAATAGTGCATGTTGAAGATTGTGCTATCGACTATTTTGAGGCGCTTATTCGTTGGAACCACCCAATAGAAGGACAAATTCCACCAGCCGAATTTATTCCAATTGCAGAAGAGTCTAATTTAATTTTAGAGCTTGGTGATTGGATCCTACTTGAGTCGTGTAGGCAAATGTGTGCATGGCATAATGCAGGGATGAAAAAGGTAAAGATCTCGGTTAATGTTTCTGGAATACAGTTAAAGCACAGAAAGGTCTTTGAATGGGTAAATGCTGCCCTAGAGAAAACCGGCTTACCAGCCACCGCTTTGATGTTGGAGATCACTGAATCCACTCTTATCAAGGCCAGCAATGAAACGATTTCACAATTGCAACAATGCCGAGATGCAGGAATAAGTGTCGCGATTGACGACTTTGGCACAGGTTTTAGCTCACTAAGCACCCTCGCCGATTTACCGATAGATGTGATAAAAATCGATAAACTGTTTATCACTCAAGCCAATAGCAACCCTAAGTATCGTAAGATCCTCAATTCCATCAGCGAACTTGGACAGCAGTTAGAATTAAAGATTGTTGCCGAGGGCGTTGAACAAACCGAACAATTTGAGCTAGTTAAAAACTTAGGGATCAGCTGTGTACAGGGGTATTTAGTTAGCCGGCCGGAAAGCTCAAATAATGTGGGTAGCAAAGTGTTAAATGGCAATGTGAATCATATCGCAGCCACCGGCACCAGTATTTGGTTACCAGAGCAAGTTGGGTAACTGACTTTATACACTCTACACTTGTTAGTATTAGCGAAACCTTCAGTTTGAATGCTGCTGCAAATCACTTTAAACAAAGCAGATACAATTCTAACGTTGAAACGGAGATCTTAAAGCATGGCAGAAATTGACTTTTCACAGCGGTTCATTCGAGAAATAGCTTCAGGGTTAGGATTCGGTGGAGGTATTGCGGCAGGAACAGCTATCGTTGTATTTTTAGCCAAAAATGTTGCTAGCAATATCTTTAAAAGGGATATTGAAAAGTATAAATCGGGTTTAAAACTCAGGGAACTTGATTACAACAATAAAGTAGAAATCAAAAAACAACTGGAAGCTATCGTTAGAAAGTATTCTGGTAAAATTTTACTATCCGCTAGTGACCTCCAAGATCGGCTGTGGCACGTTTGTCAAAGACAATCCAATTCAAAAAACCCCGTTCTTTTGGTAGATGATGATAGTCAACCTATGTATGGTGCTTGGCCTATGACAAAAAAACATTATCTATCATCTACTCTTTATATGTTTGCACGATATTTTTATTGGGTTGAGTCTCTCAAAACTGAATTTAGCTATTTAGATTTTGGGGATGATAGTAAAACCAATGAATTTAATTATTACTTGAAAAAAATAGAACGGGCTTTGGCTGATACAGACATTCAAAAGTACTTTTACAGCAGAGTCAAAGTTGACAGACCTATATTTCAATTCATGCAAACTGAAATTGGTGAGCATTTAGCCCAAGATAGCGCAGGGTGTATGTCCTATAAGCAGTTTTTATCGGTATACGATGAACTTATAAAATCCTCAGAAAGCTTTGCTGCTTTGAAAGAACTTTTGATATTAAGCCAGTTGAAACAAAGCAATAATTTCACTCTAACTAGGTTGCGAGTTATATCGAACGCTCTATGTGAGCTCATATATTTTCTTAACAAAGAAAGGGCCCTTATTTCTCCAGATCAATTTGAGAAAGTAAAATTAACAAACTTCAAAGTCGAGCTTTATGAAAAGGACTGGCCTCACCTTCCCAGAGCTTGATTATCCAATATTCATTAAGATCAGGAGAACGCGTTATCGCTTAAATTTGGTTTCTAGGATAACCGACGAATTGGTACGCTCAATCCCCTCTAAATTACCGATTTCATCTAGCAGATGGCTCAACTGCTCCAAACTCTGTGCTTCAACAATAGCAATCAAATCATATTCCCCACTAATGGCATAAAGCGCAGAAACATTTGGCAACTGCTGTAATGCTAAATTCGCCTTTGTAGTAAGTTTTTGTTTTACCTTGATAGAAACGTGTGCAGATACTAAATCATCCATATACTGCTCAGCAAACTCTACGCGATAGCCTTTAATTACACCATTTTGCTCTAATTTTGCGATACGATTTTGTACTGTGGTTCTGGAAAGGTCTAACTTACGTGCCAACTCAGAGATGCTCTCTCGTGCGTTATTACGCAACAGTGCAATGAGCTTTTCGTCTTGTGAACTAATCATTTTGCAATTTAACCATGTTAATTTGACATAAATGATAGCAAATATGTGAATTATTGCACTGCAAATTATTACAAAAGCGCGTAATAATGAAGAAATAGCAAGTTGACTGTGAGCAGAACAACAAGTAATCAGCTTCTGCCCGACAGTAATACCGCACAATGATAACAATTTAGGAGAAAGCGTCATGCAAGCAAATCGCGAATTATTCGATGAAGTCATGGTTCCAAACTACAACCCGTCAGCCGTTATTCCAGTTAAAGGCCAAGGCTCTCGAGTATGGGATCAGACAGGTAGAGAGTTCATCGATTTTGCAGGCGGTATCGCCGTAAACTGTCTAGGCCATTGTCATCCTGCGCTCGTCTCTGCACTTAAAGAACAAGGCGAAAAAATTTGGCACTTATCAAATGTGATGACCAACGAGCCGGCGCTTCGCCTTGCCAAAAAGTTAACTGATGCAACGTTCGCAGAAAAAGTCTATTTCGCAAACTCTGGCGCTGAAGCAAACGAGGCTGCACTTAAACTTGCGCGTCGTTGGGCTCTGGATAAATTTGGTGCAGAAAAAACGCAAATTATCGCATTCAACAAAGGCTTCCATGGTCGCACTTTCTTCACGGTAACGGTTGGTGGTCAAGCAGCCTATTCTGATGGTTTTGGTCCAAAACCTGCTGATATCACTCATATCGACTATAACGATTTAGCTGCATTTGAAAAAACAATCTCAGACAATACTTGCGCAGTCATGATGGAACCGCTTCAAGGTGAAGGCGGGATTATTTCTCCAAATGCTGAGTTTGTCCAAGCTGTGCGCGAACTATGTGATAAACACAACGCGCTACTTATTTTTGATGAAGTACAAACGGGTGTTGGCCGAACTGGTGATCTATATGCTTATCAAGGACTGGGTGTAACACCTGATATCCTTACTAGCGCAAAAGCACTAGGTGGCGGTTTCCCTATTGGCGCTATGCTTACCACCACTGAAATTGCAGCTCACCTTAAAGTCGGCACCCATGGCTCAACTTATGGTGGTAATCCACTAGCATGCGCGGTAGCGGAAGCTGCATTTGACACAGTAAATACAGAATCGGTGTTAGCTGGCGTAAAAGCCAAAGAGCAACTATTCAGAGATGGTCTAAATGCCATTAACGACAAATACAATGTATTTTCTGAAGTGCGCGGTAAAGGCCTTCTTCTAGGTGCAGTGCTCAATGACAACTTTGAAGGCCGTGCACGCGACTTCCTAGTAGCAAGTGCAGAGCACGGTTTAATGTCGTTAGTTGCTGGCACTAACGTAGTTCGTTTTACGCCTTCTCTTGTGATCACTGATGAAGAGATCCAAGAAGGTCTAGCACGCTTTGAACAAGCGGTTGCTGTAGTAGTAAACGGCTAAGGAGCTGGGGACCTCGGTCTCCTCTTTCTCATGTTAGTATTAAGACCAATACAAAAAACTGACTTCGACGCGCTAAAAACTATTGCGGTTGAGTCTGGCCATGGGTTTACCTCACTGCCAGTAGATGACGAATTGTTGTCTAATAAAATTAACCGCTCAGTTGAAAGCTTTGCAAAGTCAGTGTCAAAACCATACGACGAAGGCTATTTATTCGTCCTTGAAGACACACAAACGGGCGAAATTATAGGCACCACTGCGATCGAAGCTGCGGTAGGTATGTCTGTGCCTTTATATCACTATCATCTTGGCAAAACAGTACATCACTCAAGAACTTTGGGTGTCTATAATACCGTCGATATTCTGTCGATGTGTAACGACTACACCGGAAGCTCTGAGATCTGCACACTATTTTTACGTGAAGGTCATCGCCAAGGGTTAGCTGGTCGCTTTCTTTCAAGAAGCCGTTTCTTATTTATGGCAGAACATGCCGAGCGCTTTAGCGATACCGTTATTGCAGAAATGCGTGGTGTAAGTGACGAACATGGCCATTCGCCATTTTGGCAGTGGCTGCAAGAACACTTTTTTAGCATTGAATTTCCGCAAGCAGATCACTTGGTCGGTCTCGGGGACAAAGTTTTTATTTGTGAACTTATGCCCAAGTATCCCATCTATGCAAACCTACTAAGTCCAGAAGCACAAACTGTGATAGGTAAAGTGCACGAGAAAACCAAGCCTGCTTTGCGTTTATTACAAAAAGAAGGGTTTGAACACCGTGGCTATGTTGACTTGTTCGACGCAGGTCCAACGGTAGAAGCCAAACTCGACAACATTAGAACGGTTAGAGAGTCGTTTAAAGGTGAGGTTGAAATAGTCGCTTCACTACCTGACAAGCTCCCTAGTCTTGCTATTTCAAATGGTCGATTAGACGCGTTTAAAGCCACGTTTACCGATCAGGCTTATCTGTGCGAAGCAGAAGAAAAAATTCAGCTGACCGCAGAGGTAGCCAATGCGCTTGATGTCACTCAAGGTGAACTGATAAACGCATTTAAACTATAGATTTCAATGTCGTGCTGATACCAATTGGTATAAAGTTTAACAAGCTGTCACCAAGACAAAAAATTAGGAAACCATTATGCACAACAACGTAGATACACTATTTGAACACCTGTGGGACAACTACCTAGAAGTAACACCTTCTGCAGTTAAAGTTCATGAACTTCTCGGCTCAACGCAAAAAGACGACGTGATCAATGACCACATCGCATTGCGTACCTTTAATATTGAAAAAGTAGGCCTAGAAAAGCTCGCTGCACATTTTAAAGCTGTGGGTTATACAGAGTGTGGCGAATACCACTTTGAAGCGAAAAAGCTATATGCTAAACACTATGAACACCAAGATCCAACTAAACCAAAGGTGTTTATCTCTGAGCTGCTCGTTGAAAAATGTTCAGAAGAACTACAAGCTATCGTTAAAGACATGGTTGAGCAAATCGACGAGTCAGCAGTAACAGCTGAAAACTTCCTGTATTCTGGCACCCACTGGCGTGTTTCTCATGAGACATACAAAAAGCTACTCGCTGAGAGCGAGTATGCCGCATGGATGTCTGCATGGGGCTACCGTGCAAACCATTTCACGGTAAGCATCAACTACCTGAAGAACTTCACCACAATTGAAGCTGTAAACCAAGCGCTCAAAGACAACGGTTTTGAACTAAACACCTCTGGCGGCGAAATCAAAGGCTCTCCGGAAGTGTTACTAGAGCAATCTTCGACGCTTGCTGATCATCAAAACGTACAGTTTAACGATGGTGAATTTAGCATTCCAAGCTGCTTCTATGAGTTTGCTCTGCGTTATGCCAAGCCTGACGGCGAGATCTATACTGGTTTTGTTGCAGCTTCTGCTGACAAAATCTTTGAAAGTACTAACGCAAGATAATCGCGTTTAAAATCAGTGCTTGCCTAAGCACTCTGCCCAAATTGTAAAGCAGCCTTTATGGCTGCTTTTTTAGTTAATATTAGCCACAACTCCAATCAAACTCGCGGTTTACCAAATCAAGCATACCTATCCCTCCGCCAAAGTTATGCCCACCTAAGATCTCTTCGAATTCGATGTAGTAAGGTGTAAGAAAATCAGGGATCCCTTGACCGTTTAAACTCGTCCCGCCTAAATGGTTTGGCAAAACACTCTCTAACCACTCAGGGTCGCCTTCGTACGGATCAATATAACCTGTATCTTCATATTCGCTGGGCGTCTTACCCGCATTAGGATCACTAGGGTTGGCAACAAGCGCAATTGCACGGTTAAAACTCACTGCTTCTGGGGGAATTCCACCAAGCTCGCGATATATTTGGTACTCTTCAGCTGGCAAACTGAGGTACTGGGAATAGTTCATTTTCCAGAAGCAACTCGCCCCACCCTCGACTAACCATTCAGGGACGCAAACATCATCTTCAAAATGTCGTTCAATAATAGTTGGCGGTGAACAGAGCTCGCCGTAAAACTCAGCTTCACTAAGCAGGAGCGTTGCGTAATAACAATCTAGCGTATCCGCTGCAAACTTACAGCTAGGATGAACCGTTTGCATCGCCTGCCAAAAGGGTTTGAATAGCGGTTCATCTGGCGACTGCTCAGCAAATAACGCCTCTTCTAACCCTTCAATATATTCAGGCCCGCCATCATTGTGATCAACCGCGATTGCAAAAAAGCTCACCGCAAATGCATTCTCATCAGTGCGATAGCCCTCTGGCAATCTTAGTGTAAAGCTGTGTTTTAGCGGGTAGCCGGTATGTGGGTCAAGCGGCCATTGATTGGCTTTAATTCCGGGGGGCAAACCAAATACCCAACCATCAAAGCGCGCTTTATCATCAATGGATTGTTTCAATATCTCGATATTATAAGCATTCATTACTATCTCCTTATTAAATAACGTTGCTTTCTCGTAAGTTAGGGCATGTTTATCTTTCAAGTTTGTTTTTGCAGCAGCAAAGAACAACAGACCCTAGTATAAAAGTATTAACCCCACAATTGAAATAGGTACTTAGACTTTTACAGTGTTTGAGACACTTAAAACTATCGTTTATATTCATTACCTGTAGGTGAAAAATCAGTAGGATTAGACAAGGATAATAGTTATGAATTATTTTGGAACGTTTGGTTCAACGGAAGAAGAGGCGCTTAACCTTCTCATGCCTGTTGTCGACAATGCTTTGAAAGCGCATGAGAGAGGAAACTATCAAGCATATTTATCTGTAATAACCACCGACTTAGCCAAAAAGGTTTCTGAGGAGGGATTTTTGCGGGCATACCGCGAAATCGCGCCGCAGCTTGGCCGCTTAAAATCTAAAACCTTGTTAGCGTCTCTTCGAAGAGGTCAGGATCCAATGCTGATATTTGCAGCGAAATACGAGAACACGCAAGACGATATCATAATCAATATCACATTTAAAAACGCGACTACCCCGCCTTTAATTGCATGGATGTGGATTGAATAGTCCTTTGGTTCAAAGGCTTAGATTAAAACTTATAGAAGGACCGTTTCCGGTTTGCTTCACACTTGTGTAATAACATGTATAACCCTTAACAGCCGGTCATTAGGACGAGTAAGTGAAAACAGTGACAGGAAATGGTAATCCCTCAACAAAACTAGACTGTATCAGTCACCTAAAGCAATAATTTTGGCAGTAGACACCGCGGATATTTTCACTCCAAAACTGGAGATACTTGGCAGTGTGGCATTATGATGTATTCTTATTTGTTCACCTGACATGTGCTTTTTGCAATGTGTGGTATGGGCATCCGCCACTAATGTAACTGCATAACCCAAACCCGCGGCTCGCCGACTCGTTGTATCAACACAAAATTCTGTAGCATAACCACAAACATAAATATGTTGAGCTCCATGTTCTTCAAGTATGTTAGACAGATTTGTGTTTAAAAATGAGTCTGGGGTGGTTTTACGCACGAACTGATCATTGGCGTCAACTTGAAGTACTGATTGTAATTGCCAACCTTCACTACCATACTCAATCGCAGTACCGTTTTGCTCATGTTGAATATAGATAACTGCCATGCCTTGCTTTCGAGCCCAATCTGTCACTAAGTTAATTCGGCTTAACACCTCTTCACTTGCATACGGTTTGGGCTCTGGGTCGAATAAAAGGTTCTGTACATCAATTACCAATATTGCAGATTTCATAGCATACTCTTTTTGGGCATAATCTTGCTTATAAATTCAAAAGCCGCCAACACCTTGAACAGCATTCATTCTTTCAAGGGTTGTAGTGCCCAAGCAATATAAATTACAAGCGTTATATTGTCATTTTAATATTTATACATTGGTCTTACTGCCACATTAGCTATGTCTCAATACAGCTAAACAAGTTATGATAAATGTGTATGCAAATACCTTATGGATAGCACACTTATGGACAAGATTGATCACCAGATATTACCCCCTTTAACGACATTACTATGCTTGGTCATAAGCGGGTGTGACGACCTAGGCCAACAAATAGACGCGCTTACTGGCGAGCAAGACAAACAAGTGCAAGCACTTATTGAGCGCACAAAAGCCCAAATGGTGTTTGTTGAAGGCGGCAGCTTTATGATGGGTGATGGTGGAGGTCCTAATAACTTGCCTTGGACCATAGCCCGCGACAATAAACCCGCTCATAAGGTGACCCTTACAAGCTATTCGATGGGCGCTTATGAGGTAAGCTATGGCGATTTTGATTTATATACCGCGGTAAACGACCTACCAAGAACCATGTGGACAAAATGGGATAAAGACGAAATTTGGCGCGCACCTGAATTCCCTGCTGGAGTGAGTTGGTATGGCGCAAAAAACTATTGTTTATGGCTGGCTGAGCTTACCCAACTCCCCTTTGATTTACCAACAGAAGCACAATGGGAATTTGCAGCACGAAACCGTGGCGAAAATATTTTGTTTGCCACTGATAGTGGGTGGATAGAAGAAGGTCGTAATTATGAGCTAAATACTGATTATGCGGAACCTCCTGGCACCTATCCCCCTAACCCATTGGGATTTTATGATTTAAGTGGCAATATGATTGAATGGGTTAATGACTGGTGGGCTGAGGATTACTATCAACACTCCCCTGAGCAGGATCCTAAAGGGCCAAAAGAAGGCACAAAAAAGGTCATGCGAGGAGGAAGATTTTTAGAGTCTCCTCGCGGTAGTAATGTATATACACGGCAAGAGTCAGATGAGCTTGATGAAACGTATCGTGCTAAAGGTTTTCGCTGTGCGCTAAACCAAGCGAAGCCAATTCCTGTTCAATCAATTAACTAGCTCATTGCCATCGCATTTATCACCGTAAAAGTCAGCGTTTATTCAAACTACTAACTTTATGCTGTAGCAATTTTGATTTCGCCTGTACGCTTGGTATGCTTGAGCTGCACTAAGGATAAATAAGTAACATACGGAAAGTCACCATATGGAAAATAAACGGATACATTCACTCCCCCACTTTGCCAACATTAACCGGCGCAATATTCTCGCCAATCAATACACAACCGTTCCCAGCCTCGCAGTACTGTGTTTGGTAATGACCGGGTGTGACGACCTTGGCCAACAAATAGACGCGCTTACTGGCGAACAAGACAAACAAGTGCAAGCACTGATTGAGCGCACTAAAGCCCAAATGGTGTTTGTTGAAGGCGGCAGCTTTATGATGGGCGATGGTGGTGGTCCTAATAACTTGCCTTGGACCATAGCCCGCGATAATAAACCCGCTCATAAGGTGACCCTTACCAGCTATTCGATGGGCGCTTATGAGGTAAGCTATGGCGATTTTGATTTATATACCGCGGTAAACAACCTGCCAAAAACCATGTGGACAAAATGGGATAAAGATGAAATTTGGCGTGCACCTGAATTCTCTGCGGGGGTGAACTGGTATGATGCCAAGAACTATTGCTTATGGCTGGCAAAACTCACACAACTCCCAATTGATTTACCAACCGAAGCACAGTGGGAATTTGCAGCACGAAACCGTGGTGAAAACATTTTGTTTGCCACCAATACTGGTATGCTTGAACTCGGTGTAAATTACTCTCTCGCCGAAGAGCCTGAACCGCATATTAGTGGCACCTATCCACCTAACCCATTGGGGTTTTATGACTTAAGCGGCAATATGATTGAATGGGTCAATGACTGGTGGGCTGAGGATTACTATCAACACTCCCCAGAACAGGATCCTAAAGGGCCAAAAGAAGGCACAAAAAAGGTCATGCGTGGCGGGATGTTTTTAGAGTCTCCCCGTGGCAGTAATGTATATACACGGCAAGAATCTGAGAAACTAAAAAAGGCATACAGGGCAACTGGATTTCGCTGCGTGCTCAATCAGTCTATGCCTTTAAATGAGCAACCAAAGTAGCTAACTTTGGTTGCTAATACGCTGTTATGCCAGTGCTACAAATGGACTGATATTAAGCATCGCGACAGCAACCGAACCGGAGCGAGCTCGGCTTGGTAGTTTGCGTCGCCATGCATCAAACTCTCGCTGCTGAGCACCTTCTAAAATACTATTAAGCTGAGATAAGCCCTCTTCTTGGCTACACTTAGTTCCTCCTTTACCCATATGCTGCAACACCTCGTCTAATTCCTCTGTACAAAGTATATGCTTGAGTATGATAATAATCGTATTTTCGCGCTGCTCATTTAAGCCCTGCCAGCTGTAGGTATCTGAGTCGATAAGGCTAGCGAGGTTAGGGTTCGCTAATAAGTTTAGAAATGCCCCCTTGGACTCAGGTACCGTAAACTTCAGCATTTCTGGTGTTTGTTCAACTCTTTGCATGATAGCCTTGGCTTGTTCATGAATTATTACTTTAGTTCGCCACCATTCATCTATGTCTTTAGCAGTTCCACCAACAAACTCAGTAATATCTTTACCTGTTGCTATATGCATGGCTACTGCTTTATAAAGCACGTTAAATGCCAATGGCTGTATAAACTCGAGATAATCATAATCATTATTTTTAAGCTGGTGATAAACAAATTGGGCAAGCGTGACGATTTCATCGACACCTATCTCACAGACCAACTCTCCGCCAGCACCTACGCCCCAGATAAGTCCCAATTTCGCGCGAAGCATAAACCTTCCGTCTTCATAACCAATATAACATCCGGCATGTGCACCAGCGCCAAATGCGCCTTCTGCCTTTCCACCTAGTTTAGCTAAATCACAAAAACTAGATTTACCAGATTTTTCTGGATTATCCCACTGCAAAGCACCAGTTAACTCACAGCCTGCGGATACCCCAGCGAATGCGCTGAGCTCGCCTTTTACAGGTTCAAACTTGCGATCGGCGCGGCTAAGTGCCTTTACTTGTTCAGGGGTTAATCCCTCAAGTATCATTTTACCTTGCTTTACTGTACAGCCTACATTTGCCGCCGCTTGTAATTTCGCTCCTGCATAGCCAAAAAGGGCAATGGTCGCATTTAATCGGATCGCGCCTAAGTTTATCTCACGCTCTTTGGTCGTATTTTTAAGTGGCATCATAAACTTAAATTCATACCCATTTTTATTAGGGTAGTAACCACTCATTGCAGCTTTTGCTTCACCAACTGCAAAATCGACTTTGGCATCAGCTTGAAATGAAAAGACACCATCCTTTGGGCTAAAGGTTGCCGCAATGCCCGCACCATGGGTGTAGCGCATTAATCGTGCCTCTGCACTGGCATCAAAATAGTCGCTTTTTTCAAACCTTTTTATATTTAGATCTTTATTAAGCTCCCTAGCCCATTCGCCCCATATGGTTGTATACGTGTCGACGAGCTTCTTATCATACTTAAAATTGACCTTTAGCTTGCTCAAATCATTTTTAAGCGCTTTGTTCAGTTTGTTACGGTCTAAGTTGCCATTCGCATCGCTAAAACGACGACCGTTTCGAATGTCCGTATCAATTTTATAGCGTCTAAAGTGGTTGGCCATATTATCACTACGCACATAGGTATATTTTCGGCCTTTAAAGCCAATGACTTCGGTAATTTTATTAGCGGTAGGGCCTGAAACAAGTGGTTTTAGGGTCTCGTTTAACGCCTTTTTTGCGTCAGTTACTTTATCATCTTGTTTCGAGAGGTCTTGTTGTCCAGCCAGCGCTTGCTTTAACTGCTCCATGGGAGGGTTAAGTACTTCCATTTCTTGCTCTAAAATATCGGCAAGTGACTGGGTGACCGCTATAAAGCTGTTATCTTCTGGAATATATATAAAATCAATAATTTCCAGTTGGTCTTCGGACTCTTCAACTGAAAAACTCACGGAGTGCGTCGCACCTCCGGCTTCAGCGGTTAATGTGTATTCCCCCGCCACAAGCGGTAGCGCCAACTCCCAATCATAACCTCTGTCTGGTATGTAGTTGCCATTCACTTGCTCCAATATGGCTGATTTTGAACCCGACGTTGGCCCTTTCCAGATTAGGTTAACGCTGTTGCTGTTATAGAATTGTCCTTTAACTAGTACGTCAAAGCCGGTATTCACCCTGACTTTATCACCCGCTTTGGGAGGATTTTTTATAGTAAACTGAGGATGGTTGAAGCCATATATACGGCTTTCATTTGGTGTGCCAGTATACTGCTCGACAACACTCGCGGCAGTTTCTCCCGGCCCTAATACATGATTTGCAAAACGTCTTTTAGTGGCTTGGTTTTGCTCTAGTTTTACGATTTGCTTTAGATTAGGTTGACCAATAATGACAGATGGCGCAATAGTATCTATGGGTTGTGCTGTACTTTCTAGCTTAGTGGGTGTTTTTTGAATGCCTGCGTTACTCTTACCCATTGACGGGCGCGTTGTACCTGCTCCTTGGCTACTATTGAAGCCCACACCATCATTTTTTGAGTAATCGCTTGTAGCAGCACCTAAATGTGCACTGTTTTGGCTTAACTCTCCCGCCCCACTCGAGAAGCCTTTACTGCCACCAGAACCGAACTGACCTTCCACTTTAGCCTCAAGCGCTGACTTTTTAATAAACGCAAAGATCTCCTTTATATTGCCTTGAGAAACCGTTTTGAGACGTTGTGCTTGGTTATTTGAAATAACAAGTAGTTGTCTATCGTCATGGTGATGAAGTCCACCATGCCAGTAACGAGCTTCTTTTGGGTCAATACGAATATAGTCAGTGTGATGGGGGTTAAGTGCTTTAAGAATGATGGTGGGCACTTTAGCCATCGGCAATCTGGTTGGTTGTGCCGAATTTTTTACGTCTGAATCTGACTGAAAAAGTGAATCATCGAATGTACCTTGCTGTGCGTCTTGCACAAGCGCAGGCCACTTGTCAAAAGGCTTCATGCCAATCCTTCCTTGTTTATTCCGGTTGTTCCTCATCAATGCAATTTGCTACTCATCAATGAGCGCGAGATAGTATTCGGGGTAGATTTTATACTGATGGAGTCAGTTATTCAATCAAGGAAAATTTTGCTATTTACCTGTTCTAAATGATGAGAAATTTTTAACGCCGTTAGCGCCTGATTAGCTCCCTCAAATTAAGGAAGTGTAAGACAAAATGGCATGACATATCATTGTCAAAAAGTCCCTGTAGAGTTTAATCTAGGTTACTCTAACACGCTCAAAAGTTAGTTGGTGCGGTAATATTTTCGCGTTGAACAGCGCTTTGACAACAACAGGGCCAACTTAACCAAAGGCGATTAAAGGAGTTAGCATGACCAGTTATGTATCAGAAATAAAGGCGCTAAATCGCGGGCTAAGTGTTAAGCCACCCATGACACATCCTGCTATTGATTCAAAAAAACACTACAAAAGCGAGTTAAAGTACTGGCAAACCCAACTATTACATGTGCAACAAGCCTATTTTCATCAAGGAAAGCGCGCTATTTTAGTGTTTGAAGGCTGGGATGCGGCTGGTAAAGGAGGCGCGATTCGCCGCATGACAGAAAAACTCGATCCGCGCGGCGTTAAGGTCTACCCAATAGCACAACCAACACCCGAGGAACAAGGCCGGCATTACCTGTATCGGTTTCAAACAAAGTTACCTCCTCGGGGTACTATGACTATTTTTGACCGTTCATATTACGGCCGAGTGTTGGTAGAACGGGTTGAAGCGTTTGCTAGTGAGCACGAGTGGCGTCGTGCCTATCAAGAAATCAACGAATTTGAGCGTCTGCTAACAGATGATAACGTCCGCATTGTTAAGCTATTTTTACACATTAGCGAAGATGAACAGCTCAAGCGCTTTACAGAGCGTTTAAATAATCCGTATAAGCGCTGGAAACTAACGGAAGAAGATATTCGCAACCGCCAAAAGCGACAAGATTATGAGCAAGCAATTGATGATATGTTTGCTAAAACCGATACGAATTTAGCGGGATGGCATTTGATCCTCGCGGAACATAAATGGTATGCCCGCGTACAAGTGATGAAAACCATTGTCGAAGCGTTAAGCAAGGGGGTTGATATTAGTCCCCCACCTATCGATAAAGCCGTTGTAAAACTGGCAAAATCTCAATTGGGTATTGTTCAAAGGGAGGACTAATCCATGAATCGTCACGACTATCTTGCATCTTACTTTAATGAGCGTGAAGGCATTCACGTAAGCAATGAGTGCAGTAAATTCGACAAAATGAGACTCAGTCCATTTCGGTTCTTCCGTGGTAGTGCCGCGCTTATGTATAAGGACTTACTGGAGCAACAACTGCAGTTACCTGAAGCGGCCACCAGCCTGCCACTCACCTACGTAATGGGCGATTGTCATACGGGCAATTTTGGCTTTCATAGTGAAGAAGGCAGCCACGGCGATACCCTAATTTTTGAACCTAATGACTTCGATGATGCCTGCGTCGGACACGCTGTGTGGGACCTGTTTCGCTTTTTAGTGAGTTTACCGCTTACCCAACTAGAAGGAGGGCGTATTCAAGAGCAAGCTCAGGATATTAAAGACCGAAGTAAACCTTTGGTCAGTAAAGAGCTGGTTGCCCAAGCACAATTGGACTTTTTACACAGCTACCTAAAAGCCTGTCAGTTGTCGCTGGAACATAAGGTCGATAGCAACACAGGCTTAACCGAATTTGATAATAATCATATACTGCATAAACGATGGCAAAAAGGGTTACAAAGAATGGCGGGGGGCGCCGCGTTTACGATAAAAAGCACGCTCGCAAAGGAAATCGACCTCAGCATTAAGCCGCTAAGTTTTCGCGAAGACAAACTGAAGTTTAAGCAACTTGACCCCGATTTAAAAGAAAACCTTATTCATCACTTTGCGCCCTATGTTGATGACGAAATTTTAGATTGTGTTGAGCGTATCGACCAAGGCACAGGCTCATTGCATCTGAGCAGATATTATTTGTTGGTTGGCCCAAACGTACAAAAGCCCACTAAAGATATTTTGCCGCTATGCCACATTGTGGAGGTAAAACAACAGCAACTCGCTTCGCCTCTTGCTTACTTTGCAAATTTAAGCCCAGTGAATCGCTTAGATCCCGCACACTTAACCGTCAACAGTCAAAGAAAAATGCAGCGCCGTACCGATCTCATTTTAGATAATGCATTGTGGCAAGGCAGCCATTGGCTGGTACGCTCGCGCCATCATGCTCGCGTTGGTATAGACCCAGAAGACATCACTATTGGTAAGCGTGCAGCGAATAAGTCGGGCTTTAGCCAATATGCAGAAGCGTGCGGTGAAGCCCTTGCCCTTTCACATATGCGAGCAGATAGACGATCCTTACAATTTCAAGAAGATGCCGTCGCCATTTTGCCTAGTCTCATCGATGAATTGGTCAAATCGGCCAGTCATTACAGCGAGCAAGTCGTAGCCGATTGGCGTTGGTTTTGCGAGCAATCCCAGAGCTAAGCAGTTGCGCACTCAACTTGCTTTTGCTTTGGAATGTCTACAATCAGGCCATCCTCTGCGATGATGAGTGCATTGCTAAAGTGCAACTTGGCCTCTTCAATAAGAGGCTGCAGCATGCCCTCACCATGATAACGCACGCTAAAATGAGTGAGCGCGAGCATGGGCACTTGATGTAATTGTGCAAATTGAGCGATGCGCCTAGCATCGCTATGCCCTGTATGAAATCCCACTTTATGAAGATCAGCAGCGGTAAAGGTAGCTTCATGAACAAGCAAATCGACCCCTTTTATCATCTGCGATAGCAAGCCGGGCTTTTCGTTATCACCACAAATTATTGCAACTCGAGGTTGCCAACTATAAAAACTGTAGTCATCTGAGGTTAAAAGTCGGCCTTGGTATTCTACGTCTTGACCCTTTTGCAACAGGTTGTAGTGGCCACCAGACGCAATGCCATCTTGCTGAAGTTTGTCTATTTTTAACTTACGAGGAATGCACTTTTCCGTGAGTTTATAGCCAACACTGGGCACTCTGTGTTGTAGCGCTATGATTTCGATATCGCAACATTCAAGCGGTAGCTTATCGTTTATTTCTTCAAGAGCGATGGTGATTAAGTCAAAACTTAGCCTCACCTCTGTCAGTGTAAAACAGCTTTGCACAAACTGAATAACGGCCCTCGGCGCAATTAATTTTAGCGGCGCTTTGCGAGAGTTTAAAGCCATGGATGAAATGAGTCCGGGTAATCCATAGCAATGATCCCCATGAAGATGGGTAATACAAATTGCTTCGAGATAATATAGGGTTAACTCACTGTGCAGCAGCGCATGCTGGGTCGCTTCGGCGCAGTCAATTAGTACCCAGGCTTTGGTATTTTCAAAGCTTACTGCCGCTGCCGACATATTACGTTGTTTAGATGGGCTACCTGAAGAAGTGCCAAGAAAATGTACTTTCACGCCAAAACCGTTTACTTTTTAAGTGGGTATACCATTGTAACGAATAAATAACGTATTAGCGAAGCGCGCGTGCTCGCCTTGCAACGTAATCTCTAAGGAGAAGATGATGAATTTGATACCTTCGGACAGCATGATCTTAGTGATCGATATTCAAGAAAAATTTCGTCCTCATATTGAGGTGTTTGGCGATATCGAGCGCCAAGTAACCACCCTACTACAAGCTGCAGAACATTTGACTGTTCCCGCACTGATTTTTGAGCAATATCCCAAAGGGCTTGGCCATACAGCACCGAGTTTACTTGAATTTAATCTCCCGGTTATCGAAAAAACCGCGTTTAGTGCTTACCACGTTGAATCATGCAAACAAGCTATTCAAGAATATAAACGCGACACCATCGTCGTGGTTGGCCTCGAAAGTCATATCTGTGTACAACAAACCGTTAATGACCTGCTGGCGGACAATTTCAACGTTGTAATAGTTGCCGATGGTATTTGCTCACGCAATCCAAAACACACAGATTGGGCGCTAATGCAGATGCAAGCCGATGGCGCACGCTTTTTGGCTTTAGAGTCTATTTTATTTCAGTGGCTAAAATCGGCCAAAAATGAGCAATTTAAGGCAATTTCAGCGTTAGTTAAGTGATCGGCTATCACAGTGAAAGCGTATTCCAAGTATCGAGGTGAACAATGAAAAATGAATTAGATAGCAAGTTCTTGTTAACGGTGTTCGAGCATATTCAAAAGCACGGTGAAGTAACCGAGGAAGGTAAACGCTATGAGGGCATAGTGGCCTATTCAGATCCAGATGGTTACACCATATACCTGCAAGGCAGTGGCGTGTTACTGCGCTCTGGGTTTCATAATACTTATCACTTGGATTATGAACAAGATAAGCACAAAGACGATTTTATTAAGAAGCTAGATTACATTTTTAAAGAGGCGAATGAGTAGCTTATATCCAAATACCAACCGAGGACGTCGCGTTAGACGTCCCCGCCCTGAAGGCAAACAAACCCGCGCATATGTAAGTAATGTCGTCGAAGCGCTCAGGGAAAATCCAAATAAACTCAAGATAATCAAACAGAACTGCGATGAATTTCGCCAGCAACGCTATTTAAAACGTGGCTTTTTGCTCGCCATCGAACGCTTTGATTGGGTGTTTGCAGTGGACGATGACGTAGAGCGAATATGCCAGCAGATCCTCGCCGACGACTACATAGGCAAACGCCTACGCCGTTACCCTTTATTGTTTAAGGGGGTGTTAGATGATTAATCTCGTTTGGCTCAAACGTGACTTAAGAGTGTTCGACCATAGACCACTTTACGAAGCGTGTAATAATGGCAGACCAACCCTGATCTTGTATGTTGTTGAGCCCGAATATTGGAAACTCCCCGATACCAGCGAAAGACAATTTCAATTTGTAAAAGAGTCGCTTCTAAGCCTTGCTGATCAGCTGCAGCTTTTAGGTGGCACGCTGACGATTCGCCAGGGCGATATCATTGAAATACTTGAAAAGATCCATCAAAACATCGCGATCGCAACCCTTTATTGCCATCAAGAAACGGGGAATACATGGACATTTGAGCGCGATTTGCGTGTTATTGCCTGGTGTAAAGAAAGACACGTATCGTATGAAGAATATCGCCAACAAGCCGTATTCAGGGGAAAAGTGAATCGTGATAAGTGGCAACAGCAAGCCGAAGACTGGCTGCAAAGCGACTGTCTACCAGCCCCTTCAAAAATTAATCCTCTGCTGCAACAGCATAGTGGTATTGCACTTTTAAATGACTACCCTGGAAATGACAGCAACTCAGCCCCAGAGCCCCAATTAGGTGGACTCAAAGCTGCGCAGCAAACCTTGAATAGCTTTTTTAATCATAGGATAGACAACTATTTATTTGGTATCTCAAGCCCAGTAAAAGCTGTAAACAGTAGCTCCAGACTCAGTCCGTATTTGGCCTATGGCGTGCTAAGCCTCAGGGATGTTTTACAACAAACTCTTGCATTAAATGTCGACTCAAAACGCAATAAGAGTGGTTTTTTATCACGGCTTTACTGGCATAGCCATTTTGTGCAAAAGCTCGAATCAGAGCCGTTTTATGCAGAGCGTGCTGTGCATGCATCCTTAATTGATATGCGTGCGAGTGAATTTAATCCGCAACGCTTTGAACTTTGGGCTCACGGTAACACGGGCGTCCCCTTTATTGATGCCTGTATGCGAATGCTGATCACCACAGGTTGGATAAACTTTCGCATCCGTGCCATGTTGATGGCGTTTTCAAGCTATCATCTGTGGCTTGATTGGCAACAACCAGCAGCAAGACTTGCCACTCTATTTATAGATTATGAACCTGGGATCCACTATCCTCAGGTACAAATGCAGTCAGGCACTACTGGGATAAATCCGTTTCGCATCTATAACCCCATAACCCAGGGGCAAAAATATGATCCAGAAGGTCAATTCATTCGCCGCTACATTCCTGAGCTTAATCACGTTCCAACGCATTACTTACATACGCCTTGGCTTTATACTGGCTTAAAAGAAGACCAATATCAACGCCCAGCCATATTACCCGATCACGCCGCAAAAATTGCCCGTGAAAAAATCTCCGCATTTTATAAGCAACATCTAGATAAAGATGAAACAGGCAGAGTGCTTCACACTCACGCTTCAAGGCGTCGCTCAAGTCGTGGGCGCAAAAAACAAGCAAGTTCTGATAAAAATCAGCTTAAGCTATTCTAACTGATCCGTTTTTGCACAATGTTCCGCCTTTCACCCTAAAAAGAGGACAAATAGCCGCTTAAGCATGACCTCATGTAAAAAAAATGCTAAGGTTGCGCCATTTTTTGGAACTGAGAATTTAGCTATGTCAAATGCTGTAGAGACGCAAGCTGATAGTCAGGACCAACAGGGGCAAAAAGGGGGATTATTTAATCGCTTCTTGGCAACTGTTGAGTTCTTGGGGAATATGCTTCCCCACCCTATTACTTTGTTTGCAATGTTTTGTATCGCCATCGTGTTATTTAGTGGTATTGCCGATTGGATGGGACTATCTGCCATCGATCCTCGCCCAGAAGGCTCCGCAGGTCGCGACCCCGACGGTGTCATTGAAGTCGTAAGCTTAATGAGTGCTGAAGGTTTGCAACGCATTGTGACAGGTCTTGTGACTAACTTTACTGGCTTTGCACCACTTGGCACTGTACTTGTTGCATTACTAGGGGTTAGTGTTGCAGAACACTCTGGCATGCTATCAGCTGCAATGCGCGGCATGGTAATGGGGGCTTCAAAACGCCTTGTTACCTTTATGATTGTATTTGCAGCTATCTTGTCTAATACCGCATCAGAACTTGGCTACGTTGTACTTATTCCGCTTGCCGCAATGATTTTCCATAGCCTTGGTAGACACCCACTTGCCGGCTTAGCCGCCGCATTTGCTGGCGTATCTGGTGGCTACAGCGCAAACTTATTGCTTGGCACCATAGATCCGCTATTAGCTGGTATTACGACGCCTGCTGCGCAAATGATTGACCCAAATTATCAAGTGGGCCCTGAAGCGAACTGGTACTTCATGATGATTTCAGTATTCCTAATTGCTATCGTGGGAACCTTAGTCACCGAGAAAATCGTAGAGCCACGTTTAGGGAAATACGACCCTAAAGAAGCCAGCGTTGATTTAAGTGAAAACAATATTGAGAAACTTTCGGCAACAGAAAAATCAGGCCTCAAATGGGCGGGCGTATCACTACTCGTAGTAAGTATTCTACTTGCCTTAACCATAGTGCCTGAAGATGGTATTTTACGTCATCCGGTAACAGGCGAAGTGGCAGGCTCACCATTTTTAAAAGGGATCGTGGTATTTATCTTTGTAACCTTTGCTATTCCGGGTTTTGTGTACGGCCGTGTGGTTGGTACCATGAAAAATGATCGCGATATTATTGATGCAATGAGTAAAAGCATGAGCTCGATGGGCATGTATATCGTGTTGGTATTCTTTGCCGCTCAGTTTGTTGCATTCTTTAAGTGGACAAACCTAGGTACTATCCTTGCGATAAATGGTGCAGCACTGTTACAGGCGCTAAACCTAACTGGCCCTGAAGTATTCGTACTGTTTATATTCATGTGTGCACTCGTTAACCTAAGCCTTGGTTCATCATCAGCTCAATGGGCTGTCACTGCACCGATATTTGTTCCAATGCTAATGCTTATCGGCTATGCACCAGAAACCATTCAAGCAGCGTACCGTATTGGAGATTCAGTTACTAACCTTATCACTCCGATGATGAGTTACTTTGGTTTAATATTAGCGGTTGCGACGAAATACAAAAAAGATATGGGTATAGGTACACTAGTGGCAACGATGTTGCCGTACAGTATGTTCTTCTTTATCGGCTGGGTAGCACTATTCTACGTGTGGGTGTTTGGCTTTGGTCTACCAGTTGGACCTAACTCTCCTATCTACTACAATCCGTAGCTAATACTTTAAAATTATCTAAATGCCAGCATTTGCTGGCATTTTTATTTGTGAAAACCTCAACCCTCACCTAAGGTTGAATAGGAGACAGCGAAGAAGGAGCCGATTTTGGATACCAATAACATTGCAATTATTACATTGGTATTAAACTAACTTCACGTGATCACTGTTATTTTATGCCCTGTTCCTGAGTGATACACGTGACCTAACATTAGGTGAATTATGTATACACTCTTTTACTATCCACAAAGTGCGAGCCTTGCGCCTCATATTTTATTAGAACTCATTGGTGAGCCTTATCAACTTGAACTGGTGGATATCAAAAAAAACGCCAACCGTAGTGCACAATACTTAACACTAAGCCCAGCCGGACAAGTACCAGCCCTCGTTGATGACGACTTTACCTTATTTGAAAGCGCTGCAATTTCTCAGTACCTTGCTGAAAAGCACATCGACAAGCAGCTTATCCCAACTGAGCTAAAACAAAAATCACAGTGCCTGCAATGGATGCATTTTATGAGCGCTTCTATTCACAGCGACTTATTGATGTATACCTACCCAGAACGACACACCCAAAGTGCTTTGATGTATGACGACCTTATTCGCTCGCAGCAAGGTCGACTAGAAGAAGGGTTTGGTATTATTGATACCTTACTTGCAGACAATCATTACCTGTTTGCAAATCAATTTACGCTGTGCGACAGCTATTTATTTATGCTTTGTGAGCGTGCGAAGACATTTTTAGAAAAAACGCCTTCGCTTAAGAATTTACGCCGCTATTATCGCCAAATTGCGGCAACACCAGCTATTAGCAAAGCCTTAGAAATGGCTGAGTTTTAGCCTGAACGATTAACGTTAATAAGTACAATACCGGTCAGCACAGCAATCACGCCCACGACTTTTTGCAGGTTAATAGGCGTATAAGGTACGCCAAAGAGACCAAGCTGACCGATCACCATAGCTACCACCATTTGACCACACAAGTAATAAGCCATTAAATTACCTATACCCATTTTAGGAATTAAAAAATAACAGAGTCCCACCCCTGTTGCACTTAGCACCCCACCTAAACACCACAAGTACCAAGGCACGGCTTTTAGCTCTGAGGTTGCTGGCAGCACGTTATCAGATACCCGAAAGGCAATAAAGGCATAGAATGCGCTGACAGTAAACGCCACTCCAGCTGCCAATATCGGACTTTTTAATAAACCGCCAAGCTGTGCATTCATGCTTGCTTGCACCGCGATTGCACCGCCTGCAAAAACAGCTAATATGGCAAAAATCATCGTCACACCTCAATATGCAGCAAGTCTCTCGATTTCCTTACTTTGCTTGTATTCGCGTTCACATCCGTACTGTCACGAATGCCAATTGGCGCAATTAGTACCGTGCGTAAGTTTAAGGATGAAAGACCCAATACGTCATCGTAGGCAACCTTATCGATACCGGTCATTGGGCAAACATCAATTTCCATACTGGCGGCTACCAGCAGTAATGTACCGAGGGCCAAGTGAGCCTGCTCAGAACACCAGCTATATTGAGACGCACAGTCCATGGTGTGTAGCGCGTCTTTCATACCCGATTCCATCTGCGCATAGATAAGTTCATCAAGGTTTCGATTCGCCTTAAAGTCTTGAATGTAGCGCTCTACTTGGCTATCAATAGGTGACATATCCGCAGCAAAAACTAGTAGATGACTATTATCAAGCACTTTTTGTTGTCCATACGAATGCGGTAGTAATGCTTTTTTTATCGATTGCTTGGATATTTGAATAATCTTATACGGCTGTAAGCCAAATGCTGAAGCGCTCAACCCCGTTAGTTCGATTAACTTATCGACTTTGTCCTGATCAATAGTTTGCTCAGAAAATTTGCGGACGGCGTAACGCCAATTCAATAACGATTCTAGTTGTGATGTATTCATAAGTTGCTCTCCATTATGTGTTGAGGCAACTTTAACAAGGTGAAGAGTTCGGCTCATTTACCTATGTAAACGAGCCAGAATTTTTTAACGATTTTCTTATTCGGCTTAACTGTGTAGGAGTGATCCCAAGGTGGGACGCTAAATGGTATTGCGGTACACGCTCAGCAAGTTCTGGCTGCTCTTTTAAAAATGCAAGATAGCGCTCCGTGGCATCTAACTGCACCATATAAAGCTCTCGCTTATCCTTTTCTAACAACCAGTTTTTCTCAAGATACAGTATTTGAAATCGCATTAATTCCGGATTATCCATCAGCAGTGCTCTAAATTTCTTAAAATTAATTAGCACAACCTCAGTCGGTTCTAAGGCTTGGATCCCTTGATTGGCAGGCTCTTGGCGATGTAGCGCACGCATTACACCAGGAAATTCCCCCGCAACAAAAAAACGCTTATTGTATTCCTGTCCAGCAGCATTGGTATTTACTAATCTAACTAACCCTTGATGTAAAAATGCAAAAGTAGTCAGATACGCTCCTTCTTTGTAAAGCCACTCATCTTTCGCGAGTAGTTTGATGCTGGTGATCGCAGCAATAGCGGACCAGGTTTCTTGAGAAAGTGGATAATAGGCGTCTACCGCTTGTTTTAATCTTGTTAGTGCATCCATGATTTATAGCTTTATGATATTATTCGGATTAACTATTCCTATTTGCAGTGTCTATGTCAATCTCTAGCCATTACCAAGCACAAATTGAATGTGGAAATCTTACTCCTGATGCAGCGCAGCAAGCTGCAATTTCAGCTTTAGATGCCCTTTCTCGTTCACTCGCTAGTGGTCACTCGAATAAAGGCATCTATTTTTATGGCCCTGTCGGGCGTGGCAAGACAATGCTGATGGATTGGTTTTATGAATTCACTGACGTCACAGACAAAACTCGCCTACACTTTCATCACTTTATGCAACAGGTGCATAAAGAACTCAATCAAATACAAGGTGTGAGAGATCCTTTACAGCGGATCGCCCAAAATTGGGCAGAGCACACTTCTGTGCTGTGCTTTGACGAATTTTTTGTCACTGATATCGGTGATGCAATCATCATGGCGAGATTGTTTGAAGCCCTTTTTGAAGCTGGCGTGACCTTAGTTGCAACCTCTAATTGTCACCCAACCGAGTTATACAAAGATGGATTACATAGAGACCGCTTTGAGCCAACGATAGCACTGCTTATAAGTCACTGCGATGTCATATCAGTGTGTGGTGAGACTGATCATCGATTTAGCAAAGGCACAACGGCAAACCACTACTTCGTCAACGATAAACAAGCATTTTGGGACGCCTTTACTAATGCCGGTGGCATATTCAAATCGGGCGTCCTGAAGATTAATCATCGTCTAATTAACGTGCTTGGCGCAAATGAAAGCGTCGTATGTTTTGATTTTATGGAGATCTGCTCAAGCCCTCGCGCTACCAATGACTATATTGAGCTTGCACAGCAATTTAGCTGTATTTTTATCTCTGAGTTACCGCTACTGGGTGTTACTCCAGAGAATAAAGATGTAGCACAAGGAACTGAGGAAGGCTATATCCGCCCAAATAACTCAATGCAACCTAGGATTGGCGACGATGAGGCCAGACGACTGATTGCGCTTATCGATGAGTGTTACGAAGCCAAAGTACTGGTTGTTTTTTTGGCAGATGCGCCGATTGAGCAAATTTACCAAGGAGAGCAACTGGCATTTGCATTCGCTCGCTGCATTAGTCGAGTGACAGAAATGCAAAGTTGGTCTCTTAGCGCCTGCTGAGCTTACAATTTTTGTCATTGTATAAATTACAACCGAGTGCTAACCTGTTGCAAATAATAATAAAAAAGGATGTTTTCATGAAAAAAGCCACAATCATTGCTCTTTTTCTTTTTATCTCATTCCCTTCACTAACAACAGAAGCACTGTGCAACAACACGTGCATGCAAACTCAAACACAGAATTATCTCGACAGTCTTGTTACGGTTTTTATTAAAGGTTCAACAGTCAAAGATATCGACGCGCTACTGTCTCAATTACATGACAACGTAAAATATGAACATGAAGAATATGATGCAGACTTCGATAAAACTAAATGGCGTAAAGCATTCATCAAACAATTAGAGCTGGGTTCTTTTGACGATACACCTAATACGCAGGCAAAAATCCTGAACATCATCTACGGCAAGCGCCATGCCGCCGTAGAATACTCATACGGTAAAACAGATCAAGCCGGCAACTGGACTAAGGGCCATGTAAAGTTTGCTCTATTTGAATTCACGGATAAAAAAGTCTCCCTTGTCAGAGAGTACTGGTGACAGTGACTAATCAACAAAAACAAGCTCAGCTCTTTATTCCTGACTCTTTTATGCCACCAACAAGGGTTACCACAGCGCATTTTTCTTTTACCGTACTCAATGACAAATTGCGACAGTAGATTATGCGCTGGTGATGGATAATCAAGCACGTTTGCAAGGCATATTTGGTCCGAATTCAGACTGGCTGAAAGCTTCTATGACTTTTGAGGAAAACATTGCGAGTTTAGCCATCCACAAGGAAGAATTTATGTCGCGAGCGGCATTTGCTTATGCGGTTTACACCAGACACAGTGAAAAGTATATCGGTTGTGTCTATATCGATCCGCCGCAATCTTCAGATTTTGATTGTGATGTCTATCTTTGGATAGGAGCAGAAGATATCACATTGGATAACCTACTCTATCAAACAATTACTCAATGGTTAAAAACGGCATGGCCATTTTCTAAACTTGCATTTCCTGGTCGAAACGTTGCATTCAATGCAGAGCAAAAAACAATAAATTAAGGAAAATCATAATGAAAGTTCGATATGCACTGCAGCCACTCATGCTGGTTTCAAGTCTTTGCTCCGCAGATACACTGAGCGACAAGGTCAACGCTTACTTCGAGGCACAAAAAGCCGTTGAACACCAATATTCAAAAGAGTCTGATGTTACCCACCTACTTACGCTTTTGACGCCAGACGCCTCATTCGAGCACCCTCGCTTTAATGCCGTATTATCAAAAGAAGAATACAAAAAAGGCTTACTCAGCTATCTAGGCCAATACGGAAAATGCGATATCGAAGTCACAAACATCATTGAAGGACTTAATGCGGTGACCGTTGAGTATCTACATCCTTGCGTTGATCAGCAAGGTAACACGGATGAAAAAGAAAATAAGCAAAAGCTTATGACACTGTTTGAGTTTAGCGGCGAAAAAATAAAGCGTATTCGCCACTATTTTTAAGTGGCAATAAATACTCAAAAAATAGACCACATCGATTACCTAAGTGGCCTATTTACGCATTTTGATTATCACTCACCAAGTAATTTAGTTAACCGCTCTTTACGAGCAACAAAGACATCGTAGCCACCATCACCCTTTGATGACAATGCCAGCGCTTTGTTTACTTGCTCTAAAGATGCTTGGTATTGTTTGTCGGTTTCATAGCCATATGCTAAGCCGTTGTAGGCATCTGCATTATTTGGATAGCGTGAAACGCCAAACTTAAACAACTTAATTGCTTCTTTCACGTTACCCATGCTTACGTGGTAATAGCCAAGCTCTCTGATCACGGCTTCCTGTGGCTCAAAAGCCTCGCCATATTGAGCAGACAGTTGTTGATAATACTTAGTAATAGAGCTCAATTCACCAGTATAAGCGCGCGCAGGCATTCGGGTTGGCAAAAACAGCTTTTGATACGCGCTAAAAATACCAGCAGCAGACACAAGTCCATGAGGAACATTGTTGTAGGCCTCACTGAAAAAGCGCAAATCATGTGGTTGATTTGCTGCTAGAAAGTTCGCCATATCGTCGTATCTTTCGCGCATCACGCCGCCTTCCTCACCAATTGTGATATATAGAAAGTTATCTAACTGCTTCGTTTTGGAAATAAACGCTTTAGTACTCTTTGCTGTCGCGCCAAAGTTCCACCATACCGCTGGACTATAAGCAATATGCGCTTGAAATAGCTCGGGCTTTGCCTGCAAAGCATAAAGAGCAAAAGTCCCCGCTGCAGAAGCACCTGCAATAACTTTAAAATCATGAGTGCGATAGGTCTGGTTCACATAAGGAATAAGCTCAGTCTCGATAAATTCTAAAAACTTGGGAGCCCCTCCGCCAATATCCATAGGCCCTGCCGGCTCTTTATTCTTAGTTGGATAAAGGTCTCTTAACCTGTCTGTATTTTCAATCGCAACAATAATAACTTCAGGTGCCGCAGAAACGTTTGCTCCTTGCAAACGCTCAAGTACAGCGGTCATCAACGGAAGGTTGCCTTTACCATCAAGGCGATAAATAACAGGGTATTTTTTATTGGGGTTGGTGTGATAACTTTTGGGTAGTTGAATGGTAAAAGTTCTCTTTTCATCAAGCACTTTTGACATCAAGGTTTTTGTTTGTTGTTCATATTCTTGTTTTGTCTTTTCTTCGGACTCTGCCATTGCTGATCCCGAAAAGAAAGCCGCTAACGTCACAGCGAACAAGCACTGAACAGCCTTACCAATTCTCATTATTATTATTCCATTTAGTTGATTTCACTAACAAAGCTAGCATAATGGTTCAGGAATTGATAGCACCACATGTCCCTCTTTTTGCTAGCTTACTTTTAAGATAGTCAGCACATACTCTTAAACAGAGAAATACAGCAAAGCGGCAATCGCAAAGAAAACCACCCAAGAAAGGTGTTTAGCGCGTGAAGCAATAAGTGCAATCAAACCGCTAATAAGAAACGTACCAGACATGACATATAACACCTGTTCTCCGTCCATTTGCCGATAGAACATTATTAACATCGCAGCTATTCCCCACCACGCAATGGTGGTGAGATGCCATGCAAATCGCAACGTGCGCTTGGTAAACCAATCACTACCAAACAGATGAGGCAGGTTGTCTCTTTTAAAAAGGCGGATCAATATGTATTTTTCACCCAGTACAGAATGAACTAGCCCAATCAAAAACAACAATAACGCTGCTGCAATTATCATTTATGCCACTTCCTTTTTATGATTTTACCTAAAAAATGCGCTCAACTAACGCGATGGTTACTTAACTAAACCATCGACGTTGTTATCCAATACACTATAAATGGCTTTCATGGCGGGATCGACACCATTGAAGTAGCTTGTAGATTCTGGCAATACCGGCATATGTGGTGCAATCCAAATACGGTGGTCTTCTGCGCGAGAAGTTTGATGAAACTGTGACGAAACGAGCCCAAACACCCCACTGAACGGTAAACGGAACCTACCAGCTTCACCAATATGATTTGGCCGAGAACCACTTGGCTCTCCAACCAATATGGCATTTGTAAAGCTATCAATATTGGTTAAGAGGTTTTGCGCTGCTGAAAAGGTATTACGTCCCATCACTACAAATAACTTGCCTGCTGGCTTTGCCGCTTCAAAATAAACAAGTGCCTTTAGTAATGGTGGTAAGATGGATCCGTTGCCACCACTATTGTGTCTTAAATCCAGCACCAAGTGATTTACTTCACTATGTTTTATTGTCTCTATTAACTCCGCACTAAATTGCGCTAGCGACTGCGTTTTCATCTGTGCAACGGCATTAAATTGTACGTACAAAATCCTATTGCTTTTATCCACTTCGTACCAATAAGGTTTAGTGACGTTTTGCAGATATTGTGGGCTTTTTTGATGATTATCCGGCAAAGTCGGAAAACCGCGAAATTCAAATGATTGGCCACTAAGACGAATGGTCTTTTGCATGCTCTGTGCATTTTCTACCGTGATAGACACTTCATTTGACGCATCGCTCAACTCAAGTCCAGCAAGTACTTCAGGCATGGCGAGATAATAAGGCGCAAGCCAAAGCTGCTGCATTTCATTATCTCGCGGATTAATCTCGGCAACTTTCGCCATTGCATCTGCGGTTGATGTTTGTCCAAAGGCTGTGACTTTATGGCCGATTAAATCACTAAACTCAGCTTCAGCATCAACAATGTAAAGGCCATCAGTAAAGGCATAAAACTGCACGGGCAAACGAGTGAAATTCCCCTTTTCTCCGAAGGTCGGTACGATAAAGTTATGCCCGTTACCAAGCGTGCCTATTATTCGCATCATACCGAAGACAATTTGCTGATCAGTTAACTTGGGTATATCTGAGCGCAAATTATTTGCTAACGTAATTAAATCGGGGTTGTTACTTGCCTGCTCGTTAACATGCAACCGCTTAATTTCCGAGAGCAAGAAATCTAAATCCGCATTCCACTGTTGATCTCGGGTGAGCGAAGTGTCTTTATAGTTACCTGTAAGACGCTGAAATTTCAGATTATCTTTGATGGAGTCGAAAACACTTTTAGTTGCTAAGCTACTGCGTTCGTCGTACCGCGCAGACAAAGACTTACTCAGCCACTCATTAGCTTCATCCACTTTACCTAGCGCGGCATACGCGCCTGCAATCTTTATCATAATGTCATTTGAGGGGCGCGAACCGGTAGGTACATTGGTTAGGTTTACGCCCAGTGACAACGCCTTTTTTAGTGAAATGATAGCTTGCTCATACTGCGCTAATTGTATTTGCGTTAATCCCAATAGATACCAAGTGTCTCCGTCATCTTGATACGACTTAGTAAGCTTTTGCAGTTGTAGTAACGCCTGTTGCCAATTTTTGCTACGTACTAACGCTAGTGCGTTGATCCGTGTATTTAGGTAATCCACTGGGGATTTAACATTTAGTTGCTGTGCAACATGCGCTTGTTCGCTCGTTGATGTCAGCGCCCGAATAGGTTCAGCCTTTGCAGGCTGCGCGATAAACAAACTACTAAAAGTCAGGCAAGTGGCCACATGAGTGAGAAAACTTGAATACATCATCTTTATCCTTGTTATCGATTTAACTCCAGATTACCTATAACGACTTTATATGGCGTGCAACATCAGGATTTTGTACTTCTACGACTTTTAAAAGACACTCGAAATGAAATATAAGTAATTGTTTAATATACTTATATTAATTTTGAAAATTGACTTGGAGTGTAACCCGTTTGCTTTTTAAAAACACTGTTAAACGAGGATTTTGAGTTAAACCCAGCATTCATTGCGAGCGCTAACAAGTTGGGCGTTGTTTGCTTTTCGCACTGTAGTTGCTGTTTTACCTCATCGACCCGCAGGCTATTGATATACTCATTAAAGTTGTAACCACCACAAGTATTGATGGCCCAAGAGATATCCTTTACCCCAAGTCCAATAACCTCAGCAACATCGTGAATAGTCAGGCGTGGCTGGCGATATAAATAGTGCTGCATAATCGTGTTATGAATTGCATTGAATATCTCGGTTGGATCTTCTGACTGTTTATCCACCTCATTGAACGTTATTTCTTGAGCTTGCGTTATAGAATCTTCGAGGTGTGGTTGATTGTGTACTTTGACAACTAGGTAAAGATTAATTGCAAGTAACCAAACTAAGTCAATAAAATACCAGAATGCTTTAGTGCTGATGTCGTTGTATGTTTGCATATTGAGTCTAACCAAATCCACCAGAGCAAAGATCACAAACATGACAACCGTTGTTCTGATCCACTGTAAATCGCGCTTATTGACGTCCGCCCTGATCTCCGCGGATGCTCGCTGGTAAAGACCAACAAGTTGCACCGTAAAAGCAAAATAAATCAACTGACTGACAGTACCAAACGCAATCATAAGCTGGGTGTATTCAGTAAATGGAAACGCCAGCAAAACAGGTAAGAAATGGACTAACCTTCGCTCTTGCTTATGTTGATTGGCATGCAGTAAATTTTTAAACAGAAAATAGACTAAAGGCCCTGTAGCTAGGGTAAATACAGGCGTGATAAGTAAATAACTTCTAACCCCTAACGCTTCTTCAGCAAAGTTGGTTGCCATCAGCACACATTGAAATAACAAATAAATGACGAGCATTCGTGCGCGTGGTTGATTGGCAAAAATTAACATTGCGAGGAGATAAGCCCCAAGAGAGACGAGTTGGATTAGATTAACTGGAACAATGTGAAATGACTGAAGCACAAGCCGTATTTTTATAATTATTTTTCGCTATTGTACGCCACATTGGCTAAAAACAACAACGCCAGCGTGCTAGCTGGCGTTGTAAATATAGCAAAAAACAATTTTACTTCTTCTTTTGCTGCTTACGTACATTTGCAATACGAGAGCGGTTTTTTAATCTTGCTTCTGCACTTGCTTGATTCGAAGGCTTATTCACCCGCGCCTTACGACGTTGATGCGCTGGTTTCTTCTGGATAGTTTCAACCAGTCTTTCACGATTTGCCACTTCGTAGCCAGGCAGATAATAGCGTGAAATTTGCTGCTCGATTAACTGTTCAATATGAATTAGATCTGACTCTTCTTCACGGCTTACAAAGGTGATCGCATAACCAAACTGACCTGCACGACCAGTCCTTCCGATGCGGTGAACATAATCTTCGGCAAGATAAGGCACATCGTAGTTAACCACGCGTGGTAGGCCAACGATATCCAATCCGCGAGCCGCAACTTCGGTTGCAACCATAACGCGTACTTTGCCTTCAGTGAACTCTCTTAAAGCGCGACGACGAGCGCCTTGAGTTTTGTCGCCATGACATACATTCGCATCTATGCCATCAAGCTTTAACTCTTCAACTAGCTTGTCCGCGGTTTCTTTCATATTGACGAACACTAGCACTTGTTGCCAGTTTTTGGTACCAATAAGCTCTGATAGTAACTCGCGCTTACGTTCTTCTTTAACTGGATAAACAACGTGGCGAACTGTGTCGGCTGTACTATTTTCTGGCGTCGCTTGGATTAACTTAGGGTGATCCAACACTTGTTTCGCGAACTGCTTCATTGCCGACGGGAAAGTTGCAGAAAACAACAATAGCTGCTTTTGCTTATCCACCAGCTCAATGATTTTTTGCATGTCGGTGATAAAGCCCATATCTAACATGCGGTCGGCTTCGTCTAACACTAAGTGTTTAACGTTACTTAACGTGACATTACCTAAGCGGATATGATCTAACAAGCGTCCAGGAGTCGCCACTAAAATATCCACGCCCTGCTTTAAGCGCTCAGCTTGGCCATTGGCATTAACCCCACCAAACAGTGCCTGCACTTTTAAGTCTGTGTACTTTGCAAATGTCGCACAGTTATTAGCGATCTGCTCGGCAAGCTCACGCGTTGGCGCCAAAATCAACGCTCTTGGCGTCGACTGCGCTTCAGCCTCAAGCAATTTTTGGATGATAGGTAATGCAAAAGCTGCGGTTTTCCCTGTTCCAGTTTGCGCTGTTGCGAGCACATCACTACCTTGACGGACAGCTGGGATAGCCGCCTGTTGAATTGGCGTTAATGTATGAAAATTGATGTCTTGCAGCGCATCTAAAAGAGGCTGTGCGAAACTAAATGAAGAAAACGTTGCCATAATAACCTACGACCGAGTCACAAAAACGGTCGCAGATTATAAATGACAAACCGACTTTTAACAAAACTTAAGCAAGGTTTCGTCAATTAATTTTGGTGTCGAGCCGACAAAGTCACTTTCCTTTAACTGCGAAAGGAGTTCAATCCCCTCTTTTTGCTGTGCTTGCGACAGTGGCACATAAGGTAATCTAAATACCGGTTTGACTGCGCCAGTCATAATCAAAGCCGAATTGATAGCAATTGGATTTGGTTCACAGAAGAGCCAGTTCATTAACGGTTGCAATGACTGATTAAGCGCTTGGTTAGGCGTGTCCATCAATTGTCTGAATAAGCCTGGAATGATGTTTGATGCAACAGAAATAACGCCGTGAGATTGGCTGTTATGACGGCTATCGTGGGCTTGATCATCGTTACCTGACCAACACGCAATGCCTTTCGCTTCATAGTGTGCGATACGCTCATCACCCGCACATTCTTTCATACCAACAAAATGCTTGTGGCTGGCCAGCGGCTCTATAATATCAGGCGTAATATCTTGTCCCGTTCTGCCAGGCACGTTGTAAATAAAGCCAGGACCGATTTCCAAGACTTCTTTCAAGTGTGCCTTCACACCCGTAATTGAGGTTTTGCCATAATACGGGTTTATTTGTAGTGCACAGTGCATACCTGATGCAAACCCATATTCAGTCGCTTTTTTTGCTTCTCTGGTGTTATTGCTGCCGGTATTACCAACAATCAGAAGTTTATCGCCAAACTTATTCGCAGAATGGGCAATGAGCATTAAGTGCTCTTCCCAATTCATCAGTTGGCCTTCACCTGTAGTGCCACCGACAACAATACCATCGACACCGCCTGCAATTTGCGCTTCGACTAGCTTGTCGTAAGTATCTAAGTCAATTTCACCCGCCATTGTGTAAGGGGTTTTAATAGCGGTAATTAAGCTTGCTTTTTTTATTGATTGGATCTGATGCATGGTCTTTCTATTACTCTTCCAGTTGACAGCCATTTTTACCATAAATCTGACTGAGATCCGACCCATAAACCTGAGTAAATCGGTTAAATCTAACGAAATTTAACTTTAGTGCTTGTTATTTGCGTAAAGATCCAGCAAAATCAAAACCACTGTATATTTATCCAGTTTAATTTTATGGGACTGACACATTTTCTAAATACACACTTTTATACCACTTTGGAGCTGAGCAGCAGCTTAAAGATAGCTGAAGAACAGCTCTTAGAATGGCAACAAATGAGCCTATTCCCAAACCCGAGTTATAGTATTCAAAATCAAATTAAGTGTAGTTCGTACTTTGGCCTGTACGAATGTGAAGAATATACTGATTTTTATGCCCGAGGCCTACTCAATTGGGGGCAACTTTTACTTAAACATAAAGTAGATCAATCAAGTAGTGCATTTGAGTTATTTCAACAGCGTTACTGTGAAGCACTTGCGAAATGTATTGAAAAAGGCTTTTACACCGAAGATCCAAGCTTTAATGATGACCTTACAGAGCATGTACAGCAAGTTTGGCAACAGTTTTTATGTGGCAAGTATGGGGTGATCAGCCAAAATGGTCTCGTAGAGGAAGCGCTTTATATTGACCTAGGGCGCGCAATTATCGACGACATCACAGAAGCAAGAACCGCCAGTAGTATTGCTCCAGAGCAGCGTAGTCAAGTACACAGCGCCATGAAGCTACTAAACAAAGCATTGGCAGCCAATACTCAAGCTGAGCAAACAGAATCGCTACGCACTCGATACATTGACCAATTGATTAGTAAGTACGACTTATCAATCAAATAATCTGCCGTCTGGCGCACAACCGTTCCGCCAGACAATCTATGCGTATTTATATTTGCTGCTCTATGTGCGCACGAATTATTTCAAATGCTTTTAAGACCTTTAACTGATCTTTACATAAGCTGTCGTACCAAGCATCGAACAGTTCATCATCTTGCTCACTGAGCGTTTGATACTGTGCCAGTAGTGTCACTATGTCACTATGTGTACAAGAAAGTGTATCTAATTCTTGCTGTAACGCGCTGTCATCGCTGCTGTGAAGCTTAGCTAAAATTGAGTTATCTAACTCAGCATGTTTATCCATAATAAATGCTCTATATCTGTATTGCGTTGGCGAATAAAGTACCTTCGCGAACGTACTAGGTTTTAATTATTTGCTAGGCCTCTCTCATTTAGTGAAGGTTATTAACCGTTAAGCCAGCCTCAATTGGATCTCACTCTTTTATCTCATATCTATCAAACCAACAGGCTTACATCGATAGCTATATTCCAAAAAAGTCTATTCGCTACTATTCCGGTTAGGTGTCAACACCAATATGACTACTTGAGAAACAATCTAGAACTAGTTATATCAGGCAATTTTAAGGAAAGTAAGCCCCTTTTAATCAACTGCTCAAGATGCATTCAGTTTAGTTCCGCATGCGTCGACAAATTAAGCGTATCGCACTAAATAGCGGCAACGACAAATTAGTTGTTGAGAATAGTTTTTATTTGATTTATATTGATACAATATAACAACACATTATTTAGGAGTCGTTGTCGTGAAACCCAATATCCACCCTGATTATCAACTTGTTGCCTTCCATGATACATCGGTTGATAAGTACTTTATTGTCGGTTCAACCATTAAATCAGACAGAACCGTTGAACTAGATGGTAAGACTTACCCTTACTTCCCAATTGACGTCTCTAGTGCGTCTCACCCTTTCTACACTGGTAAACAGAAGTTGGTGGCAAGTGATGGTCGAGTTGCGCAATTTAACCGCCGCTTTAAAAACCTTGCGACTAAAAAAGGATAAACCAGATGAAAGTACTGAGCTCACTCAAAAGCGCTAAAAATAGACCGGGGTGCCAAGTCGTAAAAAGACGCGGTCGGGTTTACGTAATTTGTAAATCTAATCCGCGATTTAAAGCGGTTCAAGGTAAAAAGAAGAAGAAACGTTAAAAGTCAAAATAAGCACTTTTAAAGGTGGGCATTGCCCACCTTTTAACTAAAAAGCTATTCTTTTGCTTCCCACAATGAGAATTCGCCTAGTTGAATTAGGCGTCCGCTAGCACCGCCAATTCCACCGCCCTCGCGGGTATGCTCAAGTTCCAAACGATACTGGGTATACGCATTTGGACTCTCGATAGCAAAGCTATAGTATTCCATCGTATTAGGTAGTTCGTTGAACTGTTGAGTATCTAGCGTAATCCAATTCGTACCGTCATTTGAGCCCTTTAGCTGCCACGCATTAGGGAAGCGATGAGGGTTGTCTCCTGCTGTCGCTAATGAGTAGTATTTTGCTGTTTTAGCGCTGTCAAACACATAGTTAACTTGGGCCTTATCAACCTGTTTTATCGGCAACAAGTCAGGCGCATATTGTGCAAGCCAAGCAGGGGTTTCCAACACCACATTAAATTTAGAGGTAATATTTCTATCATTTAGCTTATCTGCTCCCTCATTAAAAGGCACAAGTGCAGTACCGTTTGTTGTTACCTGAGTGCTAGTGGGTGCAAAGTTATGATAGCCAAGTGGTACTGGTGGTAACTTACCGACGCTTGCAAGGTAGACTTGATACTCTTCAAATACCGCATCAATCCCACTTTGTTCACCAAATATAGATTTAAAAGCTGTGTCTAAACTCCACGCATCAAGCGTTTTTGCTGCCGCATTAAACTTGCGGATAAAATCGGTGTTACGGTGACTGTTTTCTACCCACTCAAAGAAGAATGCTGTTTGATCGTAAGCATCAACATTGTAGTGTTCCATCCAGCGAACTCCACCGCGTCTATGCTCTAAGTAACCAGCATCTATTCGAATAAAGTTAGCCATCGCTTCTAAGTAGGTATGATAATCCGTGCCCGGACGATATTCACCTTCAGCCGGAACATTATTGTAGCCATGAGTCAGCTCATGCCACAGTACGCCAATGACTTCGTTACGGATAGCCTCATCTCCAAGACCCTCTAGATTGGCGATGTGCTTAACATCAAACCTAAGCTCCATAAATTTGCCTTCACCAGCCTTTGAAGCAGGCGCGTCAAAGTCTCCAGTGATAAAAGTAACGTGCTCAAAAACGTTTATTTCGGTTACATTATTAAATAAGCGCTTGGCAATCTTCAAAGAGATCTCATGAATAAGGGCATTTAGATCTGGTACCGCACGTTCAAGCGCCAGCTGTCCTGGGTGCTCTGGTAGTTCCTTTTTCACTTCAATTGCAGGCTCTGGAAACCCTGCCCATGGCGAGGCTGGATCCCACACACGGATAAAGTCTTGCTGAACTAATGTCGCTTCCCCTTTGTCGTTACTCGCAACCAGCGTAATGGTTTTTGGCCCTAATGCTTCAAACTTAACCAATGGGCTTTGCTCTGTACTTGTCGCAGGGGTGCCACCTTCAAATGTCCACTGCCAGTGAGTCGGGTTAACTAGCGACTCATCTCTAAAAACAATATACTCAGAGACTTCAGGAGTCGTGTTTGTCGCATTAAATGCGACGATAGGAATATCCGATACCGTTTTGATTTCGAGTTCCGCTAGTTGCGTAATATCAGCACCATAGCTATCTGTACCACCATGCACTAAATCAAATTTGAAGTAGCGATACTTTTCGCCGCTTTCGGCCAATTCAAAATTGCGAGTCAGTCCTCGAGCAGAGAATACTTCTCCCACTCTTGAATCCAGCTCAATCCACTCAGCTTTATCATTTGAGCCATATACGACCCACTGTTTTGGATCTCGGTTCGCTTCGTCGTTTGCTGACGTAAAGCTATATTCCCTAAGTTCAATCTCTGTCGCGGCTTTAAACACTACAGTGACGTTTGGCGCAAAGGCCAGGAATTTTGTGCTTGTGTTAGCGTCGATAAGTTTGTCGACACTTTCACCTGCGGGCGAGGCTTGTACACCATCCGCTAAAACAGCCTCAATCTCAACTCCAGTATCTGAGGTGATATTACGCAATGCGCCAGAGTCTGGCTGCCCGGATGATTGAGTTTGTTCAGGCTTGTCACGTTCAACAAATTCAGAACCATCATTACAGCCTATTAGTGTCGCAGCGACGGCCATTGCCACCGCTGATAGCATTAATTTTCTCATTTCGTTACCCTTTATTATTAAAATTGGTAGTTAACTTTTAGTAAGAACTCGCGCCCATTCGTGTCATAATTACCCGCTTTATAGAATGGGTAACTTCTAAACGAGTCGTCCTGAGGCGGCATCGCATTTAATAAGTTTTGAACTGTAAACATCACTCGCGTGTTGTCATTGATGTAATGACCAATGGTTAGGTTATGCTTTATCCATGCAGGTAACTTTTCTCTTTGACCAAAATCAGCACCGTTCCAATTTTTTCCTTTATAATTTACCTGCCATGAAATTGCGGTCTTTTCCAACTGCCAAGTCAGGTTAAACGATGCCATATCTTTGAAGTTATAGTTATCTTGACTGTCTAACACATCTTCAAGCGGATCTTCGGGACGGAGCTTTTCTTTTTTCTTTAAAACATGGCTGTAATCAAGCTTATAAATAAACTCGCCAAGCTCTGACTCAAACGTGCCTTTCACACCAAAATTGACGCCGCCATGCTGCCTTTCTGCGGCGTTTATATAACCTTCTCTGATAATTGCTGCGGTGTACGGTAATCCTTTTTTCGTGTTCCCTAACCAGTCGGTTGCCAGACCATCTTGGTCAAAACGCTGTACTCTGTCTTGCATGTTCGCGCATTTAGCAGAAGACGAATCAATTAGGTCGTTTTCACACTTCCAGACATTATCAAGAATTTCGCCAGACCCAAGTCGAGTAATTTTGTCTTTAAGGACAATGTCATAAACATCAACATTGAATGACAGCTCAGGGGAGTACTCATACACCAGACCGAACGTTAATGAATGACCAGACTCTTCTTTTAAAGTTGGATCGCCTGCCGAGATTGTCTCAAAGTCAGCATCTAGCTTTGGCTCATTGCTATTTGTTGTGTCTAAGTCTGCACAGCTGATAGTTAATGCATCAGCATTATATTGAGCGGGATCCCCTGTGGTTTGAAAACGTAGACATGCATCTGCAATCACTCTGTCCGAGCCTCGTCCAAAGTTACCAGCAAACCCTTGATATACTGAGCTCATGCTAGGACCACGGAACGTTGTGCCATACGCACTTCTTAGCATCAGCGCGTCAGTAGGAGAATACTTAAAACCGACTTGATAAGTGAATGCCCCACCAACATCAGAAATATCATCATAGTGGTCATAACGCAGCGCTATTTCACTAGAGATCTGTTCAGTAATTGGGATCATAAATTCTGTCGCCGCAGCATAACGGTTACGTTCACCATCGGTGATAACACCAGTCAGACCAACAAACTCTTTATTTAGTATTCTGCTATCGGGCGTCGCTCTCGTCCCTTCTTTCATCAGCTCAATATATGCGGCAAAAGACACAAATCCTGCTGGCAATTCAAATAAATCCCCGGACAGATCTGCAGTTAGAGTTTCATTAAACGACAAGCCATCGTAGGTTGCCCAATCAGCCATGTTATACATATTGTCTTGGGTCAGAGGCGCAAAAAAAGCTTGGTAATTTGGACGGTAGATTGGCATGCCATCAACCTCACCCAACTTTGGTCCTTTTAGCCAGTTATTTCCTTCAACCGTGTGGTGCAAGTACCTATCAGAGAAATCGTATTGTGAACGGCTGAAGCCAACGGAGTAATAGTAATCTGCTATCTCCCCTTCAAGACCAAAACTAAATGAATAAGATTTATCATCGTATACCCGACCTAAGCCATCATTTGTGTATTCTGAATCATTCACTATCCGCCACATATACTTAACTGGAGCGCCGTAGCCACCAGCTTTATTTTTGATATCAGGGTCCCAAAACATGGATCCGTGAATTGACTCTGCATGAGCAAAGAAGAATGGATTTCGTGCCCCTTTCTTTTCTTGATCGATATAAAATCCGTTAACAAAAAAACTGTGTTCGTCGTTGATGCTGTACACCGAGTTGATATACAAACTCATGGTTTCAACTTGGTTACGGAGCAAATTGTTACCGGTTTCATCCCACCCACAGCTTAGGCCATAATCATTGCGGCTAATAAAGTGCTGAACTGCAGTCGGGTGTGGATTGTCATCTGTGTTGCAGTACTGCGCTGAATATTGATTTTTGAACTCAGTGTTCTCAGCCCATACGGTAATGGAACGATTGAGTTCTCGTTTGTTTGTTGGGTCTGGATTATCCCAAACACTGTCATGAAAAGGTCTGTCGGCACCAGTCAGCGCCTCTTCCGTTTTATATTCTAGCGAGTAGTCAAACGTAAAGTCGTCTTGCTCAAAACCACCAACAAACGACAAGCCTTTTTTATCACCCGTACCATAGGTATCCTGGCCGTAGAATGCTTCAACGACATGCTCGTCCATACCTTTTTTGGTAATAATATTGACTACTCCAGCCATTGCGTCTGAACCATAGATTGCAGAGCCACCGCCGGATTGAATATCGATGCGCTCAACCATCGCCGTTGGCAACATATCTAGATTAACAAAATTGGTTTGGCCACCGTAAGGCATTGGGTAATAAGCCAAGCGCTTGCCATTAACGAGAATAAGTGTGTACTCAGGTCCAACGCCTAACAGGTTTAACTCCTTGGCGCCAGGCGTATAGGAGCCAGTTTCTACTTCACCGAGAACGGCACCACTAGCAGCGGAAATACTACTCAGTGCGTCATAAACTGTGTTAAAACCACTTCTGACCATATCAGCGGAAGAGAGACTTTGAACATTGGTCACACCTTCAATGGCGATACGTTTAATACGAGATCCTGTCACCTCAACACGTTCTATTTCTTCTGCTTGTTCATCTGTTGCGGCTGTTACTGAGTTAGTTGCTACCGCTGCAAGAACAGCAGCGGCGATCAGGCTATGTTTATACATTATTGTTGTCATAAGACCCCCACAATTTAAAGGAACGTTCCAATTTCTTATTAAAATTTTATTTCTCCCTTAGCAAAACCAACAAAGCATTAGGCAGAAATCAAAAAGGGAACGTTCCAATTATGAGCAATAAAACAAACCTGTCAACAAATTATGTACATTTACAGCACAACACCGACAAATTGTAATCACCTAGTTCTTGCTAGTTCATTGCAATTTCTTGGTATTTAGCCCACTTTGATAACGAGACCAAAGCTTATCAAGGGACTCTCCAGTAACTGATTTTATTGCATCTTCAAATGACCAATTTTCTATTTCTACCGCAGTTTGATTAAAACGATAGGCAAAATCAGGATGAGACTCAGCGAGCCATGCGAGAAAGAACCCAGTGTTTGTGTATCCACCAACCCAAGAATCTGACGGCTTAGGCGAACGGGTTTTATGGTATCCCGCTTGAATGCGAATGAGATCCGCCATTCCTTCAATAAATGCATGTACATCGGGCTCAGAATAACTTCTCTCTTTTGGAAATAGCTGATATCCATGGGTAAGTTCGTGCCAGAGCACACCAAGGAGTTCGTATTCCACTTGCTCATCTGGTTGTTCAGCCAGTTTTTCGGTGATGTACTTTGAACTAAACACGATTTCCATATTTGTTTCGTCTCCAGAGCGATACGCTATTGTGTCCATCCACTTTAGCCTAAATGTAACTTGCTCAAACTCTGGCAGCTCTGCAAAGTGTTTGTACAACCTTGGGGCCAGTTGGCGAGTTACGTCATCCACCGTACTGGCTATATCAGGAAATAGTGCTTGCAGGCGTTTCGACCCTGCCGAATCAGTATCTTCGATAACCACTTTGACCTTTGGCGGCTCAAAACCTTTCCATGGTTGATTTGGATCGTATATTTTTAAATAGTTCGCACGGGTTTTAAGGTCGGAGCCATGCGCATTTTTAGTCATTAGAGTAACATCGTAGTTACCTGGCTTGTCATAAACTACTTCAACACTTTTTGTGGTTGGTAACGTCGTTTTGCCCTCAACCTTCCAACTCAGCTCTGTTGGTGAGTTTGCAGATATCGACTGCAGAGAAATTGGCTCATTAAGCTTGGCAACGGTTTTATCTGCAATAAAGTTTGCCAGTGGTAAGTTTGTTTCTGCATAGAGTGCCAGATCAGCGATTTGCAAAAAGCGGTCGCCCCACTGCGTTTTGCCTTCTTGTGCTATCGTAAAACGCACGTACCTCGCATCCGTTGTTTTGGGTAGGTCAAAAGCGAGCGTTTCACCCCGCCTTGAAAATACCATATTGTTGCGTTTATCAGCCTCTTGCCATGCCTTACCATCTTTAGATACGGCTACAGTCCAATGCTTTGGGTCTCGAGCGGGGGCATCTTGGGCTGAGGTGAGACTATATTGTCTAAGCGCTTTTACGTCTTTCAGATCAAATACAATCTCTGCGCTAGATTGCTTAGATAAGAATTTGCTTTTTAGTGACCTATCAACTAACTGCTCTATCCCCTCACCTTGGATTTGCTCCTGTACGTCACTCGTTACAGAGAATGCATCGCGTTCGGTGATGTCGTAGAGCGCATTGGCATTTGCTAATGAGGAGCCACAAAATGAAAGTAAAATTAGACTGGCTAATGAGGAGGTTTTCATTGAAATTTCCCAGATTAAAAACAAACATACTGGATCGTTCCAATTAATAATGCAACTTATTTTGAGTAGATTTTTACGTAATTTCTAAATGCAGATAAGGATTTCGCTATTTCACCGCTTTTTGGATTTTATGGAGAACTCACGAGCGACCCTGAAAAATCAAACTACCACTCGCTAGTATTTTGTCATGCTCAACTAAAGCCAAGACAGATGAGCAAAGCCGCTGCGATAAAACAAGAAATAACCACAGCGCTTAGATAAGTTAACTGTTCGAATCTCAGCTTAACTACCAAACAGTAATTCCCAAAAGCTCGGTGGCTCGTGTAGTTTGTGGTATTGCTTTCTCAGCTCATCAATTTTTAAAAGCATTTCACGAGCTTTCTCAACTTTTCCCGAGTCTATTTCATGACTCGCTTTAGTAATGGTTTCGAGTACTTTATTCAAGCCCGCAACTGACTCGGCAGACACCTCTTGCTTAAACTGAAATTGCTTACTTTCATTAACGAGTGTAGTCAGCTCGGTTAAGTGCGCCTGCATTTCTTGAGCAGATTGCGCTTTCATAGCCTGCTTATAAATATGACCCATTTCCTTCATGGTTTTATTCAGTTCGCTTGACTCATGCGCAACTCCAGACATCGAAAACAACAACACGAATGTAAATACGATTTTTCTCATCAAAGTCCCCTTACTCTTTGCCCGCTAGTATAAAGCAATTAACGTATGAGCTAAATTCAATGCTATGAAAAAAAAAGCTGGTTCCGAATAGCATGCAAAAAACAGGCAGATAGCGCAACGATTCTAGCGTAAGCTATACTTGTAGCGTATTTAGCAGCACACTTTTTGAATATCAAAAATGTAGAGACTTATGATCCGAAAATTGTTGTTCATCTTTTTACTCTTATCGCCGATGGCCGTGCTATCTGCACAACGATTCAACGTTCAATTTGTAAACCCTGGCTTTGCAACAAAAAATCCTACAGGGGATTTTTGGTATAACGTCAGCAACGTGATGACTGCGGCCGCTACTAACATGAATATTTCCCTCAAAATTAGTTATGCGCAGCGCAACCATATTTTGATGAAATCGCTCGTAGAGCAAGCCTTGAAAAGTGACGCTGATTACCTTGTGCTGGTTAACGAAAAGTCGAGTGTCGTTCCCTACTTGTTAAACACCAAAGCCAACAACATTAAGATTATTTTCTTGCTCAACGGACCGACCAAAACAGAGGAAGTGGCTTTGTTAAAGGCAGGACACCAAATTATTGGCACCGTTGAGCCAGACAATTTCCAAGCCGGTTTTAAATTAATGCATCAACTTGCGCGAAAAGCGCTTAGGTCCTCAAATCCATCGCAACATGTATTAGCTTTACTAGGTGACGTGGCGACGACTGCGGCATTAGACCGACAAAAAGGCATGCGCGCTTATCTTGAGCACCATACGGAGCTAGAATTAATCGCAGAGGCAAATTGTCAATGGTCTCAGAATGAAGCTTATCGCCTCACTAAAGCGTGGTTACAGCGAGACTCCGCAATTACAACCGTTTGGGCTGCCAATGATCCTATTGCTTATGGCGCATTACTCGCTGCTAAAGAGTTAAACCGTAAGATCGTCATAGGTGGGATTAATTGGGATGAAGATATTGCGCCTAAGTTAGATGTTTCGATTGGAGGGCATGTGTTGCTTGGGGCCTATACCTTAGCTCGACTAGCACAATATCATAGAGACTTCACACCGATAGACAGCGTAACCTTATCTATTTTCGAATCGCTGGATGACGCTCACTTACCTTTGTATCATGCCATACATGGAAACTTTCCTGAACACCTGGACTTTTTACGTTACATTAACGATCCTGCGCAATTTAACATTACAGAACTAACTCACTCACTTAATAAAAATAACCACAATAATAATGTGAAGAATTGAGAATTTAAGAACGATTAATTAATGCATTAAACAAAATCCAGAAAGATAATGCAATTTAAACCTGTCTAATATTTACGCATTGACAGCGATGTCAACACCTGTTTTAGTAACAAACGTAAACAACATGTAAAACAGGTGAAATATGAAAAACAGTAATACAGTAGTAAAACTTCTTAAGCTTTCGACCCTTAGTGCCTGCGTTTGTGCAAGCCTTTCAGTCGCTCACGCAGATACACAGCGCGTTATTGTCACGTTAAAAGACAGCGCAACACCAAATGTTCTGCCTGTGCGCTTAAATCAAGCAGAAACGGCGCAGTTTAAAGCGCAGGCTTTGTCTGAAGCTGCCTACTCCACCTTGGGTACTGCTGCAGTCAACACATTGCCAAGCATTAATGCATATGTCGCTGAAGTTTCTTCAGCGCAAATGCAACAACTACAAGCAAGCGGTAATATTGCACATGTAGAAGTTGACCCTAAACGCTATTTGCCAAGTGTAAAAACTTCAGCAATTGATTTACTCGCTGAAACAACACCTTACGGCATTAATATGGTGCAGGCTAACCAAGTATCTGACGGCTACAGCGGCAACCGTAAAGTCTGTATTATGGATACTGGTTATACGCTAGGTCACCAAGATTTACCTAGCACAGGCATTACTGGTAATGACGGCTACGGTAACTACGACACAGGTGTGTGGAGTAACGATGGTAACGGCCACGGAACACACGTTGCCGGCACAATCGCCGCTTTAGGTGGTAATGGCACAGGTGTGGTCGGGGTAAATCCATCAGGGCAACTAGGTCTTCATATTGTAAAAGTGTTTAACGACCAAGGCCGCTGGGCATATGGTTCCGATCTCATTAAAGCAATTGAGCAGTGTGAGCAGGCTGGCGCCAATGTAACCAGCATGAGCTTAGGTGGCAGCGGCAGCTCTACGGCAGAACGAAGCGCATTTGAGCAGAGTTATCAGCGTGGCATGCTACATATCGCAGCCGCTGGCAACGCGGGTAATAGCTCGTTGAGCTACCCAGCATCGTATAATGCAGTTGTGTCTGTGGCTGCGGTCGATAGCTCTGAGTCAAAAGCCTCTTTCTCTCAATACAACAGCCAAGTAGAAATTGCAGGCCCGGGGGTTGGTGTAAACTCAACATGGAATAATGGCGCGTATCGCAGTATTAGTGGGACTTCAATGGCAACACCGCATGTTTCTGGTGTCGCAGCATTAGTGTGGAGCCACTTCCCGCAATGTACTGCTCAGCAAATTCGCCAAGTGCTTAATACAACTGCAAAAGACAAAGGCCAAGCAGGTCGTGATACTTCTTACGGCTATGGTATTGTGCAAGCAAAAGCTGCGGTTGATTATCTAACAAATAATGGTTGTGATACTTCAGGTGCAGTCAATGCAAACTTTAACTTCAGCGTGTCCGGCCTCACTGCGACATTTAACAACCAATCAACAGCAGGTAGTTATCAGTGGGAATTTGGTGACGGTGCAACAAGCTCACAAACTAACCCATCACACACCTACGCGAGTGCTGGTACATATCAAGTGACACTCACTGTGACAGCTTCAAATAACAGAACTGCTTCTAAGACACTAGCGGTTACCGTTAATGATGCACCAGCTGGGTGTAATGGTATCCAAGAATGGAATGCAACTAAGTTCTACAATACGGGCGACCGAGTTTCATTCAAAGGCTTTGAATACCGTGCTACGTACTGGTCACAAGGCGCAAGCCCAGAGATCTACTCAAACGTTTGGACTAAAGTCGCGCAGTGTAAGTAATACCAATTAGTAATTTTAAGTGGCGCTTAAGCGCCACTGTTGAATGCTAACATTGCACTACAACACAGAATAACAGAGATCATAAGCCATTCTTTTGTTGAAATTGCCTCTTTAAAAAACCACATTCCAAGCATACTCGCGCTGACTATGCCAATGGCTCTTTTCAATCCTTCAACAAGCCCCGGCTGAATTTCGGTTAACGCCTGCATTTGAAAGATAACAGCGACAGCGAATACCACTGAAGAAATACTCCAGAGCAACCAATGTGCGCGGAAATTTTGATTTTTAAACTGTGGTCGTAACAAGATTAGATTAACAAAAAATACCATAAAGGTTAGAAACCCAGCATGAAAAGAGAGCGAGCTGTATTGCAAAGCCTGTTTATCGAACACGATGCAAAGCCCCCAGCAAAAAGAGGTGATCGCAACTTGTTTTGCACCAGGCTCTTGAAAAGAGAATCTGCCTCCTTGCAATAAAAACGAAGCGAGAACAATCGCAGCGATTAGTATTGACTGCAGTGTGGTTAAAGGTTCTCCAAGTAGCAACCAAGCAAACACACCTGCAAGTGCTGGAGTGATGGATAACAGAGGCAGGATAACCGCCATTCGCCCAAGCGAAAGCGCCTGAATAAAGTTTACGCTACCAATTGCCGCCAAAATTCCGCTAGCTATCGCAGGCGCTATATAAGCAGAGCTTGGGAACTGCTTGTCAACAACCAACCAATAGCCTATGTATGCAGGTAAGACTAGCAGACTAAATACCACCGACATTTGCGCGGCTGAATAATGGCTCGCTAGCCTTTTTCGTAAAAAATCAAATACAGCCCAATTTAACGCACTGAATAAGGCTATGACCATTTATTATCCCTGTTGTAATGCAATTTCCGTTTGAAATTTCATGTAATCATTGATTTTTACATGGTCCGGTTGCCAACCCAATAGAAAGCGATAAAAGTCAGCCCACACCACAGGCCACAACGACTCCCACTCAGAAAGGATCTGAGCGATATCAATAGAGGCTGCTTTGCCTAATAATTCTATTCTCAACATATCTAAATACAACTTGAGATACTCATCAGCATGCAGGAGCTGTTCCTTTTCGTCTAATACCGACGTAATAAACAGCATTAAGTCTGACACACCAATACCCTTTCCGACATACTGAAAATCGAATCCAAGTGCTTGGTCACCATTAAAGGCAAAGTTAGCAAGCTTGGCGTCGCCATGGATCCAAGTATGCCAATGGCTATTTTTGATACGATCTCGTAATCGTGGTGCCGCTTGTTTAATACTACTGTGCTGCATTCGCTCAAGCTCATCCGGTCGTGTATCTAGGTGCCAATAGTTTCCTTGTTCCCACACATGCTCTGCAGGGCTTTGTAAAAAGTGAGCATGGAATTTAGCTAACCACCCTATCACTGCTAATATTTGTGACTCGGACGGCTTAGTAGTTTGCGAAAAACCTTGAGTTGAGAAGTCTCTAAAGACGATGTAGTCCATCCCTTCACTTACCCCTTCACCTAAATAACTAGGCGTATTGCAGGGTGAGAGTAACTCGCATGCATGATGCTTGTAAAAGTGACGTTCTACTTGATAAGACTTAGCTTTACGCGCAAGCGCTACTGAAGATTGTTCAATTCGCCGATGTGCAATGTCACTAAGCACTTTAGTGCGCTTAATTGCAAGCTTCCCAGCATCATGATTGATAAATAACATATCACCACAACCGCTCCATAATTGTTGCTCTTGCTGTGTTGACATAGGCGCAGAAATTACATCGTTCGGAATACTTATTTTCACTGTGTTACACCTTTTGTTATTTAACCTGAGAGCAGTTCAATAAACAGCCAAACTTTTTATTGTACAACTCAGGTTACTTAAACACAGTACAACCCTTTACTTACTATTACGAATGCCAATTCTCTTAATTAAGCGACCTATTTTGAGGCGAAGAAATCTTGCCGATAACACCGCTTCCGCATCCTGCTCACGCCAAGGTACCTACATCCATGTAGGCAAGTCAAAAATTTTGTTATTTAGTTGTTCTAAATAAGAAATTTTTAACGCTGTTAGCATCAGATATGTTCCTTCAAATTGAGCCTGTATTAAGACAAATTGGTATAATAAGCAAACCGTTTTACAGTGCTTGATAATTATAGCTGGTGTTATTATCTTTACCCAACATGAAAAAGCCCTTAACCAATTGGTTAAGGGCTTTTACTTTTACAAAAAAGTTATTTGTTTAACTTACTCATTCACGGCTTGCTTGACTGTTTCTTTCGCACTTTGTTCATCTAACAAGTTTAAATCGAAGTCAAACTCATCCACTCGGATTGCTTTTTCACGCTTGCGATTGTAATCAACCAGTTTTGCGTACTCTTCTTCGTTGATAAGGTTACCAACGAGCGCATTATCTAATGTTTGCTCGAAACGAACACCTGGTTGGATCTCGCGCTTGCGAACTGCCTTTTTAACTTTGGCAAGCAGGTCAAGGCAACCCATCTTAGCTTTATATGCTTGCTCATTGATATCATGACCATCACCTGCGGTAGGCTTCACAAGATGAGTAAGCTGCGCTTTGATTGGCGTATCCATTTGCGCCGCGGCGGCCAATTCTCTGATCATATCATCATTAATTTTAGGCATTTGTTTGCCACCAAACTGCATCGTGATCACACGCATAAATTTACGAGTACCACTTGCCGGGAAGTTATCTAAGAATTTATGTAGCGCTTCTTCTGCACTGATAAGTGCATGCCTTGTCGCATAATGGAAATAAGGTGCTGCTTGCTCACGCTCTGCTACTGCTACTTTTTGCTCATAGTATTTGATTGAAGCCATCGCTGCATACAAGTGACTCATTACATCACCAAGGCGTGCTGACAGCATTTCTGCTTGTTTCAGTTTTCCACCTAGTACGAGCAATGAAAAGTCTGCGTATACCGCAAGCTTAGCTGCTAATCTATGCGCGGCTTTTTCATACGCACGCACTTCAGGTAATGGTGATTTTGCATCAGCAGTAAATGGCATAAGACCATATTTGAAAGCACGTAAGCTGTTGACAACACTATAGCTAACTGTTTTTGTCAAAATACCACGGAATTTACTGTCGGCGTCTTTCTCTTCGCTGTGAATAGATTCAACCATCGACTGCAAATAGGGGTGACAGCGCATTACACCTTGACCAAAGATCATCAAGTTACGCGTTAGAATGTTTGCACCTTCTACGGTAATCGCTATTGGCTGGGCAACATAGCCGCTTGCAAGGGTATTCTGAGGACCATTTTGAATAGCCTTACCTGCAAGGATATCCATTGCAGAGTCCAATACGTCACGACCAGTTTCAGTCATGTGGTATTTTGCAATTGCTGTTACTACTGATGGCTTAAGACCCATACCTAAACCTTCTGTTGTTAATACCCGCATCGCCTCTTGCATGTATGCTTTGCCAGCGATATCCGCAAGCTTTTCTTGAATACCTTCAAACTGGCCGATCGAAAGGCCAAATTGCTCACGTACCGCAGCGTATTCAGATGCCGATTTCAGTGCGACTTGGCTAGTTGAAACTCCTAGCGCTGGTAAAGAAATACCACGTCCAGCACCTAAACAACTTACCAACATCTGCCAACCGCGACCGATATTCTTCTGGCCACCAATAATAAAGTCCATTGGAATAAAGACTTTTTCACCACGTGTCGTGCCATTGTAGAAGCGTATCCCCATCGGGTCATGACGGTTACCTAGTTGTACACCCGGATGGTCATGTGGAATTAACGCACAGGTGATCCCTAGTTCTTTTTTACCGCCTAGTAATCCCTCAGGATCCAATACTTTAAAGGCTAAACCGAGTACCGTCGCAATCGGCGCAAGTGTGATATAGCGTTTGTCCCATGTTACTTCAAGACCAAGTACTTCTTCACCGTTATGCATGCCTTTTTTAACAATACCTTGGTCCGGAATGCCACCGGCATCGGAACCAGCTTCAGGGCTTGTTAGCGCGAAACACGGAATATCACGACCATTTGCTAAGCGAGGAAGGTAGTGCGCTTGCTGCTCTTTAGTACCATAATGAAGCAATAACTCACCCGGACCTAGTGAATTAGGAACCATCACCGTTACCGCTACCGCAGAGGATTTAGTCGCAATCGTACCTACAATCGTTGAGTTTGCGTAAGGGCTAAACTCTAGACCGCCGTATTCTTTTGGAATGATCAAAGAGAAAAATCTCTCTTTTTTCAAAAATTCAAGCACGTGCTCTGGCAGGTGTTTGCCATTTTGAATTTCCGAGTCATCGATCATACCCATTAATTCTTTAACTGGACCTTCTAAAAAAGCTTGTTCTTCTGCACTTAGCTTAGCTTCAGGTACAGCACGAAGCGCCGAAAAGTCAGGCTTACCTTGATAAATTGACCCTTCTAACCAAACATCACCGGCATCTAATGCTTCTTGTTCTGTGATTGAAATGCTTGGGAGGATCTTTCTTAAATTCGTTCTTAGGCTCATAATTAACTCATCCGACCAGATAGATATACCTACATTACGGCATAAAAATTCGTTTAGATCAATTACTCTACTTAATTTTTTAACGGCTTTTTTACTGAGTTATCGAGTGATTAATATAAATGACTGCTAAATTAATGGCTTACATCTGTAAGTTGAGAAAAGTAAATTACTGTTCTTAGTGGGAAAAATAGGAATGAACGAGGAGTTTTGACGGTCTTAGCCGCCATAAAATGGCATTTTATCTATAATCAAGATGGTTTTTTACGCTGAGCCTGCCGTTAGAACAGTGCAATTTTTGCTTTGCATAGCTGCTCTACCGTAGCAGGTGAAACAACGACTTCAACTCCCCGCTTGCCCGCACTAACATAAATTTGCTCAAATGCTAAAGCACTCTCGTGAAGTAACGTGGGCAGCTGCTTTTTCTGCGCAAACGGGCTTATACCGCCAATTAAATAACCAGTTACCTTTTGCGCGTTGTGTTGATCTGCAAGCTGTGCTTTTTTCCCCTTACACGCTTTAGCAAAGGCTTTTAAATCCACTTGTTGCGTGGCAGGAGAAACAGCTACATACAATTTACCATCAACGTCAATCAGCAGGGTTTTAAATACTTTTTCTCGGTCTAGGTTGAGCTTTTTCGCTGCTTCATTAGCAAAGTCGTGATCGTTAGGGTCGTGCTCAAATTGCAGCACTTGGAACGCCACTTTCGCCTTTTTAAGTAGGTTAATTGCCGGTGTCATTACAAACTCCTTTTAAGCAGATGTTGATTTCTGTTATACCAAGAAACAAACACTTATGCTATCGCCTTACGATGAGGCCCATCATCCATCAAAACAAAAATGCCCGCTATCGCAGCGGGCATTTTCAATAAGCTTAAGTTACTTAGTTAAGTCATCAAAGAACTTCTTAACGCCGTCAAAAAAACCTTGTGCCTTAGGACGGTTCTTACCGTTGTTTTCACCCATAGACTCTTCAAACTCTTGCAGAAGCTCTTTTTGGCGCTCGTTTAAGTTTACTGGCGTCTCAAGGACAACTTTACAAATTAAGTCGCCTACCGCACCGCTACGCACAGACTTCACGCCTTTACCACGCATACGGAACATTTTGCCTGTTTGACTTTCCGATGGGATCTTCAGTTTTGCGCGACCATCTAGGGTCGGCACTTCAATCTCACCACCGAGTGCTGCCGTAGTGAAGCTAATTGGCACTTCACAGTACAAATTATTGCCGTCACGTACAAAGATTGGGTGCTCTTTTACACTCACTTGTACGTACAAGTCGCCGGCTGGAGCACCATGTGCCCCCGCTTCACCTTCGCCAGACAAACGCACTCTATCACCCGTATCAACCCCTGCTGGGATCTTAACGTTAAGTGTCTTCGTTTTCTCCACACGGCCTTGGCCGTGACAGCTGTTACACGGGTCCGAAATGATCTGACCTGTGCCCTGACAAGTTGGACAAGTTTGCTGTACCGCAAAGAAGCCTTGGCGCATTTGTACTTGACCTGCACCATGACAGGTTGTACAAGTTTTAGGCTTAGAACCAGCTTTCGCACCACTGCCGTCACATGGTTTACAACTCACCCAAGTTGGTACTTGGATATCCACTTCCTTCCCACGTACTGCCTCTTCAAGACTTAACTCTAAGTTATATCTTAAATCTGCACCACGCTGTTGTCTTGATTGACGACGACCACCGCCACCACCAAAAATATCACCAAATACGTCCCCAAAAATATCGCCGAAGTCGCCAGCGCCGCCAAATCCACCATGACCAGCACCACCACCTTGTTCGAAAGCTGCATGGCCGTATTGATCATACATCTGGCGTTTTTGACTATCAGTCAATATCTCGTAAGCTTCTTTTACTTCTTTGAATTTCGCTTCGAGTTCAGCGTTACCAGCAGTACGATCAGGGTGATATTTCATTGCAAGGCGTTTATACGCCTTTTTAATGTCACGTTCACTGGCGTCTCTCGCAACACCTAATACTTCATAATAGTCAGGTTTAGACATTTTTATCACACTACTCTTTCTTGGCAACTTATGTCGTTGCAAACTCTGCTGAGTTCTGTTGCTTGCAAATTAATGCCAGACAACAGTCTAATTTATAAACACGTAGGGCGCGACAAGCCATACAGCCAGCGCGCCCTCACTCAAGACCTACAATTACTTGTCGTCTTTAACTTCTTCAAATTCAGCGTCAACTACGTCGTCGTCTTTTTTCGCTGAACCTTGTTGGGCACCTGCGTCACCGCCAGCTTGTTGAGCTTGCGCTTTTGCTTGAGCGATTTCCATAAGCTTTTGCGATTTCTCTGCTAGTGCTTGTGTCTTAGCATCAATTTCGTCTTTGCTATCACTCTTGATTGCTGCTTCTAGCTCGCCAAGTGCAGCTTCAATTGCTGTCTTGTCATCAGCTGGAAGGTCGTCACCCGCTTCTTCAACTTGCTTGCGTGTAGCATGAACAAGTGCATCAGCTTGGTTACGAGCGCCAACTAGTTCTTCAAACTTTTTATCTTCTTCTGCGTTTGCTTCTGCATCACGTACCATTTTTTCAACTTCATCGTCGCTTAGACCTGAAGAAGCTTGGATTGTGATCTTCTGCTCTTTACCTGTGTCCTTGTCTTTCGCAGACACATGTAAGATACCATCAGCATCCACATCAAAAGTAACTTCGATTTGTGGCACACCGCGCTGCGCTGGGCGAATACCTTCTAGGTTGAATTGACCTAGAGACTTGTTATCGCTTGAACGCTTACGCTCACCCTGTAGTACGTGAATTGTTACTGCAGACTGATTGTCTTCTGCTGTCGAGAAAGTTTGCGACTTCTTGGTTGGAATAGTCGTGTTTTTCTCAATTAACGCAGTCATTACCTGACCCATAGTCTCAATACCTAGAGACAGAGGACAAACGTCAAGTAGTAGTACGTCTTTCACGTCACCCGCAAGTACACCACCTTGAACCGCCGCACCAACTGCTACCGCTTCATCAGGGTTAACGTCTTTACGTGGCTCTTTGCCAAAGAATTCAGCTACTGTTTTCTGTACCAGTGGCATACGTGTTTGACCACCAACTAGGATGATGTCATTTACGTCGTTTACAGAAAGGTCTGCATCAGCAAGTGCACGTTTTAGTGGCTCGATTGATTGCGCAACTAAGTCTTCAACTAGTGACTCAAGTTTTGCACGAGTTAGCTTAACGTTCATGTGTTTAGGACCTGTTGCATCAGCAGTAACGTAAGGTAGATTTACCTCAGTTTGCTGTGCTGAAGACAACTCGATCTTCGCTTTCTCAGCCGCTTCCTTAACACGCTGCATCGCTAGCGGGTCGGTTTTTAGGTCGATGCCTTGGTCTTTCTTAAATTCTGCAACTAGGTAGTTGATAACGCGGTTATCAAAGTCTTCACCACCTAGGTGAGTGTCACCGTTAGTTGCTAGTACTTCAAAGGTGTGCTCGCCTTCAACTTCATCAATCTCGATGATTGAGATATCGAATGTACCACCACCTAAGTCGTATACTGCAACAACGTTGTCGCCTTGCTTCTTATCCATGCCGTAGGCAAGTGCTGCTGCTGTCGGCTCATTGATAATGCGCTTAACTTCAAGACCTGCGATACGACCAGCATCTTTTGTTGCTTGACGCTGTGAATCGTTGAAATATGCAGGAACTGTAATAACTGCTTCAGTTACTGGTTCACCAAGGAAATCTTCAGCTGTTTTCTTCATTTTCTTAAGAACTTCAGCTGAGATCTGAGGTGCAGCTCTTTTCTCACCACGTACTTCAACCCAAGCGTCGCCGTTGTCCGCTTTTACGATGTTGAAAGGCATGATGCTAAGGTCACGCTGTACTTCTTCATCTTCAAAACGACGACCAATTAGACGCTTGATCGCGTAAAGTGTATTTTTAGGGTTAGTCACTGCCTGACGTTTTGCTGGCTGACCTACTAGTGTTTCACCATCATCTGTAAATGCAATAACAGAAGGAGTTGTGCGGTCGCCCTCAGCATTTTCAATAACGCGCGGCTTGTCACCATCAAGTACCGCTACGCAAGAGTTAGTAGTACCTAAATCGATTCCAATAATTTTACCCATGAATCATCTCCGACTTCAAAATTCGTTGTTCAGTTAGTTGATTTGATAAATAAGGTCACCAATTTGTAATTCAAGCGTCACAACTAAAAAAAAATGAAAAAAATTGAAATTTTTTTGCTTTTCGAACGTTTCGGTCAAAAAAACACCCTTAATTGCTTATTTTGAAACAAGTGAAGAAGAAAATACGATGTATTTGACGCTTGATTACCTGGTTAGACCAGTTATGCTAAATGCAACACAATAAATAATGAGAAATGACAACATGACATTTGATGAAATTATTCAGTCGGAGCATTTACAGCAAGCGCAAGCACAAATGACGTTTCCTGCAAGTTGGTGTCAAGGCCGCACTGCGTTTGGCGGATTGTCTGCAGCAATAGCAGTGCAAAGCATGAAGCATCAACTGAAAGAGCCTCGTCGACTGCTCTCTGTGAGCGTAAACTTTGTCGGACCACTGCTAGAAGGCGCACCATTTACCGTTGCAACAACGATTTTGCGTAGCGGAAAAAATGCAACCCAAATGCAAACTCAACTGATCCAATCAGGCGAGGTTTGTCTTATTGCTATCGGGTGCTTTGGTAAAGATAGAGCATCCGCTATCCAAGTTACAAATGTCGATAGCCCCACTCTTTCAGATGTTAATCCAAAGGCAGTGCTTCCATACCAAGAAGGTGTGATGCCTGCATTTTTCCAGCATGTCGCGCTCAATGCCCAGCAAGGGGCTTTACCATTTACAGGTGCACCATCTTCAAATCTAGGTGGTTGGATGCGATTTAAAGCACAAACTACATCGGTAAATGAACTACATACACTAGCTCTTGCTGATTCATGGCCGCCAACCTTACTCCAGATGTGTAAAGCGCCAAGCCCCGCCAGCAGTATGTCTTGGTACATAGAATTTTTGTGTGATATTTCACTCGACTCAGACTCTTGGCTGGGCTTTGAAGCCGTGACCCACCATAGCCAAAATGGTTATGGTATTGAAGATGCTAAAATTTGGTCACAAGATGGCAAGCTGCTCGCCCTAAGCCGCCAAACCGTCGCGGTATTTGATTAACATTGATAAATTTGGGCGCATCAAGCAAACTAGCATAAAAGGAAATCAACGGATTTTTGTGTGATTACAGCTTGCCCTGAATGCGATACGCTTGTTGAAATAGACGCTATCGAGTCCCAAAAGCGTGCGGTGTGCCCAAACTGTCGATGCGTGTTGTGTCATGTACAAGGACACCAAAACCAATTAGTACAAGCCTTCAGCTTTTCTGCGTTACTATTTTTATTCGCAAGCTTATTTCCAGACTTTATCTCCTACACGCAACACGGTATCACTCAAGTTGTAAGCCTCTGGCAAGCGCTCATATTGTTAGCTGAACATTACAGCTATTTTCTAGCTGGGTTATTTGCCTTCACTATTTTAGTTATGCCTGTTGCCGTATGCTCGTTGCTACTACTTGCACACACCGAGTATTGGCAAATCATCAATGCGCACAATGCCCGGCATTTAGCCAAATTACTTTCAGCACTAAAACCGCTTAATCTCACAGATATATTTTTAGTCGCCGTGCTCGTGAGCGCTTTTAAATTAATGTCTTTCGCTGAATTGGAGATGGGCCTTGGGTTTTGGGCCTATATTCTGTTCGTTTTGTGTTTTATTGAAGCGCTCTCACTTTTCGATCACGAGTACATGTGGCGTAATCAGACTCAATGTAATCGTCACCTAATGGAGCCACAGAATTTATCTTCCACGCTAAAACGTTGCAAGGTTTGTGGCTTTTTGGGTGAAGGTGAAAAATGTCAGCGTTGCTACGCCAAACTAAAATACCGCAAATCTCAATCAACGCAAAAAAGCTTAGCTTGGATGCTCACCAGCGTCGTGCTACTTGTACCTGCTAATTTTCTGCCCATCATGGATACCATCAGTCTTGGGCTTCATACTCCTGCAACGATTTTTTCCGGCGTTCAAGTGCTTTGGGAAGCCGGCTCTTATCCCGTAGCAACACTTATTTTTCTCGCAAGTATATGTATTCCTATCGCAAAAGCGTTACTATTGAGTTACTTACTTGTACGAGTTAAAAAACCCAAAGACCCAATCACAGCAACAAAAGTGTACCGCTTGCTCGAATTTATTGGTCGCTGGTCGATGATAGATGTGTTTGTGGTGATAATCTTAGTGTCTTTGGTACAACTTGGTACGGTGCTAAATGTCGAGCCGGAAATTGGTATCGTGTTTTTTACTTTGATGGTGCTTTGCCAAATTGCAGCCGTTAATAGTTTTGATCCAAGATTATTGTGGGATAAAAATAATCAATGACTACTCAAGCTGATATAGAAGACAAACCAAAGTTTTCAGTGATATGGATTATTCCAATTATCGCGTTGCTCATCACAGGCTGGATGTTATATCAACATCAGGCAAATAAAGGCCATACTATTTTTATAAAAATGACTGACGCAGATGGCATAATTGCAGGCAAAACTGAGGTGAGAGTAAAAAGCGTTAAGGTCGGGTTAGTCGAGTCATTAAAGCTTGAGTTAGCGCAAAATGCAGTGATTGCAAAAGTTAGGATTTTACAGCCCTACCGTGATTTATTGGCTGAAGATTCCTCTTTTTGGGTAGTAAAACCTAGAATTGATGAATCCGGCATCTCAGGCATGAATACGCTACTCTCTGGAGTATATATAGAGCTCTCCCCTGGTGATGCAAAAACACGTTCGAGCATATTCACCTTAATGGATGAACCTGCATTAATTGGCTCAGAGGTGCAAGGAAAGCGCTACCAACTCGTGGCTTCAGATGCTGAAGTATTAGACGTTGGCTCCAGTATTTTTTTCCGCAATTATAAAGTGGGTCAGGTTGAGTCTGCGCACTTTAGTGTCGAAAGCTTAAAAATGGAATATGGTATTTTCATCTATTCGCCATACGATACCCTTATCACAGACAACGCTATTTTCTGGATTAGTTCCGGCATTGATTTTAAACTATCAACGGAAGGCGTTGAAGTGTCGACAGGATCGCTAGCAAAGATGATCAAGGGCGGGATTTCTGTTGACTATCCACCAACTATGCCAAGCGGCACTGCGGCGCTCGAAAACAAAACCTACGCCTTACACAAAAACTTTGCAATGGCTTTAGAGCAACGTTTTGATCACTTTGATTACTATCTCATTGAGTTTGAGCAATCAATTCGAGGACTTCGAGCTGGCGCACCAATTGAATATAGAGGTATGCGAATTGGTACGATAGAGCAAGTTCCTGCGACTGGTGTTAGCGACGATAGACCTTTATACTTTCAACAAAATAACACTTCTGTGCCTGTATTGGTTAAAATTGAGTACGGCCGCATTTACGAAGATGCACAGCTTGCACAAACATATTGGTCAGAAAATATAGACAAATGGATTAGCAGCGGCCTTAGAGCGTCACTAAAAAGTGGCAATTTGTTAACAGGTGCGGTATATATAGAGTTAGACTTTTATCCAAGTGCAGAAGTCGTTAGTTCAAACAAAACGACTATTTATCCAGTATTACCTAGCGTTCCGAGCGGTATTACAGCACTTTCTGAACAGGTCACAAGCTTACTGAACAAGTTAAATGGGTTACCTCTTGAAACAACTGTTAAGGAACTAGAAGGTGCCCTTCAGCAACACAGGTTACTAGCAATGGAAATGAATCAACTCGTAGAGTCTATCAATAATAACAATATAACAGACAAGGTTGGCGGTAATTTAACGAGCTTAAAAGATACGTTAAGCCAGCTCACATCAAGCTTGAAGCAATTTGAGCAAACCATGACTCAGTACCAAAAAGGTTCAGGTGTTATGGATCAACTTAGTAATACCCTTGAAGAACTTGAAAGTTTGTCAAATCGCTTAAAGCCTATTTCTAAAGGGTTGAATGAGCAACCGAATATGCTTATTTTCAATAAAGAGAGCGGTACAGATCCACTCCCAAGGAAAAAATAGATGAAGACTGGCTTAGCGACATTTTTGCTTTTATTTTGTTTAACGGGCTGTATAACGAATCCATCGCAGCCGGTTAGTTATTATCAGTTAGAAGCAAAGAGTGTCGCTGACGAAAAGCAAGTTGAGCTCAATCACGTTCTCTTGGTTGATAAAGTGCAGTTGATTGAATTGTTTGATCAGCAAGCTTTAGTGCAATATCAACCAGAGAACAAAGTAAATATCGCTAATTTTCATTTTTGGGCTCAGCCACCTTCCGATATGCTGACTTGGAGTTTAGTAAACGCGTTAAATGCAACCAATAAAACCACTGCAATTAAAAGCGATAAGTTTTATCGCAACACGCAAGAACATCAACGCCTCGTTGTAGAAATTAACGAGTTTGCAGGGCACTTTGAAAAAGGCGCTGTGATGAGTGGAACTTGGTATCTTTATCAGTACAAAGAAGGGAGCTATCAGCTAACCCAAGTGCAGCCATTCCAATTTGAAGCAACGCTTGAGCAGGATGGCTTTAGTGCTCTTGTATCTGCACATCAAAAAAACTTTAACCAACTAACTGCACAAATAAGTCTGCATTTATAGTTGACACTCAAACACCACTACAGGTGTTAAGTCATTATCAATTATTATTTTACCAATACGACTAAATCCCACTTTGCTAAGTAGGTTAATGCTGTTGCGGTTACTTTCTAATGTAATAGCACCTAACTTGATGTAGCTTTGTTCTAATTTAGCATGTTCCATAAGTAACCTAACGGCCTCAGACGCATAGCCTTTTCCGGTAAACTCATCTAAAAGCGCATAACCTAAGTCTGGAATATTAAAAAAAGGTCTTTGATATAAGCCACACAACCCAATACTAGTATTGCTGCTTGCTTCTACAACGATGTAAGCTGCAGGCTTACCAATTTGATAGGGAATAAGGTAAGCTTGCTCGATATGCTCCTCAGCTTGTTGTTGCGTTTTTATGCCTTTATTACGGATGTTATCGATAAAGCTTTTTTGATTCAAAAGCCTGAGTAAGAAGCCGGCATCATTTAAAGTTGCTTTCCTTAAAAAGATCCGTTCTCCCATCGCTATCGTCATTCTGCCTCCAAAAATATCATAATTAACCTGAGGTTTGGATAAGGAATGCTCCAACTCATTGTTTCTAAAGCACAACTTAGTTTTTTCCTTGTCTAGCCAGAGAGTTTTAGGGAAAACACCGCTTCCGCGTCCTGCTCTCGCTAAGGTACCTACATCCTGTAGGCAAGGCGAATTTACGCACCAATAGCTGGCTATTGGAAGTGAATTCAACGCAGTTAGCGCTAAAACTGGCTGCTAGAAAGGCATTAATTATCCGCAGCTCAGGTTAATTAACTTCCATGGGAACTTTAGCATTTACATAAGCGAATAAAAAAGCTGGGAAACGAATTTGCCCAGCTTTTCATTACTACTGAAATACCGACTGGTTACTGTTGGAATTTCACGTTTTTATACATTTGCTCAACTGAGTCTAGTTTAGTTTGCTTCGGTAAATCTGCAAACGGCTCAGCTTGGAACTTAGCACCGCGTAATTGAATATTTAATCTAGCAGCATCGGTGTTCATTACAGTTTGCTGATAGTACGCTTTAATATCTTCTAATGTGACCGCTTTAACTGCAGCGATTAACTTAGCTTCGGAATCAAACGCCATATTTTCTTTGAACCAATCGCCTATTAATGGTTGTAGTTCTTCAGAAAGGTTTTTTGGCTCTTCGGTTAATGAGACTAACACTGCATTTTTTAACTGCTCAAACGTTGCCCCATCTAACGTGGCTAAGTCTTTAGCGTATTCATCTTTATACGCGTCAAAGCGAGCTTGCATGCTTTTAGCATCTTTTACCGGTGTTTGAATATAGAAGCCTAGCGCTGAATATTCGTCAATAGCGACACTCGTTGCGCCAACCGCATACGCTAGCTGCTCTTCGGTTCTCAGACGTTCAAACGCCGCCGTCCTTAAGTGCCCTTGAAGCACCATCGCCGCCGCCTTTTGCGCATAGCCTTTGATTGGGTGCACTGCAAAATCGATCACAGCAACATCGGCAACATCAATGTCTTGTTGCCATACCAGTGTCTGCTTTTGCTCTGGTTGCCAATATTTAGCACGTGCGTACTCGGTCACTTTTTGGCGTTTAGGCAGCGCATTATCAAGCGTCTCTTTTACTGTTTGCAAATCGGCTTTGTCGTAGTTGCCATAGGCAAAAACACGAACTTGGTTATTCGTCAGAATTTGATTCTGCACTTTATCTAAGTCTGCCAGAGTCAAAGATTTAGCTGCTGATATCAATGCGGAGTCATCATAACTTCCTGAACGGATAAGTTTTTGATAAACACCGAAAGCTTGTCTGAATGGGAATTCTTTTTCTTGGTTTTTAATGCCGCGTACGTAACGATCAATGGCTTGGTCAAATGCTCGCTTATTCGTTTCTACACGAACACCAGAGAGCGCATCCTTTATTAATAAAGCTTGCTTATCAGTAAAACCTGAAATATCTAGCATTATCCCATTTGCAGGAGTCAGCCCAAGATGCATACCCGCTATGCTCGCTTCTGTCATTAACTTTGCTTTATCCAAACGGTATAAATCAGCCCAAATCGACAGTGCAACCTCAGTTTTGATGTCTTTTAATGTACTAGGGTTATTGACGTAGATTTTCAGACTACCTTTAGGCTGTTGGTAGAAACGCTCACTCGCAGCATGCCAAACCGTTACGCCATCAGCATCAATAACCTTCTGAACGCCCTTTTTCGCATCATCCGCAGATGTTTTCAGTGCGAAGTTTTCTGGTAGCAAGGTATTTACACTAGGTAGTGCTAAATCGAAATTTGCCTCTTCTTTCCATTTATCAAAATCGCTACGCTTTAAGTCTACAATCTGATATTCACCATCATAGAAGTGTAGTTTTGCATCAGTAGGTTCATCTTTACTGATATACCATACCCGCATTTGCTCAGGCGTTAATTGCTTCAAGACAGCATTAACAGCATCAGCATCAAACTGCGCATAGTAGTAGCTCGCATTGATAGCGTGGTTCATTGGGTAATGCTGCATGCTATCCGCGAGGTTACTGACGTAACCAAACTCATCGCCTTTTTCTAAAAACCTAAATTGATTATTTAGCGACGTTTGGATTTCCTTGAAGTAACGGCTATCGACGCCTTTATCACGGATCATATCGATATAATCAAGTACCGTACCTGTAATTAACTCGCGTTGCTTTAAGCCCTCATCGGTTAACTGAATATCAATCTGCAATGTTCCATAGTTGCCATAACTATTTGGTGTCGCGAATGCGCTTAACGATGAGATTAAGCCTTTATCTTTTAGTACTTGAGCTGGGCTACCCGCCATTTCATTACTTAGAAGGTATGTAATGAAATAGTTCGGTTTAACCGCAAACGCGCTTGCGTTGTTTTTGATAGTGAAATCAAGTTGTAGCGTCTTTACGTCTTCATTTGGTTTGTAGTGGACCAACTTCTGCCCAACGTTATCGAAGTTAAGCGATTGCTTAACCCCTGGCTTCTCGATGTTTTTATTCTTGATTGTCGTGAAATGCTTTTTCGCTTTTGCCACCATCCGCTCAATCGGCTCGTTAGAAATCATGGCTAACTTCATGATATTCGCAGAGTAGTACTTATCATAAAAAGCAACGGTCTCTTGATGTAGTTTGCTACCTTCTTTATCACCTAACGTTTCTAGGTTACCAATAAGAAAGCGATTAGCTGAATGCTCTCCCATCATGTTTCGTGCAAGTTTAAATTGACCAAAAAAGTCCATTTCACGACGCATAGACCACTCTGCGTTTACTGCATTTTTTTCTTTTTCTGTGTACTCAGGGTAAAGCTTTGGAGATTTAAAGAAGTCGGAGAACCTGTCTAACGCCTCATCATAGGCATCGTTGTTCACTTTGAACATATAATTAGTAATATCCAACCAAGTGTAAGCATTGTGTGCACCACCGTTTTTGGTCATGAACTCAGAATAACCTTTGCTATCTGGATACTTTTCTGTACCAAGGAATAGCATATGTTCAAGATAGTGCGCCATCCCTTGCTGAGACATAGGATCGTGTAGTAGACCAACGCCAACACTCAGCGCTGCCGCTGACTTCGATACAGATGGATCTGATACCAAAATGACTTCAATGCCATTTTCCAAGGTTAACGTTTGATATTGTCTATCATCATTAGGACTTACAACCAGTTGCTCTGAAAGAAGATGCTCAGTCGTGTCTGAATGATTAAGTGAAGAAGTTGTACCACATCCAGTCAAAACTGCTAAGGTAAGTGTGCTAATTGCGAATAGCTTTTTCATAAAACAATCCATTATTGTGATAATTACTTTTTGGAACCAGACTATCATCGTCATTCGACTAAGCTTTTGCAATATAGAAATTTTTTGTTTTGTAACACTTCGTAAACTGAGGAATCTATGCCGACATCCATTTATTTACTGCTCGCCGCGCTATTTTTACAAACTCTACTGACCTTAGTCATCATGGTCATTATGGGGAAACGTCGATTTAAAGCTGCACGAGAAAAACAGATCCAGTTTGATCAATTCAAAACCATGGCGCTCGACAACGCGCCCGAAGAAGTCATTCTGGCATCCAGAAATTTTACTAATCAGTTCGAAATTCCCGTGTTGTTTTTTGTGGTTTCTCTTGCCGCACTCGCAATGAAACTTGTTACGTTGTGGTTCAGCATCTTCGCCCTACTGTTTGTAATTAGTCGTATTGCGCATGCCTATGTTCATATCGGTAGTAACCATATTCGAACGCGTTTTCGCCTCTACCTTGCAGGATGTGCCTTCATTGTGTTGCAGTGGATCACATTACTTTTAACACTTATATAACTAAAAATAATAAAAATGCCATCCGTTTTAGCTAATTGTTCTTTAATCTCTGAGCCAATTTGTTAGCATGGCGATGGCAAAAAGAACAACAGGGGCACATAGATGAAACAGGATAATGATATCTGCGATTTTGGACTTCATGCTGGAGAGCCATACTCCACGCTGCCAGCGAGCTTTTTAAACTGGATGATAGAAACAGACCATGCAAAATGTGAGTTAGCTAAGTTTGAACTGGACAGAAGAGTATCTGCGGTGGCACAAAACACCAGAAAATATAGCAATTTTGAGTGTTAGCACTATTAAAATAATTATAATGATCTAGAATACGCGCATAATTTATCAAATAGCTTCTAAATTATGCGCAACTTACTTATTCTTTCAACGGCTTTGCTATTATCAGCATGCCACTTTTCTTCTCCTAAGCAGTCGCAACAAGCAGAATACCTAACCGTATTACACACCAACGATAATCATGGTCGTTTTTGGCAAAATGAAAAAGGTGAATATGGTATGGCTGCCAGAAAAACCTTAATTGATCAATTAAAGAGTGATGCCGAAAAAGCGGGACATGCCGTTATATTGCTTTCTGGAGGCGATATAAACACGGGTGTACCAGAATCTGATTTACAGTTTGCCGAACCTGATTTTAAGGGAATGCGTAAACTCGGTTACGATGCCATGGCGATTGGTAACCATGAATTTGACAACACTCGAGATGTACTAGCCAAACAAATTGAGTGGGCAAGCTTCCCAGTACTGTCAGCAAATATTCTTGATAATACAAATCAAATGCCAGCATACGAGCCTTACACAATTATTGAGCGTGCAGGATTAACCATTGCTGTCCTTGGACTTACGACAATTGATACTGTTAAAATTGCCAACCCAAAGCATGTTCATGGCCTTACTTTTATTGAGCCTTTAGCAGCCACAGAAAACTGGGTTCCTAAGATCAAAGCCAAATACCACCCAGATGTAATGATTGCTGTTACACATATGGGCCACTATCACGGTGCTAATCATGGTATCAATGCACCCGGTGATGTAACGCTTGCGCGCCGACTTCCTAAAGGTATGCTTGATTTGATAGTCGGTGGACATTCTCAAGAACCGGTCTGTGTTGACGACAATGGTAACGAGGACACAGCTTTTGCTCCTGGCAAAACATGTAAGCCTGATAATCAAAATGGTGTTTGGATTATGCAAGCACATGAGTGGGGTAAGTATGTGGGTAAAGCCGTATTTAGGGTTGATGGTGATACAAAAACCTTGATTAGCTATAACTTAATCCCAGTAAACTTAAAAAATAAAGCTGGTTCTGTGATTGGTGAAACTATTCAAGAAGATCCTCAAATGCTCGCTTTTTTAACACCTTTCCAAGAAAAAGGGCAAGCGCAAATAGCTGGTGCTGTGGGATACGTTGATAGTTTCTTAGATGGCCGTCGCAGTACAGTGAGATTCAAGCAAAGCAACCTCGCAGATCTTATCATTAACGCGCAAATGGCAGCTGTCGAAGCAGACTTTGGCATTATCAGCGGCGGCGGGATCAGAGATAGCATAGAGCAAGGTGATGTCAGCTACAAAGATGTGCTGAAAGTTCATCCATTTAAAAATCGCATTACTTATATAGACTGGAAGGCCAACGACCTAATTAACTACTTAAACATTGTCGCCAAGTTCCCACCTGACTCTGGTGCTTACTTACAGTTCCACCATATTACGTTTGATATCAAGAACGATAAGGTAACCAATGTTCGTATAGCGGGCGAGCCATTGACTGACGGCAAGACCTACCGCATGAGTGTGAATAGTTATAATGCATCTGGTGGTGACGGTTATCCAAAGATTAATCATCTTCCAGAATATACCGCTACCGACCTAACTGATGCACAGGTCCTCAAAGATTACTTCCAAAAGAATAGCCCTATAAAGGCCGTGGATTTATAAAAAGGCACCTCATATAAAGCGGTGTGATGCACCGCTTTATATGCATTCATTCTATTTACCAATAATATCAATATCTGACTTTTTCACTCCACTCAGTCCGTAGCTATGTAATTTAGAACGAGACCCTTCTCCATGCGCCTTCGGCGGATAAAACAGCACCTTTTTCTCTGGGCATGCGTCTAATACCTCATCTAGTGCAGCTCTAATTTCACTTAATGTTTTTTCTAAACTATTAGTAAAGTTCGGTCGTTTTCTAATGGTATGCCCAAGCTCAACTAAACGGTAAAAGTATTTATCAGCGAGATCCAACAACTCCTTTGGCATCTCTTTGTTTTGATTGAGAACAGTATCGGGATTTACATCGCAAAACTCAACAAGCGCTAAATAGAAGCATAATGGTTTGTTGGCAAGCTGGACACTTACTAGTTTGTCTCTATTCGTCGTTACTGTTTTTGAATACAAATCAATAACAAGCTTAAATTCCGGTAACTTTTCTAGCGCTTGGTTTGAACTTACCTTCGCCTCAATACCTTTTCTTCTCACCCAGTTGAACACTGCTACGCCGATAAATGCCATAATCAGTGGAAAAATATAGGCTGATTTAGGTTTAGTATCATCTAATGAGACCGCGACATAGAAGTTTCTGTGCGGCGCAGATAATGTTAGTACTTCACTTTTTTCACCCTGACCTGCTCCAGACGTATTAATGTCAAGAACAGTTAAACGGGCATCTTGGGCGTCTAACACTGTATTGAGTGAGTTTATATATTCTCTTAACTCAGTTTCATTACCTGCATAATGTAAAAAAGGATCTGCGACAGGTAAACGATTCATATCAATAGCAACACGAAGCGCAACCGCTTCTTTTTGTTGCTTCAAAACCCGCTTAGTTTCAATACTTTGAGAAATGTAGAAAATGCCGCTAAATAACAGTGCCAAAGCAATAAAAACGGATATATTACGCTGGCTAACTTCCATCTTCTTCTCCGATAAAGCCATAAGGTAAGGCTTCACATTGCCAGTATCTATCTACCTTATCAAAGTAACTAGATGTTCTTAATTGAGCCACCTGGTTAATAATTCCCTGCATTGCACAAGCTAAGTCAGTGTTATTGTTGTTCATTTTTAAATACCATTTACTGCCACTAACATTATTTGCAATTGGCGTAATGTAATTCTTTGAAAACCGCTGCTCATCTTCTTCGGACCAATAAGAAGCTATAATATCAACTTCGCCAGCAGCTAACCGATCGCGGAGCGCTTGATGCGAGCTTAAATAGGTAATATCGAGCGCATTAATATCGATATCTAACTCTTTAAACGCACTTTTTGGTAATATGTGGCCAGAGCGACTTGTTGGATAGTCAAGCAAACCTATTTTTTTATCTAAGAAATACGATTTAGATAGTTTAGGTTTTTCTGTATTTGAGATAAAAAAGGCGGAATAAGCCGGATAACCGATAACAGGCTTATAACTATGCGTTGATTCGGCCATCAAAGCCGACATGATGTTGTCTTTCGTTAAAATAAGATCGGCGATCCCCTTCGCAAGAAACTCTATTTGCTCAGCGAGACTTCCGCCCCAATACACTTTCACTTGCCCATATTGCCTAGTGACCACTTCATCTTCACACGCTCTAACTAATACGTCTAACGCGAGACTTTTAATCGGAACATGTATTTTTAACGTGTTGATATTAGACACTGAACGTGTTTTGCAGGTATTTGAATACTGGACGACGGGATCAAGAGTTAGAGGCTTTGCCGATATTAACCGAGCCCCTAAAATCCAGCACAATAATGCGCTTATAAACAACAAAGATACAATTGTTGATTTACCAGTCAAAATGTTACTATATATCACTAATTGGAATAACCTATCCTTTCTTGACCGCTATTAGATCAATTTTCTTTACTCATTGCAATAGGTAATTTTACCAATAACTCGTAACCAGTTGAATTCATTGCTTTATTGACAAGAAATTATGAATCTTATTGAGTCCTTTTATTTTGTTGAAAAATACGGACAATTGGCCTCACTTTTCGGTTGGGAAGATTGTTCCCTTTTCTACAAGAGATACAAATGTTACGTAAAAGCTTGTCATTACTTTTCGCTGTAGGGATGACTATAACGACGTCAAGTGCACACGCCTGGGGTCAAAATGGTCATAGGATCATTGGCGAATTGGCTGAGGCACATTTAACCGAGCAGACTCGCGTTGCGATTCAACCTTTATTAGAAGGTGACTCTCTGGCTGAAATTTCAACTTGGGCTGATGAGATGCGTTCGGATCCAGGCACGTTTTGGCGTAAACAATCTTCGAAGTGGCATTACATCAACATCGACAACCCAAAAGCAATGCATGAGCACGTTCATGCCGATTTGAATGACAAAGAAAAAGTAAAACACATCTTAGATGGCATCTACTATTCCATCAATACGCTAAAATCAGAATCCAAATCAATTGATGAAAAGCGTTTTGCATTCCGTTTCCTGGTTCACCTTGTAGGTGACAGTCATCAACCGTTTCACGCAGGTCGCGGCAAAGACCGTGGCGGTAACATGATTAAAGTAAAATTTTTTGGCAGTGATTCAAACTTACACAGCACTTGGGACACCAAATTAATCGAAAATGAGAATCTTTCATTTACCGAGTTTACACGTTTTATTCAAACCACAAATAATGAAATAATTGCTGAATACTTAGACAGCTCGCCAGCGGATTGGTTGCTTGAGTCAAATAATATTGCTGAAAAAGTTTATAACAGCAATGAAACTGAAATAAGTTACGGTTACATTTATAAATATATGCCAACAATTAAATTTAGGCTGCAACAAGGTGGCATTAGATTAGCAGGCCTATTAAACCAAATTTATGATCCTAATTCTAAACCGCTGGTTTCATCATTGAAGTCAGCAAATAAAATAACAGTTAACCATTAGTTTAAAATAACCTACTAACACGGGAAACAACATAATGAAAATCCAACTTCGCAAAAATGCACTTACGCTTGCTATCGCTGCAAGTTTAGGCATGAGTGGCATGGCGGTTGCGGCAGATACATCTTCGTCTATCAAAGGACAGATTGTAGGACCTCAAGGTAATCCAGCTGCAGACACTAAGATTATCATCGTTCACGAACCGACAGGTACACGCCGCGTTGTTACAACGAATGACACTGGTACGTACAACGCATCAGGTCTTCGCGTTGGTGGTCCATATACCATCACTATCGACTCAAACAAATTCCGTGACGCTGAGCTGCGTAACGTTTACCTATCACTAGGTGAAGCACAAAAGATCGACCAGCAGCTAAGCGAATTGCAAATGGAGTCTATCGTAGTTACTGGTACTCCAGTACTATTTAACTCCTCTGCAAACGACACTTATTACGGTGCAGATGCAATCAAGAGCACGCCTAGTATCAACCGAGATATTAAAGACGTAGTAAGAAATAACCCGCTAGTTGTTATCCAACCTGGTAGCGACAGCTCAATGACAATCGCAGGCTCAAACCCGCGTACAAACTCTATTACTGTTGATGGTATTCCGCTAAACGATGACTTCGGTCTTAACTCTGGTGGTTACCCAACACAGCGTAACCCATTCCCTCTAGACGCACTTGACCAAGTAACCGTTCAAGTAGCACCAACAAATGCTAAATCAAGCGGCTTTACTGGTGGTAACGTTGACGCGGTATTTAAGTCTGGTACTAACGAAATCACTGGTAGCGTTTTCTATGAGAAAATGACTGACAGCTGGGCAGGTACTCCAAAAAACAATGGTAAAGAAGTTCCACTAGAGTTTGAAGAAGAGAACTATGGCTTCTCAATCGGTGCGCCTCTTATCGAAAACAAACTATTCTTCTTCGGTGCTTACGAAAAGTATGAATCTCCTCAGTCAATTGAGTGGGGCCCTGCAGGTTCTGGTATTGGCGCTAACGAGACAAAAATCACACAAAACGACTTAGCAGAAGTACGCAAAATTGCTTCTGAAGTATATGGTGTTGATAACATCGGTGGTGCAGACACTCAACCACAACTAGAAGATGAAAAATACATCATCAAACTAGATTGGAACATCAACGACTATCATCGTGCAAACTTTATCTACATGTTCAATGAAGGTAACCGCACAAACAACATGACTGATGATGCTGATGATCTACACCTAAGCACTTATTGGTACAATAAATCTGAGAAACTAAATAACTTTAGCTCAACACTATACTCTGACTGGACAGATGATTTCTCAACGCAAATCAGTATCACAAGCAAATCTGTTGAAACTGGTCAGATTTCACTTGATAGCGCACTTGGTTTAGGTGATATCAGCATCAGCAACATCGACGTAGATGGTGATGGTGTTACAGGTGACATCAGCTTTGGTTCAGATGCTAGCCGCCACTCAAACTCACTAGAAAACGACCTAACAACATTCAAGTTTGACGGTACTTACCTACTTGACGAACATACACTAGAGTTCGGTATCAAGTATGACATTCTAGACGTTGAAAACCTTTATCTAGATGGTTCTAAGGGTGTTATCACATTTAACAGCCTAGAAGACTTTGCTGCACGCCAAATTTCAAGATACACATATAGCAACGGTATCGGCAATAACCCTGATGCAGTTGCAGCGGCATTCAAACGTAAAGACCTTGCACTATACGTGAACGACCGTTGGGACTTCAGCGATGAACTAGCGTTTAGCTTTGGTCTTCGTTACGAGCGTTTAGGCTCTGACGACAAACCAGCGTTCAACCAAGACGTATTGGACAGAACGGGTTTTGATAACACTTATAACCTAGATGGCGCTGACATTTGGTTGCCTCGTGCAGGTTTCACTTACTACATGAACGAAGACGTAACTATCCGTGGTAGCGTAGGTCGTTATGCAGGTGGTAACCCTAACGTTTGGATCTCAAACTCTTACTCAAACGATGGCTTCAGTCGTCAAAACTTCTCTGCTAGTGATGTTACTGCTCCAGCAAATATCCTAAATACTATTCCGCCAGAAGCTATCGAAGGTATTAACAATGCGAATCGTGGTTCAGTTTCGAACTTTATCGATCCTAACTTCGACATTCCATCACAATGGACTTATATGCTAAATGCGGATGTAACACTTGACATCCCAGGCCTTGGTGACGGATTCGCATGGACTACAACTGCAATCTTCACAGATAAAGAAAATACCGCTGAATGGGTAAATGCTGCACTTCTTCAGGAAGGCGATGTAGTAGGTTCTACTGCTGATGGTGCATTACCATTCTACGACACCCGTGAACTTGAGATTATGCTAACGAACGCAGATAAAAACGGTCGTTCAATTATCCTAAGTACTGGTCTTTCTAAAACGTGGGATAATGGCTTCAAGTTTGATATGTCTTATACTCACCAAGATATCACTGAAGGTAACCCAGGCGGCTCTTCAACTGGTCGTAGTAACTACCGCTACGGTCACTTCTTGGATCACCAAGAAACACAAATCGGTACTTCTTCTTATGAAACTGAGCACCGTTTTGTCCTAAACCTTGGCTATTCAACAGAGTTCATTGAAAACTATAAAACGAATTTCAACCTATTCTTTGAACGCCGTTCAGGTTCAGCATACAGCCACCTAACAAGATGGCAAAACCTAACTGGTGGTCGCTTCTTCAATCAAGACTTAATTCAGCCTTCAGGCTTTGGCTCAACGTTCGGCGGTAACTACCTAGCTTATGTTCCAACGGCAAACGATGCAAACGTACTTCGTTACGAAGGTACAACTGAAGCAGAAGTACTTGCTCATTATGAGAGCTTAGGTCTGTCTGGCTATGCGGGTGGCTTCGTTGACCGTAGCGCGGCTACATCACCTTGGACAACGACTATGGATCTGTATGTTTCTCAGGAACTTCCAGGTTTCACCAAAGATCATAAAGGTGAAGTTTACTTCGTAGTGAACAACTTACTAAACCTGATTGATTCTTCAGCTGGTAAAGTTTATACGCAAGACTTTGGCACTCGTAATACGCTAAATATGGATATCGACCCTGCGACTGGTAAGTACATCATCGGCGCACCGATTACTAGCGACTATAAGTTTGAAGCAGAAGACTCAACTTACCGCATCAAGATCGGCGTACGCTACAACTTCTAATATCTACCACGTAATTAGATAATCTCCCAAAGGCCAGCGAAAGTTGGCCTTTTTTATATTTAACCTGAGGTTTGGATAAGAAATGTTCCAACTCATTGTTGCTAAAGTACAACTTAGTTTTTTCCTTGCCTAGCCAGAGAGTTTTAGGGAAAACAAGGCAAATTTACGCACCAATAGCTGGCTATTGGAAGTGAATTCAACGCAGTTAGCGCTAAAACTAGCTGCTAGAAAGGCATTAATTATCCGCAGCTCAGGTTATTTAATCCAGCTTAATATTATTTTCTAATTAATTAACCTTTATAAATTCCTGATATTAAATATAATAGAAACAGGACAAGTCATTGCTTCTGAAGAAGCAACCATACTAAATGTTAAAATGAAAGGATTATCAATATGATAAGGGATAAATTATGTTAAAACGTAAAGCTTTTATCGGCTTTGTAGTCACGATGTTATGCATAGCTATTGATTTTTTAATCATCTCTCTATCCAATCATTCACTAAAAAGCAGCGCATTTGAAATATCCATGCTCTACATGATCTATATGACTATAATATCATGTACAGAAGACCGTACGAGATAACATTCGGCGGTACTTTACTATATAGAGCTTGTTCTAAGCGAGTGTTCAAGCTCTTTTTCATCTACTGCGGACTGTAGTAATTTCAGTAGTTGTACGAACTTTTCTTTCTGCTCATCACTAAAACAACTAAGTAGCTCAGTTTCCCATGCCAATGCAAGCGGCGTTAACATTTGATAAAGCGCTCTCCCTTGTTCTGTCACTGCAATAGTTTTTGCACGTTTATCACTTGGACTCACTAACATCTCTATCAATTCTCGGTCTTGTAACTGCTTAATTGCTCTTGAAACGGTTGATTTATCCATGCTTGCCAGTTCGCAAATGTGCTTTGCGGTACTCCCCTCCTTCTGTATTGCATGAGATAACACACGCCATTGTGGCTGCGTTAATTCTCCCTTTTGTTCATAGACGTGCGCAAAGTCGTTGCTCACTTTTGTTGACAGTGAAACGAGTTGATACGGCAAAAATTCGTTTATATTCAGCAGCTTTTCATTATCTTTAGACATTATTTCACACTCCCAACTGTCACTATAACTTTACAGAGCGACTAGATGACAAATATTGAAAATACTCTCACATGAGAGTATCTTACTATAAAACACAAAGGAGTCGAGACACATGAGCCAAGAACTTCAATATTTAACTGGATTTGGTAATCAATTTGAAAGTGAAGCGCTGCCGGGCGCTTTACCTATTGGTCAATTTTCACCGCAAAAAGTAAAATACGATCTTTATGCAGAGCAATATAACACCACCGCTTTTACAGCGCCTCGTGCTGATAATCGTCGAAATTGGTTCTACCGTATTCGCCCTTCTGTTTTACAAGGTGAATATGAAGCGATGGATAATGGCCTATTGCGCACGGCACCAATAACTGAAGCCGTTACTCCCCCTTCCATGTTGCGCTGGAACCCTATCGATATACCACAAGAAAAAACAGATTTTATCGATGGCTTAGTGACGATGGCAGCTAACGGCAGTGCCAATGGCCAAAGCGGGATTGGTATTCATGTTTACGTTGCTAACGCATCAATGGAAGGTCGTTATTTCTATAATGCGGATGGCGAGTTGCTGTTCGTCCCGCAGCAAGGTGAACTCATTTTACACACTGAGTGTGGAAAACTCGCAATTAAACCAGGTGAGATTGCCGTTATCCCTCGTGGTATCAAATTCAGTGTAGAGCTTTTAAGCGATACGGTGCGTGGTTATATTTGTGAAAACTACGGACACCCTTACATATTGCCTGAACGAGGCCCCGTTGGTGCGAATGGCTATACCAACGAACGTGACTTTCAATACCCCGTTGCCGCCTTTGAAGACAAAGAAGGCGATTTTGAACTCGTTGCAAAGTTTAATGGTAATCTGTTCCGCTCTGAGATTGGCCACTCACCGCTTGATGTGGTTGCATGGACAGGTAATAGCGCCCCATACAAATATGATTTAGCACGATTTAACGTAATGAACACCGTAAGCTTTGATCATCCAGATCCGTCAATCTTTACTGTACTGACTTCTCCATCAGGCACACCTGGTGTTGCAAACGTAGACTTTGTGATCTTCCCACCGCGCTGGATGGTGGCAGAAAATACATTCCGTCCGCCTTATTATCACCGTAATATCATGAGTGAGTTTATGGGCTTAATAGAAGGGGTATACGACGCCAAAGAACATGGTTTTGTGCCCGGTGGCATGAGTCTACACAACTGTATGTCTCCACATGGACCAGAAGCGGATGTATTTGAAAAGGCGAGTAATGCTGAGCTTGCACCACAGCGCTATGAAAACACACTCGCGTTTATGTTTGAGTCACGTTACATTATCTCTCCAACTAAGTATGCTTTAGAAGGCAAAGCGCGTCAGCCTAACTATGCTGATTGCTGGAAAGGCATTAAAAAGTACTTTAAAGGAGCATAAAGATTATGTTGAAACTCTATACTTATTTTCGCTCATCTGCAGCCTATCGTGTGCGTATTGCTTTAAATCTTAAAGGATTAGACCACGAGTTAGTCCCAGTAAACCTGCTTAAATCGGAGCAAAGCGGCGAGGCATATTTAAGTAAAAACGGTCAAGGGTTACTACCGGCTCTTGAAACTGAGCATGGCGTTCTTGCACAATCTTTAGCAATATTGGAGTGGCTAGAAGAAACCCAAACAGGCCAAGCATTGCTACCACAAGATCCTTGGCAAAAAGCGCAGGTAAGAAACTTTTGCTACGCCATAGCCTGTGATATCCACCCTATTGATAACCTGCGTGTGCTTAAATATCTCTCAAGTGAGCTAGGTGCATCTGATGAGCAAAAAAATGAGTGGTATCGCCACTGGGTTATCGAAGGCTTTAAAAAGCTCGAGCCTATGATAGGCGACGGTCAATTTTGCTTTGGCACGGAGCCCACACTTGCGGATGTTTGTTTAGTACCACAAGTGTTTAATGCCCTGCGCTTTAAAGTAGATATGACTGCATTTCCTAAGATCAGTCGAGTGTACGAATATTGTAATACGCTTGATGCGTTTTCTGATGCAGCGCCTGAAAATCAATTAGACGCACAATAAGGCTAGTAAACGATAAGCCAACTAAAAAGAGTGACATGCTAAGCATATCACTCTTTCAATCAAACGAACGTTTGTTATTTCAACGCGCTATAGACATGATCAAAATGGCCAATAAGGTCGTGACCAAGATCAGTCAAATAACCCCCATCGGGGCTGTCGATGACCCCTTTTTCAAATAGCCGCATCGCGGCACCTTGTATACCTTCAGGCGCACTGCTATGAATTTTTATCCCCTGATGCAAACTATGTCTTGGAAATCTAGCTAGTAAGGTCAACTCATCCAACAATTTTTGGTCTAATGCCATTGTCATTTTTCCTTATTCTTCTATAGTCATTTAACACTCTAGTTCAAAAAACCAAATTTGATGAAGTTTTTAATTTGTTTAATCACTGTTAATTTGATCTCACTGCCTGTTTTGGCGACAACGCCCGCTGATTTGAGGTTATATGGAGAAATACCAAAGCAAGTCTGTTGGTATGAAGGACAGTCTTATAGCGAAGGCGCACTATTGCTACAGTTTGACATGCTGTTTGTCTGTGCAACGAAAAAGTACAACGAAGACAATGGCAAACTTGTGTGGGTAAAGGCTGACGCGTCTGGTGCACCAATTAGACCTGAAATTTCGGATAAAATTAGGGTAAACTAAGCGTAATATCTAAAGTTATATAGAAGTAGAAGATGACGACCCAAGCAAATAACCCCCTTCACGGTATCAAGTTAGAAGAAATTATTGTAAAACTTGAACAGCAGCTAGGCTGGAAAGAAATGGCAGCCGCCGTAGATATCAACTGCTTCAAAGATAATCCAAGCGTTAAATCTAGCCTCAAGTTTTTGCGTCGCACACCTTGGGCAAGAACCAAAGTGGAGCAACTGTATCTAGATACCTTCCACGGCTTTCAGTGGCCAGATATAAAAAAATAACCCGTTTTCTCTAAGTTTATTTGGCTACATAAAGCACGTTGTAAGTTTCCTGAAGCTTATCAAGAATGTGCTTGGGAACATTTTTATTACAGGCTAGATAAAGAGACGTATTAAACTGATTTAATGTATATACCGGCTCAAGTAATTGAGCCGTTTGCTCTTTTGCACTTCGAAACCTAAACTGGGCATCACTTAATATCACCAAATCAACAAAGTCTTTGCGCGTCTTGAGTAGCTCAAAAACCTTATCAAAAGAATTAATCAGGATCAGCTGCTTCCCTTCTTGAAAACCATGTTCCATTAAAAATTGGTGGCTAAAATTATCTCGGATCACCGCTGTTCGATAAGCTTGCGCATCTTCTAGTTTATTCAGCTTGATTTTGCTTTCACGTAGCGCATAAAAAGAGGTGGTAAAAGTGTCAATGGGAAATACCCAAGTAAACTCATTTTCGCGGATGGTATTTCTGGCTGTTGAAAACACACAGGTATCTTCTTTTCTTAATGCAGCATTATAGGCTGCAGGCCATGAAAGTACGTTGATGGTGTAATCAATGCCAGAGTCATCAAGCACCGCCCTGACTTTATCCGCTGAACGCCCAATTAGTTCTCCTTTTTCATTAAGGTATTGGAAGTCAGGAAAGTTCTCAGTGACTATATTTAGCGTATAGGCAAGCGCACTGAAACTCATCAGCAAAATACAAAGACCAAAAGAGCGCGCACCCTTCATGAAACTCTCCCCTTAGCTACTTGAATAATATAGTCTTAACTTAAAGGTTGAGCAATTTTTAAAGAGATAGAATGGCTTCTTGTAGATGGGAATTATGGGTAATTTATCGAAGTGAATGAGTGATAGGCAAGGATGCCCCTGCCTATCACAGAGCTACATAATTACTTTAGCTATTGTTGATAGCATCAATCAAAAATGCACTCAGCTTAGCACCTTCTTTAAGCGTGGTTTCTGAGCTCGTTTGTCCAACAAGAGAGCTATCGGTAAATGGGGCAATTTCCATCATGTCTGCACCTGTGATTTTAAATTCACCACGCAGCGCTTGTAGAATTAACATCGCTTCGTCTGGAGTCATACCGCCTGCCTCTGGAGTACCCGTTGCAGAAGCAAACTCTTCATCAAGTGCGTCAATGTCAAAGCTAACATAAAGCTCTTCAACACCGTCAGCCTTTAGCTGTGCAATAACTTCATCTACAATCGCTTGTGCACCACGCTCTCTGATCTCATGAGCCCAATGCTGCTTAACACCGAATGTAGACTCCCAATGAGACTTAGGTTTGCCACTCGAGCGGATCCCAAATTGTACTAAGTGATGGGGTGCAGGTAAAAACTCTAGGATATGCGTACACCAAGAGCCAAAGCATAAATCGATACCTAAGCGCTCAACAAGTAAATCCGTGTGAGCATCAAAATGGATAATCGCTGTTTTTACACCACGAGCACGCTTTGCTTTAAGATACGCTTTTGTTAACGGGTAGCTGATTGAGTGATCACCACCAATGCCAAACACGCCTTTGTCTGGGTAATTTTCGTAAAAGCCATCACACACATCTTCTGTAATAGATAATGGTGAGACGTAATACTCACTCTCAGGGTCAGCATAAAGTGCCTTTTGACAATTACTGATCGTGCTCTCGTTTAAATATTTGTCGTGTAGTAAATGTGGAATAACACGCACATCGCCAAGGTCAAACGCGCTCGTTTGCGGCTGTTGCTCTATTAATGTCGAACGCAAAAAGAGTGGACCCCAGTTAGCGCCGCGTAAAATACCACCGCCACAATCCGAACTGATCCCAAGAATTGCCGCTTTATGTTCACTTTCGCCCAATTTTTCCAGTGACGCTTTCCATAAAGTATCAACACCTTCTGTTTGTCCATATAGCTTTTGTCTTAGCGCGTCTTTTCTTTCTTTCGCTGTGTTTACAGTAAACACACCATCACCCGGTGGGCATAAACAGTGCTCAAGTTTTTTATGGAATTGTTTTTTGCTCTCAGACATCGCTATCCCCTCTTATATGCATAATCATGCGACCCAGAAAAATCTTCCCTATTACGCTTTATATTTTGCGTCACGCTCAAAATACGATTCGCTTGAAATGAGTAAAAACGATAAATTAGAAATAAAAAAACTTATAAATCAAAAGGTTTTCTCGATTTCTAACTTCGTTTTCGGAAGACATTGACTGTTCGTTAGGTCGTTGTTGCAGCACATATAACAGGTTCAAATAGGAAGTCAACCGCAGTACCAACTATGCGCGTTGGAGCTGCGGTTGTTTATTCATAGAGGGTGTTTAGTTATTCGTAGTGACGTGGCACTTTTGTTTTAATTACAGCGATATAGCCATGCCAACTTGCGTACGCAAGTAGCGGCATGATAACGATAAAGCCAGCCGTTCCAGTTGCAAACCCAAGTATCACCATGAACACTAAGATCCCACACCACACCACCATAGCGCCGACATTTTCCTTCACCGCATGCATTGAGCTTATTACAGCAGTCATAATATCCACTCGGCGCTCCATCATTATTTGCGGGGTAAACGCTGAGATCGCAAATACACACACCAATAAAATGCCCCCCACTATAGAGCCGAGTGCTAAAAATGCCGAAAGTTGTTCAAACGTTGGATTCGGAACATTTGGATATAATGCATGGATAAGTGCAGCTAGGCGCATCCAAACAATCATAATGACCATCAGTAACACCGCAAACCCCCACTCGCCAGCCGGATTACGGAACATTGACTTAAGGCTGTGAGATAATGTTGGTTTATGGCCCTTTTCCAACTCCCAAGCGACATCATACAAGCCAGCAGCGAAAGCAGGCCCAATAAGCGCAAAGGCGACAGCGGCAGGCAGAATTACCAAGTGAGTACCTGATTGGTACACCAACCACATGATAAAAGCAGGTATAAGGGTAAAAATAAGTCCATACACTAGGCTAAGTAATGGCGCATTCGCAATATCTTTAAACGCTAATGCGAGCCAGTGAAACGGCGCCATGGTTGGGACTTTGTTGCACTCAAAGCAACGCGCAAATTCGTTATCTTTATTTATAGAATGTGTAGCAGGCATAACCATTCCTCATTGTTGCTCTCATGTTAAGGTTTAGTGGAACATCGACAATCCTGCAAGCTATCCCGAGCTATAATAGCAACTACATTAATTCTCTAACCAATTTGAAGGGCAAAATATCATATAAGCTTCGTTAAAAATTTCTCATTAAGAACAACTAAATAGCAAAATTTTTGCCTTGCCTATATGGATTTAGGTACCTTATGTTGTGATTGATTAGCGGTAGCAGCACGCAAGAGCGGTACTACAAATGCAACTTCCCCACTTAAAAATAATTTACTTACTTCGGTTGCTATAATTTAAACACGTCACGCTTAAATAGGACATCTGTCCTGTACTTGATAGGCATTAACTATAAACATTACGCTTTAATTATAACTAAGGTTTACTATGGAAAAGGTATTTCACTTAGGTCTTACGAAAGCCGACCTACAAGGCGCTTCACTGGCAATTGTTCCGGGTGATCCCGAGCGCTCAAAACGCATCTCCGAATATCTCGATTCTCCTGTCTGCTTAGCACAAACTCGCGAATTTCATATTTACCTTGGCTTTTTAAATGAAAGTCCTGTGGTAATTTGTTCAACAGGTATAGGCGGCCCATCAACGTCAATCGCAGTTGAAGAACTAGCACAGCTTGGTATCACTACCTTTTTACGCATAGGTACAACTGGCGCTATTCAACCACATATCAATGAAGGTGATATTTTGGTGAGCACGGCATCAGTGCGTTTAGATGGCGCAAGCCAGCACTTTGCGCCTATCGAGTTTCCTGCGGTTTCTGATTTCCACACCACTTCGGCAATGGTACAAGCTTGTGAATCGTTGGGCATTACTCATCACGTTGGGATCACTGCGTCTAGCGATACTTTCTACCCAGGGCAAGAACGCTACGACACATATTCAGGCTACGTAAGAAAGGCGTATCAAGGTTCGTGTGCAGAATGGCAAAAGCTTAATGTGATGAACTATGAGATGGAGTCTGCGACGTTGTTTACCATGTGTGCAGCACTTGGATTGAAAGCAGCTTGTCTTGCCGGCGTTTTGGTGAATAGAACACGCCAAGAAATCCCCAATGTCGACCATCAAGCTGTTGAAAAGAAAGCCGTCACTGCAGTATTAAAAGCAGCTGAACTGTTACTTTCGAAATAATAGCGCTAAGCGTAGAGATTGAGTGACTACTCAATCTCTATATGTGTAAGCAAATGCTCGGCATTGTATGCCTTTAAAACTGCTAAGCTTACTTGCAACTGGTTAGCACTGCCCTGCTTTTCCAGCAAAGTGATCCCTACTACATTTACCCCAGATAATACTTTACCCGACATCGCTAATTGACTTAGTGCACTTTGTAATGGCGATAAGCTTGGGTTATAAGCCGCATTTTCAGCATAACGCCCATAAAAGCACTCGCCAGTGTCTAGTTTAATTTCCACCGCACTTTGATTGTGTGTGTAGGGGCAATAAGCGTGCAGATAATGCTGATAAAGCGCCGCACTGATTGATGCAGGCGATGTTTCATTCGCAGCAAGATGTTGCACTTGAGAAAAGAGTTTTTCACTGTTGCCCAGATCGTCCGGACCAAACGAAGTCGGCAGCAAATCACACAACGAGGTTTTGCCTGTCGGCAATAAAATTTCAAGCTCCTTTGCCGTGCTTAGCTCATTCATAAATTGGCGACAAAATCCGCAAGGCGCGGCATTGATCGTCATTTTAGAGATTTCAGTTGCACCATTTAACCACGCATTGTTAATAGCCGCTTGCTCGGCATGAACAACCAAAGAAAGCGCTTGATGCGAAAATTCTAAATTAGCGCCTAAAAACGCTTGTTGAGATTTATCATCCCAAGCAATGGCACCAACATAAAATTGTGAAATCGGAGGCGTTGCAAACTCAGCCGCAACTTCAAGTAAAGCAGCCTCAAGCTCAGATCGAGATAAGTGAAAGCGGTTTTGATATTGTACTAGCTGGGAATAACTAAATATTCCACGATGGGCAATGGCGTATTGCGTTAACGCACTTTTTATTGATGGTTCTATCTTTGCCATATTGTTGTCATGTTTATCTATGGCAGGATAGTTTACGCAAGAGTTACAGCCGACTCAACCATTCTCTTGCAGATTTAAAACACTCAAAGTTTTCAGCGCTGATATTAAAACGCTTAATTTTTTGTAGAAAAAGGTCATGCATATAACCTTCAAAACCAACGACGCGCGCGATGTGTAGATTGCCAATATTATGCGCAACTTTTGGCATTATGTTCACAATATCAATCGCCGCAAAGCGGTGTTCAAGTTCACTCACATCCACTAATACTTTGCTACTATTATGCTTTTTTGCATATAGATTGGCTTTCTCGTATGTCGAGACCACATCGTTTGCATTCGCAATGCCTCTGATCTTCATCATAATCAGATCATTACACTCATCAAATGTGACGCTAGTAGAAATTTTGTGCATGTATCGTAGACCCATCAACCGACAATTCTTGAATAAAACAAATAAAACGACTGGTTAAACCAGCCGCGCATTTTAAATCAATGAGAATTACTGTCAATAAATATACTAATAAAAAACCAATCAAAATAAAAAAACCAATCCATTGGGATTGGTTTTGTAGCTGTTATGCTTATAAATGTAAAATTTTACAAAAATAGATTATTCAAATTGTTGCACTAACCCGTGTTGCGCATTCCCGCCGCGATCCCTGTCATCGTGATCATAAGTGCCAGTTCCAAATCGTGATTGGTTTCTTCACGCACACGCTTTAACAGTTCTATTTGTAACAAGTTTAGAGGATCGGTATACGGGTTTCTCAGCCCAATTGATTCTTTGATCCAAGGTTGCTGTGACAACAACGATGACTCTGGCGCAAGGCCGCGAATAAGCTCGATGGCCTGTTGCAAGTTGTCTCTTAACTCATCCCCTAGGCGTATATACTCGTCACTAACTAAACTTGCATCATACATCTCACTGAGCCAAAGGTCGGCTTTACAGAATACCATTTCGAGCATTTCTAAACGGGTTCTAAAAAATGGCCACTTTGCGCTCATTTCTTGCAGCATGTCTTTACCAAACGTTTCTACGGCAGCTTCAAGACCTTCTTTTGCCCCCAGCCAAGCAGGCAACATCAAGCGATTTTGACTCCATGCGAAAATCCATGGAATAGCCCTCAAACTCTCTACTCCGCCGTTTGGATTACGTTTAGAAGGCCTCGAGCCTAGCGGTAATTTAGACAGCTCTTGTTCTGGCGTTGCCATTCTAAAGTAAGGAACAAACTCAGGATTCTCTCGAACAATACTGCGATACTTTTTACAGGAAGCTTCACTAATCGTCTCCATTACCTCTACCCATTTCGGTTCGGGTCGAGGGGGCGGCAACAAATTACTTTGTAAAATCGCACTGGTATAAATAGATAGACTTTGCATCGCGACTTTGGGTAAACCAAATTTAAAGCGGATCATTTCGCCTTGCTCGGTTACTCGCAAGCCACTTTTTAGCGACCCAGGAGGCTGAGATCTCAGCGCTTGTGCTGCAGGCGCACCTCCACGACCAATCGTGCCTCCGCGGCCATGGAAAAGCACCAGCTCGATGCCCTTCGCTTCAGCAAGGTTAACCAGCTTTTCCATTGCATCATACTGCGCCCATCCTGCCGCCATCATTCCTGCGTCTTTTGCAGAGTCGGAATAGCCGATCATGACATATTGCTTGGCACCAATCGTGCCTTTATACCAAGTGTTCTCAAATAACCCACTGATCACTGATTGTGCGTTATTTAAATCATCCAGCGTTTCAAATAGCGGGGCTACCGGTAAGTTGAATTTACACCCGCTTTCTTGGAGTAATAAATGCACGGCGAGAATATCTGAGGCACTTTGCGCCATTGAGATAATGTAGATGCCAAGTGCATTTTGGTCTTGATCCGCAATCGTTGCAAATGTCTCTAGCACCTCTTGAACATTGGACGAAGGTTGCCAATGACGCGGCAGTAACGGTCGTCTCGAGCTTAGTTCGGTTAATAAGAAAGCTTGCTTGTCTGCTTCTTGCCACTGGGCATAATCGCCAAGACCCAAATAGCGTGTTAATTCAGAAAACACTTCGGTATGTCTGGCGGAATCTTGACGAATATCTAACTTACATAAAGACACGCCAAAGCAGTCAATTCGTCTTAATACATCCAACAATAAACCATCGGCAATATTAGCCATGCGACAATCAACCAACGAGCGATAACACGCCTCTAGTGGCTCTCTTATCTGTGAGACCTGTTTAATCTTGTCCTGATAATGAGAAGGCGTGCCTTTGATTTTATATTCCAATGCTGCAATGGTTTCTTCTACCTCAGCACGTACTTGCTTTAGCACATGACGATAAGGTTCATTACTGCCGTCCGCTCGCGCTATAAAGCTTGCGGATGCATTGCTCATCGAAAGCTCTGCGCCTAAGATTTCTAGATCGCGACGATATAAGTCAAGCGCCATCCAGCGGCCGTGATCAAGCACAGATTGCGTCACATGGGAAGTAACAAACGGGTTGCCGTCTCTGTCGCCACCCATCCAAGAAGTCAGCTGGATAGGACTAAAGTTGGCGGGTAGTTGTAAGTTTAATCGCGTTTTCACTTGGGCATTGAAATACCGAACAAACTTAGGCACGGCTTCCCAAAGACTATTTTCGATAACCGCGAACCCCCACTTTGCTTCATCCAGTGGCGTAGGTCGCTTTTCTCTAATATCGCTTGTGTGCCACGCTTGTGAGATCAACTGCTCAATGCGGTCAATGACCTCATCGTAGACAGGATCCTCACCTGAGGTCACCTCAAGCACTTTTAAACATTCGCTCAGCTCAACGTGTTTATTGATGATGGTTCTGCGTGTTACTTCCGTCGGGTGAGCGGTTAGCACCAAATCGATTTTTAGTTTGCTTATTACATCTGCAACTTCATTGAGTGTCAGCGCGCCAGCATCGACTTTACTTTGCAATTCATCAAGCGCCTTATCGACTTCGATCATCACGCCGTCTGGAGAACCTGATTTTGAAATGGTGTGGAATTGTTCTGCGACATTCGCCAGGTTTAAGAAATGATTAAATGAGCGAGCAACGGGAAGTAGCGCTTCATCGCTTAGGCTACGTAAGGTGTCAATCAGCGCTTGCCTATCTGAATCATTACCGCTCCGCGAGGATTTTGCTAGGTGTCTAATTTCTTCAACTTTGTCTAGCGTCTCTTGACCCTGCGCTTGTTGAATAATTTGCCCCAACATTTGCCCCAAAAGGCTCACATTACTACGTAGGCTTGCGTATTGCTCAGTCATACAATCTCCTTGATGAAAAGATACTCGAACTCCACTATACCGAGAATAAATTGATTTGCGAACGATCTATTTTCAAGACGTTAACGTAATAACATGACAAAGATAAGTATTATTCGAGTGAACGAATGATTGTATTTTACGATGGTAACTGTCCGCTGTGTGTAGGGGAAATGAATGAACTTAAACGTTTCGATCAACACAATAAAATTGATTTAGTGAACATTCACGATAACCGCTTCTCTACCGAGTTTCCTGAGATAGAGCATGAAGCGGCTATGGCTAAACTCCACGGTTATGATAGCCAAGGCAAACTCATTGTAGGACTAGATGTTACCGCAGCGGCTTGGGGTCAAGTTGGCAAACATCGCTGGATAAAATTACTGAGATTACCCATCATCCGAACAATTGCAGACGGCGTTTACTTGTTTTTTGCAAGGCACAGAATGAAAATTTCTAAACTTATGGCCCCAAATCAGTGCAGTATACAAAATAGTGGAGATTGCAATCGTGACTAACGTCGCCATCATAGTGATTGGTGCAAGTTCAGCGATCGCTGATGCCTTTATACAAGCGCAAACCGAACAAAACCCCGACGTAAAAATCATCACGGTGTCTAGGCAAGCTAAAACGGCTCTACATGCCAATAACCTGCATTTTCAGTGTGATTATTCTAAAGAACAAATTCAACAAGTTGCGAGCCGTATTCTCGAGCAAGAGTTAACGATTAAAAGCGTCACCATTTTTAATGGCATACTCCATGACGAGTTTGATGCATTCCCAGAGAAAAAGCTTGAGGACATTGATCTTAAATACAGCATGGCGCTGTTTAATATCAATACCATGATCCCCATGCTTTGGTTGCAAGCTTTACTGCCAGCCTTAAAAGGTAAGCAGCCATGCGTAGTTACGGCTCTCTCTGCTCGGATTGGAAGTATCAGTGACAACCGGATGGGCGGCTGGTACAGCTATCGCAGTTCAAAGGCTGCACTTAATATGATGTTTAAATCCGCGGCTGTCGAGCTTGCGCGTCGGGCAAAAAATATTAAGCTCATTTTGTTCCATCCAGGCACGACTGACACGCCACTTTCAAAACCCTTTCAAGCCAATGTCCCGGATGAAAAACTTTTTACGCCGGAATTTGTGGCACATCAACTTAGCGGCATCATCGCAAATAGCCACCCAGATGGCACGGTGAGCTATGTTGACTGGCAAAATAAATTAATAGAATGGTGAACACATCATGAAATACTTCTCAAGTGACGATATTAAAACCTTAGACGAGCGTTATCGCGCATTGATGATAAATTCACTGTCGGGTTTCAAAAGCGCTAACTTAATTGGAACAGTTGATGAAACAGGTCAAGAAAACTTGTCTATCGTCAGCTCCGTTTTCCACCTCGGTGCCAACCCGGCACTCGTAGGTGTGATTTTTAGGCCTCATAGCGTACCTAGACACACACTGGAAAACATCTTAGCGACTGAAAAATACACCATTAATCAAGTCAATGTTCAAATTTATATGGCAGCCCATCAAACCTCAGCCAGATATGAAAAGCACCAATCAGAATTTGAGGAAACAGGGTTAACCGCCGAGTATTTACATGCTTTTCCAGCTCCTTTCGTCAAGGAAAGCAGACTAAAATACGGACTTACACTCAAAGATCACCAAACCATCAAGCTCAACGATACCGAGCTGGTAATAGGCGAAATTGAGACGCTTCACGTTGAAGAAAGTGCTTTGCTCGAAGACGGCTATATTGATATCGAGGCACTCGATAGTATTGCAATTTCCAGTTTAGATGGTTACCACAGCACCAAACGTATTAATCGTTTGGAGTATGCTAAACCAAACAAACCAACCAGAATTAAGCTACTTGGCTGAGCCCCTTTACAAGGATTCCAAGAGCTCAAGTAATTCTTCGAGCTCTTCTTTAAAGTGCTTCTTTTGTTTGTCGCTCATGGTGTCTTTAAGTTTAACTGCGAGACTTGCATACTCTTTTATTCGCCTTGCTTGAATATCTAGGATGCGCTCAGGCAGCGCTGTGGGCGTAGTCACTATCGCTTGCTGCAACAGCTCACGTGAAACTTGCTCAGTGCCGCTCAGTAACATAGCTTGTTTAAACTGGCTAAATCGCCTTTGTTCATGTGCACGCCAAACCTGACGCGCAAACTCGCCTTGCTCATAATATTCGTTAATAAGCTCCTTTTGTTTATCACTCAAATCACCAAGCCAACGCTCATAGCGGTTAAATTGGTCTCCTTCCTCCCAGTCATCATCCAACATTTCTTTTTCTATGTTGGCTATCAGCATTTCTCGCTGTTCACGGTTAAGCGAATTTAGGTGTGTTTCTAACTTGGGATATACGGCTTCAACGACGGAATACCAATAGTTTCGTGTGGTATACACCATATGCACCATGTCACTCTCTGTCATGGTTTGCCAGTGCTTCAACAGTGATTGGATATGAGATTTGTATTTTGGTAGCTCTGACTGTCGATGCCACGCAACCAAAGATTCTACATCAGCCTCCAGCTTTTCCTCTTGCTCATCCGTCAGCTCAACATAATCGGAAATATAATAACTCGCTAGCCATCCTAAGTTGTTATAGGCCAATCTTTGACTACATCCAGCCAAACACAGTAAACATAGCGCCAGTGCTATTAATTTCTTCATCCCATTGCCTCAATTTTTGTTTTTATTACCTTATATTAACGCAGTATCTGCCATTTTAGATTTGTATTTTGTAAATCTGTGTTTCTGGCATTAGAATAAATAACAACATAGTTAGCATAGCTACCTTAAGGAGGTCTATGATGTTAGGCAGGATTTCGAAAGCATGTATCGCCATTGCACTATTAAGCCAAGCACCTTTGGCAACAGCTGGATTGGAAGAAGGCATAGATGCACTCAATGCTGGCAGGTTCGAAGAAGCACTACAAGAATTCAATTATTTAGCTGAAATGAACTACGCCCCGGGCATTTATCAACTCGGTGTAATGTATGAAGGCGGCTATGGTGTCGTCAAAAATCCACGTAAAGCGGCAGAGTTATTTCAACAAGCCGTTAAACTTGGTGAAGCCGACGCAATGTTTGCGCTAGCAGTCATGTATGACGAAGGTCGCGGCGTTAAAAAGGACCGCTCTAAATATGTTGAGCTAATGACCAGAGCGGCAAACAAAAACATGCCAGCTGCGCAATTTAACGTAGCGCTGATGTATGCAAACGGTGACGGTGTACCACAAAGTTACCGCCACGCACTTAACTGGTATGAAAAAGCCGCCGCAAACAACTACACCTTAGCCATGTTTAATTTAGCACTCATGTATTTTCAGGGCTTAGGAGTCGAGAAAAGTATTGAACGCTCGTACGTATGGAATACGTTAGCGGAGTTTAATGGTTATGCTGAAGCCACAAAGAGCCGAGTGCTCGACGAGAAACAGCTTTCTCCTTCACAAATCGAACAAGCAAAAGAACTCGCTAATAGTATTTACGAGCGAATTCAAGCCGGTAAATACGTAGCAGAAACACGTACTAAATAATCTAAGCTTAGATTAAGAAAAGTGTTAAACAATAGAGGTCTCCTGCGAGGCCTTTATTATTTTTCCTTATTAAGATTGGGTCAGTATCGTCACACCTAGGTAACAGTCATGCTCATTGTTAACTGCGGCAATCTTTTTACATTGTTGAACTCGCTAACACTAAGGTAAACTAGCACTTCATCCATAATGAGCTGTGAAAATGAACCGCAAAAAGAAAATTTACGAAACCTTAAAGAAAAAAGACAAGCGTGCTAATGCTAAACTCCACAAAAGCAACAAACCGCGCTACATCTCAAAAGCAGAGCGTGAAAAAATCGCAGCCCAGCAAGACAGTGAGGAGTTAAATAGCGAAAACAATGAACATTAATTGCCCGAGTTTTGTGTCTGCTCGTCATTAACCGCTTTAATTTCAATCACTTTTTAACTATGATTCTGCATTGCTGCCGACTTCAATCAATCTTCCAACGTTAGATGAGGATCTCTGCTCTCAAATTAAAATTGATTTGCTGGTTTGAACAGTGAAAATTCACACGTGTTAGGTGTTACTACCGCCATGACTCCGAGTCTTTGCAAACAAGGTGGATAATCGATGCAGGGCTTGACACCCAGAATGCCTGAAATCCTTCAGGTAACGGCTCGATTTCATCACAGCGTACGACGCCAGCAGCTTTGAGGTGCTCTGACGCTGCCGCAATATCATTGGTAACAATCTCGAGCCATGTTTCGGCTTGGCTGATACCTGGCACGCGGTCGAGCCAGAGATTATTGGAGCCAAACTCAAAACCAACTGATGGAGCATGCTCTGTTATTTCTTTAAGGCCGATGACATCGCGGTAAAACTGAAGAGTTGCCTCGTACTGATGAGGCGGCAGCTTCATGGCGATATTACGACCAGCTGTGAACTTAACCTTAGTATTCATGTGAACTCCTTCCTGACTGAAACTGTAATCCTGTATCGTGTTAGCCTGAATATTGGGCTGAGCCAGCACTCTCTCTAGCATCAGCTTTTTTATCTGCTGATATAGTGAAGTCCCATAAAAATAACCACTGATATTTCAAGCTAAGTCTTATCTTTAAGTATATTGGATCTCAATATGTAATGGCGCTTTGCTCAACACATTAACGCTACTTTTTCCTCAAAAAGAGCCACTCTAAAGGCTTTGTAAGCAGCTTCGAATGGCTAAGCAGCATTTTATTACGCCATTTAGTATTATTGGATTGGAGAATGGGCTTTTTATGGCTAAAGGTATAAAAGCCCTCTTCGCCATGATATTGACCCATACCAGAGTGACCTAGGCCACCAAAGGGTAAAGACTCAACAACCACGTGCACTATGGTTTCGTTGATCGCTAGAGTCCCCGTTGCGAGCTCCTTTGACACTTTATTCATGGCAACCTGAGACTGTGTAAATAAATAACTCGCAAGTGGTGTGGTGTCCTCCCTAATATAGCTAATCGCATCATTTACGTTGGATATTTTTAGGATGGGCAAAATCGTTCCAAATAACTCCTCTTGCATCACCCTCATGCTTTTGTTGACCTGAGTGATGATATGCAGAGGTAGCTGACGATTGTCGCGTGCTGGCTCAGCTTGCCATACACTCGCACCTTTACTTTTGGCATCAATAATAATGTCGTTTAAGCGCTGAAACTGTCTGTCGTTAATAATTGAAGTTTGGTTTTTTACACCTACTTTTGTTTTATATGTTTTTTCGTAGTGCTGTTTCAGCTCAGCAATAAATGCGTCGTATTTTTCTTCGTGCACTAACACATAATCTGGTGCAACACAGATTTGACCTGAATTAGAGAGCTTACCCATTAACACGCTCATCGCAGCGGCGCTGATATCAGCGTCATCAAGTACTATAACAGGTGACTTCCCCCCTAACTCTAAGGTTACCGGTGTGAGATTTTTAGCCGCAGCCGCCATCACCTTTTTGCCAACTGCTGTTGAACCTGTAAATAGCAAGTGATCAAATGGCTGCTCAGTAAAAGTCGCGGCAATATCAGGTCCACCTTCAATGACGCACACTTCATTGTCCAATCCTTTAAAAATGGCTCTTATCACCGCATTCACCTTGGGAGTGAACTCGCTCAACTTGAGCATGACTTTGTTTCCAGCGGCGAGGGCGGTAATCACGGGAACAATCGCTAGCTGAATAGGATAATTCCATGGGGCTATCACGCCCACGACTCCTTTTGGCACAATCTCAATTTTTGCCTTAGACGGTAGCCACTGCGCACCGGGTGAACGATGCTGCACTTTGCTCCATTTGCGCAGGTGCTTCGCGATATAATCAATTGAATTGATGCAAGGCATGATGTCTGCAATCACGGTATCGAATCGACTCCGAGTACCAAAATCCTGATTTGCCGCCTCAACTAATTGATCTTGCCGCTGCAACATACGTGATTTTATTTCAGTTAATAGACGTAAACGCTTTTCAAGCGCGGGGTAAGATTCTTGGTTAAAGCGACTTTTTAACTGAGTAAACGTAGCTATGAGGGTGCTGGTATTATCTTCAATCATTATCAGGTCCTGCTAATGTCTAATTTGAATATAGCAAGGAAAAAACAACGGGTCTATCTTCAAAAAACTAGGTATTACTATTGAGGCAGGCTGCGTATGACCGAGTTGCCTTTCGATGGACACAGCCTGTGGAGAATGGCAACTTTAAAACCCTAGTATGCTCCTTGCCAAAGTCAAGGTAACAATTGTAATTAACCCTATCGCGACTAAGTTCAAAACAAACCCTGCTCGGATCATGTCTTTAATTTTAATCTCACCCGAGCCAAATACGATGGCATTTGGTGGTGTTGCAACAGGCATCATAAAGGCGCAACTGGCCGCGATTGCAGCAGGAATAACCCAAGCTAAAGGAGAACCCGTGATTGATTCAGCGACAGGACCAAGTAAAGGTAAAAAGCCTGCAGCCGTTGCGGTATTGCTGGTAATTTCCGTTAAGAACGTAATAAGCGCAGCAACAACTAGTACTCCAAGCACTAAACCCATGGCATCCGCCCCCGCAAGTAAGTTAGCGATGTAATCGGCAAGTCCTGAAGATTTGATCTGTGCCGCGAGCGATAAACCGCCGCCAAATAGAAGTAAGATCCCCCAAGGCACCTTAGCTGCGCTTTCCCAATCTAAAATACGTTCGTCACTTCCCGACTTGGCTGGAAGAACAAATAGTAACAGTGCAGCGGCAATTGCAATGCCAGTATCTGACAATTTAAGACCCGTAACATCGCCAATTAGCGGTCTAAAGATCCAGCATACTGCCGCTAAAATAAATACCGCAAAAACCCCTTTCTCCGCACGAGACATTTCACCGAGTGCTTTTAATTGGGAAGTAAATAACGACTTAGTATCAACATTAATTTCTTCTTTATCGACCTTGTACGTCACTTTGGTCAACCAGAACCAAGCAAATGCCAGCATCACCAAAGACAAAGGCACACCAATCATCATCCAAGTGGCAAAACCAATCTCAATTTGATAACTGTCGGATAAGTATGCAGCCATTAACGCATTTGGTGGCGTGCCAATTAAAGTTGCAATACCTCCAATGCTGGCTCCATAAGCGATAGAAAGTAATAGCGCTTTAGCAAAGCTTTGGCTATCTCCACCCTGCTCTTTTACCAAGTGAATAACCGAAAGTGCAATCGGTAACATCATTACTGCCGTTGCCGTGTTTGACATCCACATAGATAAAAATGCTGTCACGCCCATCATCGCTAAGATCTGTATACTCGGTTTAGTGCCTGCGAACAACATGGTATTCAGCGCGATGCGTTTATGCAGCCCCCACCTTTCCATGGCGATTGAGAGCAAAAATCCACCCAGAAATAGATAAATCAAAGGATGCGCAAACGGTGCAGCGACTGCTTTAATAGATGCAATCCCGACTAAAGGCGAAATAACCAAAGGTAATAACGAAGCCGCTGGAATAGGCACAGCTTCGGTTATCCACCAAGAGGCTAGCCAAAACGCTAGGCCTGCGGTTCTCCATGCCTCAACCGACATGCCAGATGGTGGTTCAACCAAACAGATCAGTAACATTACCAAGGGACCAAGCCACAGAAACAGCTGCGTTTTTATCGTTTTTTTATTCTCTTCTGTCATTATCTTGAACCTTTAAAACTTATATTTTAAACCAACAGCGATGCTAGTATCGTCTTGTGTTTCAAGGTCGAGCTGCGTTGCCATTACATACAAGTTAGTTTGTTTATCAAAAATATAGTCTGTACCTAGCGTCCACTGAGTCGCATCTTCACTGTGGCGTAATCCGCTTGAGTCTTTGGCAAACTGTAGCTTCGGACGCCAATTATCGTCGAGTTGGTAACTTGCGCTTAGCACATAGCCATTACCTGATTTGTCTTTCGCTAGATTTTCACTGTCTTGGATGATGGCACCAAGTTGTAGCTTTTGCCACTTGTAAGCCAACGCGATACGCGTAGCAACCAAATTACCAATACTGTCGGTATGACTCAGAGCAACATAGTAATCTTTATTTTTTAATGCTCGGTCACCATAAATTGCGGTAGCTGCAAACCCAGTTTCGTCGTTGCTCGCGTCGTCTTTCGGTGTGTAGGTCAGAGAAAAAGAAAAGTCGTTCCATTTAGGTGAAGAATAGGTAATTGAATCACCAACTCTGTCTTGGCCTGCTAGCACTTGGGCAATATCACTTTGGGTTTCGTTAAATTGATCGATTTTCCCTTCACTAAACTTAAAACGCGTGTCGTTTCTGCCCACTAAAACCGTACCAAATTTACCTTCAAGGCCAACATAGGTGTTTCTTGCTGAAAATGGCTCGGTGGTATCGTCGTGTTCAAAACCTTTAACTTGTACTTCATATTTGTAGACGAGTTTTAGATCGCTTGATAAGCCGTGAGTGCCTTTTACACCAATTCTTGAAAATGGTGCGTCAATTTGTGTGCCCTCTTTGGTATAACGCATCACACCTTTGTCTGTGTTAGCAATTTGAACTTCTGCTTTACCATAAATGCTGTAGTCTGCGGCTAACGCAGAGGCTGATAACATTGCACTGGCAACTGCCAACGCCACTAAAGATTTACTTGCTGTCATAACTTGTCTCATTTTTTGATTATTGTCGCTTAAGACAACGCAATTCTGAGACCAGAGTTTATTTTTTAATATAAATCATATGGATAAATATAAATCTAAGATTAACACCAGCTAAAATGTGCGGATTTCCACACACTTAAATCTATAATGTGTCACTAAATTCACCCATCATCATTGGTGAACATAGTGCGATTTAAACCATACTTGCTCATCTTGTCGTACAAGGTTTTTCTCGGCACTTTTAATAAATTCATCGCATCTTTTATGCTACCTTGGCTTTGTGCCAGCGCTTCTTCAATTAACGATTGCTCGTAGTAGCTCACCTTCTCTGCCAAACTCAACGTTTCATCAGACAAATTGCTTTGCATGTTGTTACTCGCAGTCATCGCACCACCGAGTAAAATATGGCGCTCGGCGTGGTTTCTCAGCTCTCGCACGTTCCCTGGCCAGTCTTGTGCCAGTAGCTGCGCCTCTAATTCAGGGCTAATTGGCTGCATAGGTTTATGAAAGCGAGTAGCAGCAATGGAGCTAAAGTGTTTATATAGCAGCGGAATATCAGCTTTTCTGGAACGAAGTGATGGGATCATCACTTTGACGAGATTAAGTCGATAAAATAAATCCGAGCGGAATTTACCTTGCGCGACTAAGGTTTGTAAATCCACTTTTGTCGCCGCAACCACTCTAATGTCCAGTGCTATCGCAGTGTTGCTACCCACAGGCGTCACACTTCTTTCTTCTAAAACGCGCAGCAGCTTCACTTGTAAAGCCGCAGACATGGCTTCGATTTCATCCAAAAAAACCGTGCCGCCTTGGGCAAAAGAAAATTTTCCCTCGCGAGACTCTTTAGCACCCGTAAATGCACCACTTTTGGCACCAAATAATTCACTTTCAATCAGCTCTTCAGGAATTGCACCGCAATTGATAGCGACGAAGTTATGGTTTGAGCGCTCGCTATGGTCGTGTAAGTATCGTGCCACCAATTCCTTTCCTGTACCGGTTTCACCTTCAATCAATACGTCAGCTGGGGTATCAATCACAGCATCAAGCAAATGCAGCATTTGCTGCATCTGTTTTGTCTCACCTAAGATCCGCACGCCCGGCGCAGACTTTTTCTTAACTTGCGCTTTTAGCTCTCGGTTTTCCATCACCAACCGGCGTTTATCAAGCGCCCTTTCTATACAGTCAAGTAGCGGCTCTGACACTGGCTTTTCAAAAAAGTCGTAAGCTCCTTTTTGGATGGCTTTTACCGCCACTTCAACATCCGCAAAGCCGGTTAGAAATACCACAGGTAACTCAGAATCAAACTGCATTACCTGCTCTAAAAATTGAATGCCATTGACCTCGGGCATATTGATATCACAAAGCACAACACCGCTAAACTGACGAGAAAGCTTTTTTAATGCAGGCATTGCACTGGAAAAACACTGCACTGAGTACCCTTCTATTTCAAATAGTTGCTTTAGTGCATCTCGTATACTTTGTTCATCATCAATGATTAATAGTGTTTTCTCTTCAGTCATGTTGCGGATTCTTTGTGTGTAAACTAATTAAAAACTCGGCACCACCTTGCGGATGATTATGGGCACTGAGTTTGCCATGAAACGATTCAATGATCTGCTTTGAAATGGATAACCCTAAGCCCAAGCCATTACCTGACTTAGTGGTGTAAAACGGTTCAAATATGTTAGATAAAGCGTGCTGTTTTATCCCTTCGCCCGAGTCAATAATAGACAGCTGGATCTTGCCTTCATGCTCCACAGCGCGAATATAAATACATTTATTATCTTGCTCAACAATGGCTTGGCATGCATTGCTAATAATATTCACCAGTACTTGCTCAAACTTAAATGGATCGACCCAGATATTGCACGCAAGCCCATCACTTTGAATTGCTACACCGTAGCGTTTGAGTTCAGGCCCAACTATAACTAAGGCGTTATCTACTGAGTGTTTAAGGTTGGCCACCAGCATTTTATTATCATGATGCTGACTAAATGATTTTAGCTGCGCCACAATTTTATGCACTCGAGTGATCAAAGATTGGATCAGGACCATGTTTTCGACTACTTTGCTCACGTCTCCCTTTTGAGCCAGTCGTTTGGCGCTGGCAACATACGCACTCATGGCACTAAGCGGTTGATTGATTTCATGATTAATGCTGGCGCTGAGCTGCCCTATGGTTGCCAACTTGGCAGCGCGAATCAGTGCATCTTGCGCCTGCTCGAGCGCTTGCTTACGGCTGGCAACCTCAGCCTCGAGACTCCGCTGGCTGAAAAGCAGTTGTCTGTATCCTGTCAGTTTACTCAATGTGTACTCAACAACAACAAAGAGTAAAATCAATACCAGTGCGGTTACCCCAAGCCGCGGCCACTGTGCCGCTTTGATAGGCGCAACTTCATGTAGCAAATAAAGCGTGTATTGCTTGTTAAGCGGCCTCTTTTGCATCAGCGCATCGCTGCCATGTGATGAAGTTTTCACTCTGGTTGGTGAAAGCACGCGCCAATCAATCGGAAACAAAGATTCGTTTTCAAACTGCCTTGAGGATTCAATTTCTTTGCGCTTTGTTGGGGACAGTTCCCCTAACGAGGCTAACCGCCACTGCTCAACATCAGATGCCAGTACAATATGATTATCGTCCACGATTAAGAAATGGCTATCCGTTCCCGTATCAAGCTGGGCTTTATCTGATTCAAATTTACTGGCGTTAACCTTCATCACCACCACGCCCACAAGCGAGCCGTCTTTGTAGACAGACTTAGCAAAATAGAAGCCACGGGTTTTGGAACGTAAACCGAGCGCAAAAGAGACATGCTCATTGCCCTCGATTGTTTCGTAAAAATAGGGGCGAAAGGCAAAATTGCTGCCTTTATAGCTATGCGGCAAATACCAGTTGCTACTCGCAATCACAGTTCCACTGAGGTCTAGCAGGTAAACGTCTGACGCACCACTGGATATTTGAATGTCCTGTAGATATCTGTCCAGTTCATTGGAGTTTATAGCGGTTGCTTGCTGTAAGCCTGATTGCACCAAATTGCTTAAGCTCAATTGCGTTTGGATAGCTTGATAACGAGTAAATTCAGTCTGGATATAACTATTGAGCTTTTCTAGATTGGTTTTAGTCTGACCAAGGACATTTTCCTCATCCTGTGCCACATTGAACAAGTAGCTTGCCCACAGCCCACAAAATAATAATAAAAGATAAATTAATATCTTAACTGAGAACTTATGTGACACACGCAACTCCTAATTGAACTCTTTGAGTCTATCAGAAGCAGAATATCAATTAAATCAAATCTCTTTAAATCAATGTATCACTAAGCGCCAAGACCAGAGATAAACAAGGTTTTATCTCTGGTCTTAATTTTAAACGCGTATTAATTCGCGCTAATATTTAATGTTACATTGCTCGCTGCTTGGTAACCTTGCAGGCCGATATGCCAAGTGCCTGCCTGAGGATTGGAGATTGTACATACCTCATTATTGCCATTTTTGTATGGCCGACATTGGTAGGTACTGGTATTTGGTTGCGTGCCAAAATTAACATAAAGATCCGCATCTCCCGTGCCTCCCGACGTCGTAATTGTCAGGGTTTGATATCCCGCAGCTAGTGCTTGACTAAAATACTGCCACTGTCCGCTGGCGACAGAAATATTATTGATAGTTTCGTCAATAGGCGTATTGCCACTTGAGGTATCGTATTGTCCTACCAAACTGACTCCCGAAATCGCGTTCCATGCCTCTACCATCACGTAATACGTACCAGTTTGCACAGCGGAAATATTGCATTGCTCGTTACTAGACGAGTTAGTGCTCTTGCAGTCATGAGTATCCAAAGTAGGTTTGGAGCCATAGCGAACGTAGAGATCGGCGTCACCAGTGCCACCTGACGTGGTAAAACTTAAGTTAGTCGCACCTTGTGGTACTTCCATGGTGAAAAACTGTTGGCTTTTAGAAGCGCCAGAAATGCCCGTTTTAGCCACGCCATTTTCAAGCTCATTGTTTGGCTGTGGCGGAGGTGTATCACCCGCATTTTTACCGAGCTCAGCAACAAATGCCAGCGCGAGTTTTGCAAATTTTTGTGCATGTGTTGAATCAAATTCAGTATCGTTGGTGGTATGAATTTTTCTGTTGATCTCTGACATTCTTGATTCAAATGGCATAGAAGCTGGGAACCCTTGTTGATACCAAGATGCATGATCGGAGCAACCATAACCGCATTGGTCGAAGGCATAGCTTAGGTTTGGCAAATAAGTTTCAATTAATTGGCCTAAGAACTGATTCTGTGCGCTGTTTGTATAGTCTGTCATCATCACAATATCCGCACTACTACCATTGCGGCCAGTCATATCAAATTGTGTCATACCGACTACGTTTTTTCCCTGAGAGCTGTACGACTGCGCGATAGCTTTAGAACCTCGAAGCCCAACTTCTTCTGCCGCAAAGCCCATGATTTGGATTGTCCGCTGAGGCTGATAACCATCTTCAACAATAGCGCTTAGCGCTTCGGTAAGCACAGCTATCCCAGAGGCATTATCATCCGCCCCCGGCGCAAGCCCACTCGAGTTAGATTGGTTAATTGAATCAAGGTGTCCGCCGATAATAACGATTTCATCGCTCAGTTCACTACCAGGAATGGTGACAATCACTGAAGGCTGAGCCCAAGAATGGTTAAAATATTCAACACTAATATCTGAGCGACTTGCTGCAATATCACTCCATGTTTGCTTGACCCATGCAGCTGCATCAATGCCTGTTTGCGAGGTATAATAGCGGTTATAAAAACTAGTTAGCGAGTTGACGCTGCTGTCCAAGTTCACTGTACTGACTTTTGAGATTAAGCTGTTAACCCGTGTGGGGTTATCAATGCTGTAGTTAACCAGCGTCGCACTTGGGTTTATGCTTTCTAACTGTGCAAGATAGCTTTGCGCCTGCTCTAAGGAGTCATGGGCGACAAAACCACCACAGCGGTGATATTCGTCGTGCATAAATGCACTAAGGTGTGAATGTAAGTTTGCAGGTACTTTTAACGCTTTGACTTCGCTGTTTGGTAAAGAAAGCTGTTCGAAGTGAGTACCGCGAATAGAATTATGGACTTGGAAATGCTGACTAGACTTCGCATCCATCGTCACCCAAACCTCTTCAGACGCTTCAGAAAAGCCACTCAAACAGGCAATGCTCAGTAGCATAGGTGTAGTTAATTTCATTGTTGTATCCTCAACTCATTTGAATAACAACATGATTTAAGCGCTGAGCAAAATAAAAGGATTATTCAAATGAGGTAAATTTATGACCTTATTTAGGCCCGAATAAAGAAAGGGAGCTTGCGCTCCCTATAAACTGTTACTTAGTTCGCCTTAATATTCAGTGTTACACCGCTTGCTGCGCTATAGCCACGTAAATCAATATACCAAGTACCTTGCTGCGGGTTTGCAATCGTACAAGTCTCGTTGTTACCGTTTTTATAAGGGCGACACTGATAACTCGACGTTGTTGATTGAGAACCAAAGTTTACGTATAGATCCGCATCACCTGAACCACCTGAAATACTCACTTCAAGGCTGCTGTAGCTAGCATTTAGATCTTGCGTGAAACGTGTCCAGCTGCCAGATGCAACACTAACATTTGACTCAGTGCGGTCAATTGGTTGAGTTCCACCTGTTGAGCTGTATGTACCGGTCAAAGTTACGCCCGAAATCTGATTCCACGCTTCGACCATCACGTAGTACTTACCAGCTTGAATGTTACTAATATCGCAGCTTTCGTTGCTTGTAGACGTTGTGCTATTACAGTCATAAGTGTTTAACGTCGGACGTGAGCCATACTTGACATAAAGGTCCGCATCACCACTACCACCAGAAGTGGTGAAGTTTAGGCTAGTCGCATCAGCTGGCACATCAAGGGTAAAAAACATTTGCTCTTTTGCCGCGCCACTGATCCCAGTACGAGGCTGACCGTTCGTTAACTCTTCATCGCCACCAGGAGGAGGTGGTGGGTTAGTGTCACAGCTACTACCTGTGCTTAAGTTAGAGTTAACGCCAACGGCTGCTAACGCAGCTTGTACATCACCTGGTTCATAACCTAGGTCACATGCCGCATCCATCACGCCATTACCAGCTAAGTCCCAGTCAGTATTCGCGGTCCAATACATTTGGTTAGCTTTTGCCATTACAATAAAGGCTTTTTTCGTATCCCAACCTGCCGTAGTTGCCAGATTGTAGAAGGCTTTGTTGAACACCCCTGAAGTGTGGTGAACGTCCATGCTAGACGTATAGTTAGACTGATGATCGATTGAGCGACCGTCTTGTGTTGGATCATTCATATAACGCAATGCGCCACTGCCTTTGAAGATGTCTTGGCCAACTAACCAGTCATTGCTGCCTTTCATAAAGAATTCAGCAGCTTCACCTGCCATATCAGAAAACGCTTCGTTCAAGCCACCTGACTTATAACGGTATACCAAACCTGAGTTTTGTTCTGTAAAACCATGACTTACTTCGTGAGCAGATACATCAAGACTTACCAACGGATAGAATGTATTTGCACCATCACCAAATGTCATCGCACTGCCATCCCAAAACGCATTTTCATAGTTGCTACTATAGTGCACACGCATTTTAAGCTGGAACGACAATGGCGCAGTACCTAACCAATCGTTGTACATATTAAATACAACATTACCAAAATAATGCGCGTCGTTGAGCGGTGAATACGCACCGTTAATTTCTTTAACGGTATTCTCTGGGCACGTAAAGCTATGTGCAGTCGAGCCACTGCTACTGTGATTTAAGTTGATTGTCTTAACATTCGCGTTCGTCATGGTACAAGTACTGCCTGACTGCGCCACGTCTAGATGACCATAATCAGTACCATACTGGTAACGACCCGTTTTTTGGTTACCGCCAGGGCCCGTCGCATTTGCATGCTGCAAATTGTTGAAGCTTTCCAATACTTCGCCTGTGTTTGCATCAATGATCAAATATGGACGTTTAGGCTCATCACCATAGGTAACAAAAGTGACTTCGTACACTAAACGTGCCGTTGAATTGCCATCAAGCCAGATCGCAAGGCGAGATTTCTCGTTATGTTTTTTAAGCTTTTTGCCTGCACTAAGCGACTGTTTTTCAAACAGACTCAATGCCATTTTGGCATTTAGCTTAGGTTTTACCGATCCGATGTCAGCCGCGATGTTATAAACCGCCGCACCGTGAGCCTTTTTAAGCGCACCGGCATCGTCAAACGTTAAAATGACCGAATCGCCAATCACTGGTAATCCTTGGTACATTTGTTGAAAACGCTTAGTTACTTCACCTTTTTTACTATTGAAGCTTTTAAGTTCCTTTAGTTGGCTCGCATTTTCTAAGCCAATCAGCACTTCTGGCTGTGTACTCAACACAGTTTGAGAAGCAGATTTAAGCATAGTATTAATGTCAGCTTGCTGGTTTAGGTATTGTTTTGTCGCAGCTTGAGCACTGAGCGAAGTAAACGCAATCGCACACGCCGTAGCCATAGTTACTGTAGATAATTTCACGAATTACACTCCTAGTATTGTTGTTTTATTGTCCTTTTCATCATTGCTTCGCGAGAAGTATTGGATGAAATGTGACTGTTTTCTCCTTCAACTGCAGAAGACATGGCAAGCCTATTAGCACTTACCACGCCTTATTAGACTAGGCAGCAAATCAAATAAATAAACCCCAAAGTTAACATTTTAATAATATTTAATTTACTTTAAATATTTATGCAATGCTTTCATGCATTTGTTTAAAAAACAGACCCAGACTTAATATCTTGAATTAAGTAACAAAACACATCTTTGTAAATTTTTTGATACGATATGAGTAAATATGCCAATTTCTTCCCTAAACTAACTTTACAATCATTATGTTGTATCAAAACATGTAGTAACTACTCGGTAATTCTTTCTTGTTTGTGCTTCATTTGTTCAACCCCACAACACCTAGAGTCTAAAATTATTAATAAAATTCAATATATTAGAAATCTTACACTCTCGGTATAACACTTGCAGTTTGAATAATTACAAGCTGCAACGAAATTAGGAGGAGTAATGGATACTTTTGAAATATTATCCTACGCAGATCATAGAGTTGGGGCCGTTCTAACAGGGAAAGCAGCCGCAGAAGAATTGCAAAATGAATTGTTAAATAGCCACCTTGTTCAACATGAGCATCTACAACTGGTTAATCCGTATGACAAAGATGCTGACAAAAAACTTGAGCCTAAAAGCGAAAGTCGCCTTGCCAAGAACATGCTTAATTGGCATTTGTACCTTGGCAGCATGGGGGTGATATTAGGCTTTCTCATCGCGGGGCTATTGGTAAGTTATGGACCGGCTTTCACTCAAGCTAATCCTTATTTAACGTTTATCGCTTTATTAAGCCCAGGCTTATTTTTAGGGCTATTTGCTTCAGGCCTTATTTCTTTGCGTCCAGACAAAGATGCGTTTAATCAGGCGGTGATGAATAAAATCGCAGAGGGCAAGTGGCTGCTTATCATTAAAACGAATAATGAGGCGCATCGTGGCAAACTCATGTCGTTTTTTAAAAACAACAGTAAAGCAGACGTTTTAAGCTAGATAAGAGGTAATCTACATGGAAATTTTTAATGCAATAAAGCAAGATCACGATCATCAACGCGCCCTATTGAATATGTTGGCAGACACGTCTGGTGATTCAAAGGTTCGCGAGAAGTACTATAAAGAATTGAAAGATGCGTTGGAGGCGCATGCCATCGCAGAAGAAAGGTACTTTTACGCCCCGTTAATGGAAAGCGACATGACGATCGAAGACTCTCGCCACGGTATCGCGGAGCATCATGAAATTGATGAGCTAATTGAGGCACTGGATAATACGGAGTTTTCCGACCCTAGTTGGCTAACTAAATTGAAAAAACTCAAAGACAAAGTTGAGCATCACTTGGCCGACGAAGAGCAAGCGTTTTTCCAGCGAGCGGGTAAGGTACTTGATAAAAGTGAAAAGTCGCAACTTGCAGATGAGTATCAAAAAGAGATGGAAGAGCAGTTATAGCTTTCTATGCCCACAACATCTTGTGGGCATTTACTTTGCTAGATTTTGGTAACCGACACCATCACAGCAATTTACCAATTAATACCACTCCAAGTATGAGCAGTAGTCCGTTCATCACCAGTAAAAATTGCTTTTTAGGTAAGCGTTTCGCAAGGTGCACACCGAGTCTATTACCTAGCAACGCTAAAGGTGTAAAACAAATAGCAAGCAGCACATGTTGCCACTGTAACAACCCGGTTGCAGAGAAGGTCGCCAACTTAATCACATTCATCAGCGCAAATAGTACCGCAACCGTCGCGATATAAGCCGTTGGCTCCAATTTTCGAGCGTTAAAATACACCATGAGTGGTGGGCCGCCAGCATGAATTAAGGTCGTGGAGATACCAGCAGCGGTAGAGGTGCTCGCGGCCAGTAACCTTAAGTGCCCAACACTTTCAGGTGTATTTTTAATCAGTAAGCTTTTAAGCGCAAATACTATACTCATCGCTGCAATCACAACCGTCAGCCAAAACTCACTGACACCTTGAAGAAAAAGCGTTGCTAAGGCTATCCCGACTAGTGTACCTGGCAATAACCGCTTTAATTCCGACACATTCCATAAGCGCCAATAGCTCTTCAGGCTAAAAACATCCGCGACGATAAGTAGCGGAAGCATCAACGCAATGGCGTCCCTTGGATTCAACACCATCATCAAAATTGGAACAGAAAACGCCCCTAACGCGCCTGCAAAGCCAGACTTTGAAATACCACTTAGCAGAACGACAAGGGCAATTACTGCAAGTTGAATTGGTTCTGTCATTCTTCAATTCCTTTAATTTTAGGCGCTGAATTTAATACCAATTTGCTTAGTTAAGTAATAAAAACCACAGCGCTTCAACATCTGTTACTGCCGTAACCTGCATGTTGTCACCAGCAATCAGACCGATGCCATCGCCTTGCTGAAATGCCTCACCATCAAGCGTCGCTTCGCCGCCAACAATGTGCAAATAGGCTTTTCGCGCGCGCGCATTCAGCTCAATCTGTTGACCTTGATGTAGCTGCAAGCGGTGTATTTCAGCTTCTGCATTGATACTCAAAGTGCCCTTCTCGCCTGTAGGCGTAACAATCGGCGTAAGTGCACTACTTTGTTTAATTTGAATTTGTTCATAACTCGGCGTTATGCCCTTAAGCTTTGGCTCTATCCAAATTTGTAAAAAATGGGCAGGCGCTGTCTTTGAAGCATTATATTCTGAATGAAGAATGCCACTGCCTGCGCTCATTCTCTGAATTTCACCTGCTGCCACAGTAAACTGATTACCCATACTATCTTGATGTGCTAATTCACCGTCAATAACATAGGAAATAATTTCCATATCTCGGTGACCATGAGTATCAAAGCCATGACCACCTAGTACGGTATCATCATTGATCACCCTAAGATTACCAAATCCCATGTGGGCGGGATCATAATATCGACCAAATGAGAAACTATGTTGGCTTTGCAACCAACCAAAATCTGCTTTACCTCTATCTTGTGCTTTTCGAATATATCGCATGTTTCGCTCCAAACGCATGTTGATGACCTTAGTCTATTGCCTGTTTGAAACGAATAAAATTTGATAATTTAACATCAATCATTCTATTCAACAGAATCTTCCAGCTGCATGCACTGATATCTTAACTCACCAATAAAAGCGCGCGCGGCGGGCCCAAGCCTGTCACCATCTTTAAAAATAAGATGAAGCTGTGCTTTACGCTGACTATGTTGCGATAGTGGTAGTGGTTTCAAGACGCCAGAGTCTAGTTGCGTTTTGATAGCCGGAATAGGTAACCAAGCAAATCCTAAGCCTTGCGCTATCATATCTATCGAGGTTGTCATATGGCTCACCGTCCAACGTTGATGCGCCCCCAACCAACCTTCATCTTTTTTACGCGAGATTGCAGAGTCTCTTACTACGATTTGACGATGGGACTTTAAGTCCTCGAATGTAAGCGCGCGACCAAATTGATGTAATGCGTGATTGGGATTTGCCACTGCAACAAACTCGATTTGGCACAACTCTTCACTGAACCCGTCTTGTAAAGTAACCGGAGAAATAGCGATATCTACGTCGGTATTTTGCAAAAGTTCAGATGCGCCTGTTAATACTGACTCAACCAACTCGACACGCAATAAAGGGTATTGCGCAGATGTATTTTCTAGCACCTTATAGAGTACCTGCTGTGGGAAAATTTCATCGACCGCTATGCGCAGTTGACTCTCAACTCCCTCACCCAGCGTCTGCCCTACCGCTTCCACTTTTGCCGCTTCTTCCAAGAGATAATTGGCACGGCGCAGCATCATTTCACCCGCTTCGGTTAACAGGGTTCTTCGCCCTTCGACTCTAAAAAGCTTAACACCAAGGCCTTCCTCAATTTTATGGACCGCAGTGTGGATACTTGACTGGCTTTTATGTACTTCTTTAGCAGCTTGATTAAAGCCACCATATTCAACAACGGCTCTAAACATTCGCCATTGCTCTAATGTCACTCTCAACATACTGATTTAACCTAATATTTATACGTTATTGTTCAATGGCTGGTGGTTTATCTTCACAATTTTCACCATGGCAGGTATTAAGATCTTCTTGCGCATTTTCGTCCGCCTGAAGTACCTGTTTGAGGTCAGCCATACGCTGACGAATCGCAACACCATAGCTTTCATCGTCTCCCCACACATCGGCAAGCATGTGCATAGATTCAACATCGTGTTTGGTAAAGAGGTAGCCCGCTCGTGCGACATCTTCTTCACTATGGCCCAATAACTTAAGCGCCTGCTCACCTAGCTTCACAGCAGAGACAAAGGTTTCTCGCTCAAACGCAGTGACACCCAATTTTATCAGTTGGTAGGCATGGCGACGGTCGGTCGCACGAACTACAAGTTTTAGGTTAGGGAAATGTTGCTGCGCCAACCTGACGATTTCGAGGGTTTTATCTGGCTCATCAATCGCCACGACCAGCATTTGCGCTTCGTGAGCCCCTGCGGCTTCGAGTAAATCTAATCGAGCACCATCGCCATAAAACACTTGATTGCCAAAGCGACGGAGTAATTCAATTTGGCTTGGGCTGTGATCCAAAATCGATAAATGATAACCCTGCGCATGAAGCAAACGCCCTATCACTTGGCCAAAACGCCCGTAGCCGACCACAATAACGTTTTGTGTCGCTTCCATCGTCTCTAAGCTATCTTGTTCTTGAGGAGTATTGGCCTGACGTTCAACTATTTTTTCGTAAAGAATAAAAATAAGGGGCGATCCGAGCATAGATACCGCAACAACCAGTGTGACTAACGCGACTTGATCTGGAGTTAAGATTGCTAAACTGCCAGTAACAGAAAGTAGTACAAACGCGAACTCTCCGCCTTGACACAGGGCTGCGGTAAATAACCATGTCGCTCGCTTATGCAGTGAAAACGCCGTTGCCAACAAATATAAAATAACCGCCTTTAACCCCATTAATAGCACCACTGACGCTAAAATAAATAACCATTTTTGTGCCAATAAGGAAAAGTCGATTGATGCGCCGACTGTCATGAAAAAGAGGCCAAGAAGTAACCCTTTAAACGGTTCAATATCGGCTTCTAATTCATGGCGAAATTCACTTTCCGCGAGAACAACACCCGCGAGAAATGTTCCAAGCGCTGGGGATAAACCAATGCTTTGCATCAATAACGCGGTTGCGATAACGATAAATAGCGCCACTACGGTAAATAGTTCGCGCATTCGAGTGCTGGCAATATACCTAAATAACGGCGCGGCAACATAATGCCCAGCAGCGATAATAGCCAAAATCACAAAAACAGAGATAATCACTTGGAGATAAGTCGGAAAAGCATGTAACAAATTGCCGTGACCATCACTCACAGCCAAATCACTAAATGCTAACAACGGCATAATCGCGAGAATGGGGATCACGGCTATATCTTGAAATAACAACACTGAAAACGCATTTTGACCGCCAGATTGTTTAATCAAGCCTTTTTCATTTAAGGTTTGCAGTGCAATGGCGGTAGAAGACAGTGCCAACATTAACGCAATGGCTAATGATTGCTGCCACAAAAAGCCAAGCGCTAAATCAATCGCGAAATAGAGTACAGCCGTTGTTATAACCACTTGTAAGCCACCGAGACCAACTATAGAGCGGCGCATCGTCCAGAGCCTTTTGGGTTGTAACTCAAGCCCGACTAAGAATAGCATCATCACCACACCAAACTCAGCAAAGTGCATGACGTCAGTTTGCTCCCCCACAAGATGAAGAAGATGAGGACCAATTAGGATCCCTGCCAATAAATATCCAAGCACAGAGCCAAGCCCTAGCCGTTTAGCGATTGGCACCGCCAATATCGCAGCAGCCAAATAGATAGTCGCAAGCAGTAACATAATAAAGACACCTGTTGTTGTTATCGTCTTTATTATGTTCAGGGTAAGTGCATTTATCCAGTCTTCGTTCTAAAAAACAAAATATAAGTGACTAAAATCCAGCAATTAATCTTGTAAATCCGAATATATTGTAGGATGGCAGATCTGCATCAAAATACTTGGATCTGGCACCGCTGCAAAGCCGAATTTTTCATATAGAGTATGCGCATCAAAAGTTGCCAGCATAAAGCGCCTTAAGCCTTGTAGCTCTGGATGTTCAACCACGGCTTGAACAATCGCTTTGCCTACCCCTTTACCTCTGGCACTTTCCTCAACTATCACGTCGGCAAGATAGGCAAAGGTGGCATAGTCAGTTATCACGCGACAAAAACCCTGAAACTCACCTTCATCGTCCAAATACATGAAGCTCAGGCTATTTTGAATGGCCTTTTCCAGCAATACTTTAGGCATTTGTTTTGCCCAATAAGAATTAGAGATCAGCGCATGGATAGTATCAAGGTGGCGTAAAATTAGAGGAGTATCAGTGGTTATCATTATTGTCCCAGTTAACGGCAAGAATAGAGCTAAAAATTAAGCGATTTTTAGCAAGAAGCAAAGTGAAATTTTCACAGTCATAAATCTTTCATTATTGCGTCACCCTTCCGTCAACAAAGCGGTGTAACCTCCTTTACGAAGACTCCCCTTGATTGATTTAGAGTTGTTGGCAGTGTTGACTCAGTTAACACTGCTTTTTTTTGCTTGATACCAAAACATAAAAAACGGCGCTCTAAGCGCCGCTCAATTAACCAAGCTTTTGAATAACTAACCTAAATTTATCTGATAGGTTGGTGGTTGGTTAAGTTTATTACCCAGTCTGGATAATCCTTTCCACCATGCAAATCCAAACAACAACATCGCTATAATCCAAAGCGAAGCACTCGTTGGCGAGGTGCTTAACTGACTAGCTTGGTAAACTAAAGTCGCCATGATATAAGCAATTGAGGTCGTCCAGCCAATAACAAGCCACATCCACTTACCGCCAGATTCACGTTTAATTGCACCTAATACCGCTACACAAGGTGTGTAAAGTAAGATAAAGACAAGATAACTAAATGCACCGATTTGACCATTAAATTTCGCGGCCATTGCAGTAAGTAGCACAGTGCCACTTTCAGCGCCTGACTCTAATTCATTAAGTCCTAATGGATCACCAAGGTTTGCGATAAGATCTTTACTATTGTCTACTATGGTCATCAACGCTTCTTTTAACGAAGCCAACAATGAAAACTCTCCACCTTCTTCTTCGGCACCGGTATAAAGCGCATCTAAAGTACCGACGATGGCTTCTTTGGCAAACATACCAGTCACAACACCAACCGTAGCAGGCCAGTTTTCCTCTTTTAACCCTATTGGCTCAAAGATTGGCGTGACCACTTGTGCAGCCTTCGCCAAAAGTGACTTATCTGTATTCTCATTGCCAAACGAACCGTCGGTACCAATCGAGTTTAATGCACTGAGTAAAATAACTACCATAACAATTGTTTTGCCAGCACGTTTGATAAAGCCGCTCAGACGCTGCCAAGTGGTAATGAGTATATTGCGCCAAATTGGCATATGATACGCTGGCATCTCGGTAAATGAGGGTAATTTTTGCGTTTTGAATACTTGCTTTCTAAATAAAAAGCCAGAACCTACCGCAACCAATATGCCAAGCAAATACAGACCAAAAACAACATTGGCTCCGTTCGTTGGAAAGAAAGCCGCTGCAAATAACGCATATACCGTCAAACGTGCACCGCAGGACATAAATGGCGCCATAATAATCGTCAGTAATCTATCGGACTCTCGACCCATCGTTCTTGACGCCATAACCGCAGGCACATTACAGCCGAATCCAACGATCAAAGGTACAAAAGCATTGCCCGGTAGACCAATGGATGACATCAAACGGTCAATAACAAACGCGGCCCGAGAAAGATAACCACTATCTTCCAAAATGGATAAGCACAGATACAGCACCGCAATAACAGGGATGAAGGTCGCCACTAATTGAATACCCGCACCAAAACCATCAGCCAATAACACACCCAGCCATTGAGGTGCGCCAATATCTGCTAGCAAGATTTTTACACCATCGATGAGTAAGGCGCCCACGGCGATGTCAAAAAAGTCGATAAATACAGCACCAACATTCACCGCAATGGTAAACATTAAATACATCATGGCTAAGAAAATAGGCACGCCAAGCCAGCGGTTGAGCACGATTTTATCAAGCGTTTCTGTTGTATCTGCACGTTTTGGCGTAATGATACTTACGCCATCAGCCAATTTTTTCACTGCTTGGTGACGAGCAACCGCTTTTTCGAGGGGATCGCTGCCGGCACTTTCGGTGTTTGCCGTCACAGGTGCTTTTGGAAAACGAGTGATCTGTGCGAGTTGTTCCAACAACGCTTCTTGCCCTGTACCTTTAGCACCGTGGAATGGCACTACAGGTAACCCTAACTGTTCAGAGAGTCTTTTTAAATCTAACGTTCTCCCACGCTGTGTTGCGACATCAACCATATTTGCAACAACAAGAATAGGCTTACCTAATTCTTTCAGCTGGGAAGTTAATACGAGGTTTCGCTGTAAGTTAGCGGCATCCACGATGTTAATGATGACATCGGCTTCATTTTGCTTTAGGAAGTCACACGCGATTTGCTCATCTTGGCTTGGCTCAATTTGTTCCATGCTATAGAGCCCGGGCAAATCTACCAATTCTACGTTTGTGTTTTCTAAAGCAAAATAGCCGAATTTTTTCTCGACAGTTACCCCTGGCCAATTCCCTACTTTTTGTTTAGAGCCGGTCAGGCGGTTAAATAATGTGGTTTTCCCGCAGTTCGGGTTGCCCACTAACGCAATTTTCATACGTGAGCCCTTAATAACTTATAAAACTTCAATTTCAACGAACTGTGCGTCGGCCTTACGCACACTCACAAAGGTGTCACCAATTTTCACTTGCATCGGGCATCCAAGTGGGGCGACGTTAATGACTTCTATTTGCTCACCAGGAATAATTCCAAGTGCCATTATTCGACTCAGTAACGCAGTATCTGGATGGGTAAGAGAAGTGATGGTCGCTGCGTTATTTTTGGAAAGTTTATCTAATGTCATTGATTATGAGAACAATTTGCAATAAAAGTATGGCGCATCATACCTCATTGACTATTTTCTTTAAACTAGATTGCGACAATAATCTATTATTGCTTGTTATTTAAGGTGTTTACTAGTTAAGATGGACTAAACCATTGCCATATGCCTGACTGTATTAAGGGGTCCTGCCAATGAGTAACGACAAAAAAAAATGGACGCTCAAAAGCATTGCGGCGGAATTAGGCGTGTCAAATGCAACTGTATCGAATGCTTTTAACAGACCAGATCAACTCTCTAAATCCAAACGAGAAGAAATTTTAAAAGCCTGTAAAGAATTGGGTTATTTTGGGCCTAACAAGGCAGCCCAATCGCTGCGTAAGGGCTCGTTTAACATTGTCGCGCTGGTACTACCCGATAGCGTTGAATATATGGTATCAGATCCCGTTGCGAGTAGCTTTATGCGAGGAGTTGCAAGCGTTTTAGAAGCTCAGCATATTAACCTACTACTGTTCTCAGGCACCGCAGATAATGTCGGAGACATTGTCGATTTCGTCGACGGCTTAATTTGTTATGGCCGCCCGCGTAATCCCAAGTTAATCGAGCATCTTGCGAATGTTAGCAAACAGGTTGTGACGGTTGACTTTGATTTGCCCTCACATGCCAGTATTAATATCGACAACCAACAAGCCGCCTTTGATGTAGCGAGTAAAGCACTGAACGACGATAGTGATGTTGCTATTTTTGGTTTGAGATTATTAGACACCGATTTGCTATGCCGTGTATACGAGCAAAACCTAACAGACATACAGACCTCTATTGCACATCAGCGTTATAGCGGATATCTCAAAGCCATTGGAGAGCGTGGATTAACACTTGGTGAAGACAGAGTGTGGAATATTCCTGAAAGCAGCGAAAGGTTTGCAAATATCGCCGCAAAAGAACTACTTAACCTCTCACCAAGGCCTAATACCGTACTGTGTATGAGTGACTTAATTGCACTACCGCTGTTAAGAGAAGCCAAAAAACTTGGTGTAAAGATACCACAGGAGCTTAAAGTCGTTGGTTTTGATGGCGTTGATGAAGCGCTACGCTTTAGCCCTAGCCTAACTACCATTCATCAAAATAGTGAAGAAAAAGGCCGAGAAGCAGCCAAACTCTTCTTAGATAAAAGCGATGATAAAGTAATGCTTGGCTATACCTTAAAAATGGGGCAGAGCTGTTAATTGCCCCCTATCAATTAGACTCGCCTGGGTAATCGGCAGGAAATGATCCCTGCCAACAACAACATCACACTTGATACCACTAAACAAGCCACCAAACCATACTCCAAAAAGATCCAACCTGATAGCACAGTACCGAGTAATCGCCCGATAGCGTTCGCCATATAATAGAAGCCCACATCAAGTGACACTCCATCACTATCGGCCAAACTCACAATAAGATAGCTGTGAAGAGATGAATTGATAGCAAACACAAAACCAAAGAGCAAAAGTCCACCTACTACGGCTAAGCTTGTCCAGAGCTGCGCTTGAAGTGAGATTGCAATCAACAGCGGAATAACCGCTAAATACAACGCCCATCCGCTGACTTTACTTGGTGTTGATGCAAACGTATCACGACTAATAAATCTAGGTGTTGTTGATTGCACGATGCCATAACCGATAACCCAAGTAGCCATAAAACCACCAACCCACCAATGATCCCAACCGAACTGCTGCGATAAAAAGACAGGAAGCGCAACCACAAACCAAACATCCCGTGCGGCAAATAAAAACAATCGCGCGGCTGACAGCATATTAATTGCTCGGCTTTTTGAAAATACATCGCTAAATTTGGGTTTGCTTTTAGCCTTGCCTAAATCGCTTTTTAAGCTAATAAGGCTAAACAACCACACTAATAGCAACATGATTGCCATCAACCACATCGCACCAGTAAAGCCAAGTAAGGTAAGCAACAACCCGCCAAGAAAAAATCCGACGCCTTTTAGCGCATTCTTTGAGCCGGTAAGTATTGCCACCCACTTAAACAAGGTCCCTTCTTCACCCGATTTTACGATGGCCTTTATCGCACTTTTGGCACTCATTTTATTGAGATCTTTGGCAATACCTGAGAGCGCCTGTGCTGCCATAACATAAGGCACGGTGAGCCAGTGCGTTGGTGCTACCAACATCAATAATGCCACTATTTGTATGCCTAACCCAATATTCATGGTGCGGTTTAAGCCAATGCGTGCGCCAAGCCATCCTCCAATTAAATTGGTGACAACACCAAAAATTTCATAAAAGAGAAATAGCATGGCAATTTCAAGCGGGTTATAACCCAATTGATGAAAGTAAAGCACCACCAACATTCTGAGCGCACCATCCGTTAAGGTAAACGCCCAATAGTTGCCTGTCACAATGAGGTACTGCTTGATATCTTGAGGTATATTGCGCAGCTGCATAATGTCTTATTCGCCTAACGACAATCCGACTTTACGTACTAATTCCGCGGTACGATTTGCATAACCCCACTCGTTGTCATACCACACGTACAGCTTAACCTGAGTACCATTAACTACCATTGTAGATAACGCATCGACGATGCTAGAGCGAGGATCCGTTTTATAGTCAATAGAAACTAATGGTCTTGATTCATAACCTAAAATTCCGTTAAGCTCATTAGCAGCAGCTTGCGCCATCCAGTGATTAATCTCTTCCACTGTAGTTGGCCGCTCGACCTCGAACACGCAGTCTGTTAATGAAGCATTCGCCAACGGAACACGAACAGCATGACCATTTAGCTTACCTTTTAATTCTGGAAAGATATGGGTAATAGCAGTCGCTGAGCCCGTTGTTGTCGGAATTAAACTCATACCACAGGCCCGCGCACGGCGTAGATCCTTATGTGGCGCATCCAAAATGGTTTGCGTGTTGGTGATGTCATGAATAGTTGTCATCGAACCATGCTTTATGCCGATATTTTGTTGCAATACTTTTACGACTGGTGCTAAACAGTTCGTAGTACAAGAAGCGGCCGTAACAATTTGGTGGGGCATGTCGTCGTATAGATGGTCATTCACTCCCATCACGATATTCAATACTCCTTCTTCTTTTACCGGTGCCGTAACAACAACACGCTTAACGCCTTGATCTAAATACTGTTGCAGCAAAGCTTTGGTTTTCATTTTTCCGGATGCTTCGATCACGACGTCACATTGAGACCAGTCGGTTTGCGCAATCTCTTTGTTTTGAGTCACCGACAACACAGTTTCACCTATTTGGATCTGTTCATCTTGAAAAGACACACTGTGATGCCATTTACCATGGACAGAATCAAACTCTAGCAAGTGTGCTAGGGTTTCTGCATTGCCCGCAGGATCGTTAATTTGTACAAACTCGATTTCAGGCCAGTCAAAGCTAGCGCGAAGCGCCAAACGCCCCATTCGACCAAAACCATTTATCCCTACTTTAATCGTCATAAGAACTCCAAAATCTAATTATTAGTTACAGCAAGTTGCCATGCGTGTTGGCCGTTCGCCCATCGCATTTAGCCTCACTAACTCAGCTTTTATATAATCTGGTTGATGCATAACCGTGGCGTTTATCACCGCCTTCATCCATAGCGGTAGCGTTGGGTTTATAGAATAAAATACCCATTGTTTTTGCTTGCGATCACATAGAATTCCAGCCTTCTTCAGTTGCGCTAAATGCCGTGAAACCTTGGGTTGGCTATCTTGTTCAAGCGCAGCCATTAGCTCGCAAACACATAGCTCACCTTCCACCATCAACATGGCAAGCGTTTTTAAGCGGATCTCATCCGCTAGGGATTTATAAAATTGCAAGGGTGTAAGTAGCGTATGTTGTGGCTTACCTTCGCGTAGTAGGGAAATAACTTGTTCATTGATGTCGAACAAGGTTTGCTCATAAGCGTTATTGCGACTTCGCTCAGCTGGACTCGCAATATCCCACGCAAGGACATGTTCTCCTTGCAGTTTACCTTCGCATTCAGATTGCACTTCAGAGCATAAAGTTACCACCACATCAAAGTGTTCGTCCTTATACTCATTGAGGTGTTTACTGTACAGATTGTCCGTATTAATCCCTAAACGGCGTAGCATTGAAAGCGTAGTCGCATTCACAGTGCTTGGCTTAGTGCCTGCACTATAGGCATGAACATCCGAACCGCCATGAAAGTTAGCTAGCGCCTGTGCTAAAATTGACCGCGTTGAGTTTCCAGAACAAAGAAAAAGTATCTTCATTATCGCATAACAAATTAATTATATAACTTTATTATTATATAGCTAATCCACTATGTCAATTACGCTTTGTTGATATTTATCTATACATAGCAGCTCGCCTAAGATTGCGAGCCGCTACCAAGGATAATCGATGTTGAGGTACTTAAAGCGAGCTTTCTACGCGCAACTTTGGCTCCTAGCTATGGTTAGGAAAGCAGCGATTGAATGTTATAGCTCTGCTCTGTGGCGTTTTCAGAAGTTTTAATCATGGCTTCATCTTTTGCGAGATCAACTCGCAACTCCGCCTTTGCATTATTGCCCTCCCAAGTTATAACCAGATTTGAGCCTTGGCATGTTAATGCAAAATTGCCATCAAATGCGCAGCAAGTATTACGCAGTTTAATTAGTGTTTGCAGACCCTTCACCACAGGTTTATCGAGTGCGGCTTCCACCATCGCTACATCCAAATAAGGGCGGTTGATATCGCGTCCAACATTACTTTTTTCTAGGAGCACCATGTCATTTTCCATCGCCAATAGACCACCGTAATAAACTTGTGGTACTCCAGGGCAAAAGAACTGAACTGCTCTTGCTACCAAATAATAAAAATCATGCTTCCCTAAGGCTTCATAATAACTGCAATTGACTTGATACAAGTCGACATTGCTCGCTGCAGCGCCGGTTGCCTTGCGACTTTGGCCTTTACTGTTGCTATGGATCTGCTCAACCAAAGCATCAATTTGATTGGCATCGAGTAACCCTGGTTTATCCCCTTCAGGCCCCGCGTCAATAATGCCGATTCCGTCATGAGTATCCAGCACGGTTAGACAATTACGTGGCGCAATGTCCAACCACTTGGCTAAAGCCGAGAAATCTTTATTGAATAAACTGTGTAAAATAAGCGGAGGGAGCGCAAAGTCATAAACACGGTCGACTTTGCTGGCAACCTCTACTTGAGTTTTGTAATAACTGTGAATTTCGGCAATGGTTTCCATACCAAGCTCATTGGCGCGCTTAGATAATTGATTGATAAAAGCAAAGGCCTCATCAGTCATAAAACAGCTGGTATTTGCGCGTTTGATTGCATATCCTGCGGCATCTAGTCGAATAATTTTCACTCCACTGTCTGCAAACAATGTTAAGACTTTTTCTAAATAAGCGCGTCCCGCTTCTGACTCAACATTAATATCAATTTGGTTATCAGTAAAAGTGGTCCAAAAATCCACAATTTCGCCACTCGCTAACGCCTTTTTAGAAAAGCAACTTCCCGGCCTCGGACGATAAATTGCTTGCGCTTGTGCTTGCGTAATCCCATTAGGAAAGACATCTTTCTCTTTTAAAAACATCGACCAAAACGGTGACTTTTGGCCATGAGCCAGCACGTCTGCAAATTCTGCTGACTCTCCTGATACATGGTTAACAATAAGATCTGCCATTACCTCACAGTGCTCGGCAATCAACTTAATATGTTGCCAATCACCCAATCGTTCGTCGACTTTAGCATGGTCAATCGGGTCAAAACCTGCGTCACTACCATCAATTGGATAGTAAAAAGGCAAAATGTGGACACCACCAAATAGTCCAGCTAACGGGCCCGTTAGTAACGTATTTAATTGTGCAAGGCCGCCGCCAGACAGGCGATCAGCATACGTGATCAACTGAACTTGGTTTTTCATAATTTACTCATTAAAAAAGTTGAGACTTAATCGATTAAGTTATATCTTTAATCATGAACAAACAATAATCAAGTTTTATCGTAGCGTTCTACTAAAAATAATTCGCTTACTGCAGATTAGTATTACACTCAGTCTTATGTAAAGAAGTAGACCAGCTACATAACAAAGCCCTTCAAGAGGTGAACAATGAGCAGCAAGTCGAATCACACTCAGCTCAACACGTTGCGCTGGTTAACTTATATGATGTTTTTGATGTTTGCGATGACATCAGACGCCGTTGGCGTGATCATTCCAACACTGATCAGCGAATATCAACTTAGCATGACCCAGGCCAGCGCCTTTCACTATGCGCCAATGATTTTAATTGCCTTTAGCGGCTTATGTTTAGGGTTTTTGGCAGATAAAATAGGCCGTAAGCTCACGGTGTTAATTGGCCTCATACTATTTTCATCCGCATGTTTTCTGTTCGCACTGGGTGAAACTTTCACCATGTTTTTAATGCTTTTATGTGTTATTGGATTAGCCATTGGCCTATTTAAAACAGGGGCCCTCGCCCTTCTAGGTGACATTTCTGACGGCGCACAAGAACATACTCAAACCATGAATAAAGTCGAAGGCTTCTTTGCCATCGGCGCGATAATTGGTCCTGCAATTGTCAGTTATCTATTGATACAGGGGGTGAGTTGGACCTATCTTTATGTGCTTGCTGGTGGGCTGTGCTTAATACTCAGTATCGTGACTTTAAGCACTGACTTTCCCAAGTTTAATACCGCAAATGCACAAAACAATGCAGGCCTATCTCACACGGCAGCGATGCTCAAGAACAAATATGCACTTGGCTTTTCCCTCGCCATAGCACTCTACGTTGCAACTGAAGTCGCAATTTATGTCTGGATGCCCACTTTATTACAGGATTACCAAGGTGATTTAACTTGGCTTGCAACTTATGCGCTCACCATCTTTTTTATTTTGCGTGCAATAGGTCGCTTTATGGCTGTATGGTTACTCGCTAAGTATCGTTGGCAAAGCGTAATGCTAACGCTGAGCTTTGCTATATTTGTATGCTATTTTTTAACTTATCTTTATGGTGTTAATGCCGCTATCTATACGCTCCCGCTAAGCGGTTTATTTATGTCTATGATTTACCCAACATTAAACTCAAAAGGGATCTCTTGTTTTGACAAAGCTCAGCATGGCTCTGTTGCTGGTGTGATGTTGTTCTTCACCGCGCTTTCTGCTGCGCTAGCACCACTTCTGATGGGCATGGTAAGCGATTACTTTGGCCATGTTAGCTATGGCTTTATACTTGCGACTGGGTTTGCATTTTTACTCTTTGCGGCCATGTTGTACAACTGGTTAAAGGACCCTGCCCGCTTACCATTGAGCAAAAACGCTAAGTTGCAGCGAGTGTAACCCTTCCGACCACAAATTTTTCGCGGGTTAAAATTCATAAAAACCAAAGCATTAAAATTTTGTTTGAATTATTGATTAATTTTTAATTACAACCAAATTAAATTGTGCTAAAAATAAACTTAATCGATTAAGCTTATTTTTAATAGACCGCACGAGTTTGACAACGATAACAAGAGGCAAATGATGACAACAATCAAAACCACCCTATTTACACTCAGCGCACTCACGCTTGCAATCTCTCACTCGGCGGCCGCTGAAGAAAAAGCACACACAAAACCTGCCGATGGCTTCGAGAAAATAGTCGTAACGGGTGTTCCAAAGCGAACAACCATTATGGAATCGAGTGTTTCTGTTAGCAGCATAGGGCTGGAGCAAATCTCTGTTGCAACCCCCAGAACTACCGCTGAAGCATTCAAACTAATTCCTGGTGTAAGATCAGAATCAACCGGTGGTGAAGGTAATGCAAATATCGCTGTACGTGGTCTTCCTGTCGCATCCGGTGGCGCTAAATTTTTGCAGCTACAAGAAGATGGCTTGCCTATTTTGCAGTTTGGTGACATTGCTTTTGGTAACGCCGATATTTTCATGCGCCTTGATAATACCGTGGAGTCAATTGAGTCTATTCGTGGTGGCTCGGCTTCGACTGCCGCCAGCGACGCTCCCGGAGGCATTATTAACTTGATTTCAAAAACGGGTGAAAATGAGTCAGGCAGTGTTGCCACCACGTTTGGTTTAGATTATGACGAGTTTAGAACTGATTTTGAGTATGGGAGTTATTTAAGTGACGACATAAAATTTCATATTGGTGGCTTTGTGCGACAAGGTGAAGGCCCACGTGACACCGGCTATACCGCAAATAAAGGCGGCCAACTCAAAGCCAATATCACCAAGGAATTTGAAAGTGGCTACGTTCGTTTGTATATAAAACACCTTGATGATAAAACAGCAGGCTACCTTCCTATGCCTATGTATTCTAATGGTGACTCCATCAGCGGCTTTGATGTCCTGTCAGATACACCTCACTCTGTTTATTTCACCGCCACGCAAGGCTTAGGTGGTAACAATCAAATTCGTCAAGGGGATATGCGAGACGGAATGCACCCTGTTGTTGATAGTATCGGCTTTGAAGCAAATTTCGAACTAGGTAATAACTGGCAAATCGAAAACAGGTCCAGAAAGTCGAGTATCTCAGGCACATTTATGTCGCCTTTCCCTGCCGAGGTCGCTAATAGCCAAGCAATTGCCGAGAGCATAGCCGGTACAGGTGCAACACTCACCTTTGCCAACGGACCAAAAGCGGCTCAAGCGTTCAATCAAGCACTGCTAATGCGCGTTCATACCTTCGAAGTGGAAATGAATGATTTCGACAACATCATGAACGACCTAAAGCTCACCAAATCATTTGGTACTGACACGTCACTCACCTTCGGCTATTTCATGTCATCGCAAAATATCAATATGTCTTGGTTATGGAATTCATACTTGCTCGAGCTTAAAGGAGATAACGCAGCGCTTGTCAACGTGGCCGCTGCGGATGGCACAGCATATTCTGAAAACGGATTATATGCCTACGGTACGCCCTATTGGGGAAATTGCTGTCAGCGCAACTACAACACTGAATACGATACTCGTGCCCCATATATCGCCTTTTCAACAAAGCTCGGCGATATTTCAGTTGATGCGAGTGTGCGTCATGATTCAGGTAAAGCGACAGGTACATTTGCAGGTGCTGTAACATCTCGTGTAGATATCAACCGTGATGGCACTATATCAAAGCCAGAGGAGCAAGTTGCAGCCATCGATCTCGCTAACCCCAATGTGGTTAATTACGATTGGAGCTACACAAGTTACTCTGTCGGCGCAAACTACCAAATGACCTCAAGCAGCGCCATATTCGGCAGATTCAGTGAGGGCGGTCGTGCAAATGCAGACAGACTATTGTTCGGTAAAGTGAATATTGATGGCAGTGTTGCTGATGAAGATGCTGTGGATGAAGTGACACAATATGAATTTGGTATCAAACAAAAGTTTGAACAAGGTCGTCTATTTGCAACTTTATTTTACGCCGAAACAGAAGAGCAAAACTTTGAGGCAACCAGCCAAAAGTTCTTTGACAGGCAATACGAAGCACAGGGTATTGAACTTGAAGGTGTCTATTTTATTGGCTCCTTCGACTTACGAGGTAGCTTAACTTGGACCGATGCTGAAATCGCAAAAGATGCACTCACTCCCGAAGTCGAGGGTAACACGCCAAGACGGCAAGCTGACTTTGTTTATTCCTTATTGGGTAAATATAACTTCGATCAAGGTGCTATCGGTTTAAGCCTCATCGGCACCACTGACGCGTACGCACAAGACAACAACGAGTTAAAATTTGACGGTTACACTCAGGTCAACGCGTTTGTAAGTTATGATCTGACTGAACGCTTCAATATCGCGTTAAACGTAAACAATCTCTTTGATACCACAGGATTAACAGAAGCCGAGGAAGGTGTAATTCCAACTAACAATATTATTCGCGCTCGCAGTATTAACGGCAGAACTACGTCTATCACTTTAAAATACCGTTTCTAAATTAGGGGTAGTAGTTATGCAATTAACATGTTTTGGCGAGATGCTTATTGATTTGTTACCTACCGGCGACGGTAGCCTTAACCCTATTGCTGGCGGCGCTCCAGCGAATGTGGCGGTAGGCTTTGCTAAACTTGGTGGCAGTGCTCGGTTTGTGGGAGGTTTTGCTGAAGATCCCTTTTCGCTGCAATTAAAATCAACCTTGGCGCTATATGCTGTTGGAACCGAATATTGTGTATCCATAAAAGGAGCGCAAACCGCTTTGGCTATCGTCCACCTAGACGCTCAAGGAGAACGAAGCTTTTCGTTTTACCGCAACAGTACCGCTGATATTGCAATCCGCCCAAAAGACTTTGAGCATTTGCAATGGCCAGATCACGGGATATTTCATTTTTGCTCCAACACGCTTACCGATGCAGAAGTGACAAGTACCACCATGGCGTTATTAAAGTCTGCTGCGGCTCATAATCAATTAATTTCATTTGATGTTAACCTGCGCTTGAATCTATGGCAGGACTTATCTTGCTTATCCGAACGTATAGAGGCTTGCTACCCCTATGTCGACATATTAAAAGTGAGTAAAGATGAGCTGAGATATCTTGCTGAAGAAAAGAACATGAGAGAGGCTAGCTATTTAGATTGGTTACTTAGTGTCGGCGTACAAGCGGTGATCTCAAGCGATGGGCCAAACCCTTGCAGTGTATTAACAGCTAAAGACTTTTATTCCGTCGCCTCTCCTACTATTGATGCGGTTGATACAACCGGCGCTGGGGATAGCTTAATGGCAGGGTTTCTATTTCAACTCAGCCAACATGGGATCTCAAAAGATACACTAGTGCAAAACTTCCCAACCGTAAAAAAGGCACTTAGCTTTGCTGTGAAATGTGGTGCGTTTACTTGTGAACACAAAGGTGTCATGCCCTTTATGCCAACGTTTATAGATGTGTCTGAACGGTTTTCTTCCTTCAACCCTGAGGCTTTGTTAGGTTAATACCTAAAGCGGGAAAAGGCTTTCCCGCTATTTTATTATAAAAGTCGAGGCTTAAAACCCTGTTTCATAGTCAATATGAGCAGAGTTTGTCGTCTCGTATGTACCATCAGTATAAAGAATAGTTGCAGTCGCATTGTACTGACGATAAGCACGAATGGTCATGTTACACGTAGTACCACCGCTGCAGCTCGCATCACCATTCCAAATTACTTTACTAATCGCTTTAGTGGCATTTGCGATATAGAATTTACCAGAAGTTGAATTACCGAAAGAAAAATCAATTCCAGAACAATAGCTAGTATTGTTACCCCACACATTACCGCCTGATTTCACGTTCAAAGAGCATTTTAAATCTGCCGCTTGTGAACTAAAAGACAGACCACCTAGTACAACCAATACTGAAGCAATTAATGTTGATTTCATTATTATTTCCTTTAATTAAGAATAAGTTAAGTAACTTTTAGTGACCAGTTAGTGACCAGTTTCATACGAGATACGTGATACATTCGTTTCTTCGTATGTGCCATCTTTGTATAAAATAGTCGCCGTTGCTGTATGTGTTTGATACGCATAAACCGTGAGTGCACATTCAACACCACCAGAGCAGCTAGCATCACCATTCCAAATCACTTTATTAATCGGTTTGCTGATATTCGTTAAGTAGAACTTACCTGTAGTTGAGTTGCCAAATGAGAAGTCCATACCAAAGCAGGTTTGTCCGTTACCGATGACGTTGCCACCTCTTTTCACTTGTAGGTCGCAATTCAACTCTGTTGCACCAACGCTGCAGGTGCCAACTAATGCAGTAGCTGCAAGTATCTTAGTTATTTTTTGTTTCACCTTGATCTCCTTATATTTATTATGTTAACAACCAAGAAACCTTGGTTAAAAATCAAACTACACAATAAAAATAAAAAATTCAATTATTTTAACTCATAAAAAACATAAAATTCACAAGAGGTTCAGAATGCATTAAATCGAGCAAGTTCATGAGAAGTGATATAAACGGTGAAGAGACAAGCTATAGAGAGTATCGAAATAATAGACTAAATAACCTGAGCTGCGGATAATTAATGCCTTTCTAGCAGCCAGTTTTAGCGCTAACTGCGTTGAATTCACTTCCAATAGCCAGCTATTGGTGCGTAAATTCGCCTTGCCTACAGGATGTAGGTACCTTAGCGAGAGCAGGACGCGGAAGCGGTGTTTCCCTAAAACTCTCTGGCTAGACAAGGAGAAAACTAAGTTGTGCTTTAGCAACAATGAGTTGGAACATTCCTTATCCAAACCTCAGGTTAAATAAAAAAAGGCCGCAGCGGCGGCCAAACACATCATGGGTAAAACAATGAAGGGATGTAAGTGTGAATACACGAGTCATTCTATGTGAATAATCATAAATTAAAATCACATTATAATGATTGTTATCATCGCTTTTTTCGAATGGTCTATTTCTGCTACGCTCGTGATACAATCGCGAAATTAAAAACTACAATGAATTGTCTATGCCATTACTTTGGATTGTTACTTTACTTTGGGCGTTCTCATTCTCTTTGATTGGTGTTTATTTGGCAGGCCAAGTCGATGCTTGGTTTAGCGCTTTATCTAGAACCTTACTTGCAGCAATTGTGTTTATTCCATTTTTGAGATTGAGTTCAGTGAATAAAGAGTTGATAATCAAGCTGATGGCAATCGGTGCAATACAGATTGGTCTGATGTATGGCTTTTACTATCATTCTTTTTTATACCTAAGCGTCCCTGAAGTGTTGCTATTCACTGTGATGACACCCATCTATATTACTGCACTCAATGACTTACTAAACCGCTCGTTCAATGCCACCTTCTTGCTGTCTGCGCTCATAGCTATCGTTGGTGCAATCACCATTAGATTTACTGAGCTTACTAGCGACTACCTTTTTGGCTTGCTACTAGTACAAGGCGCAAACCTTTGCTTTGCGATAGGCCAAGTAAGTTACAAACGCTTAAGTAACCATTACCAGCTGGTACACCATCAAAGTTTCGGTTTTTTCTTTATTGGTGCGTCCCTCGTGCTCGCCGTTGGATTTATGTTATTCGGCAATACCCAGCAACTCCCAAGTACTAATCTACAATGGGGAATACTGATTTATTTAGGCTTGATTGCTTCAGGCGTAGGATATTACGTCTGGAACTTAGGACTGACCCGCGTCTCGGTGGGTGAACTCGCGGTAATGAACAATGTGCTGATCCCAGCTGGGATAATTGTCAATTTGCTGATTTGGAACCGAGAAGCTGACCTCGTTCGCCTTGGTATTGGCAGTGTCATTATTTTTGCGGCGTTGCTCTATAGTAAAAGCGGTGCAAAAGTATAACCCTTTTTTACTTATTTACCGGGTTCGACAGAGTCAAACTCCATGTGTGAATTGAAACACGCCAACGCTTCGATATCTTGATATGGCTCTGTTGACCAACATGCTTTTCTAAAACGCTCATACACTTCACGAAAAGGTGTACAAATTAGCTCAGATTCATCCATCATAATACAGCTAAAGTCTTCGGACTTTATTACAATATAAAGATACTCTCTTCCGCCTTCTTCAGCAAAAAATACGGAATCCCAAAAGTAGCCTTTCTGTCGCATTTCTTCCCTTGGAAACGCGATATTATCCTGCATATAAGCAAGTAATTCATCCACTTGAGGGCGAGTATTCAAATTTAATTTTACCTTTAGCAGTTTTGTTTCCATGAAATAAGATTACCCCCTCCAACCTTTAACCATTTTGCTACTGAGCATACTTTCCTTCATTTTTTATTCCTATTTTCTACTTATCATTTTCGTAGTAACGACTATACCTAATTCCCTCAAACGGGCCCAACTATAAATTCGTAAAATGTAACAAATTGTTTTACCTAAGATAACCATTAACGCCCACGAGCCAGATCTCTGGAGTTAGGTGTTTGACGAAAATTTCGTTAATATCTAGAGAAAAATAAAGTAAAAAAATGATGACAAGAATCGTACAACTATTCCCTCTTTGGGCCATTATTTGCTCAGTAACCGCTTATCTTTTTCCAACTCTATTTAGCGCGTTTAAAGGCAGTATTATTCCGTTATTAATGTTGATCATGCTGACAATGGGGTTAACCCTCACTACAAAAGACTTTTTACGCGTGCTCGACAATAAAAAAGCCATTTGCGTTAGCGTGCTGCTTCAATTTACTGTGATGCCGAGTGTTGCCTACTTAATTGCAACCACCATGAGCTTAGAAACTGACCTATTAATTGGAATGATTTTAGTAGGCACGGTTGCTGGCGGCACGGCAAGTAACGTTTTGTGTTATCTCGCCAAAGGAGATGTCGCGTTATCGATTTCTATGACCGCGATTAGTACTTTACTCGGCGTGTTCTTAACGCCACTACTAACCACATTGATGATAGGCCAGGTGGTTGATATTCAGTTTTCTGATATGTTGGCGAGCCTGCTAAAAATTGTGCTATTTCCTGTGGCTGTGGGCGTTGCTTTCAATACCTTGCTTGCCAAGCCACTGGCGCATTCTGTTATCAAAACAACTCCGATACTGCCTTTACTTTCAATGCTTTCAATCATTTTTATCATTGCGGTGATCGTTGCTCTTAATCAACCAAAACTTCAAAGCATCGGGCTCGTTATGCTGGTTGCAGTGATCCTGCACAATACTACAGGGCTACTTTTGGGCTATTTCATTCCGAAACGGCTCGGTTTTGACGAGAAGGTATGTCGCACCATGGCCTTTGAGGTGGGTATGCAAAACTCGGGGCTTGCCGTCGCACTTGCTATGAAGTTCTTCACTCCTGCAGCGGCCGTAGCAGGTACCCTATTTTCTATTTGGCATAATGTCAGCGGCTCGATATTAGCAGGAATATGGCGACGAAGCGCCACCAGCTCATCTGATAACAATAAAGCCTAATATCAAAGGTTAGGCTTTATTGTAATTGCTTATAAAAGTGAATTTTGCAATCCGATGAGCCGTTGATTTGTTCACATTTTACAATCTGGTAATCGCGGCTTATTAACATCAATAGCATGTTTTTGAATAGGTTTCTCGACTTTACTCTAATGGCGCTATAGCCTTGCGCTTTGCACCAAGTTTCTTGCATCACCAACAACTGCTTGGCAATACCTTTGCCACGATATTCGGGGATGACCGCGCCTAACCAGCTATAAAACTCGTTATTTGGCAGTTCGTGGCCCAGCTTATATCCAACAGGCATACCTTGAGCGTACGCCACCAGCAACAAGTGCTGTTTATCTCGCAGTTTGTCTACGACTTCCTCACCCTTTCTTGGCGTGGCAAATTCAGGAATTTGGTTTTCTATCGCTAAGAGGTCATCTATCGAGCCGACTTTATATTCTAGATTCATATTAATGTCTGTGTAATAGTAAAGGTATCGCCAACAGTCACTTCGGCATAAGCGCCGTTAATCAGCGTTAAATTCGGCGCTTGATGGCCTATATCCACATCGTATAGCACGGGGAAATCGCAACCAGTAAGGACTTTTTGCAATGCATCTAGGTGCGTCCAGTCGCTATCTTTTGCTAGTGGCTCTGGATTTCGACCAATCAAAACTCCAGCGACTTTCGAAAACCAACCTCGTAAATTAATACTTTGCAGCGCACGATAGTATGCCGCTGGCGGCATTTCACCATTTTCAAAATATAAGATAATCGACTCATCAGGGTGCGCCTGTGAAAAAGCGTCCAGATCAAAATATTCCGTACCAGCCAATAACATGTGAATATCCAAACAGCCGCCTAATAATCGACCAGCAAACTGCTGACGATGATTGCCATTGGCCAAAATACGCCATTGAGTGCTCGCGGACAAGTTAAATCCAGCATCGGGAAAATCAACAAAATTGAGTGGCTCAGCTTCAAAATGTGTCGAGGGAAACTGCGTAAAATAGTCATTAGGCGCACGCCTCAAATGGTTAAAAAGTCCAACCGTTAATGCGTCTTGTTGATGGACATTTAATTGCATAAGGTTAGTTGCATGCACACTTGCCCAGCCTAGTTTGCAAGTCACTGCGCTCAGCAAAGTACTGACATCAGAGAAACCGATGAGCCATTTTGGCGGAGCATGCGCCAACTTTTCCCAATCAAGCAATGTCAGTAAATCCATTGCAATTGCACCGCCCCATGGCGGCATAATCGCGTCTATTGTGTCATCGAGTAAGTATCCCATAAGCTCATTAGCACGGATTTTGACATCCGCGCTAACGTAGTTGTGGTTATCTCGCAGGCATTCACCAACCTCGAGTTCAAAACCTTGTTGCGCGAGATAATCCAAAGCGTTGTCTAATCTCGCGTGCATAGCAGCAGGTACGCCCGCTGAGAATGCAGTGATCGCAATTTTACTGCCCGCTTTCAACGGTTTGGGATACTTCATCATGATTTCCGTTATTTTTTGCTTATCCTACCTGAATTTCCGCTTTTGCATACTTCAAATTCTCCCGTTTCGGGCGCGCGATCAAATATAGAAAGGTTAACGGCCCCAAGCGTCCAATCAGCATTAAAAATATGATTACCGCTTCACCGGGTTCAGACAATGAGCCGGTGATCCCTCGAGATAAGCCAACCGTGCCTAATGCCGACACGGCTTCAAACGTGATATCCGTTAAATTTGCCTGCTCGGTGATCGTCAAAATAAGGGTTGCGAGCATCACGGTAAAAAAGTAAACCACGGTGAGACTAAGCGCCTTAAATACCGTTTCAGGCGAGATCTGTCTGTGTCCGATAGCGACTTGATCTCTGCGTCTCAAATAAGCATAAGTTGCCATTAATAGCACCACAACCGTGGTTATTTTAAGACCACTGGCCGTACTCATAGAGCCGCCGCCTATTATCATTAACCAAATGGTCAGTACGGTACTTTCATCATTCACCAGCGCAAAATCGATACTGTTAAAGCCCGCTGTACGTGGCGTCACGGCTTGCATCCATGCAGTGATCACTTGCTCAGACAACGGCAAATTTCCAAGGGTCTCTGGGTTATTTGCTTCAAAAAGCCAAAATAAGCTAAATGCCAGCACATTCAACACCACTGTTGCTATCAAGACTAACTTAGTGGCAGATCCAAACCGGCTCCAACGGCGTCGTTTTACTATATCCATTAACACCACAAATCCAAGTCCGCCAATCACAAATAACCCTGATATCACAAGATTAACGACCCAATCACCACGAAAACTGGTTAGGCTGTCATCATGCAATGCAAATCCCGCATTGTTAAAAGCCGAAATGGTGTAGAAGAAGCTTTGCATTATCGCATCACCAAGTGGTAACGTTTGATACCAATGGGCAAGCAAAATGGTAAACCCAATCGATTCGATGATCAGTGCATAAACTAACACGCATTTGGCTGTATCAACCAACTGATCAAATCGAGCTATGCCAAAGCTTTCTTTTGCGATCAGTTGTTTGCTAATGTCCATTTGCTGCCCCATCCCCCGCAGCACCACAACCGTAATGGTCATAAAACCCAGTCCACCGATTTGAATAAGACTGGCAATAACGAGATGGCCAAAGGTCGTGAAATCATTTGGCGTACTCAATACCGCAAGTCCTGTCACCGTTACCGCGGAAGTTGCAGTAAATAACGCTTGCATCACTTTGATGTCTTGGGTGTGTGCTATCGGTAGCAACAACAAAATAGTACCTAAAGCTATCAGCCCGCAAAACCCAATAAACAGAACTGCTGGAGGGCTTAACCTCAGCGGCTTTTTGTGGGCTTTGGGCTTGCTATTTGGATAGGGGTAATAGTGGGGACTCCATGTTTTCATTACGCCCCCAGTTTTAGAGCGATAGAATTTAACGCTTTTAACTGACCGTTGAGGATCACTTTATCATCTTCGTTGATCAAGAATGACTCAGCCGGATTGGTATAACACGCTTTGCCGCGCTGCACTAACACAGCCTTGATTTCGCCCTTTGCACGCTTTAATAGGGTTGCCAAAGACTGTCCGCAGCTTAATTTATTCACGATGACTTCCACCATGTAAAAGCCATGCCCCAACTGCATATATTGATTCACCATAGGGTAATTCAGTGTTTGTGCAACCTTGATCCCCATTTCTTCTTCAGGGTGGATCACACGTGTTACGCCTAAACGAGATAAAATTGTATGATGCGCTTCTGAGCTGGCCTTAACCCAAATTTGCTCAACGCCCAAGTTCTTTAGCGACAGTACACATAAAATGCTCGCTTCTAGGTTTTCACCAATGGCGACCAGCACCGCTTTGCTTCTCGTAATATCTAGTTGGCGTAATGCCGTTTCATCGGTCGCATCCAAAGAGGTGGCATAATCAATATGCTCAACAACTTGGTTCACCACACGTTCGCGACTATCTACCCCTATCACTTTGTTTCCAAGCCGCTTTAATTCCAAACAAGCCGCAAAACCAAATCGACCTAAACCAATTACTACAAATTGTGCCATAACAACCTCTATATACTCCGTTATGAGAAATGCCTATTGAGCGGTAAAAGTAAAAACCGATAACCAACCCCGGGCTCAGTTTCTATGATTTTTGGTGTAGCAGCATCATCACTGAGTTTCTTACGTAACTGGCTGACCACAATCCGTAAATAGTGACTATCTTCCACATGGCTTTCGCCCCAAATTTGCTTTAATAAGGTTTGCTGACTGACTAATTCTTGTGCTCTTTGTGCAAGCATACTAAGTAGTGCAAATTCCTTTTTCGATAGTGCTAATGGTGCGTTATCCATAATGACTTGATGCTTTTGTAGATCTATCATCAACTTGCCATAGTCAATGGCAAGCAAGCGTTTGTTCGGTACTAAATCTCGTAATAGCACTTTGACGCGCACCACCAGCTCTTTGATGCTAAAAGGCTTCGTCAGGTAGTCGTTTGCGCCGCCCTCCAGCAGTTTAATCTTCTCAGCCTCTTGATCTCGTGCAGTTAAGATCAATACAGGTAGCTTGCTGGTTTCTCGGATCTTCTTCAAAATGCTATATCCATCAAAATCTGGCAGCCCAAGATCTAAGATCACCAAGTCTGGCAGCTCACCTTTTAGCACCGACATGGCTTCCTTTCCGGTGCTGGCTTCCACATAATTCAGCCCTTCAGCTTTTAATGCTAAGCGGATAAAACGACGGATCTCTTCTTCATCGTCAATCAATAAAATGGTGTGAGTCATCAAAGCGCCTCCTCTTTTGGCAAACTAACTTCCATTGTGCAGCCTTGCGTCGTCGGCAAAATGCGAATATCACCGCCGTGCGCACGAATAATACCTCTCGCCACACTCAGTCCTAAGCCACTGCCACCGTCTTTGCTGGCGCTTTGTCGAAACGAGCTAAAGGCGGTAAAGACTTCTTTTTGCCGAGCAACGGGGATCCCAGGACCGTTATCCTGAATAAATATCAACAACGCTTGCTGCGTTTCTCCTAAGGAAATCTCAACCCGCTCTCCATCGGGACTAAAGGTGACTGCATTTTCAATTAAGTTAAACAGGGCTTGTTCAATGAGTGCAGCTTGTATCGTGAGAATTGGACTCATATTCTGTGGCATTCTCGAGACGCATGGCGCGCCTAGCCGCAAAATCACGTTATCGATCAAGACATCAATAGGCGTAGGTTGCTTCAACAGCGAAAGCTCATCCCCTTGATGCTGTAACTTGGTTGCTTGCAAGATATTTTCGATATAGCGAAACAAACGGTGGCTTTCTGATCGTGCCGACCCCAACAGCTCATTTTGCTCATCTTGGTCTAACTTATCACGATAGGTTTCTAGCGTTTCGAGCGCTCCCATCACCGCAGCGAGCGGTGTGCGTAGATCATGAGAAACCGACAACAAGATATTAGAGCGCACATTCGCAACTAAAAGCTGCTGCTTTTGCTCTTTGATATAGCTCGATAAATAGCTGGTAGCTAATGCCACCGCGATAAATACCACTAAATTGACCACGTCTTCGGTGTTATTCATATGAAGCGTGTATCTGGGCTCTGTGATGAAGAAGTTGAACACTAGACTGCTAACAACCGCCACCCCCAGTGCCATCCAACGTTTTGCGATGAGAGAAACAACAACAACGCCCAACTGTAAGACCAACAGTACACTGATCGCCGAATGTAACAGCGAGTCTAAGGCAACGGCAAAGGCGCTGGTTAACAGCAAAACCAGAAAACTAACGAGATACTCGTTCTTGGCAATAAATCCATTCTCGGAAAACATAGTGACTCCAACTTGCGCTATGTCTTTATTCTATCCTTGTCGAAATTTCGTTGCCGTATAATTTGCGTAAAATTTACTTAGCTTTAGGCTATTTAGCACAAGAACCTGTTGATCCAAAACTAAGATTAGCAAGAGTACCTGCATGATGAACGAATTAGAGTTAATGCATTGGAGCAAGCATCGGGTGTGGCACAATCTCCGACGGCGTTAGGATGGCAATGCAGTTAACGCGACATTGAACCACGAACATAGACTGATGACAGGTGCCACGACGAACTAAGTAAGGTCTGCTCTGTTACTAGAAATAGTAATAACCAACGAATATCAGCATGAAAACCGACGACATTACTTGCTTCATCCTATGTATTAACTCGCTCTAATTCGACTTTAAAATTATGGCTTAAAAAGTTAGGCAGGGATCAGTGTGTTTAACTTGACAGTGGGATTCATACCAACGCCTGTAGCTGCATTATGTCTTCGGGCCAGCTTTGAGTTTATTAGACGCCCATAACCTGAAGCTAGCACTACCAGCAACTGATTCTCTGGCCTTTTTGAATGCAACAACCACAGTTTTACCTTCAAGCAAGTGGTGGGCTAGAAATGTTTGGCAAAATTGGGATGCTACTGCCCCATGCACACTGTGGTATGGACCAATGAAATATGAGCACTGCGCGTATGACGATACAGAACCACCAAATGATTTGTAACCTGTCTTGCAGCAAAGGGAAATAATTGTTTTTTTGCTCCCGCCCCAAATGCGAATAACCTCTTGATTAAGTGTATTCGAAGACACCCAGCCATCGACGCCAAACTTAATTCCCTCAGGGCTGCCGTGACCAATAAAGATTACATGAGTGTATGCAGCCTGATTTTGGTTCCAAATGGTTTTTAATTCTGCAATTGACCTTACACGAACATGACGAAGAGTATCATCTGGAATTAATAATCTGGCGTACTGCAGCACTGATTTCGAGAGCGGATTGATAAGTGTTTCTTCTGTTTCAAAATCTCCGATACTCACAATGATTAGGCCAAGATTTTGGTGAGCGAGCGACATCCCAAAAAAGTTAGAAACCACCTGACCAGGAAGGTTAACTTTCAAAGACTTCTTCTCGCTCTCTACAACTTTCGTTTCGTAAAATGCCGTCGGATGTCCTTCGAGCTCTGAAAATTTAGAGCAAGGCACAAAAACTGTGTCTCCGACCTTTAAATCTCTCGCCATATTCTCATTCCAGTGAAACAGCTAACGAGCCTGTAGAATAACTCGTTTCAAATTTGTTTTTGTAATCAACAAACGATAACTGAGTTCCTATTTTGATTCAATCGTTTAGTTGCGCTTAAATCGCTTAAATCGCTGACACCCACCACTAATTTGCACCTTCCTAAGATACCGCCTAAGCTTTAACTCTGCACTCAAAGGATTGAGGAAAACAAACTATGGCTACTGCCCGTAAAAAACAAATCAGTTTAACCGACACCAAATACTACCACTGTATCTCCCGCTGCGTAAGGCGCGCGTTTCTGTGCGGTGAAGATAGATTTACCGGAAAATCATACGAACACCGCCGGGGTTGGGTTGAAGAAAAGCTCCTGATGTTGGGTTCCGTGTTTTGTATTGATATTTGTGCTTATGCCGTGATGAGTAATCACACTCATATTGTTTTATATGTTGATGATACAAAGGCTAAGCGTCTGTCGGATGAAGCGATTTTGATACGGTGGCACAAGTTGTTTAAAGGTAATTGGATAAGCCGTAAATTTACAGAAGGTGAGCCACTCAATGAGTCGGAGCAATTGATACTCAACGAGCATGTCTCCAAGTGCAGGGAAAGGCTCGCAGATATTAGCTGGTTTATGCGGGTACTTAACGAAGACATCGCCCGTCGAGCAAATAAAGAAGATAATTGTACAGGTCGGTTTTGGGAAGGACGATTCAAATCCCAAGCATTACTGGACGAGGCAGCATTGGCAGCTTGTCTCGCTTACGTAGACTTAAACCCCATTAGAGCCAACATCGCCGCAACGCCTGAAACCTCAGACTACACCAGCATAAAAAAGCGCATCGACCACGCTAAGCTGGGCAAACAACCAAAAAGCCTACTACGCTTTGCTGGTAGCCCACGAAAATATATGCCTAAAGGCCTGCCCTTTGAACTCAAGTCCTATATTGAATTAGTTGAGCTCACGGGAAAATGCATTCGAATCGATAAACGCGGGTATATCAATGAAGCACAACCCATTCTTACTCGACTCAATATAGAATCAGAGAACTGGACAAAACTCACCACGCAATTTTCTCGGATATTTCACGGTGCAGTTGGCCGAGAGCGGACACTAACCGCTTACTGTGAAACACTGCAAAAACGACGACGGACAAACCTAACAAACTGCGAGCGCTTGTTGGCTTAGCAAAACTCACATTCTCAACTCTAGAATTTCTTACTGCTGTATTTGCAGCGCGTTGTCGTGCACGATAACCCTGTTTTAGTGTAGAGATACGCTTGAGTGCTAAAAAACAACCAATCGATAAACGTTTTTGGACAAAGTGACTGCTGTGCTTTCATACTTTTTTTACTTCACCTCCCCAGCTTTGATGTTAATAGTGATGGGTGTCGCTTATTTTTGCTTTCACTCAAAGAGGATGGATAAAAGTGCATTACCCAAACGGGTGTTCTGTTAGATGAAACGCCCTGTGCGGCCCCGCATGCAGGGTGTTGTGCGGGCTGAGGGCTAGATACCCTCGGCTACCCGATTAGCTATACTTGCTCAGATATTTACTACCAAGTACATCTAAATTTTTATTCCAAAGCTCTGCTATTAATTTAATAGAAAAATTATGAAAATTGTTTAAACCTAATTGCTCTTTTCTAACAAGACCTATTAAGCCATTAAAGCATGAATCTTGTAGGCGAAAAATTGGCGTATGCACAGCCTCGTTACGCAGCTCACGAAACCAGTCATATAGTTTAAATTGAAATTCATCGATAACTTTTTCTTTTCTCAATTTTTCCAATCGTTTATGATGGTTTGGTAATTTTAATCCCGGGTTATGGTGATCGATTAGAGTTTTCACCATCATTTCAACGAATGAATGTGCAACAATTATAAGCAATCGATGATTATCTTTAACGATACCGATTTCTTCCCCTACTCGAAGCAAATAATCAGATTTCAAATAACTCTCCCTGTATAGCTAACAGGAAAAATTAAATAAGCTAAAATCGAGCGAAGCGAAGAGCTTATTTAACTTTGTCCTAGTTTGGCGCCTTGTTAGACATTTTTAAACAATTGCTAACCAGCCGCTCTCGATTTGTTAATGTAAATCTATCTAAATGAAAAAAGTATTTCCCTTCATCACCGGAGGTGATGACTAATTGATTATCAGTTAAATCTACTTTCTTAAACTTCATGATTGAAGAGGTTAATAGACCTAACCTATGGCACTTCATGCTTTCGTCTTGGTAATTAAAACTTACCTGCAAGGAACTGGAAAATTTATAAACTATATATACGAAACAAAAAACAAGCCAACTATCAAAAGGGTTAATGTCAGCCCAAAATTCAGAACCAAAAAGTATGGCGAATAATAAATCTATAAATAGCGCTACTGCGAGCCAAATACCTACATATTTTATTAAAAGCCTAGCTTTGAATTTATCAGAATAGTTAATTTGCTTACAATAACCGGCTTCAATATCTTGAACCTTATAAAGAGTAAATATTGCAGCAAGAAATATTACTACTTGCACAACAGTAAATCCCATAGCCGTACTATCCATTAAAATCGTACTATTGTTACGACCTACTAAGAAAACTCCACCAACATAGTCAGCAAAAAGAACGTAGAATAAAATATAAGTTCCAGTTTTTAACATCATTACTCAATTGAATGTCTAACGCCGCTATCACTGGACAGCGGGCTGTAGTTGTAATTTATGTTAACGGAGCGGCAGCGTAGTGCATAAATTACAACGAAGGACTGCTGTTCCGGTGCATAGCTTTGTTAGGTGCTAGAATTCTACTTCTGCCCCAACTTTAGATTCACAATACTCTACGAAGGGCAGTAGTGACTTCAACTCTTTTTGTAGTTTCTCGCTTGGTCGCGATGGCCCTTTCAGCATAAGCGCCTGAGGGTCTGCCATTTCAGACTCGATCTTATCTATAAAGCCTGAAAGCTCTACATCAAAATCATTAAAGTGCCTTTCAGACCATGAGTCTTTTGCCTTCTTAGCTACACACTCAGATACTTGAATGGAGTCTTGAATACTTTGGTCATCTTCACCGCTTGGGCCGATGAAGAAGTTTAAATATCCCGACACTCTCTCAAAATGACTGACTTCGGATAGTGCAATAGGCGAGATAAATAGTGCAAGTAAAATAGATTTCTTAAAATAGTTCATTCGAAGGTCCGATATCACCTAACGCCGCCATATGGGGCGCACAAATGCTTGGCTAAACTTAGCGACGAAGGAGGGCAAGCCAAGCGTTTTGCGTCCAACTGCCATAATGGCCTTGTTATATTTCTAATATATATACCTTGGCAAGGCAACACTATAGATAGCTAAGCCGTACATAAAAATTAGTGCAGTTCTGTATGAGTAAACTTTAATACGACTAACTTCTTTAAACTCAAATTTTATGAAGCCAATACCAATTCCGAGAGCTCTGACAACACCAACTAAAGCACCTAAGCTTAAAGTATACGGAAGGTAAAGTTCCAGCCCATGCAGGCCAGCAAACATAATTGAGGCGATACCTACAAAAACACCAATGTAAGGCCAAATTATCAATTCGTAGAACAGTTTGTCCGATTTACTCAAATGCATAGAGAAATATAACGCCTTAATAAACGGCGAAAAATAGCAGGCTAGACTAAGCGAAGAATGAGCGCAAGCCTGCTGTTTTGCGTCCACTGTTTAATTAGTTTGTTATACGGCTACTCTTCAAAAATGTTACTGACTAGTTTTTTTAATTCCACCAAGTGGTCTAAGCCTCGTTGTTTACTGTTATAAGTCGGAGTCCAGTAACAATATTGACCGTAATTTAGACCGCTCTTAGGTTTAAAACACCATTTTGAGCCATGAAAGCCAATCACTGTATCATTGTTTAGTCTAAGAACCGCCAGCTCATACTGCGTCTTAATTTTATTTGCCAAGCTATCCGGTAATATTGCAGATTTACTATATTTCATAAAAGTCTCTGATATAGAATCTATAGCCACTGGCTCATATAGTTCGTAAAACAAGTGGCTTTGTTCAGAGTAGCAAAACTTATATACAGCCTTATATATACCATATCTGCCCCAACTTAATTCAAGCTCAAATAGCTTCCCATCAAATAGTTTATCTGTAGCACAATCCTCTTGATTAGCTTCAACACAGGGACTTATCAACATTATTAGTAATAACAGAAATCTCAATATGTTCACCTTGCCGTATAACGAGCCTGTAGAATAACTCGTTTCAAATTTGCTTTTGTAATCAACAAACGATAACTGAGTTCCTATTTTGATTCAATCGTTTAGTTGGGTGTGAGTTGTTATTTTAGGGCGTTTTTTTAAGCTGGTTTGTTGTGGTTTGAGAGGCGTTTCGGAGCTGTTAGGTCAGGTTGTTCTTAGCTTACGACACCCTTTCTCGTAACTTTTCGATATTGTGAACAAGGCAGTATAGCTGCCATTGAGCATTGACTTTTACTTGGCCGCGTAATGTGAGCTTATTCATCCCTTTATTCACCGTGATGTTGCCGAATACTGGTTCGATACAACCAAGTCGTTTGCTGTATTGTCGTCGTCCTATTGGGCTGTCTATTTTTACTTTCATTTTGTCGATGTAACTGATTTTTTTGCGAGACTCATCACTCTTAAACTGTACTTGTCGGCCTGTTTTTATCGGTGGCTTTCGCATGCACTGCTGTTGTAGTGGGCATACTTTGCAATCTTTTAAGTAACCACAGAATCGCGTGTATTCTTGGTTGTAGCTTTTTACATTGATACCGCTTCGCCACATCTCGTTCCCTGCGGGGCAGTGGCAGGTTTGTGTTGCTTCATCATAATGGAAGTCGTCTGAGGTAAATAAGCGTGGCTTGCATTTACTGCGTTTTAATCGGCGCTTTTCTTGCTCTGTTTCGTAGGTTTCGCTCTCTTTAAACAGTGGGTTGCGTTTTCTAAATTGGTTATCAGCTATGTAAGTATCAAAGCCACTTTGCGCCATGAATTCAAGGTTCGCTTCACTATTAAATCCACTGTCTGCGGTAAATTTAATGGCCTGTTTGTGAGAGAATTTATCACTGTTCAGTTTTTCAAGTTGTCGTTTTAATTGCTCAACGGCTGGCTGCAGTGTTTGTTGCTCGCCCACCGAGCCCCATGCCTGTGCTTGTAGTATAATTTGATGTTTCTCATCGTTTATCGCTATCCCGTTATAGCCTTGAATTGTGTCTTTTGACGTGGTCATTTTCGCGCTGTCTGGGTCGGTAATATTACTTTTAACCGGCTTACCTTTACTGCCTGTTTTCTCTTCGTGAGTAGCTAAGAACGCGGTGATTTTATCTGCACTTTTATCTAGCTTTTCTTTTTGCTTTAAGTCTTGAGTGACCAGCTCTTCACTTAAGCCATCTTGCGCTTGATGGCGCTCAATTATGCGTTTGCTTGCGCGTTCTAATTTGGCTTTTTTACGGCCTAGCTCATCGAATGTACCGCTCCACTCTTTACTTGCGTTGGACTTCAATTTGCACCCATCAATGGCAAACATGTTGCGTCCTATCAAGCCTTCTTCATCACATATCATCAGCACTTGCGTAAATAGCGGTTCAATCTGTTCGTGCATTTTAGCCACAAAACCCGCTATTGATGTGTAATGCGGCTGAATATCACCCGACACACTCATAAATAAAATGTTTGTTTCACACGCTTTAGCAATTCGCCGACTACTGATTAAACCATGTGCATAGCCCAGTAAAATAACCTTTAACATCACCGCGGGCGGATACGCCGCAGCGCCTGTTTTGTCGTTGTTATACCAAGCGTCAAAGCCCGACAAGTCAAGCTTATTTTCGACTATATAACAAAGCGCATATTCAAAGGTTCCCGGCAAAATTTGCTCAGCGAAATTGATTGGAATGAATTTATTTTGGCGGGATAAGTCTGGCTTATAGTTGGCCATAACAGATTACCGTGGGTGAATAATAGCTATTAGATCACAGTAACCAACTCGATTCAAGGTTAAGAAATAGTCAATCCAAAACCAACAATCCAGTACCTGAAAAGAGTAATTCTACAGCCTCAACGCCGCAAATAAACGGCAAAAATTAGTTGGCTAAACTTGTGAGGAACGAACAAAGCCAACTAGTTTTTGTCCGCCCTTTTAATTTGCTTTGTTAACTGGCTGTTGGCGATTTAGTGTTACTTACTTAAAAGGGTTTTTACCATACTTTGGCTTATATTTGTAAAATAAATACAGCTCGACAACCAAGTAAAAAATATAAATACTGGACCCAAAAAACAGACCTGCTTTTAAGTCTTTTGCCCAAACAATTACTGAACTTGTGAACAAAATGCTAACCAAAGCCCATAAAAGTTCATAGCGCTTCGTTCTTAAGAATTGACCCACAACTCCTCCCTTTGAAAGTTGGCAAATATTATGGAGACAGTTAACGCCGCAATATGGGGCGTATTAAGCTTGGCTAAAATTAGCGAAGAATGAGCGCCAGCCAAGCTTTAGACGTCCCATCCATAATTGCCTTGTTATATACCCTATGCACGAATCCCTTTTTCGTAATGGTAGTGCTCTTGGCTAGCAGATGTAAAACCACCAATGAAATTAGGTTGTTTACTTTTCTCTGCTATTTTTTCAGCCTTTATATTATGCATTTCGTTTTCAACTGCCCAGTCGAATACACCTTGATCGAGTGGATATTTTGTAAGTATGCCAGTTAATGAATTATCTTTGATCCAGTTTTCAGCTAAATCGAGTTTGCTAAAAACACCACCAGAAAAAGCGGCATTGTTTTTATTGAATATCCAGACCGATTCCATTCACTATACTCCTGAGGGTATATAACGCCTCAATAAGAGGCTAACAATTAATTGGTTATACTTTAGCGGTGTTTGCGTTATAAACCAATTGATTTTAGTCCCGCTTAATTGGCTTGTTATGGGGCTGAGTAATTAAACACTTTTTTAAGACAGTTATGGCGTTCCATTCTATTACTTTTCTGGCGAGTACCTTCTTTAGAAAGTGATTTATATTTATATATTTCACTAATAATGTTAGGGAAATAACGCTCTAAAAGTTCATCATTTTCGTAATTATCGATAAAGCTACGATAATTATGCATTTGTTTATCCGTTAAAGTTCCACCATCAAGTGTTAACTCAAAAATGGTTGTAAAAAGGGTATAAAAGTGAACTTGCCGTTTGAGTATTTTTCTTCTTTCACTATTGCCATCAATAAGCTCATCTACGTTAGATATTATCATTTGGAACTTTGAAATATCTTCTTCTTTTGATGGATATTCATTGTTATATAAATCATATATTTTATTTAAATTTGTATTGCCGATGTCTTCTTGAATACCTTCTTTCATGAATACTAGTAATGTACTAATGAAAGCAACATCTCTCATTCTTCTTCTATCAGCAATACCAAATATTAAATTTTGATCCCAGAAAGGTAACTCAGATAATTGAGATGAGACATTCATAAATTCCCCCTCAAATTCAGCATTTCTTAGCTCTTGGGGGTTTAGGGTCATGTTATTGCTATTTAGTCGCAAGAACATATTAACAATGTCATTTCTATGAACGTTGTTTCTTACAATACGTACAGAGAAGACGTATGACCAAATAGCCTTCTTATCTTCTACATCTAAATCTTTAAAAAATCTGTCTTGGATATCGGAAAATTTACTTCCTTGGCTATCTAACGAACTAGCTTTAAGTTTATAAGTATTAGATATATATTGAAATATTGCTCCACACCGTTGCTGCCCGTCAATTATTGAGTATTTTGTGTCACCGGTATTTTCATCTGTTCCAGTATTCCATAGGTATATTTCAGGAACTGGGTAGCCTATGAGAATAGATTCTATTAATTTTATTTGATTATTTAATGTCCATACATAATTTCTTTGGAATGAATTATCTACTTCAAGTAACCCTTTTTGATCAAGATCAGACAACCACTTAGCCGTTTGAGGCTGTATGTCTATAGATTCAATTAGTTTCATTTAAACCACCTTTCAATTTTGATATCCCTCTCATGTGGTAATCTTGAACTGATTCCCAATCAGAGTAAATTCTATAGTTAACTTCATGCTGAATTTTGAACTTCAATTGCAATTCAGCTTTAAAAGTCAAAACTTTTCTTTGCCATTCTTCTAATACGCTTTTACCGTAAGTAGGGTCAGTATCTTTTAAACTGACAAATCCATTAAAAACGTTTGAACATTTATATTGATAGCCAGCTAGATGTCGCTCTAAAGCGACTTCACGATATGCATTCCATATATTGTGGAACATTTTGTTTGATACGATGATTAAATCAAAATCAGAGTCATCACCGAATACTTTGAAATTTTTTGTTGGCGAAAAACTGAATTTTGTTTTTGCACTTCCTACAATAGAAATGTTGTTGAAAGGAACATCTAGCTTTCTTGAAATGAACTTCTTAAATTCATCATAGCTAGTTTCAGAGTCATCACTAAAGTTTTGAAAGTACCAAACGTTTTGCCCAATTAAATATTGGTAATAAATATCAAGTTCAGTATTTTCTAAAATAAAGTTTACTACTTCTTGTTTTTCCATAAACACCTAAACTTTTTGAATGCAGCTAAAGCCCCATAACAATTTAATATCGACCCAATGGGTCGTTTATCTACCGAGTCATGGGTCATTATTCTCATTGTACCAGTTTTATCACAATAACTAACTTGTTGCTACAGATATATTTTTCATCATTATGAAAAGGATGAAAACGACCCAGAGGGTCGTTTTCTTGACTATAGGAGAAATACGCCAATACTGTATATAAACACAGTTTCTTTTTAGAGCTAGCTCAATGAGAACTCGTTCACCATTTTTAAACCACGTCGCAGAGTTTATGCTGACTAAGCAATATTCGCTCAGAACCGTTGATACATATCTTAAGTGGATTTCTTCCTATATTCATTTTCATGATAAGCGTCACCCAGCTTCAATGGGCGATAACGAGGTTGTCGAATATCTCGACTACCTTGTACTTAAACGTAATGTGTCGCCTAAAACACAAGCGACAGCGTTAAATGCATTATCTTTTCTGTATAAGCAAATAATTAAACAGGATTTGTGTCCTAATTTAACGTTTGTCAGAAGCAAGCGCCAATCTAAGTTGCCAATTGTTATGACCCCCGAGGAGGTTAAACGTCTCATGTCTTTTTTAAGTAAACGATATTATTTAATTTCAGGCTTAATGTATGGTAGCGGCTTACGTGTAATGGAAGCTGTTCAACTACGAGTTCAGGACATTGACTTTGACTACAAGTGCATTCGGATCTGGAATGGAAAAGGGAATAAACATCGGGTAGTTACACTTGCCACTGAACTTATACCTTTGCTAAGAAATCAAATTGCTCAGGTTAATGAATACTTAAAATTAGATTCCCAGAACGAATATTATGCTGGTGTTTGGATGCCAAACGCACTAGCAAGAAAATATCCTAGCGCCAATAAGTCAATTGCTTGGCAGTATCTATTTCCCTCATATAAGTTAAGTGCTGATCCTGAAACTGGCGAGATCCGCCGACATCATTTTCATCAAACAGGAGTAAGAAAAGCGGTTAAAGAGGCAGCCAAAAAAGCACAAATAACAAAACCTATAACGCCCCACACTTTTAGACATTCATTTGCTACTCATTTACTACAAAGTGGTGCAGATATTAGAACAGTACAAGCTCAGTTAGGCCATTCAGACGTTAAAACCACTCAGATTTATACCCATGTTTTACAGCAAGGCGCAAACGGTGTTGTAAGCCCTTTGAGCAAAATTTTCTAGCTTATTTTGGGGCATAAATGAGTTAGTGGAACGTGCGCTTTGTAGAACAAAAGTAACGTTGACGACCGTCTTTTGTTCCACAAAGCGCATGTCAGGTAAAGTCTAGCCCCATTCTTTTTAAACGGTTAGATTCGGGTATGGGCTACTACATTTTATACCTAGTAAAAAGTGCAAATCCCAGCAAACAATAATGATCACGGCAATCAAGTCGCGCCAGTTACTGGCATATCCGAATCAAAGCCAACACTGGTAAACAGGCTATCTAATTCAAGCTCAAAATCTTTGCGATTTACATCCAACGCTTTTAATGTTGTTCCACCAAGTAACGCCTCTTGGCCCTTCTCTAGGCGTGCATGTAAACTTGCAATTACTGCACGAATGCGATCTCTATCTTGCTGCGCCAATGCTTTTTGACTTTCAGTTTCATGGTCAAGCTTTGCTAACATTTCCAGCCGCTCAGAGAGCTCCTTGTACGCTAAAAAATCTAACTCTAAATTTTTAAACAGTAATTGCTGCGCTTGATCTTTACTGCTGATATCAACCTTTACAGGCCTTGTCATCATATCAGCCAACAACGCTCGGAGCTTTTCGTAAGCAGCCTCATCATGAGAGGCGATGCTTGTAAGGTCGAATAGAACTTCGTGATCCGCAAATTGGAACTGAAGTAACGCTTCACTTTTGTCATGTTGCGACGTTTCGCTAGCCGAGCCATTGCTCATGGCATTCATAAAGTTTTGTTTAAAGGTGTGAGCACGTCCCCCACCAGCAGCAAGGTGATTGTCATTTGCTGTAAGCTGATTATGAGCGCTCGGGATCACTAATTTCTCTCGCTCTACAGGTGAAAAGTTCAGTGAAGTAGGCTCAATCAGCGATACTTGATGTCCAGTTAAAAGCGTTGGCATTGGGCAAGTCTAAAAAACAATCTCGGTGCTAGACCTTTGCAAGCATTATTCCAAATAAATATTTTCAACAATCAGCCGATGAATTGATATCAATAGCCACTGAACACGGAAATATTTCATTTTCTTAAATAACTCGTACAGCTTCATGGGCAATTCATTGCCGCTTAGGTACGTTAGGTTGCCCTATTTGAAGGCTAAATGGCAACAAGTCTACTGCTGAACAAATTGCAAAGCCGTACTTAAAAAAGAAACGCCGCAATAGCAACAAAAGCGGAATTTGGTATAAACCTTGCTGTATAAATATTAACCACCCAATGGATGTGCTTAATCATGAAATTAACGAAGGAAGAATTACAATTCATTAACCGAACCCTAGCCGGTAATCGCGTTACAGGCTCGCTATTGCCGGAAGCTAGGGATCAAAAACAGCAAACGCACAGTGAGATTAAAAAGTTACTTGCGAGTATTTCAAATAGTTCTCAGTTTAGTCTCGTTGCCAAAAATGCCAACGAGCAGGTCGAGTTTCCACTTAGCGACCTATCGGCATTGATGGAGATTTTAGACAACAACTTAGAAGCACCTAATATCGTGGAAGCCGCTAACTCTAGTGCACCGCGAAGCTGGCGTACCTGCCCATCAACGCCGGTCAGGTTTAGATTGTCCCCTCAAATGATGCCGTTTAACATGGTCTCCATATCCCAATCCGGTGGACTGATTAATACTTTTCCCTACCAAGCAAATGCAATCCAAATTAATGTGATCAGTCGGATCGCTAAATTATATCTTGCCGACCCTATTCCACTGTTTGCAAACGTCCACTCAATAAAAGTGGCAAGCCCATTGGAGCTCGCCGTATCCTTTGCAATGAATAAAACCGATAACGAAAAACTCAAAGCATTTATTCTTCATAACTACATACAGCGCAAAGGGTTAGATTAGTTAGACCAAGCTAGTCACAGGCGCCTTATCGTGTAACGTTCGTAGTAATGTATAAAAGTCTTGATTTAGGTTTAGCTGTATACCATCAAGCGCAGCAACCGGAACACAGGGTGTCCAAGAGTTGAGCAGTGCAAGCCCCTCTAGCTGAGCTATTTCACTGATTGAAATATCAACACTTCTTTGCTTTATACCGGTTTGATGCGCCATTGCTTCTATTGTTTGCATCATAGTACCGTGTAATTTGGCCCCTTTTGGCCATACTAACCCTTCGCCATCCCAGCCAACAAGATTCCAAATACTGCCTTCCAATACTCGATTATCATGAACGAAAAGTGCGTCGTCAAACCCGGCTTTGTTTGCTTCACGCAAAAAATAAGTTTTTGCGATTTCACCTACATGTTTAATGTCAGCAAGTGGGCGCTGATAATCATAAGATTTAAGGCTCATCGTCCCCGCTGGACCATCATATGCAGCACTTGTTTTAATCATAATATTGAGATCCGCATCTTTTGATTTTTGCGTAAATTCACCATCTGAACTAAATACCGTGATTAAGATTGAGCCATCCTTTGGGGCTTCCTTTACCGCAGCTTGTAGCTGCTCTACCACATCAGTCTCTTTCAACTCCATTGAAAATATTTTTTGTGAAGCTTGCCGTAACCTTGCAATATGAAACTCAAATCCTTTTACTCCATATTCTCGCATTTGCATTGCAGTAAAATGTGCATGCCCTGCAAATGCCAGATTTTCTAACTCCTCTATTTTCGCTACATTACCATTGATAAAAGTAGAAAACTTATCTTTCATTTCACTAGTCCAAATACCTCTGTGTGGTATTATTCTCTCGAAACTAGGGGGTTTTGAAAAACGAATAGTTTTTTCAAACACTACAAATTTAATTTGCAGGGTATTAAATGAAGTACTTAAGTGGTTCTCTCTTACAAATCTTAGATGCAAGCTTGCGGCTTAACAACTTTTCAAAAGTAGCAGAAGAACTTGGACTTACACCTGCAGCCGTGAGCTACCAAGTTAGACAACTTGAAAGTCGACTTGGTTTTTTGTTATTTACACGACAAAGTGGAGGTCTTGAAGTGACCAAAGAAGGGCAACTCATTTGCCAACAAGCTTCTAAGTCGCTTACACAAATGCACTCGGCAATAGCGCAAGCAAAGCAGCTCAACCAAGGTAATAAAACATTACGCATTACCGCCAGTACGCGCTTTGCCACTCAACTACTGTTACCTAATTTAGCTCGTTTTAAATCATCAAACCCTGATATCGACATTGAAATCGATATTTCGGATAAAATACGACCATTGGTACAGAGCGACTTTGATATTGCGATACGCTTTTGTGATGGTGTGTTGGAAGGAGCTGTTGAAATAAAAAAATTGATGAGTACCAGCCTTATCGCCGTCTGCAGCAAGGCTTTTTGGCAACAGCATCAAGCCTTGTTGGAAAATCCTAAAACATTTTCTCAATTTTTGTTGTGTTCAGTTAAGTGTCGCGTCGGTTCTTTAGAGTGGCCTAGTTGGTCAATTTGGTACGAAAGCATCACCAACAACGAGCTCAGCAGTTTTGAACAAATTTCGTTCGATGAAATGACACAAGTTATCCAGTATATACAAGATGAGAATGCAATTGGCCTAGTTGAGCCTAAACTGGCTACTAGAGAAATTTCTAGTGGTCGATTAGTTCAGCTTGATAAGCGCGAACTGGCGATCCCCGCTCCCTATGCATATTATGCGATCATCCCTGATGGGCGCAAAGATAGAGCGCCGACCAAGAAGTGCTTACAATGGCTACAAGGATTGGTAAATCACTCGCATGGCGAGCAGTAAAAAGGCACAGCCCAGTATTTTATCAATTACAGCACGCTTGGCCGTTAAATCGAATTTATCTCTTGCTGAAGCACTCAAAATTGAGACAATAAAATACCACAACGCATCTATCGTTAGCACGGTGATACACATGATAAAACCTACCGTTAATGTCATCTTTTCTGGGTCGATAAACTGCGAAAAGAGCGCAACGAAGAAAATAGCTAACTTCGGATTCAAAAATGCAATTGCAAAACCATCCTGCGCAGCTTTGGCATACGACGTTGCTGCTTGAGACTGTGATACCGCCAACCCTTGGCTCTTACTCATTAAGATTTTTATCCCCATCCATGCCAAGTAGGCTGCACCACCGTAAACCAAAAATTGGTATACAATCGGAAATTGATGAATAAGCCCTGACAACCCTAAAATTGCTAGGCTGGCATAAATTCCAACTCCCAAACCATGCGCAAGGCTTGCGACAATACCGTGTTTGGCACTATGAAATAGGCTATAACGCAAGACAACCGCTAAACTTGGGCCTGGTGACATCGCACCAAAAGCACAAATAGCAGCAAGACTTAACCAGGCTGTAAGCTCCATAATTTTTCCGTAGAGAATTGCAAAACGAGTAGGATAACAGATTTGAAAAAATAGATGACACTTTGTAAGTAAAAAGGAGCTACCTGCCCCTTTCTACGTGTTTTTTATACAGACTGCGTTTGTAATTCACATTCGGTTTTATGCTGACCAATAAACCAAATGCTATTGGCTTCGCCATAGTAAGCCCTATGTTTTGTCTTATCTGCCATTTGCCAAAAAATAACACCTAGGATCATAGCAGTTAACTCCAAACCAATAGAAGACCAAGCTGTCGCTGGCCAAATGCCAAGACTTGGGATTGCAAACGCAATGACTGAAGTCAGTGGCAACGAGAAGCACAAAATGGCAATCGCCCTTTGTGACCAAATTGCTGTTTTACTCATACCGATAACAAATGCCGCAATCAAGGTACACCCAAAACACAGATAATAGACCCACATATACACAACATTAATGTTTATTGTGGTCAAGGCGGCCCATTTTGTTAGGGCAAACGCCGCGGCTACACCCAATAATGAGCCCATTGCCACGCCAATAGTTAATTTACCCATCACTCGGCTTGATTTTGATTGCTCTGGTTGTTTTTGCTTACGGCGCTTCTCAAGCCACAATAAGTTACCCGTATAAAACAACACAGCGCCTAAAATACCCATAATAAAATAAGCCCAACGACCAAACTCACCGCCGTAACTCCCAAAGTGAAGACCGAATAATGTAGTCACTACCGCACCCCAGATACCTTGATCGCCATTCATGACACTGCTTGTAGAAATCTCAAACGTATAAGGATTCATAAACAAGAAGTCAGTTTTAGGTCCGCGCATTAAGTGCTCATCGCTTACGAGTTGTATAGAAGCTGAAGGTCCTTTGCTATTTAAGCGACTGAGGGTAATTTCTTTAATTTGATGTTCAGGTGCATAAGCACGTGCCTTTTCCATGATTTCTTCAATGCTGGGTAAGTTCTCAACTTTAAACTCAACCGCTGACGGCGCTTCACGCCCAAATAGTGGTTTATCACCGTAAAGTTTGCCTAGACCATCGTATAAGAAATCATGAAATGCGAATACGATCACTGTAATCGCGATAATAATATGAAACGGTAGGCTGGTGATCCCAATTAAGTTATGCGTGTCTAACCAAAAACGGCTAGCCCCTTTTTTGTCTCTTAACGCAAAGAAGCTCTTCACTAGGGTTGGCAATAAGAAGATCACCCCTGATACCAATGCTACGAAATACAAGATTGCAGCTACTCCAAGTACATAAACTCCAGCTTGGTCATGACCGATTTCACCCGCAATACCTGCGCTGCGGTGAAGGTAATCAACCAATGACGACAGCTCATTGATATAGCTGGTATGGGCTTCAAGCTCACCGGACTCATTCAAGGTGCCATGCCATAGCTGCTTATCTAAGCTTAACCCTCTCGCATTACCTTGTTGGTACCACGTAATGGGAGATTGTCCTTCCTCAAAACTGACTCTAATCCCGTTTTGTGACTCTGGATATTGTACGAAAGCACGTCGGAGCAACTCATCGTACTGGGTGGTTTCTACTTGCGACAATTGATGAGATGGGGGAGTCGCCCATTTATCGATACTGCTTGCAAACATCGTAATAGCACCGGCAAAGAATCCGATAAACAGCAGCAATCCTGTGGTGATCCCCGTCCAAGTATGAACGCTCTGGTAAATCCTTAAAATATCAGCGCGGATCTTCATGCCATCCCTCTTACAAAATACAATAATACATACACAACGATATTCGCCCCACCCAACCAAAGTACTGCTTGTTTATAATTTTTAAACATAAATACAAAGCTTAAAATTAACAACCAAATAGGTGAAACCATCCACATATTGAACTGGGTGCGCCAACTGTGCTTCTCGACACTTATAGTTTGAGTTAGGCCGTCGCTACCAAGCCAAGCGAAAAGGCCAACTAGACCAAAACTCAACGCTAGGCCTAAAATAATGCCTGCTAGCGTTTTACCTAACCAATCGGGTTGAACCTTTTCGGCTTGTGACAACCGACTCATTGTGATTTCCTAAAAAGTATTAAAATGGTGAAGGGAATAAGCGCGGTAAGCACCATGACACCGATAAGCCAACTAAATACGACCGCTGCACCTGAAAAAAGCTGCAATGCTAAAATCACGCCGCTCGCTAATAAAACATATCCGCCGATTCTGGCACTATTCGGCAAACGTTGCTTCAGCAAGCGCTGATTTTTATTGGTGCTATAAATCAGAATAATTGCAACACTTAAAAGAACAACAAAAGACACACTTAGCAAAGTAAAACTCCGTTTCACATAAAAATATAAAATTAAGGGCTGGTTAAGATTATAACGAACGTTGAAATTTCAGCAACACAAAAAATAACTCATATGATAATCATTTCTATTAGAAAGATTATTTGAATTGCTTTCTTAGGTAATGACAATGATCTGGCAAGCCAATCATTGATGCTTCTGAACTTCGGAGTTACGGTTACATAAAAATATACAAGTATTAATAACAATTTGTCTTAATACCAGCTCAATTTTGAAAGTACAAATCTGACACTAGCGGCATTAGAAATTTCTTTTATAACAACTAAATAGAAAAATTCTTCGCCTTACCGACATGGACGTCGATACCTTGGCGTGAGCATGTGGTAGCGGTGTAATCGACAAGATTTTCTCGCCTCAAAATAGCTCACTAAATTAAGCGCCTAATTATCTTAGAAACGCCCATAATATGTTCTTTTGTTGCGCTTTTTCCAATCTATCATTACGCTTAGAGAAGGTAATTTAGGATAAACGCACCGATGCACATTGTTCTCTTATTGCTACTCGCCCTACTTGGTACCAACGCGCTGGCAAAAACGGATAGTCGTGCGGTACATATTTGCTTTGAACGGTGGTGGCCTTATAGCTTTGTTAACGAGCAAAAACAAGTTCGAGGCATAGAGGTTGATATAATTAAATCAGCACTTATTGGCACTTCCTATCGAGTGACATTTCATGAACTTCCTTATCGTCGCTGTTTAGCAGGCGTTGCCGATGGTACATTTGATTTTACCTTACATGTAGATGAGGCCGATGGTTTTCCAATTATTGATGTGTCATTCACCACCTGGCTGCTTTCTCTTGCGGTAAAACAAGGTCGCTTCAGCAGCCCTGATGACTTTTATCAACTTGCCGCCCCAAGAGTCATGATCTCAGAGGATTACAGCTACCCGGAAGCGGCAGTACAAGGGCTGAAAAAAATCAACGCAGCCATTGTAAGACGTTCCTTTTATGAGCAAAATCATGATGACGGCAAAAAGTTTTTTAGCGTACTCAATAACAACAGAGTTGATGCAATTTTAGTCGATAAAGTGTGGGCTTTAGAGATGATCCGCCGCCATCAACTCGAAGTCACTTTTCTACCGCGTCCTTTTCATGCTGAGCAGCAATTTATGGGATACAACATCGCTAACCAAGCGATGGCGAAGCGTATCGAATCGCTCTTAGAAAAGGTTCCGGATAAAACAATTAAGACTATTGAGATTAAATACTTAGGCGATGATTTTTAATTCCTAACGCAATAATTTCATGTTCAAATAACAAACAAATAACCACACTAGGATGATCTAGTTCTACACTTATAATATCCGTTTATCCATTTGCCTCGCACTCGAAGGAGCTCATATGAAATCCTTATTTTCTTGGCTCACCGCATTATTATCTTTGATTGTTCTTGGCGCTTGTGGTTATTGGTTTTGGCTAACGAGTGAGCAAGAAGAAATACACAGTGTAGAAAAAATAGCAAACAGCGAAATCAATCCTATTCTTGAGTTTTATCCGCATATTTCAAAAGTTACAAGGCCCGTCGATACCTTCGTATTTCCGATTGCGATAGGAGATATTGGTCCTAATACCAACCTATACTCTGGCCCTAACCAATATCCTTTTTACTGTATGACCCTAGACTCAGACCTTGGTCAACCAGAGATAGACAACCACGCGGGGTTCGGTGTGCCGGTGATGGATGAGCAATCAAACCAGATACTTGGTTTTAGTAAGGATTGCATGGCAAAAACGCGGTTACGCTACTTTGCGATAACCTCTGACAATCAAATCAAGCCGTTAGACAAGGGAAATAAAACGATAGACACAAACTTACTGTTACGCGTTGAGCAAGGCACCATAAATCGCTTCATTTACACCATAGTAATGCCAATCACAGTTGACGAAATGGGTGATAGACAGGCTAAGTCTCAATGGAATAACCGACTTATCTACCAATTTAATGGTGGTTCTGGGATTGGCTTTAGACAAGGCAGGCAAAAACCAGAGCGTGTGATAGATAGACAGCTTGAGCAGTTAAAGCTTGGCTACGCTGTTATAAGCTCTAGTGGCAATAAAACTAGCTACACCTACAACATGTTACTGGCCGAAGACACCGCAAGACGGGTGAAAAAGCAATTCACGAGTTTGTACGGAGATCCGCTCTATACGGTCGGAATTGGCGGCTCTGGCGGTGGACTCGCACAATATTTGATTGCACAAAATAGCCAAGGGATCTTAGATGGCCTTATTCCACTTTATAGTTACCCTGATATGATCACCCAAACCACTTACGCGTTAGATTGTGATTTACTAAATAACTACTTTACTTTTAGAGCTAATGACAGAAAAGCATGGCGTGATTGGACCCGCCGCCGTCATATTGAAGGCATGAATGCAATTAACGACTTTCCGCAAAGGGCTGGTTTTTTGCAACCACTCAACCAATTAATGTCAGGATTTGTGCCCTCCTTTCCTGATGGCAATAGTGAATGTATTAATGGCTACTTTGGATTATCTACTTTTATTAATAATCCGAGGCAAGGGTTTTTAAGAGCCTTTTTTGAGGATGAGGTAGTAGAGAGAACAAACTGGAGTTACTGGCAGGACATGGCCAACGTATTTGGCACAGACCAATCAGGCTTAGGATTAAGCACTTGGGATAACGAAGGCGTTCAATACGGACTAGAAGCATTAAAGGCTCAGCAGATCACGATGGCTGAATTTATTGATCTCAACAAAAAAATAGGCGGATGGAAGCCCCAAAACCAAATGCAACAAGAAGAAATTGTATTACCATTTGGCCACAAAGTACCTATTTGGCTCACTCTTTGGGGCAATCATAATATCACCACGCCAGATGATAATGGTGTCGCACCGAGGCACAGCGGTAGCCTTGCGGCGATGGAAAAAGCATATCGCTCTGGACAGGTATTTATTGGTAAAGTTGATATTCCCATCATTGACGCCAGACATTATCTTGAGAATGAGCTAGATATGCATCATATGTCGGCTTCATTTTATACTCGATTGCGAATGTCCGCCGCAGATTCAAACCCAGAGAATCAAGTGATTTGGGTTGCACATCAAGCATTTAATCCAACTCAACTCGCATTTGAAAAAATGGATGAATGGTTACTCAACCTCAAAGCACAGCCAAATTTATCTGTTGCAGAAGCAAAACCGAAGACACTTGCTGATACGTGTTTCGACGAACAAGGTCAAGTCATCGACAGCGGCAAAGCGGTGTTTAATGGTATCTGGAATAACCAGCCGCAAGGAACCTGTACCGCCAGATATCCGATGTTTTCTACCAGCAGAATTCAAGCCGGTGCAAACTGGGCTGGTGATATATTTAAGTGTCATAAAATATCGATTGAAGAGGCGCTTGCCAAAGGGGTTTACGGGGATGTAGATATCTCAACACAACTCACCACACTTAAACAAATTTATCCAAAAGGCGTATGCGATTATAGTCAGTCCGATATGGGTAGACCGCAAGATCTTGATTGACCGTGAAAATGTCGCAGCTTAGACTTAGACCTAACGGGAGAGCAACGGATTAGAATTAAGTGATGCAAGCATTATTTTCATACGGCACATTGCAACAGGAGCAAGTGCAACTAGATACGTTCGGCAGACGCTTAGAAGGCGAGAAAGCGGTACTTTGTGGATTTAAAGTAGGCCAGGTTAAAATAACGGATCCTGCTGTTATCATCAGTAGTCAAAAGGATATTCATCCCATTCTAATCGCGACAGGTAATGTAGAGGATGAAGTCGAGGGCACTGTATTTTTAATCACTGAAGCTGAATTAGCTCATGCAGATGAGTACGAAGTGGATGACTATCAACGAATTTCAGCAACACTAAGCTCGGGAAAAATCTGCTGGATTTACTCGGCAGCTCCCAATGCCCAATTAATTTAGTGCCCAACTAATCCTCGAGATATTCGTTGTGAATAACTCCGCTTTTCCTTTGATTGCTATTCAGAGTCACTCTCAAATGTAGATCTTACGTCTCACGAATAAAATACAAGTATGTCCTGTGTCTTAATTCTTTAAACTTTTATTAATTGAACGTTCAATAAAAATGGCCTGAATTGTCATAAAAGCTCCCCATACTTGCGCCGACTCTTTCAGCGATCACAATTAACCTAGAAGTTGGAACAATTATGAAAACGCAACGCAAGCTAAACCTGATCACTACCGCACTATTATCCACCCTAGCAATTAACGCCTACGCTAACGATGACAAGACTAAAGACGATAAAGTCATTGAAGAGGTTACGGTTGTTGGACAAAGTGTTTCCTTTGCAAATAACGCAACAAGTGACGAAATGAGCAAGCAGCAGTCTGCTATGACATCGGCTTTGGCTGTTATCGATAATTTACCTGGTGTACTCATCAACGAAGGGGATACATTTGGTTCTGACGACTGGTCAACCACCGTTTCTATTCGTGGCTTTCAGCTGAGTTTAGACGAGCAGCAAATCGGTATTACGGTTGATGGCATTGCCAATGGTAATTCAAACTATGGTGGTGGTGCGAAAGCAAACCGTTACATTGATACTGAAAACTTGGGTGCAGTGCAAGTATCTCAAGGTACCGCTGATATTGCCTCACGCTCCAATGAGGCATTGGGTGGTACACTTAACTTCACAACCATCGACCCCACTGAAAAACAAGGCTTAACGCTCTCTATCACCAGTGGTGACTTTGAAGCGCAAAAGTACTTCGCTCGTTATGAAACCGGTGAAATAATTGAGAATACCTATGCTTGGATCAGCGTTTCTAGCTCAAGTAATTCAGACTGGATCCAACAAGTCGCGAATAATGAACGCGACCATTTAGCCGCTAAAATAAAACACCAAAAAGGCCCGCTAACGGTAAAAGCTTATGCATCTTATGACGATGTGGTTGAGGCAAACTACCAACGTGTAAGCCAAGAACAATTTGAAGCAGATCCAGCATGGGATAGACTAACAGATACTATCACCGGCATTCCACACATAGACCAAGTATACCGCAATGGCTGGCGTACGCACCGCGAAAACATTTTCGGCTACATAGAAGCAACCTATGAACAAACTAATTGGGCACTAACGAGTAATGTCTACTATCACACCAATGAAGGTCGTGGTGATTGGGTTCCTCCCTATTTAGTTGATATCAACAACGACGGATTAAATCAGCCTCATTCAGAAGTAACAGGTACTGCGCCTTATACTGGCGGTAGTCCTATCGGACGCATTTACTTCGTTGATAGCGAAGGTAAAGCACTAAAACCAAATGCAAAATGTACCTCAAGCCTGACTTTCCCATACGGTGGTGCTGACGAAGAGTATGATCCGGCATGTTATAGTGCAGGCGCGATTCCGGTAGGCTCTTATCGACATACGCACTACGGTAAAGACCGTCTCGGGATCAATGCTGATTTTACTTTCTACGGTAAAATTGCCGATATGGATAACACCATTCGCGCAGGGTTTTGGTATGAAGACTACCAACGTGAAGAATGGCGAGATTGGCACAAGCGTATTGATGCTCGAGTCTCTGCTAATTTTGATCATACGCCATATTGGATCCAATATAGCCGTGAGTTTAATGTCGATACAACCATGCTCTACATTGAGGATGAATTAGACTTTGGCCTAGCTCGACTGCGTGTTGGCGCCAAAAAATTCTTGGTCGAGTTAGAAGGTGTCGACAAGTTTAGCGGTCAAAAAGTGGCGCTAGACTCAGACTCTGACACATTACTAAGCGCTGGGATCGTCGCCCCCATGCCAATCGAAGGTCTAGAATTATTTGCAGGCTATGCCGAAAACTTTGCAGCTATAAAAGACAACGTATTAGAACGCGAAGCCTCTGCACTTGAACAAATCGAGCCTGAAACTGCTGAAAACATTGATTTAGGTTTTAGGTATTCATCTACCGAATTTAATGCCAGCCTGACCTATTATGATGTAACGTTTGATAACCGAATTAGTTTTATTGCTCCAGATTCACCAGATGGTATTGATTATCTGATTGGCACTAATGGTTCATATGTGAATGTTGGCGGTATCGAGTCGAGCGGTTTTGAAGCTTCTGCAACTTGGTATGTAACCAACAGCTGGGGGATTTATGCATCATATACATATAACGACTCCACCTACACGGGTGGTTTGAATGACTTCCCGGCGGGTAACACAGTATTTGGCTCCGCAGAAGATTTAGCCGTTATTTCTATTGATTGGGCTGAGGGACCATATTTCGCAGGTCTTTCAACGAAATGGGTGGGCGAACGTTACATGGATGCGAAGAATACTCAAAGAGTCGATAGCTATATGACTTCAGATTTTTATGCCGGTGTTGCGATTGATTCACCGCTATCTGGTGTTGAAAATATGGAGCTAAGATTAACTATCAATAACCTAACCGATGAAAGTTATTTGGGTGGTATTGCTGGTCAATCTGCATGGATAGGTGCTCCACGCACCGCGGCTGTGAACTTTAAGCTCACTTTTTAATAATAAAACCAAGTAAATAAGGGCACTTCGGTGCCCTTTTTACACCGATACGCCCTAATGTGGATTAGGAGATAAAATGAAGCGTCCAATGTGGTTATTCATACTCACTTTTAGTGTATTTACTCAAGCAAAGCAAAGTGATCCGAACCTTATTCTGGTTACAATAGATGGTGTTAGATGGCAAGAAGTGTTCTACGGATTGGATAATCAGTTAGTTTCCGATAAAGAATCAACAAGCGATCCAAAAGCGCTAAATACACTTTTTCAAGGACACAACGCTCAACAAAGCCGTGAAAAGCTAATGCCATTCTTATGGCAATACGTGGTCGAAAACGGCGTCATTCTCGGCGATAGAAAACAAAACTCAACAATGCGAGTTTCCAATCCATGGTATTTTTCATACCCGGGTTACAACGAGGTAATTACTGGTATTGCCGATCCCAATATTGACTCTAATGACAAAAACCCGAACCCAAATATATCGTTTTTAGAATGGCTGCAATCTCAGCCTAGTTTCGAGCCAAACCTTGCCGTGTTTGGTAGCTGGGACGTGTTCCCTGCGATTTTTAATCGTGAAAGGAGCAAATTGCACATAAACGCTGGATTTGAAATTGCAAAACACACAACTAATCCCAAGCTGCAATTTTTAAATGAATTACAAGAGCAAGTTCCGAGCCCCTGGTCCTCAGTGCGCTTAGATGCCTTTACGTATCAATATGCAAAAGCCTATCTTCACACCCAAAAACCAAGAGTGATGATGCTAGCACTTGGCGAGCCAGATGATTATGCGCATGGTGGAAACTACGACGAGTACATCAAAGGTATTCACCGTGCTGATAAAATATTGGCCGACTTATGGCAAACCTTACAAGCAATTCCGCAATACAAAAACAACACCTACCTACTCATTACTACCGATCACGGCCGAGGTATGGATCGTGAGGATTGGAGACACCACTCATCAAAAGCAGCGATTGAAAAGAACTACCCAAGCATGCTTGAGAAGCAGCCTGAGGGGATCGTAGGTTCTGAGCAAGTTTGGTTTGCAGCAATCGGACCCAAAATAAAAGCTAAAGGATTAGTGATCCCAAAGCAAGAGCAAACCTTGTCGCAAGTTACCGCGACTGCGCTTCAATTACTCGGACAAAACCCTTCTACCTTTAACCCCAAGATAGCACCGCCGCTTGAAGGTATAACGCAATGATCAAATTAAAACGACCTAAACTCTCTGAGCGCAAGCGTTTCACTTACCTCATGCTATTTCCTTTAATGGCGTTTGTTGCAATGAATGTGTATGCCAATGAGCAATCTTCTTTGTCAACTATTCGCTTTGGTTCATGTTCTCATCAAGATAAACCTATGCCTATATTAGCGGCAATTAATAAAGAGAACCCTGAACTATTTATCTTTCTCGGAGACAACATCTATGGTGACACCACGGATATGGATGTGCTTAAGAAGAAATATGAAAAGCTTGACGCAAACGCAGGTATACAGGAATTACGGCAACAATCTCAAGTTATCGCCATTTGGGATGACCATGACTACGGTGAAAATGACGCAGGTTTGGAATATTCTCAAAAAGAAGCCTCACGAAAGATCATGTTAGACTTTTGGCATGAGCCTGCAAACTCTTTGCGACGCACTAGAGACTCAGGAATTTATACTTCGTATGAATATGGCCAAGGAAATCAGCTCATTCGTGTCATTATGCCCGACTTGAGATGGAACCGTCCGGCGTTAACGTCAGTATCAAAATCAGAGTACGACAACAAACGTAAGCCAGAAAATAGAGGACCATATAGCCCAGTTCTAAACGCGAGTATGCTCGGTGAGCAGCAGTGGCAATGGCTTGAGTCTGAGTTAAAAAAACCTGCCGCCATTCGAATTATCGCCTCTAGTTTGCAATTATTACCCGAGTTTACGGGCTGGGAAGCTTGGGCCAACTACCCTGCTGATAGAGCACGCCTTATGAACTTCATCACGCGCGAAAAACTTGGTGGTGTTATCATGATTAGCGGTGATACACACTGGGGTGAAATTTCGAAGGTAGTACATCAAGGCTACCCTTTTTGGGAAGTCACCAGCTCGGGGCTTACAGAAGAGTGGAAACAAGTCAGCCCAAATCAACACCGAGTATCTGGGTTTACTCATGATGTGAACTATGGGTTCATCGACATTGATTGGTCTCAATCAGATCCCACAATCACAATCGGCTTAAAAGATGTGGAAGGTAAAGAAGTGATGTCAAATATCCTTAAGCTATCCGATATTCAATAAATGCCGCCAGTTAAGTCGTATACCTCCATTGTTTCTTCATATTTACGCAATAATATGACAGCGTTTTTATCTAGGAACATGGAGGTTCCCTTTCTACTTTGCATCACCACAAATTGTTATAAATTGTTAAACCCTATTCTAGAAACATTAAAATAGCGCTACACTCTTTTTGCACATATTGAAGAAAAGGAAATATTCGTGAAACGAGCCAGCGTTTTATCGAGCTGCATTGCTTTAGCATCACTAATTGGTTGTTCAACTGAATCAACACAATCAGATGTAGTAAAAACAGAAGGGATTTGGGCGGATATTCGTGTTACTTCAAATAGTGAAGGCTCCCGAGTTGTTACTGAGTTCAATTTAAATAGTAGTTCTGGTGCGAACGTCATTCTTTCTGATGGTGATAGTGTTAGAGCAACACTCGGTAATGAAAGGAAGATATTGGTAAAAGATCACGACCTATTCGATGTCGATTATCAAGGTTACTTTACAGCAACTGCAAAAAATTCTGAGCTAACACTTGAGTTCATTCGTGATAAAGAGAATGAAAAATTAACCTCTAGAGTGAAACTTCCTGCACCAATAAAACTTTACGCTCCAGTTTCTGAGCAATTTAACCGTAATGATGACATTTTGGTCGAGTGGAGAGAGGAAAGCGACATCAATACCAAACTTTTTCTCGAATTTAAATCGTTTTGTACTAAGACGACTGGCGACTCAAGCCTTATAAGCTTCGAATCTGAAATATTAGAGTCTGGTGGGCAATATAAAATTCTATTGAGTGAATTAACAAGCTTTGATGATGACACACTGGATAAAACAAAGCCATGCGACACGACTGTAACATTGTTCCGTACCCGAAAAGGCGCTATCGATACCAAATTTAAATCCGGCAGTCGAATAAATGCCATTCAGGAAAAACAATCTGAAAAGTTCCAAATTACTCTTAACTAGTTAATTTCAATAACTTTCCCCCTCTTCTAAAAGTTATTTTAAAAAACTAATTAAGAGTAAACATAGCCCAAAGCTCTCGCAAGAGGGCTTTTTCTTTAATGTTTATCCCATCCCTCATATGTACTTTCCAATTGTACTTTCCGATTAAAAGCAGATGAAGATTTCCAATAAGTTATTGAAGAAGCTTGCCTCGCATCAAAATGTCTCCATCATGAAACACACTGGCACTGGGTGGCGTCCAATATAAAAAGGCCTCAACATGTAGTTGAGGCCTTTTTAATGCTAAAACTTGTAGTTAAACTTAAAAACGATAGCTCAAATTCAGTGCTAAGTCGTTTACATCATTTGCAGAAATGAAATAGTGGCTAAAATCTACTCCTAATGTCAAAGCTTCACTGAGTTGATAATGAACACCACCGCCTATGTAACCGCTGGTACCGCTGTCTTCGTAACGAGTGGAAAATCGACCATCCCGAACGCTGTTAATCTTGTAATCCCAATTAAACGCACCCAAGAACATTTTACCAACAAACTTATCTGCAAATGATTTTGAGTAGTTGAATTGTAATGCAAGACCTTCAGGCAAAACCGGGGCAACTCGCGCCAAAGCCATTTGGCTTTGCTCAGGATCCGCACTCAAGCCAGTAAACTCCACGCTTCCTTGACCAAGGTCAATATAGCGAAGTCCTACCTGCCAATTAGGGACTAATTCATAAAACGCTCCTATTGACCAACTACTGCTGTCTTCATCTAAATTGACGATGTTTAAGTCTGAAGTGTTAATTTCACTATCTGCTGTAGATTGTCCGAGTGTAGCCTCCACTTGCCAATTACTCGCCTGTGCCTGTGTACTTAATAAACAACTCGTACTCACCAATGCAAAAGCGGGTAAAAGTGATTTTTTACGGCGCAGTACCAGCGCACTAATTAATAACAACAACATGCCTCCCATAGTCCCTGAGGACTTGTTAGTTATAGAGGTAACTTGTTTGACTGATACCGTAACGCTTACCTGGCCCTCAGCCATAGCGCCAAATTCATCTTTAACAGCATAGTTAATTGTATCAACACCTTCAAACCCTGCCTTTGGTGTGTAACTCAGCGTGCCGTCAATATTAATGGCCACAGCACCTTGGCTTGCTGTTGCTGAAACAATGCTTAACACTCCGCCTTCAGGGTCGCTATCATTTGCAAGTACATCGATAATGATTTGCGCACCATTTGAGGTTGCCGTATCGTTCGCAACTTGCGGTGGTTGATTAGCAATAATGGAAACAGTCGCCGTACTATTACTCGACCCGCCCTGTCCATCGGTCACACTATACTGAATAGTCGCATTGCCTATAAATGCCGCTGGTGGCGTATAGTTCAATTGATTATTTTCGATACTAACAACACCGAAATCGACACTCGCACCCGTTATGGAAAGTGTATCATTGTCACCATCCGTATCGTTTTCGAGCACATCAATTATAATTGTTTGACCAGAGACAATTGTCACACTATCAGCATTAGCGACAGGTTGTGCGTTATTTGAGATTGGTACTGCAATGCCACCTGGGTCGACAATACTGCCATTGGCAATACCATCATCATCATTTGGACCCCCATCAACAATACGTAGTTGCACACACCAATCACCATCGCTAAGGCCTGCGGTCCATTCGTTGCTTCCTGGAGGAGGACAGAAACCTGGCTCACCTTGAGTTGAGAGTAACTCGTTACCTTCTCCAATCACAAAGTCTTGCCACTCACCGCCAATTAATTTGCGATAAACCGCATTAAGTGGGATAGGTTTGCGTTGTGGTAAAACGATACTATATACATCACCGGGTTGTGGTAACCCCGTCGCAATAAAGTCGAACAAACCACCTGCATTATTGGCATTGGGATCTGCAGGCAGCTCTGACTCCAACAACTGTAGACCACCCGTATTATTTTGTGGCACAGTAGCGCCTTTACGTAAACATACACCTGGGTCACCTTCAACCAAGAACTGGCTAGATTCTAACGCTTGTTCTTGCACCACATTACAATCAGTGATCGCATCCATGAAATCAGGAATACCGTCTTCGTCCTCATCGGCATAGCCTTCTTGATCATCCGGAATTAAATCACCGTCACTATCCTCTCCGGTCAACGGTGCTAGAGAATCAACAATTTCTACAAAGACATTGCGAGATGTTGACAGACTTGGCGTCGCATTATCTTCAGCCGTAACCCTTACTTTATAAATACCCGCAGCGACATTGGCAGGGTTAAACTCAAAGATAAATGGATCATTGGATGTATTGACTAGCGCCGCATCCGGCTGCCAGCTGACACTCACAAGATCATTCGGGTTAGGATCAGCAACTATAGCCTCTATGGTAACCACTTCATTAGAAGCGGTAATTAAGCTACGCTCTTCACCATTTTGCTGCACAACTGCTGATAAACTTGGCGCCACATTTTGCTCAACAATGGTTACTGTTGAAGTAGATTTAGCCCCTCTGTTTACTGAGTCACTCAGGGAGATCACAATGGTTTCGTTATCTTCACTTATACCATCAGCAAATATATTAAAGCTGATGCTAGCACTAGTGCCTGAGCTTATTACCACTTCACCCGACTGTAAGTCATGATCACTGCTATCCGCTGAACCCGAAACGGTATAAGGTACGGTTACAGGGTAACTTGGTGCAGGGCCATTTAGATACACCTTAATCGAGTGACTGCGATCTTCTGCAACTCTACTATCTTTTTGCAGTGACACCAGAGGGTTGACGTTAAGATTCTGGCTCGCAGTGGCTTGTTGTCCTTGATTATCCGTTGCCTGCCAATAAACAATGTGTTTACCAGGCGCAAAGATAGGAATTCCTCTGACTAAAGATACCGGTAGCGGATTCCCTGAGCTATCTGATGCGACCGCAGTACCAAGATCCACTTTGGTGAATAAACCTGTTGCGTTCACGGTTAAGTCACTCGGAGCAGTAATTGATGGCGCATTGCCCGTGCCCGTACCATTAATCGTGATACTAGCATTTGCCTTTGCCCTCGCTTTACTATCATCTTCAATCAAATAAGTAACGACTATTGGTACTTGTGAGTTTTGCACAGCTTGGTAAGTCAAGGTGTTATTGGCTATGAACGCAGAACCAATTGAGGCTTTAGCGCCGATAATTCTGAGCGTTCCGCCATCTGGGTCAGTATCATTATTTAAGACAGGAAGCACATACTGATTGGAAGCCACAGCATCGAAGGTGAAGCTGTCATCAACGGCAATAGGTGCATCATTTACGGAAGTTACTGTCATCGCGACTGAAGCCGTATTTGACTTAAACTCACCGTCTGACACTGTGTAAGTAAATACATCAGAACCATTAAAGTTCGGTAATGGTGTATAGCTAAACACAGTACCTTGAATTTGAACTACACCATTTTGTGGCTGCGACACTAATTCCATTGTTAATGCATCACCGTCGGCATCACTAACCTCTGCCGAGAAGCTCGTAGTACCATCTTCAAGCACCGTTCTTTGCATGTTGTTTGCTACCGGCGCAGCATTAACCGGCTCAACATTGATTTCAAATGCCGGTAAGCTTGCTTGTAATGCTCCATCACTAACACTCACGATGATATTACTGTAAGTGCCCACATCATCTCTAGTCGGTGTCCCCGCCAAATTACCTGAGGCCGTATCGAAGCTTGCCCAAGCTGGTAAATTGGTTACAGAGAACGTCAATGCTTGAGAGTCCACATCGGATGCTGTTGGCGTAAAGCTGTATGCTTCGTCTTGTTTCACAGTTGTTGATGGCGTACCTGAGATAACTGGTGCGTCATTCACAGCATTCACCACTATGCTAAACGCAGGCAAGGATGCGTCAGCTTGACCATCCGACACCGTAATCACAATGCCGCTATAAGTACCGTCTTGCCCTTCACTTGGCGTGCCAGTAATCGCGCCTGTTAAATCGTTGAAATTCGCCCAACCTGGCAGGTTCGCCACACTGAATGTTAAACTATCACCATCTGTATCCAATGCCGTCGGTGTAAAGCTGTATGCAACATCTTCATTGACAGACGTCGCTGGAACTCCAGAAATAAACGGCGCATCATTTACTGATGTCACTGTAATATTGACTGTTGCTGCATTCGACACTAAACCTTCGGCATCTTGTACCGTATAAGTAAAGCTGTCATTTCCGAAGAAATTAGCATTCGGCGTATAAACAATATTACCTGTCGTTAGTATTTGCAGTGAACCGCCTTGAGGCTGACTAACAATTGCAACACTTGCGGCATTGAGCTGACTATCTACGTCCGTGTCATTACCCAATACGTTGATTTCAATGTTGCCATCCTCAAGTAATTGAGCGGTGTTGTTAACAGCAACTGGCGCATCATTAACGGCTGTGATATTGACTGTAACTGTTGCAGGATCAGAGCGCAGCCCTTCACTATCTTCGATGGTGTAAGTGAAAGTCAATGTACCATTTTGGTCTTGTTTCGGTGTGATCGCGAGCACCCCATCCGAACCAACCGTAACAGTAGCAAGGTCGTAGTTTCCTGCACCATCGCCTTTATCTTCAAGCGCCACATCCGAACCATCAAAACCTTGATCTTCAACATCAGAGTCATTTGCAAGAATTGCCAATGTTGTTGCAGTATCTTCGTTTGTTGTTACCGTGTCATTTCCTGCCACAGGTCGGTCGTTTACAGCACCAATATTAACGGAAATCGTGGCAATATTTGACTTACCACCTTCACTGTCAAGAATCGAGTAAGTAAAGCTATCACTCCCCGTCTCATTAGCATTTGGCGTATAAGTAATGGTGCCATTATTCAAGTCTATTGCCGCTTGGCCTTTACTTGGCTGCGACTCAAGCGCAATAGTACCAGTTGGGTTGGTATCTTCGACATCCGTTGCACTTGCTCTAATCGCTAATGCTGAAGTTGGCGTGTCTTCATCGATATTCGGTGTAAAGTTAGCCGCGACTGGTAGGTCATTTACCGGCGTTATAGTAATACTAACCGTTGCCTCGTTTGATTCAGCCTGAGTCGAATCTTTAACCGTATAGGTAAATGAATCCGAACCATTGGCATTGGCAGTAGGTGTAAAGGTTACTACTCCATTATTAACGCTTAACTGCCCCTTAGTCGGCTGAGTTTTAATCGTAACCGATGAAGCAACCATATTGTTTTCAGGGTCACTATCATTGGTCAGCACATTCACCGAGTTAGAAGCATCTTCAAGCGTAGTCAGCGTATCGTTCACAGCCGTTGGTGCATCTTCAATTGCATTCATATTGATTGTTACGGTGTACACCGGCGAGCTGGCATTAGCGCTGTCTTCAACATGATAGGTAAAGCTATCGGTATGATTCTCACTCCCCCCATGAACATAGCTAAAGCTACCGTCGGTGTTGAGGGTTAACGTACCGTATTGCGGATCTGTGTCTTTCACTATCGTTAGACTGTCGTTGGAATCAAGATCATCGTCACTCGCAAGCGACAGTAAGCCATTGTTGAAGTCCCGCGTTAATGTTGCGCCTTCATCTATAGTGAAGCTAGTGCTTTGCCCCGTTGGCGCATCATTGGTATTAACTACTTCAATATTAAATGCTGTGAGTGTATCGCTATCCGTTCCGTCGCTCACCGAAATTTCAATATTAGAAGTCGTGCCAACATGAGAGTCATCCGGAGTACCTGAAAGTTTACCCGTTTGCGTATCAAATGTTGCCCAACTTGGTTTATTCGTAATACTAAAGGTATGGGTATCGGCTGTGTCAGAATCAGTCAAGGTCGGCGTAAAATCGTATTCACTGTCTTCATTGACGCTCGTTGCCGGTGTGCCTGTGAGCACAGGGGCAACATTATACTTTTTAGTGACGGTGTCAGTTACTGCACTCGATTCATTCCCAGCGTTATCAGTTACAGTAACAGATAACGTCAACGTTCCTTCGTTTAATGAAGTGACATTAATTCCGGTCTCTTGGTGGGTGGTACCCGTTATAGATATTGCACTTGAGCTCGTTACAGAACTGCTACCGTCTGAGATTTCATAGGTAAAACTACCCGCTGATTCCAAACCCGTTAATGTGAAGCTAAATGCAGTTTCATTACCTGCATTGATCAAATCTTGGTCAATCGCAGCTGAAATCCCACTTGGTGCTGAGTTATCTAGCGTGACTGTCGTGCTCGCTGCGCTTGAGGTATTGCCAGCAGCATCACTTTGCGATGCTGTTACCGTCAATGTGCCATTGTTAAACGTGCTAACATCAAATTCTGAGCCACTTATTGTCCATTCGCCGGAACTATCAGCAGTGACAGTACGATCCAAACTATTTGCACCGTCATTGATAGTGACAACTACACTATTTCCAGCTTCCGCTCCCGTTCCTACTATCAAAACATCATCATCTTCTGATGCATTTATTAAACCATCGCCTTCTATAGGCGTTGTGATCGCAGGCGCTGACGGTGCTGAGTTATCCAATGTGATCGTGGTGCTTGCTGCACTTGAGGTATTACCTGCTGCGTCACTTTGAGTAGCTGAGACCGTCAATGTGCCATTGTTAAACGTACTGACATCAAATTCCGAGCCACTTATAGTCCAATCCCCTGAGCTGTTCGCAGTGACCGTTCGACTAAAACTATTTGCACCGTCATGAATAGTAACAGTTACACTATTACCCGCCTCAGCGCCCGTTCCTACAATCAACACATCATTATCTTCCGCCGCATTGACTCGGCCATCACCTTCAATTGGTGTCGTAATTGTCGGTGCAGAAGGTGCTGTATTATCGAGTGTAACAGTCGTACTTGCTGCACCAGAGATATTTCCTGCTGAATCTGTTTGCGTCGCCGATACAGTTAATTCGCCATTACTAAATCCACTAACATTGAACTCACTGCCACTGATAGTCCAGTTTCCGCTACCATCGGAAGTTACATTTTGATTCAGCGTTGCTGAACCGTCAGTAATACTCACGCTAACAGTCACGTTAGCATCGGCACCAGAGCCAGCAATCAAGACATCATTGTCTTCAGCGGCATTAATTTGACCATCTCCCTCAATTGGAGTCGTAATACTAGGCACTGAAACACTCGTATCAATGACCATTGATAAGCTATTGCTATTGGTAATATTACCGGCGGTATCCGTTGAGCGCGCTGTGATTGCGTGCGTACCACTGGTCATCGCCGAACTAGGAGTAATAGTCCATGCACCTCCCGCAGCTGTGGCTGAACCAACAACGCCATCAAGATCAGAAATTAGTGTCACTGTGTCGCCCGTAGATGCACTTCCTGTGAATGTGGGCGTTGTATCATTAGTAATGTTATCTGCATTTGAGGAGCCGGTATCACTACCAGCGGTCAGATCTGGCGTGCTTGGTGCGGTAGGGGCTGTATTATCGATCGTTACGCTTAAAGAACTAGAGCTACTACTTACGTTCGTGCTCGCATCCGTGGCGGTCGCAAAAATCGAATGTGATAACCCAGCAGTCAACGGATCCGTTGTAATTTGCCAATTACCACCAGTTGCTGTGCCAGTACCAATGACCGTGGTACCTCCGCCTACCTGATCACTATATAATTTAACCGTCGCCCCGCTCTCAGCAGTACCACTGAAGGTTGGTGTGGTGTCATTGGTAATGTTGTCTGAGCTTGAAGCCCCGGAGTCTGAAGCTGCATCCAAGTCTGGTGTCGATGGCGCATTTGGGGCCACGTCATCGTTGACTGTTATCGTGAATGACTCTTGGTAACTTGCGGTTCCATCACTCGTTTGAATACAAATAACATAGTCACCTGGAGATGTTGATGCTTGCGTTTGTAACGTATCTCCTGAAAATTGGAAACTGCCGTTACCCGAATTTGCGCTACATGTACCACCATCGCTACTGCCAGCCGTAACCAAGCTATAGGTATGACTGTCGCCACTTTCCACATCTGTGGTGCTGGCTGTCGCCACGTCCGCAGCAGTTCCGGTATTCGATTGGTCTATGCTTGTTGCTGTCAATGCAATATCGGTAGGGGCATCATTTACAGGAGTAATAGTAACTGCGGCCTGATTTGTACCAGTACTGTCTGCCGTACCATCATTAAAGGTATAGTTAAGTGTTACAGATGAGCTTGGATCCTCAGAGCTGTTACCGTAACCAATTGATTGCAGCACATTATCCACTAGCGCGGAAGTAGCACTGCTGTTGAAAGTGAGTACGAGTGTGCCTGCAGAGTTAGTGGTGACTGTACCTATCTCAGTGCTATCGTAACTTAACGTGCCCCCCTGAGTCAGCGTACCTAGTAGCCCAGTGTTACTAAATACATCTTCACTATTAGCACCACCTGAACGTGAGATTGTTAGCGACGCACCATCATAGTTACCATTTCCGCCACTCAGTGCGTCAAGCTCAGTATCTGCAATGGTTACATCGCTGTCTATCGCAATCGAAGTGCCATTTTCAGTAAAGGTATTACCACCATTTAAATTACTAAAGATAGGCTCATCATTCGCAGCTTCAAAGGTGATCACTGTATCACTGCCAGAGTCAGCGACCGTAAACGCAAGATCGTTCCCTGCGGCATTCGAGAGCGAAATACTTATTTCTGGGTTAACAAAAGTAGTAGCGTTGGTGTCCACCTCCAGCGTACTAGTACCATTAAAGCGAATATTGCTGGTTGATAATCCTGTTACGCCTGTAATTGTTATCTTATCTCCGATGCTAAGATCGGCTATTGTGTCACCATTTAAGTCACTTTGAGCACCGACAAAATTATCATTACCATCGTTACCTGTCATGGTATCTGTACCGCCGCCAGGACGTATAGTGTCTGCGCCACTACCACCTGTGATAGTATCAGACCCATCCAAATCTGTTGCTGTTATTTCTAGCACATCACTAGAAAAGGCAGAAGCGTCTATGACTAGGTCAGACGTGATTGCACTGCCGCTGGCATTTGTAACCGACACCGTTTGACCGTCGGCATTAAAGTTATCAGTAAGGGTGATCGTTGCTGCGCTATTGGTGCCAATTGAAATGCCTTCAATAGCTGAAACCGAGGTGGTCGAGAAGTCAAATTCCCCACCATCCATGAGTTTTAATGTCTCACTACCCGCCGCCCCTGAAATCGCTGTTGCAAAATCACTCAGATTGGCCGTATCAATCGCAACAGTTGCACCACTAGATAGACTGAGGTTTCCTATATTGAAGAATCTACCTCCAGTTACATCCGCACCATCTGACGCTAAAACAAGATCTGCTACGTTCGTGTCGCCAGTTAAATCGCCAGTATAGGTGCTACCACCGATATTGAAGGTAATTGCATCATCGTTCGACGTTGCTGAAACATCAGTGGTACCGTTACTGATGGTAATAGTCCTAGTATTGCTAGAATCGTCACCAACACTATAAACTTCAACTGAAGAGAAAGTGGTGATATCCCCATCACCAGAAATATTGATAGTTTCTGATCCAGCTGCTGAAATATTACCAGTAAAACTTTCATGTTGAGCTACTGTCATGGAAACAGACGCGCCGGAGGCTATCGTTAAATTACTGACCGCGTTTATACTTGCTGCCGTAATATCAGCACCAGAACTTAAAGACAAAGTATCGGCAGTGGTATTTTCGCCCGTAATTGTTCCAGTATAGGTAAGCGAACCTAAATCGAAGGTGATTGCATCTGAAGTTGAGGTACCGGTAACAGAATGACCTGCACTGCTCACGGTCACGGTTCTTGAATTGGTTGAATCATCAGATAAAGTATAATTTTCAAGCGCAGAAACCGTTGTAATATCGCCATCACCAGAGACAGTTAGAGAATTAGTGCCATCGCCTGAAACCGTACCAGTAAACGATGATAACTGAGATACTGAAACTGTTGCAGAGCCACCAGTTGCTACAGAAAGGTTTTCAAAACCGCTTACTGACGCGCCTGCGATACTTCCGCCATTACTGATTGAAAGCGTATCGGTACCACTGCCTCCAGCTAGCGTACCAGTAGCTGTGAATGTACCGACATTTACGGTGTCATCACCACTACTGCCTGTTACGCTTTGCCCTGCAGCGCCAAGCGTAAAGGTGTTAGCCGCTGAAAGTATGTAAGTTTCAATTGCACTGTTACCCGTTAAACCATCACTCACATCACTGATAGTGATGGTTTCTGTTGCCGCTGCTGTGATTGTTGAGAAGCTGTCATGCTGCGCTTCCGTCATAGTGACCGATGCATTATCGCTTAAGGTCAGTGATTCGAAACCACTGAGTGTAGCACCACTGATATTTGCACCATTATCTGCTTGTAGAGTATCTGTGCCTGCGCCAGCTACGAGCGTACCTGACGGCGTAAACCCGGTCACATTAACCGTGTCATCCCCGCTGCTACCCGTCACGTTTTGTGCCGCCGCTCCCATGGTAAAGTTCATTGCAGCGCCTAACACATAGGTTTCGATATCGCTATCACCGGTTAGGGTTTGATCTCCATCCGCACTAGATATTGTAAATTGGTTTGTACCTGGGCCATTAATGGTAGTAAATGCGTCATGCTGTGTTTCGGTAAGCGTTAAAGCACCGTCATTATCAGGAGTTAATGTTTCGAAATTAGCTAGTAACGTAAAGTTAGCTAGATTAGAGCCAGTTACTACAGATAAGGTATCAGTTCCCGCGTCCCCATCAGCAGTTGAACCAGCAATATGGCTAGTATCAGCAATAGTCAGTGTTTCATCGTCACTCGTAAAGGTAATTGCTGGAGATAAGTTTGCGCCGTTTGTTGTATTAAAACTGGCTGCGGTACTGCTTGCTGCAGTGACATTACTCACGGAAATAGTCGCTGTGCGAGAAGCACTATTAACTGTACCATCATTTATAACAACAGTGACAGTTCTTGCGGTTTCATTGGGACTACTGGAGGTATTGTTGTAAGTGACTGCCTGTAAGAAGGTTTGTACTTCTGCTGCGGTTGCCGTTGCGCCAGTGATAGAAATTGTATCTTGTAGCGAAATATCAGAAGAACTCGAAATTCCCGTCAATGCATCTTGAGCGGATGCACTAACATTCAAACCTTCAGATGCACCGTCTTGATCGTTGGTAAGACTTACTGTTATGGTGGTGATTGTGTCGCCATCAGGCTCAGTTACACTCGCATTTGGAGCTATGCTAACCGCACCACCACCTTCAGAAAATGATGCACTGCTATCGTCACTACCACTCGTTGAATCTAAATCAACAACTGGAGCAGCGTTTGTTGCCTCGACTGTCGCCTTGACTTGAAAGCTATAGGGGTTTTCGTCTGAATCGTTATTATTAAAAGAGACTGTTGCTATCTGTTCACCGACACTCGACGGATCTAATGTTACTACAAACGTTGTACTACCACTTGGTGAAATACTGCTGGAGGGTTGAGTAGTCACACTAAAATCAGAAGAACCAGAAATCGAGACCAAAGGTGAGCCGCTCAGCGTCAGATTCCCAGCTCCTGAATTACTAATAGTGAAGGTTCGGGCTAAGTTAGCATCATCTGAGGTATGTGTGCCGAAATCGGTATGATCTGCTGTTGAGGGTGTCGTATCTCCGTCGTCTATAGTCTGGCTATTGCCTGTTACGTTTACCTCAGGCGTCAGAGGTGTTGAAGCACAGTCTTCATCAGTTGAGCAGGCTTGTCTATCATTTGGACCACCATAGCAAAAACCGCTATAACATACACCGTCAGCCGCGGTATTGATTTTTCCTTTAGTATCGTTATCCCCGATAAAAGACTTATGATTATTTGAAAACAGCTCAAGCTCTTTCATCACTTGTTTTAATACAGGGCTATGACGGTTTCTAGCTTTTGAGCCCGCCAAAAAATCATCGAGATCAAACTCAACCGAAGGCTCTAAAGGCTCACCTATCTGCGCACTGGAAGCTTTTTCAGGATGTTGATAACTAGACGTTTGCGCTGAGCTAGTCACACTATAACCCGCGGAAAACCCCATTAAAGCAAATGTAAGTACCTTACAACCATTTAAATGAAGGATGCGTTGATTGTTCTCTCTCCAAGTTTTTTTATCATCAGAATGTAAAACTTGGCTAGTCGCGGTTGTGATCTGCGAAAAATTAAAACTCGAACGATTCATACTGGTTCCCTAAAACTCCCTGCATTAATGCAGTACTGAAAAATAAACTAACACGCAGAAAGAAAAGCAAAGCCGTCATTCCAGTTTTGCTTCTAAATGCCAAATATTTTCAAATAACCAACTAAAAATTGTAATCCGATCAATATAATTATTCAATTACATGCAATTACACTGAATTTCTTATTTTGTATCGAAATTAAGAAGAAGGTGCAACCTTACGAGTTGCACTGAATTTTGACTTAACTATAGACGATTATCTCACTTACTTCATTCTCATCCATCTCAAATATTTTAGGGAACCGTTCGCCTTTTATTATCGTAACATCGTAAATTTGATCTAATACTCCAGAAAAGTTTAGTGTGGCGATTTCTTCTCCACTTCTAAGATCAAAAGCCACAATACCGCTTGATAGCTCATCAGTGATCGACAGTAACGGCATATCACTAAAACGCTTACTACCGTCTCGTGCACCGCGTATTTTCGAGAGACCAACAAAACCGAGCTTACCAGTCAAAGTAAGTCCTCTTGTAAATCCGTTTACTTCAATCACTTTTTTGAGCCCGCGTACATCCCAACACCAAACGCTTCCGGTACCTGACTCACAAAAATACAACGAATCATTATGCCATTTTGGGCTATGTGGCAAACTGAGCTCGTTTGCAATTACCTTCTCATCACTAATACGCATAATTCCCCCAGTAAAACTGCTTTCACCCTGCCAACTAAGCTGACTATCTAAATCGCTAAAATATGAAACAAACTCAGGCTTGCCACCTTTCATCGCCATACCGTTTAAGTGGCAGTGGTCTTGCGCAACTAATTCACTAATAAAAGGGGGTCGCCAAACAGACTTAAACTGTTTGCCAGTTTCTATTGTTGCGATACAGTTGAAACGCGTATTAACTAGGTATATGGATTCGCCATCATTGGAACCTCCAAATGCAACATCATGAGTATCTAAAAAGCCCGTGACATGTGTTTGTACTGGATAATAAAATGAGTCATGCTTAGTCTCTAAAGACTGCAAAACTGGGTGTTCATGTGGCTTTATTACTCTGTCATATCGCAATAATTGTGCATAGGCTGCAAAAGCCATTTTAGTTTGTGAAGCATTAACAGCAACGCCCAGCACTCGTGGCATTCTCACCACTTGTAACTGAATTTCACAACCATCGTTCGAACTGATAATCAGCAATCCATCTAAGTTATGACTTGATACGAGAATAGTAGAACGCATTGCGTGTAATAAGGCAGGAAAACGTTCGCAATATTCGATGCCAAATGATAGTTTAGTCTCTGCCGTCATATCTAGATCATTAATATTTATCAATAAGATAGATGAAAATGTATAATATAGTTACAGTTACCGCTACTGATTTCTTCCTTTTCGCAACATATTTTTGTGGTGGTAATGTATTTAACTCATTAAAGAATCAAAAGTTAAGTTTTGGTAAGTGTCTAAGGAGCCAATGTGCGATTAACAAAACCCTTGCTCACAATAGGGCATGTAGATATCAGCAATCTTTGTTCAGCGATCGATGCTTTGGCAGAGTCTAATTGGCAAGAAAACACTTATCGACAAACTTCGTATGAGGTACATAAGCAAACAAATAGCATTGTTTTACTCTTTAAGTCAGGCTCTTATACAGAGGTAAATGAGCCATTACTTAAAGTATTTCAGCCACTACTCGCACCGATTTTTGCGAGATTTGCTCAGTACTATGGCTATCATAAGTTGGATATATCGAAAATAATGTTTGCGCGCTTACCTGCGGGAAACAGCATTTCAAAGCATTATGATTCAGATCCAATGTTTGCCAAGTACCACCGCGTACATGTACCACTTAAAACCAATTCCCTTGTCGACTTTTACATAGAAGATAATACGTATTCCCTTAAAGCAGGCATTATTTATGAGCTTAATAATCTTGCTTTACATGGAGTTTCAAATAGTTCACAAGAAGATCGTATTCACCTTATCTTTGACGCTCGGCCGATAAAACGCATTGCTCAGGCAACTACACACTTATTTATTTTAAGTCCAAATAATTCAGGCTCAACCCTATTGTCTAACACATTAGCAGCAGGAAAAAATGTACTTAGCCTACCAACCGAGGGCCAATATCTGCCTGAGTTTATCGGACCAAACCCTGCTCATGATGCTAGCATGTACGTGTGGAGCCAATTCAATACACTAAATCGCCTAACTGATCCTCGAAGTTACAACTGGCCAGCTATCAGAAAAGGGTGGAGTAATTGTGTTAAACAGACACAAAATAGCGCTAACTTGTTTATCGAAAAGTCACCATGCAATATCGCTCGCATGAATATGCTTATGGAAGAATTTGATAACGCCAAGTTCATTTTTTTAGTTCGAAACCCGATCGCAACCTTTGAGTCGATAATTCGTGGTCGAGCTGACCTTTACAATATTGAGCAACTCGCTGTTGACCACATTATTTGGTGTTTTATGCAACAAAAACAAAATATAGAGTCTTGCGCTGCTCCATATTTGCTTATTCACTATGAAGCTATTTGTGATAACCCCACAATAATTTCGAAGCAGTTGGCGGAGTTTGAGCCAACTCTTGACTCTGTGGATTTCTCAAAAATACATAACGTCAAGGGTCGGACATCTCCATTAGTCAACTTTAACAATCAGCAAATGGAAAACCTGAGTGAAGCACAGCTAGCTTTTGCTATCGAAGCGTTCACTCCTTATGCTCCACTATTTACCTACTTCGGGTATGGCCCTTTAATATAATTATCCAATCAAACGTAAATTTTAGATGCCGCCTGTGGATACCAAATCATGACTTCCGACGGGCCTTCTATGCTCGTCACTCTGAAGCCCAGCCTTAAGTATAAACGTTTTGCTGTGAAATTATGGGAAAGCACACACAGACTCATTGAAGCACCGATTTTACCTGCTATGTGCATAAATGAGCGTAATACTGCCTCCCCAACCCCATTTCCTCTAGCCTTTTTAATAATGGCTAAGTCTACTAAATGCACTTGATTCTCAGAAAAATCGACTACCGCCCGACCAATCGGTTCATTCTGCTTTTCAATGATAAAATACATTGCATTCGGAAATTGCTCGCCGTACCCTTGGTTCATTGCTCTGAACTGTAATTCGATTAAGGACTCTATGAAGTCCGGTTCCCCCTCTACCATACGCAAATCGTCACGTTTTTCATTATGCACTCTTTGTAAAAACCCACTATCGCTTGGCTTCGACATTCTTACATGTAGCCCTTTTGGTAATACGAGTTCGCTAAAATTCATAATCTTCCCCTTAAAAGTATTCGCTTAACAATATTTTTGCTGGCAATGTTAGGCGACTTTCTAGTATATTTTTTATCTTATCAATTTGTTGTTTCGAAAAATGTTGAGTGTGCCCATTAACCTTACCTTCCCTTGCTCGCAAGGAATTTGGATTAGTAGGGTCAATGACAATTTGTCGGTTGGGAAATCCTTTTTCTATTTCTAAGCGCCTCAGTGAATCAAACGCAGAGTGGGCTATCGCTTGCGTCAACTTATCAACTTCCAGTGAAAGTTCAAAAAACTCAATCACTGAGATCATCACTTCCATTGTATTTCTATGTAGACCTTCATAGCTTATCGTCTTAAGCTGTTTAGGGTCGTTATTGCTGAGTGCTGCTGCAAGTTCATTATAAAACTCAATAAGTGTGAAAATACTTTGGTTTACAGTGAACTCTGATAGTGGTGGTAAATCTCTACCGTGACGGCTAGACGACTGGAAGTAATATGAAACCAAAGTATCTAATGGACAGCGCTTGATAATAAGCAACTTATCAGCTTCTTTGCTATGAGATACTGCATGACTAAAAGTAACGAAAGGGTCTTGCTGTGATAAAGCATATGCAGGGAGCCCTCTCTCGGGATCTAAGTTATAATTGGGGCACAAGGTGAACACGCTAAAAAAATCTATTGACTTATGTACTTTTACATACTGATTAATATAATTAGCAAGTATGAACCTGACCCAGGTTCTACCGCATTTGGGGAAAGAGCATACTAAATTAGTTTTCAAAACACATTCTCTCTCAATTATGATACTTTAACTATTTATTCAGGATGCCCATGTGTTATTTCGATGGAAAAATACGTCAATTAACAACTATTCCAGACACTATCTTTGAACCACTTTATAAACAAGTACAACTTAGTAGTGCAACTTGGGATAGCACAAATAGCGCTAAACCTAACAACTTTCAATGTTTTCATAGCACTGAGCACATTATATTCCAATTCCCAAAAAGTCTAGACAACCACCTAGAGTCATATTACACCCATCAGTGGGAAAACTGGAAAATGACTATACAACCATTAATTGATCATGTAACTAAAGTTTACAATTATCACAATGGCAGGACTGCTCGAATTATGCTAGCAAAGCTACTACCACACAGCCATATAGATTTACATATTGATCAACATGTTTCAGCTGATATCCCCCATAAAATTCATATCCCTATAATAACAAACAAAGAGGTTCTTTTTATTGAGGAAGATAAAGGCTTCCATTTATCACCAAAAATAGCATATGAAGTAAACAACAAGATAATGCATGGTGTAATCAATAAGTCAGATCAAGCTAGAATCCATTTAATATTCGACTTTTTTGACTCTCCATAATCACCTTAATTAGCTCGTTTACATTTAGGTTTTTACTATTATTACGCTTAACAAAGTTAATAAATTGCTCTCTTGTTAACTCAGGATACGCACTTAAAATCGCTGCGGAGACTCCTGTGAATGCAACACTAGCAGCAGATGTCCCTGTATAAAATGCGCTGTAGTCCGCCTGATTTTCATTATAAACCGTATAAGGAACAGGCAATGCTATAAGTATATTTTCCCCTTTTACTGGCCCATAATTTTCGCCATGCATCGCATTAATGGCGATCACTTGACTTTGATTTGCTAACATAAAACCGCCATCTAACTGCATAGGTGTGTTACCAGCTGCTACAATCACCAATGTCCCTCTTCCTTGCCGACCGTCTTGTGCTAGATCAGTCAAAACCTGCTGTAGTGAGGCCGGTACAAACATTAATGTCCAAGGGCAAGAGATCACATCCGCCCCAGACATTTTTGCCAAAAAAAACGATAAGATAATATCGGATGTCCAGTTATACTCTCTAGCGATTAATACTGCATCCGCTTTAGGCGCTAAACCTTGATATTGCTCATGTGTTGACCAAATTAAAGCACTACCTGAATTACCATGAAAGCCATCTTGTTTTAGATTTTTTAGCTGCTGGGGATTATCGGATCGAGCCTTTAACTCATCAACACTATAATGGAGTTTAATAGGGGTACGTCTCAGAAATGGGTCTTCTAATGTAAATGCCTTATCTATTATTGCAACGACAGTCCCCTCTCCTGCTCTGTCAAACCAACGCTTAACTGAAAGTGATTCTCGAACTGGTGTATGAGTGTAAATTTTCCATATATCAGGAGTCTCATTATTTTTTCGTTCTAGTCGAACTTGCAAAAAGTCTGGCTCAAAGTCTATTATTCCTTCTACATGAGCTAAACTTTCCAACAGCTCAAATGTGTGATTTACACCATCTGTAAATACTACGCTCCAAGCTTCACCCAAAAAGTTATAAACCTTAAAGTGAGGCAGTGGAGAAGTTTCTTTTATTTTATCTAAATCAATACTGTGCTTTATTAAAATACGCGCACCAATAAGCAATCCAAAATTATTTAAGTTTGGGTGATGGTAAACGGGAGCTTCTTTGAACTCAGAGTGGTAATCTAAAGAAATAGAGCTATTACCATATTTAACATTTAAAACCCTTGGCCACTCACCAGAATTCAATGCATAAGAAGCAGAAATATGGAGAAAATAAAATAAAAGTAAAAAAAGGTAGGATCTCATCACTTTCAACCATATAAAACACTAGTAATAAAATCGAATACATAATTAACTCCCAACAAAAAATAGATATCTATACAGTACATTGTATCTATATAGATACCTTTTGGGAAAAGAGTTAACTACGAGACGGATAAATTCCATCAAGGCAAATGAAAAACTTTATCGCAAGCCAAGGTTGCCTATTTTCATGGGCTTCCTCACCTCCGGTAAATGCAACACTCTCATAATCTAGCTCGCTACCGTCACTGTTTAAATCGAAATGATCTAATATGGTATCATTGCTAATTAACGCAGCAGGTAAATTACCCGGAATAGTAGCCGCCACATTATTACTCGTGCTCCCCATCATTTGATGAGTATGTGGAGGTATCTGCTCTGTTGTTAAGTACACACTGCTATCTCCTCCAAATTGAGACAACCCCCAATTAATTAAGCCTGGACCTTGTCCAGAATGTATTGGCGTGCGCCCTATCAAGTTTGGTATCGCGAAAGAGACACGACCGTCTCCCCCGTACATGGTCCCAATAAGTGAAAATAGCGCACTATTTTGGCCAATTGGCATTAGTTGCCCCTCACAAGCAGCCCAACCTTCAGGCGTGAAAGTATAAGGCATCATTGAAATTTCACCGTAAAACGAGTCGCTCATAACGTTTCCTTTTAGCTTCTAGGGGGATATACACCGGCCATACAAATAACAAAATTGACAGCTAAGATCGGCGCGACATTCAAATGTCGATCACTTTGACCAGCTGAAGATACAGCAGCAGCACTCATGGGCACTATCGAACCACTTTCCGTTTCAGGCGCAAATTGCTCTGCTGTTCCAAGTACAGCACCAGATGGGTCTCCTAAATTTGCAGGTTCGGAACTAGCCCTAAATGAGTGGGTATGGGATGGGATCTGGGATTCAGTTAATGTTTCGAACTCTGTACCAAACTTTTGACCCAAAGCTCGAGGCGTCAACCCATGTCCTGAGCCTTGCCCTACAGGTACTCTTCCCCTCATCTCTGGTAGAGCAAAGCTAACTCTCCCATCTCCGCCAAATGTAGTCCCCAATAAAGAATATAAAGCTTGATTTGTCGAAATTGCAAGCTGCTGGCCGTCACAAAAGGACCAATGCATTGGAGCAAACGTGCCTGCAAACATAATAATTTCTGATAAATACCTACTAGACATAAACTATTCCTTATTAGCTTCGCTGAGGGTATAACCCGTCCAACGCTATACAAAAGTTGATAACGCAACTAGGCTGCATATTATTATGGGCTTGCCCACCCGATGCAGGACTAGCTGTCAATGTTTGCAAGCTGGTATCTTGCAAACTAGATGGGTTTGAAGGTGCTGTAGTGTACGCTTCGGCAATATCAGGATTTACAGAAGCAAATACAGTAGGTCTTTCTTGTTTGTTATTATTTGGTTTACGAAATATCCCGCTCGCACTTGAGACATTCACTTTGTGATAATGAGGAGGCATTGTCGCAAGGGTAATAGCAACGGTTTCACTACCACCTTGCGCCCCTTGAACCTCTCTTGCGCCTAAATTTGGATGCATAGGTACCCTCCCTCGTAGATCGGGTAAAGCAAAAGTCGTTCGTGCATCACCGCCAAATTGACTCCCTAACAAAGAGTACAATGCCTGGTGCTGTTGTATTTGCATTATCTCGCCATCACAGAAGGCATAATCGGTAGGAGCAAAATTACATGCAAATTGCTGAATCATTCCATAAAAAGGTGTCATAAGCTCTCCACTCTAAGATTCGTTAATCATTTTTTTACGTGAAAAAATAATCTCAATTTCACTGGGTGAATTGGGACACATAAATAACTCTACAGAACCCAGTTCAGGATGGGTAACCATATAATTTCCCTGTTGTGGTATATTACTGGTATCTGTATTTCTTAAATACACTATATACCCCTCCCAATGTTCATTCTTTGTGGGAGAATGGACAACTTCTGAAACCTGCAAATTAGCATGATAATCAGGTGATTTTATTTCTAGCGTTTGCCCTTCTATCGCTTTTAAATTTTCAAACGTATATTTTTCCATATTAAGCTCCTAGGCGGTGACGTATGGAGAGTATCAGAGCGTTAGCAGAGCCTTTAGTGTTGCTGATACTTGGCTCTTGCTCAGTTTGTTTCGCTACTAGGGTTTAGTACATATTTTACAAGTCTACAAACTTTTATTCTTTATCCCAGTGATTGATAGATTTACTAAATACCTAAATTAAGCTCTTATTTTTATAAAAATACATTGGTGGCGACACGATTCACATTAACCAACACGCCACTCGAAGTATATTCGAACTGCTGCTGTCGCATACCGCAGAGTACAATAACATTGCCACTAGAATTCAACTCCAACGATTTAATCCCATTAACTCTGTTTGGAGCGTCATACGCGAGCTCACCAATTGTCATCAAGTACGTGCCGTCGAAACTTAATTGATCTATGGTTGATAACTGCCTACCCACAACATAAATTAGTTGTTTTTCGACATCGACAGTAAAATCAACAACCCTATTGATATTACTTGGCAACGAGATGTGTTCTACACGATGACCATCAAGTGTGTAGATGTCTATTTGCTTTGACAATTCAAAATAGATATATAAGTAATTGTCTGAGCGCCGAATGATAAGAGGCTGGGTTTCGAAGGTTACCAACTCCCCCTGCGGGTTATGGATTGAAATTTTGGGTAAAGAGATACCTAAACCATCAAATTGCGCTAAAGGGACTTTTGGAATGACAGTGCTACTTCCTTGGTCAGCAGCAAAGGTGAAAGCTGGCGCGAACGCTACACCAAGCACACCTGCCACACCCACTTTAACAAATCTTCTTCTATCCACTATTGCAGCTCCTTATCTAAAATTATTATGTACTGCCACCAGTTCACACTCTACATAGTTACAAAGAGTCTGACAATTACACCTTATTACACAAAACCTTAAAAAATAAAAAACCTAATTATCAATAACTTATAGAAATTTAGAATAAAAACAAAACCAACACTGTTCAATTTTTAAAAACAATTAAAATTCTCATGCTAGACAAGTATTTACATTCCAATTACCCTATACCATTAACAAAAAATAAGAATTAGTAATCATATGTCTCTGACACAGTTTTCGGATAGCCATATTGTCGATGTTTTCCAGTCTGACAAATACCAACTACTTGAAAAAATTGGAGAAGGTGGATTCGGTAAAGTTTTCAAAGCACGCCAAATAAACACTGGGCAAATCGTTGCACTAAAATTTTTGGCGTTAGAACCACAACTGGAAGCGACGAAAAAACACAGATATGCGGAACGTTTCAATCGCGAAACCTTACTTTGTAGTCAATTAAATCACCCAAATATCGTACGATTATTAGATAAAGGACAATTAAATGAAAATTTAATGTTCGGGGTATTCGAGTATGTGGAAGGGCAAACACTACGGGACTATCTAAGTCAAAATGGTGCAATTGATTCAGTGTATGCAACCGACATCATGTTGCAGGTGTTAGACGCGCTCATTCACGCTCATCAACAGGGCATTATCCACAGAGACATAAAGCCAACCAATATCATGCTTAGCCAGTCTGGTGCAAAAACTTATGCCAAAATACTTGATTTTGGTATTGGTACACTGGCACAAGAAACCCGCCAGCATGACTTTGAAACAATCACACTTACGCAAGAAACATTAGGCACACCTTCTTACAGCGCACCAGAACAATTACGTGGTGAGCCAGCCTCGGCCAAATCGGATCTCTATGTCTGGGGTTTGGTATTTTTAGAATGTTTAACTGGCGTGCCTGCGGTCACGGGTACTAGCGTCGCATCGATTTATCACAAGCAATTAAGCGATGTACATATTCCAATTCCAAGCGCACTACTTGGCCACCCTCTTGCAGGGCTTCTCAGACGCGTACTCAATAAAAGCGCGTTGGAGCGCGTGATCACCGCAACCGAGGCATTCTCTGAACTGGCACGAATGAACGTATCAAACCTTGTTGGTGTACTAAATGATGTTAAAGCTCAACATGGTTACGACGAAACCACAGTAATGATCCGTGATGACGATCCTAACCATCGTGCCATTCAAGAATATACGGCGCTTACTGAGCGCAAACAGCTCACCGTTCTTGCGGTAAGGTTAAGTGTTAAAGCACTCGACAATCAAGATAAAGACTTCGATGTCATCGACACCGTTTATAAATCTCAACGCAATCACTTTATTGATATCGCGACTCGTTACGGCGCTTATCACGTGGGTAACCTCGCCGATACCAGCTTGTTTTATTTTGGCTACCCTGTTAGCAGCGATAACGATGCGCGGTTATCTGCTCGTACCGCACTTGAAATGATAAGCGAACTTGGCAAACGTAACGCACTAATGCAAGAAGCCCACAGAGTCGCCCTTAATGCTCACATTGGTATTCATACTGGTGTATTTATTACCTACGCCAATGCCGTACCTGAAGGTCATCACGCAAATATTGCAGCAGCACTCTCCCGTGAAGCCGGCGAGCGCCAAGTCTTATGTAGTGCAGAGTCACGCTCACTCCTTGATGCTTTTTCAGAATTCAATCTGTACGGCCAAGTTCAAATAGGCCCGTTATTTGAACTAACGCCGGTTTATAACTTGCAAGGAGAACGTCGCATCGAAGCATTTGGCTTTATGCGTGGTACAAAGAACCATCATGAACTTGTAGGTCGTCACCTTGAGCTTGAACAGACACTTTCACTCATTAATAACGAAGTCGAAGGTGCAACACGCATCGCCCACATTCATGGTGAAGCTGGCATAGGTAAATCTCGGCTACTGCAAGAAATTCGTGCTAATGCACCGCAATATCAGCATTTAGTCGCCCAGTGTTTACCAGAGCACCAAAATAATGCTTTGTATCCAATTTTAACGTTGGTCAAATACCTCTTTAACACCGAACAGCTTGACGCTCATTCAGCCAATACCGTGTTTAGTTATGTATTATCAAACGTGGATAGTAAGCTCGATTTAGTGCAAGCTATCCCTGTGTTGCTAGTTTGGCTCAATATCTCACTTGATGATGAAATTACGCCTTCTACACTTTCTCCCGATGAGCAGAAGCAAGTGTTGTTTAAAGGGCTTTGCGCATTGTTACTGTCAAACCGTCACGGGCTCAGTAAGTTTAAACTTTACATTATTGAAGACATTCATTGGGCAGATAGCACCACCTTAGAGTTTTTACATCACTTTGTCGGTGCGCTCGCTTCAGGTGATGTTTTACTAAGCACTTCAAGACAAGCGGTGCCAACTCAGTTGAAAGACCTTACCTTAGTGGATGTTTGCCTGAGAAAACTAACCGAGAAGTCCACCGAAGATTTTATCATTAACTTGTTTGATGGCCGCCGAGTGTCAGAGCGAGTTCTCAAATTACTTACCAGTCGCACAGACGGGATCCCGCTATTTATTGAAGAACTCGTCAACATGCTTAAACAAAAGGCATTAGTTGGAGATAAAGGGGGAGAAATTGACTTTCTCGCACCAGATAAACTTGACCAAGTACCTACGAGTTTAAGAGAGTCATTACAACAAAAACTAGATAGTCTTAGTCATGCCAAAGAAACAGCGCAACTTGCGGCAACGATAGGCCGAGAGTTTGAATATGATTTACTCGTTGCGGCATCTTCTTTAAGCGAAAACCAGATCCAAAACGACTTAAATGAGCTGATAGCAAACGACCTTATCGTGCACCAACGCCGCGTTGATAACGATAGCTATATCTTTAAGCATGCGCTGGTGAGGGATGCTGCTTATGAAAGTGTTAATCAAACCAGCATACGTTTGTTACATTCAGTGGTTGCTCAAACACTAAACTCATACAAAAGTGAGGATTACACATTAAGAGCAACTCATCATGAAAAGGCGCTTGAATACACTGATGCAACAGTGCTTTGGAAACTCGCTGCAGAAAAAAGTACACAGTTAGCAGATATAAATTCTGCAATACAACATTATACCTGCGCACTTAATACTCTCACGCAATGTACAGGCAGTTACGAAAACAAGCTCACAGAAATTCTAATAAGAAATGCGCTAGCACTGCACTTGGCTACCACATTGGGATATGCAAACAGCAGTATCACACCACATATTGACCGTTCCCGAGCACTGTGTAGCGAGCTCAACAACCCCCCTGAGCTGTATTCAGCTTTTTGGAGTATTGCATTAATTCAAGTCGTTAAAGCCGAGCATATCGAAGGATTGAACACGATACAACAACTACTTGAAATGGCTAAACAGCAAAATTCTGCAGCATTGGAAATAGCAGCTCTTCATTTAAAAGGCGGGATCGAATGGGCTAAAGGTGATCTGCTATTGGCTGACAAGACCTTTACTCAGGCATTGGCACTTTATAACTATGATGAGCACCACGAATACTTCAAAAGCTACCCATTTCCATTTGACTGTGCAATATCTTCACTGCCAATTCATGCCGGTGTTTCTTGGCTCATGGGTGATTACGAACGTTCTGATCAACAGCGAATTAAAGCTGATAGACTGACAGAATTAGATGATATTCCCGCATATCAAGTTCACGTTTACGCCCGTCATGCCTACATTGGAGTAATATCCAGAAGACGCGACCTAGCCGAGTATTACGCTGAAAAGGTCCTTTCACTTTCTGAGAAGCATGGATTCGCGCTTTGGTTATCCATTGGTAACGTAATAAAAGGCTGGCTGATGTGTCTTGATCACAATGTATCTGAAGGTCTTCCCCTCGTTCGTTCTGGTTTAGATGCTTACCTGTTAACGGACTCTATCGGTCATGTTGCTTGGCTACGAACAATGTATGGTGAATGCTTACTGCTTGCAGAAGATACTCAAGAGGCTTTAGAACAGTTAGATATTGCTATCAATATTGCAAATGAAAAACTTGATACGTTTTACTTACCAGAAGCTTATCGACTTAAAAGTATGCTGTGTACTACAGAATCTGCTCGTAAAGAACAATTACAAAGTGCTAAAGAAGTCGCTGAATTGCAAGGGGCACTTGGATATATCAACAAGTATTTAAAATAGGAAATTAAGAATGATAACTAGAACATGCTTACTGTTAGCATTGGGCTGTTCAGGGGTTGCGAGTGCATCAACAACTTTGCTTCCTGCGGACGTTTCATGTGATTTGAGCACGAACAATGCGATTGCCAATTTTACGCTTACACCTGAGCATTTATACGAATACTCATGGCAAACTTTTATTGCGATTAACCAACAAAAACAATTCGGCAAGCTTTCACTACCCGCTTGGGCTGACTGGATTAATACCGCAACACTTGCTGAAGTCAACTACACAAATGGCTATTTAAAGGAGTTCAACACGCCCGTTTCTGTTGAAGGCAAAGATACTCGAAAAAATATTACCACAGCAGATAGCTGGCAATGTGACTCTGGTTGTTTAGACTTAGATATGTCGTTAAAGCTAGATGGCGACGAAATCAAAATGCTAGGCCTAAGAGATAAAAATAACAACCCTGTATTTTTTGAAAAGCGTGTAAATGATAAATGGATGGAAGCACTATGGGATACCAAAGAAAACCTAAACGAAATTGATAACAACCCTGCTCTCAAAGACCTCGCGGGTTTCGCATTTAGGTGGGGCAGTTGTGGGCAAGGTAACACATCCGCTAAACAACCTCAGATTGCGTTAAAACTGGGTTGGCGCATACTCACAAACAAAGATGATAAACTGAGATACATCACCATGGAAAACATTAAGTTACATGGTTTTGCAGTAACACAAACACTCGGTCTCGTTGCCATGCACATCGGTGTCGGTACCAGTTCAAACCTATTAGTAGGTGATAAACCGACTTGGACTTGGTTGACATTTGAGCAGGTTGATACGCTTGAAAGTGAAACCCCAAAAACGATTCAATATAGCTTCATTGCTCAGGATGAATATAGCTGTTCCAATATATATACAGCCAATAGACCGACACCTCTTATTCGAGATGAGCCGATCCCCACTCTAGCTGCAACATATAATGATCAGTATCGCTCTAAGCTCAAAAAACAAAACTCAGTATTACAACATTACCAGCTTATTGGCTCACAATATCCACATATTGATAACGCGGGGTCATACCAGCGCTTTGACAAAAATGTTAGAAGTGTGGTTTTTGAGCCTTTTCTAGCTCAGGTGAATAGCAAATGTGAAATTCCTAAGTCACAGTGGACCGTCTCTGAAAGTATCAGAAATAAAGGGTCTGATTGCGCGAGCTGCCATAACAATCTAAATTATTATTACAATGAAAATAAAATAAAATGGACAGAAAGATTCAAAGATTTCACTTTAATAAACAGTGGAATACCTGGTATACCAATGAAAGAAATAACATTAAACCCTAAGGAAAAGTAAAATGGCTAACAATGCATTCATAGACTATCTAAACAGATTAAATATTGATTTAGACTTCAGATTAAATAGTCAGGACAACCCAATAAAATCATTGAATGGTTATGTAGACAACAAAGATATCACCGAAGAGTGCTTAACTATTGGTGGTAATAGTAAACTTTGCAAACAACCTGAAGAAAATCAACTTATCAAAAGCAACTTTTCTGCTGCACTAAACAATGAAGATTTTATCAGTGACTACCTTTCTCACTTCGAGGGTGAGAAAACAAGCAGTAAAGCTTCTATTACCGAGGGAGTTGAAGTCGTAGCATTACTTAATTTCTTACGTTCGATAGCATATGAAGAAACGTCTCACAGTGAATTTATTCAATCTCCAAGTGACTATATATCAAACTTCAGCGTAGAGTATAACAACACCAAAGCGGAGCTTTCTGCAGACGTAAAAGATGAACTACTTTCGTTGGTCTCTCAGTTTGGAGATATAAAAGGTAATGAGGAGAAATTTGTACGTGAATTATTCTCTCTTAAAATTATCTCGCAAAATTTAGCTGATAACGCAAATATTATTTGGTAATACGGTGAATACTATACTTAACAGAGTGTTAGATGAATCTCTCCACGAATTGTTAGGTAAAAAAACAACTGAAGGCTTGCAAGAAATTGCAAGCCTTTTTCCTCAGCTGTTTTCATCCTACTATTTAGAAATAAGAGATCTAGCTAGCCATGAATTAAGTCGATTGGATTTACTCTGCGCTATCGATCACCAATCCCCTAAAAAACGTACAAACTTTATCGATAATCGTTGGCTTCCTTTAATAGAAAATTTACGAAGCACCTATGCTAAATTGAAATCCCTTGACGAATTTACTCCGTTTTTATGGCTTGAATTTGATAAGATTCTGGTAAACAAACCAGAAACCATCGCAGCTCCCGGTGTGCATTACTGTCTAGAATCTGGCTATCCGGAACAACTCGCAGAGAAAAATGCACAGCTTAGCCACTATAAACCATATGTTTTTTCTATGGGTCTGTGCCAACAATATCACTCAAAAGCAAGTTTAACGCTATCTAGACTATTCAAACACTTACCGCTTTCGGGTCACATAATACATATCTCATTTATGCAGCAACGTAAGCCCGCCACAACAAAACTATATATTTCTATGCATCAGGATGAGGTCATAAAATACTTGGAAAAAGTGCATTTTCCCGGAGATGTAAAGGAAGTCGAGAAGATGCTACTGTTTTGGCGTGATATAAATGATAGCCCCTACTTATTTTTTGACTTAGCTATTGGAGATACACTGTTTGACCATTTCGCATTGGTCAGCTCCCCCGTATATTTTGATGAGCTCAACAACAAGTTTTCATTCCTAGAGAATAAGGCCGAATTATCGAATAACCTATGTAAGAAGCTCGCATCATCTGGACTAATTACTCAACAGAAATCGTCACTAATACAACAATGGTCATCGTCAAAATTTGAATTAGCTTGGACTTGGGTAGATTTTAAGCTGGTTAAAGAACCGAATAGAGCTGTTTACTCAAAAGCTTACTTAGGCTTGCAATCATGTGTAAATTAGAGCGCGCTTTGCGCCCTAATTTACAACATTCAATTATAAAGCGAATTTCCCTCTTGCTGCATGAAGCTTCTTATAGCTTTCAATAAGACGCAGGTGCTTATCTAAACCTTCCAACTTCATGTTAGTGGGCGTTAAACCATAGAATTTCACATCACCATTAATTGAGCCAATAACCGCATCCATCACGTCTTTAGAGAACATGCGGGTGAAGTTGTGGATGTAATCTTCTATTTCTAGCTCTTCATCCAACGCAATTTCAAGCGTGGCATGCATTGCTTGGTAGAATAAGCCTCGCTCAACCGTGTTGTCATTAAACTGCAAGAAGGTTTCAACTAGTTCAATGGCCGCTTCGATATCGCCAAGCGCTAGATAGATTAAAATCTTAAGCTCAAGAATTGTAAGCTGACCCCACACCGTATTTTCGTCAAACTCAACACCAATTAGGGTGATAATATCGATATAGTTATCAAGCTGGCTGTCTTCTAAGCGCTCAACCAAGTTAGCTAATGCTTCGTCATCTAGAGAATGGATGTTGAGAATATCTTCGCGATATTGCAGTGCTTTATTGGTGTTGTCCCAAATCAGATCTTCAGCAGGGTACACTTCAGAAAAGCCAGGAACCAAAATACGACAAGCGATCCCTAAGTCTGTGAACTCCGCAATATAGGCTTCTTTACCTAACCCTTCCAAAATGCCAAATAACTTATCGCATTCTTCTTCATTCGTGCCTGTAAAATCCCACTCAATAAAATCGTAGTCATGCTTCGCACTAAAGAAGCGCCAAGAGATCACCCCCGTTGAATCGATAAAGTGTTCAACAAAGTTCTCCGGCTCAGATACCGCCATACTGTTAAACGTAGGTTTTGGTACATCGTTTAAGCCTTCAAAGCTACGCCCTTGTAACAACTCGGTTAAACTGCGCTCAAGTGCCACTTCGAAGCTAGGATGCGCCCCAAAAGAAGCAAACACACCGCCTGTTTTAGGATTCATCAGGGTTACGCACATTACGGGGAATTGACCGCCAAGAGATGCATCTTTCACCACCACAGGGAACCCCTGCTCTTCAAGCCCTTTGATCCCTTCAACAATACCTGGATATTTAGCAAGTACAGACTCTGGCACGTCAGGGAGCACGATTTCCTGCTCGATGATTTGCTTTTTCACCGCGCGTTCAAAGATCTCAGATAAACACTGAACCTTCGCTTCAAACAGGTTATTACCGGCACTCATACCGTTACTTAGGAATAAGTTTTCTATTAGATTTGACGGAAAATACACGGTTTCACCATCAGAATGGCGAGTATACGGAATAGAACAAATGCCGCGCGCTACATTACCTGAATTTGTGTCGATTAGATGTGAACCGCGTAGTTCACCTTCTGGGTCGTAAATTTCACGAGTGTAGTCGTCTAAAATCTCAGTAGGAAGCGCATCATCAGCTTCAGGCTTAAACCACTTTTCGTTCGGATAGTGAACAAATTCAGCATTTGCGATTTCTTCACCAAAAAACTGATCATTATAAAAGAAGTTACAGTTTAAACGCTCAATAAACTCACCTAGTGCTGAGCACAGCGCGCTTTCTTTGGTTGCCCCTTTACCATTAGTGAAACACATTGGTGAAGCAGCATCACGAATATGCAAAGACCAGACGTGTGGCACGATATTACGCCATGACGCGACTTCAATCTTCATGCCTAAATCCGAGAGGATCTTGGTCATATTTGCAATAGTCTGTTCAAGCGGAAGATCTTTACCTAGGATAAAAGTGCTGTCGCTTTCGCTGGTATCAACCATCAGCATAGCCTGAGAATCATCTTCAAGGCTTTCAACCGCTTCCACTTGGAATTCAGGTCCTGTTTGGATCACTTTTTTAACGGTACAGCGGTCAATTGAACGCAAGATGCCTTGGCGGTCTTTTTCAGAAATACTTTCTGGTAGCTCCACCTGAATTTTAAAAATTTGGTTATAACGGTTTTCAGGATCAACAATGTTGTTTTGCGCCACACGAATTCCATCCGTTGGAATGTCACGCGCATTACAATATACCTTCACAAAGTAAGCAGCACAAAGCGCTGAAGAAGCTAAAAAATAGTCAAATGGACTTGGTGCTGAACCATCGCCTTTATAGCGAATTGGCTGATCCGCAATCACAGAAAAGTCGTCAAATTTGGCATCAATTCTGAGATTGTCGAGGTAATTTACTTTGATTTCCATTGGAAGGTTCCGGTGTGTTGCAAACGAAAACGCTAATTGTACTTGAGGAAGCAAAGCGGTGCCAATGGAAGTTTCTGTTTATTCGAGTTGAGTTAATATAAACAAAATCCACAATGTAACCTACCGTAATTGCTCTAACAGGCATTTTAAGACACTATGGTCAGTGCTGTAGCTGAGACAGATTCTATTTGGCAGGCGAGTGAATATACTCGACAAACAATACTTAAGTCTGGCAAGCAACAAAATAACTAGGAAGTACATGCATGACGATTGTGAGCAAAAACAAACTCGATTTTTACAAAAACAACGGCTTCGTTTTATTTGAACAACCTTTACCCGACACGCTGCTGGAAAAACTGAAACAACTATCTAATGCGCTTGAGAATAAAGCAAAACAAGCACAGCAAGACGGAAAAGTCGCGACTCAATACCATTTATCAAATGAATCAGGTGAGCCAAAACTTTTTCGTTATAATGATTTGCTTTTTGAAGCGCCCGAGTTAATTATCGAACTACTCGCAACACCAGCAATGTTAGCGATCAGTGAACACCTTTGTGGTGCAGGCTGTGTTCCATTGCAATGTGACTTAGTCTGCAAATATCCACATCCCCACCCTCACATAGCCTGGCATCAAGATGCTCCTCATTCTCGTCATTTTGCATATTTAAATGTCGGTATCTATCTTGATGATGCGAATATAGATGACGGGTGCTTACGCTATTTGCCAGATTCCCAACACCAAATTTTGGATATCTATTCTCTCTCGAGCGAATATGGCTGGAATATTCCTGGGGTTGTACAGCAACCAGCTAAAGCCGGAGATATTTTAGTTCAAGACATGATGGTTTTACATGGCTCTGAGCCTAAACGCAGTGAAGGTCCTAGAAGAACAATATATGTAGAGCTTCGACCACTTGCAGGTGTCAATGAGAATCAAAGTAGTGAATGGGCTGAGCTTAGAAAACAGTGGATGGCACACGTTATTCAGGCTGCAGACCCAGAAGACGTACCTGAGAATTGGCTAGCCGTTTATGGTGAACCCAATTCTGATTTAAATACGCTAGTAGAGCGTATCAAACAGAAGCGAGAGGCCGTGATCCCAGCTGCTTGGGCACCGAAAATTGTTGAGCATCCAGACTACCCTACACCCGCCGACCTACGTTAGTCTGCATGAAGTAATTGTCATCGCTTATCGATGACAATTACCTCTGACCATGCCGTGTTTGAAATTTTCTCTCACTCCATCTTAGCTAAAATCAAAAACACGATTTACTTCAATGCCATAGCACACTTCTTCAAACCTAAATCGTTTCATTGTTATCCCTTGGGCTTGGTCGAGATTTACCGCCCCATGCTTTTCGTAAAAGCGTCTCGCTTGTTTGTTCTGCTCATAAATCCAGGTATACGCGCTTTGGCAGCCTTGCTCATAAAGCTTCAATAGACGCGCCTTCAACAGCGCTTGACCTAATCCACAGTTCTGATGGCTTGGCAAAATATAACCGCGATATAGTTCACCCGCATTTATTCTCGATACTTTTTGGCTAACCGGATTATACATTCGACGGTAATTACCCGCCGCACCGCAGCCTAATATTTTCCGACCATCAGTCACGAGCAAAGCCGTTTGGCTTGCAGAATTCTTAATGATCTCCGACCAAATAGTTGCGAAAAATTCGACGGTTCCCCCAGCTAGCACTTGCTCTGGTAAAAACCCGCTAAAGGCCGCTTGCCAGCTCACTTTAGTCACAACCGCCATTTCTTCTATATCTGCGGTGCTAGCAGTCTTTATGGTGATTTTTTCTGGCAGGTTAAATACGTCAACAAATGCCTTTTCATCTAACTCAGTGATATCCATATAAACACTCAAAAGCTCTTTTAGGTAACAATTAACACATTATTGTTACAATCTGTGATTTATACAAATATTTATTCCAACTTCCTTCTTGCTTTGATATTTACCGTTTTTCACAAGGCTGGCCACTATCAAAATTTATACCCAAATTGATAAATATCATCTAGGAAAAGCTCCTCAGCCAATTTTAACGCTAAATCTGAGTAGTAATGACAGTAGTGACTACTTGATGCTTGATTATAATAAGGCAAATAATAATCTTTGCTCCCCAACTTTCTTAAAATTCGCTTACTGTCTTTTTGATAGTTTTCAAAGCGGCAAATTTCATTGACGAGTGAATTTCCCAAATGGTCAGATAACTGGGACCATTGACTCCACCCTATTCCGCCGTGCTGCTCTGTAACCATTTCTTGTACAAATAGTTCAAACTTCTCTTTCTCATCATAATGACGTTTCTCAGATACCACTTCTGAGTGTAGACTTTTACCTTTCTCTAATAGTGAATACCAAGAAACAAGTCTTTCCCATGGGTTACGTACAAAAGCAAATTTAAACGTACTCTCAAACTCATCCGGCAATGCCGCTCTAGCCTCTAGAAGCGACGCATGCTGGCTGCCTATCATCCTTAGGTCTGGCGCCGTTTTCCTGAGGACACTACATAACGACGTACCACCAGTGCGACTAATGTGGCAGAACAAAAAATTGTACTTTTTAGAATAAAACATAATCCTCAATCATTTCAGACTGCAAAATGCATTTTCTTCGCTTTGTTAAAGCCTCCATAACTACAAAGTCGAAATCAGGTCTCGCTGACTCACCTTACCAAGTTTAAGCTGCTCGTAAGAGTGATAAATAGCTTTTTTGCTATCTTGCAGTCGCTGAGTAATATCTTCACCTTCAAGTAACGCGGCTTGCGCGGCCTCTAGCCTATCTTGCGTATCGGTAATAATTGCGGTGAGTTTTGCTTTATCTGATCTAATTAGCGTACTGTCCTGCTCAACTTTTTGCTCAAGCATAGTTAACAACTCTGAACGCACTGAAATGGTTTTATACTCTTTAAAGTCCAATCCCAGATGATTAAATAACAACGCTTGGTTCATCTCTTCTGGTGCAATTTCTACTTCAATCGGCATCTCTACAATGTTCGTCATCATTTCACGATACATCTCGATGTTATATTCACGGCTGCCTATTTTGTGACTTGAACTCACCAAAGATTCATGGGCTAGCTTTTCAGCTTGCTCAAAATGTTTGGTAAGGTAAGTCGATTGGGTGTTGTTCGGCGCTTTTTCTCGTACAGCCTTTGCGGCTTCCATAAACGAAGGTGTTCCCGAGTTTTTTGCCGCCGAATTAGAAATGTCTTGATCACTCACAACATTATTGTTCTTTCGACTATAAAGATCGCTCGAACCATACATTTGTGAATAGGGTGAATTTTGAATGTACATACTCGCTCCTTGGTGCATTGACTGTTCTAGTACAGCAATAAGTGCGCCAAGGAAGCGTTATTAACCTGATCTCGGGTTAGTTAGGGTCCTAAGAGTCTTTTAACCACTTTTTCGATGTAATCGGGTTTTGCCAAACCAAAGTTTGCCGTTCAAGCGCTTAATATTACTGCACTTGAGGCAAACTTTTTCCGCTATCGATTAATTAACTTTCTCACGCCAACGGATCATCAACATATATACTACGGGTAACACCACTAAGGTAAGTAATAGCGCGCTTGCCATGCCGCCCACCATAGGCGCGGCGATGCGGCTCATTACCTCAGAACCTGTGCCCGAACCGTAAAGGATTGGCAATAACCCGATAATAATCGTTGCCACCGTCATCATGACTGGACGAATACGCTTGCCCGCGCCTTCTAAAATGGCATTGTTAATGGCCTCAACTGTCAATGCTTGCGGTTTATCTTTAAGCTCCCTTATGGCTTGGTTGAGATACACGAGCATGATCACGCCTATTTCAACCGCAACACCTGCAAGCGCTATAAAACCAACGCCTACCGCGACCGAAAAGTTAAACCCCTCAAGGTATAGTAACCACAGCCCACCAATCATCGCCATAGGTAACGTCGCCATGATGATTGCCACTTCGCTAAAGCTTCTAAAGTTCAAATAGAGTAAAACGATAATGATCCCAAGCGTGAGCGGCACCACATAAGTCAATTTAGCTTTAGCACGCTCCATATACTCGTATTGACCAGCCCAACTGATGGAGTAACCTGCAGGTAACTCCAACTGCTCGCTCAGTACTTGTTTAGCTGCTGCCACATAGCTGCCAACATCGACACCATCTAAATCAATAAACGTCCAACCATTAATGCGAGCGTTCTCGCTTTTAATGCCCGGTGGCCCGTTTTCAATATAGATAGTTGCCACATCACCTAGGGCAATATTTAATCCCTCGGCGGTGACTATAGGAAGCTTCCGCAGCGCTTCGGGAGAATCGCGTAAGTCTTGCGGGTAACGCAAACTAACCGGATAGCGCTCTTGTCCTTCAATGGTTTGCGTGACATCCATTCCACCAATTGCAGTTGCGACCACTTGCTGGACATCAGCAATATTGAGCCCAAATCGCGCGGCTTTATCACGTTGAATATCGACCTTAATATAGCGTCCCCCTGCTACTCGCTCTGAATAGACCGAAGCGGTGCCCTTTACCTGACTCAGAATACGTTCAAGATCTTGACCAATATTTTGGATAGTATCTAAATCTGGACCTGCGACTTTAATTCCAACAGGCGTTTTAATCCCCGTCGCGAGCATATCAATACGCGTTTTGATGGGCATCACCCAAGCATTGGTTAAGCCCGGAAACTGCACTAGCTTATCGAGCTCTGCTTTGAGCTTTTCAGTGGTCATTCCCTCACGCCACTGATCTTTAGGTTTTAATTGAATAAAGGTCTCAATCATCGTCAACGGGGCAGGATCGGTTGCGGTTTCCGCGCGACCGATTTTACCAAAGACATTTTTTACCTCGGGCACCGTCGCTATCAACTTGTCGGTTTGCTGTAAGATCTCTCTGGCTTTACCAATCGAAATACTTGGATATGTAGTCGGCATGTACATTAAATCCCCTTCATCCAAAGGCGGAATAAACTCACTGCCGATTTTATCCACTGGATAAAAGCCAACGACAGTAATAACTGCAGCGGCTAACAACGTCAGCTTGGGAAAGCGTAATACTTGTTTCAACAAGGGCGTATACGCGCCAACCAACATTCGATTGATTGGGTTTTTATGCTCGGGCACAACTTTACCGCGAATAAAGTACCCCATCAGCACAGGAATAAGCGTAATGGCAAGCCCTGCCGATGCGGCCATCGCATACGTTTTAGTGTATGCCAGTGGTGCAAACATACGTCCTTCCTGCGCCTCAAGAATAAACACAGGTAAGAAGCTTACGGTAATAATCAACAAACTAAAGAACAGTGCAGGACCCACCTCAGAAGCCGACTTAGCAACGATTTCCCAGCGGTTTTCATCATTGAGTGGCGTTTTTTCCATGTGTTTGTGCATGTTTTCAATCATCACGATTGCACCGTCGGTCATCGCCCCAATAGCTATGGCTATGCCACCAAGGGACATGATATTTGCGTTCACCCCTTGAAAATACATCACGATAAAAGCAACCAGAATGCCAAGTGGCAAAGTGATCACGGCAACCACGGAAGAGCGAATATGAAATAAGAACACCACACACACTAAGGCCACAACCACCAGCTCTTCGAGCAGTTTAGACCAAAGATTATCAATGGCTTTGGTGATAAGCTCGGAGCGATCGTAAACCGTCACCACTTCCACCCCTTCAGGTAAGCCGTGTTGTAGCTCCGCGAGCTTTTGTTTTACCCCATCGATGGTTTTTTGCGCGTTTTCTCCAAAGCGCATGACTACAACACCGCCAACAACTTCTCCTTCGCCGTTAAGCTCAGCAATGCCACGACGCATTTGCGGTCCAATATTGACAGACGCAACATCTGCTATCGTTAATGGCGTGCCTTTGACAGCTTGCCCAAGTGGGATAGCTTCAATATCTTTAACGCTTTGAATATATCCCGTACTTGTCACCATATATTCGGCTTCAGCCATCTCAATCACAGAAGCACCCGATTCTTGGTTACCGCGTTGCAACGCCTGCTGCACATGCGTAAGCGGAATACCGTAAGCGCGCAGTTTATTGGGATCAACCTGTACTTGATACTGTTTCACCATACCGCCAATCGGCGCGACTTCTGACACACCGGCAACCGATTGCAACTCAAACTTTAAAAACCAATCTTGTAGGCTGCGTAGTTGGCTAATATCGTGTTTGCCGGTTTTATCGACTAATGCATAAAGATACACCCAACCCACCCCAGTGGCATCAGGGCCCAACTGCGGTTTTGCCGCATCAGGTAATTGTGGTGCGACTTGACTTAGATACTCGAGCACACGACTGCGCGCCCAGTAAAGATCCGTTTTATCGTCAAAAATAACGTAAACATAGGAATCCCCAAAGAAGGAATAACCACGTACGGTTTTTGCGCCCGGGACGGAGAGCATTGCCGTGGTCAGTGGAAATGTCACCTGATCTTGCACCACTTGTGGTGCCTGTCCTGGATAAGGTGTTTTGACAATGACTTGTACATCAGACAAATCCGGAATGGCATCGACAGGCGTGTTTTTAAGGGTAAATAGCCCAGCCCCCACCAGCATAAGTGTCAGCAGTACCACAAAAAAGCGGTTGTATACTGACCAACGAATTATTGCTTGGATCATTGTAAACGCTCCTTAGTGGCCTGAGTGCATATTCATCGACATCTCACCTGCAGGTTTGATATCAGTCACCACAAATTCCTCACCCACTTCAAAGGTGAAAGTCACCTTCATTCCTGTCATAAGCTGGCTTAAATCAATGTGCTCAGCTGCAACAAAGTCCATCGTTGTTGCGGGACGGTCCCATTTTTCAATGGCGCCGCGAGAAATATTAAGCACTCGGGTGTCAGGGGTGATGGTGTTTATCACACCGCCCACTGTTGCTGTAGGCAGTGTATTTTCGGTCGTATTTCCTTCGGACATAATGTGAGTGCCAGTCAGTAATACGCTACCGTCATCTTGTTTCGTGGCTTCAAAATGCAAAGTCTGTCCAGGGCTTAATTCTTCAACATCGACACTGTCAGCCACTGAAAAATCCATCACCATTTCAGGCCATTCCCACTCGGGTACGGGTTGATGATCGATATTCACCACTCGACTTTCATAGTTCACGCTTTGAATTTCTCCTTCAATCCAAACTGACTTAGCCTCTGCAACTGGCGCCATACGCATAAAGTCAGAAGTAATGCTCGATTGAGAATCAATCAGGAATTGGGCTGACGTAACTATCTTGTCTCCTTCGTTAAGGCCATTGAGGATTTCAATGTTTTCATCACCAATTTGACCCAGTTCGACGGCAACCGATTTAAAGCTACCGGGTGCAACTTCAACGACAACACGGTTTTGTTTGGCGGTGCGGATCACAGACTCACTCGGCACTTGTAATACATCGTCACGAGAATCGGCATGAATGTTCACTTGCGCAAACATATTCGGCTTTAATAGTGCATCACTGTTGTCAAATCTAAGCCTTACTCTAAGTGTCCGTGTTTTTTCATTGAGTGAGGGGTAGACGTAATCGACTTGCCCTCGCCACGTTCGGCCGGGTAAAAAGTCTAACCTCATGGAAACCGCTTGTCCCTGAGCGACCAACATAGCATCACGTTCAAATACGTCAGCTTCGACCCAAATTTCGTCAAGTTTCGCGATACTCATGAGCGTTGTACCTGGTTTTACGTAAAACCCTTCTCGGATCTGGAGTCCATCCAACACCCCAGATTGACGCGCATAAAAGGTAATGCTTTGATGCACTTCACCCGTTTTTTTAAGCGTATTGATAAAGTCATCACTCAGGTGCAATGCTTTGAGCCTTTCGTGCGCTGCGTTTATCAGCGCCTGATTATTACGCTTTCTAGCAATAAGATATTCTTCTTGCGCATTGACCAGTTGCGGCGAATACAAGGTGTACAGAGGTTCGCCTTGTTTCACCGGATCTCCTGCTGCTTTCACGTAGAGCTTTTCAACCCATCCCTCAACTCGAGGGTGAATGTGAACTAAGCTATCTTCGTTGTACTGAACATACCCAACAGTCCGGATTTGGTGAGACATCGCTTGACGCATGGCCACCGCAGTGCGAACGCCCAAGTTGTTTTCAACGTGAGGCGCTATCTCCACAACCCCCTCACCAAATTTTGCATTCGCAGACTCTTCTTCATACACAGGCACAAGATCCATTCCCATCGGAGACTTACCTGGCTTATCACGACGATAGTTCGGATCCATAGGCGCGACCCAATAAAGTGGCGCTTTCTCAGCGTTTTGCGCTACCGCAGATTCGTTACTTGAAGAGAGGTTCATCCCAACTAGCACACCTGCCGTTAATGTCGTGACCGCAACCAGCGTCATTTTTAAGTTGTTATTCATGGCTTGCACCCTCTTCAATTTGAGCCAAATAATAGTTACTGCGTACTACCGCTTTTAACAATGCAATATCAATGGAAAGCGCTGATAACTGCGCATTCAGTTTCGCGATGCGCGCCCTCACTACCTCGGAAAAGTCCCCATCGTCATTGGTATAAGCGGTCAATGCAGCTTCGGCCTGTTCAGCGCTTTGTGCCACAATTGATTTTGCGTATAGCGATTGCCTTTCTTGCAATCGTTGGATAGTTTGAATTTCTCCATTTAAGTTTGAAAACAGCTGCTTTAGCACCAGCAACCGATCGGTTTTACTCGCCTCAACTTGTGCGGTCGCTGCCGCTTTTTGTTGGTCTTGTTTTCCATCTGTGAATAACGGAACGTCGAATGACACACCAACGCTGAAAAAGTCAGTGCGAGACATCTGATCCGGCGCATCATCCCGATATGCGTAACTCGCATTGACGGAAAACTGTGGTTTATATGCCTGCTCAGCTAACTTTACCCCTTGATTGGCGCGGTATGTATCAACGTCGGCGGCAACAACCAACGGATGATGAGTCAAATGTTGTACTACAGCTTGGCTATCAACTGGACGTTGCTGCATCAACTTTGGCGCAATTGAGCGGATCAACGGCAGTGTCACTTCGTTTTGTTCAAGGACACTCAGTGCATTTGAATTAGTGAATGCATCATTTAATAGCCATTGCGAAAGCTTTGCCTTAGCGGTGTTAAGCTGCTGATAAGCCGCGGAACGCTTGTCGTCTAATTGCATCACCTCAAGCTGAGCACGGATCACATCTTGCTGACGTGTTGCACCCAGCGCATTGGAGTAGCTAGCATTGGCTATTTCTACCATTTGGTCGAACAGCACACTATCGCGTTCAATCAGTTCCAACGTCTTTTTGGCTTGTACAATATCAAGCCACACCTGAGAAACGTCCCGGCGCACTTGCGCTCTTCTATCCGCTTGTAAAATCGGTTGCTTTTTAGCGTCAAGTGCCAATTGCTGACTCTTAATTTCGAGGCTATCTCCTCGCGGTAACATCTGCATCACGCCAACTTTAAGCTGAGTCATCCCCTCTTGATTAAACTCCCAACTATCAACAGGCAGATTCATCATACCGATGGACACCTGAGGATCAGGATAGCTTAGCGCTTCGCGGCTCATAGATTGCATCGCAGAACGCTTGTATTGGCTAGATTTAAGCCAAGGATCGTTACTGATGGCGGCATCTATCGCTTGCTCTAACGTTGCAATATTGGCCTGTGCTATCTGTGGCAGTATCAGTGTTGCGATAAACAGGGAAACTTTAATTGTCATTAGAATTGCTCCTCATAGCTGTCGATTTCAGCAAAAACCTCATAGCTCCCATCTTTTTTAAGTAGCAATACTTGATAAGGCATAAAACGCTCGCCAACTTCCATACCAGGCGATCCAAGTGGCATAGCCGGCACACTCAAGCCGATATTTTGCTTATCTTGAGTTAACGTTTCGTTTTGCAAAAACTGTTTAATAAACTTGGCAGGAACATGCCCTTCAAAAATAAAACCATTTTTAGAAACTCCAGAGTGACAAGATTGATAATTTTGCTTAATACCAAACTTACTCTTAAGTGAGCCAAGATAATTTAAATCGGTGGCTTTGTGCGCGATACCTTGTGCAGTTAAATGGTTTAACCACAGCTCACAACAGCCGCAGGATGGGGACTTAAAGACTTCCAATTCTATATTGGATTTACCGTATGCCATGGCACTCATTAGCCATAGCGTCATCACTAAATAAAACTTTTTCATGCTAACCTCGCATGTAATACCAATTACGTTAGTGCAACTGGTATCACTCAATTCGTTGAAAATTACGCCAAAAAAGACGATTAATTGTACAAAACTATGAAATTAAGGCAGATCTGCCCTGAGGTTAGGCAAGTATTGGGGGTTTATAAAGAGAGCGCGGGTAGTCGCTAAGCTGACCACTTGTGAAACTTAATTTATCGTTTTTCAGTACAATAGGCGCTATCCACTCTCTTGGCGAAAACGCTGCAAGATTTGTGGAGCACATATGTGTGGGGCAAGTACAATCGCTGCATTGTGCTGTGTTCTGAGGGTCACAACAATCCATCTCAATCATCATTTCATGATGATGAGGCTCTGCCGATTGCACGTTACTTTGAAGCATTTGATGACTTGTTTCATGACTGGTAGCGCCATGCATTTCACATGCTGCCATAGAGGCAGCCGCGTTTTGACCACTGAGTGTAGCCACCACGAACAATGTGATAAGTAAACGTAAAAATACTTGCAAGGTACTTTCCAAATCAAATAAGCGAAGTAATAATAAAAATCTAACCAAAGAAATGCAAGTAAATAGACCAACCTCGTTATTATTTTCTTTCATCATTGATATACTAAAGCCCAATTCTAAAAAATTATTCCAACTCAAGGATATGAACGTTATGAAATTTGCTTCAGTAGCTACTATTTTGGCGTTAGTTGTTTCGAGCAATGTCAGTGCTGCAGACTATGGAGACTTTGGTGTCTCAATATATGGTGGCAAAACTTACAGCAGTGATATCAAAACTTCTCGCCATCAGAAGTATGAATTAGAAGACGATTCGCACTTTGGATTAAGTATCGATAAATATGTACCTGAAGGCCGTTATGGCTTCTACTACGGAAAAACTGAGACCCAACTTACCGCTTATCCGCTAAACAAAGTGGAAATGGAATATCTATTATTTCAAAGTGCGGTGGTACGCCCTCTCACAGACAACTTAGATGTTTATCTAGGCTTACAGCTTGGTGCAACCTTTGTTGACCCTAATTTTATCGACTCTGATACTTTCTTTGCATCAGGGTTATACACGGGTTTTGAATACAACCTTGGCGCAGGTTTTCATCTCGGTGCTGAAGCACGATGGATTGCAACTATCCTAAACAACAACTCTAAAGTCACTTGCGATGTCGACCCAGAAACCCAAAATACCTGTAGCTGGCACTTCGACAATGAGGTAATGAGTCAATATCAAGCGAGCGCAACATTAAGTTATCGCTTTTCACTGTAATTATTACGAGCGGGTTTTAATATACAGTAAAACTCAACAACCCCTGGTAAGTCGCTGTACAATAAAATCAGCAAAAATACTCACCTTTGCAGGAATATGGCGAGTTGCTGGATATAGCATCCACAGCTCGCCTGAATAGTGAGTCTCAAATTGCCATTCAGGTAATACCTGTATCAACTCCCCTGACGCTAACGCATCTTTAGCTACAAACATAGGTAAGCTTGTGATCCCAAGTCCTTGCAGCGCAGCATCTAACCTCACTCGGGTATGATTTGCTTTATAGCGCCCGTTAACTGGAGTTGTGAGTTTTTGTGTGCCTTTTCTGAATCGCCACTTAGCATCAGCATCCGTTTCCCCCAAGGCAATACAGCTGTGTTGTACTAGTTCTTTAGGGTGAGTAGGAATTGAGTGGGTCGCAAGATATTTTGGTGATGCCGCCACTATATGTTCTATCGTCATTACGCTTCTACCTATTAAGCCTTGTGGAGGCTCGTTGGTAATTTTAAATAGAATGTCTATTTCATCACGGATCAAATCCAACGCGTTGTCGTCTAGCACCAAATGAACGTCAATATTTGGAAATTCGCCTAGAAACGCCATCACATTTGGGTGAATTAGTGAATGTGCAACCGCTTTTGGCGCTGCGATTTTTACAGTTCCTTGTGCCGTTTGATGATGGCTTTCACAGAGCGAAATAACGTCTTTAGCGGCTTGTTCCAACTGAGTACAGCGCTCATACACAGCCCTTCCTGTTTCGCTCAATCTTAAGCTGCGTGTGGTACGTTGAAGTAAACACACACCCAATTGCTGTTCGAGTAGTTTTATGGCACGGCTCACAGATGACGGTGAGACACCTAACTGCCTTGCGCTTTCAGAAAAACTTCCAGTATTGACAACAGAGACAAAAATCGACATTTCTTGCAGTAGTTCAATATGTTTACTGGTCGTCATAGCACTCCCATTTGTGCGCACCACGCAAAAGTTATTTCTATTTTTAGATTATTATCTTCCTAGGAGAATGAAAATACAATGTGCTCAATTATTCGATATTATATTGGGAACTTATTATGGTGCAGTATTGGCCAGAGTTTTTGTCATTAGCCATCATTCATTTTGTTGCAGTGATCTTGCCAGGCCCTGACTTTGTTATTACAGTCAGACAAAGCTTAAAATACGGCAGACTACATGGCGCAATGACCGCCTTGGGGATTGGCACTGGACTTAGTGTTCATATCTTATATACCTTACTTGGTGTCGGCGCACTGATGCAGGCCTCACCTTGGGTTTTACAAGTAGCTAAATTAATCGGTGCTGCGTATCTTATCTACATCGCTATTCAATTGCTCAAAAGTGCAGGAACAATTGAACTGGATGCAGAAAATGCCCAAGCTGATGTAAGCTCACAGTCGCTCAAAAAAGCCTTTAGTCTTGGTTTTTTAACTAATGCAACCAACCCAAAAGCAACCCTGTTTTTCTTAGCCGTAGTGACCAATGTCGTCAGCCAAGGAACTCCGTTACATATTCAACTTTTTTACGGCGCTTGGATGTGCAGTGTTAACGCTTTATGGTTTATCTGTGTCAGCTTATTATTCTCAGCTCCATCTTCCCGCGCTTGGTTCTTGAACAAGATGAACTTGGTTGAAAAAGCACTTGCTGTTTTGCTTATGGTCTTCTCATTAAGGCTGTTGATTGCTTAACACATGTAAGCCAAATAAGGGTTTCCGCATCATGCGTTAGCCCTCATTCAATCACTAAGATATGGATATTAGGGCATCAGCGCTTCCCACCAGCTGCTACTTGATAGCGTTTCTGATAGCGTCAAAACTTCACCTACAACAGGTGTTACCAGCGCCACTTGATTTTGCTCTGCTGCGATTTTCACTCTTGCGAGCGGATCAAACCAAGAGTGAAAAGCCAAGTCAAAAGTACCATTATGAATGGGGATCATATGCGTTCCTCGCAGATCTATATGAGCTTGTACGCTTTGCTCTGGCGTCATGTGAATATCAGACCAATCTTTATCATAGGCGCCGGTCTCTACTAAGGTTAGGTCAAATGGACCAAGCCTTTCACCTATTTCCTTAAATCCAGCAAAATAACCAGAGTCTCCACTAAAAAAGATATTTTTGTCTGCTGTGCGAATAGCCCACGCTCCCCAAAGGGTTTTATTTGCATCTCCAAGTCCACGTCCAGAAAAATGCTGAGTAGGTGTAAAGGTGAGTGTTAACTCAGCGGTCTCTTCAAACTGCCACCAGTCAAACTGCTTTATTTTCTCGGCGGGAACTCCCCACTTTTGCAAATCACCTTCTACACCCAAAGGTACATAAAATACCCCCACTCTGTCTGCTAATCGCTTTACGCTTTCTTTGTCTAGGTGGTCGTAATGGTTATGTGAAATCAGCACCTTATCAATTTGAGGCAATGATTCAATAGTAATAGGTGGTTGATGAAAACGCTTTGGACCAATAAATGAAAATGGTGATGCTCGTTCAGCAAAAACGGGGTCAATCAGAAGATATTTCCCTTGCGCTTTAATAAGTACTGATGAATGTCCCAGTTTGATAACGTGAGTGTGCGTATCAGAAAGTGCCTTTAAATTCTCCTCAGTGAGCACTTTTACTGGCATATCAACCTTCGGCACCGCATTGACTTTTTGCTCGGTAAAAAAGCGCCAAAAAATTTCCAGCGTCTTACCTAGGCTCGTTTTATTCGTTTCATGAGTATTATGAAATTTACCATCACTATATTGAGTTGATGAATACCCACTTTGATTTACCGCAGCATTTAAATTAGAAGCCATAACTCCTCCTACTCCTATCAGTAAGACCACAATCAAGCCAAACCATGTTCGCTTTTTCATATAACCACCAAAAGTAAACTACACAGTGTAGTTTACACATCAAGAATAGAAAGTAAACTAAGCAGTGTAATTTATTTTAGTTTTGCTAGAATGTGGAGTATCCATTTGTTGATATTCCCTTGCCTGTAATAGATAAAATGAAACAATCAGAAAGAAAGCGACTGCAAATTCTAGAGGCTGCCCAACAGTTATTTGCTCAGCACGGTGCTCAAAATACCAGTATGGATCTCATCGCAAAGCACGCTGAAGTGTCTAAACGAACGATCTATAACCACTTCGAGACCAAAGAGCTGCTACTGTATAACGTACTTGAACACATGATGCTTCAAGTTGACCAAGGTGATATTTATCAATATCGACCCGATGTCTCGATTGCAAAACAACTTCAAGAAATCGCTTTACGAGAAGTCAATCTGCTCACCTCTGAATCATTTATCAAAGTGGCTCGCGTGGCATTTATCGAGTTGTTGCAAGACTCTACATTGGCTGCGCATTTCAATAACAGTAAAGTAGGTTGTATGCGTTATTTAGAAACGTTTTTAGCCGATGCTGTCGCTAACAATGCACTGTATATCGAACATCAGGCATTCGCAGCACAACAGTTTTTATATCAACTCAAGTCTTTTATCTTTTACCCACGGCTTTATGGATTTGATCTCACAAATACGGAGGAAACGGACTTTATTGTAGAGCAAAGCGTTGCGCTTTTTATGGCGAGATATGGGACTGGACAAGGCGCCCAAGATTAATGATAAGGTATGCAAATACAAGGATTTAAATAAATTTCATACAATCTTGCATAAGGCTATATTTTAAACAAAAAACTTCCCTGATATAGTCATCCACGCTAACAAGAGTAAGGAAATCAGATGAGCGAATTAATTGCAATTGGTAAAAACATTTGGATCCACAACGGCCCAGCTGTACCATTCTTTGGCATGCCATACACTACCAGAAGCACCATAGTAAAGCTTTCTTCTGGCGCATTATGGGTCCACTCTCCCGGAAAATTAACGGAAGGATTACTGAGTGAATTGACGCAACTTGGGCAAGTGGCCTACCTAATTTCTCCAAATAAACTTCATCACCTATTTATGGGAGATTGGCAGGAAAAGTTCCCACATGCGATTATGTTTGCTTCTCCAGGTGTCGACAAAAAACGGCCTGATCTTACTTTTCAGCGCCAACTGGGCAACATGGCAGAACCCGAATGGCAAGAAGATATTGAGCAACTCATTTTTAAAGGCAGCGCGGTGATGGAAGAAGTCGTATTCTTCCACAAAGAGAGCAGTACATTAATTTTGACAGATCTTATCGAGAACTTTCACCCTAACCACTTCTCCGGTTTTAAAAAAGTATTAGCGAAAATCACTGGGATTATTAGCCCTAACGGTAAAACGCCCATAGACTGGCGAACTTCGTTTGTGTTTGGGAAGCAGCAGGCCCGAGCCTGTTTTTCAAAGATGGCTGCTTGGCAACCTCAATATATCGTGATTGCCCATGGTGAATGCATTGAAACAGGCGCTGGAGCATTTTTAAACCGCTCATTTTCTTGGTTGGGTATCAATAAAGCCGCGTAAGGCGCAATGCAAAATAACAGAATATAAAAAGCGCTGTCATGTCAATGAACAGCGCTTTTTGTTACTTAATCTAAAATTTGGATCAGGAGTTCATTGTTTTAAGGATCCCCTGAAGTTACATTCCTCAAATTACATTCCAGCTGGATATGCATAACTCGCTTGTAGACCTAGTGGAATACCAAGCATCCAGTAGATCAATAAGAAGATGCTCCAACCAATCAAAAAGGCGATCGAGTAAGGCAACATCATCGCTATCAATGTACCTATTCCTGTCGACTTAACGTATTTCTGGCAGTAAACCACAACCAGTGGGAAGTAAGGCATAAGCGGAGTGATTATATTTGAGCCAGAATCACCAACACGATAAGCCGCTTGTGTTAAATCAGGTGAAATACCCAATTGCATTAACATCGGAACAAAAATCGGCCCCAGCAATGCCCACTTCGCAGAGCTTGACCCTACAAATAAGTTTACAAATGCGGTCAAGAAGATAATACCAACTACAGTAACATAGCTTGGCAGCGCCAATGCTTTTAATACTTGAGCCCCTTCAATAGCAAGCAATGCACCCAAATTTGAATGGCTGAAGGCACTGATGAAAAGTGCACAGAAAAACGCCATAACAATATAGTAAGACATGCTATTCATGGCTTTAGTCATGGCATCAATCATGTCTTTTGAGGTTTTAAACGTACCGACAACGAAACCGTAAACCGCACCAGGGATCCAAAACAGTAGGAAGATAAGTGGTACAATTGATTGCATTAACGGCGCACTAAAATCAGTTAAAGCGCCCGACGGGCTGCGTAGTGCTGAATCATCGCCGCTTGATGCATAAACCAATAATGCAATACCTGCTAACATCACCATAGACGCCACCACAAAGCCCTTTTTTTCTTTGCTTGTGATCTCATCAAACGAAGGCAAGCTCTCTGTATCGCCGTCAATTTCTGTCGCTTTTAGCCTTGGCTCTATGATTTTATCAGTGATATACCAACCTAATAAAATAATGAATAAGCTCGATGCTGAGGTGAAAAACCAGTTGTTTAGTGGGTTAATCGCGATTTCTGGATCGATGATCTGTGCTGCACTTTGAGTAAAGCTTTGTAGCAACGGATCGATACCTGAAGGAATAAAGTTCGCGCTAAATCCGCCGCTTACGCCAGCAAATGCCGCAGCAATACCCGCAAGAGGATGTCTTCCCATCGCATAGAAGATGACACCGGCAAGCGGAATAACTAACACGTATCCAGCATCTGTCGCCGTGTGGCTTACAATTGCGATAAGAATAATAGAAGGAGTTAGTAGTGCTTGAGGCGTGCGTTTAAGCATGATTTTAAGGCCAGTATTGATATAGCCAGAATGTTCAGCAACACCCACACCTAGCATAGCAACTAGCACCACGCCTAATGGCGCAAATCCCGTGAAGGTTTTTACCATCGTTGCCATAAATCCGGCAAGCGCATTTGGGTCTAATAAATTGTGAACGACAATCGCCTGATTGGTTCTTGGATCAATAGCGCTAAATTCTACGCCTGAAAATAACCAAGATAGCAGCCAAATCAGCAACATTGCTGATAAGAAAATGATTGCAGGATCAGGAAGTTTATTCCCCACCCGCTCTATCCCGTTTAAAAAACGGGTGATCGCAGAATTTTGCGAGTTCGCTTGTTGTGTTTCGTGCATACCATTGCCCTAAGAAAAAAATTGCTTAACCATAACTTAATATTTACATGTTAAGCAAGAAAACGTGCCTATTGACGAGACACTTTGCCGAATTAGTAGTCGACTTGGTATTTTTTTGTCTCAAGTCAGTGTTCAATAAAGAATTTACGCTATGCTTTTTATATGTCTGAAATTAAGGATTTTTAGATGATAGATCTAGACGACAAAGTGTTAGCTGACGTCAAACATGGTTTTAATTTACCGCCTAAGCCCGCGCTGATAAGCGAGTTGCAAGCAGCACTTGCTGCACCAGATCCAGATCTGAACGACATCGCTTCTATCATCGCTCATGATGTCAGCACCTCAGCCGCGGTGCTAAAAATCATCAATTCCCCACTGTACGGTTTGGCAAGAACGGTCACTGATGTAAAACAGGCTGTCGTCTTTCTAGGTCTAGACTCTATTAGTACGCTTGTGACCGGCTTTTTGCTCAAACAAACCTTTGACCAACGTAAATGTTGTATCAGTTTGGAGCGGTTTTGGGATAACGCTTCAGACATCGCAGATAGCATTATGGTGATTGGTAATAAACTTAAATCGCGTGTTCCTATCGAAAACTTGCACTTACTAGGCTTATTTCATGACGCAGGGATTGCCGCTATGGCGGTAAATTACCCCGATTATATGGAAACGCTCATTGCCGCTAACAAAGATTATGACAAGCTGTTAGTCGAGCACGAAGAAGAAAAGTACGAGACCAATCATGCTATTATCGGCTACTTCCTCGCAGCTTCCTGGAATTTGCCACAAAGTATTTGTCAGATGATTTTATGCCATCATGACCCTGAGTTTTTGGGAAACTGTAAAGACGACGAGCAGAAATTAGCTTTCGCTGCTCTAAAAATGGCTGAAAATTTTGTACATATCAATAAACGTTTTGTTGCCGCACCTGATTGGCATTTAATGAAAGCAGATGTATTGAAAGTTTTAAATTTAGATGAAGATGATTATCAGGACATCAAAGAAGACCTAGATGAATACTTTTTAGAGCAGGATGAGTAAGCGACTAGTTATCTCACATTCAACACCGTCTGTGAAATGCGACTCAACGACAGTGTTGCGGCAATTCTTAAAACTTCGTAGACTGGCAGCAAAATTAAAATAACAAAGACTTAAGGAATTTACATTGCCAGCGCTGCTATCTCTTAAAGGCAAATTTGCCATCTTTGGGCCTGGAATATTAATGGCAACTGCTGCTATCGGTGGTTCACATCTCGTTTCGTCAACGCAGGCTGGGGCACTATTTGGTAGTCAATTGATCTGGCTAATTGTTGCCGTTAACTTGCTCAAATATCCCTTTTTTAAATATGCAGTAGAGTACACAAGCCATTCTAAGCATAGTGTCGTAGAAGGTTATCACGCACATTACCGCTTCGGATTTAAGGTTTTTGTGCTACTCAATATTTTCGCAGCCATTGTAAATACCGCAGGCGTGCTATTACTTACCGCAAGTCTTCTGAGCTACTCGCTGCCATTTCCAATAAATATTGAATTGTTAAGCTTTCTACTTTTGGCTAGCTGCTTGGCAATCTTATTGGTTGGGCATTACAAAATACTCGATGTGACTAGCAAATGGGTAATGATAATTTTGACCATTTCCACGGTTATGGCCCTTGCCATTGCGGCTAATAATGGTCCGGCCCATCCAGCCCCTATTGATCCGGTTTCCCCCTACGACATCGCACTACTGGGCTTTTTAGTTGCCTTGATGGGTTGGATGCCCGCACCAATCGAGATTTCAGCCATTAATTCGTCTTGGCTAAAAACGAAGATGACTAAACAACCGCTAACAAGTAGCCAGATCCTACTGGATTTCAAGGTGGGATATTTTGTAACGCTGGGTCTGGCGGTCGTTTTTTGTTTACTCGGTATGCTAATGCAATACGGTCAAGAGAAGCCTGTGGAACTCGCTGGTGTTGCGTTCTCACAGCAGCTCATTGATATGTATGCTAATACGATTGGCGAATGGGCCAGATGGCTAATTGCTGGCGTCGCATTTTTATGTATGTTTGGAACAACCATCACGGTGTTAGATGGCTACTCCCGAGTGCTTAGTGAATCGCTTCAGTTGTTACGACCTAACACAACGAAAAAGAGTTACACGCTCATTCTATTGCTACAAGCAGCGCTTGGTATGGCCGTGGTGCTGTTTTTTAAAGCCGACTTAAAGAGCATGCTAATGTTTGCCATGAGCTCAGCGTTTGTCACTACTCCTATCTTTGCTTGGATGAATTTAGGATTAGTGAAAGGTGAGATCTATCGCCGTCAACCAATTTATACCAAGGTTCTAACGGGACTGGGGCTGGTTTATTTAGTGGGCTTTGCACTGTTGTTCATCTATTGGCGATTTTTGATGTAAAGCCAAAAGAGGCTGAGTAGCAGACGCAAATTAGACTTCTAGCATCTGCTACACTCGAGCGAAGTGCATTATTTTAGATTTTGCACCTGCTCCCAAATAGAAACTACGTGCGCTTTATCATCGTCATTTAGCTCTCCATTTCGGTATGCTTTTACCAAGCTGCTCTCAACTTTGGCATTTAACTCATCAATCGAAAGATCTGCTTCTTCTACTTGTGCATAGCCTACCGCTAAGTCAAAGTGACCGCGTAAATAGCCGCCAGCAAATAGTTCGTCATCGCTCGCTCTATCAACAAGCTCATCAAAAAACTGCTGCGCTTTCTCTACATATTCTACTAAAGACATATTTATTCCTAAATTATTCTTGATGGCCTATGGCGTACATTACATGGTCATTGAATCCAGTGATCACTTTAATAAATCCAGCTAAGGACTCATCAAGTTGTTCGTCACCGGTATCAGCAATTAAAGGACGACCATTTAAGGCCTTTAATTTCGATTTTGTGGCGATAAGGATAATATTATCTTTACCGATTTTTTTGATGAGGTTAGGGCTTAGCTGCTGATTACCGCGGCCAAAAATGTGTCCTTGCCCACCAATTAATGTGATCACTAGCTTTGTTTTGTCATCAGCAAGCGACAACAATTGCTGCGCGGTTTGATCTTGCGCGATCAGCGCTTGGTCCCTTACAACATCAACACCAAGAAGTGTATTATCAAGTCCCATCTCTTCCATCACTGCTGCAACGGTAGAACCAGATCCCATGATATAGGTTTCGTCTTCTTCCATTTCGGCAACCACATAGGCGGCGATATCTGCTAACACTAATTCATCGCTTTCTTTGCCACCGTTTTTCACCGCTTGAACATATCTCAGCTCGGTCGGCACTTGCATTTCACCAAATCGTTTAGCACGCACTGTCCCTTCACGAAATGCAGCTTCATCAATGTCCATCACATCGGCTTCGCCAATGGAGACGAGCTCTCCGGTAACCAAAAGTTCAACGACTCTACCAGCTGCTTTTGGCGTTATCGCGTATACGCCGCTATGAATTTTGCACCCAGCAGGGATCCCAAGTACAGGACATGAATCACCCACCGCGTGGCAAATGTTACGGGCAGTACCATCGCCACCCGCAAACAAAATCAAATCGACACCGAGCTGTTGCATCATTTGCGCTGCGGTCTCGGTATCTTCAGGACGAGTTACCGTGCTTTGAGTTTGATAAATCACTTGGGTGTTAAAACCTAGCTCTTTTGCCGTACGCTCCCCCATCTCACCGTTAACGGTAAATAGTTCGATGTTTTGTTGATGTGGAAGTAATTGTGTTAAAGCCGTTTTTGCTCGCTGATTAGCGCGAGGCTCTGCGCCTAACGCCAATGCTTGTTGGGCTGTTTCTGCGCCATCGCTACCTTTTAGTGCAACGCTCCCACCAAGCCCAGCCAAAGGATTGATGATAAGTCCAAGCTTAAATTGCATCGTCAAACTCCATGCTTAGCTCTGTCGGGATATCCCAGTTAAATTGCTGCTGGTGTAAAGGCCAAGGTGTATTATAAAAATTGCTTAATGCGTTGAGAAGTTGAGTCGTTCTGGTATTAAATTCACTTTCTAATAAAGCTAGCACTTGCTGATGCACCCGTTGTTGAAAACTGAAACGGCAAGTTTGTTCACCGTTGAGGTTATCAACGGAAACATTAAATGAAAAACCAGCTGCGACACTTAACGCCCACTCAATCGCTTGTGGTTTCACTTCCACTTTTTCAAATTCGAGCTGCTGCGCTTTATCTCGTCCATCAGGACAATACCAGTAGCCGTAATCTTCGAGTTGCCGACGTTCTTCGCCCGCAACAAGCCAGTGCGCTACTTCATGCAAAGCACTAGCATAAAAGCCATGAGCAAAAATAATGCGGTGATGAGGGTGTGATTCATTTGCAGGTAGATAGATAGGTTCGTCGCCGCCCACTAACAGCTCCGTGTTGAGCGTGTGCAGAAATAATCCATTAAAAACAGCAATGAGGTCTTCTATTTTATGCATCAACATCCGCCACAAGTCTAAACTGGGCGCAAATTGTAAGGTTTTTAGCGGCTAAAGTAAAAGATCTCGTTTTAGACTATGCCTTTTTGTCCAACGAGCTGCGTGGCGCGATATAAAGCGAAGCACGATCTCGACCTGACTTTTTCGACTCATAGAGGGCTAAGTCAGCTTCTTCAAAACATCGTTTGTGATTAAAGCTTTCACCAATAAGCTCATATCCAGCAACACCAATGCTGAACGTCAGTCCAAAACTGGTGAAACGGGTAAATTCATGTACCAGTCGTTGTGCAAAATTAAGCGCGGCATCCGGCCTAGTCTCGGGGCAGATAATTACAAATTCATCACCGCCCCATCGTCCAATATGATCGCTTGGGCGTGCTTGCTCTCTTAGAAACTGCCCAACTTCCTTCAATGCATTATCACCATCTTGATGCCCTGCGGTGTCATTAAGCTGTTTAAAATGATCAACGTCGATTACCAGTAGCGATAGCGCTCGATGATAACGTATGGCCCGCTGCACTTCTTCTTTCAGCAGCGCTTCAATCTTTCTGCGATTCATAACCTGAGTTAAGAAATCCAGTTCAGCTCGGTTCTTCAATTCTTGTTCTTGACGTAAATCTCGGATCACAGCAATAAAAACATCATTTTTAGAGACGGACACCGTGGATAACGCGATATCCACAGGGATCTCTACACCTGATTGGTGCCGCCCTACAATTTTTAGACCATCATGCGTCACCCTACGCATGGTAGAAGTGCCTTGGAACTTCTCTCTGTCCACTACATGTTTACCGGTATACCGCTCTGGAATGAGGTCTTCAACCTGCATACCTAATAGCTCTTGAGGCTGATACCCAAATAAATCTGTACAGGCCTTATTGACCTCTGTAAGCCTACCATCTTTATCACAATATAAAATGGCATCAGGAGTAGAGTTGAATAACTTTCGCTTTTCGTTGATAAGTTTAACCACAAAAATAAGCGTAAAAATGTTTAAGCAAGCAAACAACAAGACTATTGGTAGCAGCAACAATACACCGGTGTTACTAAACTCTTGGGTTTGAGCAAGCTTTATCGATTGGTTTTGCTTTGCAAACTCAAATTTCTTTCCAATCGACTTACGCAAATAATTAAATGCTGCTTCTGCGTCCGTGTCATCTACTTTCACTAAACGATCCACAGCGTCAGAGCTCAACCTTCTCGATGTGAATTTTGACTTAGCAAGCGCAAGCATTTGTGTATATTCATCAAAGGTGTGTTGAATAACGGTTAATGCCTTTGTCTCTTGGCTGCTTAGCGCCGTACTTTGCAATTTTAGGATTGTCGCTTTGGTCGCTTCAACATCAGCTAAAGCCTGTTCGTAATAAATCTCGTCTTGGCGTAGTACATAATTTTTGAAGTGATGAATAAAGCCGTTATAACCAAAGCTACGCTCAAGCTCAGCTAGCAGTTCAGCACGCTTAATTGCAACTTCCGTTTCTGATTGCCATGACTGATGAAATGAAGAAATGGAGTGGTTTAACAAAGTGGACCAATAAAATAGGCCACCACTCACCAAAATAGTAAAAATAACTAACCCGCTGATCTGCAAAAAGATACGTTTATTCATATACTCTGCTGTCCAAATTCAGCAAATCCTAGAGCGAAGTGTGCAAAAGAAGAAATTAGAGGCCGTCTAGGTGCTGTAGAATCCATGTCGATGGTACAAAAGTTACATACCATTACAGCTATTAAGTCTAGACCAGAGAACGAAAAAAGCCGCATTACAGCGGCTTACAGATAGGATATTTTTAAGCGAGTATTAGGGCCTGTTGATCTTTCAAGTTTGTTTTTGCAGCAGTTTGACTGGTATTTATACAAGGCAAAGCCTGCGTAGCATAGTCATTCTATGTAAGCCTGGCGATAACACAGTAGAAATGCCAGTCAAGCGCTGCCCTTTGGGTTCACCTGAGTGCGCTTTGTTCATTGTTGCTCAACTTTTGCCTAGATTACTAGGCGGCAAGTCGAGCGTCGCTACCAAAACACACTCAGAAGAACAAAAATCAAACAGCGAAGGTCAACAAGCCCTAGATAAATTGGTATCGTTACTCGTAATAAGCTTTGCCTTCTTCGGCCATAGCAAGTAGCGGCTCCGCAGGTGTAAATACAGGGTTATCAGCAGCGTATGTTGATAGCTCTGAACACACCTTATTGGCGCCTTTTTTGTCCATATAACTAAATGGGCCGCCCAAGAATGGAGGGAAACCAATGCCAAAAATAGCACCAATATCACCATCTCTTGCATTACGGATAATACCTTCATCAAGACAGCGCGCAGCCTCATTGAGCATCTGTGCAACGCAGCGGTTCGCAATTTCTTGTTTATTCAATTTAGGAGAAGGCGTGACACCGAGTAACTCATAAACTGACTCGTCCACTTGCTTGCCTTTTTTACCTTCATAGGTGTAGAAACCACGACCAGATTTGCGACCAAGACGTTTACTATCTATCATACGTGCAAAAGCATCCGGCGCCTTAAATCGAGCACCTAATTCTTTTTCTAGAATTGGCGCAATCTTAGAGCCAATGTCTACACCTACTTCATCAAGAAGCGCAAGAGGACCAACTGGGAAACCAAACTCAACCAAGGCTTGATCGATTTTCTCTATCGGCTCACCGGCAAGCAAAAGATTTGCTGCTTCGTTGACATAAGGTGCCAGAATACGGTTTACGTAAAAACCAGCTTTGTCTTTTACGACGATTGGTGTTTTCCCTTGCTTACGAGCAAAAGCCACAGTGCGCGCAATAACCTCATCACTGGTGGTGTCGTGCGGAATGATCTCCACCAGCGGCATTTTTTCTACTGGTGAGAAATAATGCAAACCAATTACGTTTTCAGGACGCGTCGCTTTTGCCGCGATTTGGCCGATTGGTAATGATGACGTATTACTTGCAAATATCGTACTCTCACTACATTCGCGTTCAATATCCGCCACCATCGACTGTTTAAGGTCTAAGTCTTCAAATACGGCTTCAATCACCATGTCTGTGTGTTTAAAACCAGAGTAATCTGTTGTCCCCGTGATCATATTCAAAGTTGACTGCATCTCTGCCTTTGAAATAATACGACGCTTTTGGCGTTGAGTTAGGATCTTATAGCTGTAATTTAATGCGTTGCTAATGCCCTGATGCGCAACATCTTTAATACGTACTGGTGTGCCTGCTTTAACCGCACTAACATGGGTAATACCTGCGCCCATTAAGCCACCACCTAGCACTGCAACACGCTTCACAGGAGCAAGATCTTCACCTTGGAAATCCTTTTTCATTTCCGTTGTCGCAAAGAAAATCCCACGTAGCGAGCGCGATACTTCAGACATCACTAAATCAGCAAAACCCTCGGCTTCGGTTTTATAACCTTTAAGCTTGTCCAGCTCTACAGATGCACGTACCGCTTTGATGATAGCGAGCGGCGCTGGATAGTGACCACCCGTTTTCTTCTCAACATTTTCTTGTGCTTTTTTGAAAATGATATTGCGTCCGAACGGGTTAGACTCTAGCAATTGGCTAATTTTGTCTAATTTCGGTTTGCGAGGCTTAGGCTTACCTTTTCTGGCAAGCTTCACCGCTACGTCGAGTAAAATACTGTGCGGCACGGAATCGTCAACTAGGCCCGCTTTTTTCGCTTGCTTAGGTCGAACTTGTTTACCAGTTAGCATCCATTCAAGTGCTTTTTGAATACCAACTAATTTCGGTAGACGCTGTGTACCGCCACCGCCTGGCAATAGACCAAGCTGTACTTCTGGAAGACCCAATTTAGTCTTGCTGTCTTCAGTACATACACGGTAATCACAAGCCAGCGCAAACTCTAAGCCACCACCCAGTGCTACACCGTGGATCGCGGCAACGGTCGGGAATGGTAAATCAGCCAATTTAAAGAAAGTTTTATGACACATTTCCGAAATCGCTAACGCATCTTCGCGGGTTTTCGCGCTGTCTAGCATTTTAATGTCTGCACCAGCGATAAAATTATCGTCTTTACCACTGATAAAAACCATACCCGTTACGTCGTCTTGCTTACTCTTTGCGATGATCTCTAATAATTCATCAGCAAATGTATCACGTAGGGTGTTCATTTTTTCGCCCGGCACGTCGATGGTGACGATGGCGACTTTATGGTCGTTTAATTCATAAGAAAATACTGACATTATGCGCTCTCCAATACGAATGCTGCTCCAAGACCACCTGCAGCACAGGCAGTTGTCAATGCAAGACCACCGCCGCGGCGCTTAAGCTCATGTAGGCTTTGCGTGATCAAGCGTGCGCCGGTTGCTGCGAATGGGTGACCATATGCAAGTGAACCACCAAGCACGTTAAACTTATCCATGTCGATTTCGCCAATTGCTTTACTGCGACCAAGTTTTTCTTGCGCGAATTTGTCTGAGCCAAACATTTTCATATTGGACAGCGCTTGCGCTGCGAAAGCTTCATGCATTTCTATCAGGTCAAGATCAGCAAGTGTAATACCCGCACGGTCAAGTGCTACAGGCGTTGAATGTGCAGGACCCATCAACATATCTTCGTGTACGCCGATAGCAGAGAAGGCGAAACTACGCACATAACCTAAGATGTCATAACCAAGCGCTTTGGCTTTGCTTTCGCTCATCATTAATACTGCCGCCGCACCATCGGTCAGTGGCGTTGCATTTGCTGCAGTTACTGAGCCGTGCTGTCTGTCAAATACAGGCTTTAACTTGGCGTAGCTTTCCAATGAGGAGTTTTCACGGATGTTATTATCTTTATCAATAAAGCTTTTGTATGGCTCAACATGGGCAGCCATTACTTCATTGTTTAATAAGCCTTCCGACCACGCTTTTGCAGCTAAGGTATGTGAGCGGTGCGCCATCGCATCTTGATCTGCACGGCTGATCCCGTGAGTCTTAGCCATTTGCTCAGCGGTTTGCCCCATTGATAAGCCAGTCGAATATTCTGCAACTGCCGGTGGCACTGGTAGTAAGTCTTTGAGTCTTAGCTTTGAGAAAATCTGTAAACGCTGCTTAAGTGTACGTGCTTTGTTCAAGTCAACAAGGCTACCTGCAAGCTTTTTGCTCACGCCAATCGGTAGCACTGATGAAGAATCCGCACCACCAGCGACACCGACACTCACTTGACCTGAAATAATACTCTCTGCAACGTTAGCAATCGCTTGGAAACTGGTTGCGCATGCACGTGATACAGAGTAAGCGTCAACAGAAACGGGCATGCCAGTGCCAAGCACGATTTCACGCGCAATGTTTGGTGCTTCCGGCATTTGTACAACTTGGCCGAATACCAGTTGGTCGATTTCTTTACGATCGAAGTTCAAACGCTCAAGCATTTCGTTGACGACGATTTTACCTAAATCTAGGGCTGGAACGTGGTGAAAAGCGGTAGCTTGCTTTGCGAATGGCGTACGCAGGCCGCTCACGATAGCGATTCGGTCGCCTTTTGATGTTTTTAGTATGTTTTGTTCAGACATGAATTTTGCTCTCCCGCTGACAGGTCTGACCTGTTAATTTCCTCCGATTCTAAACAACCAAATCGAAGTTGCCAATAGCAAAGCACGAAATGGCTGCTTTTTAAACCGTGAAAACCAACTTTAGATGCTTTTTCAAGCAATCTCAAAGTATTTGAAATTGTTATTTAAAATTTATGAACTTTTCTAAAATTATGGGTCTAATCAACTTGATTATTCATTCCGCGTCCATATAACTATTTTTATTTTTGTCGGCTTAAAAGGCAGTCTCATGGCAGTAAACGAGTTTTCTCAACTAAAAGAATATTTAGATACCCAAATTTTAGGACAAAGTGCACTGACCGAATCCTTGCTTATCGCGCTTTTAGCAGATGGTCATTTATTGGTTGAAGGCCCCCCAGGTCTAGCTAAGACCCGTGCAGTAAATGCGCTGGCTAAAGGCATTGAAGGGAGCTTCCAACGCGTCCAATTTACCCCTGACTTATTGCCTTCTGATGTAACTGGTACAGATATCTATCGCCAACAAACCAATGAATTTGTATTTGAGAAAGGCCCGCTTTTTCATCATTTGATTTTGGCTGACGAAATCAACCGAGCGCCAGCCAAAGTGCAATCAGCACTACTAGAAGCAATGGCCGAACGCCAAATAACCGTTGGCAAAACAACGTATCCGTTACCTGAGCTATTTATGGTAATGGCAACGCAAAACCCGCTTGAACAAGAAGGTACATACCCGCTACCTGAAGCGCAGCTTGACCGCTTTTTACTCCATCTGAATATCGATTATCCGGATGCAGAAACCGAGGTCGATATTTTGCGCCTCACTCGTGGCGAGGCGCTGGAGGAGTATCAAGCAACCTTCACACCTATTAGTCAAGCAACCCTATTTGAGGCCCGTAAAACCGTACTAAGCATGCACCTTGCTGAGCCTCTGGAGCAATATCTTGTACAATTAATTATTGCGACCAGACAGCCACAACGCTTTGATGCAACGCTTGCAAGCTGGATTGATTATGGTGCGAGCCCTCGAGCTACAATTGCGCTTGATAAATGTTCTCGTGCTCATGCGTGGCTACAAGGCAGAGACTTTGTCACCCCAGAAGATATTCAAGCTGTGGTACATAACGTGCTACGCCACCGTATCGTGCTGAGTTATGAGGCACAGGCGGATGGGATCACCAAAGATCAGGTGATCAGTAAGATTTTAGAATTGGTTGCTGTTCCATAATACTATGAACGACATCAAGCAGTTTAATTCAGCCAGCTGGTTTAATGAAAGCCACAGTAATGGTGTCGAACTCGGCCTGAAAGAGCTACTTTTTTATAAGTCCAAAGCGCATTTACTTTCGCTCAAACCAAGAGGAAAAGTGAAAAGTGCTCAATCAGGACAATACCTTGCACCGCATAAAGGTCGGGGGATGGAGTTCGCTGAAGTCAGACAATACCAATATGGTGATGATATTCGTGCGATTGACTGGCGAGTTACCGCGCGTACCGGTGAAGCACACACGAAACTCTTTCAAGAAGAGAAAGAACGCCCCGTTTTTGTATTTTGTGACTTTTCCTCAAGCATGCTATTTGGTTCAAAGCTGTTACTTAAGTCGGTGCTTGCGGCGCACTTAGGCATTTTGGTGTCTTGGGCTGCATGCCAACGCGGCGACCGTGTTGGTGGTGTGGTATTTAATGACAGCAATCACCACGAGCTAAAACCGATTGCTCGCGACCGTGGAGTGCTTGCGCTAGCTCATCAGTTTTGTGCCCTACACGAACAAGCATTAATTCAAAAAGAGACTCCCCCTCGGGGGATCGTTTCAATGAGAATTTAAAACGGCTTGTGCATCTAGCCAAACCCGGCAGCCTGATTTATCTCATTTCGGACTTTACGGAGTTGAATGATGAAAGCTTTAAATTGCTAGAGCGTGCCACCCGCCATAACGAAGTAATTGGTTGTATGGTAAGCGATCCTTTTGAGCATCACCTGCCTGAATACAGTCAAGCGATTGAGGTCTCAGCTGGTGAACAAAACTGGACATTGCCCTTGATGGACAAGCAATTTAGAGACAAATTCTCGCAAAATGCGTCTGACTTTTTCAATCGAAGATTAGCGCTACTTAAGCGCTCTGGTATGTCGTTACAAAAGTACGACGCGTCATTACCAATCGAATTACAAATCATGAGGGGTTAAATGCAAGTCAATCCACTCGACCAGCTTAATGATGTGGTCATCCCTCAAAGCGTGAGCTGGTGGCCACTTTCTTATCCAATGTGGGGAGCCATTTGTGTTCTACTCACAATATTTGGGGCTATATGTTGGCTATTGTATCGTCGCCAGCAATTTTTAAAGGCAAAAAAGGAAGCCGTAAAACTGAGTCATTCGCAGGGTAATGCCCAAGCATTACACACCATACTCAAACGTTTAGTAAAACACTATTACGGTGATACCGCTGCAAGTAGATCGGGCCAAGCATGGTTAACGCTACAAGCAAGACTCACACGCGTTGAACTCACTCAGCAAGAGCTCGACTCGTTATATGCTCCGACTCAAGACCCCGCACTCAGCGATAAACTATGTCGTGCGATTAATACCTTCAAAGTGAAGGAGCGTCTCGATGTTTGAGTTTAGTTGGCCCCTTGCCTTTTTATTGTTACCTCTGCCTTGGCTAATTGCGAAGTTTAAACCGAGTATCGCGCAGACCAACATCAATATTCGTATGCCAAGTGCCGCAAAGTTACAACTCGCGAGCACAAATCAACTCAATAAGCGCGCAAAAGTAAGCCTAGTAGAAACACTCATCTGGCTACTACTGGTAACCGCAGCGGCAAACCCGACTTGGCTTGACGACCCAATCGTTGTACCAAACGAGGGACGCGATATTATGCTTGCCGTTGACTTGTCGGCCTCAATGACAGAGCAAGATATGGAATACCAAGGTCGCTTAGTGGACAGATTGTCTGTCGTCAAAGCCGTTGTTAGCGACTTTATCGAAGCGCGCCAAGGAGATCGTCTGGGACTTATTCTTTTTGGTGACACCGCGTTTTTGCAAACGCCACTCACCCGAGATTTAGCGACGGTTAGCCAAATGCTTAGTGAGGCACAAATTGGTTTAGTTGGACGCGCCACAGCGATTGGCGATGCTATTGGTTTGTCGGTAAAGCGTTTTGGTAAACGTGAACAAAGTAACAAAATCTTGATTTTGCTGACCGATGGTCAAAACACCGCGGGCAACCTTCAACCAGAAGAAGCACTGATCTTAGCCCGAGAAGAGGGCATAAAGATTTATACTGTTGGTGTTGGCTCTGATGGTAGACGCGGTTTTGGTTTATTTGGTTTTAATTCTATGGCTGGTAGTAGTATCGACGAGAAAACGTTGCAACATATCGCCAAAGAAACTGGTGGGCAATATTTTCGCGCAAAAGACGTGGAAGGCCTACAACAGATCTACGCTATGCTCGATGAGCTAGAGCCGATAAGTGATGAAACACAGACTTTCCGTCCTAAGATTTCACTGTTTTATATTCCTCTCCTCGCGATACTCGGCTTGCTTTTTGTGGTTCAGCTAAGTCTCGTACTAAGAACAAAATTAAGAGGGTAAATAATATGATGGAATTTGAATTTATTCGCCCACATCTACTTTGGCTCCTTATTCCTTGGGTGATATACAGTGCATTGCAATGGTCTAAAAAGTCCAATCAAAAATCAGCGCAACTTATCGCACCGCACCTGATGAAGGTGGTGATGGGAGCCGATGGTCAAAAGCACCAAAAACAAAGTAACTCTTGGCTTGGTATTGTGTTTTTTTTGTTGGCCATTATTGCGGTTGCAGGACCAAGTATCGAAAAACAAGAAGTACCGGTTTTTAAAACTCAGGCACCTAGAGTGTTAGTGCTGGATATGTCTTATTCTATGTACTCGACCGATCTCGCGCCAAACCGCTTAACGCAAGCGAGATTTAAGACTTTAGACATGCTCAAGCTCTTTAAAGAAGGCGAAACGGGTTTAGTTGCCTATGCAGGCGATGCTTTTACCGTGTCACCACTCACAACGGACGTCACCACTCTTGAGAATTTGATCCCGAGCCTTCGTCCAGAGATCATGCCCTCAAAAGGCTCTAACGTATATGCAGGCATCGAAGAAGCCGTTAGCTTGTTAACAGGTGCAAGTGCAACCTATGGTGACATTATTTTGGTAACCGATGGACTTGAACAAGAAGACGCTGAAGATGTACAAAAGCTTCTTTCTGACAGCCCATTTAAGTTAAGTATCTATGCCTTAGGTACGGCGCAAGGCGCACCAATCAAATTACCTGAAGGCGGCTTTTTAAAAGACCAATATGGTCAGATAGTCGTGCCAAAGTTATTCCCGACTCGACTTGAAAAACTCGCTAGAGTAAAAGGTGGAAAATTTGCCAGCTATACCGCTGACAGCAGTGACATAGAAACATTTAAACCTAATTTGGGTGCAAATACATCGGTGCTTAAACGCGACCAAGAAAGTGCTAAGTGGCGAGTAGATGCGGGAATATATCTGCTGATTGTACTTATCCCACTTGCACTGCTATTGGTTCGAAATCACGCAGTTATGCTCAGTGCTTTGGTTGTTTTTTCGATGTTGCCGCAGCAAAAAGCGCTGGCGAATGAATGGACACAGTGGTTTAAAAATAGCGACCAAAACGCGCTGCAGGCCTACCAAAATGAAGCGTTCGATGAAGCTGCTCTTGCCGATAATCCGGTACTAAAAGGTGCAGCCCTATATAAAGCTGGAGATTACGAAGGAGCGGTAAAAACACTCGAACAAACAAGCTCAGTAGAAGGCCAATACAATTTGGGCAATGCGCTAGCACGGCTTGGTAAATTAGACGACGCAATTTCTGCCTACGAAAAAGCCTTATCCCTAGCTCCTGATTTTACGCAAGCGAAGGATAATAAAGCGTTAGTCGAAGCGTTAAAGGATCAGCAAGAGCAGCAAAATCAGCAGGACCAACAAGGTCAGCAAGACCAACAAAGTCAGCAAGACCAACAAAGTCAGCAAGACCAACAAAGTCAGCAAGACCAACAAGGTCAGCAAGACCAACAAGGTCAGCAAGACCAACAAGGTCAGCAAGACCAACAAGGTCAGCAAGAGCAACAAGGTCAGCAGGACCAACAAGGTCAGCAGGACCAACAAGGTCAGCAGGACCAACAAAGTCAGCAAGACCAACAGAATTCACAAGCAGGAAGTGAGTCAGAACAAAACAACAACGAGCCAGAGCTAGATGCTGCCCGCCAAGACCGGCAAGCAGCTGACGAACAAACTCAAGAGCAAAAACAACAGCAAGCACAAGCCGCACCTACGCCCGATCCCAAGCAATCACCGCAGGATGAAGAAAAGGCACAGGCTGCAATGATGCAAGATAGTCGGCCACTTACCCCTGAAGAAATTGAGAAAGCGCAACAGCTTAATCAACTGCTTAGAAAAGTACCTGATGATCCGGCCATATTATTGAGAAATAAAATGCAACTAGAAGCACAACAACGCAAACAAAGACGTCTACCAAGAGGAGCTGAAAAATCATGGTAAAACGCATTCTATTTTTTCTGTCTTTGTTGATATTAAGCCACGCCTCGTTGGCTTTGGAAAATCTCACAGCCAGCGTAGACAAAAACCCAGTGCTCGCAGGTGAATATTTCACGTTGTCGATTATCGCTGAGGGCAAAGTCAAAGGCACCATTCCTGATGTTTCTGTGCTTAGTAACGACTTTATCACCAGCCCGGTGAATACCAGTTCTAGAACCAGTATCATTAATGGTAGTGTTTCAAGCTCCACTACCTGGCAAATGCAGCTCGTTGCTCGCACTCCGGGTACTTACACCATTCCTGCGTTAGAGGTAGATGGTGAAACGACCCAGCCGATCGAAATAAAAGTTGTCGCTCGTGATGATGAGCAGCAAAGTGAAGATATATTCGTAAAAACCGAACTCAAGACAAAAAATCTCTATGTTCAACAGGCTGCGCTTTATACCGTTAAGCTCTATGTAGGAAAAGAACTACTAGATGGTCAACTGAGTGCCCCAATATCAGATGGCGCTAATTTCACACAATTGGGCAAAGCCAGTGAAGAATACGAAGTTATTGACGGCCGACGCTACATGGTGCTCACTCGCGAATATATGATCCAACCACAAAAAAGTGGTGATTTCAGCATAGAGCCGCCGATCTTCAACGGCCAGATCAGAGATGGCTATCGTAGAATGGCGACTTCTGCGGTTGGCAATACCATTGACTTTTCAGTATCTCCAATCCCTGCTAACGCTGCTGATAACTGGCTACCCAGTGAATATTTGAATTTTTCTGAAGAATGGCAGCCCAAAGATACCGAGTTTATGGTTGGGACGCCCATCACGCGAACACTAACACTCACTGCAGTGGGTGTTACTAAAGAGCAGCTTCCTGACATTCAGCTCGAAGACGTTAATGGCTTTAGAATTTATCCAGACGCGTCAGAGCGTAAGCAAATTACCCGAGATGGAAAAGTCATCTCACAGTTAACCATTTCTTTTGCTTACCTACCGCAACTTGCCGGTGATTTTACTCTGCCCGAAGTAAAACTACCTTGGTTTAACACCATCACTAAACGTGGAGAGTTTGCGACATTACCAAGTAAGTCTGTCAGCGTAATTCATGATCCAAATCAGCCTGCCTTACCACAGGCTGCTCCAATCACGCAGCCGCTTTCAAGTCCAAGCGTAAATCCATCAACGGCTACGCAAACCAACGTGATCACAGAGCAAGTTATCCCGCTGTGGATGTGGGGACTCGCCGCTTTCGGATACGTATTATGGCTAATAACATTACTAATATGGCGCCTAAGGGCAAAACCGGCCTCAAACCCACTAGTAAATACGGTCACTGATGAAAATCCAGCACTTTTTATTTCGTTTGAAGAAGCGGTTAAGCAAGATAACCCAGCGGGCTTTTATCAAGCGCTACTGCGCTACACCAAACAACAAAATATCACCATGACACAATGGCTAGCACTTCAACCCAGCTCATTGCGCGCACAGGTACAAACGCTACAAAGCTCGCTGTATGGAGGCAATAGCGCAAAAGTAGACTTGTCTCAACTATATGATGAAATTAAAACCAGTGTAAAAAGCACGGTTCACACAAATAAAAGCCAGAATTTAGGCAATCTATATCAATAAGCGCCTCAGGGCGCTTTTTTATTGCAAGACGAACTAGATTTGTTAGTAAATAATTAACAGATCCATTATGCTTGGTGTGAGATACATTCCCAAAATCAACTAAAATAAAATACGTTTTTGTTGAAATAAACCTGCAAAAAGATAGGTCTCATAGATATGGCCAGTAAACAACATCACTACGAGTCACTGGTTCGGATGTACCATAAAGAGCTATATAAGTTCGCTTATTGGTTGTCTGGCGATCCGACAATAGCAGAAGACTTAGTACAAGAAACTTTTTTGCGGGCTTGGCGCGCACTCGATTCATTACAAGATGAAAATGCAGCAAAGCCTTGGTTATTAACTATTTTAAGACGAGAGAATGCACGTCGTTTTGAGCGCAAGCAATTTGACTATGCGGAGGTTGAACAAGATACGCTGGTCGACGATACCAGTTCGGCTTTGGATGATGCAATGGAGCAAACCGTTGTGCAACGACAAATAGCCAACTTAGCACCAGAATATCGTGAACCACTGCTACTGCAAGTGGTGATGGGATGCTCTGGGGATGAAATCGCCGATATACTTGAGCTGAATAAAAACACGGTGATGACAAGGTTATACCGTGCTCGCAACCAGCTAAAAGACGCTTTAACGACTGAATATGAACCAATAAAGGGGGCATCAAACTGATGGATGAACTCGAATTTCGACGCCGCCTCGTTGCTGATCCTCATGATGAAGAGGTCAAGAAACAGGCCGAACAGCAACCTGAGTTGCAAGCACTGGTCGAAGAAATGCAAGCTTTCGACGATTTCTTGGGAAAATCACTCGATATTGATGTGCCTGAGGGGTTGGCTGATAAGATAATTGCAAAGCAAAAGGAGCTTGAAACGGAAGAACACAAAGTAGTGAAAATGTCTTGGTTTAGACGCGCTACTGCACCATTTGCAATTGCCGCCAGTGTATTTTTTGCCGCCGTGGTCTTTTACTTTGGTGGTTTTGGACACCCTGTCGATACCGGTGAACATGCGCTTGCTCATGTGTATTACGAAGAGAATGCACTGCAAAAGCAAGAAACAGTGTCACTGCAAACCGTGAACGAGAAGCTCGCGATGTTTGGGGGTAAGTTCGACAACTTGCCGGGTAAAGTGGTTTACGCGACATTTTGTAATTTTAAAGGCCAAAAAAGCCTTCACTTGGTTATGCAATCCGAGTTTGGTCCACTCACGGTTTTTGTCGTGCCAGCTGGTCAACAAAGTACGATTGACGGCAAAGATAGTTTTGGTGATAACCGCTTTGAAGGCTTAATTGCTCATGATGGCAAAGCCAACACCATACTGGTGGCAAACCGAGGTACGCCGATTGAAACCTTCCAATCAGAAGTGACAAGCTCACTGCGCTGGTTATAACGCCACCGCCCCACTCTTTGGGGCGGTGTCTCAATATCCTTACTAAACCTCTCAAAATACAAATTTAATTGAGGTACATACCTATTTAAATAGCCATGTTAGTTCTTTACAATGGCGGCAGTTATTTTGGTATATAGGAACTTTATGAAACATTTCATTGTGTTACTTTCCCTTGTTTCTTTTTTATTTACAGCTAGTTTTAATGCTGAAGCAAGAAAGAAGTTTGGTAGTAAGAGCTCAGGAAAAACCCAGCAAACACAAACAACCCAACAAAAGCAGCAAACTGATACACAAGCATTAAATGCAAAATCGACTACGACACCTAAGTCGAGTAAAAAAGGCATTATGGCCGGTGTACTTGGCGGATTACTAGCCGGTGGTCTAATTGCCGCAATGCTTGGCGATGATTTTGAAGGATTTCAATTCCTTGAAATGATTTTGCTTGCCGCTGCTGCCTTTTTAATCTTCAAATTGGTTAAAGGCATGCTTGCAAAAAAACAGCAGCCAAGTTATGCCGGTGCGCCGCACATGGGTGGCTACAACAATACGCCACCACCACAACAATTTCAAAACCAAGGACCAATTGGCGGTGGTTTTGGCGCAAGTAGCGTGCCTATGAATCTGCCTAGAGATTTTGATATCAACGGCTTTTTACAAGGCGCAAGGCAGCATTATCAAACCATTCAAACCGCTTGGAATAACAACGACTTTTCGACGGTTTCTGAATACTTGAGTCCAGAGTTGGTTGAAGAGTTCAAACGTGAGCGAGAGCAGCAAGGCGACGTTAATACTGAAGTGATGTTTGTTGATGCTGAGTTAGTCCGTGCAGATACACGCCCTGACGTTTGGGAAGTTAGCATTAAGTTTAGTGGCAAATATCGTGACCTCGGCGACATGCAAGAAGAACCTATCCACGAAATATGGCACTTAGAGCGTAAAACGACGGGGGATGCACCCTGGTTAATCGTTGGTGTTGAAGAGCTAGCGGCCTAATTCATCAACTTTAGTAAAAATTACACTCAACTTGTTTATTCACCAAGTTGAGTGTTTATTTGCAGCACAGCTCTATCCTCACCCAAACACACTTCAATATCTGCGATGTTTGGTAAGCTTTGCATCCCCCATACCGAAAGGCGTTGAAATGGCTGAATGAATTGTCTAACTTGCTCATCACTCATTCCCTTTCCAGTCGATGCTTTGAGCATATGCTCTTGTTGCAGGCGCCACTGATATACTCTGTCGAAGCTCATTCCATTTAAATAAATGAGACTATCTAATTGTGAAAAAATAGCTTGATACTCTTCACATAAAATGTGGTTCACTTGTAAGCGAAACGAACCGTCTTTATCAAACTCTTGCTCAAATTGATTAACGGGAGATGCTAACTCATAGCTAGGCTGCGGCTCCACTCCCATACACCACCCCTCGATAATAAGTACCTGTAAACCCGCCTCAACTTCTCGCCATTTTGATTTTGGCAACTTCCTATCAATTGATTTATCAAATACAGGTAAAGTTAATGCTTCGCCGCGTTTAAACCTGTCTATAACACCTTGTAATAGTTGCAGATCATGAGTACCAGGCAAGCCTCTTTGTTGAAACAGCGGATGAAACTTTGAAGCAAGCACTGCCCGCTCTTCTGGGTCTAAATAAAAATCATCAAGAGACACACACTTACAGGCAATGCCAACTTCCCTAAGTTGTTTACAAAGAGAATAGCTTAGTGTTGATTTACCAGAGCCCTGAACGCCAGAAACTCCTACTAGTAGAGGGTATGAGAAGTCTCCAGTTGAAAACATTTTGTCTATCCTATTCTTTAACTTATAAGCCAAAGCCATTTCGATCACCTCTTTATAAAACCAAAAAATCAAAACACCAAACATTTACAATTAATAAATAAAAATATATCTTTTGTATGTAATATAAAAACAACAAGGAAAACGTATGAAAGTAATAATCTATTCAATTCTAATGTGTGTTTCATGCTTCTCAAATGCCGTAGAGTATGAACCGGTTAACTGCAGAAGCGAGCAAACAGGTACTAAAAACTTTTATGAAGGTGAAGCTTCGTGCGTAGGTGAATATGCCTACAGCACATGTCCCTCTGGAATTGGAAGTTGTCATGTCGTGGATGATAACTTTGTTACAATTCGCAAGTATATACCATTACAAACTTCAAATAGCGCTCAGCTACAAGAATTAGTAGAACAGTGGGTTACCGGAGTTACTGGCGCACGCTTACGAGAAACTCACTTAGTATCTTGTACAGCACATAATGTTCCTTTTTCTCATTCGGAAGCCGTTTATGAAACTGTGTGTGACTATAAACCGTCGGTCGAAATTTGGCATAGCGCAATAGCTGGTAGTGCTAATAGACATGTGTATATCGTTGCCAGAGATAAAGATGGTTCGATTGGTTCTCAGGAGCTTTGGGTTAATGGCGTAAAACAGAGTGGTTCATCCACTGAACTTGTTGGACAAGATGGAGACTCTTTCAATGTAATGGCTAAAGTTCGTGATAACGATGGTTATTCATCCTCAACATCGCGAAATATCATCCTCAGATGGAATGGCTACCCTTGCAAAGGAAAATGTCCTGATCCTTTCTAAGAAAGCAAAAAAACCACCATTAGTTCATAAATGGTGGTTTTAATTATCATTTTAATCCAAAGCGATATTCAAACAGAATCATGATATTTCTGCCCTGTTGTGGCACATGACCGTCAATCAATCTTGGATCAAATACGGTGTATTTTTTATCAAAAAGATTTTCAGCTTTCAGTTGAATTTTAGCGTGATTATCCAAATTGAAAGAAACGGTGCCGCCGATGAGGTAGTAACTTGACTGCTCGAAATCATCGACAATTGACTCAGGGGGAGCAGGTATAAATGTTGTGTCTCGCCAAATTGCATTTAAAGTTACTTCTACCGCCTCTCTTTTATGAGTAAAGGCAAGTGCAGCAAACTTTTTAAAACTGCCATTTAATGGCTCGTCAAATAACTGGGTGTATGCGCCTTGTATCCAAGTTGTGCCACTCAGATTAAAATTAGCATTAACTTCAATACCCTGCATGCTCGTCTCAAAGACGTTATCAAATGTAAACTCCGCTTGTTCATCATCTATTGGTACTAGATTAATGAAGTCTTCAAGCTTATTATCAAATAACACTACATCAAACTGTTTAGACTCATCTTGATAGTGCCAAACAAGCTCTGTGGTTTTTACATATTCTGAAGTTAACTCCGAATTACCTGATGTAACATCATCATTTGAGTTAAGTTCGTTGCTCACAGGGGTGCGAAAAGACTCCCCATATTGCAACTTAAAAGTGTTTGCCTCATCGTAACCATAAACGAACGCTAGTCTAGGCGATAACTTATCATCTATATCTTTCACTTCGTCATATCGTGCACCCGCGAACATACTCAGTTGCTCGCTAAACCGATACTTTGCTTGAACGTATCCAGCATATGAATCAAAGTCTTGTCGCAACGGATAAAAAGGGGCGTAATCAGATATGGTTTGAATACCACCTAAATAAGTGTGGTTATAGATGATAATATCACCGGCACTTTGATCGTAATATGAGGTTCTAACGCCTGCTTTACTTTGTTCTTCTTTTGATAGCTCAACGCCAAAATTCCACTGTAACCGGTCGTTTTGTTTATAACCACCATCTAAGTTATAAGTTAAGTCTCTGGATTGCCAAGCTGGACCAACTAAGAAGTCCCCTCCTTGCGTGATACCAATTTCTGCTGCAGTAACGATGAGTCCTGCACTTTCTATATTATGCTCAATAAAGCTTAACTTATGCGTTAACTCTAGTTGCTCAGTAGCTTGCCAATGATACTCAAATGTTGCTGCATAGTTCTCACTTTTATGCTCGTTTTCAGGGGAATAACGGGAAAGATTTAAAAACTCATCAAGTTGAGTACGGTTAAACCTTACTTGCCATGTTAACGCTTGATGGCTACCTCCAAATACAACAAAAAGTGATTCTAACGGGTCTTTTACAGCACCTCCAAAATAGCTATCCCCTGAGCGTTTATTAAATGCTAAATTGGCATAGAGCCGTGTTTCGTCCGACACTTGCCTTGAAAGATTCAACGCTGCTTGCGCACTGCCGTGTTCACCATAACCAACAGAAAGCTGATTATTACGCTTTTTGGTAATAATATTCATCACGCCAAGAAAGGCGTTACTACCATACAGGGCGGAACCGGGACCTCGGATAAATTCAACTTTATTGATAATCTCAATCGGAATGTAAGGTGTGTAGACTGATGCTTTACCAAATGAGGACTCATTGAGCCTTTGGCCGTCAATCATCACTAACACATGTCCAGTATCCAAGTACACACCGCGAGTATGCTCTTTTGGCACAGCCCCGACCCAATCGCCTCGAGTAGATTGAAAACCAGGTACAAAGTTCATTAAATCATAAACATTGTCGACACCTAGGCTATTTATTTGTTCTGAATTAAAAACAGTAATACTAGAGGGAACCGATGCTCTCGTTTCGTCGGTTTTGGTTGCGATAGAGACATTTACGTTCAACAGCTCTTCAAACGAAAGCTGATAAAGGTCGGAGTCCGTAGCTTCTGGTTCAGCGACTACCGCAAAAGGAAGTAATAATGGTGTGACTTTAATTAAAGCGCTTAAGTTTTTCATATTATACGAGCTCTATGTTCCCACACTTCACTCGTAGTGTTAGATTACTCTAACCTACGTAGCAGCATATGATTAACTTAATAATACTTGCTCCTAGCCACTACGCAAGTTTTTGATTAGCCTTTTCTTTTAGACTCTAAGCCGATGCCAACTTTCTCGCTTTGAAATATTTAAATAAACCAATTAAAGACGCTGCGATCCAAAATAGCTCAATTACAAAGCTTGCAAGGTTAAAGTTATAACAAAGACTAATCAGTAGTAGGATCGCACCACTTAAATTCATTAAGTTATACGTTAAACTATCGGGAGATGCCTTTTCCAGTTGTAGCATAAAGAATGCACCAACAACCAAGAAAGTGCCTGTCATACCGATGATATCGAACATTAAATCGATCATGTTTTTTCCATTTAGCAAGACCCAATAGGCTGGCCCAGTTCCATGGGAAGGGTCATTTTCATTCGTTGAAACAGCAAAGCCAAACGGCGAGATAGTAACAAATTGGAAAATTCAAGACAGGACATTTGTCTGATAACAACAAAAAGTGAGCAATGAAAATTTAAGTAATGACTACTTGAAGGTGACCTTGCCACCAATTATTTTCAGTGCTGGCGCACCTCTCACTAATGTATCGCGGGCAAACTCTTGCTCACAATGAGGGCAGTTTATTTGGTTGGTGGTAAAATCTTGGGTGATCCGTTCTTTAAAACATTTAACTAGGCTGCCCTTGCCTCCCTTACGATACTTAAATAGCTGCTGGCGGCATCCAGCACAATAAATATCGACAGTTCTAACAGGACCTTTTTTATTGGGTTTTGCCATACCGAATTAACTCATAATCCTGAGTACAAATGCAATGAGCGTAAACTGTAACACATGATAGCCACCGTTGACTAAAAACAGTTTCATCGGGCGCTGCTCAAATATATAGCTTATTCCTAGTGAACAGGCGACGAAAAAAACTCCCACACCAAGCCCAACTCCGGTAGCCGCTAGCAAAGAGAGCGATAGATCAAGCATTACTGCCATAAACACAGCAGATAACAAAGACAACAAAAATGCGACGCCAAAAGTCATCTTGGGATCGCTCGTTTGTAAGTCAAGCTCTGTCAGTCCACACCCCTCCATCCATGCCTTTTGAAACAGCATTGGAGAATACCAAATACCACCTAACATAAAGGAAGACAAAGCGGCGAGAATAATTGCCCAAAGGTTTAATGCTTCAAATGAGAGTATCATCGACTAACTCAGCATATTTTATTTTATTTAATAATGAGTATAAGTGAAAACCTACTTATAAACAGGTTTCTTTTGTAATTTCCGCTGCAGTGTTCTTCTATGCATATTAAGTTGTCGCGCAGTTTCAGAAATATTTCCTTCGTTTGCCTTTAGAACTTGCTGAATATGTTCCCATTCTAGTCGCTCTGGAGACATGACTTCTTCTACAACTTCTTGAATTTTCTCACCCAACAGTGTTTGGACTATCAAGCTGGTATTTGCAGGTTTAGTTAAGTAATCGTCAGCGCCCAACTTTATCGCCTCAACCGCAGTCGCAATGCTGGCATAACCTGTTAGTAATACAATTCGAGCATTTGCATTGAGTTGCTTGATTTGTGTTATGAAGTTTATTGAGTTAGCCTCGCCAAGTTTCATATCCAATAATATGTAGCCGAAAACCTCTTGTTTACAAGCCACCTGCATATCTTCAATGGAAGTAACATGTTCAACACTAAAACCTTGTTTTTCTAAGCGCCGTATTAATGTCTGTGCATAAGGCACGTCATCTTCAACAAGCAGTAACTTCATCACTCCCCCTTGGTAGTTTAATCGTACATTTTGTCCCATAGCTAACATCGCGTTCAATGAGTAAATGTCCGCCAAGCCGTTCAATTGTCGCATGACTCAGCAGTACTGCCATGCCAAGTCCTGATTCACTATTCACAACATTGTGCCCCAGCTGCGCTAGCCTTTCTTCTGCAATCCCCTCACCTCTATCGAGTATGGTGATCACATGTTCAGCCGGCGCTGAGGTAAATATCAGGTCGATGTCAGTCTGTTTTGCTTGCTCATTTGCTCGCACACCGTTGCTAATCAGGTTTAAAATCGAAGGGATCAACATAGGATCATCGCACAGTGCCCCCTGAATATTCGTGATATCGAATCGAAAATGCTGCTGTGGATATTGTAAATTCGTTAACTCTTTTAACTGCTCAGCAAGATGCTCTACAGTTATCATTTGTTTAGACGCTGACTTTAAATACTCAGTAAATTCTCTAAAGACATTAAGCTGCTCCTTACATTTTCCAAGAGGTTCTGACATTTCTTGAACACATGCCTCTTTTGGATACGACTCCTCTAGCTCTTCGTGTAATAGCGCCAGATGTGCGATTGGCGTGGCGAGTTGATGGGTCGCTTGTGCCGCTGCACTACCTAATGCGATTAATTGCTCTTGCTGTAGCTGCTGCTCTCGTAACATTGCAATTGCTCGCTCTTTTTTTCGATTTTGCTTTACCAATATGCTCACCACAGTAACAACGACTATGATAGTGAAAGTAAAGTTAACTAACATCCCGAGCAAGTGAGTGCTCATGTCCATATGGTGGACATGTTCATGAGACATTTTTATATAAAGATAGAGATAAGCACCAATCGCCCCAGCCGACACCATCAGCATATTGATAGTTGGGATCGTTACTGCTGCAATAACCGTTGGCAGTACCAACAAAGACACGAACGCATTGGTTGCTCCGCCGGTCAGATCCAACAAAATAGTAAGAAACAAAATATCCGCCAACAATTGCATTGTCATGCCAATGGGCGCTGCTTCTTTTGTGTTACGGTAGGCGTAAATACTTAATAGCTGAAATACCGACTCCGCGGCCACCACCGCAGCCACAGAAACAAAATCAAATTGTTTACCAAAAACGACAGCCGCTATCGCTAGCATCACAATTTGGATAACGATTGCCACTGACCGCAACAGCAACAGTTGGCCCAATGCAGAGTTGGGAGAAAACGCAATTTTCATGAAAATGTAAGAAGCTAAGCTAAGATAAAAGAATTATACCTAATCTAACAAAAATAGGTGTGATCGAGGTCAGTTATATCGCGCTAATACGAACCTCTGCGACGCTTTTATGGCAATACCGTGAAGGATTTGGTATAAATAAAAAATTGGCCAACTGGTCGGATTAGATTAAGAGACACTATGGTTTATGCAAAAATCACGGGCTGGGGAAAGTGTATTCCACCAGCTAGCATCAGTAATGATGAAATTAGCACTATCGTTGACACCAATGATGAATGGATAAGTACGAGAACAGGTATCAAATCCAGACGCGTTAGCCATGTTAGCACTGCTGAGCTTGCAACGGTGGCCAGTCAACACGCTTTGGCATGTGCAGGGCTTGAAGGTAAAGATATCGATCTTGTGCTACTTGCCACCTGTACACCGTCAACTATGGTGGCAAATACAGCTTCTTTAGTACAAAAAAATATTGGCGCTGTTGGTGCTGCAGCATGTGATACCAATGCGGCCTGTTCGGGCTTTTTGTATGCACTACAAAACGCTACCGCACAGATCCAAGCCGGTATGATTAAAAGAGCAGTCGTTGTTGCAGCTGAGCGTATGACTTGGTATGTAAACTGGGCAAAGCGTGACAGCGCAGTATTATTTGGCGATGGTGCAGGTGCTGTCGTGCTTGAAGCAAGTGACGAAACAACCGGACTATTAGGCACCAAAACTGGCTGTGATAGCACAGATAGAAGTATATTACACATTCCAAACTATGGTACGGATATGGATCGCTGTGCAGGCACCGGACCTTCTGATCTCTCTTTTGAGGGACGTGAAATCTTCAAGCGGGCTGTAAAAGGTATGAGTGAAGCATGTGATGATGTACTCAACCAAGCACAACTTTCATTAGACGATATAGATGTGCTTATCCCGCATCAAGCTAATCTTCGTATCATTCAAGCTATCCAAAATCGCTTGGAAATTGCAGATGATAAAGTCATGGTTAATATCGACAAGTATGGTAATACCTCAGCTGCAACGATTGCAATAGCACTGTGTGAAGCTGTCGAAAATGGTCTTATTAAGCCACACGCTAATATTATGTCGGCGGCATTTGGCGCAGGATTAACCTGGGCTGCCAGCTATTTGAAATGGGGAGAAAGAACGACCCCAATTGCGTTGTCGGATGCACGTTTACCTGATTGCGATAAAACAGGCCTTGAATTGATTGCACCAGCAGTGGTCGCAAGTCAAGCTCAATAACTAACCTATTCTCCCGAGTTAGGGTTAATTGCTCGATCTTGCCCTTGGGTGGGTGGTAATATTGCAATATTATTATCTCTCATCCAAGGAGTTTACTGTGCTCAAAGCGCATACCGAGATCAGTCAATTAGAACCACAAACAATTTGGAAGTTTTTTGACCAAATTTGTGCTATTCCCCACCCTTCAAAACACGAAGAAGCGCTAGCAAGCTTTATTGTTGACTGGGCTAAAAGCAAAAATTTAGACGTACGTCGTGATGAAACAGGTAATGTATTCATCAAAAAGCCTGCGACGAGCGGCATGGAAAATCGTAAGCCTGTTGTATTGCAAGCGCACATTGATATGGTGCCACAAAAAAATGATGATACAGCTCACGATTTCGTTACCGATCCAATCAAGCCGTATGTTGATAATGGCTGGGTAACTGCAACTGGCACGACGTTAGGTGCAGACAATGGTATCGGCATGGCCTCATGTTTAGCCGTATTAGACGCTGACGATATCAAGCACGGTCCACTTGAGGTGTTGCTAACCGTTGATGAAGAAGCAGGTATGAGTGGCGCGTTTGGTTTGCAATCTGGCTGGTTAGACGGTGAAATCCTGCTCAACACCGATTCCGAGCAAGAAGGCGAGATCTACATGGGCTGCGCAGGTGGTGTAGATGCATCCTTAACTCTACAACTCGCGCGAGAAGTGTTACCTAAACACCATCAAATCTTTGAGTTGTCTCTAAAAGGCTTACGCGGCGGACACTCGGGTGTCGACATTCACACCGGCCGTGCCAACGCCAATAAATTGCTTGCAAGATTCTTAAAGCACCATATCGCAGACTTTGATCTAAGACTTATCGAAGTCAGAGGCGGCTCCCTACGCAATGCAATTCCGCGCGAAGCATACGCAGTCATTAGTTTTGATGAAGCGAAAATAAGCGAGTTCCAAGCGCTGATTGAAGCTTATGAAACCATCATTAAGCAAGAATTATGTGCCATAGAAACCGGGATCACATTTGCGCTCAGCACTTCAACGAGTAACTCATTGCCAATGAGCCAAGCTTCCGAAAGCAAAGTATTAGCGCTTCTCAATGCTTGCCCTAATGGTGTTATACGTATGAGCGACGATATTCCAGGTGTTGTTGAAACCTCACTTAATATGGGCGTAATTTCTACTACAGATAACAGTCTAGAAGTCCTATGTTTGATCCGTTCATTAATTGATTCTGGTCGCAGTGATGTCGAGGGTATGTTGCGTTCACTGGCTGAGCTGACGCAAGCTGATATTGAATTTAGTGGTGCTTACCCAGGCTGGAAGCCTGATCCAAGCTCAGAAGTATTAGCTATTTTCCGTGATATGTATGAATCAATCTACGGTGAAAAACCGCATATAATGGTTATTCATGCTGGCCTTGAATGTGGTTTGTTCAAAGAGCCTTACCCGAACATGGATATGATTTCTTTTGGTCCAACCATCAAATTTCCTCACTCTCCTGAGGAAAAAGTAGAAATTTCAAGCGTTGGTCTATATTGGCAGCAAATGAAAGGGATCTTAGAGAACATTCCTGAAAAGCAGTAAAATTAATCCAAAACCAATACCAATTTGACTTAATACTTGCTCAATTTGAGGGATTAAATCTGACGCTAGCTGTGTTAAAAATTTATCATTTAGAACAACTAAATAGCAAAATTTTTGCCGGGCTATCGGCAAGGTTTTCTTGCTTAAAAATAGACCACTTAACTAAGTAAATTGGTATAATTACCCTGAAATCATGTTGTTTTAAGTAAACAAAAAGCCCAGCTGACATAGCTGGGCTTTTTGTAGATTTCAAATCTCTACTATTAGCTAAACTTTTTCTCAAGATAACTAAACATAGTTCTAAGACCCAATGCTTCACCACCAACAGGTCTACCCGGTAATGCTCTTACGTTCCATGCCATCACGTCAAAATGTAGCCAAGGTGTCGTGGCTGGCTCAACAAATTCTTTTAGATACAATGCTGCTGTTATTGAGCCACCAAACGGCGTCGAACCACAGTTAGCAATGTCTGCGATATCGCTCTTGAATAGCGCCTTATACTGATCAAACAAAGGCAGTTGCCAAATAGGATCCGCATTACCCAGACCAATTTCCATTAGCTCAGAAGCAATCGCTTGATCTGTAGAATAAAAACCAGGCAGTTCAGTGCCAAGGGCGATGCGACACGCACCTGTCAAGGTTGCAAAATCGATCAATAGCTCTGGCGCTTCTGTTTGCGCTTCAGCCAATGCGTCACATAAAACCAAGCGTCCTTCGGCATCGGTATTATCAATTTCAACCGTAATACCTTTACGTGTTTTGATCACATCACCTGGCCTAAAGGCGTTGCGAGACACCGCATTTTCTACTGCAGGGATAAGTACGCGTAATCTAACAGGCAGTTTTGCCGCCATAATCATATTGGCCAACGCGATAACATGAGCCGCTCCACCCATGTCTTTTTTCATATTACGCATCCCAGACGCAGGTTTTAAGTCCAGACCACCAGAATCAAAACATACGCCTTTCCCAACTAAAGTGAGTTTTGCGTGGTCTTCATCACCCCAACGTAAATCAAGCAAACGCGGAGCATTGTCACTCGCACGGCCGACCATGTGGATCGTTGGGTAGTTTTGCTCTAACAACTCATCACCAATGATTTGCTCAAATGATGCGCCATATTGCTCTGCGAGTTCTTCCATTACTTCAGCCATGTGCTGAGGCATCATATCGGCAGCTGGTGTGTTTACAAGATCTCTTGCAAGATAAATAGACTCGACAGCCGCTTTTACTTTGGCATGTATATTGGCATCTTCGATAGCAAGCTTTGCGACAATCGCAGGCAATTCTTTATAAGCAGAAAATTGATACGCCCCCAGTAAAAACGCAATAGCGTGACTCTCAACTTGCTCAGAAGCGATATCAATAAAGTAAGTGCCTTTTGGTAACTGCTTTGCAAGATCGCCCAATAGCCAAAAATCATTGTCTTCAGCAATAACAATAACTCGCTCCACTTCTCCAGAATCAGCATTCGGAATAAGAATGGTTTTTTGCGACTGAAGTTGTGCGGTTTTTACGAAAAGCTGTGTCGTACTTGACTGCTGCGCTTGCCATGACGCTAATTCTGCAGCGGAGAAGATAGAAATGGGTGTACCCATAGCAGAGTGAACGAGTAGGTTGTTCATGTAGGCCTCAAATTTATTATGTTCGTACTTAGATTACCAAGGCTAAAAAGAAAATTCACTGTTCCTTGGTTTTTGTTGGCTTTTTTTTCAAATTGAATGAACTAGGCAAAACATCCACGCCCACTAATTGACCAACCTTTACGATTATCGGAATGGTAATGGGGGCAAAAGGTAAAACTGCAAACACACCCAGTCCTAACCCTTTGAGAATATCTACAAGTTGGGCGTTTGCTGTTTTTAGTTCAGCCTTATGCGCTCGCCCCAAAGTATATCGCTTGTATATCTCAAGCATTTCTTTCGTTTCTTGTTTCTCTTGTTCTAGTGCGCATTTGAGCGCAATCATTGCTCTGCGCAATCTTATTTGCTGTCTGCGTTTACTGATCCGAGCAACGCGCATCGGTGCTTTATGGACAACTTTGATCAGTTTCATTAATAAACTCAAAGATAGTGTTGTCCAGAGTCTATCAAAATTTTTAGCACTTTAGCTATTAGCCATTGGTACAAATTACCTATTCTAGCGAGTAAAGTTATACGTAAAGTGTGCAAAACAACGAACTAGAACAAAATCAACCTCAATTACCACACAAAACTGTACAATAATCACTCACACAAAGACTAGCGTTCAGCACTGTTCAATTAATCTACAAAAACTGAATAATGAAATTTCAGTAAACTCGCCAAATTTTGTAACAACAAATTTTAAGCTGCTGGGTGTTTATCTAGAAAAGCAGCTAAAGTACTCAAAAGTTCATTTTCAACAATAACTTACCATGCGGATTTTGTAATTCTTCTTAGCCTAAACAAAAAGTTATTAAGAAAGTTGCAGTTTCAGAAATCACTGCTAATTTTAAAAAAGCGCTTGCCAACACATAGCAAATTAAATTATATGTGTATTAAAGGTAAAAATATTATAAATGACCTTTTTTATTGGTATGACAACAACAATCAACTGGGGAAACAGGATGAAACTAAAAAGTAACACGCTGCGCCGTGCAATTCGCTTCGCGCTCGCTTCAGCAGCAACTACTTCACTTCTTACCACTACCGTAATGGCTGAAGAAGCCAATCAAACAAAAGCTAAAGCAGATGAAAAAGTCGAAAAAATCGCCGTTGTAGGTTCTCGGGCGGCGCCTCGCTCTGTGGGCGAGTCACCGGTACCTATCGACATCATCGGTGCAGAAGATATGTCAAAGGCGGCAGGTTCTGACATGCTCGAGTTACTGAAAGGATCAGTACCGTCTTTGAACGTACACGCGAACCCTATCAGCGATGCAGCGACTTTAGTAAGGCCAGCTAACCTACGCGGATTGCCTGCTGACAGTACGCTGATTTTGTTAAATGGTAAGCGTCGCCATCGTTCATCGGTTATTGCCTTTTTAGGTGGTGGTATTAACGATGGTGCTCAAGGTCCTGATATTTCAGTGATCCCTAGTATCGCACTGAAACAAGTTGAAGTACTTCGTGATGGTGCAGCAGCACAGTACGGTTCAGATGCAATCGCAGGTGTAATGAACTTTGTACTTAAAGACGCAAGCGAAGGGGGATCTTTCTCTATTCGTCAAGGTGAATATTACGAAGGTGACGGCGATACGACGGTGATCGAAGGTAACGTAGGTCTGCCATTTACGGACGATGGATTTGCTAACCTAAGCTTTCAGTACAAAGAAGCGGATGCGACTAGCCGCAGTGTTCAACGTCCTGACGCAGCAGCATACATTGGTGCCGGAGTTGAGGGCGTTGGTGACCCAGCGCAAATTTGGGGTGCACCAGAAATCAAAGACGATATCAGTATTTTTGGTAATGTTGGTGTAGACGTCACTGACAATGCTCGATTCTATATGTTTGGTAACTACTCTGAGCGAGACGTTAAAGGCGGATTCTATTATCGAAACCCTCAAACCCGTCCAGGTGTTTATTCTAACGACGGTGGTGAAACCTTACTTGTAGGCGACCTAGATGGCGTAGGTGTTGGTATCGAGTGTCCAGTCGTTAATCTAACGGATAAAAATGTAGCGAATATCCCAGCATATCAATTAATTGCAGCTGATACAGAGTTAGGTAGAAACTGTTTTGCCTTTAATGAAATTTTACCTGGCGGCTTCACTCCAAACTTTGGTGGTAACATCACTGATACCTCTCTAACTATTGGTGTTGAAGGGGAATTTAAAGATGGTTTCCTTGAAGGCGGTTTTTGGGATTTGAGTGGCTCGGTGGGCCGTAACGAATCACGTTATTTCATCACTAATACTGTGAATGCCTCTCTTGGCGCTGATACACCAATGGACTTCAGCCCAGGTAAATACATCCAACTGGAAAAGAATTTTAATTTCGATGTGTCAAAAGGCTATGATTTTGACCTAGCTTACGATGTAAACGTTGCAGCAGGTCTTGAGTGGCATGAAGAAACATTCGAAGTACTTTCAGGTGACGAAGCATCATTTATTGCAGGACCGCTGACTGAACAAGGCTTTGGCATAGGTTCAAATGGTTTCCCTGGATTTAAACCTTCTGCAGCAGGAGAATACACTCGTCGTAACTATGCCGCTTATGTAGATATTGAAACACCATTTACTGAAGACTTTATGATGGGGTGGGCACTTCGTTACGAAGATTACGATTCATTTGGTTCGACTACAAACTTTAAGATCACAGGTCAATATCATGTTACCGAAGACTTCTCGGTTCGTGGTTCAATCAGTACCGGTTTCCGCGCGCCAACGGTAGGTCAAGCTAACGTGTCTAACGTGCAGACAAACTTAAGCAGTGGTGTATTGGTAGATTCAGCACTATTACCACCAACAAACCCTGTTTCAGAGCAGCTTGGTGGTACTGAATTGACTCCTGAAGAGTCAGAAAGTTATACACTAGGTGCGGTATATCGCTCTGGCGACTTATTTATTACTTTAGATTACTACAACATTGAAGTAACTGACCGTCTAAGCCAGTCTGAAAAAATCGTTTTAAGTGATGCTGACAAAGCAGCCCTTAAAGCGGCGGGTGTTCCTAACGTTGATAACTTGGCGCAGGTGAGCTTCTTCACTAACGACTTCGATACCACGACTCAAGGTATCGACTTAGTTGGTAACTACTCTATGGATATGCTTGGTGGCTATGCAACATTCAGTGCAGCATACAACTGGAATGAAACCGAAGTTGATCGCTTCTCTGCTATCACAGGTGACTTCAAGGTATCTCGTTTAGAAAACGACTTACCGAAGCACAGAGGCACGTTAACTTGGGCACAGCAATGGGATAACTTCTCAGGTTTTGTTCGTATGAACTACTTTGGCGAATACCAAGGCGTTCACGTCGATTATGATGCAACAGCAAAAACAGCGGACGCGACAATCACATTTGATGCAGAGCTTACCTACTTTGCAACAGATTCAATCAGTCTATCTGTTGGTGCAAATAATATCTTTGACCAAGACGCTGAAGAACTAGACTTCTTTGACGCTACAGGTATCCCAAATAACAATTGGGGTGGCAAATACTATGAAACTTCACCATATGGTATTAATGGTGGTTTCTACTATGTGAAAGCAACCTATACGTTCTAACTTTTACTGTAACCCAGAAACAAAGGCGAACTAGCATTAGCTATTTCGCCTTTTTATTTTTATCCTATATAGCAAAGTAGTTAACTCTGAATAAAAAAATGTTGTTATTAAAGCGAGCCAACGAATTATTGGCCGAAAATAAGCTTAGAGAAGCTGAGTTTATGTACAAGTCTGTACTTAAACAGTCACCTAACAACGGTCCTGCTCTATTTGGTTTAGGCCGCATTTGCATGCGTTTAGAGCAGTATGATAACGCAATCTACTATTTAAAAAGAGCCTGCGAACATTTACCAAAAATGCTCGAGCCGCTTTTCGCATTGGCCGATGCATTTTTAGCCGTTGGTTCACCTGTTGACGCAAAAACCGTACTTGAATACACCTTAAGCGTGGCAAAACATAATGCCCAAGCCCATTACCAACTTGGTCAATTTTATCTGGACTATGGCTTTATTGAACAAGCTAAAAATGTCTTTAAAGCGGGGTTAGATTGTCCTCATAGTACTGTGACGGCCTTTATGCTGTACGAACTGGTACAGATGTCCTCAGCCAAAGAATTACCTGCATACTTAACGATTTTAGAAAAGTTGGAAAATGAGTTTGAAGCACCGAGACTAAAAACAGTGGTTCACTATGCTCTTGCTAAGTGTCATGAACAATTAGGTAACTTTAATGCAGCTCAAGATAACTATGCTTTAGCGAATGATACACAGCTGCTGATGAGCGAGTTTCGTACTGTAGACATGCTGCCATTTTTTGAATCAATCAAACAGCATTGCGGCAAAGCGTTTTTTGATAAACCTAGTGATAGGGTTAAGACTACATTTACGCCTGTTTTTATTGTTGGTTTGCCAAGAACTGGTTCGACTCTCCTAGAACAAATGCTAGTGCAACATTCACATGTTGGTACACTAGGCGAGAATACCGTGATCAGCGATAAAATTGTCCCTTACCTCAGTAAACGCAATAATGCAGAGTTCCCTGCTTGTTTAGACCAACTAAGTAACTCTATGTTAGATCATTGCCGCATACTCTATGTCGACGAGATCAAGCGGCATCGAGTGCCGGAAGAAGTGGTGATCAATAAACTTCCAGCTAATTTTCAAAACCTAGGCTTAATCCACAAGCTCTTCCCTGAGGCACGAATTATTCATTTAACTCGTAACCTCAATGCGACAGCCTGGTCGGTCTATAGTAATCACTTCGCCGAAAGCGAGCCCTACTTTTGCTCTTTAAGTGAATTTGCCTTGTATGCGCAAGCGCAAAGCGACTTGATGTCACATTTTAACCAATTTATGAAAAGAGATATTTTTACGCTCAGTTACGAACAACTTATCGCAGAGCCTGAAAAGTCCATCAAACAATGCTTAAGCTTTTTATATCAAAAATACGAACCTGAATGCTTGGAGTTTCACAAATCTAAAAAGCCGGTGCATACCTTAAGTAAGGCGCAGGTCAGAAAGCCAATCAGCACGCAGCCACTAGAAAAGTGGCAGCGCTATGAAGCGTTTATTGAGAAAATGATTGCTCAACCGCAAAGCGATCAAACCACGCCAGCAAATCTTTAAACTGATCATCACACGCATGTTTATGGGTTAACATGTCTATGTGCCCATAATTGTGCCGATGGCCGTGCTTTTTTCCATAAATTCTGAGTTCTTGTATCCCCTTTCCCGATTCACGAATAAATGCTTGAATATCGACAGGTTGTGCTAGTGCTTTATCTTTAACGCCCGCAATGTGCAAGATTGGAGGTAACGTCATGTCTTTTAATACTGCGGCATAATTAAAACCGTCATCGGAGTCAACCCATGGGTGCTTCTGTGCCCAGTCAGCGCTTTGAGCATGTGACTTTAAAGACTCATCATCACTCCCCCAACCAAGTCTTTTTGCAGGTAAGTATCCATGCTTTTTCGAATAATAGTGCGCAACGTTAAACCATATTAGGTTTGCTTTCAGTAATTTGCTCGGGTGATTGTTATGTAAACTACGCTTAGAACCAAAATAGACACATGCATTAACATGCTGGATTTCTTCAGGAAAGCGTGCAAAAACACTATTCATCAATACACCTCCCCAAGAATGCGCAATCCAATATTGTGCTCTAGATCCGGTATATCGTTCGATAAAATTCAGCATTTCAGGGATTTCGTGCAAGATTGATTCAGTTTGACCATAATCCGCTTCAGCGTCGATTTTAGGAATACTCTCTCCTCGCCCACGAAGATCGCCAACAAAACAGCGATAGCCGTGCTCAGCTAAAAAAGGCGCTAGCCCTTTATTGCTTTCAGTATAAAAAATTTTGCCATTTTCAACCGCACCATGCATAAAAAACACAACGGGGCCGCTACTATCCGGTTTCGCTATATATCTGAGGTGGAGTTTATGTCCATCTGCTATATCTACTAATAGTGATTTTTGCGCTATCATTTCTTTGTTTTTATTCTTTGAACACTAGCCTCATCGTACCAGTTGACTGATTGATAAGTAAACTTTTAAACTGGGCAAATAAAGGGTTGATATGCTTTTAAGATAAAGCCAGTATTCAAGACTTAAGCGTTCGATTAAAAGTGTTATAATCCTTTTTATTTATTCGAAGAATCCTGTGCACCCAAGAAACAAGCATAATTCAGGCTATGATCTAGACAAGCTTATAGCAATTGAACCCGCTTTAAAGAATTTTACTTACAACCGAGCTGATGGCATAAAAAGCATCGACTTCACCAATCCAGATGCCGTAAAACTGTTGAATAAAGCACTGCTTAAGTCAGACTACGATATACAAGTTTGGGATATCCCCGCACAATTTTTATGCCCCCCGGTTCCAGGCAGAGCAGATTATATCCATGCGCTGAAAGATCTGTTAGATGAAAGTAACTTGCCCGATAAGGTGCAAGGTGTAGATATTGGCACTGGTGCCAATTTGATCTACCCCATCTTAGGATCAAGAGAGTATAACTGGCGCTTTGTTGCCACTGATATCAATCCTCTTGCTGTGAGGTGTGCCAAAACCATCGCAGAACTAAATAAGTTGCCGGTAAAAGTGATGCAACAAAAGCAACCTAATCACTTTTTTAAAACGATAATAAAAGCAAACCAGTTTTATCATTTTTCAATGTGTAACCCGCCCTTCCATGCCAGTGAAGCAGATGCAAACAAGGGCACGCAAAGAAAGTGGAAAAACCTTAACCGAGCACCACAAGCCTCGCTAAACTTTGGCGGCCAAGCTCAAGAGTTATGGTGTGAAGGTGGAGAAAAGCGCTTTATACTGGATATGATCTCTGAGAGTGTCACTTTCAAAGAGCAAGTTTACTGGTTTACTTCCCTAATCTCGAATAAAGACAACGTAAAACCACTTAAACAACAACTTAAACAGGTCGCTGCCGAGCAAGTGAAAGTGATCGAGATGGAACAAGGTAATAAGTCAAGCCGTTTTATCGCCTGGAGTTTTTTCAAACCCTAGCAATGTGTATATGGTAGGAGCGAGTCCACCTTGCGAGACGTTCTATACCCCAAATAGCAAAAAACCATCGCATTGCTGCAACGGGTTTTGATGTACATGGTTTTTTGCCGGAACTTCATTACAACCCATCGGCGGGTAAACCACCTCCTACCATATTACACTTTGCTGATACTGTGGTGGGAGTGGGAGTGGGAGCGAGTTCACCTCGCGAGATTTTCAAATCACACATAGCAAAAAACCCGTCGCATTGCTGCAACGGGTTTCTCTTATACCATTCAGTAATGATTTGTGATCTAATTGTATTTATTTTTCAACTGACAAATAAACTTTGAATACTCATACTTCTGTCGAACTTTTCAAGTTAGCTAAATCAGAAAAAGACGCGCGTAAAAAGATCCGTTATTTAGCGGTCGCGCACTACCGTGATAATCACAATAAAACGCAAATTGCTGCCATGCTGCATGTCAGCAGAAGAATGGTAAATGAGTGGGTAAAGCGCTACCTTAATGATGGGCTCACTGGCCTTGACGCTAAAAAAACCTATCGGTAAACGTTGTTATCTAAACGATGCGCAGCAGAAACAACTTTGCCAGTATATTGAAAAATACAGTCAAAATGACAACGGTGGTAGGCTGACAGGGTATCGTATAAAGCAATACATTGAAGATGAATTTAACGTCTCTTACCACCCTAATGCGATTTATAAATTATTTGATAAATTAGGCTTTAGCTGGATAACTAGCCGCTCTCGCCACCCGAAACAGTCCGAACAAGTTCAGCAGGACTTTAAAAAAACTGCAAACAGAATTGATCAAAACGATCCCGCTATTTATCAACCTGAATGACGTGGATATCTGGTTTCAAGACGAGGCCAGATTTGGTCAGCAAAACACCACGACACGCCTTTGGGCAAAAAAGGGAACTCGGCCTAGAGCAGTCAAACAACAACAGTTTGATTATGCTTATCTATTTGGCGCTGTGTGCCCTTCAACAGGACAGACTGAAGCACTCATCACACCATGGGTGAATATGAGTGTCATGAAACAGCATTTGCAACAAATATCTGAGAAGACAGCACCTGGACGGCATGCTGTTGTGTTAATGGACGGTGCAGGATGGCATCAGGGATCACTGGTAACTGATATTGATAATGTCTCCATTATCAAACTCCCTCCTTATTCACCAGAGCTGAACCCAATAGAGCAAGTATGGAGTTGGCTGCGTCAGCATCATTTAGCGAATCGTTGTTTCAAAGGTTATGAAGATATTGTTGAGAGTTGTAGTGAGGCTTGGAATGACTTTGTATCATGTACAAAACGAGTGGTTAAAATGTGTCAACGTGACTGGATAGAGGTGGGAAAAAGTTAAGATGGATTGGTATGAGCGCAAGGACGCGCGAAGGGGAGATGCTACATGGAAGTACTTTACTTCAAACGCAAAAAACCCGCTGCATTACTGCAACGGGTTTCTCTTATTTGGCCCTGGCGATGTTCTACTTTCACATGGGTAATCCACACTATCATCGACGCTGTTTTGTTTCACTTCTGAGTTCGGCATGGGGTCAGGTGGGTCCAAAACGCTATAGTCACCAGGAAATTCTGTTCATCAATGAAGTCTCCCTCATCAATGTAAATCTGGAAAAAGCTATTAAATTCTTTTGTCTACTTTAGTCTATTAACTTCTGTCGCTTATAAACCACTTTGGCGTTGTATGGTTAAGCCTCACGGGTAATTAGTACGAGTTAGCTTAATGCCTCACAGCACTTCCACATCTCGCCTATCAACGTTGTAGTCTTCAACGGCCCTTCAGTTGACTCTAAGTCAAAGTGAGAACTCATCTCGAGGCCTGCTTCCCGCTTAGATGCTTTCAGCGGTTATCAGTTCCGAACGTAGCTACCGGGCAATGCAATTGGCATCACAACCCGAACACCAGCGGTTCGTCCACTCCGGTCCTCTCGTACTAGGAGCAGCCCCTCTCAATTCTCAAACGCCCACGGCAGATAGGGACCGAACTGTCTCACGACGTTCTAAACCCAGCTCGCGTACCACTTTAAATGGCGAACAGCCATACCCTTGGGACCGACTTCAGCCCCAGGATGTGATGAGCCGACATCGAGGTGCCAAACACCGCCGTCGATATGAACTCTTGGGCGGTATCAGCCTGTTATCCCCGGAGTACCTTTTATCCGTTGAGCGATGGCCCTTCCATTCAGAACCACCGGATCACTATGACCTACTTTCGTACCTGCTCGACGTGTCTGTCTCGCAGTTAAGCTTGCTTCTACCATTACACTAACCGTACGATGTCCGACCGTACTTAGCAAACCTTCGTGCTCCTCCGTTACTCTTTGGGAGGAGACCGCCCCAGTCAAACTACCCACCAGGCACTGTCCTCAACCCCGATTCAGGGGCCTAAGTTAGAACATCAACACTACAAGGGTGGTATTTCAAGGTCGGCTCCACAGAAACTAGCGTCTCTGCTTCAAAGCCTCCCACCTATCCTACACATGTAGGGTCAATGTTCAGTGCCAAGCTGTAGTAAAGGTTCACGGGGTCTTTCCGTCTAGCCGCGGGTACACAGCATCTTCACTGCGATTTCAATTTCACTGAGTCTCGGGTGGAGACAGCGTGGCCATGGTTACACCATTCGTGCAGGTCGGAACTTACCCGACAAGGAATTTCGCTACCTTAGGACCGTTATAGTTACGGCCGCCGTTTACCGGGGCTTCGATCAAGAGCTTCGCCTAAGCTAACCCCATCAATTAACCTTCCGGCACCGGGCAGGTGTCACACCGTATACGTCATCTTACGATTTTGCACAGTGCTGTGTTTTTAATAAACAGTCCCAGCCACCTGGTCACTGCGGCTCTCGTTTGCTTACAGAGCAAGTCTTTCACAAACAAGAGCGTACCTTCTCCCGAAGTTACGGTACAATTTTGCCTAGTTCCTTCACCCGAGTTCTCTCAAGCGCCTTAGTATTCTCTACCTGACCACCTGTGTCGGTTTAGGGTACGATTCAGTATGAACTGAAGCTTAGAGGCTTTTCCTGGAAGTAGGGCATCAACAACTTCACCACCTTAGTGGCTCGTCTCGACTCTCAGCCTTGGCAACTCGGATTTTCCTAAGTCACCAGCCTACAGCCTTTCACATGGACAACCAACGCCATGCTTGCCTAGCCTGCTCCGTCCCCCCATCGCATTCATACCGAGTACGGGAATATTAACCCGTTTCCCATCGACTACGCTCTTCAGCCTCGCCTTAGGGGTCGACTCACCCTACCCTGATTAACATGGGATAGGAACCCTTGGTCTTCCGGCGGAGGAGTTTTTCACTCCTCTTGTCGTTACTCATGTCAGCATTCGCACTTCTGATATGTCCAGCATGCCTCCCGGCACACCTTCAGCCACTTACAGAACGCTCCCCTACCCCGCAGACAAAGTCTGCAGCCGTAGCTTCGGTGGTATGTTTAGCCCCGTTACATCTTCCGCGCAGGCCGACTCGACTAGTGAGCTATTACGCTTTCTTTAAAGGGTGGCTGCTTCTAAGCCAACCTCCTAGCTGTTTTAGCCTTCCCACATCGTTTCCCACTTAACATACACTTTGGGACCTTAGCTGACGGTCTGGGTTGTTTCCCTCTCCACGACGGACGTTAGCACCCGCCGTGTGTCTCCCGGATATTACTTTACGGTATTCGGAGTTTGCAAAGGGTTGGTAAGTCGGGATGACCCCCTAGCCTTAACAGTGCTCTACCCCCGTAAGTATTCGTCCGAGGCTCTACCTAAATAGATTTCGGGGAGAACCAGCTATCTCCCGGTTTGATTAGCCTTTCACTCCTAGCCACAGGTCATCCCCTAACTTTTCAACGTTAGTGGGTTCGGTCCTCCAGTTGATGTTACTCAACCTTCAACCTGCCCATGGCTAGATCACCGGGTTTCGGGTCTATACCCTGCAACTTAAGCGCCCAGTTAAGACTCGCTTTCGCTACGGCTCCCCTAAATGGTTAACCTCGCTACAGAATATAAGTCGCTGACCCATTATACAAAAGGTACGCAGTCACCCAACAAGTAGGCTCCTACTGCTTGTACGTACACGGTTTCAGGTTCTATTTCACTCCCCTCACAGGGGTTCTTTTCGCCTTTCCCTCACGGTACTGGTTCACTATCGGTCAGTTGGGAGTATTTAGCCTTGGAGGATGGTCCCCCCATATTCAGTCAAAGTTTCACGTGCTCCGACCTACTCGATTTCACTTTAGATAAGTTTTTGTGTACGGGACTATCACCCTGTTTCGTCATGCTTTCCAACATGTTCCACTAACTACACTAAAGCTTAAGGGCTGGTCCGATTTCGCTCGCCGCTACTTTCGGAATCTCGGTTGATTTCTTTTCCTACGGGTACTTAGATGTTTCAGTTCTCCGCGTTCGCCTCGTTAACCTATGTATTCAGTTAACGATACCTGCAAGCAGGTGGGTTTCCCCATTCGGAAATCCTAGTCTCAAGCGCCTCTTACTGGCTTGACTAGGCTTATCGCAAGTTAGTACGTCCTTCATCGCCTCCAACTGCCAAGGCATCCACCGTGTACGCTTAGTCACTTAACCATACAACCCAAAATAGTTTTAAGTTGTACTGTCAAAGACAGTTTAACTTCGCCAGAAGTTAATATTGAATACTAAAGTAGACGCTAATTAATCATCGAAATGATTAATCGGCATTTTCTTTCGAAAACTCGACAAATAACTTTACGTTATCTATCAGAATTTAATTTTTCAGCTTTTCCAAATTTTTAAAGAGCAATATCACTTAGCCATCCGGCCAAGCAACAATCATCTGTGTGGACACTTCGAACAAATAAGTTCTAAATCGTATAAGGAGGTGATCCAGCCCCAGGTTCCCCTAGGGCTACCTTGTTACGACTTCACCCCAGTCATGAATCACTCCGTGGTGAACGTCCTCCCTAAGGTTAGACTATCCACTTCTGGAGCAACCCACTCCCATGGTGTGACGGGCGGTGTGTACAAGGCCCGGGAACGTATTCACCGCAACATTCTGATTTGCGATTACTAGCGATTCCGACTTCATGGAGTCGAGTTGCAGACTCCAATCCGGACTACGACAAGCTTTAAGGGATTCGCTCACTATCGCTAGCTCGCTGCTCTCTGTACCTGCCATTGTAGCACGTGTGTAGCCCTACACGTAAGGGCCATGATGACTTGACGTCGTCCCCACCTTCCTCCGGTTTATCACCGGCAGTCTCCTTAGAGTTCCCGACCGAATCGCTGGCAACTAAGGATAGGGGTTGCGCTCGTTGCGGGACTTAACCCAACATCTCACAACACGAGCTGACGACAGCCATGCAGCACCTGTATCAGAGTTCCCGAAGGCACCAAACCATCTCTGGTAAGTTCTCTGTATGTCAAGTGTAGGTAAGGTTCTTCGCGTTGCATCGAATTAAACCACATGCTCCACCGCTTGTGCGGGCCCCCGTCAATTCATTTGAGTTTTAACCTTGCGGCCGTACTCCCCAGGCGGTCTACTTAATGCGTTAGCTTTGGAAAAGTTGTCCGAAGACCCCAGCTCCTAGTAGACATCGTTTACGGCGTGGACTACCAGGGTATCTAATCCTGTTTGCTCCCCACGCTTTCGTACATGAGCGTCAGTGTTGACCCAGGTGGCTGCCTTCGCCATCGGTATTCCTTCAGATCTCTACGCATTTCACCGCTACACCTGAAATTCTACCACCCTCTATCACACTCTAGTTTGCCAGTTCGAAATGCAGTTCCCAGGTTAAGCCCGGGGCTTTCACATCTCGCTTAACAAACCGCCTGCGTACGCTTTACGCCCAGTAATTCCGATTAACGCTCGCACCCTCCGTATTACCGCGGCTGCTGGCACGGAGTTAGCCGGTGCTTCTTCTGTCAGTAACGTCACAGCTTGCAGGTATTAACTACTAACCTTTCCTCCTGACTGAAAGTGCTTTACAACCCGAAGGCCTTCTTCACACACGCGGCATGGCTGCATCAGGCTTGCGCCCATTGTGCAATATTCCCCACTGCTGCCTCCCGTAGGAGTCTGGACCGTGTCTCAGTTCCAGTGTGGCTGATCATCCTCTCAAACCAGCTAGGGATCGTCGCCTTGGTGAGCCTTTACCTCACCAACCAGCTAATCCCACTTGGGCCAATCTAAAGGCGAGAGCCGAAGCCCCCTTTGGTCCGTAGACATTATGCGGTATTAGCCATCGTTTCCAATGGTTGTCCCCCACCTCAAGGCATGTTCCCAAGCATTACTCACCCGTCCGCCGCTCGTCATCTTCTAGCAAGCTAGAAATGTTACCGCTCGACTTGCATGTGTTAGGCCTGCCGCCAGCGTTCAATCTGAGCCATGATCAAACTCTTCAATTAAAAGTTTTTTCGAAACCTAAGTTTCGTGCTCAATGAATTCTGATTGTTTGTTTCTACTTTTCAAAAAAGTAAAATCAAAACGAATTGACTATATAGTCACTCAGTTACAATTGAGACTCTAAATTTGTTTGCGTCATCTAGCGAACTAGAATCTGCTGTTAGAACTCAATCTGTACGAGTGCCCACACAGATGATTGCTTCATATTTTTAAAGAACATTTCGAAACATTTCGTTGTTTCGAGGGATGTGCATTCTAAGCATTCCCAATTTTTTGTCAACACTTAATTTTGAATTTCTTGAGAAGTTTTCTCTTAAATTTTCAACGCTAAGTTTTACTCGACTACCAACTCGTTGGCTTATTGCTTTTCAGCGCTGCTCCCGTGTCGGTGGATGCGCATTATAGGGAGATCCGATTTTAGTGCAACCCTTTTTTTCGGTTTTTTCTATTTATTTTTCAAATGCTTTTTAGCCCACCGAATCCTAACAACTTATCCACATTTTCTGTGGATAACCCACAGGAATTTCGGCTTTTGCTTTTCTTTGTGGTAGATTACCGCCCCATTATTTACTCGTTCTTAGAAAAAGGCTAAATACATGGCTGATATCTTAAACTCGATAAGTGGTCTTTTATGGGGCCATCTACTTATCTACCTCTTAATAGCTGCAGGTGTATTCTTCACAATTAGGCTTGGCTTTATTCAATTCACTCAATTTCCATATATGGTGAAGGTAATGATGCAAAGCCGCGAAGGTGCTGAAGATGGTATCTCCTCTTTTCAAGCATTCTGTACTTCACTCGCCGCACGGGTTGGTACCGGTAATATGGCAGGTGTTGGCGTTGCGCTCTATTTAGGCGGTCCTGGTGCTATATTATGGATGTGGCTCATTGCCTTGATTGGTATGGCGACCAGTTTTGCTGAAAGTTGCTTAGCGCAGCTATATAAGACAAAAGATGATGACGGAAACTTCCGTGGTGGCCCTGCTTATTATATGGAGCTAGGTTTAAAACGTAAGTGGATGGGGGTGTTATTCTCACTTTGCCTTATCCTTGCATTTGGTTTCGTCTTTAATGCAGTACAAGCCAACTCCATTGCTGCAGCATTTAACGTTGCCTTTGATGTGCCTAAGTATGTGATGGGTATTGCGTTAGTAGCAGCTTCTGGGATTATCATCTTCGGTGGTTTAAAAACTATTGCACGCTTTGCCGAACTTGTCGTGCCTTTTATGGCCGTTGCTTATCTTATACTTGCACTTTACGTCTGTGCTGTGAACTTTGCGCAGCTACCAGACATATTCATGTTAATAGTAAAAAGTGCAATGGGTATTGAGCAAGCGGGTGCTGGTGCTATTGGCTACGCGGTAATGCAAGCGATGCTTCAAGGGATCAAGCGCGGCTTATTCTCAAATGAAGCCGGTATGGGTAGCGCTGCAAACGCTGCTGCAAGTGCAACACCAAATCCAAATCATCCAGCATCACAAGGGTATGTACAAATGCTAGGTGTATTTGTAGATACCATAGTGATCTGTACCGCGACCGCGTCGCTTATTCTTTTATCTGGTCAGCTCGAGCCAAACTCAGGTTTAACTGGCATTGAATTAACGCAATCTGCATTGGTTCATCATGTAGGGGAATGGGGCGCAATTTTCGTTGCGGTAGCTATTCTATTTTTTGCTTTTACTTCCATTGTTGCCAACTACAGTTATGCAGAAACCAACCTACTATTCTTAGATCACCATTCAAAGAAAGGCATGATGGTATTTAGAGCTTGTGTATTAGGTATGGTAATGTTTGGTGCGGTAAGCGAACTTGGGCTGGTTTGGACACTCGCTGATATTTCAATGGGCTTAATGGCTGTAGTTAACGTGGTTGCGCTCTTTATGCTTCGCAAAGTCGTGCTATGGCTTGCCAACGATTATAAAAAGCAGCTTAAAGCAGGCGTAACCCCAGAGTTTGATCCTAGTACCAACCCTGAAGTAGAAAAAACACTACCAAAAGGCATTTGGACTAAATAGACCAATACAGCGCACTAATGCTTATATTTAGTGCGCCTTCTTCTTATAAAACCCAATTTTAATGAAGAAGAACACAAAAATACGCCCTTGAGTTCATTTAATGTCCAAACAAACCAACCACTTATTGCCTTTCAAAAAAAAATCCGTATAGTAAAGCACAAGTCGGCATATAGCGCAGCTTGGTAGCGCACTGTCATGGGGTGTCAGGGGTCGCAGGTTCAAATCCTGCTATGCCGACCAGTTTTTCCTTACCCCATTCAATAAGTTATATCACTTACTCGTCTTAGTTTTCGCACTAATCGTCAGCAATATCTAACTCTATATCGCACATTTATCGCACTATATTTATCTAAAATTATTTTCTCATTTTTAGGTTAGATTAGGTGTTGATTGGGGGGGATATATAGGAAGACAGCTAATGGCACCTTTGTTACCTTCCTCACGATCTAATTTTATAAAAGCTTTTCAGAAAAAATTTGTAATAGACGGGCAATGAATCGTGGCAGCTCATGTATGACCTTATGCTTTTAGCAATTAGGTCAAAGTTTTACCTAACAGGTACATTCGAGAGAGAAGCAGACGGCGACTCTAGCGCGTTTTTGAACATAAACTCGTTATAGACGAAGAACAGCTCTGTGCCAATAGTGGCTCTTCAACGCTGCCATCACCCGTAACTGACCAGAGTGCCTTTTGTACTAAACTGACGCTCGCGCCAAGCACAAAAGGCGCGTTGGGAAGGCGTCGGGTGGATGGTTTTGTTACAAATCGGCTTCGCATATTGGAAAACGAGACCCTTTTTGGTCAAACTCCATTGCCTTCTCGAAAACCATTTTCACTTCATTTCGGATCGGTTCAAAGAAAAACTTATCCCCCAACAAAACCAAGCAATTATTGTCGATGTCGAACAGCTTAAAAATATGCCCGATGGGATCATCTGCCAATGTGTGGTCGTCGACTATTGAGCTAGGGAAGAACTGTAGTGGCATAGTTAATTTGGCCACCCATTAAGAAAGAAATGTTATGCTATTTGCATACAAATTTGGGTGAAAAAATGACGAAATTAAAACGCGCAACGTATTCTGCTGCAATCAAATTAGAAACAGCTCAGCTTGTAGTTGATCAGGGCTACACACAAGAAGATGCAGCCAAAGCTATGGGGGGTGGTAAATCAACTGTAAGTAAATGGGTAACTCAATTAAAGCAAGAACGGAATGGCCAGTCCCCATTAGCTTCACCAATGACACCCGAACAAATTGAAATCCGCGAACTTAAAAAGCAAATACAACGTATTGAATTAGAAAAGAATATATTAAAAAAGGCTACAGCTCTCTTGATGTCCGACTCCCTGAACAATTCTCGTTAATTGAGAAATTAAATCAACGAGAGCGTTACCCAATTAGCGTGTTGTGTAGCGTATTCAATGTGCATCGCAGCAGCTATAAATATTGGGCCATACGGGATACAACGCCTACACCAGAGCAAATAAGGCTAGAAGCTGAAGTTAAAGCCATACATGCAATGAGCGGCGGTTCAGCTGGGGCACGGACAATCGCAGCAATCGCAACGAATAACGATTTTGAATTAAGCCGTTATCGCGCCGCTAAGCTAATGGTTAAACTAAAACTAGAGAGCTGCCAAGTACCACAACATCAATATAAAAGGGGTGGTAATGAGCATCTTGAAATCCCAAATTTGCTAGATAGGCAGTTTGATGTTGTTGAGCCGAATAGGGTGTGGTGCGGTGATGTGACGTATATTTGGACAGGCAATCGCTGGGCCTATTTAGCGGTCGTTGTTGATTTATTTGCACGTAAAGTCGTTGGTTGGGCAATGTCGTTGTCGCCAGATACTAACTTAACGCTAAAAGCGCTTGAACTCGCGTATGAAAGCAGAGGTAAACCAAGTGGATTGATGTTTCACTCAGACCAAGGAAGCCATTATACAACCTTGAAGTACCGCCAACGTTTATGGCGCTATAAAATTACACAAAGTATGAGCAGGCGCGGAAATTGTTGGGATATAGATAATATACTTAGTCATACTGACAGTGAATATCTGACCCGTGCTGGGATTGATCAAATATCTTTGTGTTGACCTGTCGATATTCATTAGTCAGTAATTTCATTATATTCAGTATCAGTGACCTAATAGGAGCATTGTATTGCAACATCTGTGTCTAGTCCTGTTACTGAGACTGTGAGGGCTGAGGATATGAATCGCAATGACATTTCTAACAATTTAACATTAGGTGTCGATACTCATTTAGATAACCATGTTGCTGTACTCGTTAATGATATTGGTCAAGTTGTCGACACCCAAGAGTTTACTGTAAATTCAACCGGCTATAGCCAACTGTACAAATGGTGCAAGTCATTTGGAACGGTGAACCAAGCTGGATTAGAAGGAACTGGCACATATGGTGCTGGCTTATGTAAGTTCTTACAAGAGCAAAAGGTTACTGTTTTTGAAGTTAACCGCCCTAATCGCGCTATAAGAAGGTTAAGGGGGAAATCGGATCCAACGGATGCTGAAAGTGCGGCTCGTTCTGTATTAGCCAAAGAATCTACTGCAATCCCAAAATCTCATGATGGCATAGTTGAAGCAATGAGATTTTTAGTTGTCGCAAGGAAAAGCTCCGTAAAGTCTAAGACACAAGCTATTAATCAAATTCGAGCTTTACTTGTGACAGCACCAGAGCATATTCGTCAACAGTGTTATGTTCCTTCGAGCTATCGGTGCATTACTGCTTGTAAAGCATTAGAAATGAACTCCGTAAACATACTTGAAGAAACATTAATATCAATGTTACAGCTGCTAGCAGAGCGATGGATGATGCTATCACAAGAGCTAAAAACAATTGATAAGAAACTTAAAGCTTTAACCAACTCAGCAGCTTCAACATTACTAGAGCAATATGGTGTTGGAAGCTATGTTGCAGCTACACTCCTTGTGGCTGCTGGTGACAACCCTGAGCGACTCAAGAAGGAATCATCATTTGCAGCCTTATGTGGAGTTAGTCCATTAGATGCATCTTCCGGTAAAAAGCAACGTCATAGGTTAAACAGAGGTGGATCAAGAGATGCCAATAATGCACTTTGGACTGTAGCTTTGATTCGAATGCGTAATGATTTCAGAACAAGGAAATATGTAGAAAAGCGTTCATCAGAAGGGAAATCAAATAAAGAGATCCAGCGTTGTTTAAAACGCTATATTGCAAGAGAGTTATATCCAATAATAGTTTCTGATTTATCAAAGCTAACTTGACCTTGACATAGGAGCGTCAATGAGCCAATGGAGCGATTTTTTAGAAGCTTTAAAACGGAGTGGATGCCAAAGGTTGGATACGAAAACTTTAAAGATGCTAAATATGGTGTGAGTGATTATATCAACGGATATTATAACAACGTTAGGCCTCATCATTATAATGCTGGTTTAGCGCCAAATGAATCTGAGGTTAGATACCAAGATTCTAAAACTGTGGCCAAAATTAGTTGACCACTACATGGTCTGAGTTTTTATCGTCGTCGATCATGACTTCAAGCGCTATTAACGCGGTTGCTTTCAATGCTTTTAAAAACATGGTTTAGCCTCTCACATTAAAACTAAGGATTCCTGAGTATCAAAATAACATTAAAGCTAAGAGACTCTTAGTTTCCAAGAATTAATAGTCGCCGAAAAAACACCTTCCCTAGTAGCTGCTTAGAATAGATCACATAATACGGCGCTAGCCATTACAGTTTATCAAAGGCATATAAGCGTTCAAAGCAATTGTTTACAATGACCACTAATAGTGTGAATATTGAGTAAACTGCTGCGCCTGCATTGATTGTGATACTTCGTACAAACCTAAATTTTTACATTTAAGGAGTGATATTTATGACGGAACCATTAATGACTGTCGGACTTGGGGCTATTGTCGCTTACTTGGGAAAAGATGGCGTTTCTAAACTTTTAGGGCCTACAGCAGATTATCTTGGTGGAGAAATTAAACAGCTAGCCGAAGTAAGAATTACTAATTTAAAGAAAATCTTCTTGAACGCACAAAAAAAAGCTGATGTTAATCTGGAAGATAGTAAAACACATGCGGTACCACCTAAGGTATTAAAGGTGATTGTAAATGATGCTTCATATTCAGATGATTTAATCACAACAGAGTATTTTGGTGGTGTTTTAGCATCATCCAGAACAAAAATACCAAGAGATGACCGCGGCGCTAGGATTGCAAAGGTAATAGAGAGCCTATCATCTTATCATGTGAGGGCTCATTATATTATCTATAGCAACATCATCAATTTATTCAAAGAAAGTGACTATAATATTTGTTTACAAAAAGATAGAGATGAAATGCAAATCTACTTTCCTTTTGAAGTGTTTGCCAAGGCAATGGACTTTAGTGATGACGAGCTAAATAATGCTCAACTCTTAGATCATATATTTCATGGGCTTGCTAGAGACGGGTTAATAGATGAATCATGGGTTTATGGCGATAAGCATAGACTTGAATCGTACACTGGGTTTTCAACTGATCCTGGTATCGTGTGTAAACCGTCCCCATTTGGGGTTGAAGTCTTTCTTTGGGCATTTGGATATGGCAAGAAACCTTTGTCATTCGCTTTCACGGAAAAATGTGTCACCACCATAGATGCTATAGAAGCTTTGTTACCAGGAATAGTTGCGACAGGCATCAAAAAGTCAACTTAGTTCACGGCGCCAGTGTTTTTTGTACCAGCTCATTTGTAAGGGCCCAAGTTCTATTCTGACCTTAGCATTAACCTGTTAACTCTTTTGTGCATTCCGCTGTTTTCGCCTGACATTTGCATTTAACACCACTATCTTTTACCCTTGCTGTTTCCAGTTTATCTACAGGTATTTTAGCCAACTCAACTGTAAAGCCTTTATTCTGGATATTCCGAGCATGATGCCTGAGGTTTACTTTTGAAAAAAATGGCAAATGTAACTCTCCTTTTCGTGCTTGGATTATCGCGAGAACTATTGTCTGCTGACGGGGTTTAGTCCTATCAAAATAAAAGTTAATGGTCGTATTTTGCAGGTGCTCTTGTACTTGAGGAACTATCTCTGGACTGTTGAGTAGCATCTCCACACCATTCGAGGCTTGCGCTAACAAGTGACTAATTACGTTACTCCCTCCATAATGTTTTACGTGGATCAATCTGTTATCTTTGGTCATCAAATCACAGAATTCATAATTTTGTGGTACTTCTTTATTTCTAACCCAATGTTGATCAAGTAATGCAATTTCTTCACCATCAGCTATTCGCCTTAAATAACAACACTCCCTCAAATCATGGTAGGGTTTGCACTCTAGTCCTTTCCATCGTGGAAGCTTATCAAAATAAGATTCAACCTCTTGAGCAAAGCTAGTTTTTACATGATACCAACGGCCATCATTTAACACATACTTGACTTCATCCAAGCTAAATTCACCATTTAACGCATCATAGGCACGGTACTTATCTAGTATACGCTCAGTGCCATCGACTAAGAAAATATACTTTGACTTTAAAGTTTTGATTGTTATTCCTTTTTTCTTTTGAAAGTTAGCTTCAAGTAGGAACTGTCTTAAGTTCATCTCTGGATGGGAGCCGGATGAATGTCCCTGTCTCTTTTCAGCTGGGTATACAAAACCTGCAAAGTTTGCATAGTCAATAATTTCTGGTGGTGCTAGCCAAACATCCCAAGGCTCATTTTCTTTTGAACCTAGTATTTCATTCAACCTTTGTAGCAACTTTGTTTCTAGCTTTTCTATAACGGTTGGGTCTGATTCAATGCCTATAAATTCTGCCCAAGGGTATTGTTCTTTGTAATCCTGACTTAAATAAGCATCTATTAATCTTTCAGATATACATGCAAACTTTTCGAATTCGATTTCAGTATATAAAGAGACAGAATCATTTCCAGAAACCATTTCTAAACAATCATTGCCATTGTCTACGATTGCAGTTAAAGACTTGAGAATTTCGTGGTCAAACTCAAAATGGAAATCTTGAATACTGGACTTTTTGAGTACTTGGGAGCGAGTGTTTCTGGCCACACGCTCTAAAGTGGCCTTATCGATTGACTTAAGTTGCTCTGGATCACCAAGGTTCATTGAAACCCTTAACCCAAACCCTCTCTCAATAGAAGATTTATTCACTAGGCATCTACCATAGCCAAACGTGTAAATCACGTAGCGGTCTTCTACTTTAACAAAATATACGCCCTTAACGGTTCTTTGTTGGAAATCTTTTTCATCAACTTTAAAGCTCGAAAACAACGCCGACCACTCAGCAGGGCTCTTATGATCCGCCAAACATAAAACATTATTCGATTGTTCTGATGGGTCAAGATAATGCTTGCTATGGGCTTTGGTATTATCTAAAAGCTCATCTATTGATAAATTTTTCTTTCCTAGAAAAGCTACAACATTTCTCTTCATCGAGCACACCCTTTTTCAGTCTGTAAATTAGGATGCTGTTTGCTCGACTGCTTACCTTAGTTATAATTGCAAATTTAAAATTAATAGCAAAAAAACTAGGTGATAAAAGCTTAAAAATCATCCTTACTTCAATTAAGCGTATTTCATAATTGTGAATACAGCAAACACACAACCAAGCCCTTTTAACCGAGGCATCATGAGCAATTTCCTCCTCTTTTAAAAGGGGCTACGCCCCCCGCTATGTCGAAGCGATAAATCGCTCGCTTCATAGCGGGGGGGCTTGGTTTTGTTAAGCCTATGCGCAGATTTTTATTTGCAGATTGAAAGCTGTCTTATTTAACGCTAACCTAAACTTGATTTAGCCCTTAGGGCATTGAAGAAAAACGGCGCTGTTCAGCTGCCGACAACACGTAGTGAGGACCCTCACTGTTTTAATATTTATGTCATGCCGCGCCACATTTATGGCGCTTTTCAAATTCGGCGCTTAGTTGCTGCCGCTTCCACGTATCTGAGGTTTTTATTTTAGGCGAGATCAGTCCGAGCCTTGCGCTGTTGCGCTTAACTGGGGCGAATAGGCTTTAGTGCCGCTGAGCAACGGTGTTGCCAGTTAATCTTACAACCAAGGAACAAGCATGACTTTTAACCCAAATACTGAAGTCGCTTTATTAAAAGCGCAAACAAAACTACGTGCCCGTAAACGTCATAAATCATCCAAACTTGATAAGTACCACACTCAACTTTGTAAACTATATGACGCGGGTGCAACTAAAGCTGAGTTACAACGCTGGCTTGCCATGAGAGGTATCGTTGTACAGTGGACGACCGTTAAGCGGTGGCTCGATAAAAATGCCTAAATTTGCCAAAGCCAGCACACAAGCCAAAAACGTTATCAAAGGGCTGACCAAAGCAAAACATATACGCTCTTTAGGCACAGCTAGAAACTACGAGCAGGCACTAAAAACGGTTGCCAGTTGGTCAAAGGATATTGGTATAAACGGTATTCAATCTTTGAGTATTGAACAAGCCCGAATTTATCTCGGCTACCGAGCTGAAATTGTCGGCCAAAAAGCCCTAGATATGGAGCGTCAAGCAATACAAGCTATGATGCAACTAAACGGTAAGCTACAGCCAAAAGAAACACTCTATCGAGTAAAGTCATGTTTAGAAGAAATCAAGCGTTCTCGGGCTTACACTAAAGATCAAGCCAGAGCTATTTCACATCTGCAAACAGCAAAGCATCAACTCGCTACACAAATCGCCTATGCCGCAGGTCTGCGCGCCCATGAGCTGCTAACACTTGCCAAAGCTAGTGAGCGAAGCCCAGACAAACGCCCTGCCTTAGATTCAAAATGGCATGGTCGAAGCGGCGAGCTATATACCGTGCAAGGTAAAGGCGGCTTAATTCGCCATGTGCTAATTCCAACCACACTCACCAATAAGCTAGAACAACAACGTTTAGCGCAACCGATAACCGTTGTAGACAGAAAAATTAACTACCTTCAGCGCTATGATATCGCTGGCGGTAAAAAATGGTCTGATTCGTTCTCTAAGGCGTCAAACCGCGCACTATTATTTTCGACTGGCGCGCATGGTCTTAGACATAGTTATGCTCAAGAGCGGATGGTTGAGCTGAAAAGCTTGGGGTATAAATATGAAACGGCCTTAGAGACCGTTTCACAGGAGATGGGGCATTTTAGGGCTGAGATAACTGAACTCTATTTAATCTAAATACTAGCTTATCCAATATTATAGAAGTTTAGAGGGATTACGTTGACGCGGGTAAACATATAGCTAGGTAATGCGGATCGTATATTATTTCTGAGTTGATCAATGAATCGGCTCATATCTGACTTATTTTTTTCTGTGAGAGGACAAACTATAATTAAGTAGCTTTTTTGATCGCTTGTAAAAGATTTAGGGACATCGTAAAGGTGCTCCAGCAATCCCCTTAAAATATGTTGAGAGTCTTTATATTTATTAACCATCTCGATATTGATTTCTTTATGCAATTTCTTCAACATTTTTGCCTTCGTGGGTTTATCTAAATTCGAGTGTTTTAAGTGCTTTTTAGACTCATCTAGTCCATTTTTCTGTCTATATAGATCACTAAACTCTATGAACTCCATTCCGCATTCATTACCGTCATGAAAATAGTCTACAGATTTGAGCTCATTCATTTTTAGATAAACTTTAATACCTCGTTCACCATCAACCTTGAAGCCATTTCGTCGAATAGATATGTCAGAGTATTCACTGAACTCGTGATCCATACTCTCTAAAAATTGATTAATACTTACCACAGCTATTTCCTTACCAGCTTTCCAACATCATCTCATAGAACGGAGCTCCTAAATCTTCTTTTATTTTTGCGAGAGCTTGCAGCGGTGGGCTTTCAACATCAGTAGATACTCCAGTATTGGATAACCTGTTTATAGCAAAGTGCTTCAATAACTGTTCGTCTTCTAAACTCTCCATTATGTTCTCTATATATTTCATCATATCAATACTATGACTAGTAATCACTATGTTAACACCACAAGTACTGAGCTTATATAAAACATCAACCATTATTTTTTGCCAAGCAGGGTGTAAATTGACCTCCGGTTCATCAATAAAAATGAAACTGCCTTTAGCAATAACATTTCTCTTAAGTAATAAACCGATAACTCCTAGATTGGTCACTCCTGTAGCAGTTAAGTTGAGATTTACAAGAGAATGTGAGTTCGAATGCTTATAAAAAATATCCCCCCCCTCACTAATTTCCAATTCACCACCCAAGACGTCTTTTAAAATGTTTTGTACATTGGAAATGTCTATGCTTTTTGATTTGGGCTTAATATTTTTTTCAACAAGTTCAATCAGATCGTAGAAATATTTTGGAACACCGCTAAGAGATTCTTGATAATGACGACGAGACCAAAGAAAACGGGGCTTTTCCATAAGGCGCAGAAGAGGTTTTCTCAACTTCCAATAAATAGGAGATTCGATAAAAACTACATTAAATAAAGACTGAAATTGGTCTACACTTTCAGTATTTAACGAGAATCCAATACTTTCATCTAATATGGTTATCTTACCAAAATCCCCAAAGTCAAAAGTAATTTCGGAGTCCTCTGATTCAAAACTTCTTAAGTCCGACAGGTTAGGGGTTTGAAAGTTTTCTGTAAGTGCTTCTCTAAAACCTTTCTCTATATTATCAGACAGTATTTCCAAAGGGCTTTCAAGAGCTGCTATTAAGCCTCTAAGGTTTTGTTGGATTAAAAAAAGTCTCGAGCTTAACTCTTCATATTTTTTCTTTCCTTCAGTTTCAAGCCGAAATCCATTTAACATGCTCTCGAATTTATTGATTTGTGTATTCAGAATTGTCAAACGAGATTTTTGTTCTAAAAACGTGCAACTACCTAGTTCTTCTTCTAGTGTATTTTCTATCTCAATTAAAAGTTCGACAAGCCCCTCATGAATCAATACCACAGTTAAGCTAGGATTCTTCACTGTCGACAAGACAGGAAACAACAAATCTCGGATGCGATCAAATGATGCAACGGATGAATCAGTAACATGGTCTTTATTAATCGTACTAAAGAAGCTGTAAAGTGCTCTAGATACAAAACTTTTACCAGAAGAGTTCGCTCCAGCAATAACAGTAAAAGGAGCAAGCTTAAGCCGTGCATCCCTCACTTTACCAAAGTTCTTAATATCAACTTTTAATTTCATAGATGGACATCAATTTTTGGTTGTATTTCCATTTTCATTGTAAACAACAGATATGTATAAACAAGACTAATTTGATAATAAAGGTATCAATCGTAAAAATCACAATATTTTTCACAAGAGTGATGCTGTAAGTCATATATGTCAACTAATTAGATCCATCATCGTACCATGCACTGTAGTTATCGTACAGAGGCTTGTTTCCTTTGACGTGTACCTGTTATGCAAGCATAAAAAGAGTAATACTAACAGTCAACCAAACATTACTCTCAATTACTGTTAACTTTTGTGGCACATCAGTTTATTTCCCCAGCCCAGCAAAGCACTCAACCTCTTCTCCATATACTCCTGCAAATTATATACCTTTTGCATTCCCTGCAATTGGTGGTTAAGTATCTTTTCAACCACTATCGGATCAGCGCCAATATCATCATCACCTAACCGTGTAGCCATTGTTCTGCGTAGGTCATGTGGGACAAACTTTGGAACACCCAGCTCTTTTTGTTTTCGGTTTACCGCTCTTGAAAGTGAATGCCTATCAATGGGCTGTTCACCTACAGCGCTTGTGGTACAGGTAGTACTTGGAAACACGTATTTTGAACCTAAATAACTGAATGAAGCGCGCAGCTCATCAAGCATAATGATCATATTTTGGGTGATGGGTACTTTGTGGATTCGCTCCCCGCCTTTGTTTTGCTTTACTCGCTCGGCGGGAATGGTCCAAATCATTTTATCAAAGTCGAATTCTTGCCACTGCGCGCCCGTCACTTCTATCGGTCTGCAACCAGTTAGAGCTATAAACTTCAAAGCGTAGATCACTTGCGTGCTTACGCCGAGCTTAGGCAGACGCTCGAATACTTGTATCAGCTCTTCAAACTCAAGGGCGCGTGTTCGTGGCTTTTCAATACCGCCCACGTTCTTTTTCTTGGCGGTACTAATGGGATTGCCCTGCATTAGGTCACGCTCAACGGCAAAGTCGAACATTTGCTTAAGGATCGATAGGGTTTTATTGGCTTGAGTGCCTGCTCCCCTGTCGGTGATTGGGTCTAATACTTTGCTTAAAATGTCTCGGCGGGTAATGTCTTTTAATTTAACGCCCCCTATCGCTGGTAGCACGTCTTTTTCAAACATACGTTCAACTTCTAGAGGGTCTTTGCGATTAACCTTGATATAGCGATCTAGAAACTCTGTAGCTAATTCTTGTACCGTTGGCGCTTCAGCTTCTTGTTTTTGCGCTTTGGTTTTTTCTTTTTGTTCAAGGAATACATCTATGCCACGTGATACATCACCAATGTATTGCTTTGCTAGCTCACGAGCTTTAACAACGCTCAAAGCAGGCGCACGGCCTAATGCTAAACGCCTTTCTTTTGAGCCTCGGCCACCTAATCGATAATACAGGTAGTAAACTAAAGAACGCTTCCCATCTTTGTTAGGCTTGCCAACATTGAGATAAAAACCTGATAGCTCAGTATCTGTTATTCGGGTGATCTCTAGTGGAATATTTTTGATCACCGACTCTGTTAATTTTTCTTTAATTGACACCATTTATCGCACACCTAACACATAGCCAATAAATTTATCGCACAGTTATCGCACCAACTGGTTTTAACTCACGATTCATCACGTTGCTTCACTATGTATAATTTACAGCGTAATTATTAGCAACAGCAATAAGTTAGGTTTTATTGGGATACCTCACGATGGGTCACGTTTGTTCATGATTGTACACGTTTGAACACAGTTAATTTTTATGGGGTGTCAGGGGTCGCAGGTTCAAATCCTGCTATGCCGACCAGCTTTTCCTTACCCTGTTCAATAAGTTAACTCTATCTACTATCATTCTTATCGCACATTAGTTTCATCGCACACTTGCTGCACCATATTTCAATAAAATTATTTTGTCCTTTCAGCGCCTTTTAGGGGAGGATTTATAGGACGACACCTAATAGCGCCTCTAATGAGTAGAATTGCTCTTAGATCTTAATTAGATGAAATTGAAGCCTGAAAGACTAGAAGGAATCTTTTTGTGAGAAGCGCCCCAAAACTAAACTCCACTATATTTAAAGAAGCTGAACAATACGTTAGCTTTTACTTTATGAACTATTACAACTGGAGAAGGCCACATAGTCATAACGATATGCAAGCTCCAGCAGTCGCAGAAGAAAAACTTAGTTCACTGTCCGGAATTAGTTGACCACTACAAGTTACAGGAAATGGACATTGGATCTAACTTAATTTTGAAGAGGAATAAGTTAGTACACAGAATAATTGCAATCGCAGAAAAAAGGATGCTGACTAGTCCTATTCTCAAAACCTTTAAACCTTTTTTATATTTTTTGCGTCTAAAGCCTCAACTCCTACATTGTTAACATAAAACTCAGTAAATAAAGTGTTAAGGATAATAATGAAACGTTTACTTGCACATTTAGTATCTATCATCATTCTATCGATTTCCCTTTCAGCTACTGCCTATGAGGTTTTACAGTGTGTTTCAGATAAATACATTTTTCCTAAAACACAAAAGAGTGGCTTATCAAACCCTGCCGAAAGAGGGAAGTATAAATTTGACGTGATTACCTACGGGGAAAAGCCATTTTTATTCTCTATTGATAAGCCCGACATAATTACTCCTACCATCACGCTACCAAGCTTTCTTGCTGAATATTCCAAAAATCAGGGCTATAAATATGACGCATACCATACATTTGAAAGCGCAAATTTAGCGCTAGATGGTAAAGTTTGGTTTCCTGATACTTCAGAGAAGAAGCCTGTTATTCTTTTAGTTCATGGCAATTCAGACCCAGGTTTTGATTATTTAGGTGAGTTGTTTTCTAGTCGCGGTTACGTCGTTGTTCAGGTAGATCAAACTTATTTAAATGGCTTAATGGGAGAAAGCGGCGCTCGTGGCTGGGTATTGTTGGAACACCTTAAGCTACTGCGTTCTTGGAATCGAAAACAGGATAGCATTTTTTATAACAAACTTGATTTGGAAAACATTGCATTAATTGGTATGTCTAGAGGAGGGGAAGCCGTCTCCTTAGCCTCTACATTCAATAATTTAAAAACCTTACCAAATAGCGATAAGCTTACAGAGTTTGGTTTCGGTATTAAATCGGTAGTCGCGTTAGCACCAATGGATGGTCAATATCAACATGCTAATGGCAAAAACATTCTAAGAAACACTAATTACTTAGTACTGCAAGGAGGGCACGATGCTGACGTTTATCAGTTTCTTGGTAGTCAGCAATGGCAAAGAACGTTATTTGATGACGGTAATGACTATGTAAAGTATTCAATTTACGTATATAAAGCTAACCACATAAATTTTAATCAAGATATGTCTAATGATACTCATTGGGGAGGAAGCAAAAGATTTTATAAAAAGCTATTGTCGCCTAAACAGCAAGAGCAGTTGACCAAAGTCTTTGTATCTGCCTTTATTGATCTCACTTTGTTAGGGAAGAAAGAATATGAAAATATACTAAGACGACCTCCAATCTCAGAGTTTGATCTTCCCAAGGACATCTATGTCTCTCGATATATAACTTCAGCTTTTCAAGTTATTGAGAACTTTGACATTCTCAATACAGATCGTAAAAGGTATAAGGTTTTGGTTGATGGCCAGGAGCAATTGGGCATGCCTTCAATTGTAAAGGAGCAATTAAGAGGTGGCGTAGATACACCAAACAATGTATTAGCTCTGAAACTCAAGAAACAAGTTGAAACTTCTTTTCAAGTTAAATTAGCGTCAATCGATGGCTTGACGATGAAAGATAAGTTTTTAACTTTTGCAATAGCAGTGTTGGACTCTGAAAAGAACAGAGAATGTAGCCCATATAATCTGTTGTCTGACATAAAAATAGAAATTCTCAATAAGTATGGCGTCGTAATTAATCAGAATTTTACTTCCCCAGGAAGCATTTCCCCGCTGTTAACTTCAGACTATTCAGAGCTGGAGAACAAAGATGTAAGTTATCCACCTACAGAGCCATTACTTCAGACCGTTGTTTTTCCTATCGAACTTATAGCAGAGAGTAGTAATACTGATGAGATAATATTAAATATTAGTTTTACGCCAAGCCAAAACATGTCAATCATCTTAGATGATATTAGCATTGCTCGCTAGACCAGGCGACCTTTTAAAAGCATACCGCAAAACGCTTTGCGTGAGAGTAGACACGATCATGGCACATTGACGCATGCGGGTGTAACTTTCCCATAAAGTTAAATAGTTTATAAGGAGAATTTCTACGATCAGCACAACAATGGTTACCTCTACTATTATGCAAGAACTGCAATACTGAGAATTTATAATGTGGTGGCCAAAAAGCATTGACCACTACACAACTTTCTCCAAAGCAGTAATAAAGCTTTATGGATTTGAGAACTTTGAAATCAAAAGTTTAATCCTGCAGAAATCAGCATCTAACTATTTGAAGACGCAAAACCTGAACGCTTCTTCCAACTCAACCGATTTCTGTATCGACAAAAGCGTTACTACCTTATCTAGCCTGGGTGAAAAATTCCTGATCAAGCAAGAATTGTAAAACCATACAGAGTGCCCAAATATAAGCTGAGTAATTTGCCGACAAGGGTTCAAGGCGAGATTGCTAATAGTGGACAACAATTGAAATTATAACTCTGCTCCTAGCCTCTATTTTCCAGTTAATTAGTAAAATGAAAATGAGGGATTCTTAACATACTTTATAGCTATAACGCCTTATAAGTCAGCTCTTTCACTGTAGTTTTCAACTAACAGCAGCAATCAAAAAACACAATATATTTACATTAAAGTAATAATACTGACAAATAACCAACCTAGTATTGCGTGACTTTCAATTAAGCACGGAGATTAAAATGAAATTCGCAATACTCATGCTTGCTGTCAGTGCGACTGCAAATGCAAACACCAACATATGTAGCAACTACGGTTGCCCAACTGGCACACCATCAAGTAATGATATCGTTGAGCGACCTATATATGTGCTTAGCAATAATCGCACAACAAAGTTTGCGGACTGGGTAGCATACAAAGTCACATCAAGCACAATTGATGGCCCAAGCCGTTCAAGGACTTGGAAATCTGACCCTAAAATTGCAAGTAGATACACGCTAGAGCCAAGTGACTACAGCGATGCATGGGCAACTATTCATACAGATAGAGGTCATCAAGTGCCTTTGGCATCGTTTTCCAATACATCCAATTGGAGCGATACTAACTATCTCTCGAACATTACCCCGCAATCATCAAACCTTAATCAAGGTCCATGGGTTAAATTAGAAAATGCAGTGAGAAGTTTAGTGCGAACAGGCGAAAATGCCTATGTGTTCACGGGTCCCTTGTATGAATATTACTTTGCTACCTTGCCTGGTGCTGATGAATCTCACACTATTCCGTCAGGCTACTTTAAGGTCGTTGTCACAATAGCAGGCTCAAATGTGAAGGCTTCTGCTTTTATCATGGAGCAAACTTCTGGTAGATATCTTGATTACTGCAAAACAGAAGTAACCATTGACGAAGTAGAGCAAAGAGCAGGCCTGAATATCCTACCTAGCCTGCCAAGCTATAAAGCCACCGACATTGAGGCTCGAGTCGGCGGTCTTAGCTCACAACTAGGCTGCTAATTATGACGGCTACCAGTTGGTAGCCCTTTAATTCACTTTGTAATTTGCTTCAAGGTATTTGCTCGATGAATACCCGCCTTATTTAAGGTTTAGGTTACATTACTTTTCATGCCATTTTACAGTTATGTTTTTGACTCGGAATTTCCCATTGGCCTGCCTGTCACAGCGGCTCTGCTTGGTTCGTTCAATATGAATGTTTGGCAGGTCTACCTGTGAGGCTTCCACTTCACTAAGTTGCTCTAAACACATAAGTTGTGTCACTTCACGGAGCGCATTATCTTCGACTAGATTTTCAACTAGACGTTTGCCTTTTGCCTTGTTCACCACATTACTGTCGCTTTTGTTCTTTGAATGAAACTTGGACATTGAAAACGTACTGCCTGCAGGATAAAACGAATAGTAGAAATGCTGTGGCTTATGGGTTTCAATCACAACTACGCCCTGCTTACCAAGTACCGAGAACTCCTCTTCAGTACTTTCAAATTTTAGTGCTGTGGTTTCATCCACACCAAAACCAAATTTTTGGCCGCTTTTTAGTGCTAACACCGCAAGCCTAAAACTTCTGCCTCTTTCACTAAAATGCGTATCTAAAACGCCAAAGGAAAAGACTCCTAAGCCACCTGTAGCATCATAAGTTAATGCATCGGCATTTAGCTTGCCACACCCACCATGCTTTTCGCAGTGTTGTACTGGAGCAGAGGCATTTATCGCGCCATTTAATATAGCTTCGACGCTGCTACCATTGGTGATCATGGGAACATTACCGAAGGCATTTTTTCCGCCACCCTGCACCGCTGTTCCGGCACTTGTACCGATAATTATCGGTATCTCCTTTAGAACTTCAGTCCAAGGATAAGGCGTTTGCTTATCGGTAGCATACATTACTAGCTTAGTGAGTGATTGATCACCGCCGTTAAACATGATCGCATCCGCATTTACCAACTGCTGTTTCACCTTCTCAATCCCTTGCTGGCAAAGATTATATTCGGTTAATGTTCTATCAGGATAAATGACTTCACGATTATAAACCCCATTGAGCTGGTTACGATAGCTATCTAGGTTTTCACAGTCATCGCGACTAAGTGCTGCGGCTAATGCTGGAGTAAGGGGGAACCATTGAGCATTAACATCGTAGCTTTGAAATAGCCCTTCATAGAAATCAGCAGACTCATAAGGATCACGAGAAGATGCAGTGACAAGCAGCAATCTTTTGGTTTTTGTCTTGCCAATGCGCTTAGCAATATCTTCTATGATTTCGGTGCTCGCTGGCTCATTATTTCCGTTAGTATTAACTATTTCAGGTATGCGGTTATGCTGATACAACAAGGGCAGTTCAAGCATATCGAAGAAGAAGTTATATTCTTTATCACTCCAACTGCGATATAAGCCTTCATCAAATTGTTTCGCATGCTGCACAAGCTGTAGTTTAGATAAGACTTTGTTCGATGGTAATTTCTTAAGCAGTTTAAGGGTGCGCCTAAGGTGCGCGCGATTGTTAGTTGGCCAACCTTTAGTGAATTTATTTATTGCCATTTCATCAACAGAAAACAGCGAATGTGTTTTCACAGCCGTTGAAAATTCGACATTTTCTGCACAATTTTTTGTGGCCATACTAGAGCAGGTTTTGAGTGCACCGCCAATCAAATAAAGTGTTTGTGCAGAAGAGGTTAAGCTGAAGAAAAGCGTACCCACAGTTAACACTGTGGTTATAAAAAATACAACATTCATGATAAATTCCAAACAAATTTGTTAAAAACGACTTGTCAGCACAAAAACGCTTGTGCTATAAATTTTAATGAACATTGCGAAGCGCAAGCTAGCACACGCTGGTTTGCATTGTCAAAAAACACGAGATGAAAATATGTTGAAGAATGCGTTCAAATTTGTTTGCTACTTCTACTCACCTCACTACCTTTCTGAGTGGTTCGACGAGTAGACACACGGTGTAAAGCCGTGGCGTTGTCTATTAATTGCAACCCCACTTCTTGATTTCTATAAAAATTAAACGGCTGGCTTAAGGCGTACTATCGCGATTATTTTTCGTAGTGGCGTGGTTTTTATCTGTCCAATTGAAACTGACCTATTGTTTTTAACGCTTTTTAAGCACAGACGATTGCGAAGTTTCAATGCGGTAGAGCAATAAACACAACAAATAAATTCTACAGCAACGCCATTCGCCTTTACCAAGCCGCTCATCAACAGAAAGTAGGTGAAGTAATGTACAACAAACTATTCGTAGCAATTTCAGCAGCCTTGGCTGCTTCAAGTTTTAATACTCATGCAGAAGAACAAACAGATCAAAACGTAAAAGCCGTTGAAAGAATTGAGGTCACAGGCTCTCGCATAAAAGGCGTTGATTTAGAAGGTACACAGCCCATTACTATCTTGAGCTCAGAAGACATAGACCGTTCAGGTGCTTCCTCAATTTTCGAGCTACTTCAAGACCTTCCTCAATTAAAAGGTGGCTCTGGCACATTCTCAACAAGCGAAAGTGGCAGTACGTCAACCTCAACACCCGCGGGGCAAGCAGCTGCCAGTTTACGAGGCATGGGTCCTTCAGCGACGTTAACCTTGATCAATGGTCGTCGTGTCGCGCCAAGCTCTTTTGCGGCGGGCACACAAAACTTTGTTGATGTAAACGCCATCCCCTTAGCGGCAATCGAACGAGTTGAGATCCTAGCGACTGGGGCATCCGCAATCTATGGAGCCGACGCCGTTGCGGGTGTGATTAACTATATTCTTAAAGACAATTACGATGGTGCAGAACTTGAGGTTAGCTATGGTAACAGTCTTGAAAGCTCTGATGAGGGCAAAACACAAGTCAATCTAATTTGGGGAACTGAAGTTGGTAATGGCAGCCTTATGTTGTTTGCAGATTTTTACGACCGAAACCAATTTAACGCAACAGATAGAGACTTCTTAGCAACACCCAACTTAGTTAACGGATATTCTTATCTTCCTAAACTCAACAATACGCCTAATATTTATTATTACAGCAGTCGCGACGGTAATGAGCTTCCATCACCTGGCTGTATGAGCCAGCTGGTTACCACTGAGTATGGGGAGCAGATCTGTGCTTACTATGGTAATCAAGATGATGTCCTAAGCACACCATTTGAGAGTATGTCTGGTGGTGCAATGCTCAATCAGCAGGTTGGCGAGTTAACTTGGAAAACTGAATTTTTTATCAGTAAAACAAAATCAACCGCTTATTCAACCCCAGCCGCAATCAATCAGATTGATGACAGTGAAGGTCCGTGGGTGAGAGAGGATGCCCTCTTCATTTATAGCGACGCAAGCGGTAACAACTCGCTACTTGATTCACTTTACATCGACCCATTCGACACACAACTTGGACAGGAGCAATGGGGGTTTCAGTTTGATGCTCGCTTTACCTCACCCCGCACCATTAAAGTCGAAAGCCAAAATATGCGATTGGTTTCAAGCCTAGAAGGGCAGCTAGGCGAATGGGATTGGGTATCTGGGATTATGTTCTCTGAATCTAAATCAGATCAGGTGGCCACCGATGGGGTATACAATCGTTATAAGTTTCATGCCGCTTTGGCCGGGGAGCTATGTGGTGATGGGAACATTGCCAGCATTAACGACGGCCAGTTAAGCTGTGCTAATAGTAACCTGCTCGACTTTTATAACCCATTCTTAGTAGGCAATGCCCCTAACGATGCAACACTTGCACTTACCAAAGCACGTCCAACCCGAGAAGGTACAAGCCGTATTTACAGCTGGGATTTTACTGTATCGGGTGAGCTCTTTTCTTGGCAAGATATCGCGGTACAGTCCTCATTTGGTGTCGAAGCACGAAAAGAAGAGCTGTCGGACACCCCTTCAAATGATGCGGTTGCAGATGCTGCCAACGATTACTTAGTTGATGTATTTGGTTATGGCTCTAGCATCGCGGACGCAAAAAGAACGCAGCTAGGTGCATTTGTAGAGCTATACATTCCAGTAACAGAAACAGTAGAAATGCAGGTGGCTGGACGATATGACCACTTTGACGACTTTGGTTCAACTTTTAATCCAAAAATCGGCATAAGCTATCGCCCTACTGATACCCTAATGTTACGAGCAGGTTGGTCTACTTCTTTTAGAGCACCGTCTTTAACGCAGGCGGGGGTTAAGCTGAGAACAACGACTTCAACTTTCGATTGCGGCGCGAATCAAGCTGTCGCCGATCTGTATTGTGAGGGTGATGGCACGCAAGTTACGGTTAACTCCTTAGAGCTTGGTAACAGCCAACTTAATGCCGAAGAGTCTGAATCTATTTCTCTAGGTTTAGCCTGGAGCCCAACTCGAGATACCACTATCGCGATTGATTACTGGCAATTTGAATATACCGACGTTATTGATACAAATATGACCGCTGTACTCAGTCGTGCGATTACAGATCCGTCGTTGCGTCATTGTGGCCTTGTGCCTGATGGTCAGATGGGTATTTCGTATGATGAAGATGTGTGTAGCGTAACCGATACACAAGGTTTAAGCATAGATCAAAGCGGCGCTGATCTAAGCGAAATTTTGGCGGCTTATATCAATGAATTTGACCCTCGCGCTCAAAGCCTACAACTATATCGCGATCATGTTATTCAATTAGAGAACACAGGTAGCCAAGATATTGCTGGGTTGGACATTAAATTTAATCATAGATTTAGATTTGATAACGCTGACTTAACCGTGAAACTGGATGCAACTCATTACCTTGAATACGAACGCAATAAACCTGGTTCTGATCTGAGTGAAGAACTTGTTGGTACCTTTAGATACCCTGAAAATATAGGCAGAGTTTCAGTGACTTATAACGCTGATAATTTTTATATCTCGCTGGGTGCAAACTATACTAACAGTTATGAGGACGACATCGAAGGGCTACGTGGTCGAGAAATCGACGAGTTAGCTGAACTTGGGCAACTCGATAGCGAAGGGAAACGAGATGTTGATAGCTGGACAGTGGTTGATGTTAGTGCGGGTTATGAGTTCTCAGAGCACCTAAAAGTGAGGCTCAGTATTGATAATCTTTTCGATAAAAAGCCGCCAGTGGTTTATGGCTCATCGCGAGGCTTCGATTCAATCAATCACAACGCGTTAGGCACTAACTATACTCTCGGATTAACTTACCAGTTCTAATGGAGAAATGGGGGTAACCCCATTTTCGTTCTTTATATGCGAAAAACTATAAAAATGCCTGACGCATTCGTTATTTTGCTGGTGATTGCAGGGCTGTGCTATGCGGTGTCACACTTTATTTTGCCCGGCTCGTTCGAGCTATCAGGAACTAATGATACCGTTGCACTTTCACAGTTTTCACAAGCACAAACACTCGCTCCTTTACCTTTGTTTGCCACTCAAGGTGAAGCAGGATTGTTCAACGTGCTATTTGAGGGGCTCGTGAGTGGCGACAGAAATGGAGCCGCTATTGGGGTTATTGCTTTTATCCTAATAACAGGTGGTGCATTTGGCGTGTTAATGCAGACCAAAGCAATAGATAATGGCATTATGGCGCTGATCAATTCTACACAAAGGATTGATTGGCTATTTATCCCTAGTCTGTTCATCACCTTTGCTTTGGGTGGTGCCATATTCGGCATGGGTGAAGAGGCTATCGCATTTTGTATTGTGCTTTACCCTATCATGATGAGGCTTGGCTATAACGCCCAAGTTACCGTGCTTGTGACTTATGTTGCAACGCAAATCGGGTTTGCTACTTCCCCCATGAACCCTTTTAGCATTGCCATTGCACAAAGTATCGCTCAGTTACCGGTATTCTCAGGCGCAGAGTTTAGGGTTGCTCTCACCACCCTATTCACATTCGTCGGACTGGTTTTTACGGTGCGCTACGCTGCAAAAGTACGAAAAAATCATGAGGATATCATTGCAAGTACTTCGCCCACGGAGCTACAACTTGTTGATAAGGCGTTATTGCTTGCGTTTTTCATGGTAATTATTTGGGTCATTTACGGTGTGACTGCAAAAGGGTACTACATCCCTGAACTTGCCACTCAGTTTTTTGTGCTGGGGCTGGTCATCGCCCTAATCGCTAAATTGGGAGGACGCCAGTCTATTAGCCAATCAGTGGCAGCATTTAAAACAGGAAGCGCAGATCTGCTGCCAGCAGCTTTGCTAGTTGGTCTCGCCAAGGGGCTTGTACTATTACTAGGCGGGAGCGATCTCCAAACACCTTCAATCTTAAATACTGTGCTTTATTATGCGGCTACCTTAATAACCCAAGTCCCTGATGCGTTGGCAGCTTGGTTTATGTATGTATTCCAATCTTTATTCAACTTCTTTGTTTCTTCGGGCTCCGGACAAGCAGCTATTACTATGCCCATTATGGCACCTCTTTCAGACTTAATTGGTGTTTCTCGACAAACTTCTGTACTGGCTTTTCAGCTTGGAGATGGACTGAGCAACATCATTATCCCAACCTCAGCAAGCTTAATTGGCTGCTTAGGGGTTGTTAAACTTTCTTGGAACGATTGGGTGCAGTTTATTTGGCGCTTTATGTTACTTCTTTTCACATTAGCAAGTGTGGTCACCATATTTGCTCACTTAACAAATTACCAATAAATTTATGCTAACACTTATTAAAAATGTTGAGCTTTTTACGCCTAAAAAGCTCGGAAAGCGTGATGTCCTTTTTGCTGGGAAAACAATCCTCGCAATCGAGGAGGATATCGAAATAAACAGCAACTTGGAGTTCGCTATCGTTGACGGACAGGGATTTATATTAGCCCCCGGATTTGTCGACTCTTTAGTACATTTTAGTGGCGGTGGTGGCGAAGCGGGTTTTGCGAGCCGTACCCCGCAAATGAACCTCACTGATGCAACGCTATATGGGATCACGACTGTCATTGGCGCACTTGGCACCGATGATGTCAGCCGAACACATACCGATCTAGTTGCTAAAGCGAAAGGGTTAAAACAAGAGGGGTTGAACGCCTTTTGCCATACAGGCTCTTACCACTTGCCAATAAAAACGCTTGGTCACAGTATCCGTCACGACATTATGTATATCGACGAAATCATCGGAGTTGGGGAAGTTGCAATCGCCGATCATCGAGGTACGCAGCCTTCGGTAAAAGAGCTTACAACCATTGCAGCAGAAGCGAGAACTGCAGGCCTATTGAGTGGCAAACGTGGTACTGTTTCCATTCACGTTGGAACAGGTGTTGAGCACTTACAGCTTCTCCATGAAGTAGCACTGTCTAGTGAAATACCGCTCAGTCAGTTTTACCCAACTCATATGAATCGAAATGCCGAATTGCTAACTGCGGGGGTTGCATTTTGCAAAGCTGGCGGAACCATCGACTTTACCACTAGCACCACCGAGTACGACTTAGCCAATGGTGAGCTAGCAGCAGCCGAGGCGTTGGCATATTGCTTAGACAAAGGCGTGAACGCACAGCAATTGACCATGAGCTCCGACGGACATGCAAGCTTACCAATTTATAATGAACAAAATCATTTAATTGGATTTGAAGTGGGTTCAGAGTCTTCGCTGCTTGGGTCGTTCCAGCAAGCGGTGCAGCAATTTAATGTGCCACTTGATTTAGCTTTGCAATCTATTACGTCCAATCCAGCGAGGATTTTAGGGTTAAATAAAGGTGAGATCTCTGTCGGTAGTGACGCCGATCTTGTTTTGCTCGACGCAAACACGCTAACGCCACATAGCGTTTGGTGTAACGGTCAAAAAATGGTTGAAAGTCATAAGCCACTAGTCAGCGGTTTCTTCTCTTAAAGTTTAGCAGGTAGCACTATGCTGCCTGCTAATTTACGGAAGTTTTAAAAGTAATCAACCAGCTCGTACCTTACCCGAGCCTCAGGACAAATCAAAAATAGCTATACAACATAAGTGCCCCAGCACCAAACATAACTACATTTTCAGTTAGTGATATAAAGCCTAAGGGCACATCAGTGTCACCACCAACGCATGCACACTTAAGCGCTCTTTTATCAATGTATACGGCCTTAAACACCGAGATTGCGCCTATAAACCCTATGAATATTGCCACTGGTGCATAATAAATGGCAGGCAAAGTTGTTAGCATACAAACGCCGGCATATAACTCCAAGTAAGGGTAAGCATACGCGTATTTTAGATGATGCATCGCTAACAAGTCGTAAGTGATAAAAGAGTTTGTAAAGCTATGAACATCGCGTATCTTTTGTACCGCGAGTAACAGCATGGAAAACCCAATAAAGGGCATTACCCATTCTACAAGATTATCGGCAGGAAATTGTGTCGCGAATGTGACCAGCAGCGCGACTAAAAATATTGAAAGTACTGGCCAGTATACGTTTTTCTTTTCCTTATGTAACGGCTTGCCTAGATATCGGCGTAGCGCTTCATAGCCGCCAATATGTTGATCGTTAATAAATATTTGTGGTGTAGTGTCAACGTTATGAGTGGCTTTAAATTCATCCGTCTGTTCCCTTGACTTGAGCACTCTGTCATCTACAGAAAAACCCTCTCGTGAAAGCAAATCCTTAGCCCTGAGACCAAAAGGGCAAATGTGCGATGAGGTATGCATTCGGTAAAGTGTTGCATTTTTCAATGGTGGCCCTCCCTATTCTATTACAAACATAAGTAGAAATTACCGACCGAGTAAATCAGCTAAGAAAAATCTGCCGACATTAACGCAATTTCAGCTTAATGATTGTAACTAAAGCGAATTCCATACCACCTTTCATTACACTCAATAACATGAAAGCGGGTTGGATTTATTGATGTATCACAATCAAATTAATCTCGGTTAAGGTAACCATAGATAAACCTGATCTTGGTCAGCAAACCTTTTATTAAACCAAGGTTCGGTTAAAAAAACCTTCTGACTATAAAGTCTTAGACTTATATTTCGCCTTGTCTTTAGCTACCGAGATAAAAACAAATGTCAAAAATAATGGGTAGGGAAATAAAGTTAGGCAAACACAGTGTATTGCTTTCAACAACGGATCTTGACAGTCGAATTACATACGCAAATCAGTCATTTTGTGACATCGCGGGTTTTAGCATTGAAGAAATGCTTGGTCAGCCGCACAACTTAGTTCGTAATCAGGATATGCCAAAAGCGGCATTTAGAAATATGTGGTCTACTATTCAAAACGGTCAATCTTGGATGGGACCGGTTAAAAACTTAACAAAAAATGGGGATTACTATTGGGTAAACGCATTCGTCACACCAATTAAAGACGAGAGAGGCAACATAGTTGAATACCAATCTGTAAGAACTTGCCCTTCTCCCGAAATAATTAAACGCGCAGAAAATGCTTATCGCACTCTTGATAGCCAACAAAAAACGAGCCGCTATGACAGCACGCGACTCTCATTTATTTTATTGCTTTTCGTCGCGATAACTTTGCCTCTAGCGTCACTATTAAACAACCATTGGTTTACCCTGCTACCATTGGCTCTGTTATGCATCACGATTGCGTTAACCGCACGTTTTCGTTCTAAATATAAAGCTTTGCTCACACAAGCTAAAACGATTTTTGATAATGATTTAATGTCTGTGATATACGGTCAATCTCGAGACAGAGTTGCCGATATTACACTGGCATTCGAAATGCAAAAGGCGAAAATTTCTGCGGTAGTAGGTCGAGTGAACGATGTATCTGTTCGAGTAAGTGAAAATGCAAAACTTACCACACAAAGCGGTCAATTTGTTGCCGAGTTATTAAAGCAGCAAACAAGCGAGGCAAAAGAAATGGTTGTTTGCATGGACGAGTTTTCGCAAACGATTGATGAACTTTCAGAAAACGTAAACCATGCTGCAGATGCAGCCAATAATTCAGAGCACCAGGCTGGGCTTGGTAAAGCCGCAGTAAAGGATGTTATCGATTCTATTCACTATCTTGATGAGCATTTAATGGAAGTGAACAATGCCGTAAATCGCTTAGTCTCAGGAAATGATCGCATTCAAAATATTCTTAGTGTTATCAACTCTATTGCCGATCAAACCAACTTGCTTGCGCTAAATGCCGCAATTGAAGCCGCCCGAGCGGGCGATCATGGCCGAGGATTCTCAGTTGTTGCAGACGAGGTTCGCACACTTGCACAGCGCACACAAACTTCCACAGAAGAAATAACGCAATTACTTAAAGAGCTAAATGATATTTCCAGCTCCGCTGTTGAGTCAGTGCAAAAAAGTAATAGTCTATCAAATCAAAGTGTTGACCTTGCAAAAAATAACGGTTCAAGCCTTGATACCATTCAAAGCCATGTCATGCATTTAGCCGATTTAAATCGCAGTGTTGCCGCCGCCATTGAACAACAAAGTTGTGTGGTAAAACAAATAAGCATAAACGTTGACAGCGTGACTACGCTCGCAGAGAGAGGCACAGAACACGGCGAGAAATCTTTTACTTTAAGTCAAGAGTTACTAAGTCAAATTGAGCAGCAAACACGCCTAATTCAACAGTTTTCTCAAACATGAGAAAACCAAATAGACCACAACTTATTATTTGCGTAATTCAGAGCCAAATAGACGCTTAGATATCAGTGGACCTCAGTATTTAATTGGATACCTTGGGTCCACTGACCTTGCAGCTAAATACAGTACTATAGTTCGGCCTCAAGAATGGCGAGTGCGTCCTTTTCTGCCTGTTTCACATTGCCATCGGCTTCAATAACACGCACGGCTAAGTCTTTCGCAAGTTGACGCATCGGCTCATCGATAATGTTATTCATGCGGTGTTGCACATAAGCTTCAATGTCATTATTTTTTATCGCTACAACAGATTTTGAAAGGCTATCTTCGATGTAATCGTCTAATGCGATTGCAGAGTTCCACTGCAGACTTTTTGCCCACTTTCTCACAACATGTTTTTCACTTTCACTGATAACGCCATCAACACCAATAAATAATAATGCGATATCAATTAGGGCTTCTTTTTGCATCTGATCGACACAAATACCTGTGTCAAAGTGATTGAGTAGCTGTTCAAATTTCATAATTCTTCCTTAACCCTTTTCTGCAAGACAAGATCACAGATATTTCAAGACGGAACAAAAAACGCTAAGATTTAAACATATGCTAACTTTTTCCATTTGTCATATTAAAAAAGTGCAAGTTCAATTACATCACATTCCGTAGGCCGTAAAAAAGTCGAAAAAATAAGAAGGCTCCACTTATTACATTTCATTTTTCACAATTAAAAAGTTCCCAAACACTGCCAACATTATCACCTCTATCGCTAAAAAGCGTCATGCCTGCAAAGCAACACCTCTAATACATACTACTAAAGAAGCAGCCTTTAGAGAAAACATCAATTATAAAGTTTGATTTAGTAAGAAAAGATCATTACCTCCACAATTGATTCATTTTGTTGAAATAATTTGCACACTCTCAGAATCAATCAAAGAAAAATAGGAACAACAATGAAAGAGTTAAAACTAGGAATGAACTTATCATTTTTCATTTCCCTTTCTATTATAGCGTTTACCTTACTTGTTCTAGATGCCTTAATCGTGTCAGAAAGAATCAGCATGGTTTCTTTTGTCCAATTAACGCTATCTGCTGCAATCATGTTTTATATTGTTACAGGGCTATGGGCAATATTCAGTGGTCAAAGTAGAGTAATCATCTGCAATCAAGGCGTGGTTTATCACAGCCTGTTAGGCCAAAAGCACTATATTCCAGCAGAAGAAGTGGAAAAAATCTCTGTGGAACGATTACTTTGGTTTAGTTATACCAAGCTTTATCTAACAAGCGGTGTACTAAGAATTTGGTCTTTCAAACCCAACCTTGCGCAACAACAAAGCCTTAAACTACTGGGATATATTTAATTCCAAGTTTATTGGTGTGTAGTAGACCTTATAAAGTTGCTTTCAAAACGAGGCATTGAGTAAGATAACCTAAATTTATAACGAGGTTATTATGCAAAGACAATATGCTATAGGTACGCCCGGTGTACCTTGGACTTCCAAAGAAAAAACATTGTGGTTGGAAAGCCAATCGGTCAAACGCTCATACTCTGAAGAGGTCGTAACTCAAATAGAAGCGCTCAAGCACGTTTTTGACATCACCGAGTATGGTCAGCTTGACTACCCCAACCAAACTTATTCTCTATATGCATTAACAACAAAAAACTGGCAGCAAAACAAACCGACCATACTCGTTACCGGTGGCGTGCATGGCTATGAAACAAGTGGTGTACATGGTGCGCTCGCTTTTGCAAAATCAGAAGCACAACAATATGAACAGGCTTATAATTTCATTATTTTGCCTTGCTTAAGTCCTTGGGGCTATGAAACGATAAACCGCTGGAATCCAGAAGCCGTTGACCCTAATCGCTCTTTTTATGCGGATAGTCCAGCACCTGAATCTCGATCAGCAATGGATTTTGTCAATAAGAAAGCAGCAGATATTCTGTGTCATGTTGATTTACATGAAACCACAGATTCTGATAATTCTGAATTCCGCCCTGCATTGGCAGCAAGAGATGGTAAAGAGAATCACAATTGGAACATTCCTGACGGTTTCTATTTAGTTGGACATACTCAAAAACCGGAAGCTAAATTTCAAAAACGCATTATCGAAGAAGTGGCTGCGGTAACGCAAATTGCCGACGCCGATGAGCATGGGCAGCTAATAGGTGTTGATTTAGAACAGTACGGTGTAATAAATTATGATGGCACTGCGCTAGGCTTATGTATGGGTATGACAGATGCCGCTTTTGTAACAACAACTGAAGTTTACCCTGATGGTCAAAACGCAACACCAGAAAACTGTATCGCGGGTCAAGTGGCAGCAATTAGAGGGGCCATTAAGTACTTACAAAGCGAGAGCCTATAAGATTTAAGAAGGTGTGGTTTGTTAAACCACACCTAGGAGAATGGACAGAACCTACCAAATTGTCATATTGCGCAGCGTTAAACTTTTCCGACGAAAACAACACAAACTGCTATAATAAAGCCTAATTCGCTAAGTCTTCCTTACCGCTAACCACCCCAAAGATTTCTTTAAATGAAGTTGGTTTTTGCAAAATACTCACTGGAATATGCAATGCTCTTGCGATATCGCTAGCTGAGATCATACCTCTTAGTCCTTCCGGACCAACCAATAAAACGTGCTGCAATCCTAAACTCTGTAATGTTTCAAGCACATCCCCTATCGTACTTTTAGCAACCATTTCATAGGGAACAGCATAGAGCTCTTCTTTTGTCACCATCACATCTTCAACGCACACATCTTCTCTCGACACCTGTTTTCTTTGTGCAACACTTAAGACCTTTCTGCCGGTGAGGTCACGACAGTTTACCACTCCCAAGAAATTATCATCTTCGTCAACAACGAGTTTTGAGCGCACATGGCCATTTTTCATCATGTATAAAGCATGATCAATATCGACGTCTTTTGCTATCACCTGAGGCTGCCTGCGAGTAAAGTCGGTCACCACCTTAACCGCACTACTGTCCATATTTAACGGTTCTGAATCGAAGTGATCACAAAGCTGAAATACTCCTTCCAACTTAACGGTTTTTAACGCTTTGTATTGGCCCATTTTATACTCCTGCTTTTATAAAGCCCTTCGAAAGTCTGGTTTTTATGTTGCTGTGAACAATCCACAACTAAAAATAAAAAGAACAACCAGTGTAAAGGCAGTAAAAAATTATTTTAGGTAACTGGAAAAGTAAGAGAGATCACGAAAGTTCGAGCACATGAGAGCGAATCTCACACCTCTCTAATTAAAATATGGTTTATACAGTGCATATATTCAAGTCAATGAAGTCTAAAACTCCTGTAATCTCAGTGTAATGCCGTGTAATAGCTAAATTTAAGTAAACGATTTAGACTGAAGATGTTTGCTAGGATTTATCACCCTAATATCAAACAATTGGTTTAGGCATTGGAATTTCGCGTCAAACTAGAAAAACTGTAATTCCAAATTAGACCAAGCCGGTACGTAAGTACTGGTGAATTCTTCCCTCAACGAGACCCACCTCGTGGGTCTTTATCATTGAGTAGAAGGAAATAAAATTGTATGCTTCACGGCACTTATACATTGATATAGATGAAATTTACGCCTTGCTGAATTGTGATATCTATTTTGTATAAGCATGTAATTTTCATCAAAGTTATACGGAACTAACTATGGCTTATTTAATCGACGAACAGAAACTCGAACGAGTCTATCTTAAAAGCTATCATACGGTAGGCCGCTATAAATATAGTGTAGACACCTTGATAGACAAGCCGGGAGTGTCGCGACATCACGCCATTATCGAACTCAATGAAAACAAATGGTTTATCAGAGATGTGAGTACAAACGGCATCTGGATAAACGATAAAAAGCTCGACAAGAACCTGCCGTATCAGCTATTCGAAAATGATAAGATTGATTTTGCAGCACCTGGTCAAAACTCGTTTGTAGCGGCGAACTTGCAAACCGAGTGTCAATATTTAGTTTCTCAGTCAAACAACCAAAAAGTAGTAGAAGTAACGAATCAACTTCTACTTCCTAGTGAAGATGACCCTAAACACATCATTTACTATGATAAATTGCTCAACTATTGGTTTTTAGAAGATCTCAATACCTCAGATCGACAAGCCTTAATAGATGGCAGTATTTTATCGCTGATGAACGACCAATGGATGTTTTTTTCTGCCACGACCATCGCGGTAACTAAACACCTTGAATGCCAAAAAGCAGCCAAGCCAATGGCACTAGAGTTCAATGTAAGTCAAGACGAGGAAGATACTCAACTAACACTAAGTGTTGATGATAAACACCTAGATTTAGGCGTCAGAAGTCATCATTACTTACTGTTGCTGCTTGCCAGAACTCGGATCCAAGATAAAGATGCAGGCCTTGAATCGGATGTTCAAGGTTGGGTTTACCGCGATGACTTAGCAAAAGCACTCGGCGTACAAACAAACCACATGAACATTATGGTTCACCGCGCACGCAAGCAATTTGTCGATTCCGGTGGCGAAGATTACCCAGAAGCAACCTTTTTATTAGAAACTCGCTGTGGTCGAGTAAGATTGAATTGCCAAGATATCACGATAATAAAAGGCTCTAAATTAGAAACTCGCATGACAACTTAAGCGGTATTGTTAGCTGGGCAGAAATAGCATTTCGGCCCAGCTATTTACCTACGCTTTATACTCTCCAGCATTATTCACTATTTTGTTTTCGAGATCTTTACATAGCCCCAATACGAATAAAATCTCCACAAGTACAAACAGTGGTCCAATTGCTAAACCAATCAAATCATCGACAAACGCAGGCTTTTTTCCCTCAAAATAATGCCCTATAAACTGTAACACCCAACCTACAAAGAAAACACCAGCCCAAAACAATACCGTCATTATTCCTGCATTAACGATGAGCGGATTCAACGTTTGAACAAGGAAATAAAAAGCCAGTATGATGGCGCTCATCATGAGCCCAAAAATGGGGGATAACATCAGGTAATAGCCACATAAAACTCCCCCTATCAGCGCGGCAAGGGTGATGGTCACTCCTGATACACTGAATAGCGGGATAAAAGTCATACCCACAACAGCAATCACAATTAACGGGATCCCAAAAAAGTGAGTCAGAATGTTTCTTTTGCTGCGATGGTACAACGCATATTGGCTTAATAACGTCTCTAGTTTGTTCATTATTGTTCTCTCATTGATACCAATTATCCTACTGATAATTAGTCAACAAAGAAAATTTATCAATAAAAAATTCTATTAGCGTATTAGGGCCTATATAAATAACCAAATAAACAGCATACCGAATACAATAGTCTGCATTATGAACACCATCAACAGCTTAAAATTAAAGCTAGGTTTGATGGTTTTATGCCTGAGCATATACATTGCCACTGGTGTGATAATATTGAGCCCAAGTAACCCACACAGTAGTAAATTACGCTCAGGAATGCGTGATTGAGCAAGCGTTGAAGCGCGCTTATCCCACCAAAAAAGTGCAAATATAAATACATTGATAACCAACAACACCACTGCAGAAATAATCGCTTGCCAAGGTAGTTTAGATACGCAAAGCGCCCCTAACCACACGCCTGCTCCCCAAAACAGGCCCATCTGCTGATGCATTAAACGAACCGCTGACATGCTACTTTTCCTGTCTTATTGTATTGATTTGAATGAAAATTTTAGCGGTAGCATAAGCATCATCCATCGCTCGGTGATGATTAATCAAAGATACATTCATCGCCTGGCAAAACGCCCCGAGCGCATAAGAGCGCAGGCCCGGCACAAACTTTCGGCCTAACTGCACAGTACATAACTTCGCACGAGAAAACTCTCGGCCGACTCGAGCAAACTCCTGTCGAATAAAGCCATAATCAAAGTTCACATTGTGCGCGACAAAAATAGCACCTTGGCTAAACAGCTCAACTTGCTCCAAAATTTCAAAAAAAACTGGAGCATCACTCACCATTGCCTGAGTGATCCCTGTCAGTTCAGTGATTTTTTGTGGGATACGACGCATCGGATTAACAAGTGATTGCCATTTAGCAACGACCTCGCCGTTAACGACTTTTACCATGGCTACCTCGGTAATGCGATCAAACTCCTTGTTGCCACCGGTGGTTTCAATATCGACAACGACATAAGGTTGCTCTTTGCAAATATGCCATTCAACGGTTTGCAGTCGCGTGGGAATATTGCATTGCAAAAGTTTAGAAATGTTAACTAGCTGACTTCGGCTAAGACTATCTCCAGGTGCCTTGATTTCTTCAAACCTTAAACCCGCTTTTTTGTCGACTATCATCAGATCGGGAAAACCAGATTTCATCAGATGAAAATCACTACACATTAGCCTTAAAACAGGTTTGACATCCTCAATTGACAAGTTAGACAATAATATTTTTATTGAGTCGAGCATCTTATCGTGCCAAATAAACAACCGATTAGGTTCTCCGTAATGTTCGCTCATCTGGCGTAAAAGCCAGTTCATCCAAGCAGAAGTATCTGTAAAACTCGCTAAGCGACATTCAATTTCCTCCTCAAATTCGCTGTAAAAGCGATTTTCTTTTAACGCCAGCGGAGTTCTAGAAAACCCATTAGCAACGATACTTTTTGGGTGATAAAACAGTTCTTGCCAAAAGCTCAATCCAAATAAGGCCAGCCAAATTTCATTTTCAACATGATAGGCCTCAATGTCATGACGTTTATAATAAGCAATGACGCCAGCCTCTGTTTGTCCCTTAAAAGCCTCATCAATTTGGATCGCAGGTTGACTTTTTCTTAGCATATCCGTAAGTACAGAAGTGCGTTTTTGGTTAAATTTACGCTGATAAAAGTCTTCCGCGAAGATCATCAATGTTTCATCGCTTTCCCCCTGCAATATGCGCTCTAATTGCTCTCTCACCAGCTCAATCTCACCTTGTTTATAATTATGTCGTATCAACATCTCACAAGCTTGAGGGTGCTCACTCATACCCAGTAAGGTTTTAAAATGGGAAAATTCAGGACCTAACTTTCTGGCAAGCGTTAACAGGTACTTTGCATGTGCAGTCACTGCATATTGCCCATCAACCTTAGGCAATTGTTGCGCTGCGGCCTGTCTAGCACGCCACACTAATTCATCTTCAGAGGCATTTTTGAGCTCACTGAGTGCATTTGCATAATAAAACGCGCTCACGGCTTCTGCTTTTTGTTCAAAATGTGCATGGTAAGCAGCGTCAGTGCTCCGGGTGTTCATTACACCAAGATCTCGCATCGAAAATTGCGCTAAGCTAAAGCCTACCTTGCCAAAGTACAAAAATAGAAAGTAGTCGATATCGGCTTGAAATGAGAGCGTGAGATACTGGGATAGGTATTCTTGTGCATTTAGATGTTCAACGCAGACAGATTGATTGATATGCGCTACCCAGAGCGATTTTTTTGCCGATTTACTTGGCAGTTTAGTTAAGCTCTCTCGCTCGGCAAGTTCCATTAAACATGGTTTAGTTAAGCAATGTAGCAGTGCTTGAAAGTCGTCTTGCTGTACTTGACGAAGCAATCCCTTAGCTTTTAATGAAAACGCGACTTCACAAATATTATTGATCTCTTCGTAGCGCAGTGAATTGATATCCAGAAAAGGAGTTTTGCGGGAAATAAACCGCACTAACAAACACAATTCATCTTCAGGCAAGCGGTGTAGCCCAGCCAGCAGCTCACGCTGAGCACTACTTAATAGCGGTTGACATACTTTAAGTAAATAATCGCTAAGCTCACTAAAGTGGCTTAAGTAATATTTGGCGGGTAACTCTTTTCTCAACACAAATTCAGATAACTGTTTTTATATACAGTAAAGATTATCATAGATAGGAAATATTGCCTATTTGCTTCAGTTACCCCCTTAAGTCGTTTCTTCTGTATCGTCTGTGGAAGCGTATTCGCTTTTGTATAGCCAATATTGTAGTTTCTCGCTCAGTGGCTCTTCCGAAATGGGTTTTGTGAGGTAATCGTTCATGCCTGCATTTAGACACTTTTCCCTATCACCAGCCATTGCATTGGCTGTCATGGCTAACACTTTCACGCCCTGATAACTTTTACCTGCAGCTCCGTCTCGGATTAACTCGGTAGTCCGATAGCCATCCATTTCTGGCATCTGACAATCCATTAAAATTAGCTCAAATTGACATTCATCTTGATGTGACTTGAGCAGCTCAATAGCAAGCAGTCCGTTTTCAGCAACTTCAATATGGGTTATCCCCAATTTTTTGAGCATACTTAATGCGACAACTTGGTTCACCTTGTTATCCTCAACCAGTAGAATACGACAAGGTTTTGGCCACGTAAATTCGGCTTCGTTCGCCTTTCTTACTAGCTTCAGATAGTGACTCGTAACTAGTGGTTTCGCATTCGCCAGCGCTTTGCCATCTTCAGCTAAAATGGTTAACGCATCAAAAAGGTCTTTGGTTGTCACGGGCTTTGGAAAATAGCCTGAATAGCCACGATCCGCGTAAAACTGGCCATCCCCCTTAGTACCCATTTGCGTCATCATGATAAGTTTTATGACTTTGAATCGCTTATCATTCTTTAGTGCAGCACCAAGCTGCTCACCCGACATGCCTCTAAGCGTCATATCCAGTAAGGCAATATCAAACACATTTTTATCACGTTGGTATTCAGCTTCACACAGCGATAGTGCTTGTATTCCAGAACTGGCTTTATACACATCCGCCCCCCAGTGCCTCAATTGAGACTCCAAACTCGTTAAGGCTGAGAGGTTATCGTCAACTAGGAGTATTTTTATCCCTTGTAAATCAATTTTTGCAGCTTCGAATTGAGTATTATCACCATGGATTAAAGTCACGAAAAATTCAAATTGGCTACCATGTCCAAACCGACTACTAACGGCGATATCGCCATCCATTAATTCACAGAGTTGTCTGACAATGGCAAGCCCCAGCCCAGTCCCTCCATACCTTCTAGTAGTAGAGGCATCAACTTGAGAGAATTTAGCAAAAAGCCTATCCACTTTGTCCTCTGGTATCCCTATGCCGGTATCTTCAACTGAGCAATGAAATCTCAGTTTATTATCCTCTTCACTAAACCAAGCTCGGATGATGATCTCGCCTTGCTCGGTAAACTTGATTGCATTACTGATTAGGTTGGTAATTATTTGTCGAATGCGGCTCGGATCCCCCTGCACCAATGGCTTTTCAAGTTGGGTAACATCTAGAATAAGTTCAAGTCCCTTTTTCTGCGCTTGCAACGCAACGGATTCAACCAATTCGCCAAGCAATGCCCTAACATCGAAATCTAGTGACTCAAGCTCAAGCTTACCCGCCTCAATTTTAGAAAAGTCTAAAATATCGTTGATGAGATTTAATAACGACTTGGCGCTGCCCATTGCTAGACTCACTTTATGTAATTGAGTTTGAGTAAGGTGCTCATCTTCTAGCAGACTTAACATGCCTATTACGCCATTCATTGGCGTGCGGATCTCATGGCTCATTGACGCTAAAAACTCGCTTTTAGCTTGCGCACCCTGCTCCGCCGCTTGCTTCGCTTGTTCTAGCTCTTTTTTCGCCTCAACAGCAGCGGTAATATCTTGCTGGATACCGACGAATGCCGTTAATTGATTTTGTTCGTTGAACACCGGAGAGATCTGCAAACTATTCCAAAATGCCTTTCCAGACTTGGTGTAATTGATCAATTCAACTTTGACGAATTCGTGAGCTATTATTGCTTCCCTGATTTCATCTAACGCTTGCTGTTGGGTATGTTCACCTTGCAAAAAGCGACAGTTTTTACCCAGCACTTCATCACCATATTCGGTGATTTGTTGAAATGTTTTATTCGCAAATACGATTGGCAATCCAGGCTTAGTCGCGTCAACAATCGTTATGCCGACGTTTGCGCACTCTATTGCTTGAGCGAGTAAATCATTTTGTTCCTTTGCCTTTTTCAGTGCTTCTTGATGAAGCTTTTGATCGGTAATATCCGACAGTGAGCCAACTATCCGCTTCGCTTGTCCATCTTTAAGTGCCGCCGCACCTTTTAGCCAAAAATAGCGATAGCTGTTTTGCCTCGTTTTTATTCGGCACTCGACACCAAAAGGCTGTTCTTCCGTCATATGAAACTTAATTGAGTTTTCTAAATTGGGGAGATCTTCTGGGTGGACTCGGTCAAATAAACTAGAAATATGCGCAGAGAATAAGGCTTGTGTCTCTTGCGAAAAGCCTAGTAAAGATTTGAATCTGTCTGAATAAAACACCGCATTTCGCTCAAGGTCCCAGTCCCAAAGACCATCATCGCTACCAAATATTGCGAGTTTAAATCGCTCTTCACTGCGCTTGAGTGTTGTCCTTGATTCTTCTAGTTTTTTGAATGGGTTTAACAGAAGTTGCTTTCCAAACAAATAGAGCAAGCCAAATGATAGGAATAGCCCAAAAGCAATAGCACCAATAAGGTCCCACACAAATCTTTTCACTTCGTCAGTGACCAAGCTTTTTCGCAAGCGATAGTCTAACTGGAGTCCGGTAGTCCCGATAGCTAATGACTTAATACTAAAGTAATCTTCTACGCGTTTAACATCAGAGAACTCAAGCCACTGGCCTTTTAACGAGATACTATGAAGTTGGTGATCTAAAGAGGTCGCCAATAATGTTTCAAGACTGGTCGAAAACTCACCAACCAACGCCCCCTCAGCAAAACCATTATAATAAATAGGTACCGCGACAGTAAAAAAGTGCTCATTGGTGACTGCGGTTAAATCGATCACATTACCCACTTCAGCGTTAATCACTTTCTCTAGCCATTTTGGTTCTTGATCTAACACTTCATGGGAGTCAAAGTTTGCATACACCACATCTCCGAGAATATTGATTACCATCAGCTTTTCTTCTTTGCCTATAATTTGAAAGCTGCGCAAAAAATCTCGTAACTTCGCTGCGGAGAGTCCCGTACCCATCGCACCATTCACAATAATAGGGTGTGTAGACAGATCGAATAGTATTTGTTTACGGCTCTCAAGATACTGAGTTAAGTTGTTAACTGCGAGTTGAGCTTGGGTTTCATTCGTTTCTTTCACTAAGTCTTCGACAATGACGTTTGCTCTCAGCCCAACAAAAAGTGCACTGAGCAAAAGTGAAACGATAGCCGTTAGTCCTAAAAAGGTGTAAAAAGCGCGATTACTCGTTAAGGTAAGTTTAGTTTTCAATGCGACCCCGGGTAACTATAAACTAGTTTAATACTGCCATTAGACTGGTATTGCCCCATACACAAGTCTTGCACGGTTAGCGCTTCATGGGCTGAATCATTTTTATCACTCCAGACACTAAAAGGCCGTTGATACGTTTTTACTAGACCGCTGACCGGCGATTGCAAATCCTCAAACGCGCTTTTTAATAAGGCTCTGTTGGTGGCGACTGAATCTGTCAGTTTTATCTGCTCCGCTGCCGCAATAAGAAGCTTAGCAATGTCATAGCCATGGATAAATCCGGGAGCTGCTTGAACAAATCCATGCTTGGCAAACTCGGTCGGGAAAAGCTGTTTTGCACGATTAAATACCCGTGCCGAAAACGCACTTAATGGTTTATTCTCAAAAGAAAAACAGCTTTGTAGGATCGCCAATGAGACATCTGCAGATAGCTTATCCCCAACCACTTTAAAAAAGTTACCCGCAGTTATCCCCCAATGACTAACAATGGGCAGGCGCTGTGCCTCGTCAATACTTGCCATGGCCTTTACAAACTCTGCGCCCTCAATCGCATTACCAACAAAAATGATACATTGCGGCTCACTTTCAATAATATTATGGACCATGATCCGTGCTTCATTCTCTTGTGTTGCCCAGTTAAACCAAGATACAGGCAGCGCGTTGTTAGGCTTGGCCGTTTTATATTCCTCTAGCAATGTGTCGTAATTAGAGCGCCCCCATGCGGTATCCTCAAGGAGTAAATGAGGTGCAACACAACCTTGTTGCTTTGCATAATTGATGAGTACTTTACCCGCTTTGGTGTCATCCACAGAAAGCCTAAAAATCCAATTATCCTTACTCGGGTATCTTGTAATTGGCCCACCAGCGGCCCAAGGAACCAACAGCAGCGCTTCACTCTCATTGATAAATTTACGAAATTTAATATAAGGAGGAGAATGAACACCACCAAGCACGAGTAAGGCATTCGGGTCTTTTAAAAATTGCTTAAAGTGAAGCAAACTACGATTACTATTACCACGATGGTCTTTGGCCACCAATTCAACCTTATAACCTTGGATTTGATTATCTACTTCATCTAATGCGGTTAGAAATCCCATTTTTATCGCTTCGGCTGACTCATTTAAATTAGAATAATCAGCGTCATGATAAATACGAAACACTTGCTTGGAGTTTGCTGAAAGACAAACCGAGCTCAGGAGGCAGAAAAACAGTAATAATATTTTCATCGTATTACTAATCACTCAATACATAACTAAACTTTAGTTCAAATCATTGTGATTGCTCAATTTTATAGCGAATACCTTGCTCGTTATAAATTAGCAAGACAATGCATGGCGCACAAAGAAACCGCACCCAAAGGTAGGCGCGGTGATTGGGATCATTCTGGGCTATTAGCAAGTTGGCTCTGAATGTAGTTTGGTAAACCAATTAGTTTGATTAAATTGATATGCTGTTCAAGCCAATAAATGTGATCCATTTCGGTGTCATCTAACAGGGTTTCGAGCATTTCACGGGTAACATAATCTTGCGCTTGCTCACACACTGCTATCACCTTTTTCAAGTGATCTTTTACCAGAATTTCCGCAGCCAAATCATTTTCTAGCATTTCTTTCACGTCAGTACCGACGTGGATCGGCGCACGAGAAGCGGTATCTGGCGTGCCTTCCAAAAACAAAATGCGCTCCGAGATCCGCTTAGCGTGATCAAGCTCTTCTTCGTATTCGTGAGATAACTTATGGTGTAGCTTCTCCAGTCCCCAATCTTCATACATTTTGGCATGAGCCAAATATTGATCCATAGAAGAAAGCTCAAGCGTAAGTTGTTTGTTGAGTAAGTCGATAACGGTAGAATTGCCTTGCATAACTTACCCCTCAATCTGCGATTGCAGATAGTTTTCAATGCCAGTATTTTTGATTAAGAAGTGTTGTGTTTCGAGCCAATCCACATAGCCCTCTTCATATTCAAGAATATCTTCAAGTAGCTCTCGACTAACATAATCCTGTTCATGTTCACACAGCGCAATTGCATCGCGCAGTGTCGGAAGCTGATCGAGTTGAAACGCTAAGTCGCACGCCATCATCTCTTCTGTATGCTCACCTATTCGCAGCTTTTCTAAATGCTGGAGATTTGGTAACCCTTCAAGGAATAATATGCGCTCGATAAGGTCATCTGCTTGCTTCATGTCCTTGATTGATTTTTTATACGCTTTCTCGTTTAGCTCTTCAAGCCCCCAATTTTTGTACATTCTTGCGTGTAGAAAAAACTGGTTTATCGATGTTAACTCTAGCGTAAGCACTTGATTTAGCGCTGTTATGACTTGCTTATTACCCTGCATAGGGCCCCCTAATAATGTCGAGTGACGCCCTATAACCCTAGTTCAATATTTATTCTTCGCAAGATTAAATAAAAATAACAGTTTTCTTAATATACCCTTTTAAAATAAACAACTTATAAGAGTATTAATAACAATTTTCATTACATTTAGGGTTTCATTTTTTGAACAGCTTGTATTCAATCAAAACTTTGAATAAAAAACTTGCTAAGTTATTGAGATTGATAAAAGCAGCTCCGGTTACTCAACTCATCTGCTTTTTAACATCCAACCCTAAACGCTTTGCCAGTCGAACTAAATTTGCTCTATCCATTTCCAGCTCTCTTGCAGCTGCCGACCAATTAAACCCATGACGTTCCATCGCGTTAACGATCATGTCTTTTTGTAGTAGCTCGACGGCGAATTTCATGGCGACAGGAGGTGCTTTCTCTTGCGTGGTCATGCACTCAGCCTGCTGAATTTGTTGATGGTGTTTTGGCGCGATATCTATGTCATGGATCTCAATGATATTAGCCTGCCACTGTTGATGTTTAGCTTTTAACGCTGCACGACTGACACAATGTTCAAGCTCTCTGACATTACCCGGCCAGTCGTAATGCATTAACCGGCTGAGTGCTTGCCTATCCATCACCACTTGTTTTGCGTTGAGCGTACCTCTTAGCTGCTCTAAAAAGAACCCAACCAGCAGCGGGATGTCATCTAGCCTTTCGATCAGTGGAGGGACAAATAAAGGATACACACTCAAGCGATGATAAAGATCAGCCCTAAATTTTCCGCGCCTCACCTCTTCTTTTAAATCGCGATTAGTCGCAGCAACCACTCTAACATCGACAATATGAATGTGGTCAGCACCTACCGCTTGCACCTCACCGCTTTGCAGCACACGTAATAGTTTGCTCTGTAAAGTCAAACTCAGCTCACCAACTTCATCTAAAAACAGCGTGCCGCCGTCCGCGGCTGCAAATTTGCCTAACCGGTCTTTATCGGCCCCAGTAAACGCCCCTTTTTTGTGACCAAAGAGTTCACTTTCTGCTATCGAGTCAGGTAGCGCCGCACAGTTAATTTGTACAAACGGTTTGTCATTTCGTTGGGAATTAAAGTGTACGTGTTTTGCTACCAACTCTTTACCCGTTCCCGTATCGCCTTGAATAAGAACATTAAATTCAGAACCAGCAACCAGTTCAATTTCTGATTTAAGCGAGTGCATCACCGCACTCTCTCCTACTAAAATTTGCTTTTTAACGGACTTTTGAGATTGGGTAAGTGTAGATGCACGTGCTTGCTCATAGAGGCGCTCAGCCTCAAACATGCGTAATGCACTACTTGAGACAATTGCTTGTAGGGTTTTCATATAAACCTCAGACAAGTGCTCAAAGCTATCCGGTTTAAGACAATCAAACGTCATCAATAAGGTGCTACTTTGGAGCGCGACCTTAAATCCCATGCAGGCATGCACTGGTAAGCGACTTTCTTCGGCGAGCAACAGACCATCGTAAGGGTCGGGTAAGTCGCTATTGGCAGGAAAACTAACTAGTTCGTCAGACTCGAAAATGGACTTCAATCTAGGTTGCTCTGTAAGCAAAAATTGCCGCCCAACAGCGTCCGCACTCAACCCATTGCAAGCTAGGATAGTTAATGCATGCTGATCGCCATAAAGAATGGCGATGGCATCAGCGGTAACAGATTGACTCAATGCTGAAAGCAAGGACTTAGCGTATTGCTTAACCTCGCGGCCTTCTTGCGCCAACGAAAGTCGTGATAACGACATACTAAGCTCAAGCAATTTGGAGAGTGCTAACGAATTCATGTCAAAAAGACTCAATTTATTCAAATAAACACTAATTAAGATAGGTCAATTTGACTCAAATATCAATAATAGAATACTAATACAATGATTTATATAGCATTTTAAAGTTGGCGTGACACCTGCAATGTGCAGTCTATATATCAACATTCGCAGAGTTAACGATGAGCCGTGCATACCAACTTTTAAGATATAGCAACATCGCCATTTTCACTTCTCTCGCAGCGTTTATGCTGTCACTGCAAGTGAGTTTTTTTAGCGTTGAAAGCTTCAGCCTCTTCTCACAAATTGCAGCACATATTAGTACTATCGTATTGGCCGCCTTGATTAAGCTCGCCTACGTCATCCGCCTTGTTTGTCTATACCACCTAGGTTTGGAGGTTAAATAAATGAGTTTAATCCAACTAGAAGAGCCCAGTCCAAAAGCAGTGTGTTGGTATTTACCATCTACTTGGCCCGTGTTGATGCTCGGCTTTAGAGCGCTATTTTTACTCGCGGGGTTATTCGCTGTCGTGAGCATTTCTGTATGGGCTTTATTGCTCAATGGCAATGTTGTTTGGCGTAATGGCTACCCAGCGACCTATTGGCACGCCCACGAGATGCTGTTTGGCTTTGGCGGTGCTGTCGTCGCCGGATTTTTGCTAACCGCAGCAAAAAATTGGACGCAAAGACAGACATTACATGGTGGCGCACTGCTGTCACTCTGTATTATTTGGTGAGCCGCTAGGCTGAGCTTTTTTGTGGCAACTCCATCAATCATCATCACCTTGCTACTACAACTGAGTTTTTGGCTCATTATACTATTCAATTTAACGAGCGTAATTGTTGATGCAAAATCCAAAAACAATCGTGTTTTTATTTTTGCTGTAAGCATGTTGTGTGGCTGCAACATCGTATTTTTAATTTTACTTCACAACCAGCACTTCTCATTGCTAAGCGCTGCAAGCCAAGCAACACTTATTGCTTACATGCTGTTGATTGGTGTGGTGGGTGGCCGCGTTATTCCGTTTTTTATTGCCCGAGGATTGCAGCAAGCACAAAAACCACATACTCCAAGGTTAGACAGGGCGATCTTTTACCTCTCCATCATCTGCGTTTTCACCTATATCCTGCAGTTTACAATACCCAATACTCACTATTTGAGTGCTGCACTTCTGCTCCTTGGGCTACTGCACTCGATAAGAGCAATTTATTGGTTTAACGGTAAATTATTTAACGTACCGCTGCTTTGGTCACTGTACCTGTCATATTGTGCAATCGCAGTGGGTTTAATAATTAACGCATACAACAATACCTTTGCACCAGAGCATTTACGTAGCCACCTTCACTTAGTGGCAATTAATGGCATGGGATTAATGATCTTAGCCATGATGACTCGCGTTACCTTGGGCCACACTGGTCGACTATTACAGGTAGGCACGACAACTACACTGGCATTTATCTGTATCGCGGTATCAGGTCTTATCCGCGCTTTCCTTATTCATTTTATAAACCCGCACAATGCATGGCTATTAAGTGCTGTGACTTGGATTTTTGGTTTTATGCTTTTTTCCATTACCTTCACGCCCATGCTGATACAAAAACGCGTCGATGGGCGAATAGGTTAACTCTACTCTCAAACTGGAGATATTAATGCTTACACACAATACGATTGAGTTGGTAAAACAAAGTGCACCGCTATTGGCTCAGGTTGGTCCCGAGATCACCGCCAAGTTTTATCATCGGATGTTCAATCAACACCCAGAGTTAAAAGGGGTATTCAACCAATCCCATCAAGCTTCGGGAAAACAGCCATTGGCACTATTTTCAGCATTAGCGGCCTATGCCAATTACATTGATCAACCAGAAGTGCTCAGTGACGCCATTTTACGTATCAACCATAAGCACGTTAGCCTTGGGATTTTACCGGAGCAATACGCTATTGTTGGCCGACATTTAATTGCAACGCTCAAAGCCGAGTTCAGCGATCAATTCACAGATGAAATAGAGCAAGCTTGGCTTAGTGCCTACCAGTTTTTAGCCGATTTATTTATCACCGCAGAGCATGGCCTGTACCAAACCGCGCTTGAGCAGCAAGGTGGGTGGCAAGGAACTCGTGAATTTACAATTGAAAAGGTGATAAGCAATACTGAAAATATTAAAAGCTTTTATCTCAAGCCTGTCGACGGTAAAGCCCTACCTCATTACCAAGCTGGACAATTTGTTTCTGTCTTTGTACCAAAAGAAGTGGCAGGGTTTCAGCAGATCCGCCAATACTCTTTGTCTGTTGCCCCCAATGGTTCGTACCTTAGGATCTCTACTAAACACGACGGTGCAGTATCGCAATATCTTCATACACTTAAGGCGGGCGACACCCTCAAGCTCACTCCACCAGCTGGAGACTTTGTCAGACAACACACAGCCAGTCCAAAGGTATACATTAGCGCAGGGGTTGGAATAACCCCTATGCTTTGCATGCTTGGTGTTCATAGCCAACATTCACCTGAAGTCGAAGCACACTTTTTACACGCGAATAAAACTCACAGTGACTTAGGTTTCAACCAAGAAATCAATGATCTTGGTAGCAATATCCGAGATTTTAATGTGGTTACTTGGTTGGAGTCAGAAGCCGACGGTACGCATTCCGGACTGATGGATATCAACGCAATCAAAGATACTTTGCCGCTCACAGATGGAGAGTTCTACCTATGCGGTCCGGTTGCCTTTATGTGCTTTATCAAAACCCAACTGATGAATGCTGGTGTACAAGCCGAGCAAATATTCTATGAGGTATTCGGTCCTCACGAAAACCTTCCAAACTAACGAGTTAAATTTGGCGCCCTAATACTGTTGGTATTAGCCGGCGCCTTATATTTTGCTCTGAATTAAAAAGTCGGTAGACTTGGAGAATGAATACTATTGGTATAAAAGCGTACTTGAAGGACAACAATATGAGCGCAATTTCTAGTATCTTAGTCGTCTGCATGGGTAATATCTGCCGCTCTCCAACTATGGAGGCGGTATTAAAGCATAAACTCGCAGCAACAGAGTTAACAATCCGTATCGATTCCGCTGGCACCATTGGCTATCATCAAGGTAACCCTCCGGATCCACGAAGTGTCGCAGCAGGCAGCGCAAGAGGGTATGACTTTTCAGACATATCAGCGCAGCAAGTAAAACCCAGCGATTTTGAAGATTACGACTTAGTTTTGTGTGCAGACAACGCTAATTACCGCGATCTACTCTCCATTTGTCCTAACGACTTAGCGCATAAAGTTCAGCTGTTTTTAGCGTTTGGTGACATGACTGAGCATGAAGTGCCCGATCCTTATTATGGTGGTGAACGTGGCTTTGAACATGTGCTTGATTTAATCGAAGCCGCCAGTGAAAACATCATTAACAAAATTCGCTTATCGACAAGGTAAAATTAACTCGCTGGATCGGTACCAAACAAAGCGGTAAAAAGACCTTTTTCAGAGGCGCCGCTATTGTTAGATTTAGAATTTCCGTTCGAGAAATTAGCTCAGGACTTACAAACCACAGGCATTAGTATTTTGCCAAATTTCGTCAGTCCCGACATTTTATCCAAGTTAGAATTGAGAATAGCAGAACTCAGCAGTGATGATTTTAAGCAAGCTGGAATTGGTCGTTTAGCCTCTCACGAGCAAAATAAGAAAATTCGCAGAGATAAAATTCACTGGTTAGACACCAGCAATGAGTTGGAATCTGTTTGGCTCAACTACATGGGCGAGCTAAAGTCCTATTTAAACAGACGGCTGTTTATGGGACTCTTTAGTTATGAAAGCCACTTTGCCATTTATCCTCCAGGGGCGTTTTACAAAAAGCATATGGACGCCTTTAAGGGAAAGACCAACCGAATTCTGACCACGGTATTGTACTTAAATCAGTCTTGGGCGTCAGACAATGGCGGCGAACTAGTTGTTTACAATCCCGATAATCACGACGAGATACTCACAACGGTACTGCCAAGTTACGGCACGCTAGTTACCTTTTTAAGTGATGAATTTCCTCATGAAGTACTGGTTGCCAACGAAAAGCGCTATTCAATTGCAGGGTGGTTTAGGGTTAACGCCAGCATTAATCATTCGATTGATCCACCAAAATAATTGATGAGCTCAGTCTTAAGTTTATTATCCTGAGTAAACTCAGGATAATTTGTTCGGTAACCGAATTTCGACGCACAAACCTTTACCTTCGCGATTATAGAGGCTGATCTTACCGTTGTGTGCTTCCACAATTTCTCTGCACAGCGCTAAACCAAGCCCTGTTCCTGACGCTTTGGTAGAGTAAAATGGAATTAAGGCGTTCGCCATCACAGTGTCACTCATGCCTTCGCCTCTATCGAGCACCCAAATATAAGCTTCGTCGCTGCGCTGCTCAGATTGAACACAGATTTCCTCTATCTCTGAGCCAGACTCGGTCGCATTCTTTATCAAATTAATAAGTAACTGTTCTAACTGTGTCGTGTCCGCCTGTAATTGCGTTTGATTAAGCTGATATTGGAATGACCAATGGCTTTGCAGCCGCTCACACAAAACCTGCAAATCCACAGATTCAATGTTTGGCAGAGGAAGTTTAGCGAACTTACCATAGCCCTGAACAAACTCACTAAGGTGCACAATGCGCTCTTCTATCGTCGCAAAGACTCGACTTAGCCTAGGTTCATCCACGCGTTCAGCCAAGATCTGTCCACTGTGCAGCATAGATGAAATAGGCCCTAATGAGTTGTTTAACTCATGGCTAATGATGCGGATCACTTTCTTCCAAACTTGCACTTCTTGGCGGCTCAACTCTCGAGTGAATTGCTTAAAAATATATAATTTGTGAAAGTGGTTGTTGAGTAATAACTCACCGTTGGCGAGATGCCACATTTGCGACTCACCACAGCTGTTTTGTATTGAGAACAAGCCATCAAGTTGGTTGTTTGCAGCGTGCTGAAGTTCATCGGGAACTCCGGATAACAACTTACTAAAACGCTCACCTTCAAGGCGATGCTCACAGTTAAAAAACGTTTTTGCACTATTGTTGGCAAATACCACCACATCTTGTGAGTCGACGAGGACAAGTACCTGAGGTGACGACTCTAGCACTTTATCAAGCATCAGCTCACGCTGATAAATCCATTGTTTTTCATCTCTTAACTGTTTTGCCGTTTCATTGAATAGCTGACACAGTCGACCGAGCTCATTGTTAGCGTTATAGGTAATGGACGTAGAAAATTCGCCATCTTTAAAGTTCATCAAGCCGACTTCTAATGCCTCCCACCCCGCTTTGTTTTCACGCATAAATAGTTTATACAGCACAAGCGCAACACTGACGGAGCCCAGTACTATTACAATGAAACCGCTGTGATCATCGAGTAAAAACCATAAAGGAATAAGGCCAATCATAATACTGATAGCTATGATCAATGCATGTTGCTGCGATGTCGTCATTATTGTCCTTAATATTCAATGCCAAACTTTTGCAAGCGACGATAAAGCGCTTGTCTACTCATGTTAAAGTGTCGCGCCACTTTCGCAATCACACCAAGATGAGTCTTGAGCGCCTGCTCCAATTCTTCTTTACTGGGTTCTCGTATGGTATGTGATACGCTAACTTGTGCTGTATTTGCCTGCACATCAAGACCAAAATCCTTCGCACTGAGCTCGCCATCAGGGTTCAATACAGCCGCCCGTTTACAGGCATTTTCAAGCTCCCGTACGTTACCAGGCCAAGGGTGTTCACATAATGCTTGCTGGGCATCCGAAGTAAGCCCCCTTGCAGGTAAAAAATGCGCGACCAAAGGTAAAATATCATCCACTCGCTTTGACAGCGCGGGTAAGTTTAGCTCGATGACATTTAAGCGATAATATAGATCCTCACGAAATTTCCCCCCTCGAATATCCGCTAGCAGATCCGCGTTCGTTGCTGAGATGACACGAACCGAGACTTTTTTTGTCTCGACTGAACCCAACCTCTCAAACTCGCCACTTTGCAAAACACGTAGCAATTTTGTTTGCCCAGGAAGAGGTAAATTACCAATCTCATCCAAAAATAACGTGCCTTTATCAGCAGCTTCAAAGCGACCAATACGCTGCTTATTCGCGCCGGTATAAGCACCGCTCTCAGCACCAAATAACTCAGCTTCGATTAAGTCACTTGGGAGCGCGCCTGCATTCACTTTTACGAAGGGTTGGTTTTTTAGTGGTGAGTTCGCTTGAATGATCTCTGCGATTTTTTCTTTACCGCTACCATTTGGACCGGTTATTAACACTGACACATCAGATTTAGCGACTTGCAGCGCCATATCTATGACTCGCTGCATCGCCACCGATTTATATACAAACCCGCATAAATCCGCACCTTGATTAAACTGTTGGCGTTCTTGTTCAGCCCGTTCAAAGTTTGCAACTTGCTTATGTGCCTCACCAAGCGCAATGAGGTTTGCAATCGTGGTGAGTAACTTTTGATCGTCCCACGGCTTAGCTAGATAGTCTGCCGCTCCTGCTTTTACCAGTTCAACCGCCGTGGTGAGCTCTGTCCAAGCCGTTAATAAGATAATAGGGAGTTTTGCATTTAATGCTTTCAATTGGTGAAATAGCGCAGCCCCCTCCTCTCCTGATGTGGTGTCTGCACTAAAGTTCATATCTTGGATAACTAGTGCAATCTGCTGAAACGACACCACTTTAATTGCTTCTAACGGTGAGCACGTGGTAACCACTTGATAATCATGCAGCTCAAGTAACAATGACAGTGCATCAAGCACTGCTGGGTTATCATCCACAATTAAGATTTTATCCATATGATTTTATTCTTGTTATTACGTGTTACCTATACTAGCACAACTAATACAAGGCAAGTTACGTAATGCTAATCAGGCTGCTCGCACAACCTGATTAGCATAAGGGTTATACACTTCTTGTTGCAATACTCGGTGAAATGTTCGCCGCCTTTTTAGCAGGAAAAATAACTGACGCGATACAGAGCACGATAAGCCCCAGCGCCGTTATCAAAATATAGCTTACTTCTAGCGGCGGCACTGAATACAAAGACATTAGCTTTTGTCCTAGGAAAACCGTAGCCACAGTGCCAAGTACTAAGCCAATTGCACAAACAATGAGGTTTTCTACCACAAAGTAACGAACAATTGCAGACTTACGCGCCCCCAAAGCTCTGCGAGTACCAATCTGTTTAGTACGTTTACTGATATTAAACTGAGTAAGACCAAATATTCCCAGCGCCGTCACGACGACCAATGCAGTGATTAGCACTAGCAACATTCTTAGCATCAATAGGTCTTTAGAATTGTACTTTCCTTTCACCTCATCAAGCCCTTTAATGCCTGTGATCACACGACTAGGATTTTCTTGAAGCAGCGCCGCCTCTATTCTTTTCATTACTTCACTACGCAAACTCGGATCGGTGCGAACTAAGAAATCTTGAAATTCATTCGCATTCACCATGGGAAAAATAATTAAGCGATCAGCATTTCTAAACCGCGGCCAAGCATTAGTCATACGCTCAACAATCCCCACGACTTTTAACGGGCCACCACCATAATAAATCGTTTCGCCCAATCCTTTACCCTCACCAAATATCTCGTCCGTAAAAGCCTTACTGGCAATAACAACATCTGGTTGCTTAGCGTATTCACTTGAGATCAAGACATCTCCAGATGTGAAATCACGGCCTTCTATCAATTTTACGCCCAAGGTACGGATCACTTGTTCATTGGCGTATAAATGCCCCGAGTTTGTATGTTTACCATCGTCTTCTGGAGTTAAGCTGAATCCCGAATTGCTGCCTCCTCCTGAAAGCGGAACCGAGCTCACTCCCACGGCTTCTATAACTCCAGGGATACTTTTTAGTATTCTCTCATCAACGATAAGCTGCTGGTTTGCATCTATCTTGTCGTCAAACGACATGACACTGAAGGTGATTATCGACTCTTCTGGATAGCCAGTTGGCTTATTGAGATAGGTGACGCGCTCACTAATAATAGAAAGCGAATTGCTGACAATTGCCAACGTCAAGGCAAGTTGTAGGATAGCAAGTACAGCACCGACTTTAGAGCGCAATAACGCATTGATAATGGGTTTTAATTCCAACATGGGACTCTCCTTATTGCCTTATTGCACTTTTAAATAAGTAGCAGGTGATGTTTTACACACTATCCAAGCTGGGTAAAGCCCTGCAAGAATACAAGTCACAATAGCGATGCTCGGCGCTGCTATCAGCATAGAGACATCCATCGTTGCAAGACTTTCGTAGACATGGCTAGTTTTGCGGATCCCCCATAAGCCAAGCTGAGCAAAAACTATCCCTATCACCCCCCCATAAAACCAAGCAACGCCACTTCAACCAAGTGTTGGTAAAAGACTTGCGTTTTACTTGCGCCAAGTGCTCTTCTTACGCCAACATCAGGGGCACGTTTAAGAAATTTCGCAAGTAACAATCCAAGAATATTGGCTAAGCAAACAGCAAGGAACATAAAACTTAAACCAATCATGACTTTGTTATCTTCACTAACCACATTATTGTACTCAAGCCATTCAGTGACATTTCGAAGTGAAAATTCTCGTGTTTTACGGTTAAATCTTCCCAAATCTTGTTGGGTTTGGATGTAATTATCTAGTTGTGTTGCTAACGCTTGTTGCTCTTTTTCATTCTCTAATTCAACCCAAAACTGAGTCCAAAGCATTTCTGAATTCATTTTGTCCGTGAAGTTGTTAATCTCTTCGCGCTTCCAACCGTTTGTATTTCCCCAAGTATCAATCTCATAAGCTGCCGCATGACTGAAGGGAATGAAGATACGCTCGGCATCAGCAAACGCGCCATTGTTTAAGTCATACATTTTAACGTTTGGCTGCCACTCCTTAGTGACCCCTACTACTTGATATCTTCGCTGCGCTAAATAAATACTTTCTCCCACCACATCACTGCGACCAAATAACTTTTGTGCGATAGTTTCGTCAATAACAGTCACTGGTGCAGCATTGTCTGCTTGGCTTTGACTCCACACTCCACCATACAAAAAATTCAGCTCAAACATAGCGAAAAACTCTCGGGTTATTAACCGTGTCGTTTGCAACATGGGGCTCACTTCGGGGTTGTTTACATGAACCGCAAAACCAGATTTAAACATCGCGACTTTTTTGTCGATGTTTAGCGTTTGATACAGGTTTTTCGCATCTAAAAATGTCAGCTGAAAGGGAATATCATCAGCTGAATGATAGGTTTGTCCCTCATCCATCACTTGTAGCTGTACAGCATAGAGTTTGCTACTTTTGCTTGGAATTGGATCGGCGGACATCATGTGATACACAGACAAACTCACCATAGTGACGCCAATGCCAATGGCAATAGCCAGCGCCATTAGGCTAGTCGCAAGCGGCGTGGCTTTTAGGCTACGCCATGCCAAATCAAGGTAATGGGCAAACATAACTTACGCTCCTACCTGAGATTTCAACGCTTGTGAAGCCGCATCTTTACCTTGATACAAAGTAAAATCCGCAACCTGTCCGTCTACAATTTGGATGTTTCTTGGTGTACGCCTTGCGAGCTCCGGATCATGGGTAACCATTACTATCGTTGCGCCGTCACGGTTAATTTGTTCTAGTAATTCCATCACCTGACGCGCCATTAAACTATCTAAATTCCCCGTTGGTTCATCGGCGAGTAAAAAGCGTGGCTCACCAGCAAGCGCCCTTGCGATAGCCACACGCTGCTGCTGTCCGCCGGACAACTGTTGTGGCAAATGTTTTGCGCGGCCAGCAAGACCAACTTGCTCGAGGCAGTTTTCAATTCTGCGCTTGCGCTCAGCAGCCTTGATACCACGATAGCGTAATGGCACTTCAACATTTTCGTACAAGTTTAAATCTGGGATAAGGTTAAAGCCTTGAAAAATAAAACCGATTTTTTGGTTTCGCAGATCAGCTCTTTGATTGTCGTTGAGCTTACCAACATCAATCCCATCTAGCATATATTGACCACTAGAGTACCCTTCTAGCATCCCAGCAATATTTAAGAAGGTCGTTTTACCTGAGCCTGAAGGACCTGTTACCGCGATAAACTCTCCTTCATTTACTTGCAGGTTAAAATCTCTGAGTGCGTGTGTTTGCACCATATCAGTTTGGTATACTTTGCCGATATTATTCATAACTAACATTATTATTTTCCTTCTTATCTTAATAAGATGCTGGGCGCACGTTCGAATGCGTCGTAACTACTGATGATGATTTGATCGCCTTGCTGTAAGCCATTAAGCACTTCAACTTCACTGATGCTTGAGGTACCGGTAGTGATCTCAATTCGCTCAGCGATATCACCACTTAGTTTGTAAGCAATGTGTCCACCTTCACTCATAAAAGCGCCACGTTTGACCATTAAGGTGTTTTCTTTGTGCTCTAGTAAAATCCGAGCAGACAAACGTTGATTTTGTCTAATGCCATCAATGTTTTCGTCCGAAAAGCGTACTCGAGTGGTGACTTCACGGTTATTTACTTCTGGAGAAATCGCAGATAACACGCCAGAAATATTTTGGTTGCCAATCCTAAGTTCGACAGCCATCCCGAGCCCAAGCTCTGCCGCATAACTTTCAGGAACCTGCAGCTCGGCTTCATAAGCACTTAAGTCAACGAGCTTCATCAACCCCTGATTGGCATTAACAAGCGCATTTTGATCAACTAGTAAATTACCGACTATGCCTGAAACCGGCGCAATCACATCTAAACTTGCAACTTGACGTTTTAATTCTTCAACAATTAAACGTTGCCTCTCAAGCTGATTCTCAACAGATTTAAGTTCAAAGGCCAAGGTATCTTTGCCTAGCGCAACTTCTTGCTCTGCATGATTGAAGTTTAATTTTGCCCGCGCGAGGTCGTCTTGCGCTTCTTCTAAATCAATTTGGCTGATGAGGTTTTTTTGGATAGATAACTGAGCTCGTCGGTCCTCTCTATCTGCCGCTAATAGTTCGACACGAGCGAGATCTAAGGAGCGATTTAACGCCAAGTTTTGACGTCTAACATCTAACTTTTTCCCTTCAAGCTCACCACTCAGTCTTTGCAGCTCCGCTTCTTCTTGTTGGAGCTGGTTGGTTAAAGTTGGACTTTTGACCGTGGCTAGCACTTCACCTTGAGTCACGCTATCACCCGCTTTAACCTGTAAAGAGACATAACCCTGCTCCGGACTGTAAATTTGTGGTGCATTTGCAGCAACGACAAAACCTGTGGCGGCAATATCGCGGGTAAACTCGCCGAAAGTCACGGCTGCAATTTGCACTCTATCTTTGGCCACGGAGCTACTCGCATTGGGTCCACCAAACACGACTTGTGCACTAAGCGCTGCAATAATTACAACACCCGCTATTACAAGACCAAGCTTCTTTTTGGATTTACCAGTTTGGAGCACTTCGTCTTGCCCGCTTGTGTCTTTAATCATAATGATTCTCCTCGAATTAACGAGTCAAATACCGCCACGACCGTTGCTACAGCCAACATCATCAAGGGTGAAATTAAAAAAGCAGTACTTAACCACATAACGTATCTTCTTCATTAGTTTGTATGCAGTAAAAGAGGCGAACTTTGTGCCAAAACTTAAGGTATTGATATTATTGATTTATTTTATTTTAGAAGTGGATGAAATGTGTCCGCGGACGGAAAAAGTGTCCGCAGCGGACACTTCTTCACCTAAAGTTATAGCGCTATAAGTGTCAGTCGCCACATTTCTGCATCTTAATATATCGACTGAAGAGATAACCTAAGGATTGGATAGATAGCGAACTAACTGATTTCTTTAAGTTCAGATTTAATAATTGGAGAGTGCATTAACCAGAGTGGAACTCAAATAAGTGGCAAATTTATAGTCGCTCTGGTGCCTTTACCGATAGTAGATTTTATGAGCAGTTCACCACCGTGAGATTTTATGATATTCGATGCAATAGTTAACCCAAGTCCCACATGCTTTTCTGAGGCTTTAGTGGTATAAAACGGATCAAATACTCGATGTACCAGCTTATCCGCAATCCCCTCACCACAATCGAAGATATCGATAGAGAGTGTTTGATCCTCAACTTTCGTGTTTATTTTAATGGCCTTTCGCATTCTACCCGTACTTTCTAAAGCGTTCTTTATGAGGCAGTAAATACTGTGTTCTAGGAGTGCTGGGGCACAGTGCAACTCAAACCGCTCTCCTTTTTCAAATTCAATTAGGCTCAAGTTTGTACCATCCAACTCCAAATTAATCATCACAGAATCCATAATTTGAGAATAGAATTCTACTTGCTGAAACTGAGTTTGATTGCTCTCAAAAAACACACTCAGCTCTTTAACAATCAGTTGAATTCTGTCGAGTCCTGAGTGCATTTCAGCCATCACATCATCACTTTCACTCAAAGCCCAGTTTAGCTGATACTCTTTTTCCAATTCACTCAGCGATTTTGCACATTCAGGCGAGAGTTGCGAGTTATTTGCCAAAAATTGCCAAGCTCGATACAACTTAACCAACGAACTTTGTACAAACTCTAAGTTACTTTTTAAGTACGCAAGCGGATTATTTATTTCATGGGCTACACCAGCAGCAAACTGTCCTACTGAAGCGAGCTTTTCTGATTGGATTAAGGCTTGCTGCTGCTCAGCAATACGATTATATGCCTCTCTTAAGGCATCATTTGACGACTCAAGTTCATGGGTGCGCTGCTTGACCTTTTCTTCCAATCCTTCGTTAAGTTTGGTTAGTTCATCGGTCAACAACTCAAGTCGATTTAAATCTCGATAAGAGCGCAGCGAGCTAGTTAACATAGTGAATAGACGAGATTTTGTGAGGTCAGTTTTGTTTTTATAGTCATTGATATCATAGCGCAGCATGACTTCATGTTCCGGCACACTGCCGGGCTGGCCGGTGCGTAGTACTATTCTCACGTTATGATAGCCAAGTTCTTCACGTATGTATTGCGCACATTCTAAACCCGCTTCTTCGCTTTCCATGATGACATCGAGCAACACTAATGCAACATCATCTCGATTGCTAAGGATATCAATTGCCTCTTTTTTGCTGTAGGCATGGAGTAGTTCAAGCGGTTTTAATTCAAACCTGTAAGCCGTTAACACAAGTTTAGTCACATCGTGGACTTCAGGTTCATCATCGACAATCAACACGACCCAAGGAGATGCACACTCACCTAGGCTTTGTTCATCAGGCTCTGAAACGTTTAAGAAAGATAATGGCTGCTGACTCATTAAAATGACACCCTTACTCCTATTTCTTAAGGATGGTACAAATCCGCAGGTTTACCAAATTATTCGCACCATAAAATGGTATATATTTAGCACTATGGTAGGAAGAAATGCTGAGTGACAAGAACGGGATCTGTACTGTTAAGAAGCCACTCTTCACAGTACATCAGGTTTGAATATACTTATGCGCTTAGGGCATCCTTATAGTGTTTTCTACAAAGAGAAACATACCTATCGTTACCACCAATCACAACTTGATCGCCATCCGCAATAGCTTTACCGTGCTCATCGGTGCGAAGCACTCGGTTTGCTTTGCGACCGCAGTGACAGATGGTTTTTAGCTCAATCAATTTATCTGCCCACGCCAGCAAATATTGCGAGCCTTCAAACAGCTCACCACGAAAGTCAGTTCTAAGACCATAGCATAATACCGGGATCCGCAGCTCATCGACGATATCCGTCAGCTCTGCGACTTGAGCTTTTGTTAGAAACTGGCACTCATCTACCAATACACAGTCAATTTTATTCTCTGTATGGGCAGACATCAGTAATGCTTTCACATCTGTTTGGCTTTCAAAAACTTGCGCCTCAGCTTCTAAGCCGATACGAGACGCTACTTTGCCCACTCCAGCACGGTTATCAATTGCAGCGGTGATAATAAACGGGCGCATGCCTCGCTCTCGGTAGTTAAATGCTGACTGCAATAAAGTCGTAGATTTACCGGCATTCATTGCCGAATAGTAAAAATAAAGCTGGGCCATAATAGATATTTCGAAATACAAATTCGCGCTAGTTTACTGGCTAACGATTAAAAGATCTATTGCTTATCCATTTGGCTGGGTTGCGAACGCAAATACTCACTATATAAGGTATCGAGGTTAATAAGCTGACTTGCACGCCACACTTGCCAGCTTAACTCAGGGTGCTGCTGATAAAACTGCTCAGAAAATGCCATAAAACCAAACGACGTTTCTAACGGTGGAAAAACCGCTTCTAAGTGGTTAAAGGGGGGCGATAATGTGATTGGCATATTACCGATTTGGCAAAGGCCAATGGTCGCATCAAGTAATTCATTTTCAACCAGTGCAATAGCATGCTCCAACGAGTCGGTTTCAAATATGGAAAAATGCTTAGGCATACTTTCTCGAATAGCATAGCCACGAGGGACTGCGAGTTCTATTTCTTTGCTCAGATTTAATGTTGCTTTGTTAGTTTTGCTTTTGAGTAAACAAGTGCTGATCCGATTAATTGCATATTGCTGTGCAATCGTGCCATCGGGATTCTTTGGATACTCCATTTGCCCTTCTCTAGACGCTCGATGGCTTGCCACCACAGCATCAACTTTGCCATTTTCCAGTTCATGCAAACAACGGCTCCATGGTTTTCGAGTGTAGGTGAAGCTCACCTCTTTTACGTGCTCGTCAAGCTGTTGCACTATCTGGATCGTGACGCCTGGATTTGCCGATGGCACAGTTTGTCCTGCACCATGGATAAAGGGTGGAGCATGTTTATCTTCATAACAAAAGCGAACCTCTGTTGCCATACAGGCCCACGAAGTAAAAACGCAAAAAGCAATAAATAGCAGTCTCAACATTCACTCCAAACATGTAGTAAATCGAAATAACAACGATTAACCACTAGTATACTCTATTTTTTGAAGCTCACTCCCTCATGTTGTAACAACCACTCTTTCGCTTCAAGTCCGCCAGCATATCCTGTTAGTTTGCCATTTGCACCAATAATGCGATGACAAGGCACGATGATACTAATTGGATTTTTGCCGTTAGCAGCGCCAACTGCACGGACAGCATTTTTATTACCTAAGCGCTCAGCTATCCAACCATAGCTATGCGTTTCACCAAATGGTACTTGTGCCAACACCTGCCAGACTTGCTTTTGAAAGTGCGTACCATCCACATCAAGCGCCACATCAAAGCGTTGGCGTTTGCCAGCAAAGTATTCTGTTAACTGTTTTTTTGCCATTTCTGTATGCCGATTTTCCCCTTGCTCGTAGCGCGCTTTTGGAAAAAAGCCGACATATCGTAAACCATTGTTGGATGCTTGTATTATCCACTCTCCAGTGGGTGAGGCTAATGTAGTTTCAATCATAATTGTTGCCATAGTTGAAAAGTTAGATAAGAACGAAAAGGAGCACACTTTTCAATATCTATTGTTTTTAAGGATTTTTCCATTGCCTTTTTGACACCCAAATCACCACCCAAGTATATGTCTGGGTGACTCAATCCGCGCATTTTTGCATAGTCGACAGTCCAAGGACCTATACCTTTAATATTTAACCAGTTATCAAGTTCAACATGTTCCGAACCAACGTATTGTTCAGCAAAAGCTTTAATAGCCGCCTTTCGTCGTTCAGGCATTTTGAAAAAGGCAAGATCACTATCAAATACGGCCTTAGGCTTAGGGAAATAACGCATGCCATCTTCAGCCACCTCACCGAGCGTTTCGACCAATAAAACGAGTAAGTTTCTTGCCGCTTGAACACTGATTTGTTGACCTAAAATAGCTCTCATGCCCGCTTCAAACTCACTCCAGATCCCGGGTAATCTGAGTCCCTCTTGTAGCGGCAAATCAGGCGCGGCTTCATGAAGGTGAGACTCAATAAAACAGGTGTCCGCATCTAAATCTAACACCCGCCTGATCTGTGCAATCATCTGAACTAACAAGGATAAATCGCTGAGCGCGATAGCCACTTTAAAGCGATGTTTTTCAGGCTCGATTGTCGCGGTGAAACGCCCTGTTTCACCTTGTATCATGACGGTTCGCCCATAACTGTTTTCTGTTAACCACTCGATACCTGGCACAATTCTCATCGCTAAAAACTGCTGCATTTTATCCCAGTTGTACGGTGGCCGATAAGACAAGTAAATCGCAATGGCAGAGCCACTACCGGCGTCTTTTCTAAGTTGACTTGGTGATAACTGATACAGCTTTTGGAATGCATCATTAAAGCGTCGTAATGAATTAAACCCGGCGGCAAACGCGACTTGCGTGACAGGAAGGTCACTTTGCTGTAACAGCTGCTTAGCTAAGTCACATTGCTTATAAAGTGCATATTGTTTGGGGCTGGTACCAAAGTATTGATTGAATACTTTATTTAAGTAACGGACCGAAATGCCTAACCTATCGGCTAAGTCTTCTGTCGAATGACGTATTAAGGCTCCCTCATCGATTAACTTTTTGGCTCTAACTGCGGTTGTTTCAGTGCCAAGCCATGCATAACTACCCGGTGCACTATCGGGACGGCAGCGAATACAAGGCCTAAAGCCTGCTTGCGCAGCATTGTGGGCAAATTGAAAATACTCTACATTCTTTTCTTTTGCAGCAGGTGCTGGGCATATTGGCCGACAATAAATGCCGGTGCTCTTGACCGCAACAAAAAACAACCCATCAAATCTAGCATCGCGACTATTTCTAGCTTGAGAACAAACTTCTGGTGTATACATGACTTTCGCTCGTACTTCGTTTTCACTCAGTCTAATAGCTATCACTATAGCAAACTAGCCATTTTTGGTACTCAACCATGTTTGGAGTATTCATGAAAAAAGCCCACTAGGGGCTTAACTAACTGAGGAAATAAGAAAAGTACTAACCTATTGCTTGATTATATCTGCGCTCGACTTCGGACCAATTAATGACGTTGTAAAAAGCCGCGATGTATTCTGGTCGACGATTCTGATATTTGAGGTAATAAGCATGTTCCCACACATCTAAACCCAATATTGGGGTGTGCTGCTCCATGTAGGGACTATCTTGGTTAAGACTACTCGTCACCGCTAACTTGCCATTTTCATCTACAACTAACCATGCCCAGCCACTGCCAAATCGACTGACAGCAGCGTTTGTAAATTCAGTTTTAAAGCTATCAAAACCACCGAGCTCACTTTCTATCGCTTGTTTTAACGGCCCGTCACATAGAGGCGCATAATTTGGAGTCATAATTTGCCAGAACAAACTATGGTTATTGTGCCCGCCGACATGTTCTTGCACTGCTTTTTGTAAGTTTTCAGGTAACGTTTTAATATTTCTCAGCAACGTTTCGGTGTCTTTGCCTGCGAACTCCGTCCCCTCTAACGCGGCGTTTGCTTTATTTATATATGTCTGATGATGCAAAGTATGATGGATCTCCATCGTTTTCGCGTCGATATGTGGTTCCAGTGCATCATATGCGTACGGTAACTCAGGTAAGGTATAAGCCATTCGACCTCCAAATGTTAATGTAAAACGCGAGAATGCAGGTGCGTAACCAGCATCGCTTCGTTAATTTGATGAATCAGCTCAGGTAAGTGCGGATAGCGTTTTGCAAAATGGATTAACTCTTGTCGAGTTTTATGCAAATGATGCAAGACGATAGGTGCAAGTTCGTTGTTATATTCAAGGTAGGTTGCATGTATCTTCAGATGGATTGAGATAAGTTGCTGGCACGCTCTATTTGGTTGATCAAGTGCAATAAAGGTGTCAGCTAGATTATGCGCGGATACCACGACGGCAGGTAAACTGTGCGCTATGGCACTCATCACGACACTGTCTTTTTGACATAATAAAAACTCATCTAAAATACCTGTTGCGAGTGTCAATGCAACTTGATATTCGTCACGAGCACGCAGAAATATTTGCGCTTGATATGCTTGATTACCAGAGAGTATTTTAGCTTGCCAAGGTGACAGCACTGAAGATAACGCGCAAGCTCCGCTGGCGAAGCGATTTGCACTAAGGTCCATGCGATTTTTCATATTCTACCCTATTACCGAACTAGCTTACTTGTGCAAGCAAACCAGTATAAGCTATTGGGGCACTATACGATCACACAAACATTAATGCAAACCATTTTCATTTGTATTTATTTAATTTCTACACACTGATGTGTTACCAAAGAGTCCTCGGTTAATTCAAGTGTGGTATGCGACAATCCAAACCGCGACTGTAACCCCTCTTTTAACCGCACTAGCGTGCTTTGGTCGCTCAAGGACGTAATGACAACTTGCGCCTCTAAAATATATTCATGCTCATTGAGCTGCCAAACATGAATATGGCTTACTGTCTTAACATTCTCTTGAGTCTCAAGGTATTCCTTCACTTCTTGAATATTCATATTATCTGGCGTTGCCTGCATGAGAATTCTAATACTACTTTTACTCAGTTCTACGCCATGGTAAATCACGTACGCGGAGATCAACACAGTGGCGATAAGATCCACCACATACCATTGATATAAGATGATTAATGTTCCAGCCACGATCACCGCAACGGAAGCCGCAGCATCAGAAACATTGTGAATAAATGCCGCACGAATATTTAGGCTGGTTTTTGCACCTGCAGAATAGGTAATAAGCGCTGTGATAACATCGATAACTAACGCCAAGGCCGCGAGCCACACCACTATCCAGCCATCAATTGGCTCTGGATTTAAAAATCGAGAAATCGCCTCAAATAGCAGATAAACCCCAACAACAATGAGTATCGCGCTATTTATTAACGCCCCGATTATTTCAGCGCGTTGATAGCCATAAGTGAGTTCAAGTGAGGCCGGCTTTCTTGCAACTTTTTGAGCGACTAACGCGATAATAAGCGCACCGGCGTCACTTAAATTATGTAACGCATCAGCAACCAAAGAGAGACTGCCAGAAAGAATGCCACCAACGACCTGCGCGACACTCAGTAGAATATTAACAAATACGGCCCAACCGAGCTTGTTTCCATGATGGTGATGATGTGCATGAGACATACTCAATCCTATTTATTGATCCGAAGAAGGGGCCACTTTCACTGGCCCCCACAGGCATTACGAATTTTTAATTTGCTTTGAGAATAGTGGATAAAGTGCTGGCAATACAAACAAAGTCAGCAAGGTTGACGTTAATAATCCACCAACAATTACACTGGCAAGCGGCCTTTGAATTTCAGCGCCCACTCCTGTCGATAACAGCATAGGAATAAGTCCAAGTGCTGAGGTTATCGCAGTCATAAGCACGGGTCTAAGCCTTGAAATTGCTCCCTCAAAGACACCTGAATGAAGCGATTCTCCCGCAGCCAATCGCTGGTTTATACTCTCAACCATGACCACACCATTGAGTACCGCGACACCGAATAAGGTGATAAACCCAACCGAGCTTGGGACCGATAGATATTGTCCTGAAATATATAAAGAAAATACCCCACCAATGACCGCAAGCGGCACATTCACTAAAATAAGCGCAGCCTGAGCAATTGAACCAAATGCAAAGTAAAGTAGGAGTGCTATTAGCGCCAAAGATAGCGGCACCACGATTGCTAAGCGCTTTTGTGCTCGTTGCTGGTTTTCAAATTGACCACCGATTTCAACACCATAACCTGTTGGTAAGTCAACTTTACTATCAATAGCCGCGCGAATATCATTTACTACACTGCCCATATCCCGACCTTGCACATTAGCTTGGATCACCACTCGACGTTGAACGTCATCTCGCCTTACTTGCGGTGGACCAGATTGATATTCAACATTCGCAACATCAGCCAACCGGATCCACGCCCCTGAACTTGATTGTAAACGTATTTCTTCAATGGTCTGTTTGCTTTGACGGTACTTAGGTGCCAAGCGGACATAAATATCATAGCGTTCGTTACCGTTGATGACCTGCCCCGCTTTACTGCCACCAATGCCATCTTGCACTAATGCCATAACGTCGCCAACAGCTAAACCATAGCGCGATAACGCTTGACGTTTTGGGGTGATGATCAGCTGTGACTCACCAGCTATTTGCTCAAGTTGTACGCCCTCTGTTCCTTCAACTTGCGCCACGGCAGCCTCAATTTCCTTACCTTTTTTTGCAAGCACAGCTAAGTCTGGGCCAAACAACTTAATCGCCAACTGCGCTTTAACACCTGAGAGTAATTCATCGACACGCGTCGCAATAGGCTGTGAAAAATTAAACAGTAAGCCGGGGTAAGCCGACAGCTTTTGTTCCATCAAAGCTTGTAATTCGTAGCGATTATTTGCGCTTTGCCACTGTGCTACTGGCGCAAGGCCAATATAGATTTCAATGTTATTTACCGGTTCAGGATCGCCACCTATCTCCGCTCGACCAATTCTGCTTAGCGCGTAGTTTACTTCAGGAAAAGTGAGCAGCATTTTTTCCAGCTCAGGCGCAACATTAAGCGCGGTTTCAAGACTGGCGGATGGTGCCAGCGTTACCCTTAAGTTGATGGTGCCTTCTTCAAGTTCAGGGACAAACTCGGTACCAATTTTAGTGAACGTAAAACCGGCCGCCGCCATCAATAATATGACCATTGCCATCAACAACTTTTGCCTATGCAACACTCGATTTAACATCCAGCGGTAGCCTTTTTCTAGCGCGACGAGAATAATACTCTCTCGCGCTTTAACACCATGTTTAAATAAGTAGGTCGCAAGCGCTGGGACAATGATAAGGGCAACAAATATCGCCGCAATGACAGCCAAAATAATACTGATTGCCATAGGCTGAAATAATTTAGCTTCAACCCCTTCAAAACTAAATAACGGGGTGAACACCACTAAAATAATACTGGCAGCAAAAAAGATTGGCCTTGCCACTTCCTTTCCTGCGAGCTCAACAATGAGTCCTACAGAAAAGTCATCACTTTCCTTTTGCCTTGTTAGGTGTTTAAAGATGTTTTCTACCATCACCACTGAGCCGTCAACTAACATCCCTATCGCGACTGCGATACCGCCTAGCGACATTAAGTTGGCCGAGACGCCAAGCCACGCCATAACCACAAGTGCAATGGCAATTGAAATAGGAATTGAGATGAGCACCAGAAAAGTCGCTCTCAGGTTCATTAAAAATAGCGCGAGCACCACAACGATAAAAATAAATGCCAGTGCCAAGGCTTCAACGACTGTTTGTACTGCTTTGCTGATTAAATCAGACTGATCGTAAAACGGCTCAAACCTTACCCCTTCAGGTAGTGCTTTATTAATAAGTTCCACGCGGTTGTTAATGCTATCAATGGTTGCTTTGGTGTTTGCTCCCATTCGCTTAAGCACTATACCTGTTACGACTTCACCGAGCTGTTCCACTTCACCAGAGGCGCTTTTTCTAGACATCGTCACCGCGCCTTGACGGATTTCTCCACCAATCGATACAGTGGCAACCTGAGCCACAGTCACGACCGTGCCATCAATGGTTTTGACGGGTACGTTGGCAATCTCCCGGATCCCCTTCTCCCCACTTTGAAACCAGCCAGTTCCGCGGATCACCAACTGCTCTTGACCGCGCTCTAAATACCAGCCGCCGACATTTTGGTTATTACGCTCGATGGCACTCACCACATCTTGCTGAGTGAGTGCATAAGCCAATAGCTTATTTGGGTCGATATTGACTTGATACTGACGCACATCGCCGCCAAAAGCCAATACATCAGTTACTCCATCAATTGGCATAATTAACAGCTTGACCACCCAGTCATTGAGACTACGCAAGGCCATTGCATCATATTCAGAGTTCGGCTCGCTCATCAGCATATATTGAAATACTTGCCCAAGCCCGGATGTATTTGGCCCCATTTCCGGCGTACCCACACCACTTGGGATCAACTCCTTTGCAGCTTGGAGGCGCTCAAATACCAACTGTCTGGCAAAATAGATATCGGTACCTTCCTTAAATACCACCGTAACGCCAGATAGACCTGTTTTAGAAATTGAACGCACTTGCTGCACATCAGGCAAGGCATACATCACAGCCTCAATTGGATAGGTGATTAACTGCTCAACCTCTTCCGCTGCCAGTCCCGGCGCTTCAGTATTCACCGCAACCTGCACATTCGTTACATCGGGAAACGCATCTAAGTTGAGTTTTGGAATAGTCACACCAGCCGTTGCTGTGATAACGAGTAAAAAAAGAATAATTAGAAGCCGATTGTTTACAGACCAATCGATAATTCGATTAAACATGATGAGGCTCCCCTTAATGGTTATGCGGGTCGAAGCCTGATTTGGCTTGTTCTGAGGCAATAAAGAACGCTCCGGTTACGGCCACGCGCTCACCCACAGCCAAACCGATAACTTCAACCTGAGCGCCAAAGTCTTCACCTAAAGTCACTTCTTTGGGATGGAACTCGCCGGGCGCTTCTTCGATGTACACCACCCAATCACCGTCAGGACCGCGACTTAACGCGTCTGCAGGTAGCGCAATGGTTGACTCCTTTGAAGGTATGATAAAGTTGACGTTTACAAACATCCCTGCGTGTAGCTTGTCGTCACTATTTTCAACCAATAGGCGGATCTGTCTGGTTCGAGTAATGGGGTCGATAGTATGCGCTTCTTGGATAACGCGAGCCGCATATTGCTGATTTTCTATGCCAATCAATGCTTTAGAGTTAACAGCTAACGAAAGTTGAGAGTTCGGTTGTAAACGGGCTTCCACCCATAGCTCGCTTTCATCAGTGATTGCCATTAAAGTTGTGCCAGAAGCAACATGCTGGCCCTGAGTAAAGGCATCTTGAGTTACCACCCCCTCGCGCTCAGCAACGAGCGTATATTGGCCAAGTTCACTGGCGGGCTTAGTGGCTATTTCTCTAATCTCCTTTTCTGTTACTCCAAGTGCCAACAACTTTGAATAAGCCGAACTAAAATCGGCACTTGCTTGAACGCGTTCACGCTCACTGATGGTTTCTTTACTTAAGCGTTTAACTCTATCCCACTCTGTTGAAGCGACCAAATACTGCGCTTGGGCCTGCGCCATTGCCTCTGAGAATAAGGTGATAAGTGGGTCGTTAACATTAACCATAGAACCAAGCGTAGTGTGTCGCTTTAAGACGATTGAATCGGCTCTTGGCGATACTAAATAGCTGGTATAGCCATTGGCTTTTACTTCCCCAGGTGCAAAATAAAAACGCTCATGGCTTTCCAGCTTGACTTCCTTGGTCTGAATTCCGGCAAAACGCATCTGCTGTTGCGTTAGTACGATGGCATTTTCTTCCTCTTCATGTTCTTCATGACCGTCGCCGGCATATGCCAGCGAGCTAAAAAGCGCGTTCACCGCGAAATAGATGGAGAAAATTTTAAAGTTTGTCATTCGATACTCTTTTACTCAAGAACGTAAGTTGACGTTCAAAACCGTTAGCTTGTTTAGCGAATTGCACCAAGCATTGCTTTTACAGTGCCAATTCGCGAACAAGAATGCGCTTCTCAAGCAGACGTGATTTATCTGAAATCAACGCCATCAGCTAAGAAGGAGTAATACCAATTAGTGTTAACGTAGCTCATTGACTTAATACAATTGGTATAAACGGAGTAGGCAGTACCACTGAAAGCAGAACTAAGCATAGAAAACAGGCCTAGCTGTTTACTCACAAACACGAATTTGCGCTAAGTTGGATTTATCAATTTACTCATCAACCTAAACTCAGGTTAGTTAAGTTAAATTGAGATCACACCTTCAATGATAACCGCTACTTAAGCGATCGGTGGACGATGTGCTTGCTCTACAAAAGCGCGCACTTTGGTATCTGATTGAGGATAAATTTCGCTATTTGGTCGCATTTCAAAGGGGATAAAAGATTTTAAAATCACTAAATTCAAATGCGTCCCACTGCAATGACCACAGTGGTGGCAATCTTTTGTATGATGTCCGCTGGAGTCTGCTTGCACATCTTCAGCATGGTCGTGAGTATGTTGGAGGTGAGACACTTCGATTTGATGGAAGCTAGATTCAGACGCAAATACACTTACGGATTGCACCGCAAGTAGAAGCATCACAAAAATCAGGATTAGCTTATTCAAATCTACATTTCTCTTTAACACAAAAGATCGATGTCAATTTACCACCTGCACTTGTTCTGTCAATAGTAGCGCTAAGCTTTAAGTCTTATTTTTTGCTGTCATTACTGATCCTACTCAAAATGAAATAACAATAATTTGCATTGTTAGGCCAAAATATCAACTTAAATGCGAATTATAATCAATATATAACACACTGTTTTATAAAGATTTTTCATTGACACATCACATAAATCCGTTAGACTAGCCGCATATTCACAGTTTGAGGTAACAGCATGCAAGGTAAACAAAAAGTCATCGACGCATTCAATAAGCTATTAGCCAATGAGCTTGCAGCTATCGATCAATATTTCATCCATTCACGTATGTACGAAGATTGGGGTTTGAGCAAACTATACCAACGCCTTGAGCATGAACGTGAAGAAGAAACCACGCATGCAGATTGGTTGATCAAACGCATTCTTTTCTTGGAAGGGGTACCTAACATGACAAAACGTCGTGATCTACTCATCGGCCAAGATGTTAAGTCTATGATGGAAAACGACTTAAAACTAGAGCTTGAAGTCGTCGAATGCGTTAAAGAAGCAATCAAAATCTGTGAAGAAGAGCAAGATTACCAATCTCGAGAAACGCTTGAAAAGCTGTTGTTTGATACAGAAGAAGATCATGTTTACTGGCTAGAGCAGCAAATTCGCCTGATTGATCTTATCGGTGCTCCTAATTATATCCAATCTCAGCTTTAATTAAGGACTCTACAAATGAAAGGTGATAGAGAAGTAATCGTAGCGCTTAATAAAGTATTGGCCAATGAATTGGTGGGTATCAATCAATACTTTTTGCACGCACGTATGTTTAAAGACTTTGGTTTTAGCCAGTTAGATAAAGCGGATTATAAAGTTTCAATCCAAAAAATGAAAAACGCTGACCGCCTTATCGAGCGAATTTTGTTCTTAGAAGGCCTGCCTAATTTACAAGATTTAGGTCGTTTAAAGATTGGTGAAAACAGCGCTGAGATGATTGATTGCAATATGGCATTTGAGCAAGCATCTTTGGTTGATCTGCAAGCAGCAATTAAGTTGTGTGAAGAAAAGCAAGATTACATTAGCCGTGAAGCGCTAGACAAAATTCAAAACGAGCAAGAAGAGCAAATTGACTGGCTTGAAACTCAGCAGCACCTAATTAAGGTGATGGGAATAGAAAACTACTTACAGTCTCAACTATAAGTATTGAATTGAGGTTGCGTGATAATGTGTTGTTACGCAACCTGATCAGTGACATCAACAATAGCAATCAGCTTTTCATTTAAAATTTTCTTCGCACAGTTACAGCATTTTCCACACTGCTTACCAACAGATAATGTCTGGCTAAGATCACGCATCGAACGAGCACCATTGTCTATCGTCTCTGCAATATTTTTATCTGTAACACCATGACAAATGCATACGTACATAAATGAAAACCAATCTCAAACTCATTAACTGCAAACAAGTTTAATCTAAACGATAACAATTATCAACACATACCTTAGCTATAAATGCGAATTATTTTTCTTTGTAAGCTGCTGCAAAGACTTAGTGATTCATGCTCAGCAAAACACCTTTCTCTAGCCGATGGTTATTTCTATAAAATTAAGAAAAATCCAATAAAACTGCTACGCTTAAATTAACTTGATAAGCGTTACTTTACACATAAGAGTAAGGGTGCTCTTGCATCCAAGTAGATTGTTTTATTTGCTACAAATGACAAACCTTAAACATGTATAAATTGTTAAATGTATTACATAAAAACCAAGGTTTAAGTTGATTTCAATCTAGTATTTCCGCTAGACTGCGCGTCACCGCTAACAGTTTTATTAGCGCGGATCAGCTTAGTTTGATTTGGTAACATGTTGTTAAAGGACTAAATGAGATTGGATAGAGAAAGGTCTTTTAATGAAGCAAGCGCTATTGTGTTTTTTTATATTATTTTCTTTGTGTTGCATAGTCGCGCCTAGTCACGCCCATAACTTCGGCCAATATACTTCTCGATTCTCTGTCGAAGAAGGCTTAAGCCAATCTGCAATCACTGCCATAACACAAGACAAACATGGCTTCATTTGGATAGGTACTCTGCAAGGGTTAAACCGTTATGACGGCAATCAACTCATTAATATTGCCGCTTCTAAGGGTCTTGATGAACAAGAAATAGTTGGGTTATTCAATATATCGAATGATGAGCTTTTGATCTCTACAGGTGCCAGCGGCGCGTTTTTACTAAATGTAGATGACTACACAATTCAACAAATCTACGACGGTAAACGCCAAGACAATAACGCAGTTCCAAAACCCATCGCCACAGCTGTTGGTCATCGAGAAAATATCATCTTTTCCATTGAAAGCGACCTCTACACATTAGACAGCAATACGTTAAAATCTGAATTACTCACTCACTTCAAACCAAGTAGTTACATTCGCGCCATAAACATTATCGGTAACTTTGTGATTATTGGTACAACAGAAGGCCTGTTCACTTATTCTCTTGCAACCGGTAACGTAGAGCAAATAAGTTACACTGATTCAAAATCAGAACTCAGTCATGATGTTAAATTACTCAAACGCGACCCATCGTTGGGACTCCTTGTTGGTACTGTAGAAGGTTTATATGTCATCCCAGTCAGTAACCAAACACTGGTTGCTTCAAAAAGCTATGAGCTTGTTCCTGAGAAAAATATTTGGGGACACCAAATCACTCCCTATGGCGAGTTTATTGCTACGGAGCATGGATTGTTTCTTATTGATAGAAGAAAAAAACCAGCTCAAAAGTCCTATCCTTAACCGAGGGACAATATCGCCTCACTAATCCCAGTATCACTAAGCTTTACGCAGATAGAAACAACAACCTATGGATGGGTACATATAATGATGGCGCATATTTATGGCCTTCCAGCTCCCTACGTTTTACCACATTCATCAGTACTCAAGACAGATTTGCCAATAACAATATCTGGTCAATTCATCCTACCAGAAAAAATACGGTGCTCCTTGGTACAGATAACGGCATTAACGAGTTTGATTTAAGCACCCGCCAATTGAAATCTAGCTATTTGCAAAATAGAGATGCAAAAGCACTATACGGAGCAGATGCCGTATTCTCGATTTTTAATTCTTCACATTTCGACGAAAATACCTTTCTAATCCAAACAACTCAAGAGACCGCGCTATTTAACATCGACACCAAACAGCTAAGCCCAATTACGCTTGAAAGTGGTGACAAACTTGAGCCATATAGTTGGGGTATCGCTAAGTACTCAGAAAGCAAGTTTCCATTTATCAATAGCAATGGATTTTACGAATATGATGCAGCCACCAATACGGTACGCGCATTAGAGGGATTATCAAAACAGCTGGCAGCGGCACAAAGCTTTTTGATCCTGCCGCCTTTGGGTGCGACCGATGATGAATATTGGATAAGTACGGACATCAGTTTGGTCAAATATAATGAGTCAACAGATACCCTAACAACGATTTACAACAAATTGGATAAACACTTGGTCTCAGCCGTTAATAGTTGGGTAGTAGATAGAGCTGGAACGCTATGGTTGGCAACCTCAACCGAAGGTCTTGTCGGGATCAATAAAGATACTTACGCCGAAGAATACAAGCTAACGACTGAACAAGGTTTGATGAGTAATGCTATCTACAACCTCCTGTTGGACAGAGATGGAATGATTTGGGCCAGCAGTCAACGCGGCATGTTTAAATTTGACCCAATAAATAAAGTCTTGGAAACCTTCGGAACGAATCAAGGTCTGCCGACGCTTGAGTTTAACGGCGGCGCTGCAGCAGCACTTGAATCTGGTAAGCTGATGTTCGGCACAGTCAACGGCTCTATCACTTTTAATCCGGAACAGTTCTCAGATAGTGCTGTTAAGCGCCGCCCACTACTGATCACCCAAATGGATATCTTAAGCAGAGATCAAACCTACTTAGCCCTGACGCAATTTTGCAAGCACTTGATTTTAAGTTTGACGACATGGGCATAGAGCTACAGTTTTCTGACTTTGACTTCAATGCCGATCATCACATTCAATACCAAGCTTCTTTGCATGGCCCAAGTGCACTGACGTTTTCAAGCTTAAAACGAAATAAAGTATTTCTAAATCAATTACTCCCTGGTGATTATCAGTTAATCATTGCACCGCGTTCACTTGACAGTGAAGACCTTAGCAACGCACTCAACTTGCGCTTTAATGTTGCCCACTCTCCTTGGCGCTCGCCTTTTGCATTAAGCTTATACAGTCTAAGTGCATTCGCGCTGATATTGCTCATCATTATTAAGCACAAACAAAAACAACGTCAGCTTGAAACGGCACTTAGAGCCGTTACGCATGCGGGAAGACAGACAAAACTGGCGTTGAAATCAACCAAAAGCGGTGTTTGGTCGGCGGATCTCGCTGCACGCCAGATCACACAACAGCGGGCCGAAGCGCTGGGCTTTGAGAGCGATACTATGACGCTGCAAGAGCACTATAACGCCATTCACCCGGATGATAGAGAACTCGTCGAGCGTGCTTGGAAGAAATTTATTTCTAACCCCACTAAAGAGCAGCTCTCTCTATCTTATCGACTGCGCTGCGCAGACAATAATTGGCATTGGTTTCACGACTTTGGCCAAGTCGCAGAATTTGACTCACAAGGTAAAGCCACTGAACTGCACGGCATTTATACCAATGTAACCACGCAAAAAGCGAACCAGATGCGCGCAAATATGCTGGGCGAAGCCTTCAGCCAAGTGAACGATTGGATTTTGATTTTAGACCCTAATTTACAACCCATTTCAGTCAATAGTAGCTTCTGTAGAGCGTTTCAACTGCAGGAACACGAAGCGTTAAACGACTTAACAACTGAGCGTTTTGTTAATGCTATCGGGCAAAAGAAGTTTCACGGTTTAATTGCAAATTTAAAATCTCTTGGACCGAATCAATATCTAAGACAGGAAGTTCAAGTTACAGACGGCTGGGATAAAGTGCACCCGGTTCAACTTAGTATTAGCGCGGTTTCCAAAGACAATGTGAACCTCCAATACTTCGTGGTCGTTGTTACCGATCTGACAGAGCAGAAAAAAGCCGAGAATGAACTTAGATATCTCGCCAATTTCGACGCTTTGACGGAGCTACCAAATCGCAGCTTAATGCTACAGCATATTGAATTTGCACTGTTTAACGCAAACAATACACAGCAAAGCTGCGCCCTGCTATTTATTGATTTAGATAAATTTAAACCAATCAATGATGCCTACGGACACCATATCGGCGATAAATTACTGGTCGCGATAACTAAGCGGATCAAAGAGCAAATTAACAATAACTGTATCTTAGCAAGACAGAGCGGCGATGAGTTTCTCGTGCTAATTAAGTCCTTCCCTAGTATCGAATATGTGAGTGAAGTAGTTACCCGCTTAGTGAAGCACATACCCGAACGTATTGAAATTGATGGGATCACCATGAGTGTATCTGCCAGTATTGGCGTTGCGGTTTATCCATTCGATGCACCGGACTCAGAATCCTTGATCCGTAACGCGGATATCGCCATGATCCATGCAAAGCAGTCCGGGAAGAAATGCATTCAAGTTCTTTACTGAGTCAATGAATGAAGAGATCAGTAAAAAGCTTCGGTTAGAAACCGCAATGAAAACGGCGGTTAAAGACGGTGAGTTTTTCAATCACTATCAGCCGATCATCAATACCACTACAGGTCAGCTTGCAGGCGTCGAATTACTTATGCGCTGGCGCAATAATGACATGCTAATTCCTCCATGCGATTTTATTCCAATAGCAGAAGAAAGCGGTTTGATTGAAACCTTGACTGAACAAGCGCTTATCAGAGCCTTGATAGAATTGCGTCCATTGTTTACACAAGAACCCGACTTTTATTTATCTCTTAATTTAAGCGCAGTTCATATTTTACGCTCAGACATTGCCCACCAATTCACTGAGATTTTAAAAGCGCATGGTCTCACTAACCGGTGTTTAAGACTTGAAATCACCGAGTCAATCTTTATGTCTGATATGGTTAAGGCTCGGGCAACTATCAACGAAATGAAACGGGCTGACTTTGTATTACTACTCGATGACTTCGGCACCGGCTTTTCGTCACTTACGTACCTGAATGAGTTCCCTCTTGATATCATAAAAATTGATCAAGGATTTGTACGTAACATGAGCGCAAAACCCGCGAATAAATCTATCATTAGAACCATTTATTTACTGGCACAAAGCTTAAACATGAAGTGTATTGCAGAAGGTGTAGAGACAGAATCTCAGCTTAATTACCTAAGAGACGTAGGCTGTGAATATATGCAAGGCTATCACTTCGCAAAGCCTATGGCGATTGACGATTTACTGGCATTTTACGAACAGCATGAACGCTCAAGAGCTTGACCTCGGGCTCAATACTTTAATAGTGACTGCGGGCTAACAAGCGTTAGCCCTTATCTAGCGTTTCACTATCAGGCAGTTCTGAGCGCTGCCATTCACTAAGTTTTTGATAGAGTTCATTAATATCAATGGGTTTTGCAATAAAATCATCCATGCCCGCCTGGATACATTTTTGTTTATCTTCCTCGTAGGCGTTGGCTGTTATCGCAATAATATGTGGATTGCCATAAATATTTGGCTCGTTTCTGATTGCTTTGGTACAAGCAAAACCATCCATATTCGGCATTTGGCAATCCATTAAAACCAAGGCATAGTTCTTCGCCTTCATCGCTACTAAGGCTTCGACTCCGTCGTCCACTTTGTCTAACAAGCAATGGGTTTTCTCGAGCAACTTACCAACAACCACTTGGTTAATTTTATTGTCTTCTACCAATAGAATATCAAGGCCGTTGAAATCAGGTGCCCCAACTTCTTGTTGCTCTCTCTTGACCCCCTGCCCTTTTGAGGCCGGAATATCTACATAGAATTGACTACCAAGCCCAAGCTCACTGTGAATCCTTATTTCACCATGCATCGCTTCAACTAGTTTTTTAGAAATCGCTAAGCCAAGTCCGGTACCACCAAACTTTCTTGTGGTTGAAAGATCTGCCTGTGTAAACTCATGAAATAACGTTTCCTGTTGCGCTTTTGAAATGCCGATCCCAGTGTCAGCAACGGTAAACTTTAATATCCCACTGTCATAATGAACGGAGAATGTGATCTGGCCTTTGTTGGTAAACTTTCCAGCATTGCTGAGTAAATTATTTACCACTTGTGATACGCGTAATTCATCTAACTCAAGGTATGTAGGTAGTTCACTACCCTTTTCGTACTTAAATTCAACGCCATATCTGACATTGGAAATTTTAAAAATGCTGACCAAACTGTCGAGCATTTCTTGCAAGTTCACAACTCGACGTTCTATTTTCAAAGCCCCCGCCTCGATTTTAGAATAATCCAAAATATCATTGAGGATAAGCATTAGATTCTTTGCCGATTGCCGTATAATTGTTATTTGGTCTGCCATCTCATTGCTAAGGCTTTGCTCTCTGATCAAGCTATCCGACATACCGATAATTCCATTTAACGGCGTTCTAATTTCATGGCTCATATTGGCGAGGAACCGGCTCTTGGAATGGTTGGCGGCATTAGCGGCTTCAACGGCTTTGGTTAGCTCTTCCGTTTTCTCAGCGACTTGCTGCTCTAACTCACGATTGAAGTCGGTAAGCTTGCGGTTAAGTCTTTCGTTTTCCAAGCTTGCTTGGTTTTGTTTTGTAAAACTCAGTGTTAGCTTAAACGCCAACTGATTGAACTGTTGCTGCAACTCAATTATTTCTAGAAAGCTGCTGTCTGCATTAGCCGAATTTTCGATTAAAGTTGAAGGTTCGTAAGCACGAATATCATGACTGAGCGCCACAATTGGACGCACCAACAATCGCGTGAGCTGACGGACAAAAATAGAGCTCAATATAATAATCGCAAGCGCAAGTCCCAATGCATCTGACCAAGCTTCAGCAGCAACTAAGTTAAGATATTTACGGTCGAGCATAGTGATAACTGACCACTCATATTGTTTAGATACCGCAGCCTGTTTAAATAAGATTTGCTCGGTAGAATCTTCAAAAGTTGAGGATTCCTTATCAAATAAGGCTTGCAACACCACATCACTTGGCATATCTAGGGTTTTAAATTCGGTCTTTAACGAGCTATAAACGACCCTTTTGTGTTTATCCAACACAATCAAATTAGCATCTTCAGCAAGAATTTTTGGAATAAAGCGTTCAAACGAGCCAAATATTAAAGACCCTTCCACAATCCCCTTAAACTCTTCAGCGATAAAGATTGGTGCTGAAATTGCCACGATAGGTGCTTCATCAAAACCACGTCCTTGAAATATGCCCGACACAAATCCTTCTGGGTATTCAGATGCTTTAATAAAATAATCTCTATCAGATACATTGGCATTTGTTCCCTTCATCGTATCAGCAAAATGCTGCGGATAAAGGTGAGTGACATTAGCATCTTTGTCCGCGACAATCGCGGTTCTAAAATTCGCATGAGTTTTTAGCAAACGCTCGATAACATAGTCGGCATCAATCCCTAAGGATACATCTGTTGCGGATATCACCATCGCGCGACGATATGCATCAAGGTAGTCATCAATTTGAGCGACAATAGAACCAGAGGCTTCTTCAAGCTGTGTTTTTATCTCAGCTTCAATTCTTTTGTAGTAATTGTTTGTCAATACAACGGTTGTCATCAATACAACCAAAACGATAACAAGGTTGACGGTAGAATTAAGAATTTGATTGAGCGGCATCCCTTGCCACTTGCTGCGAGTAAAGAAAAAGCTCAGCAAGTCGACCACAGCGAGACAAATCCCTGCATTGATTAGGTACTTAGCCAGTGCAGTGAATATAACGAGTAACGGTAATTCGAGGGCAAAATAGCCAAAAATAAATAATGCAGGCAAACCCAACAAAATCCAATAAACGATACCCCGAACAAAAAATGGCTTGGCGAAACGGACACAAACAAAGTGAAGCCACAACACTTCGAAGAAAAAAACCACAGAGGGCCAAGCATGCTCCCATCGATACCAAATAAAGCCGGCACCAATAATCACAGCAATAATGGCATAGCGCCATCCGCATAGTAGCAGGATAAATAGTACAAACAGCTGGCCAAAAAGAAACTCAGAGCTATCCAAAAACCAAATTGGCAACAGATTGGCCAGCCCGCCTAATACACCTAAGACTAAAGTTATGATGAGCGCTTGCTTTTGATTCAAATGTTACACCACCGGTTTGTGATACTGCCTATGTATAACAATAAAAAATATTTTAAAACCTGCCAAGGTAGTGTAACAAATAACTAAAAAATATATCACACATTAGGATATGTTTACCCTAATGATGAGGGCAATCATGGCTCTCTATTTGTAGCACACTACTCAGTACATTAAAGGACTTTTTCAACGCTTCTTCCACTTCTACACGACACGCTGAATCATGAGATTCAATAGTACAGTGATGCTTTAATACACATGTGCACCAACGACAACCGCCCCATCAATTTTGCTAACCGTAATATTATGGGCGCTTTCAACATGCTCGGTAGACACAATCGTTCTCTCAACTTCTTGAACCGTAGGCAAAACTTCTGGAGGTGTAGCAAGCCCTTTAAGACAAGCAACTATCACCCTAATACCTGTAAACAATACAAAGACGGAAATCAGCATGCTTGAGAGAATATCAACCACCTCCCAGCCTGTGAGGTGTATGATCACACCTGCGATAAATGTCGATATGGTGGAAAGTAAATCAAAAAATGAGTGCAAGAAAACAGCATAGACGTTAATACTGTCTTTACGGCCTTTGTACAACACCCAAGCGGAAGCGCCGTGAAACAAAAACCCAATTGCAGCAATCATAGACATTAAATAGCTGTTCACCTCTAGGTCATGACCGCCCGCATGATGAGACAACCGCTCACTCCCTTCGAGTAAAATAATTACCGCAATTGAAAGGTAGAGGATGCCATTGATAAGCCCGCCAGTATATTCAGCCCGCTTGTAACCATCGTTATATGTTTTAGCAAGATAAACAGCCACACTTGACGCTATCAACGCGATAAACAAAGAACTATTGTGAACAAACAAGTGTCCAGCATCAGCCAATACTGCGAGAGAATTAGCGTAATAAGCACCAATAACTTGAATGATCATAAAAGAGCAAGTGATTGCAAGCGCAATCAGTAGTCTTCGGCGAGAAGCTTGGTGCGTAGTGATATCTGTCATGAAATGAGTCGTGTACCTAATTTAATATAAGATGCTACGTACAACCACAGCATAAGATGGAGCCACTTGACTAAATGCACCTCACCTTATCTTTTTATACCGTGTAGGAAAAAGCTGTGATTCAAAAATACAGAAATAAATCTAGAAATATACGTAGTTAACCTGAGCTTAGGATAATTAATGCATTTCTAGCAGCCAGTTTTAGCGCTAACTGCGTTGAATTCACTTCCAATAGCCCGCTATTGGTGCGCAAATTCGCCTAGTTATCACCAAAACTCTCTGGCTAGATAAAGAAGTAATTTAATGTTACTTTAGAAACAATGAGTTACCTCGTTCCTTATCCAAACCTCAGGTTAGTTATCGTTTAAACATTGCCCTAAATGGCAATGATATACAGTCTCAATTGTAACGTTTCCACGAGTTAAATGCACTAACATTTGCGGCTGTAACGGCCGACTTGATGGAATTTTAGCGCTTATCGCTTTTACTTGTGGAAAAGTACAATTAGATTTTCTCCAGTTGAGTCACAACGTCGTTTGCGATTTGCCTTAGTATTTCACAGTCAGCTTCACTCAACTCTCGGGCTCTAGGTCGATAACACACACAGTTCCAACGCGAAAACCGCTAGACAATATGATAGGCGCACCCGCATAAAATCGAATATGAGGGGCATTTAACACCAAAGGGTTGTCCATAAAGCGAGGATCTTCGAGCGTATCGGAAACTACGAATACCGTGTCTTCTAATATTGCATGGCCGCAAAATGAAACGTCACGAGACGTTTGCTCAGCATCTAATCCAAAGCGGGATTTAAACCATTGCCTGTCCTTGTCAACAAGACTTACCAACGCAATTGGAGCATCAAAAACATGGGCAGTAAATTGAGTAATTCGGTCCAATTCAAGTGTTGGTTTTGTATCGAGTATCGCAAGCTCCCTAAGCGCATGTAACCTAGCGGGTTCGTTTTTAGGTAACTCAGGGATTTTCATAATCTACTTAATTAGACAGTGTTTATATTTCTACTATAGTTTGTTTTGTGAGATAACGCAGGTGGCAAATGTGAGCAAGTATTTTAAAATAATCTCCCTAACCCTTTTTTCCCTAGTCTGCTTGAGTGGTTTTTACCTCGAAATCAACGAGTTTAATAAAAATCGTGTGGTTCACCAGAGTCTGACTTTATACTACAACAACCTTTCCGCCCTAGATAAAGCGATTGAAGTGATCTTTAGTCTGCAACGTGAACGCGGCATGTCCACGGGATTTAAGTCCGAGGAAGAACACGACGCGCGGCTACTTGCATATTATCAGGAAACGGACGAAAAAATAATAAGACTCACAGCTGAAAAACTCACGAGCATTAATAACTTCGATCAGTTTCAATTGACCATAAAAGACGATATACAAACACTGAGAAAGCTCAATAGACAAGCAAATATCAATCACGAGCAACTATTTCTTCGCTACACAATTTTGATAAATCACTTAATCGATACAGTCCGAAACATACAAACTGAGCAGTCCTTCATCCATAACTTTGGTAGCAACGAGGACAAAACACAGTATCAGAATATTCACACACTTATCAGAGCGATAGAGTTAGGGGGCAGACTCAGAGCTAAGATCAGCCGATACCTAACGGCAGATGAAGAGGCCACTAGATTAAGTGCAATGAGAAGCGCGCTACAATACTACGCCACTCATGTCACACTGATGGACAGCCTCAAAGATAATCAAAATACCGTACAGCTATACAATGCTGCTACGGCGTCTAGAGAGTATGACTATGTCACCTCAGCCCTAAACCGCTTTAGCCGTGGAGCTGAAGCCAACTTACCACACTATGTGTGGTGGGATAACAGTACTGCCTATTTGAACCTGCTCGCTAGTGGTAGCTTGAATTTACTTAAATATATGAAGGACTCAGCTGCTGCATCTATACAAAAGTCACAAGAGCGAGCTCAAACCTCACTCATTATCTCTTTAACTATTGCACTGCTTTATATCATTTTAATTTGCCTATTGATTAAAGCGTTTACCGAATTAAAAATATATAAAACGGCACCGCTTAGAACACAAACTGCACAGCTCATTGTAATATTTTCGTCAGTACTTGCCGTGCTATTTGTGGAACATTTTGCAAGCCAAAAGCAGCTATTGTACCTCTCTGAAGTGCAAACTCTTAGGCAGCTAAACAACCACTCATTAGAGCGTATCAACCACCTTAAAACGCTATGGTATAAGCCACATATAGAAAGCCTTAGATATGCCAGTATTGGTACCAATGCCAATCTCACTAAACCATCTCAGTTGCAAACGCTAGACGTTAATAAGCTTAATAACACTCCGTATATAGACAAAAGCCAGATCGCGTCGTTTTATTCTCAATATCAAGAAAGTTTGCACCGTGGAGGGGTAGTTACACAAATCATAAGGGGTAATGATGGTCACCGTATATTGATTATGACGGGTCTTGGGCTATCCGATAAGGGGCTGACGCAAACACTGTATTGGTACGAAGCTCAACTAGATGTGTTACTTGGCAGCCTAGAACTCAGCCTTGATACTCGCCTAGAAAACGCATCAGGTTACTACACTAAGCAGGAAGTCGAAGCGATTAAAATTAGCGGCACACATACTCCATTAAGCCAATTACTGCTTACTAATAATCTTGACCAAACCGACTTTCTAAGTGCAAAAATCTGGGATCAGGAGCTTCAAGTGGGTACCTATGCCTATTCACGTGAAGCATTTAATCAAGATCTCTTCTACACTATAGAAATTAAGTTTATCTGGCAGGTATTGTCATTAGTTGCATTTTGCTTATTTGGTTTAGCAATTAGCTATCGCGCCCAACAAAAAGCAAAATTAGACAAGCAAGCTGCAAAAGACGCTATCCAAAAGCGCCAAACTTTATTGAATTCATCTGAAAAGCTTGCCGCCATCGGCAGTTTTGAGGTGGCTGTTGGACAACAACTAGCACATACTTCTGAAGGCTTTAGGACGCTGTTTAACTTAACTCCCGAACTTGAGTACCATAATTTAAAACCAATTATAAAATTGCTCGATAGTGACAATAGGAAGAAGTTGCAATCAAACTTACGTTCCTTAACTCACGATCAATCTAGTGAACTTCAATTGACAATAAGAGACGAGTCTTCAACTAGATATCTAAATGTAATTCTCAATTTAAAATACTACTCAAGTGAAAATTCGCAGTTTGTTGTCGGGGTTGTAAAAGATGTAACGAATCAAGTTAATGAAAGCAATCGCCAAAAGAGAATACAAAAGGAACTCGTCGCTGCGAGAAAAGAGGCCCTAGAAAAAATGCATGAAGCTGACGTGGAAAGAATGTCAGCGCAGCATTTACTTAAAGTCCAAAAGTCGACAGAAAAGCTGCTTCAAGAAGCCATTGATTCATTTCCAGCATTTATCCTGCTAATTGATGAAGACCAGCATATAGCTATGCTGAATCAGTTTAACGAACACATCAAAAGAACTGATCACAACGAATACCAATTCATGGGAAGCTCTCTCAACAAAGGCTCTGACGTTATAGCATTTATTACCCAGCTTCCAATGACAGACAATAGCGAATTACTGTCCATGTTAGAAGAGGCAAAAGACAAAGAACAATATCAAGCACTAACAACGTGCCAGTATGTCAGTGAAGATATCCTTCACTGGTTCAACGTGTTAGTGAAAAACATCACCACAGATTCAGGGAAATACACTCTCATCTACCAGAATGATATCACTAAAAGTATCAACTTTTCTGCAGAGCTTGAGCAAGCTCGCATAAAAGCAGAGCAAGCAAGTGAAGCAAAGTCTCGTTTCCTAGCAACAATGAGCCACGAGATAAGAACGCCGATGAACGGCGTGGTAGGCATGCTGGATATTCTTGCCCAATCTAACCTTGATCATGAGCAATCTCACCTCACCAAAGTCGCAAAAAGTTCAGCATTGGTGCTACTTCGAATAATTAACGACATATTAGACTTTTCAAAAATCGAAGCTGGAAAAATGCAACTTGAATCCACACCATTTAGCTGGCAAGAAATTATTAAAGAACTCGCGGAGCTACTTGCATATCAAGCGGACTCTAAAAAGCTCAAGCTTGCCTTTTATCTTTCGCCACAGTTACCGAATTGGCAATTAGGGGATCCGGTTAGACTGCGCCAAATTTTATTAAATCTAATCGGTAACGCGTTAAAATTCACCAAAACTACCGCCACAGCCTCCGGTTTTGTAGAAGTGACTATTGGGCGCTCTCCCGATGATGGTTATATGGAAATTAGCGTGAAAGACAATGGTAAAGGTATGTCCGAAGAACAAGTAGAAAACCTTTTTAAGCCATTTGTTCAAGCAGATAGCAGTATTCAACGCCAATATGGCGGTACCGGACTGGGCCTTTCCATTACCCACAAACTTGTTGCCATGATGGAGGGGGAAATTGACTGTAGAAGCCTAGAGGGTTTTGGCAGCAACTTTATTGTTACTCTGCCATACTGTGAAGTGCCAAAACAAACCAGCGCTATTAGCTTAACCTTAGACAGACTAAAAATTGCCGTAGTGGGCGACGAGGACAAATTTGAAAAAGACCTGCAAAATCAACTTCGCATCTATGAAGCCCAATGTGAAATATTCCCTCGAGAACTGTTTAATGCGCAACTAATTGATAGTCAACAATTTGATTATCTCGTTATCACTGCAGAGGCCTTCCAACAACTCACTACAGAAGGAAAAGAAGTTTTCATCGCGGAAAGCGAGTGCAAGTATATTTTGCTAGACAATAATCAGGATAAGCTTCCGCATGCAAATAATATCAACGTCTCAAACCTCGCGCTATATCCTTATTACGCTTATAAAGTCGTTTCACACATCGCTACCTTAGAAGGGCTAATCGACAGTGAATCAACAAATGACGACAGCGATACTAAATTTAAGACATTGCCTACAATTAGTGATGCCCAAGCACTTAACAAACTAATCTTAGTCGTTGAGGACAATGTTTATAATCAGGATTTATTCAAAAGACAGCTGGCACTGCTAGGCTATCAATGCATTATCGCCGACAATGGTAAAGTTGCCTTGCAACTACTCGAACAGTATCACTTTTCACTTATTATTTCGGATTGCCATATGCCAGTGATGGATGGCTATGAATTCACGAAACAGCGTCGCGAGCATGAACGTGAACGCAATCTAGAGCACATTCCTATCATTGCAGCAACGGCTAATGCGTTAGACGGTGAGAAAGATATTTGCTTTAACGCCGGGATGGACGATTACATTGCAAAGCCCATTGTCTTGCAAAAATTAAACAAAAAGCTAAAAAAATGGTTTTCAAGCAACATTCCAACAAACAGCCAAGAAGCGGAGAATACTCCCTCACTGATGGAGGAACTAGATGCGCCAACCAGACATATCGATTTGGTGATACTCAGTGAATATGTAGGTACAGATAAAGAGCTACAGAGTATTTTCTTAAGAAGCTTTGTTGACGACACAAAAAAACTGTTACAAGGGGTAGACCTAGAACATCCTGAAAGTGTCAAGAATATTGCACATCAAGGGAAAACCTCGGCAAAAGCAGTCGGCGCAACACAACTCTCTGAAAAAATGGCAGAACTTGAGCATGCTGCAAGTGAGGGTAAGCAGATAAAAATTGAAAATTTATTGAATCAATGTTTGATGCTTTTTGATAATGCACAAGCTGAAATCGCTTCTATACTTAATGTGGAAGATCTAACTTAACACGTGCTAAAAATTCAGGTCTAGTATGTATGATAAATGAAAAGCACCTTATTATTGCGATTGATGATAGCGAGCTTATTCTTACGCAATTGCAATTGTTGATTTCTAACCAGACACCATGCACTTTTAAAGGGTTTAATAGCGGCCTATCTGCATTAGAAAGTCAAGAGCTCCATCAAGCTTCCCTTATTTTGCTTGATATCAACATGCCGCAAATGGATGGTGTAGAGATATTGCGGAAATTTGCCGAACTAAGCATCCAAGCACCTATCGCATTACTAAGTGGCGAAAAAGGCCTATTTATCAAAAATACCGCTGCGCTGGCTGAGCTTCATGGCCTCACCATTATATCTAGTTTAGAAAAGCCACTCTCTGCAACCAAACTTAAAGAACTTTACAGTCAGCTCCAGTCTCAAAATACATCCACCAAGTCCCAACACGCACTACAAAACTATAGTAAAGATGAGATCTATGAGGGGTTATTGCGAGAAGAGTTTTGTGCTTATTTCCAACCAAAAGTCGCAAGTCCATCCGGTGCAATTATTGGCGCAGAAGTACTTGCGAGATGGCATCATAATACCGATGGCACTGTGCCACCTTCACAGTTTATCGCGACAATGGAAGAGCATAATCTTATTCATTTGCTTTCATATAGTTTATTAAAACAGACTTTGTCCTTGCTTAGCTATAATCGAGATATTCTTAAATCGCTTCAATTCAGTATTAATTTGAGCGTTAAAGAGCTTGAAGATATAAAACTCCCAGAAAAACTCGAGTCCATTTGCGAAGAGTATTGCACACCCACCTCTCAAATCACTTTAGAGTTAACTGAAAGTCACTTGTTAGATAACATCAAGCGCGCGCTTGATGTGTTGCTGCGTTTAAAACTTAAAGGCTTTAAGCTGTCTATTGACGACTTTGGTACTGGATATTCTTCTATTAAGCAACTTAACGAGCTGCCGTTTGATGAACTCAAAATCGATAGATGCTTCGTTGATGGCTGTTCAACGCAACCCAACAAACGCGTCATTATCGCGAGCACCTGTGAGATGGCTCACCAACTTGGACTAGAAGTCGTCGCTGAGGGTGTCGAAGAGGTTGAGGACCTTGTCGTTGTACAGAGCTACGAAGTAGAATCGGTTCAAGGCTACTATTACTACCCACCTTGTACGCCATCGGAGTTTTTGCAAACTGTCTCAGAATCCGCATTGCAAAAGTCTCATTCTAGTAAATAATTAAAACTAATGGGCTTTGTTGTACTCTCATAGCCAGAGGGAATCTATGCATAAAAAAGACGTTGAACACGCACAACGACATCCAAAAGTGATTATTATTTGCGACGATCCAGCTGAAATGACTGGCGTTGTCGATATTGTCGCTTCTCAAGTCAATGAATACCGTACTCTCACTAGTCATAAAGAAGTAGCTGAAGTGCTAACTGAGTCTCCACCAGATGTCATCGTTATTGCTCGAAAAACGGTCGCGAAAAGTGTCGAAATCTATAGCTTGCTCGCCAAGCACGGCTTACTTAACTATGCTCATGAGAATATTTTACTGTGTGAAAATAAAGAATCAGGCGTGGCCTTTCGGTGTTGTATGAAAGGTATTTTTACCGATTACTTTGTCTACAAACCTATGTATGAGAACTACCGATTTCGTATGATCCTACATAATGCCTTAGTTCGCACAGAAGGCACATCTGAAGTTGCCAAAATCAGAGAGGAACATTTTGGTCGCATAGATGACAAACTAAAGCAATTGATTGATGATGCAGCCTTGTACCATCAAAAAGCGGATGAGACGCTACAAACGGTAAGACGTAATCTCGACAATGAAAAAGGGATTAATAAAGTTCAAGATGACTTACTAAATGAACTAAAACAAAAACATTTATCACCACTTTTGGATGAATTAGAACATCAGCTTGCCGAGAGTGTTCATGAATTAACGAAGCGATTAAAAGACAAACAATTCTCTATCGCTGAGCTTACTGCATTGCTGAGCGAAAAAGACAACTCTAAGTGCGCGCAATTAGCGCAAAATGTATTGCCAGTAGGTGATACGGGTGAAGTCGATGTCAGCGAACCACAAGCACTTGAAACCAAGCAAGAAGAAGTAAAAATAATGGTGGTGGAAGACAACGAAATTTATCGAGAAATGATAGCCAAGATCCTACGTGATGAAGGATACAAAGTAGAAAGTGTCACCAGTGGGTTGAGCGCAATTAAAAAGTTGCGAAAGCACAGGTTTTCTATGGTGTTTATGGATTTATTTATGCCAGAGCTTGATGGTTACAATGCAACCAAAAACATTCGCAATATTCCACATTGCAAAAAGCTTCCTATCATTGCGCTAACTAGCAATAAAAACAAAGATATAATCAGAAAGTGGGCGTCTTTGGGGCTCACAGGGTACATCACCAAACCGTCTACCAAATCATCTATTTTAAAAGCCGTGGAAAAAGCACTTACGGAAAACCAATAAGTTGCGTAAAGTACAAATCAGCAAACATTATCAAATCGAGTTCTGCCATGATAAGCCATATCAGCTCTGACGTAAGTTTCGGAGTTGTAATTGGCCGCATAAACCAACAACGAAGTGAACGATGACTAGAAAAGCAACGACCCTGAGCCATTACACTACTCGCTTAAATACTGTTATTGATTACATCTATAACAATATTAATCGCGAACTTGATGTGATCACGCTTGCTGATCAATGCCATATGTCGACTTATCACTTTCACCGTGTTTATCGCTCAATCGCAGGGGAAACCATCAATGCAACCGTGAGAAGAATGCGACTACATGTTGCAGCAGGTATGTTAATTCGCACCCAAGACTCCATTGCAAAGGTGGCTGAGCAAACTGGCTACGCAAGTATTGAAGCGTTTAGCCGAGCATTTTCTCAACGATATAAGCAACCACCTAGCCTATTTCGCCAACATGAACAGGCTAAGGCAAAAGGCTGTGCGGCCGAGTTTTATATCATTAAGGTAGATGAGGATTCGAATATGTTTAATGTAGAAATAAGCAGTAATGAGCAAATGATGTTAATCGGGCTTGAGCACCATGGCGATTACATGCAAATCGGTCAAGCATTTGAGAAGTTAAACGTACTGGCGCAGCAACAAGGCTTATTAGGTGAAGATACGCGTTTCTTTGGTGTGTATTTTGACGACCCAAAAACCGTCGAGGAAAGCAAACTGAAATCAATAGCAACAATTTTAGTGCCAAAGACAACAGCATCTCTCCCAGAGGGGTTTTGTGAATTCGCCATTCCACCGGGCAAAACAGCTAGCTTACTTTACCAAGGTGACTATGCTTCTCTTGAAACGCCTTACGAGTATCTGTTTGGACAATGGTTACCTAACAGTGAGTTTGAACCTGCCGATGTGCCTGTTATCGAAGAGTACTTAAATGATGTCAGAGATACACCACCACACGAGCTTCTCACTCGTATCACTTGTTACATTAAATAACTACTTTTTATCCTGTTCAGGGGTTAACTGATCTAAACGTGACTAAGCATCGACTGCTTAGAAAGAAAAAGGAGGGACTTCCCTCCTTCTTCTTTGTGAACCAATTAGAACCTATAGTTAAAGCTCAACTTAGCATTACGCTCGTTGCCAGGCGTACCGCCTAAAAACAATGCTTTGCTGTAATAGCGCTCATCAGTTAGGTTTTCAAGGTTGAGCTGAATATCGAACTGCTCAGCATCGAACTTAATTGCAGCATCCCAGCGGGTATAGCCATCAATGGTTGCCGTAGGCAGACCGAAAGAAACAGAGTTAATTGTTCGTTCACTCTCGTAGTTAATGCCAAGACTGTACTCTAGCGCCCCCTCAAACCAATCTACGGGTTGAGTATATTTAACCCACGTACTGGCAAACTTTTTCGGCACTCCTTTCATTTGGCCTGAGCGCTCATTCGAACGGATCTCAACAGCATCTTGATAGGTTGCGTTCATGTTCACACTGATTTGGTCGTTCAATGCTAAATTTAAGTCAAGTTCTACACCTTTTGACTCATCTTCATCATCGAAGAAATAGCGTGGAACACTCACATTGTAGTCTTCACCAGGCTGCTCGTTATACTCTGGGTTGTTATACATTAGGTTTGTGCGTTTAGTTTCAAACCACACTAATGACCCCAATAAATCTTCGTCAAACGCAGTAAAACGCACACCAATATCTAACGTTTCAGATTCCGAGTCAGGTCTGTTTTTACGGTTCGCATCAGCTTCATTTTCTAGGCTACCCAGTACACTGTATGCAGTACGACCCTTTGCCATATTTACAAAAGCAGAAAGCTGAGAAGTCACTTGATAATTCAAGCCAATATTATACGTCATACCAGCATCATCAGTGTCCAGCTCTTCACTCTCTTCAGGTGAGCGGTCAGTCCCTAAATGCTGATATTTTTGTTCAACGCTAGTATATGCAAGGCCAGCACGAGCAGTTAGTGCATCAGTGATATACACCACTTCTTGTGCACTAATGCCATACGCCGTAAGTGTTTTATCGTAGTTACTACGTAGCGATGGGTTATAATCCTCGAATTCGCCTGTCGGCCAGTTTGGCTCGCGAATATCTAAGATATATGGAATTGAGCCTTTGCCATCGGCATCATATGCAGACCAACTTTTTAAGCGCATATCACGATTTTCATAGTTAACGCTAACTAAGTGCTCACCGCTCAAAGAACCCATATCCCAAGTTAACTGTAAATCAGCAAAGTACTGCCAAGTTTTTTCGCTGGCAACTTGACGGCGATACTCTTGACGGCGAGCTGCATAAGGATATAGTACATCATCAATCACAAGCGGGGCTCTTGGGTTTGCATTGATCACACCATTGCGCTCCCAATAAACATAATTATAAGCACCTGTTTGGCGAACAAAATCCGAATCGTAACTACGCCATAAGATCTGCTGGGTTAGCTTTGAGCTGCGATTTAAGTACCAATCATGACGAAGCTTTATCCGTAACTCTTCACCTTCATTTGGACGAGATAAAGGAGAAATAAGATTCCCATCGCCAAGATTGAAAGGCTTTAAGCCATCGCCAATACGGATTGACTCAGCAAGTTGCGCGCGCTGTTCATCATTCAGTTGTACACCTAACCACTTACCTTTCTCAGCATCATATTGTGGGTCATTTGGCAAGCGATCAGCTGTAACCAGTCCTGGTTGCCCAGTAATGCTATCCCAGTTAATAATGCGTACAGGATCGCCAATTGAATCTACTTGTTGCGAATCATCAATATAAGCCGTTGAAAGTAAAAATGAGTGCTCGCTGCTTGGGTCGAAACGTAAGCTTGCATAGATCTCGTCTCTATTAGATTCTAGATCTCGATAGCCGTCGCTACGCTCATGGTTTGCAACAACACGGTAGGTAAGCTGGTCAGTAATTGCATCTGTAAAATCAACGCCCAAGCCATAAGTATTCCATGCACCCACTTTACCGTTAATTGAGAGCGCCTGTTCAAATTGAGGCTTTTTCTCGACTAAGTTGACTACACCACCTGCTGCACCAATACCATAAAGGCCAGTAGCAGGACCTTTTAACACTTCAATACTTTCGATGTTGGTTAAGGAGCGTGTTGGGTTAAAGCTGTTCCCTAAGTCAGCACCACCATACATACCATCATAGGTATAGTTTACGCCTAGACCACGAACCATTAGCGAATCACCAATACCGTAGTTATTACCTGCCTGAGATAAACCACTTACGTTGCGTAGTGCTTCTTGTAAAGTCGCTGCGCTTTGCGAATCTAGTAGCTCTTTGTCAACAACAACAACCGCTGCGGGGGTCTGCATAAGATCCATATTAGACTTAGTTGCAGTTCCAGATTGCAAAATAATTTTATTATGTTTGCCATAGACACTGATTTTTTCTATGTCTTCAGAAGCGAAAGCCGTTGTGCTTGCACCAAGTAAAGCCAACTTAACTGCAACGCATGAGGCGGAAAGAACAGAAGAGCGAGAGTATTGCATTTTTTAACTCCAAACTACGCAATTGGATCTTTCTGAAATAGCCACGAATACCTATTTCAGAAAATAATTTATCAGAGAGGGGGCGAAGTTTAGCAAAACAATAGTAATGATAACAACTATCATTTACATTTTAAATTTGTAATGTTTTTTGCAATACACGCAAAGATGATAATAAAGTGTAACGGATGGATATTTTTATTTAGCGAGAGTAATCTAACTTCGTTATTTCCTCGCTTCGCGGCTTACCCCATTTTGTAAACCGCATTAGATTAAAACAATCCTAGCAGCGTCGGATATAACTCATAACAGGTAAAGCTCACTTCAAGCCCAATCAAGACTAAAAGAAAACTGACCAGGTGCCCTACTTTTACTTTTGAACAAACATAAGCCCCTAACGGAGCACCAACGACTACAATCGGTATTGCCGCTAGCAAATAGCCGTTTATTTCACTGGTGATCGTATTGAGGTGCCACGCATTGATGCTACTTCCGATCAATGAGGTAAACGTCATCACCACGACAGAGGTTGCAGTCGCCTTTTTCACATCTGCATTATAAGCAATCACCAACAAGGCAAAGAGTGCAATATCTGCACCCGACCCTACTAATCCACTCGCGATACCTCCGATTAACGCTACGGCCATAAAGCGTAGCATTTTAGGCTGGATAAACTCACTGCTTGGTTGGTGATGTGCCTTACGCCACCATCTCAAAATCAGTGTTAGTGCAAAGCAGAGCAACAAAAAACTAAAAATAGACTTAACGAGCAGCCTTGGTGCCAGAGGCGCGATATACAATAGGCTGAGCGTTACACCAAGCGCAGCCATTGGCAACGCCATTAAAATAACGTTTTTATATACCGGAATACGGCGACAGAAAATAGTAATGGTCGCGGCCGTCATACCAAAGCTTTGTATCGCGAGAGAAAATACCTTGGCAGTAGCGGGGTCTATGTCTAATAATTTAGTCATCACAGGGAACGCAACGGCGCCACCACCTAATGCCGTTCCACCAGCCACAAACGATCCCAACGCCATGGTAAGCGCAATATGGGATTCACTGATAATTTGGCCAAGTGCCTGATAAAAGCCTTGTACCCAGATCAACGTAGCGTACACACCCAGTGTAAAAAATAACGGCCACATTGTCGGTTTTGTTATTCGTTGCAACATCATTCATCCATTACTCTAAGAGCCTTTCCTTACCATTACAGTTACCTTGCTCGCATTGCCTTTGAGCGAACGCAATTAAACATGATGAGCACATTTTTTTCAAATTAATTTTACATTAAACGTCACTCTATCTAGTCTGCAAGAAACACATCCTCAATAGTTGAAACGTACGCCTATCTCCCTTATTATAACTATAAATAATTACTTATTACTTTTTGTTATATCTGTAATTTGCTTATACCTAAAGGCTCAGTCATGACAGTAGAAACGGTGTTACCTCAAATATATCTAGATGCTAATGCAACAACCCCTGTATTAGAGCAAGCAGCAGACGCAGCATTGGTTACCATGAAAACCATGTTTGGCAACCCCAGCAGCAGCCATATTACAGGCCTTCAAGCGAAGCAACTGATGGAGCACACTCGCCAAAAAGCACGTGCTGTTTTAGGTTCTGGTCATGGTCGAGTGATCTTCACCAGCGGCGCAACCGAGGGCATCCAGACCGGCATACTATCAGCCCTTTGTGAAGCAAAAAAGAAGATACAGCCAAACAAAAAATATACGCTACTTTACGGGGCTACTGAACACAAAGCAGTGCCTGAATCACTCAAACATTGGAATCAAATTTTAGAAATTAATGCCGATGTCAAAGCCATCCCGGTTGATGGTGCAGGTAATCTGGATTTAGCGTTTATCGCCAGTGAAGTGCCTAATGCGCTAATGATTTGCACTATGGCTGTCAACAATGAAACCGGTGTATATCAAGACCTGAACAAATTAGAAGAAGTAATAAGAAAGCATAATTCAGATATTTTTTGGATGGTTGACTGTGTGCAAGCCCTGGGAAAACGCAGCTTAAACCTAGCAAGAACAACAATTGACTACGCACCTTTTAGCGGCCATAAGCTATATGCACCAAAAGGCATCGGTTTTGTTTATATTCGAGAAACCGCGCCGTTTACGCCATTTATTGCAGGAGGCGGTCAAGAGAGCGGTTTGCGCTCAGGAACAGAAAATTTGCCTGGCCTTGCCGCACTGAATGTGATTTTTGACGAACTGCTAAAAGAAAATGACAGCCAATTTGCAAGCGTAGATAAACTACACGATTTTCGAAATCAGCTGGCGCAAACACTTAAAGATGCGTTCCCGACAATTGTATTTAATAATCAATTCAGTAATAGCGTTCCAACTACACTAAACTTTGCAATTCCGGGATTTAGCTCAAAAGAAATCATGGATTTGTTCGACGCAGCAAACATCCGTGTCAGCTCGGGTTCAGCGTGCAGTTCAAAGGTAACGCGCAGTTTTGTGCTAGATGCCATGGGACTCCCTGCATGGCAAAGCGAATCGGCTATTCGACTGTCTTTTGGCCCTGCCACAACCCAAACTGAAATAGACGCGGCGTGTGAGCGCATTCTCCATTGTGCTCAGGCACTCGGTCACAGCTGTCTCATGCAAGCGGCGAATGGCGTTAACAATAAAGAAGCACTTGACGGCCTAGTACAATTTAAAGTGGGTGGTGCATGCTGTTGGCTGTTTGCAGATAAGCAGTCAAAAACGGCGATTATTATCGATCCACTTCCTGAGCTGGTAGAACGTCTTAATACGATACTGGAATGCCAGCAGCTGACACTGCTCGCCGCACTTGATACTCATGGGCACGCCGATCACGAATCGAGTCGAACCGCACTGAATTTACCAAAGCAAGCATGTGACCATTTAGGCTGGCCTACTCAAGCTACACACATTGAATTTAAAGGCCAGTCACTTGAAGCGCTAGTTATTGGTCACTACCGCCTTGCCAAACTAGCCACCCCTGGACATACGGAAGATAGCCTCACCTTTATGCTATTGGAGCAACAGCAAGGTGAGTACACCATTAGATACGTTTTTTGTGGTGACCTAATCCTGATGGGAGCACTTGGTAGGACCAACTTCTCCACCAGCTCATCACAAGCGATGCTACACAGTATTCAGCTACTTGCTCAACTTATCGAAACCGATACTTTGTTATGTCCAAGCCACGACTACAACAATGAGTTTGCAACTACCCTAGCGGCAGAGTGTAATCGTAATTTGCTATTAAACAGTGTGCTTCAACATGACGTTGCAGTTGATGTATTTGTCGAGAAAAAGGCACAAATAGACAAAAACATTGTTGATGAGGCTGGCAGCGAGATCATGTGTGGCGCAACGGTTTGCAATAAAAACCAATTTGAACTGCACGAGTACACCACAAAAGAGCTCAATGCTCACATCGCTAACAACGAAGGTGTGCTGTTAATTGATATACGTGAACCGCATGAATATGCCCTAAACCACGACAGAGCATTTGATCAAAATGTGCCCCTCACCCGCCTTACTGACTTTATTTGCAAACATAGTCAAGACAAGTCGAAAGAGTTGGTGTTGGTGTGCCGAAGCGGCAGCCGTTCACAAGTTGCCGCACAAGCACTGGCGAGACTTGGCTTTCATAATATCGGACATTTAAAAGGAGGATATGCACTCATCCCATCAGCATAACCTGTCCTATTTCCTTTCTAAAGCCCCTACAGCACTTGCTATGGGGCTTTTTTGATCTCACTTTTTATCACTACCGTATGAATACTAAAAATGACGAATACCAATTCGCTTATTTAAGTGATCATTTTGAGGCGAGAAAATCTTGTCGATAACCCCGCTACCGCGTCCTGCTATCGCCAAGGTACCTACATCCGTGTAGGCAAGACGAAAATTTTGCTATTTAACCTGAGGTTTGGATAAGGAATGTTCCAACTCATTGTTGCTAAAGAATAACTTAGTTTTTTCCTTGTCTAGCCAGAGAGTTTTAGGGAAAACACCGCTTCCGCGTCCTGCTCTCGCTAAGGTACCTACATCCTGTAGGCAAGGTGAATTTACGCACCAATAGCTGGCTATTGGAAGTGAATTCAACGCAGTTAGCGCTAAAACTGGCTGCTAGAAAGGCATTAATTATCCGCAGCTCAGGTTATTTAGTTGTTCTAAATGAGAAATTTTTAACGCAGTTAGCGTCAGATTTGCTCCTTCAAATTGAGCAAGTATTAAGACTAATTGGTATAAACCTCAAATGGCTCATAAGAAAGTAAACCTACCTTATAAAGTATGCCCTATTTGCAAACGCCCGTTTTATTGGCGGAAAAAATGGCAAAGAGATTGGGAAAACGTTAAATACTGCTCAAAGCGCTGCGCAGCTGAGCACCGCCCAGATATAAGGCACAACAATACGTAGTCTAGAATAAAGCTTTGTAATATTTGCAAATTACAGAACAATAATATTGATAATCACTCTCATCTACAATATCATTTGCGCAAACTTAGATCATAGGGATTAATCATGCGCTCATTTAAATACAAATATCCAAGCCTTATAGCCAGTGTTGCATTGGCGTTGTCTTGCTCCGCAATTGCACAAGAGCAAACAAAACAAGATAAAGACGACATTGAAATCATCGAAGTTAGCCCAAGAGGTCTGATTTCATACGTTAGCGCTACAGCATCAAAAACAGCAGTTCCTATCGTCAAAACGCCTGTTTCAGTTTCAGTCTTAACAGCGCAACGTATTTCTGATTTAGGCGCAGAAACACTGCAAGATGCGATTGGGTATGTTGCAGGTGTTTATAATGGGCCATATGGTGTTGATACTCGAGGCGATTGGTCTAAAATTCGTGGCGTCGACCCCTTACTCTACGTTGACGGCCTGCAAAAGCTTTTTGGCAATTACAACAATACCCGTACGAACCCTTATGCGCTTGAAAGCGTAGAGATCTTAAAAGGCCCTTCATCAGTACTTTACGGACAGGGGTCTACAGGTGGTATCGTCAACGCAGTATCAAAATTGCCAAAAGCAGACACTGAAGGTGAGATCTGGGCACAAGTGGGCAACTACGACCGTAAGCAACTAGCACTTGATTACAACACCACATTTGGTGAGCAGCAAGAGTATCAGGCACGTGCTGTTGCCATGTATCGAGACAGCGGCACGCAGACCGATTATGTTGATGACAACACCCTGATGCTTGCACCAAGCTTTAGCTGGCTTGCTTCAGATGAAACTAAAATTACCTTGCTTGCCAATCTTCAGAGAAATGAATCAGGCTCTTCAACGCAATTCTTCCCGCATGAAGGCACTATTCTACCTGCACAATATGGCCAAATTCCCAGTGAACGTTTCGTCAGCGAGCCAGGTTGGGATAAATATGATACTGAGCAACAAGCGATCACCGCTATCGTTGAGCACAGCTTTGATTTAGACACACATATAAAGTTCTCCGGTCGCTACAGCGATAGTTCATCCGAGTACCGTACCATTTATTCTTGGCCACCAAAATTTGAAGCCGACAAACGCACTGTTAAGCGTATCGCCAGCCTCACCGATTCAAGTGCACGTAGTGTGACGATGGATCTTCAATTCCATAAATATTTGGAACTAGATACGGTGAGATTAACTATGGTTTCGGGTGTTGACTACCAAAATGCGGATACGGATTCTGATCGCGGCCGCGGCGTTGCTGCACCACTAGACTTATATAACCCAGTGTATGGACAAAGCACTGAGTTACCAACAGCGGTTGTCGATAACCCCGAGAATACGCTCAACAACAAGCAGCTTGGTGCTTATGCGCAAGTTACTGCGGAAGTAAACAGCTGGGTACTCAATGCGGCACTTCGCTATGATGACGTTTCAAATCAGGTGCAAACGGTAGGTGCAATCAAAAATAGTCAGAATGCCACAACAGGTAGGATCGGTGTGCTTTACCAATTTGAGAATGGCATAGCACCCTATGCTAGCTATTCTGAATCATTTAAGGCTGTATTTGGACAAAAACCACAAGGTGGCGCATATAAACCGCTTGAGGGCGAGCAAGTTGAACTTGGCTTGAAATATCAGCCAACGGGTACTGAACACCTTATCACTGCTTCTATATTTGAAATTAAAGACAAAAATCAAATACGAAAAGTTTCCCCTGAGTTTGAAGTACAAGACGGTGAAATTGCAGTAAAAGGATTAGAGCTTGAAGCCCAGCTTGAATGGCAGCACCTTGATATCTATGCCGCTTACTCTTACTTGGAAACAGAGCAAGACGTTTCTCCGCTATCATCCACAGAACTCTATGTAGCACAGGACTTGGTCACGTTAATCACAGATGATACTCAGCTCTCAGCAACACCAAAGCACTTAGCTTCAATTTGGGCAACGTACCGCGCAGATGAATGGCTTCCTGGGCTTAAGTTTGGTGCCGGTATCAGACATGTGGGAGAAACTTATGATGGCAGTCGTACAGTTGAACTAAACGGACAAACACTGCACCAGCAATTAGTGACCGACAACTTTACGCTTGTTGATATGATGATTGGCTATGACATTGAACAATATCAATTCAGTTTACAAGTCGATAATGTCAGCGATAAAACGGTGATTACCAGCTGCTTGTTCCGTGGAGACTGTTTTTACGGACAGCGTAGAACCATCAGCGCCAACGTAAAATACAAGTTTTAACGATTAAATTATAAGAACTAAATCGCCCTAGAACCGAGACCAATGGTAATAGGGCGATGACTTAAAACTGATAGCTAAAAATTAAACTGCCATCAGCACGCTCAACGTTATGTCTATCACTTTCACCATAACCTGCAACCAATTTAACCCGCCAACCTGGTTGATTGATACTGGTAAAATAGTAGCTATAACTTACACCGATACCATTTGTCGTTTCACTATCAAAGAGATCGATAAGCGGCTCGAAAATATCACATACAGTGCCCTCTTCTTTACATACTGGACCTGCATCTCTCGCCCCTAATGCGCCAAGCACCACACCTAAAGCATGTTTGTTGTTTTCAGATACCGCTTTTTCATAACCGACAGAAAACCCATCATCTAAACCGAGGAGATAATTCCCATACCATCGACTATTACTATCGGCTTGTGGAAGTGACAGTTCAATTTGACCAAAAAATGGATAGCCAGTACCAGCAGAAAAATCGACCGAATTGGCAACACTTGCGGTGCTGATTAGCAAAGCAGAAATACCAAAAGTGGTCTTTATCAACGAAGAGAACATTAAATTTTCCTTATATAACTTTCGCACAAAACTAGCAGCAATCGTTCCCAAATAGAACACACCAAATGTAAATAAGTGTAATACCTATCACATCAACAAATTAGTGAGTTCTGCTATTAGCTCATCCACATCGGCGCGATTCACTCCCATATGCGTCACAAATCGCATGCCTTGATATCCTGGAGTGATATTAATGCCCTTTGCCTTTAACTGCTTTGCTATCGTAAAAAGATCGATGCCGGCTTCCACTTCAGCGAAGATAATATTTGTCTGTACTAAGTGCTTGCATGGCTTAAACCCAGGCAGTTGCTCAAGTTTATCAGCTAAATATTGCGCGTTTTGATGATCTTCCTCTAGACGCTCTACATTATGTTGCAAAGCATAAAGACCAGCCGCCGCGAGCATGCCCGCCTGACGCATACCGCCACCAAGCATTTTTCTAAGCCTTCTCGCCTTTTCTATCAATGCTTTATCACCAAGCAATAAAGAGCCAATCGGCGCGCCAAGTCCTTTAGATAAGCAAATAGTAAATGAATCAAAGTGCTTTACGATTTCTGTGATATCAACCTTTAAGGCGACTGCAGCGTTATAGACTCTTGCACCGTCAAGATGGAGCTTTAAGCCACGCTCGTCACACAGTGCTCTGGCTTGTGCGATATATTCTAGACTTAATACCTTGCCACCAATAGTGTTTTCTAAACTAAGCAGCTTAGTTCTCGCAAAATGAAAATCGTCAGGTTTAATCGCTTGCTTAATTCTTTCTAAGCAAATACTGCCATCGGCCTCGTTTTCCAATGGTTGCGGCTGAATAGAGCCAAGCACAGCCGCTCCACCCGCCTCAAATTTATAATTATGCGCCTGTTGGCCACAAAGATATTCATCCCCTCTTTCACAATGGCTCATCAGTGCAAGCAGGTTTGCTTGCGTGCCTGAGCTGGTAAACAGCGCAGCTTCAAAACCATGACGCTCAGCGGCAAACTGTTCAAGTGCATTCACTGTCGGATCATCACCATAAACATCGTCACCAAGCGGCGCGTCAAACATGCTTTGTTTCATGGCGGGGGTCGGTTGCGTAACCGTATCAGATCTAAAATCCATCAATCTTATCCTTGTCAAAAGAGGAGCGCACAGCATAACTGAAAAACGCGCATTGAAGTATAAAACAAGATGAAAAAGGGAGTTGTTCACTCCCTTCAAGATCCGTTACTTTTGCAGTGTTTACTGCAACCCGGGCCAAGTGCCATTATCAATGGCTTTAGGATAACCCGCATCCACTTTGTCAAAAGTAATGCTATATCTTAGATAGCGACCATCAGTTAAGAAGAAATAAGCACGCGTGTCGTTCCACTTTAATGCTGCACTTATCTTTGTCGCGTAAGCACCAAGTCCCGGCCAAGTATTATCGTTGATAGCTTTGGGATACCCACTGTCCACTCGGTCATCTCCCAAGTCATAGCGTAAGTATTGACCATCATCTAGGAAGAAATACACCTTATCGGACGTCCAACGAAGGGTTGCTGTTATTTTATTTGCGTAGGCAGCAAGCCCCGGCCAAGTATTGTTATCAATTGCTTTAGGGTAACCTGCTCGTACCTTATCGCTCTGTATGTCATAGCTCAGGTATTGACCATCCGATAGGAAATAGTACACCGTACCACTGTCTTTATAAAAACTCGCACGAATTTGTTCTGCATAATCGCCAAGTCCTGGCCAGTTACCATTAGTCACCGATACCGGATAACCATCATCCGTTTTATCTAACACCGTATCGTAACGCCAGTAGCGCGCATCTTCAGAGAAAAAGTAGCTTTTAGTATTATGCCACTGATGCGCCGCATTGAGTTTCAGCTCGGTAACTCGATAACCAACATGCACACCCTGTTGCTCAAAGCTATAGTTATTGATGCCAGATACGGGCTGCGGATCTTGCCACTGGGCAACACCCGCAGGCAAAGTTTCAATTAGTTGATTATTTCGATAAACACGCGTTTGCGCATTCGCACCATTTAGCCACGTAAATAGTTTATTGGCATAATTGAGTTTACGAATTCCTAAGTCACCGTACATCGGCGTGCTTTCAAAACCCGCTTGCACATTTGTTTTAATACCCATGTAAGATAAAATGGTCGGTACAATCGCTGTTTGTGCTGGATAGCCATATAAACCAGAGAAGTCGGTATTAGCAGGATTAACATCTTTTGAGCTAAATTCTTTATTCAACACTTTGTTGGTGGCGATAAAGATGGTTTTTTCCGGCTCAGTTTGCTCACCATGATGACAACCAACAACCGGTGTACGGCCATGATCGGTCGTGACCATCACCAACCAGTTCTCACCGTTTTGCTCTCTTGCTTCAACCGCGTCGAGTAATTTACCCAGTCGCTTGTCCGCATCTTCTACCGATTTATTGTAGGCAGAACCAAAGCATAAGCTGTGGCCCACAGCGTCCGGTTCATCTAAATGTAAAAAGACAAAATCTGGTGAGCCGTTATTTAATGTAGCCAGCGCTTTATTTAAATTATCATCATCGCCGCCTCCCTCCGATCTTCTGTCCATCAAGGCGACATCGTCACTGAAGAATTGCGTATGAATAGGTCCCCAAGTACTAAAACTTGAGATATCGGCGTTAGCATCATGTTCTGCGATGTAACGATAAAGGCTGGGATAGGCTTTGTTTGCTAGGCCTGAGTCGTTGCTCGGCACTTGATGCTTATTCACCCAAACCCCAGTTAAAATTGTCGCCCAACCTGGGCCACTTTTGGTTTTTTGCTGTGTTTGTGTTTTTGCGATCCCGCCAGTGTAAGCTTGAGCTAGATATAGGCGATCAAAGTTCGGTGTATTATTTACACCTATTTTTTCGTATTGCAGGCCATCGATACCAATGAGCAATACTTTGTTTTCAAGTGCATCTGCACTTGCGGTAAATGAAAGTGCAAGTAATGCACTGCTAAGCACGGGTAATTTCATTATCTTTCCTTTAAATGTGAATTTCTGGACTAGTCCAAGGAAGATAATAAATCCCAAACATGAATAATCGTTTACAAAAAAATTACATAGAGAAATATTTTATCGCGGGTTTTGCTAACTAACCTGAGGTTTGGATAAGGAATGTTCCAACTCATTGTTGCTAAAGCACAACTTAGTTTTCTCCTTATCTAGCCAGAGAGTTTTAGGGAAAACAAGGCGAATTTACGCACCAATAGCTGGCTATTGGAAGTGAATTCAACGCAGTTAGCGCTAAAACTGGCTGCTAGAAAGGCATTAATTATCCGCAGCTCAGGTTAACTAGGTTTCGCTTCCAAACTTTCGCTTAGCTGCTCCAAGCTCTTACCTTTGGTTTCTTCCACAAACAAAAATACCAGCGCAAACGAAAGCAATGAAAACAGGCTGTACAATAAGAAGGTGGTGCTTGCACCTAAATATTCAAGCTCCCACGGAAACACTAGTTGTACAGTAAAGCTGGCGGCATTATTAATCACACCGACAACGGAAATCGCAACGGCTCGAATTGCATTTGGAAATATCTCCGAAAACATTACCCACATGACTGGCCCCAGCGACATCGCAAACGACGCAACAAAAAGAGAAATCCCAAGCAAAACCAGTTTTGCTGGCATATTAATGCTGTGTGCGAAAATCACCGACTTGTATTGCCGATACTCGTCTGCAGTTAAACGCTGCTTTATCGCGTCATTAAATGCAACGTCGGAGGTGAAAGTCTGGCCTAATATTGGCGCTAATGCATGCGCAGGAAAATCGGCTACTTCTTTCTTAATTTCAGCAATATGCGCTGTATTTAGCTGATAAGTTGCTTGCTTAAAGCCCCAGCTACACAGCGCCATACTAAAGCAAATGCCCGTTAATCCAATAAGTAACAATGGCCGCCGTCCGAGTTTATCTATGGTCAGTAGCGCAACGATGGTAAAAACTACATTGATAAGACCAATCCAAATCGCTTGCATAAATGCAGCATCAGTACCAATACCGCTTTGCTCAAAAATGGTCGGAGCATAAAAAAACACCACATTGATCCCGGTGACTTGCTGCGCGACGGCAAGCACAATGCCTACCAGCAAAGGAACACGAAGTCGCTTACTAAACAAACTGCCCATTTTGCGCGCAAGCGACAAACTACTCAGTTGCAGTTTCGGTAACGCGGCTTGAATAGCATCAAGTTGCTGTTGTGCATTGTTGCTACCAAACAATCGCGTTAATGTGCGTTTAGCCTCTAGCTGCTGATCTTTCATCAATAACCACCGAGGACTTCGTGGCAATAACAGTAACAACAAAATCCACGCCAGTGCTGGCAGCGCCTCAACACCAAGCATCCAACGCCATGTTTGAGTATCTATTTGCCAACCAGACACCCACATTGCTTCGCTATGACTGAGCTGAAGTAAGAAATAGTTAGTGAAATAGGAGATAAATAGGCCAACGACTATATTGAGCTGATTAACCGATACTAAACGCCCGCGCTGATCCGCTAAGCTGATCTCAGCAATATACATGGGCGCCACCATCAAAGAACAAAATGCCATTCCACCAATGAAACGCGCAATCACCAATGCTTCAAACGAAGTCGCAAAAGCCGAGCCAATCGCGGAGACAAAATACAAACACGCGGTCATCAGCAATGTTTGCTTACGGCCAATAGCATCAGCCACCGGCCCTGCAATAAGTGTTGCGACCAACCCTCCTAAGGTAGGCGCACTCACAACTATCCCTTGCTGCCATGGGGTGAGCTTAAAGGCCTCGCTGATAAAGCCAATTGCGCCCGAAATCACCGACGCATCAAAGCCAAAAATAAACCCGCCTAACGATACAATTAAGGTGTACTTCAATGCATTGGATATCGACAGGCTGGTCATCGCTTATTACTCTGCTTTTACGGCGATAGAATCGCGCAAGATTAAGGTTGGTGGGTAGAGATTTTCAACATCGGGTTGGTGCTTCTCTTTATACACATGCTTAAGTACCCAACGCGCGGCCGCATTGCCCATTTTACGAATAGGGTTATCTATGGTGGTGAGTTTTGGATAAAGATATTTGGTAAATAACACATCGTCAAAGCCTACAACGGAAAGCGCTGATGGGACATCAAGTCCAGCTTCTCTGGCCGCAGTCATCGCACCTGATGCCATCTCATCGTTTGCGCAAACCAAGGCACTAAACCGCTGCCCTGTTTGCATTAGATGCTTAAATCCCGCGATGCCATCGGTTTCATGATAGCCGCCTTCAAATGAGAGCTTAGGATCAAATGACACATGGTATTCAGCTAAGGCTTTTTGATGACCAGCCAAGCGCGCTTTGGCGTCAAGCTTAAATAGCGGTCCACTGATATACGCGATATCTCGGTGTCCGCGCTGCAATAGCGCCTCAGTCGCTAAGTATCCACCCAGTTCGTTGTCAGTATAAAAACAGCGCTCTGCCAACTCTGGAATGTGGCGGTTCACTAGCACCAGTTCTACATCTCGTCCCGCAAGCTCAATGAGATATTCATCACTGACTGCTTCTGCATGCACAATTAAGGCATCGCAGCGCCTATCCAATAAAAATTCGATGGCTTGTTGCTCTTTTTCTTCATCACTATGGCCCGCCGCAATAATGGCATGTTTACCCGCCGTTCTCAGCGTACTCTCTATGGTGCTCATCATGTCACCAAAGAAAGAACCGTGTAGCTCAGATACCATAAGCCCCACACTGTTACTGCGGTTAGAAGCTAAAGATTGTGCGATGGCGTTAGGTTTATAACCTAACTCTGACATTGCCGCGAGCACCTTCTCTTTGGTTTTGTCACTCACCTTTGCATTGCCATTCATCACCCGTGACACCGTGGCTAATGATACCCCAGCAGCTTTTGAGACTTCGTAAATCGTTGCCATACCTATTACTTTTATTCCATCAGTTGTATCTGCGCACTATACCAATTTTGGCTCAAAATGCGCATAGTTTTAGACACTTGATTTACGCTCTAGCAGCATCGTTTGGTAGGCTTTTGCACTCGCCTTTAAGGTTCTTTGCTGAGTATGATAATCAACGTGCACAATACCAAAGCGTTGCGTATACCCCTCTGCCCATTCGAAATTATCCATTAAACTCCATGCAAAGTAGCCACGAATATCAACGCCCTGCTCCATAGCTTGATTAACCGCGAGCAGATGAGATTGGAAGTACGCCAGCCTTTGCACGTCTAATATTTCGCCATTTTCCATTTTATCGTCAAAGGCTGCACCATTTTCTGTGATATAAAGTGGTGGCAACTGGTATTCAGCATGTAACTCCCGAAGCAATGCACAAAAAGAGTCTGGCACGACTTCCCAGCCCATTGTAGTGAGCGTTTTGGCACTAGGCTCAACTTGTTCATACCATCCATTACCATCAGATTGATAAATATTTCGGGTGTAGTAGTTCACGCCAAGATAATCAATGGGAGCAGCAATAATCTCTAAATCTCCAGCTAACATATCTGGTTGTACGTCTCTCGGGAGCTGGGCAAGTAAATCTGGGTACAGCCCTTCAAGGATAGGCTTGATATACCAGTGATTACAGTAATCATCCGCAATTTTTGCCGCTTCCACGTCACAATGCGCTGTAGACACAGGATCCGCATTGGCAAAATTCAACACGACTCCATGGAGGCTATTTGGGCAATGCGCTCTTAACACTTGCATCGCTAAACCATGGGCAAGAAGCAGGTGATGAGCTGCTTGTCGTCCCGCCGCTTGGGAGCGCAAGCCCGGTGCATGAATACCTAATTCATACCCCAAATGTGCACTACAAAATGGTTCATTTAACGTGGTGTACGCATACACTTTATCGCCAAGCGCTTTACATACCACCTCGGTATACCGTGCAAAAGCCACAGCCGTTTCTCGATTCAGCCATCCGCCCTTATCCTCAAGCGCTTGTGGTAAGTCCCAGTGATATAGCGTGACAAACACTTTTAAGCCTTTAACAACCAACGCATCGACCAATTGTTGGTAAAATGAAAGTCCAGCATCGTTAACCGTGCCATCATCATTCATTACTCTTGGCCAAGAAATAGAAAGGCGATAGGCGTCAACCCCTAAACTGGTTATGAGTTCAACATCTTGCTGCCATCTGGATACATGCTCACAGGCAATATCACCGTTACTACTATCCTTTATCGCGCCATCATGTTCACAAAACCTATCCCAAATAGACTCACAACGCCCACGCCGCTCACCTTCGATTTGAAATGACGAAGTCGCAACGCCGAAAATATAGTCTGCCTTCAACATGGCCGAGTGTGTTGGCAGGATAATTTTATTCATGGTTAATCGTTCCAAGTTATGTGTTCACGCCAAGGTACGAGCGTGTTGTGTTAGTCACAGTGCAAGGCAAAAACATTTTTTATTTGAATTCGTGTTCGCTTTCTGCAATCATCATTAAAAAATGTAAGCGCTTTCATTTTTATAAATGTAAGCGCTTTACCAAAAAAAATCAACTAGGAGTTTGTCGTGAGCGTACCGTCTCAACCACAGGTTTCAGCAGCAATCGCCACAGGCCATACTGGCCAGTACCGATTTGCTTTGGGGGCCCTCACCTCACTATTTTTTATGTGGGGTTTCATTACTTGCTTGAATGATATTTTAATTCCGTATCTCAAAGGCGCGTTTGAGCTTAATTACACTCAAGCGATGCTGATCCAATTTTGCTTTTTTAGCGCCTATTTTGTTGTTTCGGTGCCAGCTGGCAAATTGGTTGGAAAAATCGGCTATCAAAAAGGCATTGTAACTGGATTACTTACCGCAGGCATCGGCTGTGTGCTTTTTTACCCAGCGGCTGAAAGTGGTATCTACGGCGTGTTTTTATTCGCGCTATTTGTACTAGCGGCAGGGATCACAGTGCTACAAGTTGCTGCTAACCCTTTTGTTAGTGTACTTGGCTCTCCCGAAACCGCCCCTGCACGACTCACCATGACCCAAGCCTTTAACTCTCTCGGTACGACTGTCGCTCCATTTTTTGGCGCCATGCTCATCTTCAGTGAGGGAAGCACAGTTGAGGTGGGCAATGCCAGCGCAACCCAATTGCCTTACTTGATGTTGGCAGCCATGCTCGCGTCATTGGCTTTGATCTTTGCCTTTATCAAACTTCCCCAGCTAAGTAGTACTACTACTGAGGAAGTCACCACAGGTGAAATCAAGGCATGGCAGCATAAACACTTGGTGCTTGGTGCAATCGGTATTTTCGTTTATGTTGGAGCTGAAGTGGCAATTGGCTCAACGCTCGTTAGCTTCTTACATCAACCGGACATTGGCAACATGACCGAAGCCCAAGCTGCAAAGCTCATCGCATATTATTGGGGTGGAGCCATGATCGGACGCTTTATTGGCGCGTTAGTCATGCAGAAAATATCGGGTCGAACCGTGCTTGCCTTTAATGCAGTCTGTGCATTTGCATTAGTGCTTATCGCAGTATTTAGCAGCGGTCAGCTCGCCCTTTGGAGCATTTTGGCGGTCGGGCTTTGTAACTCCGTGATGTTCCCGACTATCTTTAGCTTATCGTTGAATGGGCTTGGAAAACAAACGGCACAAGGCTCAGGCATTCTCTGTCTTGCTATTGTCGGCGGTGCAGTTATCCCGCTATTACAAGGGATGCTAGCAGACGGAATCAATCTGCAGCTATCATTCTTACTGCCTGCTTTATGCTATATCTACATCGCCTACTTTGGATTAAAAGGCGCAACTCCTCAGCGTTTCAAGAGTAATTAAGACATGAAAACGAAAATAACCATGCTAAGTCTTGCAATGGCTATCGCAACCTTAACAGGCTGTAGCGAAAGCCCAAATAAAACCAGTGTTGATGCAGCTCGCCAAGTAGAAAACTGGCCAGCGCTGACGCCTGCTATCCAAACCGATAACAATCTAGAAGAAAGAATTCGGTCGATACTCGCTAAGATGACCCTGGAGCAAAAAGTTGCGCAGATGATCCAGCCTGAGATTCGAAATATTACCGTCGCAGAAATGCGAGAGTACGGATTCGGCTCATATCTCAATGGCGGTGGCGCATTTCCTTACAACAACAAACATGCAACGCCGGAAGATTGGGTTAAACTTGCCGAAGCGCTCTATCAGGCATCGATTGACGATAGCCTAGATGGCAGCACTATTCCAACCATGTGGGGAACGGATGCGGTTCATGGCCACAATAACGTCATTGGCGCTACGCTATTTCCACATAACATTGGCCTTGGCGCAGCAAATAACCCAGATCTTATTGAGAAAATCGCCCACATTACCGCAAAAGAAGTGTTAGCCACCGGAATTGATTGGATCTTTGCCCCGACGGTCGCGGTGGTGCGTGATGATCGCTGGGGACGCACCTATGAAGGATACTCGGAGCATCCCGACATCGTAAAAGCGTATTCCAGCGCTATTGTTAAAGGCTTACAGGGCGATCCTAAGGCGGACTTTCTTGGTAAGAACCGCGTGATCAGCACGGTAAAGCATTTTGTCGGCGATGGTGGCACAGTTGATGGTGACGACCAAGGCGACAACATCGCCTCTGAAAAAGCATTAATTGCACTTCACGCTCAAGGCTACGTAGGCGGACTTGAAGCCGGAGCACAATCGGTGATGGCGTCGTTTAACAGTTGGCATGGCGAAAAAGTGCATGGCAGTCATTATTTGCTTACCCAAGTGCTCAAAGAGCGAATGAATTTTGATGGTTTTGTGGTGAGCGATTGGAATGGTCACGGCCAAATAAAAGGCTGTACGAACGACAGCTGCGCGGAGGCCATTAATGCCGGCATTGATATTGTCATGGCCCCGAACGACTGGAAAGCCTTGTACAACAATACGCTAGCGCAAGCAAAAAGCGGCGCTATCGCGCAGTCTCGCATTGATGATGCAGTAAGTCGTATTTTAAGAGTTAAACTCCGTGCGGGACTTTTTGAAAAACCAAGTCCTGCAAATCGTCCATTGGCTGGCAACTCAGAAATCATTGGCGCAGAGTCGCACCGTAAAGTTGCGCGCCAAGCCGTACGTGAGTCACTGGTTTTACTCAAAAACAAAGATCAGCTATTACCACTTAAACCAAACCAACATATTTTGTTAGCAGGCGATGGTGCCGACAATATCGGCAAACAATCCGGCGGATGGAGTATTACTTGGCAAGGTACCAACAACACCAATGCCGACTTCCCGGGCGGTACTTCTATTTATGATGGTATAAAGCAGCAAGCAGAAGCGGCTGGTGGCACCGTCACATTAAGTACTAGCGGTGATTTTGAAGATAAGCCTGACGTTGCCATTGTGGTCTTTGGCGAAGATCCCTATGCAGAAGGCCACGGTGATAGAGCAACGCTTGAATACAAGCCGTCTGATAAGTCTGATCTCGCATTACTCAAACGCTTTAAACAAGCTGGAATTCCTACGGTGGCGGTGTTTATCAGTGGTCGCCCAATGTGGGTAAACCCTGAACTCAACGCATCAGATGCATTTGTGGCGGCATGGTTACCGGGATCTGAGGGAATTGGGATCAGTGACGTATTACTTGCCGAAAAAAACGGCCAAGTTAAGTATGATTTTACTGGCAAGCTTAGCTACTCTTGGCCAAAAACGCCGACACAAATCGTCAATTACCAAGATGAAAATTACGACCCGCTTTTACCTTATGGTTTTGGCTTACGTTATTCAGACCAAAATGTACTAGCAGATAATTTACCAGAGCAAATACAAACTCAGGCAAATCTCGCCGGCGGTGTAGACTTACTGGTAAGATCAATCAATAAACCTTGGCAAGGCCATTTATACAGCAGTACCGAAAATCAAGTGATAAATGCCAACACCCATACGCTCGGTGGTATTAGCTACCGCACAACTGACAGAGAAGTACAAGAAGATGCCATTCAGCTACTTTTTGACGGTAGTCGACGCAGCGGCTTTAGACTCGCTAGTGAAAGCTACTTTAGGGAAGACATAAGCCCAAGTATTCCAACCGACAGCGCCCTTACTTTTAAAGTACAAGTTGATGCAGCGCCAGATAAACCGGTTTGGGTAGCGATGAGCTGCGAAGGCGAAGCGGATGCAAACGGCTCATGCACCGCAAAAATCGATATTGCTAAGCAACTTCAAGCGATGCCGTTGGCCAAATGGCAATCACTAAGCATTGACCTCAATTGCTTTGAAACCCAAGGGATGGACTTCACTAAAACCGTTGTCCCTTTCGAGCTTTCAACCGCTGGGATACTCGAGGTAACGCTGTCTGAGATACAGATCTCTTCAGAAGCATCACCGACACTAAGCTGCAATTAGTCCCCTTAACACGATGTGGGCACCAAGCTGTGTTCACATCGTTTTTTTAGTGTCTAATGAACCAACTTTAATGTGGACTAGAATTTAAGAGATCTAAGATAAGCCAATTGTCTGATGCGCTCGTTTATTCTTTTTACAGGGCACAAACAAGCGATTTAAAAAGTCACACCAAGAGCACACTTGCCCTCACCCGTTCAATTTAATACTCTACTTTATGAGCTAAATGAGCTAACACCAAGGAAGAGTCAGAGTGTCAAACATAGCCGAACAAGTGATTAGTACCTATCCACCTGCTGCACAAGCAAAAATCAGGGCACTGCGTAGCCTCGTTATACAGGTGGCCAGTGAGCAAAACTTTGGCGCAGTGATTGAGGCAATAAAGTGGGGAGAGTTAAGCTTTAGTGTTAAATCGGGTAGCCCTTTCCGTATGGCTTGGAAAGCCAAAGCGCCTACTAACTATCACCTTTATTTTCACTGCCAAACGAAGCTAGTTGATACATTTAGAGTACTATTTTCCGACGAGTTACAATTTGAAGGAAACCGAGCGATTGTCCTTAAATTAGAACAAGACATGCCAACAGCACTACTTTACCGTTGTATCGCCATTGCAATGGACTATAAAAACCTCAAAAACTTACCTTTACTCGGACAATAACAACCAATCAGGGTAAACCTTGCCCGAAGCGAAAAACCCACCGTTACCAATTTTTACAACCGTGTACTTCTTACCTGAATAAAACGTGAAAAAATTACCCCATTAAAACACGAAGATTAAAAATCAATTAAATTCAGCAACTTAAATATTTAAATTTGTGGTTCGAGCCTTGCTTACATAGTGATAGATAAACAATGTAGATGCATTTCGCCATTCAGCATTGGAAAACACCAAAACCAACTAGCGCAAATAACAACATTAGGAGCATAAAACATGACACCACAACCCGAGCTGCAAGGTAGTTTTATCGATTTCGTGAACAAGCAGCAATTTCCATGCATTTGTGGTGGTAATAGAGCCGAATTAGCGTTTAACCATGTTGAGGTTTTAGGTTTTGGCGATCTCACCTCAAGACACAACAACTTCAGTTTAATAACGAGTCTCTATTCTTTTGTCGAAAAGGTAGAGTTTGACAGCATGAAAAGTGCCGCGTTTGTGGCGGTTTTTGAGCAGAGCCAACACTTAGATGACAGCGACTTTAATAAGTCTGTTTGGCGTAAACTCCAAGAATTGCAAAACCTAGTTTCGCAGAGCACTCCTAGAGGGCCGCATTCTCAATCGTCAGATTGCAGCAATAGCTTTCATTTTAATTTGGATGGCGAGCCGCTTTATATCACTTGTTTAAGCCCTACAAGCGCATCAAGAAACAGAAAGTTTAAGTACCCAGCGATTGTTTTTAACTTAATGCCTCAGTTTGAGGTCCCACAGAGTTTCCGTGTCGTCGAATCACACGTAGAAACCCACAGAATTTAATGCACATTGTACCAACGGAGAGGAACTAAATATGAGCAACATCATGGTAATCGATTTTATTATTTACGTCGTCATTGGCATATTAACAACTTTGGGTTGTTTTGGCTTAATGAGTGCTTCAAGCGCTTATTCAAATCTAAGTAGCCCAACCACTCGCACTAAGGCTAGTAAGCCAGCTGCAGTGCGGAGCTAAGCGATGCCGAACTCAAGCTTTGCTCCCTTTAACTACTCGCGGGAAAAGGGAGTATGCTTACATTTTTAAGCCACTCAAACTACTTACCGGCGGCAACTAAACCGGCGCCAAACCCAAAAAACACGCCACCGCTCACTTTGTTCATCATCGTCATGCTCTTCGGTGACGACAATTTAGTCTTAGCAAGGCCAGAAAACACCGCATAAGAAATATGCACTATAAACACCAGCAGGCTAAAGGTAAAAACCAGCAACATAAATTGCGGCAAAAAGGCATTTTCCACATTGATAAATTGCGGAAAGATAGACATAAAGAAAATAACAGCCTTAGGGTTAGTGATCGAAACAAAAAAGCCTTCTAAAAAACACTTTTTCATCGAACTGGCTGCAATAGACTTGCCTATTTTACTTTCACCTTTAGTTCGCCACATTTTGTAGCCTAAATAGAAAAGATATGCAGCGCCAATAAATTTAACAACCGTAAATGCCAATACGGAACTGGCTAAGATCACACCTAAACTTGATGCCGATACCGCGGCGACAATCAAAATCCCGAGCGCGACACCACAAATACCAGCTAAAGACTTGGCAAAACCTCTTTGAATTGAGTTATTGATAGTCAGCATCACCGCAGGCCCAGGTAATAAAATTGTCGCCAAAGCGACACCTACAAACAGAAAATAATTGTCCACAATATTAACCCCGCAAACACTCGTACGAATCTCACTCACCGCATCATCACACTAAATCATGAATTTACAAAGTAATATGCGATAGGTGGAAGCGGCGTACTGAGTTTATCAAAAAAACCCTTTTTCGAAGTAAGCCTTATCTTTACCCTATGAAATATGTACTTGAATGAGCGCGACATAAAGTCGCCCCTACTGAATTAGAGCCAAAAAAATGCAGACTCATCGGTCTGCATTTTTATGCCAATTTGCTTAATTAAGTGAAATTGGTATTTAGTGAACGGATACGCAAAGGATCACTCAAAAGTATACCTCACACCAACCGAGTATCTCGGGCCGTATTGACGAGCAAATAAGAATTGCTCTTCATACCGACCATATCCTTGCTCGGTTTCATTGTTTAAGTTAATACCTTCAAAGAACACCGTAAACTGCTCATCAATATCGTAATTCACACTCACGTCCCATTGGCCGTAAGACTTGGCATATTGCGGTGGTGCATCTGCCGAGCCTTGCGCTTGACCTACCCCGATAAGATAAGCGTCACGCCATGCGTAGGTTAACTTCACCGATAACCCGTCTTTTTCGTAAAATGCTTGGAAGTTAGCCGAGTCACTCAACCCCGTCAGCGGTGCTTGCTGCACTAGGCTTTCACTATCAAACTCAACATCGCCATCAACAAAAGTTGCATTTACACCAAGGCCAAAACCCGTTTCACCAAATAAGTGCTGTACCGCCACTTCAAAACCATCAACCGATTTGCTATCGGTATTTTGTGGCTGGCTGATGTTCCATACCATCAAAGGATCGTCACTGCTTGGCTCAATTTTACCATCGGCATTACCGTGACCATTGGCGAGCATTTGCGCAAAAATAGCATCACTGGTTGCCTGCTCTCCACGGGCTTCAATATCTGCAATCGCTTGTTTATACCTTGGACCATTGTAAATATCGTAAAGACCTTCAATGGTGGTTTGCGTGATTGTGGTTTGAATAAAGTTATCGACCTCTTTTTTGAAGTAGCCAAGTGACGCGTAACTTCCTTCGTTGTAATAATATTCAAGTGAAAAATCTAGGTTGGTCGACTCAAACGGTAATAGATTTGTATTGCCTCGAGAGCCAGTTCTTGCTCCCGGTTTTGGGCTGCCTGACAAACTTCTGCCACCCGCAAGATTGCTAAGCGGCGCACGCGACATTGTTTTGCCCCAAGACGCTCGTGCAATTAAATCTTCGGTGATATCAAAACGCACATCGATCATCGGCAATAGAATGTCGTAATCCCCTTCCTGCGTTAAGAAATTGTCATCCCCCCCCGCAGCGTATTGCATAATCCATTCAGATGGACTGTCCCAATTCACTTGCGTTTCCACACGCTGACGCACCACACTTGTCACATCCGTTTGTTCATAGCGCAGGCCTGCGTTGATCTGCACAAAGTACTCAGAAAATTCAAACTCCCATTTGGATTGCAAGTAGATGCTGTCAGTGGTTTCATCAACTCTACTTTGGCTGTCTATGCCATCAAAATAGGCGTCCGCCGAGTAGTAGTCAGCACCGATCACATCTTCTGTTAGATACGCAAGCTGCCTTGCAATAGCTTCATCAAAGTCATAGGTATAGTAATACCCCGGCTGTAAGTCACTGCCACCACCAGCAAATTGGTCTAGCAAATCACCAGTTTCATGGCGCGTAAACATACTATCTGGGAAAATTTCTTTAAACGAAGGATTAAAACCCGGTCCTCCCCGTAGACCACTCCACGCTTCATACCCCCCAGTTGACTGTTCAGTACGAGCAGCACCAAACTGCACACTCACTAGGCCAATATCAAAACTGTCGTTAAACCAAGTGGTATCAAGTTGCAACTGCTCGACCGTCGCCTCTCCGGGAGAATGGATAAATTGGCTAAAGTTAGAATCAATTTCACTTGCCATGAGTTCATTCGTGCCATTTTTCCAAAGCACATTTGCATGCGGCACTTCGCCCTGCCGATAGTCATAAATCTTAGTGAGCAACTGATCTGAGCCTAAGATGATTTGACCATCACTACCCAAGCCTTTATCTGCGCCATTATCGGTTTCGTTTTTCGAGTCGTGATAATCAAGCTCTACATGCCAATTATCGTTAATTTGCCAGTCCAGATTTAAGCCAAGTGAACGCGCCTCGACTTCCGTCGTATTCCTATTAGCAGTAAACGACGCATCATTACCACCAATATCGGCATAAACCGCGGTGCCATTTGCATCTAACTCATAGGCGTTAATATTACCGCCAAACTCATTCCAAATACCCCACCCCACCGTATTAGAGCCAGTTACGGCAAGGCTTGCCGTATAATCTAAGGTGGCAACAAAACCGTTAGTCGGTGCATATTGAAAGGTAACTTGACCGTTCGTTCTTTCTCGCTCTAGATCTTCAATGCCGTAGTTCATGTCTTTTGGAAAAAAGTAATTTCCGACTTTATTACCCTCGGCATCTTCAGCACGGCCATCAATGATTTTAGATGGGTCTAAATCAGGTAGATCAACATTGGCCTGCCAGCCTTGAATATTGGCTTGCTGCTTTTGAAAATCACGTTGCTGATGGGAGAAGGAAAATCCAAAACCAAAGGTTTCATCGGCAAAGGTATTACTATAAACCGCGGAAACCTCAGGTGTAACATCATCTCCCGCTTCGTTAGAGGTATCAACAATCGCCTTTGCTGTTGCGCTAAAGTGTTGCCCTGGGCGTTGTAGTGGCTTACCCGTGACAATGTTGACCAAAGCCCCTAAACCGCCACTTGGTACATCAGCACGTCCGGTTTTATATACCTCAAGCGCACTCACGCCTTCTGCGGCTAGGTTTTCCAAGTTATACGAACGAGTATTACCTGTGCCCGGCATTTGACGACCATTTAATGTCACCAAGTTAAAATCAGGCCCAAAACCACGTACGGTAATTTGGCTGCCTTCACCGTTGGCACGGCTGACCGAAACACCGGTGATCCGTTGTAAAGATTCGGCTAAGTTGGTATCTGGAAATTTCCCCATTTCCTCTGCCGAAATGGCATCCATAACCCCCGATGCGGAGCGCTTTAAATCCATTGAACGGATCAAACTTCCGCGGATCCCTTTCACTTCGATCACTTCGACTTTTTCGGCTGTTTGTTGCTCTTCTGCTTGAGCAATGCTGACCATACCCGCATTCATCGCTATTGCTAGCGACAACTGAACGGCAAGCTTACTTTTATTGAATTGTTTGTTATTCATGACTGCCCTGCGATTCTATTCTTGCTGCTTGATCACCGAGTTCAAAGCACTATTGGCGATCCACACTGGCTTATTGACTGATGATTTCAACATTGTCTATGCGGTAAACGGCGCCCTCGCCCATTCCCCAACTGGGGAATACCATCAAGACATCAATGGCACTAATATCAAGTCCTGCATCGTACAAAGCTTGAAGTGGAAACGTATACGTTTGCCATTTGCCAACTTCTGGAGCTTGACCTTCACCGCTTTGGTTTAGAGCAAGCTCTACCGCCGCACTGGCATCATTTGACTCAATTTTAAACAGCCATTGAGCGTCGATATTTGCAGGTGCTGAAGTCACTTTCATATCAAACTTAACTACGCCAGTTTCTAGTAAATGGGAAGCATCGTAATAGACATCGTCATCCGCTAAGAACCCCATCACAGTTGGGGTTGCACCAATAACAAATTGCGCAACTTGACCGTGGGCTGCATCTTCGTCTACTTCGATTGTGGGTGTAGAGCCACCACAGCAATCCCAAATTGACCACTGCTCAGCAGCTTGATCTTTGAATAAGCTTAGACCACCACTCGCCTTGTCACCGTCAGGATGAAAGATTTTTGCGTTATCAACACGATAAACCGCACCGCTACCTGAGCCCCAAGCTGGGAAAATCATCACCACATCAATTGCACTTGGATCAAGTCCTGCCTGAGCCAAAGCTTCAATTGAGAAAGTATAGGTTTGCCATTCACCGACCTGTGGCGCTACACCCTCTTGTGATTCAGATAGTGGTAGCTCAACCGCACTCGCGGCGTTATCAGACTCAATTTTAAGTAGCCAAGGGGCATCAGGCGTTGACGGTAGGCTCATGACTTTCATCTCAAACTGTACTACGCCACCTGCTAAAATTGCAGTTGCATCAAACGGCTTTCCAGCTCCGCCCACTTCTGTTCGAGACGAAAACCCCATTACCGTTGGTGTGTCACCAATCGTAAATTCAGCAACAATACCATGCGTCGCATCGTCAGAGACTTCAGCCGGTGCCGAGCCACCACAACAATCCCAAAGCGGCCACTCAGCGTTAATGGCATTTTCAAATAAGGTCAACGAAGGTAAGTTTGTATCCTGTGCAATCTCAACCTTATCAACACGATAGATAGCACCATTTCCGGCACCCCATGCTGGGAAGATCATCACTACATCAATAGCTGACACATCAAGTCCTGCATCAGCCAACTGCTGTAGTGGGAAGGTATAAGTTTGCCACGAGCCTGCGGCTGGTGATTGTCCTTCAACGCTTGCAAAAAGATCGAGTTCAGCAGCGCTAGAAGCACCTTGGCTTTCAACTTTAAATTTCCATGCTGCGCTCGGGTCTGAAGGCATTTGTGTCACTTGCATATCGAACCGAATATAGCCCGCTTCTAGCATACTCGTTGCATCAAATGGCGAGGCTTTACCGCTTGGATCTGTGATAAATTCGGCACGGCTGGTAAAGCCATTTACGGTTGGCGTCTCACCGACCATAAACTCAACAACATTGCCACGGCTTTCGTCTGCAACCAATGCAGGCGTAGAGCCACCACAACAATCCCAAGCTGGCCAGTTAACGTTAAAATTATCATCAAAGATGGTTAGGTTTTTAGCGGTACCCGAAGAAGGTGGCGACGGGATAGGTGCTTCACCTTCGACTAACGCATCTTCAAGGTCGTCGTAGCCTGGGCGCACCGTTTCACATCCTTTGCCCGTTTCAGGGTTAGAGCCGCATTCATACACTCTGACATAGTCAACCACAAACGATTGTCCGTTCACAAAGGCGTCCGAGTCGATACCTTTATTATTAACGTTTTCTGGCCAATCACCACCAACGGCAAGGTTTAAGATAAGATGAAACGGCTGATCAAAAGGCGCACTATCCCAATGAGTAACCAGCTCGCCAGAACCTTGCTCGTAGTATTCAGCAAACCATCCACGGTGTTTTAAACCAACCGCTTCTTGCTTTGAGTTGTAACGAACCTCCGATTGACGTTGCGTGGCATAGAGATAACCATCAACGTACCAACGGATCTCACCCTCTTGCCACTCCACAGCATAGGTATGGAAGTCATCGGCTGGATTTACGCCATCAGGTATGGCGTATGCTTTACCGGTGTGAACATTATTAGGCCAATCACGGCCGTAATGAAGCGTGCCATGCACGTTAGATTCAACCGAGCCGTCTTCATTAGCGACCTTGAGGTTTACCGCTTCCATGATGTCTATTTCACCAGACTTGGGCCAGCCACCGTAAACCTCATCCGTAGGCAACATCCAAAACGCCGGCCAGCTGCCTTGCCCGCTTGGTAGCTTGGCCCGCATTTCGAATCTGCCATACTTAAAATCAGCTTTATATTTGGTGTTCAATCTTGCCGAGGTATACGGCAGTTGTGCGCCTGCTTGCGCTGGGGTAGCGACAATATTCAGCATGCCATCGGCAATAAACGCGTTCTGTTCACTGTCGGTGTAACACTGTTTTTCATTGTTGCCACCGCCGTCGCAATTTACCTCGTGCGTCCACTTAGATGTGTCTATCGCATCGCTATCAAATTCATCGCTCCACACTAGCGTCCAATCTGAAACCGGCGCTGTGGTATCAACGGATTTATAATTAGTTTCTGTCTCGGCGCTTCCGCCACATCCCGCTATGATAGCCACAGAGATTGCGGTACATAGCCTTGTTAATTTTCTTGCTGCAATTTTCATCAGTTACCCCGATGCAAAACGTCGTTGTCAAATGGTTGAATACTAAGAACTTTATTATTTAACCTAAGGCTTAGATAAGCCGTCGATTAACTCATCGTTTCTCAGAGCAGGTTATTTAGCTATACGCTGGAAGACTACTCAGCGCGTTCCTAGCAACAAATGTAAGCGCTTACAAATAAAGTTAAAAAAATACACGCAAAATGTAAGCGCTTTCACAAAAGTAAACTAAGTTAATTTATTCGTCAATATTAAATTGTCATAAGGTGAAAATCTGCATGCTATAAATACAGACTTAACAGAACAGTAGCATCTCATAAAATCGCAGCAGAAAAAGCTGTAAAGGGGCTTTACATGTTTACGCAATCGCTACGTCAAGATAAATCATACGCTTTAACTTGGTTGACAATACGGTGAAATTCACTGAGATTATCGAACCTGAGCTTCGGATAATTAATGCCTTTCTAGCAGCCAGTTTTACGTGAGTTAAAAACAATGAATCAGCTCATTCCTTATCCAAACCTCAGGTTGAGAGCAAAAAATTAGGGTCATGTTATGAAATCATATTTCCTTTTAGTTGCAGCAGCAGGTGTTATGAGTGGTTGCATGACCACCAACCCAAGCAGTAACCAGCGCCTCTGTGAAACGACACTACACAATTACATAAAATATCGAGATTCGGGTTCAGCGCAAGAATATCAAAGTGTTTTTACACAGGATGCAACATTTAGTATCCCAGCACTCAATATCAATATTACTGGTGCTGAAGAAATAACAATAAGGCAGCAACAAGCCATAAAAACAACAAAGAGTATGCACATGATAACCAGTGCCGATATTCAACCTATCGAGGCAAATAAGTTTATTGCTAAAAGCTACTTTGTTCTTTATCAGCAGCCAAAATCTCAATCAGATGCCCCAATCACCGTATTTAACGGAGTGTATGAAGACGAGCTTAAAGTAATCGATGGCCGATGCTTAATCAATCACCGCCTTGTTAACGTGATCAAAAAAGAGACTTGGCATTAGGCGTTATTAACCAGGTTATTGTTTATGGCATTGTGCAATTTTGTACAAGACTTTTTGAGTGAAGACAGATACGCTTTTCATCAATGGGGGAGAGAATTATGCAACACTCAAAGTTTAGTTTTCACCGTGAACTCGGTGGCCTAGAAGTACTACACAACATTGATAAGCAGGAAGACTTTGGTAGACATAGCCACAGCGGCTATACGCTTGCCCTAGTGGATAGTGGTGCGCAGCGATTCTACCGCAGTGGCGGTGAACACTTAGCTAGTCAGCATAGTGTCATTTTGATTAATGCAGAGCAGGTGCACGACTGCAGAAAGGCGTCCAAAGATAAGTCTTCATACCGTTCACTCTACCCAACGCCTGAACTATTTAATCAGTTTCTTGGTGATGGCAAGGCAATGGCTCCTTTTTTCCATGATGCAGTGGTACACGACCGAGCGCTTGCGGCACTCATGAACGCCACTTTTAACGTCTTAGAATGTGATACCAGCGTGCTTGAAAAGCAGTCTCAACTTATAACTCTGCTATCTTATTTAAGCAATAAGCAAGGCAAAGTCACATTCGATACAAAAATCCCTTCGGTTAAGCAACGAATTACCACAGCACGCCATTTTCTTTTGGATAATTTATTTGAAGATGTGTCACTCGACTCCTTAGCGAGCCTTGTCGGCATGAGTCCCTTTTACTTTATTCGCGTGTTTAAGGCCCACACCGGCCTCACTCCCCATGCCTTTCAAATACAACACCGGCTTAATCATGCCAAAGCATTATTGCGCAGTGGCAAAAGTGTTTCCCATGCAGCATTAAGCGTAGGCTTTTATGACCAAAGCCATTTCAACCGTCACTTTAAAAAGAATATGGGGATCACTCCCAGTCAATATAGCAAGGCTTGTTAATATGAAAGTCGCAGTATGCAAAGGCTTTTGGGATATGTTGCCATTAAATCTCGCCGTGCTTCCTTGGGGAATATTGTGTGGCTCCCTTGCCGTGCAAAATGGCTTTACGCCGCTCGAGGCACAGTTAATGTCGTTATTAGTTTTTGCAGGCTCAGCGCAGTTAGTGGCAATAGAGCTTATTGCCAAAGACACCGCGCTTATCACCTTGCTTGCGACTACCTTTATTATTAGCGCGAGACATTTACTCTATGGCCTTGCTATCCGCAACAAAATGATAGATAAGCCCCTTAAATGGCGTGGCCCCATTGCGTTTTTTCTCACTGACGAATTGTTTGCGTTTTCCCATCACCACCGCGCCTATCAAGGCAAACTTCGGCTCGTGTATGCGCTCATCGCAGGTGGTAGCTTTTATGTTGCATGGAATCTGTGGACGCTCATTGGTATCGTCGCAGGTCAGTTTTTACCTGACTTGACCAACCTTGGCTTAGACTTCGCGATTGCGGCAATATTTATTGCTTTAGTGGTCCCGAGTATTAACGCATTACCCGTGTTATGTGCTTGTTTAACGTCGGCAGTAACTATCTTAGTGTTCAAACTGATCCATTTTGAATTTGGTTTAATCGCCTCAGCACTACTCGGGATGTCGGTGGGATATGTGCTACAAAGTAAAAAGGAGCGTGTATGATCACCACTATTTTAGCCATGGCTTGCGTCACGTTTGCAACTCGGTATCTATTTTTGGCAAAACAACTGCCTTTTACTATCGGCCCTAAACTACAGCGCTTTTTAAGCTTTAGCGCCCCTTGCGTACTGACCGCCATTTGGGTACCCATTGTATTTATTCAAGACAAGCAACTTGCCATCACGCCAAGCAACCCCTATTTAGTCGCCGCAACGGTCGCGGTAATACTGGCGTTTCGTTTTAAAAACCTCTATGTCACCACGTTTGGGAGCCTAGCTGTGTTTTACTTGCTGTACTAAATGCGAAATGGTTACGGCCGTTGGATTAAACTCCAAACGCATGAGCGCCGTTTCATCGTCTGCTTTACTCACGCAAACCAATGCACGCTGGTTTAGCGCTTCGAAGCGCCCCGTCACATGGGCTTCACGGCCAATCGCAGCAAGTGGAAATACCATATCGCCTTGCTCAACTTCGATATTTACGTCTAGGCCATTTGCTACTCGCAGCGTCATCCAGCAACCTAATTTTCTGCAAACATGAGTGACCACCCCTTTTACGGTCACAAGGTTTGTTGTGTAGTCATTGAGATTTGGCAATATGTGCTCTGCCTCGACTAACTTAGACATGTCTGCACCACCGGCAAATTCTAGCGGGCTTGAAAAGCTAAACCGAGAAAATACCGCCAAAGAGAGTGCAGTTAGCTTTATCGTATCCTTCATCATTGCGACTCCATAGCTTTTATCACTATTACCTCATCAATTGCTTACTCCTATAAAAAGTTATGGAGCATCAAGCATATAGCTATATAAAAGTACAATTCGCAACTAAAATCAACACAAAAGTTAATAAAAGGTAAATTTAGAAATTAAATGTTTTTGAAATTGACGCCACAAATGTAGAATCTGCATAGGAATCAATATCATTGCTTTCATAACCCAATGAAAAAGACCAAGTACTAATCGAGTAAGTTCCAGTTAGATGCCAGTGGGTATAGTCATCATCACCCGACTCCCATTCGTATTTATCACTATCAAAGCTCATTGAATGATCAACCCCGAGCGTCAGCGACCACCGTTCTGTGATTGGGATACTATGCGTGAGCATCACTATCCCGTGAGCAGCCCCTGTTCCAAAGTAATCCCATGCATACCAAAAGTCTAAATTTGTCTGGCCGTAATTAAACTTTGCAAAGGCTTCTGCATAGTTGTAATCAGAACTCACATCATCACCATGATAGGTATATTGCGAGAGACCAACATCAAGTTTTAATTTTTCAGTTAGCGTAAATTTGTAGCCACCATACAGATCTCCTTCTACATCCGTACCATCGCCAAAATCTACTTGAGACACCCAGCCTCCAGCATACCAACCACTTTTTCCAAACCAATCTAAACTGACTTGCAGCGCTTCGTCTTCCTTAGTTTGACTCACGCCATTAAATAAATAATCGGAAGCCAATGTTACGGTAGAAGATGTCGCCGCATTGACGAATAGTGGAGTAAACAACAATGGCAGCAGCCAGTATTTTTTCATCTTTGAAATCACCCTTTAATTGCAGTCATTTCAAGCATAGACCGCCGTTCCCACCCTGTCACTGATACAGTTTTATCCGCTTGTTAACGAGCTTGGCATGATTATTTTTCCGTTTTATAAGCGTCTGGCTGGCGGTAATAAAAAGGTACTTATTGATGCTAAAAGGCGAGTAAGCAGGCACATAAAGTACGCTGTAAATTATCAATAAATCACTCCGCTTGCAGGACAGCACGTAGTGGTTCTGTTAGGATCCGTTTTTGCCTGTAAAATCTTTGGAAAAGCCCTTGAAATTGTCATTTATGTTTCGCTTACTGGCGTTACCCGCGCTGCTGTTTACACTGACAACCCATGCCGCGTCGGTCTATGTACAAGCCGGGCCGGGGAGTTTTAATCATGCTGCACTTGACCTACTCGCCAACCGCCAGTCGCAGGACTATGAGCGTTTTTACTCGGGCACCCCGGAGCATACTTATGCCAATGCCGCGCAAGCGCAGAGCTGGGCTTTCAGCGCGCTGGCCAACTCCACTATTGAAGGACAACTGGTCCCAGCCATTGTCAATGCGATGCGTAACTACAAGGTAACGGAGCTGAGTGCCGCTGTGCATATGCCCATCGAAATGTGTGTTTTTGGATTGAACAAGACAGCTAAAATTACGCATGCAGCATCCCACCCGGCAGCCCTGAACCAAATTGGTCATTGGCTCAATGCTCATCAGGTACAAACCAAGCCCGTACCCAAAGGCACCAACGAAGCGGCTCGCTTACTTGCAAATGGACAATTTGACCAAAACACCGTTGCCGTAGGTAGCTGCGCACTTAAAGTGGTTTACCCTGAGCTGACACTGCGCGAAGTAAGTGTTCAGGATAACGCGGACAACCATACGCTGTTTGGTCTGATGAAAATGGAAAAACGATCTCAGCCGATAAGCGAAGATGAAGCTCGCACCGCGCTGGCACAGATCGTTGAAAAGGCGAATGCATTGGTTAAAACGCGAACAGACTCTGCTGAGGAGTTATTCTCACATATCAACCTACGCCTCGCTCAGATGCAGCCTGTAGCACTGTTTAAAGCACAACAACACAGGCCAATTGAAGACTTATCCCGTGAAGCCACTGTGCTCTCAAAAGCGCTAGAGCAAGCCCGCCAGCAATGCCTGGATAGTGCAAGCGTTGAGGCGTTTTTCCAAGCACAAATGGATGCTGCAAAAGCTATTCAATACAGATACCGGGCACAATGGCTGGCTGAAGGCGTACCAAACGAAGACGCGAATTTGGATCAGCTAAGAAGCACATTAAATCAGCTTGGTGCAGCCATTCTTGAAACACTGACCCAGCACCTTGCCAAGCACGGTAACCTCACGGATGAACAGGCAGGCTTGTTTAACCAAATAATAAACACCGAACAGCTCTTTGCAATCGATAAAGCTAGGCTCTTTTCGGCACTGCAAAAGGTGCGTAGGGTGGATAACTGCACTATTACTGCTTCATAAACAAATTAGCGACTTGTTGCGATTACAACAAGTCGGATTAGCTGATGTCTTGTCTGGTTAGGACTACACCAACGACATCAGCCATAAGGCAATGGTTTTAAAAGAACCACTGCCTTGTTCTAGCAGCTTGACGGCTTTCCATTGCATTGATGGCCTGAACATCTGGGCCTGTTAAACTTTCATTTTGCTTTTCACTCTTTAATTTCAGTCACTTCACGCAAAGACCCGTTTTATTGATCTGCATCCATTTACATTCACCTTGGCAAAGATAATAATGAGAATGATTTTTAATTAAGGAGTTAAATATGAAAGCCTCTCTTTCCATCACATTGCTTAGCCTCGGTGCCTTTTCGTTTGCGCATGCCGCATCAGCAAATGAATGTGAGCTCAGCATCGAAGCCAACGACATGATGCAGTTTTCTAAAAAATCACTCAGTGCGCCATCTAGCTGTAAAGAAATTTCAGTCACGTTAAAGCATACGGGTAAACTGCCAGCCACCACCATGGGCCACAACTGGGTGTTGAGCAAAGCGGCAGATGTTCAAGCCGTTGCAACCGATGGTATGTCGGCAGGTGCAAATAATAGTTATGTAAAGCCAGACGACGGCCGCGTTTTAGCCGTATCAAAGGTGATTGGCGGTGGCGAGCAAACCACAGTGACCTTCTCTACTGAGCAGTTAAAGCAAGGTGACAACTACAAGTTCTTCTGTTCTTTCCCGGGCCATTTCGCCATTATGCAAGGCACCTTTACACTTAGCTAACCATTTTCAGAGCGGAGTTTATAATGAGCCATTTCAAAAACCCGCTCTTACAGTTTTCCACTCGAGCTTTATCCCGCGATGAAGAAGCGGTTTTTTCAAGCATTAAACCGCCCCACTCCGGTTAGGCTATCTCTCTCACTGCAATTATTACTTTCCCCCTTGAACAACATACCTATAATCATTACAATCAATTGCAAACAATAATGATTATCACCATCATGAGCTTTTTCTCAATTATACCGTTTTGGTTTACCGCCGTGTTACTCTACTTAGCAAGTCCTAAGCAACGATTTTTGGCCTCTTCGATACATAAACCCACAGCATACAGTATAGCTTTAGTCCTTGTTTTGTCTGGGGTTATTATATTGACTCTGCAATACCCAATTATTTCTGCAATGTTGGCCAGTCTCGTTTTAATTATGTTTTCTTTGGTGTCGGTGACGCTAATAAGTGGATACTCAGTAAAGCGCCTCTATCTATGCTCAACACTGGTTTTTTTGCTATCTCTATTTTTTGGGGGAATAAGTTATGTGGCCTAAAACGTTAGTTGGATTTTTCTTAGGGCTATTACTGTCTATTTCTTTGGTGCTAAACCTCAATTTACTCCTGCCATTTTCAGAGTCCACAAAACTGATGATAGGCTTGGTGCTTGCATTTCCGATATGGGCGGGGATCTTAGTTTGGAGCTATGCATTTTCAAGCGCTAAAGCCGCGTGCAAACCTTTGTTTGCTATCTTTATCCCCTCTTTGCTACTAAACACAGCATTACTGTTAATAAGATAAACAATGAAAAATCAAACACTAAAATCTTTGACCGAAGCACATGCATGGATTGGGATCATTATTTCAACGGTACTATTCATTGTGTTTATTGCGGGATCTCTGAGCCTATTCAGAGACAACATCACAGGTTGGGAGCGTGCCTCCTTAGCCGCCCAGTCTAACGAGCCACTTAGCGCCATTTCCTACGACAAGGCGATTACATCAATTGCGCAGCAATACGATGTCGATACACACCATGGCTTTTTTATGCGCGAGCCTACGCCACATAACCCTTTTATTGAAGTTTACTTTGCAACCCATTTAGACGAGCCGCACCCGATCACGGGCGAAGATCATCAAGACCAGCACCTTCTGCTATCACCACAGACGGGAGAAGTCCTCGCAGATGCCGACAGATTTGAATTTGCCAGTTTTCTCTATGAGTTGCACTACGATTTAGGGCTTGGCCGCGCCGGACTCTATTTTGTTGGGATCATCACCCTATTTTTCTTCGTTGCTGTACTAAGCGGGATCATCATTCACTGGCGCAAAATAGCCAAAAACTTTTTCCAATATCGCGCCGAAGGTAAAAAAGACAAATGGTTAGATGCTCATAATCTAATTGGCACGATGGGCCTACCTTTTCACTTAATGTATGCCTTCACGGGATTAGTATTTAATCTCGTTATCATTTATCAGATTTCATACGCCGTATTACTCTACGGTGGCAATCAAACGGCTCTGCTCCAAGCCGCTGGATTTAACGAACCAAATATCGAAGCACTGGAGCAATCACAACCAATGCGCGGCGTCGATCAACTAAGAGTAAAGGCACTAGATACGTTAGGGGATGTATCGCTCACAACGGTGGAAATCACCCACTTTGGCGACAAAAACGCAGTAGTGAGTTTTACCGCGAAAAGTAACGATGCTTTTTCAAATTACAAAGAAGTACAATACACACTAAACGACCAATCACAAATTTATCTCACTGAAAACAACTACGACAACGCTGTTCGCGCAGGGCTCTCTACCATCGCGAGTCTTCACTTTGGAGATTTTGCAGGATATGGCATGCGACTGGCATTTTTGAGTCTTGGCCTTGCAACCGCCTATTTAATCGTGACCGGTAATTTGATGTGGATTGACAAGCGTGCCAAGCAGAAAAAGCAAAGTGCTAAAAGTCTATTATTTGTAAAACGATTAACGTCAGGTGGCTTTATCGGTGTGCTATTGGCCATCGCCATTGGTTTCGCGATGACAACTTTTCTATCGACAAGTCACATAGACAAACTAGAGACGGTTAAGTTTTCGATGTTTTCAGCCTTTATCTTTGCATTCATTAGCAGCCAATTCGCAAAGCATGTATTGTCGTTTAGCAAAGTATTATTAGGTTTAAGTGGCATTTGCTATTGCTTAAGCGCGGTCATGAATGCGTCGTCTTTTGTTAGCCAGTACAATACATTACCCACTCAAACGAGAGTTGACTTTGCTATTGTAACTGCACTTATGTGTTTAATGGCCTTGATTTGTTGGAAAGCAGTGTCACGGATCAACGCGGCAGCACAAACTTCTGTGCCTGTTTCGCAAGATCAGCAGCCACAACAAACCATGAGTTAGCCAAACAGCGTGTAAGGTAATGAAAAAAGCGAGCTAACCCAGCCCGCTTTGTCTTACTCTCACAGGGAAACAATGTGAAATTAAAACTCTGTCTTAAATCTTAGATAGTACTCACGACCCAGATATAAAGACGAATGAATGGGATCTGCGTTATTTCCATTACCCGTCGCAAAAGGCGGCGCTTCATCCAATAGATTGTTAACGCCCAGCGTAATTTGAGTATCAACAGAGTCTACATGGTAGGTTACTTGAGCATTATGTGTCAGCGTGCTATCAACGGTATTGGTAAAGTTAACGATTTGGTCTCCTTGTTTAACCGACACTTCTTCTATCATCGAATCGATGTAGTAACTTTGCCAACTTGCGCTAAAGTCGTCATGCTGCCAATTAAGTGCAAAGTTAACTCTGTGCTCAGGCACCGCCATCTGGCCATTAACGCGCTGTCCAGCTCTGTCTTTGGTTGCAAGGCCTGGTTCAATGACTTCATGTTTACTCACAAATGACCAGTTTAGTGCAGTACTCAAATCACCAAATGAAAACTGCCCGATGTCAAAACGAACTTCAGCGTCTACCCCTTGACGATTTAACGCATTGAGGTTTTCATTAAACACATCAACGCCGGTGATCACTCCCTGAAACTCACCAGATTGAACACGATGAACAGAGTCGCAGTACAAACCATTATTCATACATTCACTCAATTTAGTCACCGCGCTAATGTTACCAATGGCATCTTTTAATTGGATGTCATAAAAATCTAAGGTGATTGAACCGTTAGTAAGCCAGCTCGGCTGATAAATCACCCCAAGTGTTTTGCTCGTCGCGGTTTCTGGGTCAAGTTCCGTGTTACCGCCAGTATTGGTTCTGATCTGTCCGATCGTTTCTCGGTAACTACCATCAGTGGGAACCCCTGTGCTAACGCAGTTTTGGTTTGGATTGGCTACAGCACAAGGATCGTCGCCATTTTCAAAACCAGGTAACCTTCCTTTATAAAGTTCCACCACATTAGGCGCTCTAAATGCTTGTGACCAAGTCCCTCTAAAGCTCAACTGCTCATTCAACGCCCAGAATACGCCCACTTTTGAATTGGTGGTCGAGCCAAACGTATCAAAGTCTGAATATCGAGTCGCTAGATTTAACTCTAGGCTCTGCGCCCAGTCATGGTCTGATAACAGTGGCACAACGGCTTCTAGGTAGGCTTCATTGAGCGAATATTCGCCGCCAGTTGGTCGACCTAACCCATCTGTAACTAAAATATTGATAGAAACGGCATCTGTTTGATTGCGCGCCTCAACCTTTTGATTTTCGATACCAAAAGACACACCGAGGTCGCCCGCAGGCAAACTCGCCACTACCCCACTTACATTCGCGCTGGCGATTTTAATCTGGTTATGACCTTGTTGGATCCCTGGCCAATCACCAGAGAGATAATTTAGCATGTCCTCGGAGATCTCAGAGTCGGTGCCGGGTTGACCAAAGATATTAAGCGGCACACAGCCCTCAATTAGCGTATCCGGTGTAGCACCACAGCGCAGCACGCCTTGATCATCAAAATGGGTAGGACCAACCGCATTTTTAGCCGCTGGCCAATTGAATATGCCGGTTTTTAGTCGTTTGTTTGAGTTGCGACCAAAATTGTAGGCCAGCTCCCAGCTCCAATCTGCATTAAAATCACCAGAGAGCGCCATCACAATACGGTATTGGCTGTTTTCCACATGGTTCATACGGCCATTGGTTTCCACCATTCTGCGACGCCAGTCATTGATGGCATAAGGATTACCATCTTTGTCTTTCGGACCAAATTGTTGGTTGTAATAGTTATCAGGAGAGTAAGTGAAATCTAAATACCCACCCCAAACTGGAACTAATGGCTGAGGCGCACCATTGGTAGTAGATTTGCGATGTGAATAAAGCGCCTCGAAATTGAATACCACGTCATCCGAAAACTTCAAATTGCCAAGATCATACTCGCCAAACGCACTCATGCTATAACGTTCAAAAGGCGTTTGTAGCAAGCTCGGCTCTTGGTAGTTGTATAAATCATTTTGTGCAAGTGACGCATCGGAGATAGTTTCACGCCACTCGCCGTATTCTGGGCCTCGGGTAACAAATATTTCCTTGCCGTTTTCATCCGTGACTTTTAGGTTACTCCATGGCATTGCGGAGCTACCGCCTTGGCCGTAACTGCCATCGGGATTAAGTGTTAAATCATAGCGGCTAAAGTCTCTGTCGCCAGCATACACTTCTTGTTTTTCATCGTAGCTGGCACTCACCATAAAACGCCCTTTATCACCAACAATCCCTGTTACGAGTTCCAAAGAAGTCGTATCAGCATCGCCTTCAGCGGATTGGCCAATGGAGCCACTGATCTCAAAAATATCGCCCGTTTGGCGAGTAATAATGTTTACGACACCAGACACCGCATCAGAGCCGTAAATAGAAGACGCGCCGTCCAATAAAATTTCAACACGTTCAATAATCGCAGTAGGAATAGCACTCAGATCAACTGCAGCATCCGCGCCATTTCCCCCGTTTGGTAAGCGGCGGCCATTTAGCAAGACCAACGTGCGCTGTGCGCCTAAACCGCGTAAGTCAAAGTTTGTCACGCCCGACGTATTTTCATTTTGAGAAGCATTAGGTGCACTGGCGGAAACCGTTAGATTTTGCAGCATATCACCAATATTTTTAAACCCGGTTTGCTCAATATCCGCCCTAGATATTGTGGTTACCGCACCAGGTTTACTTAGGTTTGCCCGCGCGATTCGCGACCCCGTCACCATGATCTTCTCAACGGGTTCCGACGCTGCTTCCTCAGCAAGTACAGGGGCCGTCCACACCATAGCGCCCGAACCACATAAGCTGGCGATTGCCAACGCCAAAGTCGTTTTTTGTTTTGTTATTGTCATAACGGTTTCCTTTGTAACGTTCCAAATTATAATTAGACGCTGACGATAGAAAGTTTCTTATTATCACCACAGGGAATGAAATAGGTTATTTATTGCGCCTTTTTATACTGATAACACAATTAAACCGTTCCAACAAATGATTCTAGACGATTTGCGCAATATTTATTTACTTTTATTGAATATTCAGGCATCTAATAAAAAGTCATGTGATCAGTCAGATTTGGCGTGAACACTTCCCAGAAAGTCACAAATGTCACCACTTTCTTGGTATTCAATATTGGCCTTTAAGGCCACCGAAATCTGGTAAAAAGCGGTTATCGGGACTACCTTTATCTGGTCTTTGCGATTTGATTTTTGTTCCTCTGAGCATGTTTTGCTCTTGGCGTACAACTTGCCCGATGTACATATCAATCAAACTTCTGCAAAAACAAACTTAGAAGACAATAGACCTTAGCAATCTTCCGTCATCGAACAAACAAGGATCTCCCATGGATAAGAAGCAAAACACACCATCGATTTGTCCTTTTGCACATGGTGCAAATACGTCTTCAGAGCATAGCGAGCACCAGTGGTGGCCAAATAGCCTGAATTTAGACATATTGCATCAACACGATACGAAAACCGATCCGATGGATGCCAATTTTGATTACAAAAACGCATTTAACAGCCTCGATTACCCCGCCCTGAAAAAAGATCTCGAGCAACTTATGACAGACTCGCAGCCATGGTGGCCCGCCGACTGGGGACACTATGGTGGGTTAATGATCAGAATGGCATGGCATGCTGCAGGCAGTTATCGTGTTGCGGATGGTCGCGGTGGCGCAAACACGGGTAATCAGCGTTTTGCTCCGCTAAACAGTTGGCCGGACAACGGAAACTTAGATAAAGCGCGGCGTTTACTTTGGCCGATTAAAAGAAAGTATGGCAATCGTATTTCGTGGGCCGATTTAATCGTGCTTGCGGGCAACGTTGCTTATGAGTCGATGGGATTCAAAACCTTTGGCTTTGCCGGTGGCCGAGAAGATATCTGGCATCCAGAAAAAGACACCTACTGGGGCAGCGAAAAAGAGTGGCTGGCTCCCTCAAATGACCAAAACAGCCGTTATAGCGGCGAACGCGATTTAGAAAATCCGCTTGCCGCTGTGATGATGGGTCTTATCTACGTTAATCCTGAGGGCGTAGATGGTAATCCCGATCCGTTAAAAACAGCTGAAGATATGCGTGTTACCTTCGCTCGAATGGCAATGAACGATGAAGAAACGGTTGCGCTAACCGCTGGCGGACACACTGTGGGTAAAGCACATGGAAATGGCAATGCCGATGAATTAGGCCCGGCACCAGAAGGCGCGGACTTGCATGAACAAGGTTTTGGTTGGATGAATCACAGCTCGCGTGGCATTGGCTCTGATGCAGTAACCAGTGGTATTGAAGGCGCTTGGACGACGAACCCAACTCAATGGGACAATGGCTACTTCTACTTGCTGTTCACATACGAATGGGAGCAGACCAAAAGCCCGGCGGGTGCATGGCAATGGCAGCCTATCAATATAAAAGAAGAAGATAAACCAGTTGATGCTGAAGACACATCCAAACGCTGCATGCCGATGATGACAGATGCCGATATGGCACTGAAAATGGACCCTGCTTATCGTAAAATTTCAGAGAAGTTTTATGCCGACCCCGACTATTTTAACGATGTTTTTGCAAGAGCGTGGTTTAAGCTTACCCATCGCGACCTTGGCCCAAAAAGTCGTTATCTAGGCCCTGAAGTCCCTAACGAAGATCTACTTTGGCAAGACCCCGTCCCCAGCGTTAACTACACCCTAAACGACAGTGAAATTAGCGCACTCAAGCAACAAATTCTAGCAACCAATGTGACGCTTTCAGAATTAGTAGCCACCGCGTGGGATAGTGCTAGAACGTTTAGATATTCCGATTTTAGAGGGGGTGCAAATGGTGCAAGGATCCGCCTAGCCCCGCAAAAAGATTGGCTTGGAAATGAGCCGGAGCGTCTAGCGAAAGTACTTGCGGTATTGGAAGCCGTACAAAGTAATTTTACGCCTACCGTAAGCATGGCTGATTTAATCGTATTGGGTGGCTGCGCTGCCGTTGAACAAGCGGCTAAAAATGCCGGAGTATCAGTTCAAGTGCCTTTTACCGCTGGACGAGGCGATGCCACAGACGAGCAAACCGACATTGAGTCATTTGATGTATTAGAGCCTGTACATGACGGTTTTCGCAATTGGCAAAAACAGCACTACAGCGTAAAACCAGAAGAAATGCTACTTGATAGAGCCCAACTGATGGGGCTCACTGCCAAGGAAATGACCGTACTGATCGGCGGAATGCGCGTGCTTGGCACCAATCACGGGCAAACATCGCATGGCGTATTTACCGATAACGTTGGCACTTTGAGTAATGACTTTTTCGTCAACTTGACCGATATGGCATATCGTTGGGAGCCAAGTGGAGAGAACCTATATGAGATAAAAACACGCGATACGAATACGGTTAAATGGACTGCGACTCGCGCTGATCTCGTCTTTGGTTCTAATTCTATTTTGCGCGCTTACGCCGAAGTGTACGCACAAGATGATAGCAAAGAGAAGTTTGTCCGTGATTTTGTTGAGGTATGGACCAAAGTAATGAATGCAGACCGGTTTGACCTAAAATAACCACTTAAAAAAACCTGGGATGTGATTATCCTTTACGCTGATTTTCAGCAGCAAAGACAATCACATCCTAACCACTACATTGGTTTACACAAAACCCAAGCCAGATGCTTGCCATTGTTTCTTATCGTTATATGCTAGAAATCAATAATAAAAATGAATGCAGGGAAATTATGTTTAAAAAATCACTCATTGCGTGCACCTTGCTCGCCACGCTCAGTGCATGTAACCAAACAACTCAACAAGTTGATAAGCCGCAAACTAACCAAGTTATCTCGGACTTTAAAACTTATTCAGCAGAAACTTTTTTTGATACCACAAATATTCAAGGCAGCGCGTTTCGCCCTGATGCACAGAAAATCTTGGTCACTTCTGACGAATCGGGAATATATAACCTCTATGAAGTTGACGTCAAAACCGGTGAAAGAGCACAAATAACAGATGCCACCGATTCAACCTACCCTATCGGATATTTTCCAAATGACCCCCGCATCTTATTCACGCGAGACAACGGTGGCAATGAGCGCTTTCATGTTTTTGTCCGTGACGAAAATGGTCACGTCAAAGATCTCACGCCAGGAGAAAAAGTGAGAGCAGGTTTTGTTGGTTTTACTAACGATAACAACGCCTTTTACGTGTTAAGCAATCAGCGTGACGAGCGCTTTATGGATCTATATCGCTTTGATGCTGCCACCTACGAAAGTGAACTTATTTATAAAAATGACAACAATTTAAATGTCCAACAGGTGAGTGAAACCGATCGTTACCTTGCACTTATCAATGCACAAGGTAATAAAGATAGCGATCTCTTCTTACTCGACTTACATAACCCCGACGCCCCACTCGTTGAGATTTCAAACGTGGCGCACGAGGCAAACTTTTCCGCTTCAGCATTTTCTAAAGATGACAAATATTTATACTATGACACCGATGCCCATGGTGAATTTTATCAAAATTGGCGCTATGAAATCGCGACGGGTAAACACACACCGTACATAGAAAAAAACTGGGACGTGAGGTTCTTATATTTCTCCGATTCCAACCGCTATCGTGTCGTAGGGGTAAACGAAGACTCTAGCGTAAAAGTCACGATCACCGATCTTAAAACAGGCAAGGACATCAAACTCCCTAAGCTCCCTGCAGGTAGTATCAACAGCGTTAACTTCTCCGATGATGAAAAGCTGATGGCTTTTTATTTAAATTCGGACACCTCGCCAAATAACTTGTACGTATGGCGTGTTGGCAGTGATGAAGTTAAGCAGTTGACCTCAACCTTGAGCGACAAAATCAATACCGAACATTTGGTCGAGAGCACCATCGCTCGCTTTAACAGTTTTGATGGTTTGGAGGTGCCAGGCGTACTCTACAAGCCAAAGCTGGCTAGTTCGACAAATAAAGTGCCCGCGCTCGTATTTGTTCACGGAGGTCCCGGAGGCCAAAGTATGACGGGTTATAGTGCACTTACTCAGCATTTGGTTAATCAAGGGTATGCGATTTTCGCCGTAAACAACCGAGGCAGCTCTGGCTATGGTAAAACCTTCTTCCACTTAGACGACAAACGTCATGGTGAGGATGATTTACAAGACATCGTTTGGAGTAAAAAATATCTACAACAGCTAGACTGGGTCGATGCTGACCGTATCGGCATAATGGGCGGAAGCTATGGTGGCTATATGACTGCAGCGGCACTGGCATTTGAGCCTGAAGAGTTCAAATTGGGGATCAATATCTTTGGTGTGACTAACTGGGTAAGAACTCTTGAGTCTATTCCACCATGGTGGGAAGCATATAGGAAGTCTCTATATGATGAGTTAGGCGATCCGGCTACCGATAAGGAACGTTTGCATCGTATCTCACCACTTTTCCATGCCAAAAATATCACTAAGCCATTGATGGTTGTGCAAGGTGCAAACGATCCTCGTGTACTTCAAGTAGAGAGTGATGAATTGGTCGAAGCCGTTCGCTCAAACAATGTGCCTGTCAAATACGTGTTATTTGACGATGAAGGGCATGGATTTTCGAAAAAGGAAAACCGTATTGAGGCCTCTCAAGCCTATCTCGACTTTCTTAAAAAGCACCTTTAACAAATAGGCTGCTGGATCCGAGTATCTAACTTCAGGTTATTTACTCGGATCCGAACTGCTTACTTATAGTCCCCTGTGCGCAAAAATACATCGTGGGATAAAGCTAAATAACTTGGGCTTCGGATAATTCAGCACGCGCTAAGCTCGGCAACTATCCAATCCCGAAACGCCTTTAATTTAGGCCATTCAAAGTGACGCTCAGGTGCGACCAAGAAATAGCGATATTCACACAACCACGCAAAGTCGGGATAGATTTCTAACTGGCCAAGCTCTAAAGATTGATTCACTAAACGTCGGCGTAACAAAGAGAACCCCTGCCCAGCCACCGTTGCCTGCTGCACCAATGCTGCATTATCAATTTTGAGATTACTGAATGTATGACCACTTAAACCCAGTTGCTTGTTTAGCTCAAGCCACGCATGTTGATTATCTCGACCTTCGTCATAGATAAAATTGAGCTTTGATAGCTGCGCTCGCAGCGGTTTGTTTGGGTCAATTAATCCAGGGCGGTAGGCAAGAACTAACTCATCCTCCGCGATGAGTTCGCTTTTCAGTCCCGGATAGTTACCAAATCCAAAGCGGATCCCAATATCGATATCGTCGTGGTTAAAATCGGCGAGTTGCTCGGTTGGATCAATACGTAGCTGGAAGTCTGGCAACGCCTTGTTGAAGCTCGCCAATCTAGGCAAAAGCCAACAAGTAGCAAATGAAGGCAAAACCGACAGGTTAATAGTGTTTGGGTTAGGATCTGATTTTAACGTCGATAGACCCATTTCCATTTGCCCAAAGGCCTTGTGTAAGTAAGGCAACAAGTCTTGTCCTTGCTGAGTTAGCAATACCTTTCTTGTTTGTCGTTCAAATAACATACAACCAAGCTGTTGCTCAAGGGTTCTTATCTGTTGACTCACGGCAGCTTGAGTCACAAATAAGGCTTCCGCCGCCTGCTTAAAACTGCCTAATTCCGCCGCCGTTTTAAAATACCAAAGTCCTTTGAGTGGAGGTGATTTCATTCGCCGCCTTACTTAATTAAAACTTAACTATAGGTCAGAATTTCTAGTTTGTCAGTTTTATGAATGCACACAATACTTAGCAGTGAAATCAGAGACGGAAGGAGTCTTTATCATGAAATACGCAATTATTCTTGCATTTCCTCTAGCAGCACTAGCATCAACATCCGATCAGGTACAAACTGAAAAAGTATTTACCGATGCGGGATACCCATACAAAAACTTAATCATGAAGGCCGAAAAAGTGGAGCTTGTTTATTCAGAAGAGCAAAACAAAACGACCTGTCGAGTTAAAGTCTATAGCGGTGATGTACTTCATGAAGGGGAGCCTATGGAGATATCGGCTAAAACGTTTTCAACCGATCCCGTCAAGGGCTGTCTTGCCCGACAAAACGCCAAACACATTTTAAGTTTGCTTTAATATAAGCTAACCCGAAATCAGAATAACAACTTGTGCGCTAGCAGTTGTTATTCTTCGGTTAGTTTCAGTTAAGCAACCTGATTGATAAGCTGCTGCCGCTTGAACCAAAAAGGCGCGTCACACCAACGTTTTTCCTTATTATAAAACTGCTGCTTTAGCGCTAAGTACTGATCAAACTGATGTGCTAAGTCTTGTTGATATACTTTGCTGCTATGCATAAATGCTTGAGATGTTTTGGTATTGCCGATAATGGCTGCCGCTTGGCACCCCGATGTCATGGCAAACCCTAATCCCATAGAAGAAATAGGGTCAAACGCACAAGCCGCATCTCCCACAGGTAAATAATTTTTGAGATGAGCAAAACTGCTAAAATGACTCCCGGCAGGTCGGATCCATAGGTTTTCATCGACCATCTTTGCATCCTCTACCCGCCGTGACATATATTTACTACTACCTAAGTGCGCTTGCCACTGCGTCAGACGATTTAGGCGCTGCTTTGAGAGCAATTCAAAATCACTGAAATACGTTACAACTAACATATCGTTAGAAAGCGCCGCACTGTACCACCAACCAAATTCATCGCTTTCAATTAATTGCAGTTGCTCAAGCGCCCCCCGCTTTACTTTAAAGAAGGCACCAACCCCAGTAAGTCTGTCATATTGCTGAACTGCCGCACCTAGAGATTTGCCAATAGACGAATTACGCCCTGACGCATCAACTAGATACTTGCAAACAATGGTAAACTGACCATAGTCAGGATGACTCACCACCACTGAGTAACGACCGTCTTGTAACTGAGTAATTGCTTTGCTTTTAGTGCGCGGGAATACCGTACCACCGCGCTGGATAGTGCTTTCGAGCAAGGTTAGATCAAATATCTCGCGATTAATTTGATAGGTTGCTCTGTCTGGTGCAAAAATCGCGTGACGATTAGCGGATTGCTCACTTCCCCAAAATGCACTATTACCTTGAGTTGGAGTAAAACAGTGCGGACCGAAATCCGCTTTGTCTATCTGCAAATAGTCCAATACCGAAAACACACTTGCAGATACACTTTCGCCAATTCTTAATTTTTGTAAATCAGACTGCTCGATTAAAATGACTGATAGGTCTGTGTGATTGAGCAAGTTTAATGCGGTGCTAGCCCCGGCAGGGCCAGCACCAATTACTAGCACATCACATTCGTGAGTACCATTCATATCCATTACCGTCTTGTTCGAGTACCACTGCGAGGCACTTTTTTCGCAGCTCGTTTTTGCGTAATTGGCTTCGCCATTTTTTCTTCAAGCCCTTTTAATATTGCTTTGGCCTTAGAGCACCCGCAAGACAAGTGGCTTTTAAGGTCATCAGGAATATAAAACACCGGAATATCGGTTCCGTCGTCTTGGCAATTATTCGTAATATCCGAGACAGGCACATCCTTATACGCAAACAATTGGTGATTACGTTCGATTTCCGTAAAGTAAGGGAAATTCGGTTCATCACTATTTTGATTGCGGATAAAACCAAGTGCCGACCAATGCTCAACCATTTGCACAAAACTATTGATACCACGTGCATAGTTGACTTGCTGGCCTGCAGGCAGATGGGTAAGTGATTGATCATCAAATTGATTCGTCAATACATCCCAAGGGCTTTGTGGTGGCCACCAGTAACTGTAGTAAGTTGGGGCAGCTGGCACCATTTGCGGATCGTCTTCCGTGCCGACGTTCACTTTATTCACCGTTGGCTCGGTAAAGTTCACATTTTGAATGGTACAATTGAAAAAGTCTGCTTGCCACGGGCATGCCATGCGCTTGGTTAAATCTCCAGGCTGGCAACCACCACCTTCACACTCATCACGCTCAGCATCCAAGCCGCTCGGAAAGCCATTACCCATACTTTGATCTTTAATGATATAAGGCGCAGCGTACACAGCTGGATTTTGTAAACTCCACGTTACCTCAATCCCTGGACACATAGGTAAGCCAACGCAATTACCCACGCTACCTTGATCCGCATAAAATACGCCAAACTCATCGACTGCGCTCTGTGGCGTTGAAGGTTTAACACTTGAAAAGTTACCTGCAGCCCACTGATTCAGTAAGAAGTATTGAGTCTGCGTTAACGTTAAAAACTTATCGACAATATTGTCTTCAGCGTTGCTCACCGAGTTACTGCCAGAGTTCATTGGCATCAGTGGTAAATTACCCTCAATACCATACTCGAAGAGTTGCTGGTTGGTTTGATCGTTTGGCGGAGTTTGCTGCACTGTGGCTGGGTCAACTGGCTGTCTAAAGTACTTAAAGTAAGCCTGACGATTGGCTTTGTTATCTTCAGAGTTGTCTTTAAAATCAAAAATATTGGAAACAAATGCCGACATAGATTGAACATTTGATACCCACTGATAACGGCTAATACGCTGGATAATCGGCTCAATATCTTGGTAATAATTTGCCTGATAAGAAGACTGATATTCACCATTGCTGTATAGCTCAGGACATAAGTTTTGTTCACGCACCGCAACGTCAAACATAGTATCACTGAGGTTGGAGATATTAACGATTTCCGGTGCAAAATCCGGAGAGCCAACAATTACCCAAGCAGAGAGTTGCAAGGTTTTACCATCGTCAAACGTAACCGTGCAATACACAGCCCCGTCCGCAATATCATCATGCCATGTGTCCGCCCCACCGTAAGATTCAAGAGGCAGGTTACCACCCGCATTCCCTTTACCGCCAAGTACCACTAGGCGGCCTTCGTTATCGGTTAAAATATCTCCGAGCGACTTTATTTCAGTGCCTTGGCACGGTTTAGGAGGGAAACTAACCGGATATCCTGCAGGCGCACTGGCGGCGTCAAATTCAGCTTTTGCATTTGCGCCAGATATCGTTCTTGGACCTGGATCAATAATTAAGCTTCGGCGATCCGTTGCATCCGCATTACGCCAAGGCGTGTTGCGATTGCTATAACTATTATCTTGACCATAGAGTAAGTTGCCTTGTAATTCATTAAACTCATACCATGCCGCCTTTTTATTCGCGACGTGTACGGTCCAACTAATTGATTTAACGTTATCGCTCGACAACGTTAGCTCATTGTTATTTTCGTCAATGATTTTAAAGGGTTGGCCCTGCCTGCGGATCCGGCCTTCTGCATCTTTAAACTGACTGACAGGGCTGTCTATCTTATTGCCCCATTCATCGGATTCAAATGGTAAACCGCCTATTTTGTCTGGTGCTAAATAAAACTGACCATCGCTATTACCAAGTCTTGCGACACCGACAGAGGGGTGAAGTGAATAGTTCATATTTATATCCTTTAGATATAGTAACCACGGCACAAAACAACACACTTGTTAACAAAAAACACTTAAGTGTGCGCTAACTTTCGCTTAAATTGAGTCCCAGCTAAGTAGAGTAACTGTAGCACCAGCAAGAAAATGTGCCTACTTCACTTCATTACAGAACATACAACATGAACAAAACAACACACAACTACATGATATTTAATTAAAAATATTTTTATCATTTTTAAACCATGTAAGAACCTAACGCTCAAAAAACAAATCAGGTGATTAGAAAACTTATTCGTTACAAACAAAAATCAATTGAAACATTTATTTCACAAACTATAATCCTTGTCCCTCAGTTGAGTAAAAACATTATTTTTTGCTTTTAGTTTTCAAGGAGTAGATATGAAAATAAAGCCTCTCACATTTGCACTAGGACTTGCATTAAGCAGCACAGTTCAAGCGTTCACCCAATTTGGTGGACAAGGGATCATGCCCATGGGACATGAATGGTTAACCCGCACCGCAGCACTTGAAGTGCTGGATGCCGAACATATTATCGAACCAGATCCTAACGACCCCAGACACGCTTGGCGCTATGGTCTGGCAAAGAACATCGCGCTACATACCGCACAAGATGAAATTACTCGACTCCAATCCCAGCTAAACAATAACCCACTCTATGAACCAAGATACGACAGTGTGAATTCCGCCATTGTCGGTGAGCGTTGGGTTGATATTGCTGGATTTAACGTCACCAACGCCAGTACCGATCCTACCGGTCCAAACTGTTTTAGCGCAGTCTCGCAAGAACCGGCTGACATTCAGCTAGATCACTTTATGCGCCGCTATGATGATATTGCAGGCCAAGGTGGTGTAGATGCAGCTTATCGCGCACAAAAACGCTTTGTTCAACATTTTATTGATGCAGCCATGGCTGAGGAAAAGCGCCTCAAAGTATGGGATGGTGGTGGCCACGCTGCCCTTGCGGAAGTAGATCATAATTACTTTTTATTTGGCCGTGCCGTTCACCTATTTCAAGACTCATTTAGTCCAGAGCATACGGTAAGGCTTCCACAAGATAACTACGAAAAGGTTTGGCAAGTAAAAGCTTATCTTTGCTCAGAGGGTGCAGAGCAGCATTCGCACAACACCAAAGATGTGCTTAACTTCACCAGTGGCGATGTAATTTGGCAGGCGAATACACGCTTAGAGTCTGGCTGGCAATCTTATCGTATTAGTAGCATGAAACCGGTCGCGATTGTCGCGCTGGAGGCCAGTAAAGATCTCTGGGCTGCGTTTATTCGCACAATGGCAATACCAAAGGCACAAAGACGTAGCGCAGCCGAGCAAGAAGCACAGCGACTAGTACAAAACTGGTTGTCGTTTGACGAGGCCGCTATGCTGGCTTGGTATGAGGACGAGAGTAAACGTGACCATACTTATGTACTGGCCCCTAATGAGTCAGGAAAAGGGAAGTCGCTTGAAGCCTGTATGGCAGAGCTAAATGTAGGCACAACTAGCCAAGCCGAGCGTGTTGCACAGCTAGATGCAGAGCGAAACCAATGTCTTTTTAATATCGAAGCCGAACCTGGTTTTGAAGATCTTAACGATCCACACTTAGATATTCCCTACAACTGGCGCTGGAAATCTCTAACCTGGCAAACGCCACCAAGCGGCTGGACATATCCGCAGTTAAGTGCAGATACGGGCACACAAATCACGATAAAGTCGCCAGTAAATAACCAGTATTTAGCAGCACAGACCCTAAGCAATGACACCCGAATTACCTTTAGCCCAACTGAGCCTCTCAATTTAATTCAGGTAACCAATGCTCAGGGTCAGCGCTATTTTAGAGCCACTCAGGCCCCTTCACTATTTTTAAGTTACAGCAGCACAAGCGCAGGCTATCTCAAACTCGTAGACTCCCCTAAACAAGCACTCTACGCATTGATTTATCAAGGTGGTGTTTGGAATATCAAAAATCAATTTTGGCAGCAATATATTTGGTTTAACCAAGCGCAAAACCAACCTGAGTTAAATCGCCATGGCGAGCCGGAGCAGTTATCTGCAAAGTGGATGATTGAAGGCATATAACTTAACACAACCCCCAACCAGCAGGCCCTATCTAATTTAGGGCCTTTTCCTAAATAACCTGAGCTGCGGATAATTAATGCCTTTCTAGCAGCCAGTTTTAGCGCTAACTGCGTTGAATTCACTTCCAATAGCCAGCTATTGGTGCGTAAATTCGCCTTGCCTACAGGATGTAGGTACCTTAACGAGAGCAGGACGCGGAAGCGGTGTTTTCCCTAAAACTCTCTGGCTAGACAAGGAAAAAACTAAGTTGTGCTTTAGCAACAATGAGTTGGAACATTCCTTATCCAAACCTCAGGTTAAATAGACTCACTCAGCAAGCCTGAAACAAAGTACAATTAACTTTTCTTACGCAGCCAAAAGAGGCTTCCTTCAACACTTAACCAAGCTTTTTTGCCACCACAATCTATATAACTTAAGACTTCTTCTTTTGAACCCAATGTGTAGCCATATATCTCTTTTTGCTTAGTCTTTTCTTGACCTGTAAGCATCTTGATAAAGTGCTTATTGTACCCTTTGATTGTTGCTTTTAGCTCATTCAAGGCTTTGCTCTCGCCATCCTGCGCAAAACGCATCAACGCCTCTGCAGATAGCATAAAAATACTCTCTTCTTCATATTCATTGAGGCAAGCTTGTAGTTTATCCCACTGTTTTAAGATCACTAAACCGTTCACATACAGGTATCGACAGGCCTGATTATCGTTAGGATTAAGTCGCAGCATCCCGTCTAACTCATCAACCGCCTCTTGTACTCTGTCTGCCCAAAAGTAAATCCACGCTTTATGATAACGAATAAACATATAAGGTCTGGTTTCATGGATAAGCCAAAAATTGCCTTGATTTTCCTCAATATAATCAGGCGTAATAAAGTCTTGTTCTTCATTATGAATAAACTGGTCAAGTAAAGGGATTGAATCGATGTGAGTCAATTTGAGTAAGTTCTCAATCAGTGAGTTTCTTATTTCTTCTTGTTCTTCATCAAAATCTTCTTCAAATTCAAACGCTCCTAGCTCGTTGTCTAACTCAGGATCCCAAATTAAAGTATCCCCTAACTCCATAATCGCGCCTGCCAAATAACGCTTTACGTCATGAGCCTCTCGCTCAAAAGGCATCATAGGCTCAGCGTGTGAAAACGCCTCCTTTGCTGCATCTAAGCTAGTAAACCCGGTGAGCTGTTGTTGTAATTCACTTACCGCACCTTTTTGCTCTAGTGACAAGTTCTCAAAAGATACTTTATCCAACGCCTTAAGCAGACCAAGACAAAAGCTCGGTAACGGAGCCCCCTTTGCTAATGATGCAGCAAAGTCTTGCTTAGAGAGCGCACACTCTTTTGGCAACTTATAAGTTTTTCCATCTAAGCTTGAAACGCACTGCTCATGCAAATCCATTAAGGCCTCTAACTGAGCACGGTAAATAACCGTGTAATCACCAAAGAGCTCAGGCAACCACTCGTGTATTTCAGCAATATCATTAATGGCAACTTTGCCAATCAAATAGCCTTCAACAAAATAATAATCCGGTTGATGCTGAGTATCTTGAGAAAAGGCATTAACTGCTTTGCGTAACGCACTTGGAGTCATATTGAATATTCCTTTAATAATTGGGTAGGTAGGAGCCACTTTATGCGGGGATCTCTACATAAAACATCGCGGAATAAATCCGCACTCACCATACTAGATCCCACAGGTAAAAACCGCTTCACGCAGGTGGGGGCGCTTTACGCGGCGATCTGTACATAAAACATTGCGGAGCCAATCCGCTCTCACCACACTAGCCCCCCGCTGGTAGGAGCCGCTTCACGCGGCGATCTCTACATAATACATTGCGGAGCCAATCCGCTCTCACCACACTAGCCCCCCGCTGGTAGGAGCCGCTTCACGCGGCGATCTCTACATAATACATTGCGGAGCCAATCCGCTCTCACCACACTAGCCCCCCGCTGGTAGGAGCCGCTTTACGCGGCGATCTCTAAATAAAATATCGCGGAATAAATCCGCTCTCACCACACTAGCCCCCGCTGGTAGGAGCCACTTTACGGGCGATCTTTTCATAAAACATCGCGGAATAAATCCGCTCCCACCACACTAGCCCCGCTGATGGAAGGCGCTTCACGCGGCGATCTCTAAATAAAACATCGCGGAATAAACCCGCTCCAACCACACTAGCCCCGCTGGTGGGAGCCGCTTTACGCGGCGCTCTTTACGTCAAACTCAGGATCACAACCTTTGCGGTTCTACTGGGCTCTGTATAAAGACGGCGAATCTATCAACTATGTTTGGATAATGCGCACGTAACAGAGCTTGTGACTCTCGGTTACTCAAAGCACGACATCGCTCAGTTTGCTCTTGCAGCATCAACTTTTTCAAACTTAGTCTACCGGTCGTGGTAGACATCAAAAAATGGATGGTCGCCCAACTACTTTTATACATCAGCTCAGAACTGTAAGACTTCCATTTGGATTCTGCATTGATAAGCTCATAAGGCGATAACACTCGCCCTGTAATATAACCGCGATGTAATCTAGCTTGATTTGGTGCAACAGTGCCGACCTGCATCGTCACTTTTACGGTTTGAAAATAGCCTGCAAGTCCCTCATTTAACCAACGCGGCGTATATCCAATCACAGCCTGATTAATAGCGTGCACCGCTTCATGAACGGCGGTTTGCATCGTCGCATGATGATTTCTCTGCTCGACCAAAGCAAGGTTGTATCTACCCAAGTAGAGACCAACATTACCCTTTGGATTGCCACCATAGGATTTAATCACTCGCTCATATTCGTGCCGATTAGGTAGCACCTTGATCCTGAGCGTCACCTTTTGCATCGCCTCCAAGCCAACAATACTGGTATACCCTCTAAATACGGCATTCAATTTAGCGCTCAAGGTGTTTTTAAACTTTTCCGTGATATTTGGACCGGAGATATTGAGGTCAAAGAAATCAAGAGCACGATTACGCTCTGGCTGATAATGCTTAGCCGCAGAACTCGGTTTTTTATCCGAGTAATTCGTAATGCCTCTTTCATCAACCCAAGTGTATATCCCATTCTCAACTCGGTATTTGATTCCCTCAGCTTGCTGAGAAACACAGCGACCAAACTGTCTTAAACTCGTTTGATGGTCATAGGTATCCCCGTTTGGTGACTGAATTGAACTTGGTTGTTTGAACTTTTGCTCTGAAACCACAGGCGCATTATTTAATTCAGTTTTTTGGTTGCTTAGCATATTGGTTATTTGAGGCTGTATCTGAGTAAACCAAAACTCACGGCCATCAAAAAAGAGAAACAACAACACAGAAAACACAACTAAACAGGCCTTAAAAATAGCCTCCTTCCACTCGCTCCAAGCGCCCTTCATTCCTTGACCCTCAATCCTATTTTTTATTGAAATATCGTGATAGTGAGAATAACCAAGCTAGACTTCCGCAGTTAGAAGCCGCTTTACGCGACGATCTCTTGCACTCCATTACAGAGAACCAATCCCTCACACAACCTTTCGACGCTCCAAACCCCAGCAAAGCGCCAAAGCAAATACACCGCTTGCATAGGTCACATACAAAGGCACTGAGGTGTCGGCATCCTCAGCATACATAAACACACTCGACATCACCCAAGCTGCAACTGCACCAATCAACAGCCATACCGCCGCAGAATACAGCTTATAAACCGGCGCACTCACATAACCCGACAACACTACGCAAGCTGCTGCTACACCGCCTATCACCGGCTTCTTCCACCAGCCCGCATACTCCGCCAACATCCCAGCCAAGGTTGCTGACACGACAAAAGTCACGATGACGATCATGATAGACAGTAAAAATTTAAGGGCTTGGTTCATACTCTACCTTTCTAATTTGGTTCGCTAGGTAACTTGGAGACTAGACAATAATAAGGTAACTGACACAATGTATGAAATAAATTCGGTGATGGTAGAAAGACACAAAACTTTTATATGTTCGAAACTACTGTCTACAAAAGCTGCGATTAATTCAACCTCTCTATCTGTAAAAGTGTCAGGCTCTCGCCATTTCTTATATTAGGTTAATTCTCCTATTCCCACACTTTTGGCAAAAAACTGGTTTGTTAATCTATTCTCTAAGATAAACTTCGGTCTAGCCAGTTAAATCTGTGCTCCCATAGAATGGAAGTTCTAATCGAAGTGTGGAATGTACGCAAAGTCTAAATCGCATACAGGAACAAGCAAGCGGTGAGAAAGGTAGCTCTACGAGGTACTAATAAAATTGCAATAATAAAGGCCGCAAATGCGACCAAATACTTACTAAAGTGCGATCGGAGGACACAGTCACCGACAGGCTGTTAGTTGTTCACGCAAGTGACGGTTTCAAGCAGTTCATAACACTGGTTTTTTGAACCACTGTCTTTTTGAACCCACTTTGTGCCACCGTCATAACGTGCAAAAGTAGACTCATCTTCACCACATTTAGTGGTAAAACGAACCGCATCATCAAACCCGTTGATATGGCAATAACCATACGCATTGTATGCACTTGCCCATACATCAAGCTTTACCGTGCTATTTGCATACACGCTGACATCGTGTAATACCACTTCGGCAGCCACAGAAGAAAACGCACACGTGCTCAATGCCGCAGCAATAATCAGCTTTTTCATTTCATAATCCTTTTACTTATTTTTAGAGTTTGGTTAGTGGGCAATTTGTTACCCACATTGATGATAAAATGTTCTGATTTAAATTTTGCTGCATAAATATGAATAAAAAGTTACTCAAATTTTCTGCTCACCGCCATTCTCGCTACTATTTTATGCACACTTTGCTATGCTGCTAATATATACAGGGGCATCCCTATTTGAACGAAACATACAACACGCCATGAGGTTTAAGCGCGTATTATAACTTCACAAAAATATTCGACAGGTCTTTCTCTGCAACATGTAAAAGGCTGGCACAAGCCAAAATACCATCAAAAGCAGCAATATCTTGTATCTCTTCAAAGAATTAGTGTCTCACTGGTTGGCCTAGTTGTGTAGCGGCAATCTTCACTAGCTTTTCGCACGCATCCATTGCGCTGACTTCATAGCCAAGTTGTTTGAACGCGACAGCGTCGCTGCCACTGCCACAACCAGCGTCCAAAATGTGAATAAGACGTTTCTCACACTTTGGTAATTCAAGAAGAAACTCTGCAAATTCACATTTGCTGGCCGTTGCCAACGTGATGCCATAGTAAAGCTGATCTTACTAATCTAAACGGTTAGATAAACGCTCAAACACATAAAGATCCTGTTCGTGAGCGGTTACTTCATCCTTAACCGCTGTATATATTCATTTGAAATTAGATGTAAACGAATGCTGAGAGTATTAAACCCGAAAATCCATAATTTTTGTAGTGATTTACGTCAAATTCCGATGTTTTTGCCACTAAAGTGTTGGATATTTTTTGCCAGACTATTAACACAATGATTAAACCAACCCCACAAAAATAACAAATATAGATGAGCTCGCCTATTACAATGCATTACAACTATTTTTATCACTTTGCTGGCTTGAATGGTGTTTTTGTGTGTTAGGGGTCTAAATATTTTGTAAAAGCTAGCTGAAGTGCGTTAATACATTTAGGTTCGCGCTGTTCTGTTTATGCTGCAATTTCAATATTTACAACTAGCAACATACCAATCACAGATTATGGAAATAAAAAGACCGCGACTCAAGCATCGCGGCCTCAGGAAAATAGCAGGTTTTAATTACAATTTCTGAAAACGTACTGTGTTGGACAGCTCAGTTTCTTTTTACTTCCAAAGTTACCATTCAGTTGAACTTGGCGACCATTTTTGCCAGAGAGCACTAAATCAACAAGCTTGTCGGTTCCGCTTTGAGCCCAAAAATAAACTGGCTCAGCTCCCGTTATCGACTTCGCATCGTGGATTTTACGAATATAGTTGGCTTCTTTTGGATCTGTGTAATGCTGAGCGCCCAAATAACTCCAAGCTTGAATACCTTGGGTTGACTTGAGGTTGCTATTATACAAATGAACCTTTCCGCCAGCTAAGCTATCGCCACTTGACATAGGGAAAGCAATTTCACTATACCCACTGTTATTTTCTGTACGAATCGCGCCCGAAGAATATGCGTGATCAGCCCAACAATCTGATGCATTGTAGCAACCTACATAGGATTTATTACCTTGTTGATCTATCACAAGCGTGCGGATCATTTTTCTCGATTCAGACGCGGTCTTAGGAACAAAACCGTGGATCCCGTCAGTCTCGTTAACTAACACCTTTAACGAGGTGACTTGCTTTCGGTCGTTGACGGTAATATCCAGATCTTTAACGTAAATGCGCTTAACTATAGTGGTTGTATATGGGTTATAACCATCAACAAGATCGACGTTATTGTCTGGTTGATACAGCAAGGCCTGGTTTAGCTTGTTAAAGCTATTAATATACTCATTATAAAAAGTATCAATTAAGCGCTGCCCATTGCGGTTATACCAAGTTCTTCCGTTATCACTGGAGTACATAAAATACAGATTTGTTCGGTTATCATTCGGGTAATGGCGAAGTTGGCCTCCTCCATCCTTGCCTCGAGCATAACAGTCTGCTGTTGAAAAGCCATTAATGGTACAGCGATCGGGTACGTGCACGTTAAATGCGACCGCGATAACACCATCTTTTTCTGTACTAACAGCATAATGTCCAAAACTCAGCTTATCATCCAGTGCAACTAGTTTTTTACTAGGCTTAACAGCAACTTGTTGGGTGCTCGCATTAGTTGGCGCAACTTCCGTAAAATAAAGCTGCCGACGGGCATCCTGTCGAAACTTGTCTCTCATAGCCGTTGTTGTTTGGATGTAACGAGTATTCAATAGTACAAATTTATCCTCTACCCACCAGGCTTGCGGATAAGTAAAGCCAAGGTAGTGACAAGAAGCGTTGCTATCTGGACAGTTGTGCTCTCTATCTAGGGCACTACCTAATTCATTCTCAGCGTGAACAAGTTCGAATGCGCCTACATTACCATCTCTTAATAAATCGGTTTTCAAAGTTGAACGATAGATTAATCCGCCACGATTGGAGTTGCGGCCTGAAATAAATACGTAAACATAGCCTTTATCATCCATATTGATGACTCCCGTATCGTGGAAGTCACTGGTTTCTTTCACATGGACTATAACAGGCTCCTTAATCTCACCAGTTTTATAGTTATAGGCACCAACAGCAATAACTAAGCGTTCGTAGTTTTTATTCGGTGGCATATTAGCTACAGCGCAATCGGAATGCGCACCATTGATAACGTAATAAGTCCAATCACCACGTTGTATTGCCATTGGTGCAGCTTTCGCAGAGCCCGTCGAAGACGGGCCTGAATACTTTGATACATTGACGCCACCAACTAAAAATAGTTGATTATCTAGGCTATACCAACTACCACGTAGTAGCTTTCTATTTAATCCTCCAGCCAAGTTCAAGTAATTGTACTGTGACAGCTCATCACGAAAGTTATTAGCGTAATTACTATGGGAGTCATCTTGATAGTTTAAGTTTACTTGTTCATAACGACATTTGCCGTGTTTATTGAAGTTGTAAAGATCTGAGTAGCCTTTACTTGAATCGACAGCAAAGCTAGAAAATGCAGGGGAAAGTAAAATTCCGGCTAGCAGCGCTTTTTTCACATTTGTATTCATTGTCATTCCTTTAGTTGAATTAGCTAGTCCCTATAATGAAACTAGAAGCCAATTTAATAACAAAGAAAACAAAAATACAACATTGCCATTTGAATAGTTTGGACGGTTTACAACTTTTCCACATTCACCTACATTGGAAATGTAGCTTGGGTCTCAACAGGAAGGTGGCATGCACTTCAAAAATAAAATAACAAACGAGCGTTCTTACAATACCGGTGGCAGTGAGGCGAGTAGCCTTGAGAGCGACCGTGGACGTATTATCAACAGTGCTGCGCTTAGACGACTGCAACAAAAAACCCAAGTGTTTCCGCTTGAGCGCAATGCGGCGGTGCGTTCGCGCTTAACGCACTCGCTGGAGGTGCAACAAAATGGCCGTTACATTGCTAAAAAAATTGTTGATGCGCTGGTGCAGCAAAGTAGGCAAGATTTGCTGCAATATGAAGATAAAAACGGACAGCAGGTGGATTTGTCTGAGTGTTTGGTTACTCTGTCTGAAATGGCCTGTTTGATGCATGATATTGGTAACCCTGCATTTGGTCACTTTGGCGAGGCCGCTATCAATGATTGGTTTAAACGCTATTTGAGCCAGCATCAGCAGTTTGCAAAAAGTGCTCGGGCGGCGCTGAGGTATGGCTCAAAGGAGAGCAAAGCATCTGATCTGGCGGTATTAAATCAAGAAATGGAGTTACTGCTCGATATTTGTAGTTTTGAGGGTAACGCCCAAGCTATTCGTGTTATTCATACGCTTTCTCGCCTTAATCTTACCTATTCACAGTGTGCCACTGTGATGAAATATACCCGCTGCGCAACCACACCTAAATCAACCGTAGCCATTGATAAATCTTATCTGCAAAAGAAAGCAGGATACTATTTTAGTGAGAGTGGGTTTGTTAGTGAGCTGTGCGACAAATTGCAGATCCAAGTGGGTAATCGCCATCCTGTGACTTATATCATGGAAGCGGCTGACGATATTGCTTATTGCCTTGCTGATATGGAAGACGCTGTAGAAAAAGGCATTATTAGCGTAGATGAGTTAACAGGCTGTTTAATAGAGGAATATCAAAATATCGCCGCAGGATTTGGGATCACCGATGACAAGCTGTTAGAGCTTATGAGTAAAAAGCTGCACTATGCCAATGACAAAGCCAGCAAGCATATGGCGAATTTTGATAATGAATTTTTTATTTGGCTCCGCGTGGGGTTGCTACACCCGCTTGCTGAACATGCCAAAACGCGTTTTATCGATAATATTGGTGCGATCTACGAAGGGAGTTTTAACGCTTCGTTACTGGAGGATAATAGCCATCTTCATGCCATTGTAAAGTCATTGAAAACGGTGGCGGCCAACAAGGTATTTTCGAATAAAGAAGTCGAGCAATTGGAGCTTCAAGGTTATAAGATCACCAGCAGCATATTGAATGAATATCAGCGAGTGCTTGACTTAGACGCTAATGAATTTAACGCAGCATTAAGTGGCGACCATGACTTTGCGATAGAGTCGCGATTGATTAATCGGATTTCCAAAAAGTATGTTGCGGTATACCGCGAAACGGTCACGCAGCTTAGTGAGGCTGAGCAAGCAGAGCCGATTTTTGAGTTTTATTATCGCTGCCGCCTTATTCAGGATTTTATTAGCGGTATGACTGATCAGTTTGCTTATGATACCTATCGTGCCTTGACCGCGTTGGATTGAGGTTAATGGTTGAGAGAGTGAGCGCGATTTTGTTGAAAAGATCGCCGCGTGAAGCGGCTCCTACACAAGGTAGCAAGCGGATTTATTCTGCTAAAACAGATGCCTGTCGCGGCGTAAAGCCGCTGCTACGAGCGAGGTAAAAGTAGAGAAATGATCGCCGCGTGAAGCGGCTCCTACACAAGGTAGCAAGCGGATTTATTCTGTTAAAACAGATGACTGTCGCGGCGTAAAGCAGCTGCTACGAGTGAGGTAAAAAAGGTAGAGAAATGATCACCGCGTGAAGCGGCTCCTACACAAGGTGGCAAGCGGATTTATTCTGTTAAAACAGATGACTGTCACGGCGTAAAGCCGCTGCTACGAGTGAGGTAAAAAGTAGAGAAATGATCGCTGCGTCCTGCACAAGTGGCAATAAAGAAGGAGGTGCAAATTGCACCTCCTTTGAGTTTTGTAATCTAGTAATGCTTTACATGAATATTAAAACGTCACGTTTACACCAAACCAAATATTGCGGGCTTTGTCTTTTACGTTGTAGTCGTCGCTAAATACGACTTCACTTACCACACCACGGCCGCTTAGGTATTCGTATTTACCATCACCGTTTAAGTCGTTGTAATCCGTGCTATAAGACGTAAAGTCTTCATCCAATAAGTTATTGATACGCGCAAACACAGTAACATTGTCGTTAAAGGTGTATTTAGCACCTAAGTGCAGTAGGTTGTAGTTTTTGTAGTACATGGCTTTGTCTAGATTATTGTCCCAGCCACGGTAACGATCAGAGCGCATTTCAGCATTTAGCGTTAGTGAAAACTCGTCTGTTACTTGCCAGTTTACCGTGACATTTGCCATGTGCTCAGCGGTATTGGTTAGTGGTTGACCTTCTTGAGGGCCGCTCTTTTGCTCGCTGTCAGTCCAAGTGTAGTTTGCGTAAAGTGAAACTGCATCAGTGAACTGGTAACGACCTGCAAGCTCAATACCTTGGATCTCAACTTTGTCGATATTGATTTTTTGGCTATAAGTATCGTAGCCAAGCTCGTCGTATACACCTAAATTCACGCATGGTTTTGCACCATTGGTTGCAGAGCAGCTCTTGATGGTATCACCACGGGCGATTTTATCGTCAAACTCCGTTGAGAAGTAAGTGATATTAAAATTGTGGTTCTCTGTTGGGTGCGTCCAATACAATGCAACTTCGTTGTTTACACTGGTTTCTGGTTCAAGATCTGGGTTACCTGCAAACGGTGACGTACCTTGACCACCAAAGCCGGTGATACCATTGTATAAGTCGGTCGTTTGTGGCGTTTTATAACCTGTGCTGATCCCGCCTTTTACTGTCCAATCGTCAGACAGCTCGTATACACCGTATAGACGCGGAGAAAGTTGGCTACCAAATACATCGTGGTTATCGTGACGGACACCCACTGTAACTGTTAGCGGATCGCTTAAGTGCCAGTTATCTTCTACAAATAGCGAGTACATTTGGTGTTCCTGAACGCCTTGATCAACGCCAGACTCCATACCAAATACGCCATCTTGCAATTCACCATCAACCCACTGGCCGCCCACAACAAACACGTGATCGCCAAGTAAATCGTCAACAGGAATATCCACTCGCGCGTCTAACGTATATTGGTTGCTGTTCAGTGTGCGCTTTGGACGTGGTAAGAATGTGCTTTCAGCAAGCGCTTTACGTTCTGCTTCTTCCATATCGGCATATTTACCACTGCCATCATACATGGCTTGTAGTAGTTTACGCTCTGCAACAGAAAGCGGCATAGTACGGCCATTGTTATCGGTATCAACAAACGCCAATGACACAAAGGTTTCAATATCACCAAACGTACCTTGATGCGTTAGTGACCACCAGCTTCGGTCAAATTCTTGATCCGCCGCATAACCTGCGCGTGGATTTACCACACCGCGACGGTCTTGCCAGATTGATTCGATGTTATCTTTGGTGCCAAGCGGATAGGTAATTTTGCCCGACTCAACGTCGTAGTTTGGTGTATTATCGTACTCTTGATTTGAGATATCGTAGTCAAAAGTAACCGTGTGGTTGTCGTTTGGCGTAAATACAAAGGTTGCACCCAATTGGGTGTTAGTGTTATCTACTGTTTTGCCACCGCGCCCAAAGCCAAGTTCACGATGATGCTGCTCACCATTTGGATCGATTGCAGGTGAAAACTCAGGGTTTGAAGCTTGACGCTCATAAATGCTACCGCGAGCAGAAAAGTTGAGTAAACCTTTAACCAAAGGTCCATAGATACTGAAGTCAGTGGTAATGTCATCACCAAACTGGTCGTTTGTTTGTAGGCTTCGGCCAAAATCGATGCTACCAGTCCATTCATCTACTGACTTTTTAGTAATAATGTTGATTACGCCGCCCATCGCATCTGCGCCGTAAAGTGTAGAGGCAGGTCCCCTAATGACTTCAATTCGCTCAATGGCACTTTTAGGTGGAATATGGTTAAACGCGTTACCACCAAAGTTATTTGGGTAGATATCACCGTGGTTGTTTTGACGCTTACCGTCGATAAGTAGCAGCGTATATTCACCTGTTAAACCGCGCATACTCACGCTGCCTTGGCCGGTTTTATCTCGAGTTGTGCCAATGTCCACGCCTTCTTGGTACTTCACGGCATCAAGCAAAGTCGTATAGGACTGAGCTTGAATGTCTTCAGCAGTGATCACTGAAATACTCGCGGGTGCTTCTGGTATTTTTTGCTCAAAACCAGTCGCAGTTACAACGATGTGTTCCATGTCTGGCTGTGCTTTTACCGAGTCAGCAAAAGCAACTGGACTAAGGGCAGAAAGCACCAAAGCAGAAAGTACACCACGTTTAAAAGGCGTGTTTGTCATTGTTAATATCCCAAAATTTATTGCATTAAAGTAAATTTTGGCGCGTACTCTAAATGGAAACTGAACAAAAGTCAAAAAATATTGATAATTAATATCATTTGCATTTTTGATTTAAATCATATTTAAGGGGCGTTATAGACTTTTTGATTTTTCTTTTTTCTGCTTATGAAGAGATCGCCGCGTAAAGCGGCGATTTTTAGAGAAAAGATCGCGGAGTAAATCCGTTCCTACAATATACTCAAACCGTTGGTCGGAGCCGCTTTACGCGGCGATAATTAAAGACAAAATCGCGGAGTAAATCCGCTCCTACCATATACTCAAATCCTTAGTCGGAGGCGCTTTATACGGCGATAATTAGAGACAAAATCGCGGAGTAGATCCGCTCCTACCACATATTCAAACCCTTGGTCGGAGGCGCTTCACGCGCGATAATTAGAGACAAGATCGCGGAGTAGATCCGCTCCTACGACATATTAAAACCCTTGGTGGGAGCCGCTTTACGCGGCGATCAGTAAAGAAGAGATCGCCGCGTAAAGCGCTTGCTACAAGCTAAACAGTAAACTCCCTCGCATTGTCGTTGAGGCGATGGCTGGTTTGCTCTAACTGCTCAACAATGGCCATAAACTCATTCATCCGCTTAATCGCTTCTTTGGAAATATCGCTCAGGCCATTGATATTAGTGTTAATGTCTTCTGTCACCGATAGCTGCTCCTGTGAGGCGGTGGCAACACCTTGAGTCAAGTCTTTGATTTTGCTCACCGCTTCAAAGATACTATCGAGCACTTCGGAAGATACCATCACCTGCTCTTCCGTCGTTTGCACTTGGTGCTGGCTTTGCTGAATGGCGGTATTCGCACTCCCCGCTTTGGTTTGCAGCTGGTTGATGATATCGCGAATTTCTTCGGTGGATTTTTGGGTTCTTTGTGCAAGGGTCCTTACTTCATCTGCAACAACAGCAAAACCGCGGCCTTGCTCTCCCGCCCTCGCCGCTTCGATGGCAGCATTTAATGCAAGCAGGTTAGTTTGCTCTGCAATAGCTTGGATAACGCTCACTACATTTGACACTTGGTCACTTTGCTCAGTCAACTCAGAGATAATATTCGCAGTTTCGTCAAAGCGCACTGACAAATCACTAAATTGCTGACTGGTTTGCGACATCACTTCCATCCCCCGCTGTGCTTCAAGTTCAACCTGATTGGCATAATCTGCGGTACTCACTGTACTGGACGTGACCTCATTGAGTGTTGCGGTCATTTCTTCCGCAGCCGTGGCGATGGTTTCAAGACGGGCGTTTTGTTCTTCACTTATCTCTTTATTACTGCGAATAAAGTGCGCCACTTCTTTGGAAGATTGTGACATCGCGCCGCCCGCAGAGCCAATATTCGTTACTGTATTTTTAAAGCTACTGAGCATACGGTTTACGATATTAGCCACCGCTTTAATCTCTGTTGCGCCACTTTCGTCTACCGTTTTTCTAAGATCGTTTGAACTGCCAATCTCTTCAAAAGTTCTACCAAGCAATTCAATTGGTTTCACAATACGACGACGAACTAAATACACGCCGAATAAGCTGAAACATACGGTTATCACTAACATCACCATAGCCCACAAAACGTAAGACTCTACAGCACTGTGAGCTTGCACAACATTTTGTTTGGTGCGGTTTTCAAGTTCAGTAAAAAACGATTCAACCGGCTTCATGATGTTGGCTTTATAGCGATGATAATCATCACTGTGGGTAAGCTTAACCGCTTTGTTCAAATCGGGCTCACCTTGAATGGTGTAATTACCGGCACTATCTTTAAACTTACCTTTTACTGCGTTCATGGCTTCGACTTCTAATGCAACAAGGCCATCGGAATTGGCTTGTGCCTCACTTAAGTAGTTGAGCTCCTTTTCGCTAAAGCCCGCCGCTTTCATGGCATCGAGTAATACTTCTCGCTGACCGTCTGGTTTTGGTTTCTCACCATAGTTAAGCACCAGATCCCAATAGATTTTATGGTAGCCTTCAGGCCTTGCCTTTTCACCATTACGAATAGCTAATACATCCATATACATCTTTTCGTATTTATCGTTGCCAGTTACCGCATAGGTTCTGCCCAATCGCGTTAAATCGTCTGAGCTTTGTCTTAATTCGTCGGCCAGTTGATAGGCTTTATAGCGGTTGTCAGCCATTTGTTCAAAATCAAGTAAGGCGTTGTACATGTTAACAACCAATAAGGTAACGATGACCACAAAAACAATAATGCCACCGAAGATAGTGGTCATGAGGATACGGATAGAGTTTAACTTCATGATTCTAGCCTTTATTGAAGCGTTCACAATAAAGACTAGTGCAGGGGTTGAGATTCTTCTAGCATAGAATTAGGAACAAATGGAGTTGACATAATAACAGTGAGAACCAAATCAAAAGATCGCGGGGTGAACCCGCTCCTATCATATACTCAAACCCTTGGTAGGAGCCGCATTAGGCGGCGATTATTAGAGAAAAGATCGCGGGGTGAACCCGCTCCTACCACATATTCAAATCCTTGGTGGGAGCCGCATTAGGCGGTGATAATTAGAAAAAGATCGCGAGGTGAACCCGCTCCTACCATATACTCAAACCCTTGGTAGGCGCCGCTTTACGCGGCGAGCATTAGAGACAAGATCGTTGGGTGAACCCGCTCCTACCATATACTCAAACCCTTGGTAGGCGCCGCTTTACGCGGCGATCATTAGAGATAAGATCGCGGGGTAAATCCGCCCCTACCACAATAAACACCGCTTAAATACTGGCAGGCATACCCATGCAGCTTGCATAGTAAGTGGTCGTTGCTGGCCAATCAGAGAATACGCCGATTACGCCAACCTCTTTGGCCAATACATCTAGCACTTTAAAAGTATCGCCATCATTATCTATCATCGCCTCACCTGACAGACTGCCGTTGATGCTTTGATAGTACCAACCACCGCCGCTGGCTAGGTGACCAGAGCGCTCTAGTGTCCAAGTGATGATCTCAAGCCCTGCTGCTTTTGCAGCTTTGGCATAAGGTGAGGGTACGATTTCCCCTCCTTCTTCGGTTAATAACATCCAAAGAGGTGGTGCGATAATGTTAACACCATCCGCTGCAAGCTCTTCCATCGTTGGCGACAATAGCTCTGGGTTATGCACGATTTGCTCTGCTGATACCATGGTTTCATTGTCTACTGCCTGCGCTTCGTATCTGTCGTCCAAATATACTGCCTGTGCGCCAAACTCTGGATTTTCTTTTATCCAATAGACGACATCGTCCCGATTAAATGACTGCGCCCAGACATTTTTTGGATCTACATTTGCAGCTTTATATTCGTCGATCATTTTTTGTGCGTAGGCTTCGTGTGTAAAACCGTCAAAAGGCATAGCGACAGACGGAGTCTTCAGCTCTGGCGTCATTTTCACGCCTAAACTTTTAAATAACTCAATACTCTGGGCATGGGTCATTAAAGTGCCACGGCTCGAATATAAATCGGTGCGCCAATTTGCCGTGCCATCCATATATTCCTCTACGGTTGTGGCCATTGAGTTTGCGGCATCCATTTTACCTTTTAATGTCTTAAACTCAGCCAAAGTAATGTCGCTGGTACAACACATCGCTTGGGCTGCAATTCCATTTTCAGGATCGCCTGGTACAAATGGTGTTGTACATTTTTGGCCTAAATCCGTTGCTAAAATATTTGTTGTAGTGTGTAAATCACATTGTGAGTGGCGACAAACCAGCTCTTTGTCTTTGGTAAAGGCAACGTCACACTCTAAAATCCCAGCACCCATTTTAGCCGCCGCAATATAAGATTCTTTCGTGTGTTCAGGAAACTGCATTGGCGCACCACGGTGTCCAATTGAAAAGTCTGTTTTATAAAAAGGTCCGTTAGCACACTGCTCAAGCTTGGTTTTGAGTGCACTGTCTTCCATATCTTGAATCAAGAAATCAGGACGTGTGCCCACTTGCATAGCACTTGCGCTACCTGCTGGCACCTCCACAATTACCGGAACTTCAACGACTTTTATTTCAGTCTCCGTTGTGATCACCGGCTTTTCAACCTGTACAACCTCCACAGAATCATCATCACATGCACTCAGTAATAATGCAGCTACGATCGCAGAACAAACGCTTATCTTATTCATTGTATTACCATTATTATTTTAAAGAAGGCTTACGCTAGACGCTTTGCATTACGATTACGGGAACAAATCATGATTTTTTGGTTACATCTTTTTAACTAAATATAACTCCCCTGACTGGATAGTGGTTGTGGAATTTGAATATAAAGAAAAAGAGCCTGCACTTAACAGACTCTTAGATGCGAGTTAATTATCTAAGCGATCAATTAACCTGAGCTGCGGATAATTAATGCCTTTCTAGCAGCCAGTTTTAGCGCTAACTGCGTTGAATTCACTTCCAATAGCCAGCTATTGGTGCGTAAATTCGCCTTGTTTTCCCTAAAACTCTCTGGCTAGAGAAGGAAAAAACTAAGCTGTGCTTTAGAAACAATGAGTTGGAACATTCCTTATCCAAACCTCAGGTTAATTAACTATTTGGCCTCTTAACTCACCACTTGGATTTGCTGGTGTATGCACATTTACGTAGTGACCACCGCCTGCCAGAATCGCAAATATTTCCGCTGTCAATGCTGCATTGGCCGGAGCCATCCAGCGATTGGCATCACTACTATCTTGCATTAATGCCAATAACACAGGGCCGTTTTTACCGGCAATGCCAGTATGTATATGCGCAGCCGTTGCATCAGCAACACCTGAGGTGAGGACTTGTAATTCAAGGTCAAAGCCGTTTCGATTTACCAAAGCATATCCACTACCAGTGGCAGTGGTTGTGACAGCAGGGACTTCTTGCTCGCCACTCAATGGAAACGCTACCAAAGTGTAGTTGTCAGTGAGGATCTGACCACGGAGTTCACCACTCGCACTTGCTGGTGTATGCACATTAACATAGTGACCGCCCGATGCCAGCACTGCAAAAATCTCAGCATTGATCATGGTGTTGTCTGGCGTCATCCATACATTCATATCATCGGTACTTTGCTCAAGGCCCACTAAAACATCACCATTCATGCCGATCCGGCCAGTATGAATATGTGCCGCCGTTGCATCCTCAACACCCATTGTCACTACACGAAGTTCAACTTCATAATCGTTCATGTTAACCAATGCGTAGCCATCCCCTGACGCCATTGTCGATACTGCAGGAACCTCTTGCTGACCTGAAAGCGCAAATGTAGCGAGCGCATAATTGCTGGTAAGAATTTGGCCACGTAGCTCACCACTGGGATTGCTAGGAGTATGGACATTAACATAGTGACCACCTGATGCGAGTACTGCAAAAATCTCGGCATTGATCATGGTGTTGTCTGGCGTCATCCATACATTCATATCATCGGTGCTTTGCTCAAGGCCCACTAAAACATCACCATTCATGCCGATCCGGCCAGTATGAATATGTGCCGCCGTTGCATCTTCAACACCTATTGTCACTACACGAAGTTCAACTTCATAATCGTTCATGTTAACCAATGCATAGCCATCCCCTGACGCCATGGTCGATACTGCAGGAACCTCTTGCTGACCTGAAAGCGCAAATGTAGCGAGCGCATAATTGCTGGTAAGAATTTGGCCACGTAGCTCACCACTGGGATTGCTAGGAGTATGGACATTAACATAGTGACCACCCGATGCGAGTACCGCAAAAATCTCAGCATTGATCATAGTGTTGTCTGGCGTCATCCATACATTCATATCATCGGTGCTTTGCTCAAGGCCCACTAGAACATCACCATTCATGCCGATCCGGCCAGTATGAATATGTGCCGCCGTTGCATCCTCAACACCGCTAGTGACAACTCTGAGCTCTACTTCATAGTTATCTGTGTTCACAAGGGCATAGCCATCACCGGATGCCATTGTTGCTACTGCTGGCACTTCTTGTTTGCCGGATAAGTCAAATGTCGCAACTGCGTAATTGTCCGTCAGGATTTGGCCGCGGATCTCACCATTTGGTAGCTCTGGCGTATGAACATTGACGTAGTGTCCACCCGAGAGCAAAACGTTCAACGTCGCTTCGTCGATCATCGTGTCATCTGGCGTTACCCAGTCTGTCATTACTTCGTCGTCCTGCTCTAACACCACAAGCACATCGCCGTTCATACCAATGCGGCCAGTGTGAATATGTGCTGCAGTGGCATCATCGACGTCCATAGTGACCGCGCGAAGATAAAGCTCGCCGTCGGTGCTGTCGTATGACGCATAACCATACCCCATGGCACTACTTTCATTCATTGGCACCTGTTGTGAGCCATCTAATTTGAACGTGATCACGCTTACCGTGTCTGGCACAATCTGAGCGCGTAACTCGCCGCTTGGAAAGGCTTCGGTGTGTAGATTGATATACCAATCACCATCCAACATATCCTCAATTAGATCCTCAGACAGATCTGTGATTGGAATACTGACCTTATTGTCATCTGATGCTTCAAAAGCGAATGCCACATCGCCATTCGCCCCCAAATCACCATCGTGAATATGTGCAGCACTAAAACCTTCGACGTCGCTGTAGTCGAGTGTTGCTCTGAATTGCATCAGATTTTCATCAAGCTCAACTGTTGCGGAAGCAGTTTGCATTGACGTATTCATCGGTACTTCTTGCTTTCCTGATAACATCAATTCAAAGGTCTTAGTCGCTGAAAACTCTTGGACTGGCGGGGGTGGCGGAGGTGTAACTGTATCGTTATCGTCGTTATCGCTGCATGCCATAAGAAGCATGAGGCTGGCACTTACTATAAACTTTTTCATTATACTCATCCTGTAGACTCGGTTAAAAAGAATGACTTTTGTCACCCATAGCTAACCCTTACGAACAGAGTTGAATAAAAGTTCATCAAATTTGCAAAATTATTGTATATTTTTGTCTGTACCTAATTGCGCCAACTGCAATACCAACTTTTGCCTGTTCATCCATTGATACCGATGATACTAACGCTTGAATGGCATTACATTCAGCTCAGTGATATCAATGAATTTCTCACAATAATTGTGAAACCTCATTGCCATATAAGAGTCATATTTTTGTGATTAAGTAGCTGCTTTAACAATAATAATCAGGATATTTTATGTTTAAGCACTCACTTATCGCGCTCTCTTTGCTTTCTCTTCTCACTGGCTGTTCACTTGATGGTGACGATGGCGCCACAGGCTCGCAAGGGCAACAAGGCGTTGCCGGACAAGATGGTAACGATGGTCAAAATGGCTCCGACGGCCAAGATGGAGCAAACGGACAAGACGGAACCAATGGCACTAACGCCAATAGCGTGCTTGAAATAAGTCTTGTGGGACGCGCAGTGCTTAATGCAGAAAGCCCTGAAGGCGCCGCTGAAATTGTCGCTTACCAAGCATCCAAAAAATGGATATATGCCATTAATAGTTCAGGCAGTGCCGCTGTGGTTGAAGTTATTCCAGCAACCAGCTTTGATACGGCCGCTCTGGTCAAAAATAATGAAGGTGTTATTACCGCTACAAATTTAACATCAGCCATGACAATCAACTTAAACGACAATACCCCCGGCGACGCAAACAGTATTGCAGTTGACGAAAACAACCAACTATTGGCAGTTGCAATGGCTGCCAAGACTACGGGTGACGCAGGACAAATCGCTTTTTATGATATCTCAGGTGCAACTCCGGCCTTTGTTAAAAATGTAACGGCGGGTGCACTACCTGATATGGTTACCTTTACTCATGATGGCAGCAAAGTCGTGGTCGCAAATGAAGGGGAACCCGCAGGTGACTACAGCGTTGATCCTGAAGGTAGCATCAGCATTATCAACATTACAAATGGCGTAGTTGCAAATACAGCAACACAATTAAACTTTAGCGCATTTAACACCAAGCAAGCTGAGCTAGAAGCACAAGGCATTGTCTTCGCCAATCCAACTGGTCGCACTATCAATGGCAAACTTATTAATACGACAGTTGCGATGGATTTAGAACCGGAATATGTCACCATCTCTAAAGACAACCGCTTCGCATATGTTTCAATTCAAGAAAACAACGCACTCGCTATCGTAGATCTAAGTGACAACAGCCTTAATTTAGTCGGTTTGGGATTCAAAGACTGGTCTAATTACACCATAGATGCCTCGGATAAAGATAAAAAGATCAATTTTAAAAAGTATCCCGGTCTTTACGGCATGTATCAGCCAGATACTATCTCTAGCTACACGTGGAAAGGCGCGAACTTTATTGTCTCTGCTAACGAAGGTGATGGTAGAGAATACTTTTTTGATGCTGCCGATGAAGCCGACTGTACCGCGAGAGGTGGCCTAGATTACGATAAAGACGATGGCTGTTTAGCGTACATTGATGAGAGCCGTGCCGAAGATCTTACCTTAGCAAGCAACTTTGCTTACCTTAATAATGACGATGACGACATTGGTCGCCTTAAAGTCACAACGGTGAAAGGCGATGAAAATAATGACGGCCAATATGAAGCGCTGTACACCTATGGTGCACGCTCATTCACCATTTGGGATAGCAACGGCCTTGTGGTGTTCGACTCTGGCGATCAAATCGAGCGGATCACAGCTTCCGTGCATGGCGCACAATTTAACAATGATGAAGACACCAATGAAGGCGATACGCGCTCCGATGCAAAAGGCCCAGAGCCGGAAGCACTAGCGCTAGGTCAAATTGGTGAACGCACTTTTGCATTCGTTGGCTTAGAGCGTATGGGTAGTATCATGGTTTACGATATCACCAACCCTTACGATGTTAAGTTTGAAGATTATTTTTACAACCGTGGATTAGTTGAAGATGCCGAAATCAGTGGCGACTTAGCCCCAGAGGGCATGACATTTATTCCTGCCGACAAAAGTGCAACTGGCGAAGCCTTATTGGTGATCGGTAATGAAATTTCCGGTTCAGTTGCGGTGTGGCAAATCGCTGAAAAATAAAGCATTCACATTATGTCGCTGTGGGAGGCGCTCTATGCGCCGATCTTGATGAAAAGCTCGCGGGGTGAACCCGCTCCTACACCATATTCAAGCCTTTGGTGGGAGCCACTTTATGCGGCGATTGCAAGCGTAAAGATCGCGGGGTGAACCCGCTCCTACACCATATTCAAGCTCTTGGTGGGAGCCACTTTATGCGGCGATTGCAAGCGTAAAGATCGCGGGGTAAACCCGCTTCTACACCATATTCAGGCTTTTGGCGGGAGCCGCTTTACGCGGCGATTGCAAGCGTAAAGATCGCGGGGTGAACCGGCCCCTACACCATATTCAAGCCTTTGGTGGGAGGCGCTTTACGCGGCGATTGCAAGCGTAAAGATCGCGGGGTGAACCCGCTCCTACACCATATTCAAGCTTTTGGTGGGAGGTGCTTTACGCGGCGATCTCTAGGTTATTCTGACAATCCTTTGACCGTATTTGTGAGGTTTTCTGCGCCTTGCTTTATTTCATTCATCACTTTATTCACCTCATCGATTTGTGCAAGACCAAGTTCAGTGCTTTCAGACACCGTATTCATCAGTGCGGTGGCTTCTTTAGTTAACACTTCATTCTGATTTACCACATCATTGATTTCGTTGGTCGACTGCGAAGTACGTGCTGCCAAGCTTCTTACTTCATCGGCTACCACCGCAAACCCTCTTCCCTGCTCACCCGCTCTGGCAGCTTCTATCGCTGCATTTAACGCAAGTAAGTTAGTTTGCTCTGCAATCGCACTGATGGTAGACACAATTGCCGAAATCCCTTTTGACTGTTCATTAAGCTGTGCTATTGCGGCCATTGCACTTTGTACTTGATTAGAAATAAGCCCTGAGGTACTAACAGACTCTTGCAGCAGCAAACTCGCACGGGCCGCTATTTGCTCGGTTTGCTCTGATGTCACCTGCGCAACCTCGGCAGCTTGTGCGACTCGATGCGCTTTTTGCACCCGCGCCGTGATATTTGTTGCGAACTTTATCACTTTAATGACTTTGCCATGTTCATCAAAGATAGGGTTATACGTTGCTTCAATCCAAATATCTTCGCCATGTTTACCTAAGCGATGAAAGCGACCACTTTTATGCTGGCCTTTTGCCAGCTCTTGCCAAAAGTGTGGCTGCTCTTTATAAAAGCTGTCGTCACAGAACATTCGATGATGCTGGCCTTTAATCTCACTAAGTTTATAACCCACAGTTGCCGTGAAATTTGGATTCGCATCTAAAATAACGCCCTCGGGTGTAAACTCTATGGTCGCCATGGATTTATTGAGTGCGTTAGCTATCGCTTCTTGTGCTGTTATGGTGAGTTTTTCTGCTGTGATGTCATTCGCAATTTTCACAATACGGGTGACTTTGCCATTTTCTTCAACCGGAAAATAGGTAGCGTCAAGCCAAACTACGTCACCTGTTTTGGTAAAGCGCTCAAAATTACCAAACTGAGCTTGGCCACGTTGAAGGCTTGCCCAGAAACTGCGATATTCCGAAGAATTTACATAGTCCTTGTGGCAAAAAATAAGATGGTGCTGTCCTATCACTTCAGCCTCTGTGTAACCCACGACAGCGAGAAAATGTTGATTGACTGCAGCTATTTGACCATCGGGTGTAAATTCAATTTTTGCGACCGCTTCATCAATCGCAGAAAGTAATGCCCGAGCACGGTTGAGTTCAGCGGTCAAATTTTCAACTTCTTGATTTGGCTTTCGAAAAAAGTTCATAAGCTATTCCGTAACAAACAATATGCATGACTGTATTATTATCATAGTTTTGGTAATAAAGTATGAATTATAGATAAGAAAGTGGAGTTTGGCGTTCTAACATACGCACCAAAACAAGCCGCGCGCTGATCACACAAGCAACGCGACTTGGCATTATATCAATTATATTGACTAACCAGTGCTTTGGATAACTACTTCTGTACCGTTAGACGGTAGTCACCCGCACCGCTATATGAGTAAACCAAAATGCGGTAATAACCTGAATTTGCCGAATAGTTAATTGACTCTTGTGAGGTTGGCGTCTCCGAAATTGCAACTTGTTGCCATGCACCACCTTGCCAAGCTTCGAGTTTCAAATCGAAGTCTGCGTTCGCCGGCCCCTCTAAAGTAAGTGCTATTGTGCCACCGCTGTACTGAAACCAACTGCCGTCAGGTTGTATGGCTTGTTGCTTGTCTGCTAAGTATCCAGTGTAAACATCTCCCGCAGGTGGTGGGGTTGTACTACCGCTTACGGTAAATTGGATCTCTGCAGCGGGATCAGAAATATTGCTGATGGACAAGCCAGAGTCGCTTCCATTCCACCATAGCGCATTCGTCCCTTTGCTACTCAACGCATTCGGCAGTGTGGCGCTAAACTCTCCTGCCACATCAAATAAATCGCCATTATCCCCACGGTTGCGACCATTTTCAGGATCTCGTTTGGCATCACCATGCTCCATTTGGATATACGGATACCATTCATTCGAGTTATTGCCCGCGGGATCAACGTGCCAAATAGCCAAGCCAGAATCGAGTTGCTCTGAGTTTTGTCCCGATTGATGAATAGCCTCAATGTAAAAGGCTTCATTTGTGTTACTTGGGTTGGTCCATTTATATGAGCTATTAGCGCCCGAAGTATGACTTAGCCTTCCCGTTGGGGCATTTGCATTTACGGCTGGATTAAGTTCAGTTACCGTATCCCAACCAGCTATTGCTCTAAAGTGTGCGACAGGTGGCGTCGGCTTAAAACGGTTGGAAGCACCAATCGCGCCAAATCCCATAACGCCAAAACTTGCGACTGAGCCTTCTGAGCTGCCGTCATAATCATAAAGATCGGGCCAATTTGTGATTAAGTGACCTGACTCATGTACAAAGGTGCCAATTGCAAGGCTATTTCCCATATCCGTGATTTGATAGCGATCGGTACACACGCCATCAGCACAAAAACGTGGACTGAGTCTTGCCATATGTGGCCACAGACCTTTAGACCATGCACTATCAGAGTTGCCAGCATAAAAAATATTTAATCCACGGATCTGCCCACTACTATTTGTAGTCAGCGAGCTAAAATCAAATCCCTGTTGAAATTCAAGCCAGTTTAGCGCTTCTTTTATAAGTTCTTGCGAGCGTACTGTTGAGCTTAATGCGCTATCCGCATAATACGCTTTGTTTTTCTTTGCGGTGTAATAAGCCGTTACCGTATTGGTATAATCGAGCTTGCCTCCAGAGACCGACGAAAAATACCCTCTTACTGACTGCGCGTTACCAAATTCATTGTAATTTTGGTCATTTAAAAAACGCTCAACTTGCGCTTTTGTGATAGTGCCGCGCTCATCAGGGAAATCAATGATGATAGTTAACCCTTTTACTTGACCGCTGATCTCGGCATTCAACGCCATTGCATTATCACTACGCTCAAACTGATGAGTATGTACCAAGTCGACTGGTGTTTGATTTTGACCCAACATTAACTGCTGCGCCGCTTTTACCTTTTTTGCAATAGCAGTCGAGGATAATCCTTGCTGCATAGCATCTACTGAGTGACGTTGCATGCCCCGCTTACTGCGTTTGGTCACAAGCTTACCTGTTGATATAAGTTGCTCTCCATCGACTGATACCTGTGCGTAAGCCATGCCTTTGAGCGAGGCATCATACACTACAAGCTCGCCGTCAGGTGTACGCTGCTGAGCAAAGTACGTATTACCATTAAGAATAAGAGTGATCACCTCACCACTTGGTTGGGTAAATTGATACTGTTCATTTTTATAAGGTATCGCCGCGTTTACTGCGACACTGGTTGCCAATAATGACGTTGCGATAATTGCTGATGTTAATTTCATTTTTCCTTTCCTAGGTTACATGTTGTACAACTCATTAACATACAGAATGGATACAAAATTGCAACAACTCTCAAACCATTAAAGGTACAAAATTTATCAACCAGATAAATAACAAATAGTTACATCGATTGTAATTCCATCATTTTAGAAGCTTTATATTTCAAAGTGAGCAAAAAAAATCCGTTTAAACTACTTTTTTCAATTTTTAGTTTACAAGTACTAAACATTACATTAGCATTGGTCTCGTTCCTTTGGGGCTGCACCTTTTTACCTGCGTATCTAGGCGTGCCTAAAGTCACAATTGAACTCCCGAGAAGTAGAGCTTGCCGACTGGGATGTTGGCATTATTGGGATTTCCTTGGCACAGCTTGTTGCTATTGGAGTTTTTATGCAGGCCAGATGGCCTGCTTTTTTTTTGTCCAAAATTCGCCATCTACGCTTTATACCAATTGCCGAGTGCAACTCAACTGGTTAAACTCAAAGCACATGTTCCTGATTTGATGTAAACCATGTCGGCACTACGTAAACCCGTTTCGGTATTGGTCGTAATATACAACGAGCATAATGAGTTTTTGCTATTACAAAGAGCAGACGATAAACACTTTTGGCAATCAGTCACTGGGGGAGTAGATCCCGGTGAAACTCCAATCACTACCGCGTATCGAGAGTTAAAAGAAGAGACCGGTATTGACGCCGCGGCGCTTGGGATCACCATCCACTCGCATAATAAAACGAATCAATACACTATAAGACCGCAGTGGCGCCATCGTTATGAGCCGGGTGTTACCATAAACACTGAACATGTTTTTAGTGTCCAAGTACCATCAGGGATCAGTGTGGTACTTGCTGAAGATGAACATACAGACTTTATTTGGCTTAACAAAACACACGCTTGTGAACGCGTCTGGTCCCCAAGTAATCGACAGGAAATAGAACTCATAGGAGTATGATTGAGCTATGTTTACGACATTAGGATCTTTACAAACACCATGTTTAGTTGTTGATAAAATTGCTTTTTTACATAACCTTTCGCGTCTGGAAAAGCATCTTGATGCTTTTAATGTGCCCCTTCGCCCACATTTGAAAACGGTAAAATCCATTGCAGCCGCAAGCTATATTTTGGCCGACAAACAAGCAGGATGTACGGTCTCCACCCTCAAAGAAGCAGAAACATTTGCAGCGGAAGGTTACACTGATATCACTTATGCGGTGGGGATCACAGAAGATAAGCTACAACGCGTTCTAGCCCTAATCAACCAAGGTGTCAACCTAACCATACTGCTAGACAGTATGGAACAAGCCATGCTTGTCTCGCAATTTTGCTCGGAAAATGAGTGTACGATTCCTTGCTTGATAGAAATAGACTGCGACGGACATCGCGCAGGACTTAACCCTAAAAACAAAGAAATCGTGACCATCGCAACCATACTGGAAAGCAGTGGTTTATATCGGGGTTTACTAACGCATGCCGGTGGCTCATACGCGTGTAGCACGGCCGAGCAGCTAATACAGTTTGCTGAGAAAGAGCGCTCAGCAGTTGTGACTGCCGCGTCCATGCTGGAAGAGGCAGGGATCACCACAACAGTGCTGAGTATTGGCTCTACCCCAACAGCACTGTCAACGCAAAACCTCGATGGGATCACTGAAGTGCGAGCAGGGGTCTATACATTCTTCGACCTTGTTATGGCTGGTATCGGCATATGTGACATCGAAGATATTGCACTAAGCGTGCTAACGCGTGTCACTGGTATCAAGCGTAGTGAAAATAAGCTCTTTATAGATGCAGGCTGGATGGCGCTTTCAAGAGACAGAGGTACCGCGAGTCAAGCGTTTGATTGCGGCTATGGCCTCGTCTGTGACCAAGCAGGCAATTTGCTGCCTGGGCTCAAAGTAACCTCGGCAAATCAAGAACATGGCGTTATTGAATGTGAACCCGGCTTCACCTTACCAGACATGAAACATGGTGACCTACTACGTATTTTACCAAATCATGCATGTGCAACAGCCGCTCAGCACTCGGGCTATCATGTGTTAAGTCATGATGACATCGAGTTTTGGCCAAGATTTGGGGGGTGGTGATAGCTGTACCGCCCGACACAGGATCAGGAGCATGCTTAGTGGATTAGTTTGAGCCGAGTTGATCTATGTAGCGCTCTATAACTTCCTGAATAGATCGATGCTCCTGAACGGGTAAATAATTTATATGGGCCAATAAAAACTCTTTGGTACCATAATTACTGAGTAGTATCTGATTTACTCTCTCTAACACCTGCCTGCTTACTTGAGTCTTATTACACATCACATGACCTAAAATAAACCGAGGTGAATCCGCGATTAGATAGGACTCATATTTATCTTGATTGGCTTTCGCGTATCGCATCACTTCAACAGGGTAACCAAGCAGAAAATCCACACGTTTCAACTCGAACATCCGATGTACAGTTTCATAATGATTACTTCCACCTCTCACCACTTTATTAGCGCTATCCACCTGTGCTAATTGCTTATCTAAAAAAGGCCCATATGACAGATCGTCAGCAGTTACTATCAGCTTATTTCTGTATACGTTAAAAAGTTGCATAAGAGAGACTACATTACCTTCTTCATCAAGCACTTCTTTAGATAGCGGAGGTGAATCAGCATGTTGATATAGACGTCTACTGATATAAAAATTTACTGGCAAGCTGAATAGAAAGTTTTTTTCGCGATAAGTAGTTTTTACTTTGTTAAGAGTGCAAATAGCTGATTTATCTTGCTTTAGCATTGAGCGTAACGTCCGTTTATAACTTGCGCCGAGAAACTCAATGTTTGAGAGGTTTAACTGTTCAAATAGTATTTTGTTGGTTGCGCCAGCAATATTTTCAGGTTTAGCTTTTTGCGTCAAAATAGCGAGGTCTTCTTCATCATCCAAAAATATCTGAATCGTTGTTGCATCAACATTAGCAGTGACAGCTAAGCAAAAAACGACAAATAGGTACCTCAGAAAATTCATATACATCATTCAATAACCTGGTAAACAAAAGGATTCCTGAGCCTAATACCTCCCTCTCTAAATTTAGTTGAGGATTTTACGATTGTAAAATCCATACCTTTCACCAACTCACAAGAATATTATATTGAATATTGTATACTTTAATCCTATGTTAAATAGGCTTGTAAATTAGCAAGCTTATTTAATAAGGATACAACTGTGAAAAAGATATATTTGAGAAGAGCGCGCTGTTATGCGCTTCTATTACTATTAACGGCAGGTCCGGCAAGTGCAGCTCAACTCACTGACACCTGTAAATCCTCAGCCCCATTTACTGGAAGAGAAATTGTCAATAAGCAACCTATTTGCCTTTCGAGTGGCACTCGAACTTACTTAAGTATTCCAGGTACAAATAGTGTAAATAGTTTGGCAATTACCACTGGACATGGCTCAGGAAATCTTAATTTATATTCAAAAAATGGGGGGTGGCCAAAACTGGACGGTAGCGATCCAAATTCAAAAAGAAACGGTAATAGCGAATGTATCGTGCTTAAGAACTTAAACCAATATTGGACTTACATTACGTTAGATGGGGCCAGTCAAGGTGCCTCATTGGTCGTTGACTTAGGTGCAACCTCATGCCGTAACTTAGGTTCTACTCCACCACCTGGAGATAATGATGGTTATCCTTTAAATTATGCCAACATCAAAGTGTTTAGATTTCAATTTAGCGATGCGCAACTTAACTGGAAATCAATGCAGCGTGATTTAGCTGACGCTGCAGCATATTACACGGACCAATCTTACGGTAAATTTAACCTCACATATGATACATCGGTGCCAATAATTAATATTAATCGACCCAAAAGTGACTTTGACAGTGACTTTCACGGTTGGACAGCTGAATGGAAGAAGCATGTTAAAGCCAACGGCGTTGACCCAGAAAACCCTGGAACTGGTAATGTGGTAATGATGGTTGCCCCTCAAGTTGGTAACTTCAATTCCAGCGCTGCTCCTCCTTCAATCAGTTTATATCACCACACATCAGGCGTGGTGGCGCATGAGTTAGGGCATGCACTTGGGCTACGTCATGCTAAAGCGCTAGAAGCTGGCCCTGGTAGAGTCATTGGCGATCATGATTATGCAAAGGAAAGTTTAAACTATGGTAACGTATATAGCATGATGGGAATGGGCGCTCATTCTTTAGAAGAATATAACTTACTGTACAAAAAGTATTTCGGTTGGGTAAGCGGATCAGAAGTCCCACTCATTACCTCATCGGGAACATATCGCATTTATGCATTTGACCACGGGCGCAATGATCAAGGATATATCGGATTAAAGCTAAAATCGGGTAACGGCTTATATACGTATTGGTTAGAGTACAGAACTACAAATGCGCGATATCCAAATACCAAAAACGGCATACTCATCAATTTAGAGGGCTACTTCGAAAATGAGCAAGATCCACGTTTTTGGAAAACGACCTCTTACCTCTTAGATATGACTCCAGGGTCAAAAACACCAGGCTGGTGGGGTGACGACCAAACCGATTCGGAGCTAACAATCGGAAATTCATATACCGATCACTGGGGAGGATTCAAAATCACCCCGACATCAAAGGGCGGAGCAGAAAATAGCGCTACCGCATGGATAGAAATAAAAGTAGAACTACTTTAATGGAGTAAGTAACGATGGCTATCGTTTGAGGATGATTGCCATCGCTATACCTCTGAGTGAATTTATTTATAGAAATTCACTAATGGTTCATCTATATTGGGAACATGCATTTGATGCGAACAATTCTTATGTAGTAGGAGAGCTAACATGGATCCAGTCACACTTATTTTTGATTACCTTTTTACCATTCAAGCGTTTTTATTGATTTTCGTTATTGTGGTACTAAAAGGGAGTATCAAATTTGTCCCGCAGAACCGTGCGTGGATTATTGAACGTTTCGGCAAGTATCAATCCACTAAAGAAGCCGGCCTAAACTTTATTCTGCCATTTATCGACCGCGTAGCGGCTGATAGGAGCTTAAAGGAGCAAGCCGTTGATGTACCATCTCAATCAGCCATAACTAAAGACAATATTTCATTGATTGTTGATGGTGTACTTTATTTTAGGGTTTTAGATCCGTATAAAGCGACTTACGGTGTTGACGATTATATCTTCGCGGTAACTCAGCTCGCGCAAACCACCATGCGTAGCGAGCTGGGTAAAATGGAGTTGGATAAAACCTTTGAAGAGCGAGATTTACTTAATACCAACATCGTCGCCGCCATCAACTCAGCTTCTGATCCTTGGGGCATTCAAGTACTACGCTACGAGATTAAAGATATTGTGCCACCAAACTCAGTAATGGAAGCAATGGAAGCACAAATGAAGGCTGAGCGTGTGAAACGAGCTCAAATATTAGAGTCGGAGGGCGACCGTCAAGCCGCAATCAACGTCGCGGAAGGTAAGAAGCAAGCGCAGGTGCTTGCAGCTGAAGCCGAAAAGGCAGAGCAGATCCTAAGCGCTGAAGGTGAAGCAAAAGCGATTATTGCCGTTGCAGACGCACAAGCCGAAGCCCTTCGTAAAGTCGGTGAAGCCGCAAATACCGAAGAAGGTCAAAAAGCCATTCAGCTTGACTTAGCAACAAAAGCCATTGCAGCAAAAGAAGCAATAGCCAAAGAATCTTCTGTGGTATTACTACCGGACAATGGCACAGACGCAAGTTCACTTGTGGCACAAGGCATGTCTATTATTAATACATTAAATAAAAAGCAAGGGTAACGCCTATGGCCTTTTTACTTGAGCATTTAGCACAAACCTTAGTAGTACTAGGAATTGCTTGCCTAATTGTTGAGGTTGCTGTGCTTGGTTTTGCGACCTTTGTACTGTTCTTTTTGGGTCTGTCGCTGGTGATCAGCGGCGGTCTAATGTACGCAGGCATGCTTGACCAAACTTGGCTGACTGCACTTTGGTTTAATGCGTTAGTTACGACATTATTGGCTGTGTTTTTATGGAAACCACTAAAACGCATGCAAGATGTCACTGACAACAAAGAAGTAACCAGTGATTTTGCTGAGCTTACCTTTACGCTAGAAAAAGACTTGAATACAGATAGTCGTATTTTTCATACCTATTCTGGTATTGCGTGGCAACTAAAAAGTAAACAACCTATTACTGCAGGAACACAAGTCAAAGTGGTTAAAAAAGAGGTTGGAGCGTTTTGGGTAGAGCCTAATTAAGCAAATTGGCATAGCCTTGCGAACAAAGTGCCTAACAGCCAATTTTGTTAGGCACTTTCTGTAATCCGCAGTATTCAGAAACAACTTTTTACCTTATTCTCTTTTCGTCTAGTACCTACTCGGTTTACTCTATCCTACACAACAGTTACACTCAAATTTAGGTACAAGGTTAAACACCTCTGAACCATGAATAAAATATAATAAAAACAAGGGATTATAATCTACGATGATTCGGGTCGAAAACTTAAGCCGAGTATACGGAAGCGGAGAAACCCAAGTGCATGCACTAAAATCAGTTTCTCTAGAAGTAATGGAAGGTGAATTTGTCGCAGTAATGGGGTCTTCTGGCTCTGGAAAGTCTACCTTAATGAATATACTTGGCTGCTTAGATTCTCCAACTTCCGGCTCTTACTATCTTGCTAATCAAGAAATTCAGGCAGTGGAAGATGAAGCCTTATCACAAATTAGAAATCAAAAAATTGGCTTTATCTTTCAAACATTCCATCTACTTACTCGCCTAACCGCACTGGAAAATGTCATCTTACCGCTACGGTACACTGAGACTTCCCCATCAGAGGCAAAAAGTCGCGGACTTGCCATGCTAAAAAAAGTAGGTCTTGATAGCAGAGCACATCACAAACCCTTCGAAATGTCTGGCGGACAACGCCAACGTGTTGCCATTGCACGGGCACTCATTAATGAGCCAAAAGTCATTTTTGCCGATGAACCAACTGGCAACTTAGATAGTAAAACCTCGCATGAGATCATGGAATTACTATGTCAGCTACATCGGCAAGGCCACACGATTGTAATGGTAACGCATGAAGACGATATTGCGGCATATGCCGAGCGTATCATCAGAATGAAAGATGGCGAGAAAGTGGAGGATAGCCAATGCGCAGCTATATCATAAGCATCGCCCTGCTCACCTCTTTGCAGGCTTTTGCCAAACCAATTATCGTTTCGGGTCTTATTAAAGCTGGTGAAACTCAGGTCTTTCACGCACCGATGAGTGACTCTTGGAAAATTCAAATTCAATGGATGCTGCCCGAGGGTGAAGTTGCTAATAAGGGTGACATCGTCGTCGTCTATGATTCAGGCTCTATCGCGACCTCAATCGACCAAGATAAAGTAGCGCTCGATGCTGCAAGAGATGAGTACAAACGAATTGAGCAAGACGGCGCCCAAAAGGTACTAGAAGCTCAGTTTCAGCTGAAAAAAACCATTTTGCTCGTAGAAAGAGCCAAAATAGATGCTAGCGTGCCAAAAGCCAATATTAGCACCTACGACTACGAGCAATACCAGCTAACGTTAGAAAAAGCGATTATCGAAAACCATAAAGCCGAAATCAGCTTAAGCAAGGCCGAAACTGAAGCAAAAGCAAATACTCAGAAACAGCGACTGGAAATAAGACGGTTAGAAGCAAGCCTTACGCACAACCAAGAGCAGCTCGAAAAAATGAGTCTAACGGCTAGTAACAGCGGCCCAATTCTGTATACGGATCACCCTTGGAATGGCAACAAGTTGTTTGCTGGCGCAACAGTACAACCGGGTTGGAAAGTAGCAGAAATCCCTTCTACAGCGGGTCTGTATCTAGAAGCCTGGATCCATGAAGTAGATGCTATTGGCATTAAGGAAGATCAAACCGCCGATTTAAAGTTTGACGCCTTTCGCTCATCACCAACGCCTGGTACGCTCACTGAGCTATCAACACAACCTGAAAAGCGCCAAGACTGGGGCCAAGGCATGTATTACCGAGCTAAGTTCACATTCAACACCGATTTGCCACTACTGCCAGGCATGAGCGGAAGCATAACTTTGCCAGGAGAGAAAAATGAAAGTTAAGTTGCTGGCAGTCATCATTCCACTCTATTTACTAGGCTGTAGTCAGGCCCCCAGCGATATACATATCGTTAAGGCACAGCCAATCACTATCACAGTAGAAGCGAATGGTGAATTGGAATCAAAAAGCCGAGCGTTGATAGCCCCTCCTTCAATCAAGCGTATGTGGCAATACAAAATAAAACAGTTAATGCCTGAAAATACCACGGTTCAAAAAGGCCAAATTGTTGTTTCATTTGACGATCAAACCGTTAGAGATCGCTTGATGGAATATAATTCGAAGCTAAGTCAAGCGCAAAAAGAGCTAGAAAATAAACAAGCTCAAGTCGAGAAGCAGGAAGAAGAATACAAACTCGCACTCGCTGAAGCGCAAATGAACTTTGATAAGGCAAAACGACGCGCAGAGATCATAGATAACTCACGCTCAGACAACGACCGAAAAAAGGCGCAAATCGATTTCACCATTGCAACCAATGATTTAGAACTTGCCCGCGGTAAACTCGCTTTTCATCTAAACAACAAAGAACTGAGTATCCAAATGGCAAGAAGTAAGGTTGCACGAATGGATGCTGAAGTGAAAGAACTAAAACGTGACATAGCGCGTTTACAAGTAAAAGCGCCAATGGATGGGTTAGTTGCATATCGCGCAAACAGGGAAGGTGAAAAACCCAGTGTTGGCGAATCCATGCAATTTGGTCAACCTGTTGTTGAGCTATCAGTTATTGAACAAATGCAAGTAAAAGCACAAATTAAAGAAGCCGATTTTGGACGGATCAAATTGGGGCAAAAGGTCAAAGTTACCATAGACAGCGCCGACGGTTATGTTATCGGCGGAACACTCGTTGAAATAGGAAAGGCCTTTAGAGAAAAATCGTATCAAGATAAAAGCCGCATTGTTGATGCTATTATAGAGCTGGACAAAGTCGATACCGAAAAGCTGCGGCCAGGCTTGAGCGCTCGTGTAGAGATAGTGACAGCACAACTTGATAACGCCTTAACCGTGCCATTAAACGCGTTAAAACAAAGTGCGGATAAAGTGCTTGTAAACACAAACAGCGGAGAGAAAGAGGTCACCGTCTCTTATACCACACCGACACTTGCCGTGATTTCTTCTGGAATTAGCCAAGGCGTGGAGGTAAAGCTATGAGAAAAACATTACTCGCAGTCATTGTCCCACTTTGGTTACTTGGCTGCCAAGAAGCACCTGAGCAGCCAGCGCAACTACTATATACCGTAGAGTCGAAGCCATTTTCGATCACAGTGGAGGCAGAAGGCGAATTGGAAGCCGCAAGTGAAACCGTCATATCTGCCCCAACCTCAGCAAGAGGGGCTCAGACGCTCGCATGGATCATGCCTGAGTACACTCAGGTGAAAAAAGGCGATGTTATTGCACGATTCGATGGCAGCCAATTAGAAAGACGAAAACGCTTTAGTGAATTCGACAAAGGCAAAGTCGCACAAGACATTACGGTCACCGATAGTGATTTAACCACGAGAAAGTCCCATTTGGATAGCGACAAGGTTATCGTTAGTGAAGAGAAACACTTTGCCGAAACCTTTTCAGTTGACGATGAACGGATCCGCTCAAAGCTCGACATTTTAGATCAAATGCAAAATGTTGAGTATCTCAATGCAAAAGAGGCTTATTTTGGCTGGCAGACAGAGCAGTTTTCATCTTCTGCTCTTGGAGAAATGGAACTGTTAAAACTGCAATCAAAGCAACATGAAAGCAAAATTGCGATGTACAACGCAAACTTAGAAGGTCTTGAAGTCATCGCGCCACATGATGGCTTACTTACCCTCAGTGCCGATTGGCGTGGAGAGAAGCCCAAATCAGGTCAAGCACTATGGCCTGGGCAAAAGATCGGGGGGTTACCAGATATTTCATCCCTGCAAGCTAAGCTTTTCGTTCATGAAAAAGAAGCGCTTGGCCTTGCGATTGGCCAAAAGGTTGAGTTTACCCTGCTCTCCAATAGCGATGAGCGCTTTGATGGTAAAATCACAAAAGTATCACCTTACCCACAATCTATTCGTCGTGGAGATCCACAAAAATACTATGAGATCATCGCGAGCCTTGATGAGACTCCGGCCCACTTCAAGCCGGGCAATAAAGTACTCGCTACGGTATTTGTCCAAGAAAATAAACAAGCGTTACTAGTGCCTAAACATAGCGTGATCAATGATAACAACGCATTTTTTGTTCAAGTTAAAGACGGTAGCCAGTTTAAACGCGTAGAAGTGGAGTTAGGCCAAAGCAACCTAAGCCATACTGAAGTATTGGCAGGTTTGTCTCCCAAACAACAAATTGCACTCGTCGCGAATAAGGAACTGTAATGAAATATTTGGATTTATTTACCGACGCTATTGTGCAATTAAAGCAGCATAAGCTCAGAACCCTATTGACCTTGCTCGGCATGATTTTTGGTGTGGGTGCCGTTATTGCTATGTTAAACATCGGTGAAGGTGCTGAACGAGAAGCGCTTAAAATGATCGATTCTATGGGGATCAATAATGTTATTGTCAGCGCCAAAGACATTGAAGAGAATGACCTAAAAGAACAACGAAAACACTCGCAAGGTCTTAATCTATTAGACGGCCAAGTGATTGTCGATGCCCTGCCCTTTGTTAGTGACTTTTCGGCTGAGCGACTGGTGGATACCTACCAGATATTTAGCGAATTCGGCAGCTTTGAAGGAGAAGCCGCGGGCGTCACAGCAAACTATTTTAGCCTTGCGCATTATGAACTCGCGGCGGGTCGCCTGCTAAATACGGAAGATAGCAAGGAATATAGGCAGGTTGCATTACTCGGCGCAAATACCGCAAAAACTCTGTTTCCCCTCGGGAGCGCTGTTGGTCAACAAGTAAAAATTAACCATTTATGGTTTGAGGTTGTTGGTATTTTACAAGCACCGCACCTAAACAAAAAGGAGTTTCAAGGCGTTGCCCTAGGTGGTGAACAAAGCCGTATTTTTGTTCCGCTAACGACCGCCATTCATCGCTTTAATAAAGGATTACTTGAACCAGAGGTTACCGAACTAAAACTCGCTATCGACAAATCTCAGAGTCCAATTTTGGCATCTCAAGCTATCACTAACATATTAACCAATCGCCATAGCGATATTGATGACTATAGGCTAACCATTCCCGCCGCTTTGCTTGCTCAGCAAAAACAAACACAGGCTATTTTTAATATGGTGATGTCTTGCGTTGCGGGTATATCACTCCTAGTTGGTGGTATTGGTATTATGAATATCATGCTCGCAACCGTACTTGAACGAACCAAAGAAATTGGCTTATTACGGGCAATAGGCGCCACTCGCAAAAATATTCAAGTCCAGTTTATTACAGAGAGCTTTACCATCTCGATATTAGGCGGACTACTCGGTGTAGTGTTTGGTATTTTACTGTCAGAGATAATTGCATTTTACTCAAATTGGGCGGTGTCTTGGTCTCTAAGCGCTATTTTCCTATCTTTTAGTATTTGTGCCTTAGTCGGTTTAACATTTGGGGTATATCCAGCCATTAAGGCTTCAAAGCTAGACCCAATCGAAGCGCTGCAAAGTGACTAATCAACTTGGAGGGCAGTAATGCTCCCCTATATTTTATACCTAAATGACTTTATCTCATGCTGTTTTATGAGCAAAGTCATTAACTAGCATGCTTTTTGTTGGACTTTTTTTCGCCACAAGGTAAACTTTTATGCGATTTAAATCAAAAATAACTGGAAGCATTGTATGAGCAAAGAATGCTCGTATTGCTTTGTGTTAGTTTTACAGCTTAGTAAGTCTTTGAATATGTTACTTACTAAGCGTTGAAGAAAGCAGCTAACATTAAGTAAAAATGCTGATGCGAATGGAACTTCAAGGACAAATAATGAAAAAAGTAACACTTATCGCACTTTCACTTATCTCTCTTACCGCATGTAAAAGTAATGATATCAATCGTGTAGTTAACGACGGTGTAGACGGCGCCATTAATGGTATTTTTGGCAGTTCAGGAACCGTCGTTTCAGCAACTGGTAGTGGCTCAAGTAACGATTATTCAGTCGAAAAAGAAGACGTATGGCCTCATCAAGCAACGAAAACGGCTCGAGACTATGGTTCATTGGCATTTGTGAAAACGGCAAAGAATCCAAGTGGTAAAACCAGACTTAAGTTTAATGAATGCAAACATCCGCGAATTGGAAAAATAAGGTGTGAAGGCTATCTATACGAAGTTTCACCAGAGGGCTGGTTGGTCAAAGGCGATACTATTCACTTTGGCACACGCCATTACTCTGACATTGTTATTCCAGCTGGCCAATACTATATAAAGATAAAAGGTGAAGATGTAGGTAAAAAAGTCTATGCGACAGGAACTATTGAGATATCGCCCTTTGTTACTAACTACATTAATGTAACCGTTCAATAAAGATCACAAAAAGTACCTAGTACTTGTAAAACAGCTAGGTACTTTTTACCAGACCAATTTCCTCATCAATCAAGCAACCCAAAACAACGCTTCTTATTCATTTTATCTCATCAATATTGTGCAAAAGCTCCTAATAAAGGAACAAATAGTAAATCTGCCAGCGTTAAAATTTACCTTACATTACAAAATGATGACTACCTACTCTAGCGTATGAGCTGTTCTTAGTCTTTTATAAGCTCTAAAAAAATTTAGATTTATTCAACAATAATAATTAGTTAGATAAAAATAACAAAAAATAAAATCTTCCCCTAAATTCCCAACGAAAACATAAGGTTATTATTTTGTTTATTTTTTGTTATTTATTTATTTGAAATTCTTTATTACCTTAGAGTTTGTGCTCAAAGCAATAGCACTAATAATCAGCCGCACTCATTCGCTCTTTTATCTCATGTATTGAGTAGTTGCGTTTTAGTGGGAAGGAATCTTCAAAATAATTATGGAGTTAACATGCAAGGGTTAAAGTCTCTGTGCGTTTTAGCATCAGCGATAAGTATGTATTGTCACGGCGCTGAACGCGTCTCTTTATTCAATGACACGCAGAAAATTGCGCCAACTTTACAACAAAAACAATCCACATTTGGTGATGATTCTAATCAAAACTATCTACTCACGCTGAAAACATTTGCAGCGCAATACACAGGTCATACGCTTACATTTCATCAAAGCCAAGTAGGTCAAACGAAGCAAAGCCATACCATAACTCAAAAGTACCAGAATATTCCAATCTGGAATCATGACCTTGTTGTGCTGACAGACGAAAATGGCGCTGTTGAGCAAGTTTATGGTGATCTCATTATTAACGTCGCTAAAGATATACCCACGCTCGCTCCTGTTTCTGAAGCACAACTTAGCGCGACTTTAGACTCAGTCATTTCTCAGTTTACCAGTGAACGCCCTAGAATTTTTAGACGTTCATCAGCAGAAGAAGTAATTTATATAGATGCTCATGGCAAAGCCCGACACGCTGCCAAGCTTACTTTTTTCACCGATTTTAAGTCTGGTCCTTTTAAGCCACAAAGGATCCTTGCTTTTGTAGATTTAATAACAAACGAGCTTATCAGCCAATCAGATGTATTGCAGCGCGTTGTGTATGAAGGCGGAAGCGGACCATCTGGTAATGACAAGGTTTCACGCCCAGATTATCAACAAGCAGATTACGTTTCCTACCCACCAAAGACCTTTGTTGTCGCCATGGAAACTGATGCTCAGCAAACTAACTGCTTGTTTGATGCAAAAAACGTTGAGACCAGAAACTACAATCACGGTACCGCGCAAGTTAATACGCCTTATAGCTATAACTGCTCAGATTCAACTCGCAATGACTATAAAGAATATCACGGCGCTCGCTCTGCCTTAAATGATGCTCATCATCATGGACAAACAGCAAGCTTGATGTTCGAGGCTTATCTTGGACATAAACCCTACTTTAATAAAAAGATAATTCAAAATGTCCATTACGGTCTAAACATGGATCAGGCATTTTATGAAAACGGCGAGGTCTATTTTGGTGATGGTGACTACCTCTTCTATCCTATGGTTTCCTTGGATGTAGTTGCCCATGAAATCGCTCACGGTTTTACCGAAGAGTATGGCTCTAATACGCCAAAATCAATGCTGACAGGTCAAGCTCGTGCCATCAATGAAGCCTTTTCTGATATGGCGGGTGAAGCAGCTGAATTCTTCTACTCTGGCGCGAATGATTGGAAAAGTAATCACGAAACGTTCCGCCTTGATGATGCACTGCGTTATTTCAAAACTCCTACGCTAGATGGAAATTCGATTGATCATGTTGAGGACTATGACGACTCAGTCACTTCTCACCATGGCGCAGGCGTATTTAACAAAGCTTTTTATTACCTCACGACTGCAGATCTAGACAACGAAACCTCACCGTGGAATACAAAGTACGCCTTTATCTTGTTTGCTAACGCAAATAAAAACTGCTGGACCAGCAATAGTACTTATCTTACTGGTGCTGATTGTGTAATGAGACAAACTCACACGGTAACTGATCAGCTGACTCAAGATGGCGTTAAAAAGCAAGATGGTAGCAACTGGCAAGCTACTGATTTACAAAACCACGTACGTAAGGCATTTGCACAAGTCGGTATAGGTTTGAAGGTAGACCGTGGACTCGAGAGTGAACTTGGCTTTGATCGTCAATTCTTAGCTTTTGACTTTAAAAACTTAACTCGCCGTGACGGCCAGCAAGTTTCGGCTAGTAACAGCGAAGGCTGGCAATGGCAGTGGAATTTTGGTGATGGAAGTGCACAAAGTAGCGCCTTTGAGCCTACACACAACTATACTACTGCGGGCGAATACAATGTTGAACTGACCGCCATCGCCCCCTCTGGTCAGTCTGATACTTTTATGCTGCCTATTGAAGTTTTTGACGACTATTGCCCCGCGCAAGGCATCAATCATAGCAAGTACTACTTATCATCAGTTTCGTTGAACAGCTACAAAAACGATTCTACATCAAGCAATTATAGCGACTACTCACATGATGTAGTCGAAGTTAAGGATGGTAAAGCACTCAATGTAACGCTAACCGCAGCACCCCACCCAGATACTCAAGACAAGACAAAGAACTTTTATGTCTGGTTAGACAAAGATAATGATGGCTTATTTCATAAGACGGAAGAACTCGCACTTTTTGGCAGCAGTAAAACGCAATTGACTGGCGAGATCTCATTGAGTGGTGAGCTAAACCAAAGCTACCGCCTTCGAACTATGGTGTCATTTGGTCTAGTGAAATCCGCGTGTGGTGACATGTCTTGGGGTGAAGTTGAAGACTACACAGTAAAGCTCATTGAAAACACAGATCCTGTTGATTTAAGGATCAGCACAAACCAAGGTGTCAATCAGATTAGCTTTGAAAACAATACTGTCGATGCACGTGTTAAACGTTGGCATTGGAAATTTGGCGATGGCACAACCAGTAGTGAAAAGTCGCCTATTCACCAATATGCGCAATCTGGCAACTATGCGGTCGAGCTAAAAGCATATGACAGATTCAACAAGGTAATTGGAAGCTGGAACAAACAAGTTCAGTTCAACACCACTATCACGGCAAGATTCACACCTCGTAAATCCGGTAGTACTGTTTATGTAGATACAAATCAGAGTGTTATCCCTAAAGGTAGCACAATACAGTGGCAATTTGGAGATGGTGTCACGTCCTCGGTAAGAGACACTCAGCACACCTATCAAGCCGATGGCGAGTACACGATCACACTCACAATTAATCATGCTGATGGCACACAATCTACCACTGAAACAGTGAAAATTGGTGAGACGAGCTTTACGCCTGATGTGAGCTACACGGTAAGCGAACAAGCAGACGGTACGTTTAAGGTCAGCTTCAGTAATACCACCACAAAACCTGATAATGCTTCAAGATACCCAGATGTAACATTGGAATGGAACTTTGGAGATGGCTCAACACTTACGCAAACTGGTGATTTTGGCCAAGACACCGAACACACCTATCAAGCCGCAGGTAACTTTAGCGCAAGCCTAACAATTAGTTACGACAAACCTATTTGGGATGATTGGGGAAGCCGAGTTACAGGTACCAAAAATATGCTGCTAGAGCTTAAATCAACACAACCTGTTGAATATTGCACGGCTGTAGGTCTGACCGATTATGAACACATCAGTAACGTGACTTTCAATCAAGATGGTCCATTTAGCAATGCACAGCAACCTGGTGTCGTTAATCCTAACAATCCAATCAAGCTCTATGCCACACAGAATAATACTTATCGTATTGAGGCAGGTTATGCAGGCAATGAAGCCTTCGCTGAAAACTACCACATCTGGATAGATTTAAACGGCGACGGTCAATTTGGCGATGGCGATTGGAGAAACAACAAATCAGAGTTGCTGGTCATGGATTTTGACCAAACTAACCAAGACTACGGTAAAGGCTATGTTGAGGGGGAATTTAGCATTCCAAGCAATAAGCTGTCACAACCTGTCACAACGACTCGAATGAGAATTTTGCAGTATTACGGATTTAGCAGAGTAAATAGTATCGATCCTTGCTCTGACTATAGCAGTGCCGCGACCTCGGGGAGCGGAGAAATTGAAGACTACCTTGTAGAAATCTATAAGAATTAAGGAAAATAAAATGAAAAAACTAAACAAAAAGGTGCTCATGCCGCTTGCAATCGCGTTAGCAGTCAGCAATGCGGTTGCTGCTAGCAACAGTGTTAATGAACAACCGACTACCACGGCGTCGAAACAGAAGTCTGGTCCTGCTGCAACCCAGGGTATCGCAGTAACTCAGCCAGACCAATTCGGGATCCGTAAACTCGATATGTCCAATCCGCAGCACTATCAATTGGCGAAGTCACGCTTAATAAAAGCAAACCGTATTGAGAGCGAGTTCCCACAGCTACACAAAACGCTAGATGTAGCAAAAGGACAGCACTTATCAGCCAAAATGAATATGATCACCTCTGAAGTGCCGCCAGTTAGTGAAACTGAAGTGGATATTATTAAAGAAGCACATTTCTTCTTGGATATGAACTTAGCTATTTCGTCTGATACAAACGAACCTTATCTCATTGTACGTGCAAAAAGCTCACGCTTTGGTGGTACAAAAGCGACCTACATCGACTTGTTGTTAGAAGATGCAAATGGTAATCAGCTTGCGCCTTTAGGTTCTACATTTAATGTATTAGATGGTAAAGACACACTTGCAACTTCAACTATTTCACTGAAGTCATTGAAAGCAAACTTTCCCAACCTAGATACCATTTACGCAAGTTCATACGTTGAACTAGAGCAAGAAGATGGCACTATCAGTACGACGATGAAGTACACTGAATACCCATTCTCATGGGAGCACTTTGAAGCGCTGTATGGCTCTGCTGCACCAGCAGCAAAAGGTGAGGCTTCTGCACTTAACGTAGGGATCAGCTCATCTTTGGATACACGTCCGAAATATAATGCGACTGCGCCAATCGATAAAAACAACGACGCGGTTATTAAAATCTGTTTAAACCGTAGTCATACTGACTGTGATTACGCAGCAGATCAATACCGTGAGCCGAATGAAATTACCGATGTAAATATCCCGTTCAACGGCGAGTTACGTGTTCCTCACGAGATCACTGAAATCTATCCAACTGTAGGCGATTTGCCAAACGGTATAGATGAACCAACGAATATCTATCTACAAGAAGGTATCTATGGCGGCGCGACAAAGCAAAGCTATAAAGGGCTCGAAAACGCGGTTAAGCAATTTTCCGATTACTTGGAGTTCGAAGTTGATACAGTAAACCAAGAGTCGATTATCCGTTGGAATATTCCACGTTCTGAGGGCCGTTTTGGTAATGCCAAACTGTTCTCAAATATCGCTGAAGCAAACTGGTATATGACCTTTGCTGTTAAAGGTTATCCGTACTTTAAGAAAGGACGAGGTGGTGCCGTTGCATTCCAAGTTTCACTAACGTCAGAAACATCAACGCGTTTTGGTAACTTCTATAGTGAAGTATTACCTATGATGAAGCTAGGTTACAGCTGTCTAGCTACAGGCACAATGATCACCATGGCCGATGGCAAACAACTTGCCATTGAAGACATTGCAAAAGGCGATTTGGTATTAGGTGCACTTGCTTCGAATACCCAAGTTAAAGAACCAATGCAAGTTATTGATGTGTCGGTTGGGATTGAAGCTATCAAGATGTATCGCGTAAAAGGCGCAGATGGCTCTGATATCTTAACTACTGAGACTCACCCAATTTCGACGTCAAATAAAGGAATTATTTGGGCGAAAGAGCTTAAAGTTGGTGACCGTATCTTAACTGAGAATGGGTCGGTGCTGGTAACAAGCGTGACCAAAGAGAAGTATCGCGACAAGATTTATAACCTAAAACTTGCTCCAACAGCAGATTCTAAACTAGCTGAGTCACGTAACTTTGCCATGTTTGCCAATGGTATGGCGGTAGGCGATCTTGCTACACAAGATGAGTTCAACTACAAAGATCAGGACGTACGCATGTCAGAAGAAGAGATTCTCCAACGTCTTCCTGAAAAGTGGAAAACAGACTACATCAACAGCCTGAACTAATCGCTGCATCTGGCCTCTCCTATTGAGGGGCCATACTTCTCAGTAAGGAATTCAACATGAAATTTATACATTCTCCATTGGCACGTGCCATGGGGGTAGCGGGACTTTTTGCCTGCAGTTTTTCAGCTACTGCTGATCAAATTGCTAATCCAGAGTTCACTACTCAAGCAAATAACTCTGATTTAGACTCAGTGACACTCGGTACTGCTTACCATAGTGAAAAAGAAGGTTTTTATGCACTGCAAAGTGTGCTTGGTCGAGTTGATGAAACCTATGGCAATACCGAAATGGATTTTGTAGTCGGTGTAGATATGAGCTATAGCCAACTATCTAGCATGCTAGATGGTAATTTAGGCGCTGCACTTGATGTTCCAGTCATAAAAGTTGGCGTTGGCGCAAGCTATGCAAAACAAAACGCCGCAGATAACTACACCGGCACTTACACCCTATTCCTCTCCTTGAAACCGAAAAAACGGCTGCTAGTTGCAGATCCTCAAACAGGATTTAAGCCAACACAAGCGGCGCTTGATTTGGTCAATGCTAATCCTGGAGATAAATTCAATAATATTGGTAATGAGTTTGTATCAGCGATTGAGTACGGCTCTCAAGTTATGATCAATCTCAAGTTCCAATATAAAAATGACGAAGACAAAGTCAAATGGGGTGGTCAGCTTGGTGTTGACTGGGCGGGTAAAGTCAGTGTCAGTGGTAAACTGCAAAAAGTAGACGAAGATGTGAAGCGTAACATCAAAATTACCGTTTCTGCGCTACAACTTGGTGGTGATCCAACTGAACTATTGAAGGTGATCCCTAATCAACTCGTCAACTGTACGATGGAAAACCCAACACCATGCTTTGATGTGTTTAAAAACAGCATCGATTACATCAAAACTAACTACGTCACTCAGTTTGATACCTTAGATAAATACAACGTTGGTCGAGTCTTAACACAAAGTTATACCGACTCAGGACCAAGCCTATCTCCCTTAGTACCTGATGATGTCTATCCAGCCAAAAGCATCTTGACTAAATTGGCATTAAAAAACATGAGTGATGATTGGGTACAGGCAATTCTCGACAATCGTCGTGCCGATAACCTACTCAATTACTACGCCAGTGAGCTGAATAACTCACATCGAACTGCATTAGAGACCATTCGCGATAATGCACTCTTTAACTCATTTATTCTGGCAGACGCCGTTGATTATTGTAAGCGTAATCCAATTGGTAATTACTGTCGCGATAGAGAGCTACAGACTCGTGGCCGCGTTCATCAGTATGACCGTAAATGGCTAGAATTATAAGGAATAAGACTATGTTAAAAGTCATGCTAACCAGCACATTAATTGCCTCATTCGCTGCGATAGTAGCACCATCAGCACAGGCAAATACGACTTTATTTGAATCTCGAGATGTACTCACGCCACAGCAAGCGTTAGGACGCTTTCAATGGTTGGAAAAGTGCTACCCAGGGTTATTGGTTGAAGTCTCTGATAATATCTTTGATCCCACAACTCCCATTCCAAATGATGAGAAAATAGCAAATCTTAAAAAAGTAATGCTATACAAAAATAGTACCCTCAGGACTGATGCAAAATATCTTACCTTTGGAGATGAAGACAATGCGAATCCAAAGAACTGGTTTGCGGGTAAATCACCTACAACTTCTTGTTTGCAGATCCCATCAGATTATCGCATAAGCGCGGTGATGGTTACACCTGTAATGCCGAACTATTGCACCACTAAGTCTCGTGAACGTGCCTATGAGTTTATCCAGTCAGTCAAGTTTTCTAATCTTGAAAATACCAGTAGCAACACCTTTTACAGTAACTATGTTGGTGATACTGCGAAAATATATGCCGATAGAAGCTACCAGTTAACGTTAACCCCAGGATTTAGTAGTGCAGAAACATACCCGGAAACTTGGCATGTGTTTATTGACTGGAACCAAGATGGTGATTTTAACGATACAAAAGAAACCTTATTTGCAGGTGTTTCAGAACAAGCCGTTCAGGTAGAAATTACACCGCCAACGGGCGCTAAAAAGGGCATGACGAAAATGCGGGTGACCATGGATTACTTGGGTGGCAGCAATGACGCATGTAAAGAAGTAGACTCCGGAGAGGTAGAAGATTACCTCCTTTACGTGAAGTAATAGGTGGCAACATGAACTTATACAAACAGACTATCGCGGCACTTATTGCCGGCACTACACCTTTCGCATTCGCAGATTCCAATTTTGTCAACGAAGCGGAATTAATGCAAAAAGCACAAAATGTGAATACCTTTCAAAGCGAAATCCCTGGATTAATGAATGATCACATCGTACTAGGTACGGCCTATAACAGCGACCAAAAACGCTTTTTGAATGTTCAAACTGTCGCAGGGGAAACAGTTGAGACTCTCGGTAATACCCGAGTGCAATTTGAACTAGTAAACAATGGCAGCTATGACGAAGTACTCCGTCAACTCAACGGTAATGTTGATGTTGATGTTGGTTTTCCAGTCATTCGTGTGAAAGCTGGCGGTCACTTAGCCAAAGAAATGTCCTCGACTGAGTTTTCTAATACTTATACTTTCCAAGCATCGTTAACACCGAAGAAGCGTGTACTTATGCCAGCGGATGCCAACATTGGTTACACCTTGACGCCGTCAGGTAATACGCTAGCGAATGAGTACCAAAGTAAACTCATGAGCATGGCAGGCGATGGATTTATCAGTGAGATTGAATACGGTGCACAGCTACTCATTAACATGAAAATTGAATACTTAAGTGAGCAGCACAAAAGTGAAATTGGTGGTTACTTAGGGGTAAGTTACGGTGCTGGTAATATTGGTATTAGCGTCGATGGTAAGCTTAATTATATCGACGAAGACCTTAAGAAAAGTGTGCGCATTACCGTCAGAGCCTTACAAAAAGGCGGTGATCCTAAACAGCTTCTCAGCATAATCCCTAACAATATTATCACTTGTTCGCTCGATAACTACGAGCCTTGCTTTACTTTATTTGAGCAAGCGGTGAACTATGCGAAGAACGACTTTGGTAATCAGTTTAATGCGCTATCTGATTACAACGTAGTACGTTACAAGGCAACGCCTTACGAGATCAGCTCACAAGATGTACGTCGTTTAGATTCTGGTAATAAAGATATTCGCTTTGAAACCACTTACCGTACTTTATGGCTTGAAGATCAATTCAAAAAGTCGGTTAATCATGAACACCGTGCGCGTGGTGTACTTGCGCAATACGCTAGTTGGATGACGGATGTACAACGTCAAAAAGCAGAAGGCGTACAAGAAGCCGCTTACAACAATGCATGGATTTATGAGCAATATGCTCGAGTTTGTCGCGATAATCCTTATGGTACAGCTTGTACAGATGCGTGGAACGATTACCTAAATACCTGTAGTGGTAGTGGCGTCGGCTGCATACAAAACTACACGCTTGCCGATCTGAATATACCAGCTGATAACATGACGCAATACTTCAAATGTGAAAATGCCCGAGAAGCAACAGCAAACTTTGGGGTTGAAGAAAACCATGTATCACTTGGGTTTAGACAGCTGGGCTGGGCGCCTTCCTTTGTTGATGCAAATGACCCTGCTGCGGGCGTGATGGTTTGGCTACCATGTAAATCAGCCCTACCAACCTATGGAACCGCTTTTGAAAATTAGTGAGTAGTAAAAACGCTAAGACTCAATTAGTTCAATTGAGGCGTGGCAAGTAATAAACATTCGAACATTGAATTATTACTTCTTCGCCTCTCCCACAGTAAACCATCTACAGGAATTTATGTATGCACTTAAGAATCATATTAATAGTGCTCTGTGGCCTGTTAAGCTTTTATGCAAATGCACATACCTATTACTCTTTAAATACTGAGCATGAAAAACTCGGACAGGGATTTGAACAGGAATTAGGCATACCGCTTGAATCGTGCCTCGATGGTCAGTGGCAATTTCAGGGTGGTAGCATGGGCGACTTGGCTTATCGTGGCGATTTTGACTCCGACACCATGATCAATACCATTACAGGTAGTGTAAAAGCTGGTATCAACTTAGTTATTTTTGGTGGCTCAGCCAAGTTTTCCATGCGCAGGAAAGTAACCAAAAATAGAAATTCAGCTGCCTCAGCGGTCGAGTTAACCTATGAAAAAGGAAGTTATAACTTTGAAAATCGAGCCACCAAACCCGCTTTTGTCGAGCTGCTCAGTACAGATCCGACTCAGGTAAGAAACCGCTGTGGTGACAGCTTCATCCACAATATCAAACTTGGTTCTCGTATCTATGTTACCGCTAAACTCCATTTTAAAGATCGCACAAAATACGAATGGTTTCAGACCAAAATCAAAGTGAAATTTCTTTTTTTCAGTAAAACTTTTACTAAAACCAAAGTATTTCAAGAGGCAACCAAAGATGCCGTTTATACGATTCAGGTGAATACCGATGGGGGTATGACGCCAGAACTCGCTAGACTCAGTAAAAATGGCACCATACACTGCAAAACCGATAATCTAACTCCCTGTATTACATACGCCGACAATTTATTTAGCTACTTACTAGACGGTGGAGAGTATGTCGACGACCTTAAAGACGAACATTTAAACGTTTTAAAGTACGAAGTCGAAAGCTATGAAGATTCTGGCCATTATGACCTCGCCTATGCTGGTCACACCGCACTATCTAACCGCTATATTGCACTGTCCGCCAGACTCAGAAGTTATCAAGATTTAGTTTATGACGAAATAGAAAGGTTAAGTGCATTTAAAGCTGTGTCTGAAGACCCGCTTGAAATCGAACAGCTTACAGCTCGTATTTCTGCCCGCAATACGCAGCGCATCGGACTCGAGCAAGCTGGCGAATACTGTGCGACACTGCCCGGCACTACCCTTTGCGAAAATCGCATAGAATCCGCAATCGCAAACGTTGATTAGGCGAACCAACTTCAGGAAAAGGAGCGCGCTAGCGCACGTCCTTACCACTCTATTCTCCAACCAATGAGGCTATATAGCCTCGCTTCTTTTGTGTCGCAATTAAGCGTCACCTCAAAAAGCGCTGTGGAACCGCTGAGATATTCTTAATCTAATAATGTTGGCGTCTCAGACGTAAAATCAATCCATGCATTAGTGCCTAATAGCTCAGCACCCATTACACTCGGATCTTCATATCGCATGACGAAATTTTTTGGTCCGTGCGCGTAGGCTACTACTAAGCCATATTCAGAGTCCAAAAAGCCTCCGTGTGGAACAAGTCCCGGGTAGCTAATGCGCCATGCATTACTGTGATTACTTACCTGTCCTAACGTTAGCTTACCGATCACGTTATCTGGTAGTAAAAAGAACCAAGTCCATGGGCCACCTGATACAATCGTCATCACTTCATCGATGCCAACGCCATTTTCGGCGCTATTGACATGGAGTTTCCCAAACTTCTCTTGTAGATAGGACTTAACTTCGCTGCTCATCGCTTTCATGTCGTATATCTTAGGATAAGGCGCAACGCCTATTTCTGAAGTAGATAAGAATCCGCCACGATGCATTTCCGGTTGACGCCCTGCTTGCTTGATTTCGTTTAGCAGCTCACCTCGGTGTAATGAAAATAACGACAGTAACTGGATGCTTTCTTGTTCGTTAATCGCTCTTTTCTTGGACACCTCCAGAATCGGCCGAGCCTCTTCTGGAATATTCACAGTGCTCACCCTCACTCCGACACGACGTAATACTTGATTTACCTGCTCAATCCCCTTTGACTCGGCTCTGCCATCACTATACGACAGTATAAGTTGCCCCTCTCTCTGGGTAGCATTGGCGATACCGCTTGATAGGGGCAATACCGAAACAAGCGCAACTAGCATCAAATTAGAAAACTTCTTCATATTAATTTCTCCTCAAACAATTAGACAAGTAAGGCAAAACCATCACTGTCGAGCCTATTTTCCAAGTCTAAATATTAATGATGAGTAGAAAAACATAGTTATAGTAAAAAAATTAAACACTGAGAGTAAACAATAAAACAGCAGCGTACGTGCATACTATGTGCCGCTTAGACTATTCTCTGAGTCATTCATATTTTAAGTAGGAAGTTAAGAAATCAATGAATACACGCACTTTTTGTGACTGCGCTTTATGATAGGGATAAACCGCGTAGAGCGCATGGGGACTAATTTTCCAATCCGGTAACAGTGGTAGCAATTCACCAGAGTTTATTTCTTTTGCAACAAACACTTCTGGAAGGATCATGATTCCAAGCCCAGCTAATGCCGCTTGTTTTAAAGCCAAACCGTTGTTAACGGAATAGTTACTCTTTTGAATGTTGACAACCTGAGTGTCGTCCTTACGCGAAAATGTCCACCTAGTTGCTGAAGAAGATAGACTATAAACCAAGCAATTATGCAATATCAGTTGTTGAGGACTTGTAGGTGTACCATATTGTGTTAAGTACGATGGAGAAGCGCAAAGAACGCGATCCATAGTAGTTAGTTTTCTGGACCTAAGCGTCGAGTCTGTTAGTGCTTCTCCTCCACGAATTGCGATATCAATCCCTTGTTCGACCAAGTCGATATACTGGTCGTTCATGACAACTTCTACCGATATTTCGGGGTACTGTTTCATAAATTCACAAATGGCTGGATTTAACATTAATATGCTTACCGACATTGGAATATTGATCCTTAAAAGCCCTGAAAGTTGCTGCGAAGACTCTATGATAGAAAGATCAGCACTCGCCCATTCATCCAAAATAGTCCTGACGTGGTCATAGTATTGTTGTCCGCTCTCAGTTACATGCATCTTACGCGTGGTTCTATGAATAAGAGGGCTTTTTAAATAGGCCTCAAGTTCATTGATATTTTTACTTATCGCGGCCTTTGATAACGACAAATCATCGGCCGCCGCGCTAAAGCTTCCAAGCTCGACAACGCGCCTAAATACCGTAATTGCTTTTAGCTTATCCATATACCTATCCTAATTTTATAGCCTTCAGTCAGTGCGCTTCATGGCACTTTGACATAGGCCTATCGAGAGATAAAGCCTGCCGATTCAAAAATAATAAGCACTATTCTCATAGGAGAACGACAACTTATTGGAACATCTTTAGGAATGCCAATTAGTAGCGATAAAAATTCAGCCAACGCAAAGTTTCGCAGGTCTAAGTAATATATCTATTTAATAAACAGCATGTTAAAAAACATCCACATGATAATAAAAAAAGTCTACTTATTTATTAGTGTAATTATTGGAAACTAGTTTCTAAATACAGTACACTCCCCCGCCGACTGATTATTTAATAAAACAAGATAAGATATCAAGATGATTAAAAGCGCTATATACAAGGGAATCGTAACCTCATTACTCACCTCCACTCTAGCAGCTTGCGGCGGTAGTGGCAGTGACAAAGGCAATACACCAGTCACATCAACAAATAAAGCACCAGTAATTGCGACCATAGCACCAATTACTGCAATGGAAAGAGACTCAATCACAGCCGTTGCGACCGTAACAGATGAAGATGGTGCGATTGAAACTTTGCTGTGGGAGCAAACGGCAGGAACAACAGTCGAGCTGATAAACAATAATAACGAAACGCTCGAATTTCGTGCACCTGACATCAATGAAGCGACCACGTTAACGTTTAAGTTAACTGCGACAGACGATAAAGGAGACTCAAGCTCACAAGAATTTACTGTCAACCTAAATGCTTACGCTCCACTTTCAAGCTTAACGATTTCAGACGCGGCGCTGGCGCAATGTTTATCAGATACACATCAAGATGTGGGCATTTCCATTGTGGAATGTACAGACTACCCAATTGTAACATTATCAGGGCTGTCGGATATTAGCGGCTTATCAACCGTGTCTATTAAAAACGCAGAATTGGATAATCTCGAAGAGTTAGCTCATATTGCTACGCTCACCGCGTTAAAGCTCGATAACGCGTTTGCCGCAGCTGAGCACAGCTCAAATAATGATGCACGTTTAGAACAAATTAATAAGCTTAACAAACTTGAGTCTTTGTCTATTATTGAAAACAAAGAAGATAGCTCTGGCAAACGCCTAGCGTTCCAGATGCTAGATCTATCAGGCTTTACGCAACTTCATACGCTTGAAATAGAAAACTATAGTAGCCAATATGAAACTATACAGCTCAGTGAACTTCCAAGTGATAAGCTCACTCGTTTGACCCTACGTTCTCTAAGCATTGATGATAAAAGTACCCTAAAACGCTTTAGTAACTTGCAGAGTTTATCTTTGACATACATAAATGATCTGGACTCACTGTCATTTTTAAGCGCCATACCTAACCTCACGGCATTAACACTTGATACTATCGAAGCCGCTGATTCAACAGCAATAGAAGCCAAAACAAATCTGACAACACTCGTACTCAGCAGAACGCGGATTGAAGATTTCTCATTCTTAGAAAAATTTAGTGAGTTGGAAAAACTAGGTCTTAGTACTTATTATAGCAATGTTGAGCTTGATATTGCGGACATCATTAGTAATACGAAGCTAACCTCTCTGTCATTAAACAATTTAAGCGTTGATAATGCCAGTGAGCTATCAACTTTAACGGAACTGCAATCCTTGTCTTTGAAGAGTTTAAACCTTTCTTCTCTGAGATTTTTGCAAGCGATGCCGCAGTTAACATCATTAAAGCTTAATAGCCTGCATAACATTAATGATTTAGGCTGGCTAAGTTTCACACCAAACCTAACCGAATTGTATATTCGTGAATTGGATAATAACGCGGATTTTAGCGCATTGTCTGAGCTTAAAAATATGCGCGACCTCACCGTCGACAGCGATTACTCAAACTTTGCACTAGATACGTTAAGTAAAATGCATGCATTAGAAACACTTAACCTTGAAGTTAGTTTATTTGAAGCTTCAAGTGAAACAACATTTCCAAGCTTAAAAACACTAAACGTGAAGGGCAGCAGCTATTCAAACATGGTGAACTTGACTAACTTCCCCGCGCTCGAATCAGTTGAGTTATCAAAAGGTCACTATTATGATAATGAAGAGAAAATCACTACTCTCGATTATCTAGGTTCAAACTCGAGCCTGAAATCGTTCAAGATCAGCGGCTTTAAAGAGCTAGAAGATATCACTCAGATATCTCAATTTGAAAACTTAGAAACTCTCTCTATTAACTACTCTCTAGCGGCTGACATCTCTGACATCGCATCATTAACCAAGTTGAAGTCATTAACACTAAGCAGCTTTTCTACGTTTTTTAGAGCAGACATGCTTGCCAGTTTAAGCAATCTGGAAAGACTTGAAATACAAAGTAGTGCCATTTATTGTGATGATCAGGAGCTATTAAAATCTCTCGATGGTGTAACAACAAATATTTCTAACTCTAACTGTATTATTAAGCCGGTCGATTTGAGCTTAATTACCGATGAAGCATTTAAGCAATGTATTAAAAATCAAAGATATCAAGATGCAGTACGTAATACCTCTCTCTATTGTGATGGCTCAGCAATTGAATCATTTAATGGAATTACACAGTTTGAAGCAATTAAGACTTTAAGACTGGATGGCTCAGTTAATAGTTCGTTGTTACGAGATCCTAGCTTAGCTCAGCTCCACACCTTACAGAATCTAGACATCTATAGACTCACAGGTGAACTAACGGTTAAAGCTACACTTCCTCAGTCTTTGACCACCTTTGAGTTAAATACGTACAACCAAACCGTATATGACTTTGCGCTTTTTGGCTTGCCTACTACCTTAACTTATTTGGACTTGGATAATACTAAGTTGACAAACTATAGTACAATAAAAAATTACGCCTACCTTACCCGTTTAGAGTTGGACTATAGCAACATTTCAGATCTGTCACCGCTATTCGGTTTGACCAATCTAGAATCTTTAAGTTTATATGGAAACCCAAGTATCGACTGTGCTCAAGTAAGCAAACTACAAGAGTCGTTACCCAATATTTGGCATATATCAAGTAACTGTAATTAACTGCTAGAACGTTAAGCAATTCAAATAAGCACAGTCTCATTGCGAGGCTGTGTTTCATTTCCACAATCACATTCTGTAAATTGTTATCTCAACCCGCTATACTGGCGCAAAAATTTTTTAAGCAAATTTATGGCGCTCAAATCTACTATTATCAAAGCCCAACTATCACTCAGTGATATGGACAGACATGTTTACCAAGACTTTAATTTAACGCTAGCTCAACACCCTTCTGAAAACGAACAACGGTTAATGATCAGGCTACTTGCTTATGCACTAAATGCGTGTGAGGGACTTGAGTTTACTAAAGGCTTGTGCGCTGACGATGAACCTGAGCTATGGGTTAAGAATTACAGCGAAGAGATTGAGCTTTGGGTTGAACTAGGACTGCCTGATGAAAAGCGCCTTAAAAAAGCGTGCAATAAATCAAAGCAAGTGATCCTTTACACCTATGGTGAAAATAATCAAGCTATTTGGTGGCAAAAACATCAGCCTAAATTATACGACTTTAAAAATCTGAGTATTTTCAGTTTGGATTATAGTGCGACTCAGGCTTTAGCCCAATTAGCAGATCGTAGCATCAAGCTCACTATTACCATTCAAGATGGCGAAGTATGGGTAAGCTCTGATAGCGCTAATATTGAAATCAAACCACAACAGTTAATGTAATATATGATTACGTAGTAAGTGTTGTAGCCAACCAAAAGTGGCTACAACGCGTTTACCTACAACCGAGATGCGGCATCGTTTAGCAAATCAGCATAGGCAGAATCTGCACCTATCCGCTTGGCCTCTGCTCGCAAGTCATTGCTAATTCTTGCTCGGGTAAATTCATCAGTTAATAATTCATTTAGCTGATACGGTGAACGACTTATCAAAATCGCTTGCTCAAGTGGGCTTTTAGCTGCATTAATCTGTTGTGTATATATGCTCTCACTAGAGCGTTGAGCCGATGCACTCAATTTTGCCATCGCAATTGACAAATCTGAATACAGCTTTACGGCATCGTAATCAAATTCAGCACTGTCGATGTCCATCACAGGAAGGTCTCGTGCCAAAAATGCATTCACCGTTTGCTTAAACTCATGCGGAGCCTCATTCATAAACTCATCTATTCTGATGATATTAAAGAGATCTTGCCTTAGCGACTCTCGCTCTACCTTTTGTAACGGCTCATTATTAAGAGTTTCAATATATTGCGGCAAAAATTCAGTCCTTGATTGAGGGTTAGCCAATGCGAGACGATTATAAATTCCAGCTTTTGTTGCTCTGATAGCATCATTTGATACGTCATTAGATTTATTTTCTGATATCACAAACTGGTCATCTATCAATAGTTTGGCTTTCTCAAAAGGAAGGTGACCAACAACAGCCTCAAGAATTGAAAAGCCTAATGCAGGATCTTCCACATTGGCTAGCTGACCACTAATTACATCGAGTAATTGCTGCTTTACTTCTGATAAATGCATGGCAGAAACTTTCGCCTCTTCTCCATTAACCAGTAAGATAGTCTCAAGTACATTTAGTAAGCCAAATTTTGCCCGCTCTGATGCACTTTCGAATAGCAAAATTAACTCATTGGACAGCTCAATAGGAGCCAAGGTACTCATATACTCAAGCACATACAAGCCTTGCTCTGATTCCACGCCTAACTGCTGTACCATATTCCACAATATACTTATTTTATCTTTTCTTGATATATTCGGATCTTTTAATAGCTCTATTAGCTCAGCTTCAAAATCAAGCATAGCCTTTGTACCAAAACTATTCTTTAATGTTAAACTAAGCGTATCTGCTAACTCTAACATTTTATTATTTTCTTTATCTGTTAATTTAACATCCATATCATAAAAATCGGGAAGTGTAGCTATGAGCTCGGACTGGCTAATAAAAGGAACGGTCTCATTATTTTGTGCAGTTTTTTTACTTCCTTTTCTGCTGTGGATACAAAATAAATGACAACCAAAAAAACAGCTAATAAAGATAATGCTACATATTTTGCAATTAGTTTCATATCCACCTCGAATTACCTAGTGCTTGGGAAGCTATTATAAAGATTTCTCGGAGTAAAAACGGTAACTAAATTCTCGCCAGTAACCTTTTTGTATGAGTAGTTTACAAAAGTATCACAACGGAACTTTGCCTTCACTTTTACAAAACTACCATTTTTATATACCCATTTACCTTCTGTATATTGTGCTGTGATTGTATATTCTGGATCAAAGCTACGTTGTGCCCACCCAGCTTCAACGATTTCTCCATGCCTAGTACCGCGACCGTACTTTGCGCCCCAGTATGAGGAAGCACCTTTAAAGCTACTCAGCGTGTTTTTGTGAATGACAGTGTTATCATTCAATACTTCAAGTACTTTTGAACCGTCCCAGATCCCAACGTGCCCAGCCCAACCTAGGCCTGAAATTGATAGATCTCGAGCAACAACATCACCTACACTCGTTGGATTGCCAGCAAAAGCTGTTGTACTTATAGCGAATAATAACGCACCAATAGATAAAACTTTCATGAAATTTCCTTTTAATTAAAAACCAACATAATAACAACATTGAAAACAAAAAACTCAACCAAACCACGAAAATATAAATTAAAAACCTATAAATACGCAACAATCTATAAATTGCAAAAATGAAAATATCACAACAAATATAAAATACACAAAATCACAATAACATCTTATTTAATAAGTTTAAAAACCCAGCTAAATAGTGAGAAAATATTTTTTTACAACTAAACTCAAATAAAATGACTAAAAATTTCTATATTGCATTTTTATAAATTTAACGTCTGTCTAAAAATCAACACTGCTACACTTGCATTTGAGATTAAGATCACTGGCAGTGGTATCTACCAGTGATTTTTCAGCGGGGTTTTAGACTACAGCTTGCGCCATACTGAGTGCTTGTCTGGTTGTTGACCTTTGGTCCACCAGCGCGCTTGATATTCAACGCCTTGATAACTCACTCTGTCGCCGCCTGTATATGCCTTATTGGCATTCCATGTGTTACTAGCATCGGACTTATCGACCAGCTCCCACGCATCACTTTGATCGGGCTGCTGACCTTTTACCCACCATTTAGCACGATAGCTTTTTCCCTGATACACTGCGGTATCGCCAGCGGTATAAACTTGATCGGCACGCCACGTATCACCATTTGGTGGCGCGGTTTGGTTAGTCACTGTGATGGTAAAGCTCACAGCTTTTTCAGACGTGCCATCAGAAACGGTGACTTGCCCCTGATAGTCGGTATTTTGCTGAACCTCAGGCGCAGCCAACGTGATAGTTGCACCGCTACCGCTATAACTCAGTGGCGCAGGGATCTGCCATGCAAAGGTGAGTGGATCTTGGTCATCATCAAACGCATGAACATGAAGTGATGTGCTTGAGCCTTCTTTTAGCGTGATATCGGCAGGGGTATGAACCACAGGGGCGCGGTTTTGTGGCTTAGCTAGAATTGAAAGGTTAAAAGTGTACTGGGGAAAACTTACAAACAGCTGATTAGCAGCGAGTTGCGCAGCATCAAATACAATATTGCCGTCACTTTGTTGTACGCCAATTTGCAGCGTATTCGCATGATTATTATTAAGTGTGCTAGCAAATTGCGCAGCCCAATGATTGATATTACTTTGTGTTATCGACAGTTTTTCTTGTACCAATTCTTGCCCATCACCATCAAACACGCGTAGCCATACCGTATCGCCTAAATTAGCCAGTTGACCCTGTTTGATAAAAAACCAGCAGACGTCCAACTTATCGGCTCAGTCGGTGTAGTATCTCGTACTATGGTGACGTCGCTACAATTGTAAAAGCCTTCACCTACAACATCATCACGCTGCCAACGCGTATATAAGATAGCATCTCCGCTGAATTTACTCGGCACCGCGACCTGCATTTCATAATAGCGTTTACCGTCTGGTGCGACGAAGAAGTCTACATTGCCATACTCTTGCACTAGCTCTAAATCTTGCCACGCTAGGGGCGTTGACTGAATATCCGCCTCCGGTTTGGTGAGATAAAACTGCCAAAAGCTAGGGTTGTGAGGCGTTGTTGCACGAAATTTCACTTTAATTTGGTTTTGAGCATCTGGCGTTATCGCAGTTCTTTGCCACTCACTCGACGCGATATTCATACCCGCTTTGTTTCTGTCGCCACCCGCACAAAGTTGTCCATCAGGAACAACAGCTTGTACCGCTTGCAGATTAAAATAATCCGGAACATTTGCTGCAAACTCATGCTTTTGAATAAACTGCACATGCTCAGATGCTAGGTAAGCTGCTCGACATGCCGCGTTTGGGATATTGCTTCCATCTTTTGGCCACCAAAATCCGCCCTGCTCCTCACAAATCGCTTGTCTTGCCTTTGGACTATCCATATAACCATGTGCAAATGCGTTCGATGCAGCCATGCCAAGTGCCATGGCAATACTGACTGTTAACATAGAGTTTTTCATTTTCTTCTACTCGTATTAGAGAAGTGACCACCGCCACTTCGATTAAGATTAGAATGAGCGAGAATCTATTGTTGCTTGTCACACGAAATTCAGTCTTGCTCTACGCACTAAGATTTTACTCGTTGATAAACACAACTTATCTTGGTCACGCCACTGTACTTCGGCAGTAAAAAACAACGCTGTCATTTTTTAACAACTGATAAGCTATCGTACGTCCATGGCATGCTCGCCTTCATTTTTGTAACAAAAAAGTATCCAAGTTAATCTTATTATGAGCATCAACTCGAACTAGAGGCATTTTACCCAAGCAAAAATCAATAACAATAGATGAGATTATTAATTACATTCAGTACTTTATGGTTAGATTAAAAAACACCTTTACACCATAATTCCGGCCTAAACACCTGTTTACTCTGACTATTACAATAATCAAAACAATTGAAATACTTTATTCTCCAATAATTAACAATCAGAAGGCACTACTCTGTGTAAAGTTTTATCTACATTGGGTACTAAATTACATTTAATAAAAGCACTTTTTTCTTATCAACAAAATTAAAAACAACCCTTTTTTTACGCAGCCGTTTTTTCTACTAGAGCCTTATAATTTGGCTATACTTTGACTTTATTGCTCACTTGGAAATGATTTTGCGGACGCTATTTACGTTACTATTGCTCATTGTGGTGTTTATCATAGGGTTTATTATGGGTGTGTACACTTTACCGATAATGACGCAACCTCCGGCGGCTAGCTACACAGAAATACTTGAGATCAGTAAAGCCGCAACATACAAAGGCCAATTCAAAAAGGAGCTTAAAGATTCAGACGCATTACATTACGCCACTGGTGAGATTTATTTTACGGATAACCACATTGCATTTGTGGGTGAGATAGCCCCTGGGCCTGATTATCGCCTCTACCTCGCCAAAACATTTATTGAAACAGAAGCCGATTTTAAAGCACAAAAACACACCATGGTGGAAATTGCCAACATTAACCAATTTTCGCAGTTCGTGCTGCCCAAGTATCGCCAAGTTGATCTGGCCCAGTTTCAAAGCGTTATTATTTGGTGTGAGCATTTTGAGCAGTTTATATCGGCAGCGCCATTACAACGCATGGATAGTAACCAGATCTGAAGTGATGGTACGACCGGTAAACAGACGAGCCAACACTAGCTCTGTTATGCTGTCTCTCGCTCCAAAATAACAACCATGGAATCAGATTCACCAAAGCCTGATGCAGGAATAACAACCTGTTTTAATTGCCAGCCATTTTGCCCTTCAGCATTTAATAGCGACTGCACGTCTGGTGTCCCTGATTTAAAAAAGCGCAATTTAAATGGTAATTCAACTGTTTTATATTCATATTTTTTCATCACTCTAGCCTCCTTAAGAGTAAGACTCGCATAAGCTAAATTAAAAGTGGCAGCTAGTGCCTTCTGAGTTTCCATGGAAGCACTCGCCTCTCTTTCGACCCTCTGAATGGTTCTTTTGCTTAAACCAGAAGCACCAGCTAATTGCTCTTGGGTCCACCCCTTGAGCATCCTTTGCCTGATTATTAAAGCGGCATCAATTTTCATTTTTTACACTTATATCTATTCCCTAGCGTTATTAAGTAATACCCTAAAAATATGAAGTTTAAAACGCCAAATAAGTGAAAGCTTGGCGACAAAGAGGCGACAGCACGGACAATTCAAAGCTTTTTTGCTTTCTAGAAAGCCCAAAGACACACTACACTTTGGAGTAGGAGCTGCTTTACGCAGCGATCTTGTGTTTCTTATTCAACCAAAATCCTATTAGCTAAGCTAGTAACCTCTCGCCGGATAAACCGCCACCCACAAGTCACTATACAATTTGGAGTAGGAGATGCTTTACGCAGCGATGAGTCTTAGAAACCTAAGCCAAAAAAAGCCACACTGTTGAAGTGTGGCTTGGGAGCATTGCATGGGTGTATTGTTGCAATGATTCTTTCCAGTAATGCGAGAAGTTAAGCAGCTTGCTCGTCGTCTTGTCCTAACCGAATTAGGTAATCAAAAGCGCCTAAGCTTGCTGTCGCTCCACCACCCATCGCAATTATGATTTGCTTAAACGGTGTGGTGGTTGCATCGCCTGCGGCGTAAACGCCCGCTAGACTAGTCGCACCTTTGCTATCAATTTCGATTTCGCCAAAGCGGCTAAGTGCAACTTCACTCGACTTTAACCATTCAGTATTTGGTACAAGCCCAATTTGTACAAAAATGCCAGCCAATGGTAATGAATGCGATCCGCCGCTCACTCTATCTGTGTAGTTCAAACCCGTTACTTTATTGCCGTCACCAACTACTTCGGTGGTTTGTGCGTTTTTAATAATGGTAACGTTAGCAAGACTTTTCGCCTTTTTGATCAGCACTTCGTCAGCTCTGAGCGTATCGGCAAATTCTAATACCGTGACGTGTTCAACGATATTTGCTAAGTCGATAGCCGCTTCAATACCCGAGTTACCGCCACCAATGACTGCAACAGGTTTCCCCTTAAATAATGGACCGTCACAGTGCGGGCAATATGCTACACCTCTACCCTTGTACTCGGTTTCGCCGGGTACATTCATGCTTCTCCATCGTGCACCTGTTGCCAAGACTAGAGATTTGGCCCTTAATACCGCACCGCTTTCAAGTGTGATATCAATGGTTTCACCTTTGTTAATTGCCGCTGCACGCTGGTTCTTCATCACATCAACGCCATACTGGTTAACATGCTCTTCTAACTGTGCAACCAACTTAGGACCTTCGGTTTTTTGCACTGAGATAAAGTTCTCAATGCCCAAAGTATCGGCAACTTGGCCGCCAAAACGCTCCGCAACTACCCCTGTATTTAACCCTTTGCGAGCAGCATAGATTGCAGCTGATGCACCAGCAGGGCCACCACCTACAACGAGCACGTCAAACACGTCTTTCTCGTTAAGTAATGCCGCTTGTTTTTCACCAGCTTTACTATCCAATTTGAGTAGTATATCGCTCAGGCTCACTGCGCCTTGGCTAAATTGCTCACCATTTAAGTACACGGTTGGCACGGCCATGATATTGCGTGATTCCACTTCTTCTTGGAACAAAGCGCCATCAATCATGGTGGTGGTAATAATTGGGTTAACAGCCGCCATGAGATTCAAGGCCTGTACGACTTGCGGACAAGTTTGGCAACTCAGTGAGATGTAAATCTCAAAGTTCAATGCGTTATCTATATTCCTGATCAGTTCCAAATCGTCTGCCGATGCTTTAGTGGCATGGCCACCTGAATGCAATAATGCAAGTACCAAGCTGGTAAACTCATGTCCCATAGGCACACCGGCAAACGTAATTTCGCTCTTTGTTTCAACGCCACGCACCACCATTTGTGGGATACGTTCACCTTCATTTGATTCAGATAAAGTAATTTTGTCGCTCAATGACGCTAAGTCTTGTGCTAACCCTTTTAGCTCTTGCGATTTTTTACTGTCATCAACAGTAATGACGAGTTCAATCGGACGTTGTAGAGAGCTAAAGTGGCTTTGTAGTTGAGTTTTAATTTGGTTGTCTAACATATAAGGTAACCCTCTGCAGAAACTACAGTAAAAATTCGCAAAAACGATGAATTTGATTCATCTAGATGGTTGAGATGGGAGTGCATATCGCACTCCCCTGACAAATTAGATTTTGCCAACTAGGTCTAGTGAAGGCGCTAATGTTTCTTCACCTGGCTGCCAAGATGCCGGGCATACTTCACCATCGTGAGATGCGATGTATTGAGCAGCTTGTACTTTACGTACTAGCTCTTTGGCGCTGCGGCCAATACCTAGGTCATGCGTTTCGATAACTTTGATTTCGCCCTCTGGGTTGATAACAAAAGTACCGCGAAGTGCCAGACCTTCTTCCTCGATCATCACGCCGAAGTTACGAGTAATACGGCCTGTTGGGTCACCAATCATTGGGAATTGGATTTTCTTAATGGTGTCTGACGCATCGTGCCATGCTTTATGCGTGAAGTGCGTGTCTGTCGATACAGAGTAAACTTCTACACCCATTTCTTGTAGCTGTGCGTAGTAGTCAGCTAAGTCGCCAAGCTCTGTTGGACACACGAAAGTGAAATCCGCTGGGTAAAAGAATACGATTGACCATTTGCCTAGTAGGTCTTGCTCAGAAACTTCTACGAAGTCGCCACCATGGTATGCAGTTGCGTTGAATGGTTGAATTTTAGTATTGATTAATGAAGTGCTCATCGCTTTCCTCACTGTTGTTTAGTTTAAAATAATGTTGGCGATTACTGTTCGCCTTGGCTTGAGTACAAAGATAAGGGGAAGTGATAATTAAATAAAATGGATTGTTTGAATCACTGTAATCGAAAAAACCGATAACTCTCTTTTAAGTGATCAACTAATTCAGCATAAGAGTATAAAAATAAGATAATTACGGTATGATCCCAGCAATTAACTACAGCAGAGCGTAACTATGCACCCGTATTTCAATCATATTCAACTTGGTTACTTTGGCTTCATTCCCTTTTTGGCTTGTATCGCGTGGACGCTAATGACAGGTGTATCAAGTGACGTGCTTCATGCTTTTCAGTTTTACAGTCTAGGGATTCTAGCTTTTATGGCCGGAAATTTATGGCGTGCAGGTGAGCAAACCTACAAACAAGCGATACTGGCCGTGATTGTGGTAATCCCTTATCCCTTACTTAGTATTGCAGCACCACAATGGCTGCTTCTCTATCTCGCTATCGCATATTGGCTTGTATATTTTATAGAGCGCAGTTCGTCTCGCTGGGGTGACTATCATAAAGACTATCAAAAAATGCGAACAGTACTGACTTCTCTCGTTTTTGTTAGCCATCTATTTATGATTGCTCAAGCACTTGAGTTAAACGCATAAGCGGCTTGCTTCTTAAGCTCAATTAACTATAACTAAAGATAACTGAAGCACCAGAAGCCAAAGTATTTTGATCAAACACGCGTTAGCTCCCTTAGTTATATGGATAGCCATCATCTTTTTTGGTGGCTACATGTACTATATTGGTCACTACGAATACGAGAGCTACGAAGAATTGTTTTGGTTCGGTATTTCTTTCACTTTATTCAATTTGATCACCAGAGAAATCGCAAATCCGTTCTTACGCCTTGCCCTACTTGTGTATTGTGCGGGTCTACTCCTTGATATTATTGATAATTTTACCGACGGTTTTTCCATTCCCTTACTTAATTTTGACACTTCTTTAAAAAATATCGGTTTTTTACTCATCAGCTTTGGTTTTTACTGCATGATCACCAACAAAAGAGCCAGCATTACAGAGCTAAAAAAAGAAGTAGAGAGAAGAAGATTATTAGAGGAGCGGATGCGGTATGAAGCTAACCATGATGCGATGACAGGCGTGGGCAGTCGTCGCGCATGTTTTGAAGGCTTGCAAACACATCGCTTTGATAATCAATGGCTACTCTACCTCGACTTAGATAATTTTAAGCAGGTGAATGACAACTATGGCCATCATATTGGCGACGAGGTTTTGATTAAGTTTACGCAGAATATGAAAGATTACTTTGGCTTAGACTACAGCTTTCGTATCGGGGGAGACGAATTTATTGCCTATATTAATGCGGTGCTTCCAGATACAGACGAAGTAAGAGCGGCATTATTAAAGGGATTACACGATTACAAAATTAACGTCAGTATAGGAATGGTCAAAGTTGACCCAGCTAAACAAGCTGATCTCATCATCCACGAAGCCGATGAGCATATGTATGGCGATAAACGCGGTAAATCACTCAGATCTAGTGCTCGAGGATAACATCATAACACAGTTTTATTGATTCAATTTCAATGACGCTCAGCGCGCCAAAATCCAATCACAATTCTACGCTAACTTCTCTAAATTTATAGCTTTTTTAAAACCTAAAGAAGTAGCACTATTTTCCAATGATTGCTAAGCTTGCGTTAATATCAAGTTACAAGGGAAAATAACGTGTTTGCAAAACTATTTACAAACAATGAAACCCAACAAGCCTTATTAGCCGCGCAACAAGAGATTGCCAGTTTAAAACATGCGAATGCGCAATTAGTTGCTGAAAATGAGTCATTAAAACAAGAAGTTGTAAGTTCACAAGCTGCACTCAATGATAATACTGACAATCAACTACTGCAGTGTGCATTGACTGGATTAAGCCAAGTGCAAGGGATCCGCGAAACCGTTCTTGCAAGCTTTATGAGTATTGAAGAAGAAAGCCATTCAATTGAGCAAGTAAACTCCGCCTTTTCTAAATCTGAAACCGCATTGCGTAAAATACTCACGGGAATGGAGCAGCTCGGCGGCAATATGGACAGAATGACCACCAATATTTCTGGCCTATCACAGATGGCCGATAGTATTAATACCTTTGTCACGACGATTTCAAAAATTTCAGATCAAACGAATCTGTTAGCGCTTAATGCTGCTATTGAAGCCGCCCGGGCGGGTGAAGCTGGCCGTGGCTTTTCGGTTGTCGCCGATGAGGTACGTGCACTGGCAACCAACACCAACGAGTCCGCCAACGAAGTCTCCGATCTGGTCAAAAAGATCATCGATACGACTCATACAACCGTGAGTGCCGTGGAAGAAATTCAAGCGTCTAATATCACCCTATCTGACAGTATTGGACACCTAAACGATGAATACGAAGGAATAGTAAGTTGTTGTGATTCAATGAAAGACACCATTTTGGTCTCTACTACTCAAACCTTTATCCAGACCGTAAAGCTCGATCATGTCGTTTGGAAAGGAGACGTATACAACGTTATTATTGGCAATAGCCATAAAAATATCAGTGACTTTGCCGATCATACGATGTGCCGCTTAGGTAAGTGGTTTGGTGGCGATGGCGCCCAAAAGTTTAGTGGTCACAATGCGTTTAAACGCCTAGAAGCTCCGCATAAAGAAGTCCATAGAGCTGGTGTAGAAGCAATGAAAAAGTTTAAAGCAGGTGATTCTCAAGGCGCAGTAAAACAGCTTAACCAAATGGAACATGCCAGCGTTGAAGTAATGGACTTACTCGACCAACTAGGGCATTGATAAGCAAGTTCTTTACAGACACATAGCAACCGAAAGCGAATTTCAGAGGTACGATAAGGTTAATACCCAATGGCTAGAGAGAGCAAAAGGCTGACTCAGGGAGATATTATGGACAACCGAGATGAATTAATAAACCTAACTAAAAAAGGGATAGGATTCCCATTTGCAGGTTTAATGGTAATTTGCTTTTGTACTTTAGCCATTCATTTTATGCCGCAAAGACAAGCTTTGGTCATGGTGATTTTTGCAACCGGAAGTACATTCCCAATAGCCTTCCTAATCTCAAAAATGTTCAAAGTCAATCCATTTGCTAAACACCCCCCGTTATCAAACTTAGGGACGGTGTTAGCATGCGCCCAATTTTTATATTGGCCAGTATTAATCTTAGTATTTCAATTAGTCCCAAATTGGTTCCCTTTTGCCTTCGCCATTCTTTTTGGCTCTCACTTCATTCCATTTGGTTGGCTTTATAAAAGCAGAGCTTATTACTTTCTGGGCATTGCAATGCCTTTAGTTGGGTGTGTAATGACGGCTTTTGGCAGCGAGTTTTCCTATTCGTATACATTTTGGGCACTTATTCCTCTGTATTTTTTTACGTGTATACTACTTCTTAAAGAGAACTCTTCATTTAGGTATGCTGAGTTATAAACGCTTATAATAGACAAATAATGGTACTACACCGTTCCGATATAAATAAAGGAAATCAATGCAATACCAGACTAAAAGGATAATAGGCTGTATTTTCCTTTCAACATTTGCGGGTATTGCTATCTTTACTGCAGTTGCACATCTTTCATGTATTTATTTGGGTGCTAGTTGCTATCGCGCGCAACTTGCTCCAGCAGATATTATCGACTCCGCCATCGCAGGCACTTGGTATGCGCCTACTGCAACCGTTTTTATCTCCGCATTATTTCTAACCACTGCCGCCTACGCACTTTCCGCCCTCAAGTGGATCAAACCATTACCTATGCTTCGCCCCGCCATCTTTACTATTTCAACGTTATGTTTAGTAAGGGGAGCAATTACACTGCCGCTAGCCATTGTTTTCCCTGAAAAAACTACCAGTTTTGCAATTGTGGCTGGAGGGATTTGGTTTTTGGCTGGTGTATTCTGTCTAGTTGGCTTTAAACTAATAAAAGAGCCAATTGCTACAAGATAATAGCCGGATTTGATAAACTCCTCCTTTTACTGATTTAGATTGTTACATGATACTCGATAAAAACTGGCGTATTCTTACCGTTGGTGACGGCGATTTAAGCTTCTCATATTCATTAGCAAAACATTTTGCTCCAGCCCATCTTACTGCCAGTGTTTACGACAGTGAAAGTGAACTTAAGCATAAATATCAAGATAATGCATTTGATAAGCTGCATGATTTAGGGGTAAATGTAGTGACTCAATTTGATGTCACTGAGGCACATTGTTGGCAAAATGTGCCGTCGCATGCCTTTGATGCAGTTATTTTTCAATTTCCTCTCATTCCTGCATTTGGTTCGTTTGAAAGCTTCCAAAACCAGACCTTGAGCGTTAACAGTCTCAATCGGAAATTGCTGCGAGAATTCTTAATAAACGCAGCGGCTTATGCACTTGACCCAGATGGCGCTCAGCTCGGGATCATTACCTCAAAGGACGTAAAGCCCTATATTGAGTGGGATCTAGAAGGCAGCCTTGTCAACGGACTTGAGCAATATTACCTCGGCCAATCTCGATTTGAGATTTCACAGTTCCCAGAGTATCAAATTCGCAATGTCGACCGTGATAAACACGTAAAAGACACCAGCGGTATTAGCTATTACTGGTCTGTTAACCCAGCTCACGCCATCAAAGAAAAGCTCAAAGTGCCTGACTACCTGGGTGATAATTACTGTACCATTTGTAGAGCAGGCCCTTTTATCAATGACAGCGATAAGCTCGCGCACTTAGACTCGAAAAAGCATAAAAATATGCAAAAACATGAAAGTGCTTGGCTTAACTATCTGAGTACGTAAACAAAATTGGAACGATAATAAAAAGAAAACATTGAAAATTAAAAGTAAACAAATCAACAAATAACCATTTCAAAAACCAAGAAAGGCATAAAATATACAAAAGTAATTGAGCCATTATTTAGACACGATTAGACTAGCCTTATATCGCCATTTTTAAGCTTGTTATTTATCTTATTGGGGTCTCAATGCCACTACTTAGCCGCGACTTTGTCATTGCGATTTTATGCCTACTTTGCGCTATGGTCACCATTCAATCCGGTGCCTCTATTGCCAAGCAGTTATTTCCGTTTGTGGGGCCAGAGGGTACCACAGCATATCGCCTTGGATTTTCAGCTCTTATTTTATGCTTGGTGTTCAAGCCTTGGCGTCATTTACCAACAAACTGGCGACCACTCATCGTTTATGGCCTGTGCTTGGGCGGCATGAATATCACCTTTTACTATGCCATTGAACGTATCCCTATTGGCATTGGTGTGGCATTAGAGTTTACTGGGCCGCTCGCCGTAGCGCTGTTTTCATCTAAACGGAAACGTGATTATTTGTGGGTTGCATTTGCTATTTTGGGGATCTTGCTATTGTTACCAGATCTTGGCGATGTCAATGGCTTAGACCCAGTCGGTGTTGCTTTAGCCTTAGTTGCTGGCGCTTGTTGGGCTGGATATATTCTCTACGGTAAGCGCTCAGGCAATGAAAGCTCCGGCGGGGTGACTGTGGCAATCGGCATGACGGTTGCAGCCCTTGCTATCGTGCCGTTTGGCGTGGTGTCTCAAGGTGCTGCACTGCTTGATTGGTCACTAATCCCATTAGGTATCGCAATTGGTTTATTATCCAGCGCCCTGCCTTATAGCCTAGAAATGGTAGCGCTTCGAAAAATGCCCGCACAAGGGTTTAGTATTTTAATGAGCGTTGAACCTGCTGTTGCGGCGTTGGCTGGCTTTTTAATTCTTGGAGAGTTGCTGACTGTTTGGCAATGGCTTGCCATTTTTATGGTAATTACCGCTTCCGTCGGCAGTTCAGTATCCAGTAAAGAGTAGGAAACTTAAGTTTCGTATAATTGAATAGGGTAAATAGAGGGAGTAGATCTACTACCCCCTCCATTGTATCGATTTACTGTTAGTTAACTGTCGCTTCCGTTGCGACCGAGATCATTTCATCTGTTGACGTGTCTTCAGGGATTGCTTCTTCTCTCTCAGGGAACAGATACTTTTCAAGCCACTGCTCTTGCTCCCAAAGTACATGTAAAATACTTTCTCGTGCTTTATAGCCATGGCCTTCTTCTGGCAGCATCACCAGCCTAGCATTACCACCCAAGCCATTCATTGCAGCAAACATACGTTTAGATTGCATAGGAAAAGTTCCTGAGTTTGGATCTTCCTCTCCATGGATCATCAACATAGGTTCGTTGATTTTTTCCGCGTGAAAGAAAGGAGACATACTGGCATAGACGTTTTGCGCTTCCCAGAAGTTACGCGGCTCCCCCTGAAAACCAAATGGCGTCAAGGTGCGATTATAAGCCCCGCTTCGTGCAATGCCAGTGGCAAATAAATCACTATGGGCAAGTAAGTTAGCCACCATAAACGCCCCATACGAATGCCCTGCAATCGCAATGCGCTTAGGATCTGCTATACCTTTTTCCACTAAGGTATCAACAGCTGCTTTCGCACTCGCAACCAATTGCTGCCTAAATGTATCATTAGGTTGCGTATCACCAGCCCCCACAATCGGCATCGTCGGATCATCAAAAACAGCAATACCTTTTGCTAAATACGGCATAGGTCCCCAATAGCCAATATATGGGAATTGATAAGGCGATTCGCGCACCTGTGAGGCAACGGCTTTATCTTTAAACTCAAGCGGATAAGCCCACATCAACACAGGTATACGACCTTTTGATGGGTCATAATCTGTAGGAAGATAAAGATTACCAGATAACTCAACGCCATCATCACGTTTGTACTTGATTTGCTCTTTTACAACGCCTTTAAATGCAGGATAAGGATGCGCAAACTTAGTTAGCTGCTCCAAAGTATCAAACTGTAAGTCACGGACAAAAAAGTTAGGTTGCTCTTGGCGTGATTCACGCACAGTAATAAAGCGCATACCTTCGTCATCTAACATTGCACGCACTCGTTCGTAATAAGGTTCGCTCGACTGCCAAATACGAGTTGAAGTATTGGTTTTTACGTCAAAACGATCTAAAAAAGGAATATTGCCTTTCTCAGATGCACCGTCGCCCGTTAAAAACAAATACCTGCCTCCAACTAGCTTCAACACTCTTGAACCTAAATCACTATTTTCATATACAAAGTTGCCAGGATCTTTGTATGCATCATTATAACTGCGCTCTGAAAACACCACGCGATTTTGCTCTGGATTGCGCGGAGAAAATACAGAAGAGCGAACACTGCGATCGGCAAAGCGCCATTCATTCAAAATCGCAACATTGTTATCGGCCCATTCAATACTCGAAAAACGACGTTCTACTTTTGCGAAAAGTTCAGGCTCTTTTTTGAATGGCGAACTAATCGTGTAAAGGTGGTCATGGTAATCAACCTTCGCACTCATGTCCCCACCATCTTGCGCTTCGGCCCATATTAACGTCGCGCCATGGTCGTCACGCCATTGGATCTTGCGAGGGCCTTCTCTTACGCTATCAAAGCCCGCTGGCAGTGCGTCGGCTAGTGGTTGTCTTGCCACTTCAAATAATGGATAACCGCGCATCCCCCACACCTGCCATACCGCAGGAAAACGGCTGTAAGGCACTTGGAATGAGAAAGGATCGGCCATCATACCGACCACTAGATTGGTAGAGTCTGGCGAAACAGAGAAGTGTTTAAGATAGGTTGGGTTACCAATTTGCTGCGCGCTAGCATTAAGATTTAGCTTAATTAACTGCCCCTCAGAATAGAACTTAAATAGCTGAATATCATAGGGACTAGACAACAAATTCTGATAAGTGCGTGTCGATGCTTTTTTGCCAGATGTGGTTTGTACTATTGGTGTTAGACTAGATTTATCTTTTGCGCTTGGCTGTTTGCCATGATTAATAGCAATATTTGCGATAATCGCAGTACTGTCTGGCAACCACTGATATGGCGTTGAAGTCACCACGCCATTTAAAGTTGATTGAGTGAGCTGTTTAAGGTTGCGCTGCTCAATATCGTAAGCCCAAAGCGTAGCACTATTTTCTTGTTCAAGAATAAACGCGAGATAGCGGCTATCTGCACTCCAACTTGGCGACTTGATCTTGCCTTTAGGTAGACCTGTCACCTTAATTAAGGCACCGGTTGCGACATGTTTAAACTCAATAGAGCTATATTGGCGGCTGGAGGTCCGCATAAAAGTTTGCGGGTTGAACTTTATCCCCGCAAGCGCTTGCTCTGGCTGCCCAAGCTCTTCGAGCGTAAGCACCCTATTGCGCTGTAACAATGCCAACCAATTACCGTTCGCACTCAATTTAGATGTAGGGATCAATGGTGCATCAACAAGCTTTGCCAGCTCTGGAGAAGGTGTCATGTAGCCTTGCCCTTGTGCACATACCGTATATGATACGGTAGTCATTAATATGATAAATGTGATTTGTTTTAATAATTTCACTGTATTTACCTATCTTCGGCGTTTAACGGATGATCATATAACGATTATCGGGAAATGTGCAGAGATTTGCGATTTAATGCGATGAAAACTTGATGTACACTTAGTCACTTAACCAGCCATAATTGATACGAATTAGCATGAACAACGATAAAAAACTCGCTAAGGTTACCATTTTCGATGTTGCCGAAGAGGCACAAGTTTCTAAATCAACAGTATCCCTCGTTCTAACGCATAGCGATAAAGTCAGCGATAAAAGTAAAGAAAAAGTATTAAAAGCCATCGAAAAACTGGGCTACGTTTATAATCGCGACGCAGCAGCGCTACGTAGTAAAAAGTCTAATCTTGTTGCGGTTGTTATCAACGACTTAACTAACCCGTACTCTGCTCAGCTTGCTGTCGGATTAGAAAAGCATATTTATGCATTAGGTATGGTACCTATGCTGGTCAATACAGGCGAAGACTTTAATCGCCAGCGCCAGGTGGTTAACACACTTAAAGAATACAACGTTTGTGCCTTTGTCATGGTGCCCGCACCAAGCACCCCGCGAGAGTGGCTTGATCAATTGGCTGACTCTGGATTTCCAGTTATTACCATTATGCGTGAAGTGGCCTTCGCGAAAGCCCCTTGTATTCTACCTGACAATAAAAAAGGGACTCACCTAGCAACGACTCACCTCATTGAGCAAGGCATAAAAAACATTGCTTTTTTAGGTGGTACCCCTGAAATCTCTGATTACCATGAGCGACTGTCTGGTTTCCAAAGCGCGCTAAAACTCAACGGATTAAATGAAGCGCAACCTGCGATCGCTGCTCCAACCAATCGCCAAGGGGGCCGAGAAGCGTTTAATACCCTCATCGCTGACCATAAAGAGATAAAAGCTATCGTTTGCTTTAGTGACGTCATTGCATACGGTGCAATTGAAGCCATGCGCGAACATGGACTGGTACCTGGTGAAGACATCAAAGTTGTCGGTTTTGATGACTTGCAAGACTCCCAGCTGATGAAACCCGCATTAACGAGCGTCAGAATTGATGCCGACGACATCGGTAAGCGGACATGCCATACACTGTCCGAAATTTTAAACAAATCACAGCCTGCCGTTAGAACCTTGGTGGATGTTTCATTGCAGATCAGAGAATCATCGTAACTCTTAGCATTTAGCAATAAATGTATCGCCGAGACCTGTTTATAAAAAATGCAAATATTTGCGGCCAAAACTATAGACATTACTGAGAATCTGGATAGAATTCGCAGCAATCTTGGCCGCCAAATTTACCTATGCAAATAGTCTGTTGCGAATATCAAATTCGTGTGCAAAAACATAACTAAAATCTAGATGATATGTATCTTACTAGCAGCGCGTACCCATGATGAGCTCAGTTTGATTTTTTTAATTTCAAACACCATACTTTTTTAACATTTTCGCCAATTCGCTTCATTCAGTAGAATTGGCATTACATATTTAAGGTTCTCTTTCGTTGAATAACGCAACCTTTACAGAGAAACGCCGCTTTATTGTGAAGTTAGGCAAAATGCTTCACAAATACGGTACCCCTGCCTATCGACTCGAAGCACATTTAATGGAAATAGCCACTCACCTAGGGCTAAAGTCTTCCTTTGTTATGTCTCCGACATCTGTCACTTTTGTAATTTGGACCGAAGGTCATGAAGAAGAATATACCCATGTGGCGCGAGTTGATCCCGGCGATCATGATTTAGGTTCATTGGCAGATACGGATGACGTCGCAACACGCGTGTTATCTGGTGAGCTTTCAATCCAAGAAGCTGAACAATGCCTTGAAGCCATTTTGCACGCTAAGCCCCCTTATAATAAGTTAATGACGGGTCTTGCATTTGCAACCTCAAGTGGCGCATTTGCGATGCTGATGGGAACTAGCTGGAATGACGTTTGGTGGTCGGCGCTAATATCGCTTGTGGTCTACATATTCGTGCTTTGGGCAAGTATTTCCAAACGCGTAACACATATGCTTGAGCCTTTGGTCGCCATCGTATCAGCGGTTGCTGCCTGCGCAGTGTCTGTATACATTGACCCGCAGGTCAACATCCGTTTGGTGGTACTTTCGGCCATTATCGTGTTTATACCTGGCTTGGCGCTGGCGCTTGGGTTTGCGGAATTATCGGCTCGCCATCTAGTGTCAGGCACCGCTAGAGTCATGGACTCTATTATGTTGCTCTTTAAGCTCTACTTCGGTGCATTTTTGGGGATCAGTTTAGGGTTTGCGTTTTTTGGACAAGTTGATTTTATACAACCATCACCATTACCACGTTGGACGGCTTGGCTTGCAGTGCTATTACTTTGTAGCAGCCTAGTTATTATCTTTAGAACAAAGTTACGCCATGCAAGTTGGTCACTCGCATCAGGCTTTATCGCCTACGCAGCCAGTATCAGCTCTGCGGTTTACTTTGATTATGCACTTGGTACTTTTGTAGGTGCATTTGCAGTGGGTGTCTTTAGTAATATCTTTAACCGTGTGGTAAATGCCCCTGCGTCCATTGTTGCAATGCAAGGTTTGATTGTGTTGGTCCCTGGTTCTAAAACCTATATTGGACTTAATTCTTTAATTGAAGGCCAAAGCTTTGTTCATGCGGACCATATTGGCCAACAAACCTTTTTAATATTTATGTCTCTTATCGCTGGCCTTATCTTCTCAAACGTTGTACTGCCACCTAAAAAGAGCTTATAACGCGCAAAAAGAACTGGAAAGGCGACTTTCCAGTTCTTTGTAGTTATGAATGTTAACAAAAAATAAAGTCAAATCCTTCCAGTAAACTTAACTTAAACCGTAAGCTACCGAGAAAATATTATTTTATATCCATATATTTCAATAAAATAAGAAAAACAAAAGTTAAAAACCTCCAAATTCATAACTATTCATTTCAATTCAAGATTTAACAAACCCCACTGGTGTTTAATCTTTCTCGTGGTCAATCACAAGTAAGCACTCAAGGGGAATTTATGTTTCGCAATAACAAGAAAAAACTGGCTGTATTAATCAGCCAATCTTTGCTCGGCTCGGTACTTTTTGCACCGGGTCTAGCTCTCGCTGAAGAAAACAACAATCAAGAAGCAGCTAAAAATGGTGAAGTTGAAGTTATTCAAGTCAGAGGGATCCGTGGCAGCGTTGTTCAATCACTCAATACAAAAAGATACTCAGACGCCATTGTTGATGCAGTAACCGCCGAAGACATTGGCAAATTTCCAGATCAAAACGTTGCCGAATCATTACAACGAATTACCGGTGTTTCAATCACGCGTAGTTTTGGTGAAGGTGAACGCGTTAGCATTCGAGGCACAGGTGAAAGCCAAAACCGGACCTTATTAAATGGTCAAGCCGTTGGCTCAGCGGACTGGTGGACTAACTCAGCGGCGAGCCGTGGATTTAACTACACAATGTTACCCTCTGAAATCATTTCTGGGCTTGAAGTTTACAAATCACCAGAAGCCGATATTGACGAAGGCTCTATTGGTGGAACCGTGATTGTTAGAACACGTAAGCCGCTTGATTTAGAAGCAAATAAAATTGCAGGTTCAATTATCGCACAGCACAGCGAAGTGTCAGGTGAAACCGACCCACAACTTTCCGCTATGTACAACTTTAAGACCGATGATGAATCTTTTGGCGCCTTAATTTCTGTCGTGCGCCAAGAACGTAACTTGCGCCGCGATGGTATTGAAGCATGGTCTTGGACCTATCGTGATATCACACTTGAAGATGGTACCGTCGTCGACAATGTCTACAGCCCTGGCGGTGGCGGCTCAGCCATGTTCTCACAGCAGCGCGTTCGCACGGGGATAAACCTCGCCTTACAATATCGTCCAAATGAAAATATGGACATTGTATTCAATGCGTTAGACTCTACACTTGAAGCCGACAATGAAAATCAAAACTTCCTGTGGTTACCCGGTTACGGCGGCTCACAATATACTGACATTACCGTTATCGACCACCCCGTAGTTGGAAAGATGGCCGTCGGCGGGACGCTTGGCTTATCACCAGATGGTAATAACATTCTGGATGAGACCAAAGTACGTAACTCTGAGCTCAAAACCAAATCGTACGACTTAAAAGTTGAACATCAAGGGCAACTTTGGGAATCTTCATATCACTTAGGTTACACAGAAGGTTCGGGTGGTTCACAAGCGGATCGCTCCGTTGGTTGGGAAGGCAACTATGTTCACAGCTTTGATGCGTCACAAGAGGAAGACGTAAAGACCAGTTATGCTGCCGATCCAAACGATGGTGATAAATGGAATTTAGGCTTTTTACGCTATGACAGCAATGATGCGAAAGATGATGAAACTTACTTTCAAGCCGATTTTAAACGCCCAATTGATGTCGCTATCTTTAATCAGATCAAGGTAGGCTTTAAATATCGTGATCACAGTCGTTTTAATACCAAACACACAACGGACAATCGCACAGACTTAAACTGGAGTTTGGCTGATTACTCTAAAGCCATGCCATCTGATTACCTATCAGGCATAGGCTCATCGGGCACAACGCGCAGCTACGCAATTACTGATTCAAACAAAATACGCCAAGAAGGTGATGCGCTGGGTTGGAATTACCGAGTATTGAAAGCCAGTACTTTCGATATCAATGAAAAAATTACCGCAGGCTACATTAAAGCGAATCTGGATGCAGATGGTCTACGCGGTAATTTAGGTGTAAGACTTGTAAATACCAAACAAACCTCATCCGCGTTTGCAGGTGAGTCAGGTGCTGAGGTATGGACAACGGAAGAAAAGGACTACTTCGACATTCTTCCAAGCATTAACTTGGCAATTGACTTAGATGACGATTTATTAATGCGTTTTTCTGCGGCACGAGTTATGTCTCGCCCAGATTACGCCGATATGACCGCATCAACTTCATACAACCTAGAAACACAAACCGGCACTGGCGGTAACCCTGACATCGACCCCTATCGAGCGACGCAGTTTGATACCGGTATCGAGTGGTACTTTAGCGACGCAGGCCTTTTTTCTGCGGTATTTTTCTACAAAGATATTCAGTCGTTTATCGAGAGCCAACCAGCACTTGAAACTCACGAAGGTAAAGAAGTGCTGATCAGCCGTCCTGTTAATGGGAAAGCAGGCCGCATTCAAGGCCTAGAAGTCGGTTATCAACAAGAGCTATACGAAGGTTTTGGCGTTGCAGCTAACTATACCTATGTAGATGGTGAAGCCAAAGATGATGAAGGTAACGACATCACCATCCCAGGCAACTCTGAGCATACCGTTAACTTGAGTTCTTATTATGAAAACGAATTCATTAGTGCCCGTATCTCATACAACTTCAGAACAGGGTATGATACAGGTCGAGACTGGCCAGGATACATTGACGATTATGGTCAAGTAGATGCCAACCTTACCTATAATTACAATGAGAATGTGGCATTTATTCTTGAGGCCATCAACTTGACGGATGAACATACATTTAGCTATCAGGAAAAGGGAGTTGAGCAGGCACTAACGGGTGTCTATGCCGATGGAAGGCGTTTTAGCGCAGGGGTTAGATTTAACTTTTAACACCGAATAGCGAATGAAACTTTTACCGCTAAATCTGGTCTTATTAGCCGTAAAGAAAATAGTTTCATGACTCGAATTAAGTCGCTTCCAAGCTAACACAGGTTCGACTTAGTAAACTCCCTGCCCGGAGTTCCAAAAAGCTGATAGCGTTTGCTATCAGCTTTTATTATTTAAATTTCCCTTATATTGTGGTTATATAGCCTATTAAAAATGACCACAGCAACCCCAAAGAGCAGTCCGAGGATGAGTAATCAATAAAATGCGCAACAATCTCATTTCTGGGCTTATTTTTTCATTTTTTATGAGCATGAGTTGGCTGACAAAAGCCGATCTTTACGATGCTACCCTCGCCTATCAGAATGAAGAATTCACTCTTGCATTTTCTGAATTCAATCGCCTAGCTCAATTAGGTAATGCAGACGCCATGTATAATCTTGGGGTGATGTATTTATACGGCCAAGGAACCGAACAAAGTGCCGCAAATGCCTTTGCTTGGTTTTCATTGGCTAAAGAATTCGGTATAGCTGAAGCCTTTCAAACTGCGCAACTCGTTTTGCAGCAGTCCGACGACCAAAGTGGTCTAAAAGATTTCGTAACACTTCAAAAAAATCGTCTGGCAGACACCTATTTACTTGATTCAACACTTGCCCGGCTCAAACAACCCAATATCGTTTCTACGCCGAGTAAAACTCACGATGTATTACCTGACTACCCAGATGAGGCTGTACGACAAGGGATTGAGGGCTGGGTTTGGTTAGAGTTTGATATCGACCAAAGCGGTAAGGCCACCAATATTGAGGTCGTAGATAGCTACCCCAAGCACATATTCACCGCTAGCTTGCTAAATGCGGTAGAAAAGTGGCGCTATAGTGGTCCAAAACAAGCACACACCTTGATTTACCATTTTGCGACATATAAAGGCGAGCAATATCGCGAAACCTTAGCCATTCAAAAGAAGGCCTACGAAAAACAGCTTAAGCAGAATATCGATGCGGCAGAGCGCGGTGTGGCGCAAGTACAATACTATATTGCTAACTGGTTGAGTATGAAAGATTACAATGCGTATCAGCTACTGCGCTATCACTGGCGCTCTGAAGAGCCGGTAAATGAACTGTATTTAGCCGCAGCTAAAAATGGCTTGGACTTGGCACAATATCGCTTAGCAACTCAGCTTATCAATGTGGGAGAGCATCGACTTAGTGTACTTTGGCTAGAACACGCAGCACAGACCATGGATATCGCAAAATATCGCTTAGCACGAACACTGCTTACAAACACAGAACAGCAGGATGCTCCACGTGCTCTACAAGTACTTACCGAGGCCTCGAATAACGGCCATTTGCGCTCCACACTTTTATTAGTAAACACTTATTTAACTCGTCTCAACGACAAAGCTCAGGCCAAGACTTGGTTGCGTCATGGTCTCACCATCGATCCCGAACACCCTGAACTACTGCTACTGTCTGCCAAACTTACAGATAATCAGGCAGAGGCCAAAAAGCTTGCCTCACAGGCTTTGAAGTCGGCATCACAGCGCAATTGGAGTAGTAAAGCAATACGCTTATTCCAGCAAAAACTAGCTAACTAACTGTACCCAACCTGAGCTTCGAGACATTAATATCTTCATCGCTCACCGTACTCCAGTAATACTATGTCACTTTCATAATTGTTGATCCGGTTGAATATGACCTGACTGCCATCGAAGCTTGCTAGTACCTGTAACTCGGTAAACCCAGCATAAAGGTGTAACCCAATTGGTTGAATTTCTTCGACTTTATTTTCACTACTTAAATAGCGATAAAGCACCAGTTGGTGACCTCTTTTCAGTACAAAATAAACCCCGTCTCGGTATACTGCTGGCTGGTAAAGAGATAAAGACCCACGTAACTGCTCTACATCAATTGTTTCAGTCAGTGCAGCAACTAGGTATTCCCTAACTTGTTCTTTGTACCCCACAAAGCTTGAGTTCTTCTGGGTCAGGGATAAATCAGACGAACGAGTCACCAGAGATTGTTGCTCACTGCGCCCTTGAGATACGGTAAATTGCCATGCCTGCCATTTGGCTTCCGTCGAGAGCTTTGCTCGATAATACAGGTTTCTACCATCCTGTGACCAATGCAAGTCAGCAACTTCTGCAAAGTTATCAACTACTTTTTTCACTTCTTTAGTAAAAGAGCTTATTAAATACACTTTATGCGACTTTGATAATACGGCGAGATATTCGTTATTAGGCGACAGCAATAGCAAAATAGGCACTTCTCCCAGCGGCATAGTACCAAGCAAACTCGACGTTGGTCGAAAAGCATGTTTATGCCACAGCTCAAATTGTGGCGCATCATTATTTTTGGCTGTCACAGAGGCATATACAAAATGTGCGCCATCATCAGACAAAGCGGCAAGTAAGTCCATCCTTGCGGGCGACGTCAACTGCTTTTGCTGTGCTTCGCTTTGTGCATCTACAGCGAGCTGATAAAAGTTAATTTCAGCCACGCCCTCAGTGTGCGCCGAGGCACGCAAACGCGTATTAACATCAATCTCAGATATCGCTCCAAACCCGGAGTATAACAACTGCTGCTCACGACCTTTAAGTACACTCAAGTTTTGTTTGGCGATAATAACCGTATCGTCCTCATAACCATGACTCAATGCCGAAAAAGACTGCTTGGAGAGTGTGGTAGTTTGCCTTTCAGGATCCCCAAGTTGCCCCAGATTAAGCCGATAAACGCCCTGCTCTTTTACCTGATACAACAGCGCTTGTTGGTTAACTTGATAATGTGTTACATCGCGAATAGGCAACGCCGTAGTGTTGAGCACTTTAGGATGATTATCCGCAAAAGTGACCGCTACAGATTGCAAATAGGTCCCACCTTTATCCCAAGACTTAGTGATAAAATGACCCGCTCGATATTCAAGCCAAGGCGCTGAGTCTTGTGCGCTATTACAACTGCCAAGCACGCTATCGCGCGCTAGTCGCCACATTTCTATTGGACCTTTCACGTGTAACGCCCGTACTTCACAGGAAACCGGATCTGAGCGCGAATAAATCAGCCAGTTACCATCTAAAGACCAACTTGCCGACTCTTCACTATAACCGCTGCTTTTTATCGTATGGGTTGTTTTGGTCTCAAGATCATAGACCGCCAAATCAAATTGATCGGCTCCCTCAGCTAAATAACTGTAGGCTAAATAGTTACCATTTGGAGAAAAGCGCACAAAGACTTCAGCACCCGGCGAGGATGTGATCCGAGTTGCTGTGACGGGCTGCTGTTGCAAGTCATTTTGCCACTGCTTGGCAATAAAAACGCCAAACAAAGTCACCACAAGACCCATAAAAAACCCGAGCAGCGCAAATTGCGCGCCACGCCCACGAGACAGCTCCTCTACTTGCTCAAGTAGCGTCGGGGCTTTTTCAATTTGTGCAATACATTGATAACCTAGCCGTGGTACCGTTTTAATTATTTTTGGCTCGTTTGAACTGTCACCAAGCAGCTTACGTAGCTGTAACACTAGCTGGCTAACAGAGTTATCACTGACGATAGTACCGGGCCATACGATATCTAAGATGGCATCTCTGGTAACAACCTGTCCCTTGTTAGCAATCAATAGACGCAATAATGCCGCATGCTTCGCTTCGATGCTTCTCCAAGAACCGTCAACACACACAGATAAATTACTCAGGTCGACAAGTATCTCATTGATTAAAAAACGTTTATCTAAGTTTTCAACCATCAACTACTAAAAATTTGTAAAACTATGGTTAGGCTCGTAATAAAAGCGTATTATGGGTATCAACTAAAGGTAACTTACTCGTATTATAAGTTGAGCACAATGTCAGAATTTCTCATCCGAACAGTTTCTTGTAGCGCATTCTTTATCACAGCTGCAAGTTATGCCGTTGAGCAAAATCAGACAGCTGAAAATACCATAGAACGCATCGAAATCCGTGCCTTCCATGACAGCGTTGTCAAGTCTCTCAGTAATAAACGTCACAATCAACAAGTTTCAGATACGATCAGTGCTGAAGACATAGGTAAGTTTCCAGATAAAAACGTCGCAGAGGCGCTACAACGGATCACCGGTATCTCACTCTCTCGAGCACAAGGTGAGGGTGAGCGGATCGGCGTGCGAGGCACAACCCCCGAGCAAAATAGAACCTATTTGAATGGTCAATATCTCGCCTCCGCTGATTGGTGGATCTCAAGTCAGCCAAGCCGAGGCTTTAATTTTACCTTATTACCCAGTGAAATCGTCTCTAGCCTTGAGGTGTTCAAAACACCACAAGCTATGCAGGATGAAGGTTCGTTAGGTGGTGCAATCAATATAAAAACCCGCGACCCTCTGCTTACGCCTTCAGGCTATGGCGTTGTAACGGCCCAGTTCCAATACAGTGACTTGAGCGATAAACTCGACCCACAATTATCTGCAATTTATAACTACCATAGCGAAAGTGGCGACTATGCTGTACTTTTTACCGCAACACGACGAGATCGCAGCCTCAGACGCGACGGCCTAGAATCGTGGGGGTGGCACGATAGAACATTATACCAAGGTGATGATGATACTTGGTATGCCACCCAGCAGACCCCACAAGACAAAAGCCAGACGTTATGGTTTCCAGGAGGTGGGGGTTCCGCGATTTTTCAGCAGCAAAGAGAGTTGCAGGCTTATACAGTCAATGCCGCGTTTCAGCTCTCCCCACGACTTAGGTTAAATAGTCACTTACTTTATTCTCATCTAAACGCAGACAACAACAATCAAAACTTTCTCTGGCAAAGTGCAAAGTCTATTGACCTAGGCGGCGGAGTAACCGATTTACAAGTACAAGATGGTACTTTGGTGAGCGCCCACTATTTACCCACAGCAGCGCCGTTCAATACCAGCATGGAAGCCATTTGGCGAGACTCGCAGATCAGCACCAAAAGTGCCCATCTAGACTTGGTCTATGATGGCATTTATTGGTCAAGCCAGTTTCAAGTGGGTCTAAGCCACGGCTCTGGTGGCACCAAAGAAGACGTCACGTCACAGTTTTCTGCTAACACCCGTTTTCATGTCGATACGTCAATGCGAAAAAACATCGTCGCAAGTTATGGAACTTCTCCGTTAGATGCGGCGAGTTGGTTTATCACCGAAGCTCGAAATGACAGCCAAGATGGCAAAGATAAATCATACTTCGCGCAAGCCGATTTTGCGTACGATATCGACTTTAAACAGGTCGACGCGATTAAATTTGGCATTAAACTTAAGGACCATCAACGGGACTTTTTGCGCTATCGCTCCAAAGATGGAGGGCTTGATGGTTTAGCCGGCGAGCTTGGCACTACACTGGCCGCCTATCCGGGCACTTTTGTGGATGATTATTTGCGCGGCGTAGGTAGTGCAAACACCTTAAAAAACTACAGTTATGCCGATATTACACTGCTCGCCAAAGACTTCGATACGCTCAATTTTGAACAAGAGATAGAAAAAGCCAGTCGTTTTCATATTACAGAAAAAACCGCCGCCGCTTACGGTCAAATGCAACTCGCTGGTGAATCCTATGCAGCCAACATTGGGGTACGGGTGGTCAAAACCTTTCAAGACTCTGCCGCATTTAAACGTGTCGCCTCCCCCATCGAAGCGCCCGACAGCTATGTTTGGCATGAAGAATCTCGGGATTACATCGATATTCTACCCAGCGCCAATATCAAGTTTGATTTAAGCGAAAGTCTGGTTGGCCGTTTTTCCGTTGCACGCGTCATGTCACGAGCACAATTTCATCACCTTATGCCCTCAACCAATTACAACGTGACCCAAGCTCAAGGACAAGGTGGTAACGCCAGCTTAGATCCATATAGAGCGGCGCAGTTTGATGCCAGCCTTGAATGGTACTTTGACGATGCAGGACTCGCCTCAATCGCCTTATTTAACAAGGATGTGGAGTCTTTTATCGAGTTTGAGCGGAAACTTGAACGTCACGAAGGCATTTTGATGTCTATCGATAGGCCTAGTAATGGCGCTGGCGGCAGTATCCGTGGCGTTGAACTAAGCTACCAGCAAACACTTGCGTACGGATTTGGGTTAATCGCCAATTACACCTACGTTGATGGCGAACGTGACAACGCTGACGTTGGCTTACAGGACAAAGTGCCAGGCACCTCAAAACACAGTGCTAACCTTACCGCTTACTACGAGAACCACCAATTTAGCGCACGGCTTAGCTATAATTATCGAACCCAGTTTGCCACCGGTGTAGGCGAGACCATGATGGATAATTACGGCCAATTAGACGGCAGCCTCACGGTGAAATTAAGTGATAACCTCGATGCACAATTTGAGTTTATTAATTTAACCGACGAACAAATCTATACCTATGATCGCAATGAGTACGCACCAACAGGGGTATATGTGAATGGTCGGCGCTACTACGCAGGGCTAAGATACCAATTCTGATTTGCATGATAATTGCGACTGTACAAACCCTAAGAATAAATCCAGCTTTGCAGAATGCTCTCGTTTTACTTTATATATGGCATGCAAAGTAACTTGGGGCCTATTTTGCTCGGGAAACAGCTCAACCAAAGCGCCCGAATCAATATCCCGTTGGCAGAAATAAGACGGTAACATGGCAATCCCCAATCCTGCCAACACCGCCTCTCGAATGTGAAAGCGACTATTCGCTATCAAATTACCTTGCAGAGCATAACTTCGAGTTCCGTCATGCCAACTATCTTCAACATGATTAAGTTTAGATAACAACATGTTATGCCGACCCAGCTCATCCAACTGCTTGGGTTTCCCATGCGCCACCAAATAACTGGGAGCGGCAACAAAAGTCGAGCTTATATTGATTAATTTCAAGACATAAAATTGACTATCTTTGAGTGCAGCTGAAAGCCTAAAAGCGATATCAATCTCATCTTCGATTAGATCCTGATTTGCTGCGGTAAACATCAGCTCTAACTTTATTTGTGGATAGCGCTTTTGAAAGTCGATACAAATTTGGCTCAGTAGCATACGCCCTATCGTATTTGGAAAGGTTATTTTTAGGTGACCTGATTGATGCACTCCAACCTGTTCGACTTCTTCTTCCAAATCGCGTAGCGCACGAAGGATCTTTTTCCCTTTTTCGTACACCAACTTACCGGCATCAGACAATGCGAGTTTACGGGTTGTTCGATTTAAAAGTACTTGTCCATAAGATGACTCTAGCTGAGCTATCGATTTACTCACCGCTGATGTCGTGGTACCGAGCTGCTCTGCAGCTCGGCTGAAGGAGTGCTGCTCAGCGACACAACATAATATTTTAAGTAAGTGAAGTTTATCGTATTCCTTTCTCATTATTTCCTCTTAGGAAAAAGTCTTTACACCAAATGAATATATATTAACTAAAAATAAAAAGTAAACTTAACTCAAAAGAAAATAAAGGACATCAACATGATCACCACGTCGTGCCACTGCGGCCAGATCCACTATCGTATTTTCACCACGACAACAGCCAACGAAATATGCACTGGTGTGCAGTTTATTCAGGCTCATGGTCTTATCGAAAATCCCTGTAAATCTCTCGAACGATTTGTGGTGCCGCATTCGAAAGCTCAAACTATTCAAGAGCATGGTTTTTGCAAACACTGTGGTGCGTCTATCTACATCATGGATGACAAAGGCAACATTTCGTATGCACTTAATCACCTTATGCCGTTTCAGGCTGATTATTCAGGCGTGCTGAATTTCGGCCTATAAAAGATAGCGGCTTCGCTTTATCAGGCTTAACCGACAATTAATCGCAAACATTGGTTTTTATTCTGGTGACAAGTAGAATGCCTAAAAACTTCATCTTGAAGTTACAACAAGTGAATGAAAATTTAGGATAAATAATGAAACTACTTAAGTCTGCTTTGGCTTTAGCAATGGGCTTCACCAGTGCTGCAAGCCTCGCAAGTGATACCATCACTATTGAAGACATCCCAAAGATCCAATCGGTAAGCTCAACGTCGGTGAGTCCTGACGGCGAACTCGTTGCTTTTACTCGCTCTGTACCACGCGAGCTTTACGTTGACCAAAATGGTTCTAATTACAGTGAACTTTATGTGATTGACGACGAAGGTGTAGAGCGCCCATTTATCACCGGTAAAGTGAGCATCTCAAGCATCTCTTGGTCGGCCGACGGTCAGTTCATTTATTTCCTAACCAAGAAAAAAGAAGACAAGCAACGCACCCTTTATCGCATCGCAGTAAACGGTGGGGAAGCACAGAAAGTGCTTTCACTAAAAGGAACTGGGATCTCGGCTTATAGCCTAAGTCCTGATGGCAAACAGGTTGCTATCCTTGCAATGCCAGCTGCCGATAAGTCAGAAAAAGAGCTGAAAAAGCTTGGTTTTATGGCTGAAGTGTATGAACTGGGTTTAAAGAACAAACAGCTTCATATCATTGATCTTGCAGCATCAGAAAAACCACTGACTCCAGCGGCACTGAACATCGAAGGCTATGTTAGTGAAATCAACTGGGCTGATGATGCCTCTAAATTACTGGTAAAAACCCAGCCTACAGCGCTTATTGATGACAAGTATATGAAGTCACAATGGCATGTACTTGATGCAAAAACACAACAAATTACCACTTCGTTCAAAACAGAAGGTAAGCTTGGTACCGCAGAGTTTTCTCACGATGGTAAATACATCGCGATTTTAGGCGCTGAAGACAAGCACGACCCGGCAACTGGTCGCTTATACCTTGCCGATGCACAAAGCGGCAAAGTAGAAGAGTGGATCCCGAACTTTATGGGTCACATCGGTGATTTTGAGTGGTCAAACCGTAAGAACCAGCTAACTTTTGTCGCGAACGTCGGCGCTGAAAGTTTTGTTGGCCAAATTAAAGTTGGCTCAAACAAATACAAGAAACTTATCAAAGAAGGTAAGTTTATCGCATCGAATCTATCAATCTCTGATTCAGACAAAACCATTGCCCTACGTGCGAATACAGCTAAACACCCAAATGAAGTGTTTGTGATCCGCTCAAGCAAGGCAACTCGTCTATCAAACTCAAACCCGTGGTTAGACAACAAGCGTTTTGCAAAACAAGAGGCTATTAACTTCAAAGCCCGCGATGGTGTTGAAATTGGTGGCGTATTAATTTATCCACTTGATTATCAAGAAGGTACACGTTATCCACTGATCATGTCGGTGCACGGTGGTCCTGAAAGCCACGATAAGAATGGCTGGCTCACGAGCTATTCAGATCCAGGTCAAATGGGCGCAGCACGTGGCTATGCAGTATTCTATCCAAACTACCGTGGTTCGACGGGTAAAGGCGTTGATTACTCAAAACTTGGCCAAGGCGACTACGCAGGTAAAGAGTTTGACGACTTAGTAGATATGAAAGAATACCTAGTCAATACCGGTTTAGTAGACACCAAGCGTGTTGGTATTACTGGTGGCTCTTACGGCGGTTATGCCTCTGCTTGGGGTGCTACAAAACTAACTGAACACTTTGCGGCAAGCGTGATGTTTGTTGGGGTAACTAACCAACTATCTAAGTTTGGTACTACCGATATCTCAAACGAAATGTACCTAGTGCACGCTCGCTCTTACCCTTGGGATAAATGGCAGTGGTACCTAGAGCGCAGTCCGATTTACTGGGCTGGTCAATCGAAGACGCCATTACTAATTATGCATGGTAAAGATGACCCGCGTGTACACCCAGCACAATCTATGGAGCTATATCGCTATATGAAAGTGCAAGGTAAAGATGTACGTCTAGTTTACTATCCAGGCGAAGGTCATGGTAACCGCAAAGCAGCGGCTCAATATGACTACAGCTTGCGCTTGATGCGCTGGATGGACAACTACCTAATCGAAGGCAAAAAAGACATGCCAGATTATGAAATTGACCACGCGGCGAAGCTAAAAGCCGTTAAAGACGCGAATAAATAAGTAAGCTAGCTTATTGTTTGAGGGCGCTAATTTGCGCCCTTTTTTATCAAGGAAAAAAGATATTGCAATTAACTACAATCCAACTCGACACCGAGCGATTCACACTGAGACCCTTAACCTCACAAGATGCCGAAGCGCTGTTTGCCATATTCTCGGACGCAGACGTCATGCGCTATTGGAACACGCCACCTTGGGACTGCCTTGACGATGCAACGCAATTTATCAAGCAATCACATGAAGACTTGACTACGCATCAAGCGATCACACTGGCCATTGTTTCGAAAAGTGATGAAACAATAATTGGCAAATGTTTACTGTTTAGCTGGGATAAAGAGTCACGTCGCGCCGAAATTGGCTTTGGTATTGCCAAATCTCACTGGGGGCAAGGTGTTATTCAAGAAGCGGGCTCTGCACTCATTGACTATGCTTTTTCAACACTACAGTTGAGGCGTATTGAAGCAGAGATTGATCCTGCTAATATCGGCTCAGCCAAAGTGCTAACAAAACTTGGATTTACTAAAGAAGGTCACTTACGTGCCCGCTGGGAAATTGCTGGCGAAGTTTCAGACTCTGCACTATTCGGCTTACTTGCAAGCGACGTAAATTAACCAAAGTGATCGCCTTTTCCCTAAACTTAATCACTTTAAATCAGCGACATACTTAATGTCGCTTTGAGAACTAACCACCAATACACTCTATCAACTAAAGCACTTTGATTTTTCACAATCCGCTGTTAACATAACATCCCTAAAAAGGAAACAGTTACTCAACTTGTCTTGAATTTGACAATCTACTTTGTTGATCTCACTACTTAAGGAAAGCAAAATGATAAAACATGCAGTCGTGCTAGGACTCATCTTTAGCGCCCATACTCTCGCCTTTGACCTCGAGAATACATACCCAACCACTGAAATAAAATACTTGGATGACGGCACTGAAATCTCTGTGCCTTTTCATGTCAAGGGAGAAGCAACCAGTGCAGTCCTGGGTTTAATTAATGCAAAACGAGCAAAACGATTTTTATGGAATGACGGTTGGAAAGTTGTTACGCCAAAATGTGATGGCAAAAGCTCCGGAAAAGGTATTGCGGCTTTTTACACTCAAAAAATCACAGAAAGTCCAGCAGGAGCATACAACGAAACGGTCGCAACGTTTTTTATTCAACGCAGAAATGCGCCAGATCTCGACTTACCTTGTCCAAGCGACCTGAACTCCCTTGAAGCACAAGTAAACTATGCAATGGCTGCATTTACAACTATCAATACTGCTAATGCTGAAAAGCAGTCGATGGGGCTCCCTCACGATTACGCCTCATTCAACTTTCATTTGATGTTGGACAATGCAAAAGCGGTTGAGGCCGGTGAAATATGGGGTTACCCCAAACAATTGGCCCAAGTTGACATCACCCTAAGTGAAAATACACATCGTCTCGAGCTGGCCAAGAAAAATGGTAAGCCTTTGCTCAGTGCTGAATATCAGCGCAAAATTGGCACAAACACGCCACTGTACTCGGTCGGTGACAACGTTGTGCCCAGCTTTAACCTTCCCGATGAGTCTAAGATCCCTCAACTAAGTGGCGTATTGGCCTCTGCTAGCGGCTGGATCTTGCCTTTCGTTGGTAAGTTTACAATTCACTCACCAAAAAGTGTCACCACGCGATTTTTACGCAAAACGCAGTTTACTCCTATCGCAGTATTAGAATTCACTAACGTTGAAGGCGTTGCGCTACCACTTTACGATAGATAACCTTCATTAGAGTACAGGCGGAGGCTTAACGGCCTCTGCATTTTAATTACCTTTGCTTGTATTGCGTTTTGCAGTATCCGCGATTGACCGCCTTGCTTCTAAGTTTAATATGCTTTGTGTTACGGCCATTTACTCGTTGCCGCCATAGCCTAAAACTGCTGGGTTTTAGGCTACAACGCATCAATTTGATCACGTCAGGTTCACTAAGCTCAAACTGTCGCTCGATAGCTTCAAATGGCGTCCTATCTTCCCACGCCATTTCTATAATCCTAGAAATTTCTGAGTCACTAAATTGCACTTGCTTAATCTTGTTGTGTTCTAATCAGAATCACACATACGCACCGAGAGCCAAAATAGATTAAAAATACTTACGGCCAATCAATATTCCCATCGCAATGCCGATAGGCAAGGTGTACATGATTTGCCCTGATGCAACGCCTACGGCTGTGCCTATTCCCGCGCCGATAGCGAGCCCCAGACCTATTTTTCGATTGGCATTTTGTTTATCACATTTCATGACTATTCCATCATCTAAACCAGAAGTTAATCTGGCAAAGTAATGAAGTAATGTAAACCACCTTATTTGCCTAACAATCAGTGCCCTTCACGCTTAAACCAAGCCTGTAAAAACTCGATACATTGAAGTACCGCGGCTGGCACAAATTGGCGTGCTGGATATAGTGCATATAAAGCGAGTGTAGGTTTATCAGCATGCTGCAAAATACTAACTACCTCGCCCTTTTCAAGTGCTTCTCTACAGGCAAATTCAGGTAAAACCCCTATTCCCATGTGACTTTTAATTGCCTGCAACATAAAAAGGACATTGTTCACTTTAAGGGAACCTTTTATTCGCACACCTTCGTCTAATGGCCATAAGTTCTTGCGTTTTGAATAGCTATATTCAAAACAATTATGATGAATTAAATCTTGTGCTGATTCGATAGCAGGGTGACTCGCTAAATATTGTGGTGAGGCGCATACATGATAGCTAAATTGAGTAATTTCTTTACCTATATAACTTGAGTCGAATGGGCGACTGGAAGCCCGAAAACCTAAATCGAATCCCTGTTCTACTAAATCGATATCCTCATCTCCTAAATGTATTTCAAGGTCGACATCGGGAAACGCTTGCATAAAATCGGCGAACATTGCTGCCAAGTCAGTGATCCCAAGCACCATTGGCACATTCACCTTTAGCTTGCCTTTTGGTGCTTGCTGCGACTCTTGTATGAAGGTATCTGCATCCTCTAACTTATTAAGAATATCCTTAGCACGTTGTAAATAGCCTTCTCCCACATGCGTGAGCTGCAAATTGCGCGTGGTGCGATGTATAAGGCGCGCACCAAGCTCAGCTTCTAGTCGGCTGATCTCCTTACTGATCATGGATTTGGACGTATTATATTGCTCTGCAACACGAGTAAAACTGCGTACCTCAGCCAGTTTTACAAACATTTCTATCGCTCGTAGCTTGTTCATACTTTCCTTGATTATTGTTTCCACCATGTGAACTCTTGGTTCTCATTGTAGCTATATATCAAACAACATCTAGTTTATACACTGAGCTTGTCTTTTAGCCAAGAAGCAAATAAGGAAAACCATTATGTATACGTTATATTACTTACCAGGTGCTTGCGCGCTAGCAACGCAAGTCATATTAAGAGAGCTAAAACAACCCTTCGAACTGGTTGACAAACGCGGTGTTGATAACTTTTTAGCTATTAACCCAACAGGTAAAATCCCGGTTCTTAATGATGGCGAAAACAGCTTAGTAGAAGGAGCTGCAATCTTACTTTACCTACTCAATAAACACGAAAATAACCTTCTTCCTCAAGCTGATGTTTTGCAAAAGCAACAAGCGATAGAAAACATTCTATTTGCCAATGCTACGATGCACCCGGCTTACAATCGTCTGTTTTTTGCCACAGGTGCGATTGCTGACGAGCATGCACGCCAGCCATTTTTAGAAGCGGCAGCGGTTGCCATCAACGAATTATGGGTGTTAGTCGAGAAAAAGTTAGCGCAGCAAGCATTTTTAGGCGGCGATCAGGTTTCCACTGCGGATATCATGCTGGCTGTATATGCGCGTTGGGGTGCCTATTTTCCAGTCGACATTATCATTCCAGAAAAAGTCAGCAAAATGTTAGCTGCAATTGAGGCAAGGCCCAGCTTTATCGCCTCGATAGCAGCTGAACAAGCACACAGTACAGACGCATGAGCTTAATATGACTAAGCCTACTTTCAAACTACAGGATTTAGACAAAGTAACTGCGGTTATTCAACAATATTTTGAAGGGCTACACCAAGGAGATATTAAAAAGTTGGACGCGATTTTCCACGCTGAGGCGGTGCTCAAAGCTCCAGGAATGAGGCGCACCAAATCACAGTGGCTAGATTTGGTCTCATCTCGACAAACGCCCGAAAGCCAAAGCGCTGCTTTTAATTACCGTATTTTGTCGGTGGATGTTGTAAACCATCAAGCAATGGTCAAGCTGTATTGTCCACTGTTTGAACATCACTATATCGACTTTATCGGTTTACTTAAAGAAGATGGACAATGGCGTATCGTCAACAAAATGTATGATGATCTGTAGGAGATAATCAATGCCTATCATCAATATTAGAATCACAAAGGAAGGCGTTACACCTGCCCAGAAGCAAGCCTTAATAAAAGGTGCAACTCAGCTTATGGTGGATGTCCTTGATAAAGCGCCACAAGTTACTTTTGTTGTCATAGAGGAAGTTGAAACTGACGACTGGGGAATAGGGTTTGATCAAGTCTCTATGTTGCAACAGCAAAACTTAAGTCCTAAATAACGCACTAAAAAAGAGGCATCAAATGGTGCTTCTTCACCTGCAAAGACAATTTTCTTGAAAAAGAATCTTATAAAATTCAGGTAAATAAAAACTTTTTTAAAAAAGTTTCTTGAAAAGTATTTGCCTCGTCCATAAATAGTATTGTGAGGACGCCGACAGGGTCCCAACCCAAACTAAGTAAATGTTTTATATGCTATTTATTGGCTTTAATTGAAGCAATAAATAGCTTAATTATCGCTTTATGAGGATACAAATTATGCGTACAGTAGACCTATCTCCACTTTATCGTTCATTCATCGGTTTTGACCATTTAGCACAGTTAATGGATGCAGCATCACGCAACGAAAAGCAACCAAGCTTTCCACCATATAACATTGAAGCCACCGGTGAAGACAAGTACCAAATTACCATGGCTGTTGCCGGATTTACCGAGCAAGAGCTTAGCCTTGAGTCAGAAAACAATACTCTGACAGTCAAAGGCGAAAAGCAAAACAAAGAAGACAAAGCTGAACGCAAATTTATCCATCAAGGCATCGCAGAGCGTAACTTTGAGCGTAAATTCCAACTTGGCGATCACGTCAAAGTGATTGGCGCAGGACTTGAAAACGGCCTGTTAGTCATTGACCTTGAGCGCGAGATTCCAGAAGCACTCAAGCCAAGAAAGATTGAAATTGGCAAATGCAATCTCATCGAAAATAAATAATCGATTGAAATCACTTCCCCCTGTTTTTACATGATGTCACGTTTCCAAGTCGCCCTCGGGCGACTTTTTTGTTTGCAAAAATGTATGAGCTGACTGTAACACTAGAAAAAGGTAGATATAGAGGTCAGCGCAATGCTAAATCCAACCTGAAGCTTACTTGTTAAGATTCAACTCGCTTTTAACAACTAACGTAATTAAAATACAAGAAGAGAAAACTAAAATTATCCCCAAAAATATAAAGTGCCAATTTGGGTGTAGCAAATCTAAACTATATTGGTATGATGTCCAGCGAGTTCGATCCTCGCTATATATAGGTGAAGCTATCCACTTATAAACACTATAGAATTCCTTAAACACTCCTAAGAGCATCGACAAAACTCCTGCCATATAAAAGAGCCTAGATACCCATATAACAATTTGAAGTGACTCACTTTTCACTCTATGAAAAGGTAAAAAAATCATACTTTTCCTTAAGATTTAATATTTGGTCAAAACATAGCATTCAATGGTTTCAAACGCCGAAATTGTTTCCCCGTTTTAAGTATTACTAGTGATATTACATGCAGTTAAGTTAACCAAGCAACACTTAAAACCGTGCCGTATCACACTTATTTTTTATCAAAGGCGCTAAGTTGATCTATATTTTTCTATTTGTGACGATCACAGGTCAAGCAATCACTTAGCTATTAGTGATAGAAGTAACTTACATTTCCTGCATCTAGCTGCCAAAAAATAGGTAAAAAACTCCAAATGTAACTGTGATGTCGTTAAATTTAAAGATCAGAAGAGTCTGAAAAACAAACAAAAAAAGCTTGGCTATAAAGCCAAGCTTTGGGTGCGGTGCGAATAACCGCCTTACTCTTACCGACTATGATCCTTCACTTTACTTCCCTAATGACATCCAAACTCTCAATTTGGAGCTCAAAGATTCTGATAGCGATGCCTCGCTGTAAGTATTCCTTTATACCAGTTTGTTTAAACTTGCCCGAAAAAAGGCGCTTAGTTGAACAAATCAGCTGTGTTGCCAGTTACTCAACAATAATCATAATCTTTGAACTCTATTCCCTGCTCCCTGACATCAGTTCCTTTTCCTCTGTCACTCCTTTGCGCAGGTAAATTTACTTCTCCAGCTCTAATTAGCCTTTAAAGTTTGAAAATTCTGTTTCGCTTAGCTCGCCATTAGCATCAACGTCTAATTCTTTAAATTGCTCTGCAAGTGCAGTATGCGCTTGTGCTTCACTCATGCTGATTGTGCCGCTTTGATCTGTATCTAGCGCTGCGAAGTCTTCACTCGCCATTGCATTAACAGACGCAAAAGATAAACCTGAGATTGATAGTGCAATTAGTACGTTTTTCATCATTTATTCCTCAAAAAATGTAAATACTGTTCGTTTCGTGAAATTGGAGAGCTACTGTTTAGCCTTTAAAGTTTGCGAATTCTGTTTCGCTTAGCTCGCCATTTGCATCAGCGTCTAATTCTTTAAATTGCTCTGCAAGCGCCGAGTGTGCTTGTGCTTCGCTCATGCTGATTGTGCCGCTTTGATCTGTGTCTAGCGCCGCAAAGTCTTCACTCGCCATTGCATTAACAGACGCAAAAGATAAACCTGAGATTGATAGTGCAATTAGTACGTTTTTCATCATTTATTCCTCAAAAAATGTAAATACTGTTCGTTTCGTGAAATTGGAGAGCTACTGTTTAGCCTTTAAAGTTTGCGAATTCTGTTTCGCTTAGCTCGCCATTTGCATCAGCGTCTAATTCTTTAAATTGCTCTGCAAGCGCCGAGTGTGCTTGTGCTTCGCTCATGCTGATTGTGCCGCTTTGATCTGTGTCTAGCGCCGCAAAGTCTTCACCCGCCATTGCATTAACAGACGCGAAAGATAAACCTGTGATTGATAGTGCAATTAGTACGTTTTTCATCATTTATTCCTCAAAAATTTAAATACTGTTCGTTTCATGAAATTAGAGGGCTATTACTTAGCCTTTAAAATTTGCGAATTCTGATTCACTTAACTCGCCGTCAGCGTTACCGTCTAGCTGAGTGAATTGCTCAACAAGATTTGGATTGACTTTCGCTTCGCTCATGCTAATTGTGCCACTACCATTGGCATCGTATTTGGCAAAGTCGTCACCTGCCATTGCATTAACCGACGCCATTGATAGGCCAGCAAGGGATACTGCTACTAGTAGATTTTTCATCATATTCTCCTTAAAGTTCAGTCTTGACGGAGAGTCCGAAGACTCACCGATATCGAGCTTTTAAATTAGCCTTCAAAGTGCTCGTACTCTGACTCGCTCAGCTCGCCGTTACCGTCAACATCAAGTGTCTTTAATTGCTCAGCCAACTTAGGATTAACCTCTGCTTCAGCCATGCTGATTGTGCCGCTGCCATCAGTGTCGTACTTTTCGAAGTCGTCCATCGCCATTGCCGATGCTGAAACCAATGCCATACCTGTGATTGATAGTGCTGCTAATAAATTTTTCATGATCTTCTCCTTAACGATTAAAGTGATGTGATAACTCGGCAAATTAACCTTCGTAGTTATCAAATTCTGCTTGGCTTAGTTGACCATCTTGGTCAGCATCTAGCTCATTAAATTGAGCAAGAAGGCCTTCATCTGCTTTTGCTTCTTCAATAGAGATGTAACCGTCACCATTCATGTCTAGTTTGTCGAAATCAGTGTTTGCATGTGCACCTACTGATGCCAAAGTCATTACTGCCGCTGATACTGCGATTGCTAGATTTTTCATCGTGCTTTCCTCATAAGATTAAAAACTAAATTCTGTGTTAAACGTTTTGCTATTAAAGCTAAAAACTGATTTTGCATTTGTTTTTGCGTTTCGTTTTTCGCTTTCGAGATAACTATTCCAACTTTGATGCCAAAATTGAAAAAACAAGGTTTATCAACGAGTTAAGTAAAACCACATGAAAAGATTAAGGTTGGATTAAGGCAAGCTGTTGCTAAATGGCAACAGTTAAAAAAGCGAAAAATAAAAAGTCTTTATTTTTCTTAATGTTAGATTGTCGCAGCCTTGCAACAGGTAAATTTTTGGAGAGAAAATTTTGCAAATCTCGCAACGCCATTTGATTGAAATTTGTGCACCCTTATAAAGGATTTAGCATCGTGAAAAAAATTTTTTCTCAGTCATTACAAAAACAGGCACTTATTGCCATGTTTATTGGTGTGCTTCCAATACTCACACTGACTTTGTGGTACGCCCAGGCACTATCCAAAAACCAACAAAAAACCCAGGATATTTATAATAAAAATCAAAAGCTTATCCTTGAATACAATTTTGTAAAAGCGGATATCAGTGCGCTTGAAAAAGCACTGCAAAATAATCAGCTGCTGCAAAGTGAAACACTGCAAGAAAGCATCGAGCAGAAGTGGCAAAACACCAAAAAGCGCATTCAATTATTAAAAATAAACCTACCCGATTCGCTGTTTGTTGCTAAATGGCGACAGTTCGCTCCCGATGAGATCAATGCCACTTCAAAAGCTGAAGAGTTCCAACAATTGGTTAAGGTGCTTAATCAATTCGAGGAAAGCTTTCAGCAAACACTTAATAAGCGCCTATCTGATCAAGAAGCCCATTTCGTGCAACTGCAAACATGGTTTATGTTCGGTCTCGTTATCTTGCTACCCACCCTTATCGTGATCAGCATCTTTTTGATCAACCGGATTTGTCAGCAGCTTAATCAGGTAGAATCTGCGGTATCTGAGGTAGGTAAAGGTAATTTTGATAAGTCGGTAGAACTCTCTGGCAGCCATGAATTGCAGCAATTGGGTGACAGGTTAAATTGGCTAAGGCTCGAACTTAAGCGTATTCAACAACAAAAAGAAACCTTCTTGCGCCATGTTACTCATGAACTTAAAACCCCTTTGGCATCGCTAAACGAAGGAAGCAGCTTATTAAATAGTGGATTGCTTGGAGATGTTAATCCAAAACAACAACGTATTCTCATCATTATGGAAAACTCTGTTGCAAAGCTTGGATCATTGATCGATGATTTGCTCAGCTATAGCGCGGCCAGTCACCCTGATAGCCTACATCACGACGCCGAAATGAATCTTATCCAAGAAGAAATCTCAAAACATCTTAGCGATAAGCTAGGAAAGACTGATGTGATAGTGAACTGGCAAAATCATGATGACCTAAAAGTACCTTATCTTCCGTGCAAATTAGTGTTAACTCAGTTAGTGAGCAATGCCATTGATCACGCTAAAAGCAATGTCACTATTTCAATTGAAGAACAAAATGGCGAAGTATTGTTGATAGTCCGTGACGACGGTGATGGCATCGACATCAATGAAGCCGATTCATTATTCCAGCCATTTGTTCGTGGTGAAAAAAATAAAAATAATAATGGCAGTGGCTTAGGTTTAGCCATTGTCTCTGAGTGTGTGAAGCAATTAAAAGGCTATGTGAAATGGCTATCAGTAGAATCTGGCGCCAGTATTCAAGTCGCCTTTCCAAAAAGGGATCCAAAATGAAATACATCGCATTAAGTATCACGCTATTTTTGCTCAGTGGTTGTGCCACAACGGAGCAAAACGTCGAGCAAACAAAGCAGTTTATTGGCCCTGTAAAAACAGAAACCAGCGCTAAGTTTGTACCTTTAGCTGAGGTGATCAAAGCCTTAGTCAGCCAGTGCGCTAAAAAACATAACGTGACATTTAACGATTACTATAAAGGTGCGCTGCACTTACAAGGCTTTATTCACACCTATTGCGGTACCGACTCAACCACCAAGCAACTTAAAGCCATTGAAGAAGTAAAACTACAAGATTACTGGCCAGACGATTACAACATTTGGTTTGAATCGCTAGCTTGGCACACTCAAAGCCTTCGTGAGCAAAAAATCAGTAATTATTACTCTGACAATAAGGCGCAACAGCACCAAGCACAATTGTTACAAACCCAAAAACAGCTTGCCGAGCTAAAACAAAAGCTTGCCGACATAGAAAAACAACGTTTAGAAACCGATCTTTCTGAAAACCCATCACTTGAGGAGGATTCACTATGAGTCAAACACAACAAGGCGCAAAGTTACTTTTAGTGGATGACGATACGTCTTTAACTGAGCTACTGGCCATGCGTTTAGAAAGTCACGGCTACGAAGTTGAAGTTGCGCACCGCGGTACGCAAGCGTTAAATATCCTCAAGAAAATGCCTATCGACTTGGTCATCACCGATTTGAAGATGGCGCACATGAACGGCTTTGAACTTAATGAGCAAATAAAGAAGTATTATACTGGCATGCCCGTTGTGATGATGACCGCTCACGGCTCTATTCCTGACGCTGTTGACGCCATGCAGCAGGGCTTTGTGAGCTTTTTAACCAAGCCCATTGACTCTCAGCAAATGCTCGATGTCATCAATGAGGCGCTTGCAGGTAAAGTGAGGACGGCACAAACCTCAGATCCAAATAACTTCCATGGATTGTTATTCCAAAGTGCCGCAATGCGTCAATTGGTACAGCAAATTCAGGCGCTTGCCAGCAGCAACGCAAACATTCTTATCCAAGGCGAGAGCGGTACCGGTAAAGAAGTGACAGCAAAAGCAATCCATTTGGCCAGTAACCAAGCGCAAGGCCCATTTATTGCGATTAACTGTGGCGCAATGCCCGCTCATTTATTGGAGTCTGAGCTATTCGGCCATAAAAAAGGGGCGTTTACTGGCGCGGTGAGCGACAAAGAAGGCTTAGTACAAGCGGCAGATGGCGGCACCCTATTCCTCGATGAAATTGGTGATATGCCGCTTGATTTGCAAGTTAAACTACTGCGTGTTTTACAAGAGCGAACCGTTCGTCCGGTGGGCGGCCAAACCGAGCATAAGGTCAATGTTCGTTTTGTCTCTGCAAGCCATAAGAACATTCAAAGCGCCGTTGCGGAAAAGCAGTTTCGTGAAGATTTATACTATCGCTTAAACGTGGTGTCTGTTGAAATCCCAAGCTTAAGAGAGCGATTGGAAGATATTCCACTACTTGCATCACGCTTCTTAAGTGCACTCAGCGATGGCGAAAAGCAATTTAACCAACAAAGTATTACGCATTTGTTGAATTACCATTGGCCGGGCAACATCCGTCAGCTCCATAATATTGTGGAGCACTGTGTTGCTATTACGCCAGGTAAAATGATCACTGAAGATATCGTACAAAAAGCCCTGCCTAAAGATAAAGAGCAGAATGCGTTTACAGGATTAAATGAAGCAAAACGCCAGTTTGAATATGACTACATCCAAAAAGTACTGGCACTTTGCGAAGGGAATGTATCGGAAGCTGCAAAACTTGCACAGCGTAATCGCTCTGATTTTTACAAATTACTTAAAAAACATGAGATCCAATGCTAAACCTATTAGAGGGGTAACATTAGTTTTAGTTTCTGAAGTACGTTGCTTGGTCAAATTTACCACTGCAAAGAGCTTGTAATACGGACTTTAACGAGCCACGCCCGTGGCTCAGATTTGCCCTGAGAATATGCGCTCCTGCTAGGAGCATAATAAAAACACTCGGATAGTTAAGGGTTGTCTGTATGAAAATGCGCAAAAAGCTCATTATTAGCTTTGTTCTCACTGTGATCATTCCTATTTTAGCGATTTCTGTGGTCAGCATTTCTCAGACCAAAAGCGACTCTCTTGATAAATTCCTTGATGCTTCTGGCAATGAGATAAGGCAAGCCGAGCAGTCTTTTGTACTGTTTTTTGAGCAGATGAAGAAAAATGCGCGCTTCCTCGCCGAGTCCAAGGCTGTGCAACAAGTGGGTCAAGACACTACCACTTATTTTGGTGCAGAGAAACCGATGACTCCGCTACAGAACGGCCAAACCGAAAGCAATATTTTTGAGCTTTATCGGGCATTTGGGCAAACCCACGAAGAATTATTGTTTGTATATCTTGGCACCGGTTCCGGTGGTTTTATTCAGTATCCTGCGGAGCCCCTTGGTGATTACGATCCAAGAAAGCGCCCTTGGTATCAAAACGCCTCTAAAGATCCCAGCAAGGTTATCCTTACTGAGCCTTATCAAGGAGTAACGGGACAAGCTATGGTTTCTGTTGCCACAGGTATAAAACGTGATGGCAAAGTAATTGGCGTGCAATCATTAGATGTAACGCTTGCTACACTGACCGATATCGTGAGCAATATTCGACTCGGGGAGTCGGGATATTTAATCCTTCTTGATGCCGAAGGCACTGTACTTGCCGATCCCAAAAATAAAAATCATAACTTTAAACACATTAAAGATCTCACCAGCCCCCTTTACAAGGCCATTCGCAGCGCCACAAACGAACCCTACCTCACTATTGAAACTGATAATAAAACCTATGATGCTAAGATTTATCGCTCTGACACACTCGGTTGGCAATTTATCGCAGTGATCGATGAAGATGAAATCTTAGCTTCAGCTTACGATATGACGATTAGTATCACTATTATCGCGGTTATCATGGTAATTTTGTTTATTATTATTGCAATAACGCTTGCCAACAAGATAGTTGAACCTATTGAAATGGTGTCTGATGGTTTAAAAGAAATAGCACAAGGTGAAGGCAACCTTTCCAAACGTTTAAAAGTCGTCACCAATGATGAAATTGGAGAGCTGGCCACGTGGTTCAATAAATTCTTGGACTCAATTAATTCGCTCGTAAAAGATATTCAAAGTAATGCCTCAACATTGAATGATGCTGCATTAGGGTCACAAAAGAGTATCAACGATATCCGTAATCAATGCCATACGCAGGCTGAAGACTCTGCCAGTGCTACTACGACCACTGAAACCGTAGAGCAGCTTGCTGCACAGATCAGTGAAAGCTGCGGTCACACTTTGGAGGATGTCGTCACTGCGGACGATCACGCTCAGCGTGGTAACAGCACAATAGAAAGTACAGTATCGCAGGTTGCGAGGCTTAATCATTCGTTGGCTGAGTCCGCCAACGCCATGAACCAGCTCGAAAGTGAAAGCCAAGATATCACTAATATTTTAGGCGTGATCCGTTCTATCGCAGAGCAAACCAACCTTTTAGCATTAAATGCAGCGATTGAGGCAGCCCGTGCAGGTGAACAAGGTAGGGGCTTTGCGGTGGTTGCTGATGAAGTAAGAACGCTTGCGCAGCGCTCACATGACGCCACGCAGGAAATAGAGCAAGTGTTAACCAACCTCATCGCTCAAACGAGGACGGTATCAGCCCAAATGACATCAAGCGTAAGCGAATCTGAAACGACTATCAAACAATCACAAAGCGCGCAGCAAGCATTTACTGATATCGCGCAGGCAGTATCAAGAATTAAAACTTCGGTTTCAAATATAGCGTCACAGGCCTCATTACAAGGAGAAAATGCAGGCCACACTAGACGTTTGATTGACTCGGTGGATGTTTCTGTACGACAAGTCGGAGAAGAAACAGCCGCATTAAATGCAGGCGCTGACCAATTAGTTAGCTTAGCTAAAGACTTAGAGCGTTTGGTTGGCCGCTTTGATATTGACTGAATAGAAAACTAATATCTTGTTTTTTGCAATTGTTACAAAATATCGTCTCAATTAGTTGTCCTCATAATAAGAACTAGTTAGACTCGATGAATTGATTTATTACAGAAGAATAAAAATGAAGAAATTTAAATTTACATTAGTAGCAGCATCTTTGGTTACTGTACTCGGTTGTCAAGAAGCGCCGTCACAACACACAAAGTCTGAAGCTACCGCTGAGCAAGCCACAGCGGTAACGGCACCTATAGCTGAAAAGATCCCACACAAGACGACCATTCACGGTCAAGAACTTGTCGATAATTATCACTGGCTACGTGACGATACTAGAAGTGACGAAAAGGTGTTGTCACACTTAAACAAAGAAAATGCCTATACCGACAGTAAGCTCATAAATACAGAGCAACTACAACAAACCTTATTTGACGAAATTAAAAACAAAGTGGTCAAAGATGACCGCAGCGTGCCAGTATTAAACGGCAGTTACTATTATTTTAGTGCCACTGAGGGTGACAAAGAATACTTCACTTATTACCGCAGTGAACACCAAGATGGTAAAAATGCAGAAGCTATCTTTGATGCGAATATCCGCGCTGAAGGTCAAAACTATTATGGTGTCGGTGGTCTTTCCATTTCAACCAACGAAAACCTGTTAGCTTTTGCTGAGGATACATTAAGTCGTCGAATTTATACGATTCGAATCAAAGATTTAACGACAGGTAAGCTATTAGACGATACGATTGAAGGCGCTTCAGGTCCTATCGTTTGGGCAAATGACAACAAAACTATCTATTACATCAAAAAAGATCCTGTTACTTTGCTTGGTTATCAAGTGTTTCGCCATACTCTAGGCACAGCACAAAGCACAGATGAATTAATTTACGAAGAAAAAGATAACAGCTATTACACGTATATCTCAAAGAGTAAAGACAAGAGCAAAATATACATTCACCATTCAAGTACCGAGGCGTCAGGTGTATCTTTACTAGACGCAGATAATGCAAAAGCAACTCCTGAGCGCTTTATCCCTAGAGAAAGTGGTCATGAATATAGCATTGCTAAACTTGGCGATTGGTATTACATCCACACCAATAAAGATGCCGTAAACTTTAAGCTGATGCGCGTTAAAGCCAGTGATGCAAGTGATATTTCAAAATGGCAAACCGTTGTACCGCACAATGCCGATGCAAAACTAGATAGCTTTGAGCTATTTAATCAGCACCTAGTTTACGAAACGCGTGAAAATGGTCTTAGCCAAATCACCGTATTAAATTTAGATAATAACGAAAGCAAGCGTTTAACCTTTAATGACCCGGCTTACGCCGTTTATTTAACTAGTAACGAAAACCTAGATGCAAATGCAGTAAGAATTGGTTATCAGAGTATGACGACCCCGGCTTCTGTGTATGATGTCGACCTAGCTAGTTTAGACAAAACACTATTAAAGCAAGACAAAGTATTGGGCGACTTTGCACCTGAAAACTACCAATCTGAACGTATTTTTATCACCGCACGTGACGGCATAAAAGTACCGGTTTCAATTGTTTATCGTAAAGATAAGTTCAAGCAAGATGGTTCAAACCCGTTACTACAATACGGTTATGGTTCATACGGTTCTAATGTTGAGCCAACCTTCTCAATAAGCCGATTAAGCCTTTTAGATCGTGGTTTTGTCTATGCTATTGCACACATTCGTGGTTCAGAAACGCTTGGCCGTCCTTGGTATGATAATGGCAAAAAGTTAAACAAAAAGAACACCTTTAACGACTTTGTTGATGTCACAAAAGCACTCGTTGAGCAAAAGTATGGGGATGCTTCACGTATTTATGCGAGGGGTGGCAGCGCAGGTGGCCTATTAATGGGTGCAGTCATTAACCAAGCGCCAGAGTTGTACGATGGTGTACATGCGGCAGTTCCATTTGTAGACGTGATCAATACCATGCTTGACGAAACGCTACCGCTGACCACAAATGAGTACGACGAATGGGGCAACCCAAATGAGAAGACGTATTTTGATTACATGCTGTCTTACTCACCTTACGATCAAGTTAAAGCCCAAGCATATCCAAATCTGCTTGTAACCACGGGTTTGCATGATTCTCAGGTGCAGTACTTTGAGCCAGCGAAATGGGTCGCTAAGCTACGAGAATATAAAACAGATGATAATCTACTGCTGCTAAAAACCGACATGGAAGCTGGCCACGGTGGTGCGTCTGGTCGCTTTAAGCGTATTCACGATGTCGCATTAAGCTATAGTTTCTTTATCGCACTCGCAGAGAATAAACTTTAAAATTAGCGTCTAATCTACAAGTATAAAAACCCTGTGAGACTGAGTAACTTAGGTTAAGTAGTCACGCAGGGTTTATTTTTAGTTTATTACCATTAGAGGACTTACTGATCACAGACCTACTGCAATGCACTGCAGATATAAAGGATAGAACATGGATATTACTCAGCAATCAAAACGGCTGTTATTACTCGCGCTTGTTCAAGGGGTTGTACTAGTTTTACTGCATCAATTGCTCGCGATTGAACATTGGCCCAAGCTTGCAAATGAGTGGCTATTTGGACTATATGCTTTCGCAATCACATTTCCTGCGTTGATTCTATATGCCAGCTTTCAATCACTAACTAAAAAGCAAGTACTCTGGTTTATAGCCTTTGGAGTCCTCGTTCTCTCGCTCGGATTTTATACCGGCCTGCAATTACACTCCCCACTATCTGACACCTTTTTCCAATGTTGGCCTTTTCCGCTAGTTCTATTTCTATGTACCTTTCTAGTGATCCCCTTGGTTGTAACAGATCGCAGCCACGCATCTTTACCGCAATATTCCGCGCTTGCAGACTGCTTCGCCAGTGTCATCACTGTGTTTTTAACGGCACAACTATTTACGTTAGCAACAGGCGCAATTTTGGGGCTTTGGGCTGGCTTGTTTTCTGTTATCAATATCAAATTTTTTGCCGAGCTTTTCTCCGAGCCTTGGTTCTTTTATCCAGCATTAACACTAGCTCAAGCAATAGGTGTCATAAATGCGCGAGATAAAGCCAGCACTCTGAGCCAATTATTCATAGTGTGTCAGGGCTTTGCACGGCTTTTATTGCCAGTACTTGCATTTATCTCCTCACTATTTTTAATCAGTTTGCTTGGCACTGGCCTTGCGCCGCTTTGGCAAAACGGTGGCAGCGCACTGGTATTTTTCCTATTAGGTGCGCAACTCATTACACTCAATACTGCTAATTATGGCAAAAACTCTAGTACATGGGTGCAAATTCTCACTTTGGTTGTGTTAATTTGTTTCCCTATCTACATATCCATTAGCGCCTATGGATTATGGTTAAGGGTTGATCAGTACGGCTTCAACATCGCCAGACTCTGGGCAATTACTATTTGTGCCTTCTTAGGGCTCTTCGCTATTGGGTATCTTGTTAATTTTGCTCGATTTAAGTCAAGCTGGGTAAACAACCTTGGACTGGCTAACCGCCCCATCGTGCTGTTAATCACTAGCATCTTGTTGATGTCACAAAGTCCTCTTTTGGACTTTAGAAAGATAACTGTGATGAGTCAGGTTTCACGTTTTTTGCAAAGTAACCAACAAATTGACCAGCTCGATACTTACTACTTTGCTAACCAACTCGGTAAACCTGGTGTTGAAGCGCTTGAAGAGATAAAACGCAACAGCTCGGATGCGGTGCTTATTAAAACAATTGAGCGCGCATTAACGGCTGAATCAGCACAACCCGAAGACGTTGATATTTGGACCAATATTGAATTGCTCAATGTAGCAAGCGATGCGCTCCCAATAGAAATGAAGCACGCGGTTTCTGCACATGTAAAACAGAGTCCTTACGCATTTCAATACGCAGTAAGAACCGCTCTATTCGCTATTCAGCTCGATAAAACAGAGGAGACAGAATACCTACTGTTGATAGAAGAGTCTCACGATACTGAAATCAGGCTAATCTATCTGGATGACGGAAAATGGCAAATTGCATATTTTCCTTTATCCAAGTGGGCAGAAAGTGACAATAAAATCATTGAGTTGCTGCTGCAAGGACAATATCGAAGAATCTCACCGCGGTTTGACAGACTTCAAATTGGAGAGAAAACATACAAACCTGAGCATTAGCCACTAAACAATATGGGCTTATCATTTTTTAATATCGATAAGCCCTTTTCAAAATGCTGCGGTTTCAACTCATTAGATTTTTCGTAAAAAACCTCTATATTTTAAAGACGACTTCTACATACATAAGTGAAAAATGAATTTGTTTCGCTTTGTTTTTATTTGCTGCTGTATCTTTCTGCCGCTTTTATCTAGCGCTGCTCCCCATAAACCAGAATACTCAGCACCTATTAAAGTAACCATTTTGGTCGACGATGCTTACCCGCCTTATAGTTATCAAATTAACGGCGAGCTTTATGGCATCTATGTCGATATAGTGAAGCAAGCCGCACGTTTGCTGAGTCATGAATATCAAGTTAATTTGCAAGCGGTACCTTGGAAGCGAGGTGTTTCCTCTATGGCATCCGGTGATGCAATGGCGTTAATGCCACCTTATATTCATATCAAAAAACGCCCCTATATCTGGCCATATTCAATTCCTCTTCAAGAAGAGGTGGTGGTTGCCTTTTGCAATCAAGGGATCACGCTAAAAAACTTGCCTCATGTAAAACCAGAAAGAGTACTTAATATTGGTATTAATGCCGGTTATATCATCTTAGATGAAAGCCTAATGGAAGCGCAAAAACAAGGACTTATTCAACTTTGGGAAAACAAAAGCACACGTTCAAATATTGAAAAGCTCGCACGTGGGCGCATTGATTGTTACGTCAATGATCGGCTTTCTACTTTACTTGGTATCAATAAAATGTCGCAGATAACACCAAGTTTAAGCACCAGTAATATTGTTGAAGATAAAATAGTAATGCGGCGCACTGCCCACATTGGGTACCTAAAAGGGTTCGAAGGAAAATATCCATTTAAACAAGACTTTATCCTAAAGATGGATGCTGCATTGAGGCAGGTAATAGACAACGCAGCAGCGGCAGAAGAGTGAATCGACACGTATGATAAAACACCTGAAGCCACTGCCTTATAGAAATAAACAAAAAATAGAATAAAAAGGATGGATCATGATTAAATTAGCAAGAAATTCGTTCGCTGCCATCGCGTTTGGATTGATAAACATTTCAAACGCACAAGCTGATGATATTGAATTTAAGTTGCAAGAGGTAGCAAAGGGCCTTCATGTGCTATTTGGGCAAGGAGGTAATATTGCGATAAGTTCAGGCTCAGATGGCGTTTACATTGTCGATGATCAGTTCGCTAAACTCAGCGAACAAATTAAAGCAAAAATCAAAACTATCCAACCCAACGCACCTGAGTTTGTGATTAATACCCATCATCATGGCGACCATACAGGAGGCAACGAAAATTTCGCACAAGCAGGCAGCCATGTTATCGCACATCACAATGTATACAAGCGGTTAGAACAAAAACACGGTGATGGTTCTGACTACTTGCCAACTTTGACGTTTGGCAGTGATATGAAGCTCCACTTTAACCAAGAGCATGCTCACTTATGGCATTATCATCACGCCCATACCGATGGCGATGCAGTGATCTTTTTTGACCGAGCAAATGCCGTACATATGGGCGATATCTATTTTAATTTAGGCAGCTTACCTTTTGTCGATGTCGACAGCGGCGGCTCCTTAGATGGGGTCATTGCAGCTGTACAAGATGTGATAAAGAAAATAGACGACAAGACCACCGTCATACCAGGCCATGGCCCAGTAACAGATAAACAAAATTTACAAGATTATCTAGCACTATTACATAAAGCGAAAACGATTATGCTAGATGCAATGAAAAATAATACAAGCTTGGAAGAGGTTGTAGCCGCTCGCCCACTACAAGTACTTAATCTTAACTATGCTAATTGGCTACCAGAAGAGCGCGTTACCACTTTATTTTATCGCAGTTTGAAATAAGCAAGCTGAAGAATACAGAATACGATGGACAGTTTGGTAATAATAAAGCGAAGAAAACACATGTTTCAAATTCGTCCATCCCAATCAAAGTTACACCAATAAATTCGCTCAAAATTTATTTCCGCTCACTTTTTAAACAAAAAAGTTGCAAACTTCATTGGACAGCGCCTTAAGAACGCTATACTATATGCAGGCTTTAGATACTTAGAGCACTTACTACTGCTGCACTGTTTTTTCTTGATACTCTTTTTTTTAAAAAGTCGTTTATAGATATACCAATGCGTTACTAGCTAAGTTTTATCTATCGCTTTATCGGTGATTTTCACCACATATTTAATTTTTTGAAAAAGGTTTCAATTATGTCTAACACAGTAAACGGCACAGTTAAGTGGTTCAACGAAGAGAAAGGTTTTGGTTTCATCACTCAAGAAAACGGCGGTAAAGACGTATTCGTACATTTCCGTGCTATCGTTTCTGACGGTTTCAAAACTTTAACTGAAGGCCAATCAGTGTCTTTCACAGTTGAAGAAGGCCAGAAAGGTCCTCAAGCAAGCAACGTAGTAGTTAACTAATACGTATTGCTCAGAGCTAGTGCCTGCACTAGCTCTACGAATTATCCCACTCCTCACTTAGCCTTTCGGCAACATATCTGACAGCAACAACGCAATCCCCAAAAATGACATAAAACCCGCTATATCTGTAATTGTCGTAAGTACAATTGATGAAGATTGCGCAGGGTCGAGTCCAAATTTTTTCAAGGCAATTGGTACAATGGCGCCTGAGCTGCCCGCAATGACAAGAGACGATATCATCGCAAGCGCAATAACAAGTGCAAGACCGAGTGATTGACTCCACAAATATACGCCAATGCCACAAGTAACGGCTATTGCTATGCCATTTAGCAGACCAACCATCATTTCTTTTAGCATCACCTGATACCAGTGTCGCGTTGAAATTTCTCGTAGTGTTAAGCCTCGCATTGTTACCGCCAAAGCTTGAGCCCCTGCGTTACCCGACTGTCCAGCAGCTACCGGCAGTAAAATAGCTAAAGCGGTAACTTGAGCAATCAATCCCTCAAAGGCCCCCACAACGGCAGCGGCTGCAAATGCGGTTAACAAGTTAATTTGTAACCACGGGAGCCGTTTCTTTACTGCAAACCAGCTACTTGATAGAGCTTTTTCGTCTTTACTCGCACCTACCATGGTCTGCATATCACTCGCTAAATCTTCTTTGGTTGACTGATAGGCGTCAAAAAATCGGATCTGCCCAACTAGCTGTTGCTGCGCATCAAGTACCGGAATTGCTCGCACTTTGTGCCCTTCAAACGCTTCCACGACCTGATCTTTATGATCCATTACATTTAGCGTGACTCGGATCGGTGTCGCAACCTGCATTAGGGTTTTACTTGAGGAGCTTCCCACTAAAATATTGAGTGTTGTTTCGCCCACTAAATCCTGCTGTTCGTTTAACACATAGATGACATCTGGCACTTTACCGTCTAATCGCTTCAGCTGCGCAAGTACTTCTCGTAGTGTTGTATCTGAGTAAAACGCTTGAACCTTTTTGTTCATCATTCTCGCAGCGGTATTTTCAGGAAAAACCAGCAACTCACTAAGTTCATCCGCTATGGTTGAATGCTGCTCCTTTAATTTAGCAAGTAGTACCTGCTGCGCTTCCTGCGACTGTTTGTTCAAAAGCCCGACCGCAATATGGCTATCTAGGCTCGCGATAAATTGTGCTTGATAATCCACAGGGAATTGCTGGAAAATTTGTTCAGCGGCTCCCGGCGGCAAATATTTCCATAAACGATAAATGATATGTTGTGCCTGCTGTTGTAATAATTCAGCGGCTTCGTCTGGAGGTAAAGTGCCAAGGAGCTGCGCACTTTTGAGCGGAAACTTACTTAAAAACTCATCACTGAGCTGCTCTACCGCTGAATCTAATGTATCTTTCGCTACGCTCATCGCTTATTTCCCCTTGACCTTAACTGGCACCAATGTATCTAACATACTGACAAACGAACTGGTGTAGGCATCTAATAAATCTAAAGATTCACTTGGCTTGTCTTGTGTTTCATCCATTCGGCCAAGTGCACTTCTCACTCTGTAATGTGGCAATACCCCAATAAAATCACCACTTCGATTGGCAACTGCAACCTGATCTTGTTGCGCCCAAACGGGCGATTTCAATGCACTATGCAACTCGGTATAACCACTTAGAGAAGCGACGTGAGTATCCATCAAATCTGCAATTTTCTGTTGCGGCGCTTTTCGAAGCAAATGAGTTAGTGACAACTGACCGACCACATGGCGATGCTGATTTACCACATAAACTAGCGCAAACCCGATATAGTCACGCTTTTTTAAGCGCAGTAGTGACTCCTCAACTGTCATTGTTTCTTCAAGAATTAATACGTCCGTCTCAACCCACGCTCCCACAGTATAATCAGGGTAGCTAATTAACATCTTACAGAGAGTTTGTCGTCTTACTGAAATGAGATTAAGAAAACGAGCAAGTTCTTCGTCCTGTAAATGCCTTAAGATAGCAGCAATATCAGCCAACTTCATTTTACCTAGCCACCTAGCAATATCCACATCCGTTTGCGTTATCAGTATTTCCGCTGCACTGCGAGGCTGCATGACTTTAAGTACGTTTAAAGCAACTTCATTTGGTAACGTTTTTAGTAACTCAGCAGCGACATCTGGCGTTTGCAAAGAAAGTAAGCGCGCGGCGCCTGCTGGCTCTTCTTGTAAAAAGTGTTGCGCAATTTTGAGGTTTAACGCTGACATAGAGCCTCCCTACTGCTTACTTGAATGACTGTGTGTCGCGGTAATATGTGCCGAGTCCTTTAAAAATTGCCTTGCCGGTATTAGGGTTCTCCCTTTTTGGGTTTCAATCACTAACATCGTTGCCGTGATTTCGGTGAGCGTGCCTGAAACGCCTGCAATTTCAATTTGATCGTTAATTCGACAGTGACGCAGCGCTTGTTTTGCCGCAACAGTATTTGCGATTAGTTCTCGACTCCCAAGACCAAAAGCCAATGCAACTCCCGCACACAGTACGCCTGTCAGCACCACCACCATATTGGTCACAAATTGAATATTGATCCCTAATTGCTCAATACCTATTACCGTTGCGGTAAATAGGATCGCGAGCTTGGCGATGTTACCCGCGACTTCGACTCGCGCAAACCCTACAGACTGCGCACCAGCTCTTGCCATGGCACTGGCCAGATTGCCAAGCAGATAACCACCAACAATAATAAATATCCCAGCGAGGAGGTTTGGTAGGTAACTAAGTAACGAAGAGATCCAATCACTGAAGAAGTTTAAGCCAAGGCTGGATGTGGCTGCTGCGATAAAAAACATCATCGTGACCCAAAACACGGTTTTCCCTATCAATCGAGCGTGTTTTAGATTTAGCTGAAGCGTTTGTTCGGTTTGCACTCGTTGACTTAAACCCGCCAATGCACGATTGCAAAGCTTAAATAACGAAATAGTCAGCTTGCTCAATAGCCAAGCCACCACCCAACCGACAAGCAGCATGAGTGCCGCGCCCAATAGTTGCGGCGTGTGAGTAACAAATTGATTAATTAATTGCTCATAACTGGCAGATAAGGCGTGTTGCCAATTATCAAAGGTATCCTCGGTGGCCATGTAAACTCCTGAATTCACTGAAACAGCTCACTTTAAAATCAATACATTTATTGTTATCACAGTGTTAGCCGTTGTCCAGAGAATTCCCCAAAGTCCTAAATATTTAAACTACTAACAATACATTTGGGAACATTTTCACGTGAGTGGAAGCAATGAAGGCGCAAAAACAAGTACCGTCTTTGCGCCCTAGTGACTGCTTCAAATTGAGTAATGTGATTATCTAAACTGGACCGTTTCTCGCTCACCCATCTCTTCCGGTTCTACATTTTTGCCCACGGCTAGTTTTAATAAGCCGCTCAAGTCGGGGCTAACATGCCAAATTTCAGCATCGTCCAGTTCGAAACGGAGCATGATAAGCTCGGGGTCATCTTTACCCTTTTCAAACCAGCTCTCGGCTTGTCTTGACCAATGGGCATCAAGTACGTCTTGTCGCGTTTCTTCAATTAAGTGTCCGCGAATACAAGCGAATACATTATGCCCTTTACTGGAAAATTGAGCAGTCGCTTTGCCACACTTAGCAATACGATTTGTTTTACTGGTAAAAAACCAAAACTCGCCGTTGGCGTCTTTATCCAACTGTGCTCGCATTGGCTCATGGTGATTATTGTCATCACTCAAACCAATCATCACATTGGGGCTGCTGTCTAGCGCTTCCCAAAAAGTTTTCTTTATGTCTGACATTATCCTCTCCTTATTTATACCAATTAGTGTCTGTTTGAAACGGCACAAACCCACTCTTTCGATTAATTGATAGTATCTTGTTGCAGAGCCCCAATTATTGCTTCATTAAAAGCATCAAGATCATTTGGATTGCGACTCGTGATCAAGTTGTCGTCTACCGCAACTTTAAGGTCAATCCAGTCTGCGCCTGCATTTTTAAGATCGGTTTTGATACTAGGGAAAGAGGTAAGCGTTTTACCTTCTACCAACTGGGCTTCGATTAGCAGCCAAGGACCGTGGCATATCGCCGCAATTGGACGTTTATTCCCAAACTGCGAAAAGGCTTGAATAAATTTAACCGCCGATTTTTCCTGCCTTAGCCTGTCGGGGTTGAACAACCCGCCAGGTAAAACGAGCCCTGCATATTTACTGGGTATGGCTTCATCCAAGGTTAAATCAACGGCGACTTTCTCACCCCAACGGTCTTCATCCCACGCAGTAATATCCCCTTGTTTAATGAAATAATATCAACATTAAATCCAGCGCTTTCAAGCGCCTGCTTGGGTTTAATCAGTTCACTTTGTTCGAATCCGTCAGTGGCTAAGATCGCGACTGAAATATTGTCTGACTCCGTCATCATTCTCTCCTTCAATACGTTGCTGATGTAGAGGTAGATGCGAAGACTTATGCAGAATCAATACCACCACATAACATCATGAAATATATGAACATTAAAGATTAGTGTATTGGTTGGATGTAATTTTTACAGCACTGAGGAGTGTAAATCTGGACTAGGTTAGCCCTAGTCCATCTTTGTTATAATGACGAAATAGAGACTGAGTTTGTGCCAAACTCAAACACGTTCAACTTTCCGCATTCAGCAAAGTGATTATTGCTCGTATATGGTGTGCCTTGTTGGTTAATATCCCCTTCCCAACCTTGACCATTTTTAACGAATGCTTTTACTTCAAACCAACCGTTGAATGTTTTGCTACAGTCCATTTCTACTTCCAGCAACCAGTAATGTGCTCCCCATTGGTTAAGTGACATGACGCCAAAGCCATCGCTGTCGTAACGTTTTTCCGCGCCCCAGTTAGCAGGCCAAATATTGGTTGTCCAATCCAGCGGACTCCCTTGGGCATCACTAGACTGCCCAGTTTCAGCCGCTAGCCAATCCAATCTGGTATCAGCCACTTTCCAAGCCGAAGTTGTCATGTTTCGCATGTTCAAATGCTTGATAGGTAAAGAGCAAAGAGTAGGATCGGCGCCGCAATCAATCCCGCGCTGCAATGCTGCGACATGATCAAGACCACCTCGAACGAACATATCCTGACCAGATTGAGTTTCCGCTTTAATAAAGACTAATGTGCGTTGCCAATCACCAGTCTCTGGTGGCGTTGCCAGTTTACTTTGATGATGAATGGCTACGGCATCCATAGCAGCTAAATTAATTTGTGCGTAACCATTGGTATCAACTTCGATGCTTCTACCCGCGCAGTTTTCTTGGCCGATACCTCCGCTTAGCACATCACAATAGATTCCGGCAGAGAGCCCTGTTTGCAGGCTTTGACCCATACTAGAAGATTCTCGGTTAATGGCAACAAAGCCTAAATCACCTCGAGAAAATGCAATTTGGTTATTACCATTATCCCACCAATTTGCCACAGTCCAATTGCCATTAGTATGATTTCTAAACTGCATTGCACCTGCAATCATTGGGCGACGATGCTCACACTGCCATAATTGACTGGAACAATTGAGGTTACCACTTTGATGAACAGGCACCGAAGGGCCACCAGCATCAGTGTCGCCATTAAATTCATAACTAGACATCACTTTAGGATAACCATAAGGATATGCCAGCATAAATACATTCGCTAAATCATACAGTTTACCATCATGAAAAGTAACGATGGACCCTGCTCCACCGTGCCCGCGTTGGTTGTCATGGTTGTCTGTAAATACCACGGCTTTATAACTTGGCATCATACCCCAAGCTTCGCCAAAGCTTTTTAACCAAGCCAATTTGCCTTGCTTAAATGTCTCGCTCAGTTTAATGCTGTATTTAAACTCGGTGACTAAACCATTTTGATGATATTCAGAAGCAGAAACCGCCTCGCCTCCTTGATCAATCACCTCTTGGAAAACGACCGCGGGTTGATTTAGCTTGGCTAACACATCACCAATATCACTTGCGGGCATGTGCTTGCTTGCATCCAACCTAAACCCTGCCACGCCCAGAGACTGTAGATCGTTCAAAAAGCCCGCTAGGGTATTTTGAACGTAGCTCGCATCGGTGTCTAAATCATGAAGCCCTACAAGTTCGCAGTGCTGTACTCGCCATGCATTATTACCGTAGTCTTCAGGGTTTATTGCACAGGTTTCATGAAAATCTTGTGGACTATAGATAGGATATTGTTTGTTGCCAAAAGTGTTACCCGCAACTCCAGTCCCGCTGCCATGAGCCATGTGGTTTATAACGGCATCAACATAGATATCTACTCCGGCAGATTTACACCTCGCGACCATATCGGCAAATTCGGCTCGACTGCCACTACGACTCGCAATCTCATAACTGACTGGCTGATAACGAGTCCACCATTGATCCCCTGTAATATGCTCATTGGGTGGCGATACTTGCACAGCCGCGTAGCCATTTGGCCCCAAAAACGTTTCACACTCCATAGCAACGTCAGCCCAAGACCATTCAAATAAATGAACGAATGTTGTTGGGTCGCCGTCAGCGGCATATGCAGGTGTAACGCAACTGGATGCTAACAACACTCCCGCTGCAATTTGGTTTAGTTTTATATTTTTCATTATTGCGCCTCTTATTCACACAAGATTAACAATATAGAATTCCTAGCTAAACAATCTATTGAATACGTATGCATAAGCTCATTGCTGATTGACTGTTGAACGATGATTTGAAGCTTTAAAAAGCGAGTTTAATAAGGTGACACGCTTGCTTACACTTTAAGCAGCGTAAGCGCTTGAACTCATTTTGGAGAAAATGTTAGTTTCAATTGGGTCATTGAAGTGAGCAGCTTCAAGTACTGATATAAATAATAACAATAATATGGATAAATGATGCTAAATCGAATTAAATCAGGGCTCATAATTGTTGGGTTCTTCTGTGCTCACGTCAATGCACAATCTCAATCACTTGAGTTAGAAGCCGTTTCAGTCTCAAAGAATGTCTATAGCGTAATCTCTCCTTTTTATGGCAGACCAACAGTTGAGAATAAAGGGTGGAATTCAAACAGTCATTTTATTGTTACAACTCAAGGTGTATTAGTGTTCGATACTGGTTCATCCGAGCACATTGGTAACGCTATTATCGCAGCAGTTAAACGTGTAACTGAACAGCCAATTCGCTGGGTAGTCAACTCTCATAGCCATGCCGATCATTGGCTTGGCAATGCCGCTTTTGCAAAGCTCGGTGCAGAGCTTATCTCCACCTCTTTGTCCGCTGAGACGATGAAAAGCGATGGGTCGGTTGATGTTAAAGCGTTTTTTAATATGACTAAAGGCGCAACTGGTGAGAGCACACTCGCCATCCCTACCTCAACCATTTTACATCAACAAGCCCGTACTTTTGGTGATACTGAAGTTGAATTTGTGCTCGCCAACGATGGCCATTCGCCAGGTGATGTTATGCTTTGGCTACCCAAACAACGCATTCTAATTGGAGGTGACGTAGTGAACTCCAACTTTATGCCCATCATGACACCTAGAGGTAACATTACCCAGCTCATTTCAGTACTCAAAGAGGTGAAGCAACTAAGCCCTCTCCTCGTACTAACCGGGCACGGGGAAAATACCTCGGTGAAATCAGTTTCTAGAGATATTCAATTTTTAACTTTTGCCTGGAATGCAGTACATGAAGCGCTAGCAAAAGGTACAACGCCAGCAAAGATACAAGAATCATTACAAGTTACATTGCGTAAAAAGTTCGGCAAAGCGTATCAAGATTTTGATACCAGTATTTCGTACCTATTGGAAATGATGATAGATAAACAGCAGCTTCAGTTTGCCCCAATTACATAAATAATATAACAGAAGCGAGTATGCTCGGTTATTCACTCATCTAAATGATACTTTTTAAGTGTTGCCTGATAAATACCATTCGTCTTAAGTTGTATCAAACCCTTATTGAACAATTCAATAATTGCTATTGCATTCGGATGAGATTTGCTAACGCCAATATGGAGCGGCCATTGTGCTATGGTCGGTTGATGTACTTTGAAGCTGTGAAATTCAGCGTGTTGAGATTGTAAATACACAAAAGCAAGCTCGTCGCTAACTACAGCATCTACTCGCGCTTTATTGAGAAGCGACAAACAGGAAGTCAGGTTTGTGAGCTTTTCTAGGCGAATTTGTGGGATCTGAGCGAGTGCAATTTCAGAACGAAAGCCCCGAATAGCACATACACTTAGCCCTTTAAGATCGTCCAACTCTTTAAAATGAATGGTTGGCTCTGTACGTGAAATAAGTACCAGCCGATTACTGTAATAAGCTTTGCTAAAAATAAAGCGTTCATCGCGACTTTCAGAACGCCATAAAGCGGGGATCATATCGACCTGCCCTTTCTCAACCATTCGCATGGCACGACTGAATGGCATAATAAGCATTTCAAAATCTTGATTCTCGGCCTTAAATGCCGCGCGAACTAAATCAACAGTAAAACCGGAATGTTCGTTAATGACGTAGGGAGGCCAAACATTATGCGCTCCCACTATGGCATCATTTGCCGATGATGTGCATGACAGGGCAATAAACAGAAGGCATGACTGTTTTAAACTCTTTATCGCCATGTTTACGCACTCCCGCCTTCATTTTCAAATTAAGTTGACTGGCAACTTTGCTACAAATATTTGCTCCGATCCTAATTGAGTATAGCGCAACCGTTGCATCTCGAAATATACACATAATTGCTCACAGGCAACGTTTGAATATGGCATAAAATTCAACGACTTTTGTCCTTCAACACACAATTTAGTGTAAACCAATGTAAACAAACAGTGAAGTTTAATTGAATTGTCATCAATAGCGCTTAAAATACTGCGTCCGAATAAAAATTCGGATAATTCTAATACACGGGAAAATAAAAAATGATTAAAAAATCTATCCTAGCTTCAGCTGTTGCATTAGCTTGCCTAAATGCACATGCTGAGGTGATCATCTCTGAGTATATTGAAGGTAGCAGTTATAACAAAGCCATTGAGCTCTACAATGGTAGTGATGAAGCTGTCGATCTAACTGGTTACTCTGTCAATTTCTTCTTTAATGGCGCAACAGAAGCTCGCACTAACATAGAACTAAGTGGTGAACTTGCGGCTAAATCAACTTATGTCATTGCTCATGCAGACTCCGCAGCAGAGATCATCGCAAAGGCACAGTTAACAAACACAAGTAGCTGGTTTAATGGTGATGACGCCGTTACGCTTACGCTCAATGGTGCAGTTGTTGATAGCCTAGGTCAGGTTGGTGTCGACCCAGGTAGTGAATGGATTGATGGCGATATTAGAACAAAAGATAAAACGCTTGTCAGAGATCCTGCAATAACCACTGGCCGCACCGATGCAACTTCTGCATTTGTTGGCGCTGGACAATGGCTTGCACTTGCTAAAGACGATTTTAGCAACCTAGGTATCCACATTAATGGCGGTGACGTACCTGAGCCTGAGCCTGTTATCTGTGGCGAAAATAACACCTTGATCAGTGCCATTCAGGGCGCAGGCGATGCAAGCCCATTAGCTGGAGAAACGGTTGAAGTTCAAGCTGTTGTCACTGCAAGCATGCAATCAGATGCGGGGCTTGGCGGCTTCTTCATTCAAGAAGAAAGCACTGACTATGATGCTGATGGTAATACGTCCGAAGGTATTTTTGTCGTATATACTGCAACACCAGTAAACACAGGCGATGTGGTTAAATTACGCGGTAAAGTTGAAGAGAAATATGGCCAAACTCAACTTATTAACGTCGACGCAATTGAGTTATGCGGTTCTGCAACGGCTTCAGCAACTACCGTTACTTTACCTGCAGAGAATGGTCTTGAAGCCTACGAAGGCATGTTGGTTTCGATTTCAAATGAGTTGGTCGTTAACGATACATACGGACTTGCACGCTACGGCGAAGTACGCTTAGGTACTGAACGTTTATACCAGAGCACTCAAGTAGCTACTCCTGGTGATGCAGCTAACCAGCTAGAAGCTGAGAACAAGCGCAAAGAAATTTTACTTGATGATGGTTCATCAGTACAAAACCCTGACGTTATTCCTTACCCATCACCTACACTAGATGCCTATAACACCTTACGACTGGGCGATTCTGTGACAGGCCTTGAGGGTGTAATGGGATATGGTTATAGCCAATACCGTATTCACCCAACGACAACACCAAACTTTGTTCATACTAATCTACGTACAGAAGCACCTCAGGTAGAAGTGCGTGGAGATTTACGTATTGCTAGCTTCAACGTATTAAACTATTTCAATGGTGACGGTCAAGGTGCAGGTTTCCCAACGTCACGAGGAGCTGACAATCTAGAAGAGTTTGAACGCCAAAAAGCAAAAACGGTTGCTGCAATATCGGCGCTCGATGCCGATATTATTGGTCTGCTAGAAGTAGAAAATGATGGCTTTGGTGAGTTTAGTGCGATTGCCGATCTCGTTAACGCTATAAATGCAGCAGACTCTGCTAATACTTACGCATTTGTAAACCTAAATGTTGACCAAGTGGGTGGGGATGCAATTACATCCGGTATCATTTATCGTAGTAACAAAGTAGCTGAAGTAGGCACGCCTGCATTTACCGAAGCCGTACCATTTGATTACGGTAACCGTCCTCCTGTCGTACAAACTTTCAAAGAGGCAAACGGCGAAGAAATCTTCACTGTGGTAATGGCTCACTTACGCTCTAAAGGCAGTTGCTCAAAAGCTGAGGGCTTAGATCAAGACCAAAATGATGGTCAAGGTTGTTGGAACCAAACTCGAGTCACAGCGGTTAATACCCTAGCGACTTGGCTTGGCACAAATCCGACAGGAGTTGCAGAAGATGATGTGATTATTCTAGGTGACATGAACGCGTACGCTCAGGAAGATCCGATCAACACCTATGTCGAGAATGGTTATGCCAACATCAAGCAAACGCTTCATGGCAGTAGCTTAGATTATTCATACGTGTATCAAGGACGTATCGGTAGCCTAGATCACGCCTTTGCTTCAAACACGATGATGGAAAAAGTAAAGTCAGTAACGGATTGGCATATCAATGCTGACGAACCCGTTGCGCTAGACTACAACACTGAGTACAAGTCAGATACTCACAAAGCAAGTCTTTACGCAACACACGCTTATCGCGCATCGGATCATGACCCAGTGGTTATCGACCTAAACCTTGCTAAAGAGCCGACGATTATTGAAGGCGAGTTTACAGGCCTTGCAGGTTGGTTCTGGTGGCAACATCGCTCAATCGAGCTACCAGCGGGCTTTGATAAACTAGAAGTGTCAATCACAGGTCAAGGCGAAGCAGACCTATATGTGCGCCATAAGAAAATGCCAAACTTCTTCAAGTACGACTGTCGTCCATACCTTTGGGGGAGTGAAGAAAGCTGTGTATTTGACGAGCCTGCAGAAGGTAAATGGAATTTCCGCCTGCGCGGCCTATTCCCTTATTACAATGTAACTATCAAATATAAAGCGACAAAAGCGAATTAATCGCTGCTTTAACGTAAAACCCTAGAGCCAAGGCTCTTGGGTTTTTCTTAGCATTGTAGGTCACCCCTACACGAGCATAGCCCCACCATCACTCACTATCGTTGTGCCCGTTATATAACTGTCATTCATCAAAAACAAATATGAATTGGAAATTTGAGAATCACTTCCAAGGCCTAGAGGAATTTTTTCCTCCAACTCTTTCAATGTTTTAAATCCTGGTGAAACGGTATTGACCCGAATAGGTGCAAGCTCAATTGCCAAAGCCTTCCCAAGTGACTCAACTGCACCGCTTATCGTACTTAATGTTGAGTACCCATTGTAAGGCCGCTTACCTAATGTTCCCGACGAAAACACAATACTCCCGCCATCGTTAATATATTCGTGAGCCAATTTAGCAAAGCTATACTGCCCCCAAAACTTAGTATCGAAAGCATGACGAACCTCTTTGAGATCGAGTTCTAAAAATGGAGAAACAATGAGTGGAGACTTAACAGTAAAAATTAGATGATCAATTTTTCCTATTTTCTCAAGTAGATTTTTAATCTCACTTTCAACTGTGATATCAACCGAATAACAAGTACAACTTTCAAGATATGGCTGACTTCTAATACTAGCTTGTTTGTCAAATGCAGATCTCGAGGCTATTAATACCTCACCGCCATCTTCACTTACGCGTTTTGCCAATGCGAGGCCAATACCTGTACTCCCACCAACAATTAATATCTTTTTTCCTTTCATTCCTTTTCTTCAACTCCTATAACGTAGAAATCACAGCAGAGCCAAGCCTCATGATTTAATACTCGACTACTGCTTTACGTTATATTGGGCCAAGAACCAAAAAACCAACATTAAATTAACAACCCAATACCCGTTTAATAAACGGCCACTTTTGTTGAGTATATTGCTCACGGTCATCTTTGTATTCTTGTACTAACGCCTGCTTTAACGCGCAGTACTCTGCTCTTAAACCTGATGATGCTCTTAATTTTTCCCTAAAAGAAATACGCTCTTGCCAAAGTAGGCTGTTGAAAGGAACAAGGTGTAAGTGATGGGTTCTAAACTCAGGCGTTGGTTTGCAAAACCAGTGCATTACGTCAGCTTTATAAGGGTAATAACAATAACCGTATTGAGTGAGCACTTGGATGGCTTCTTTTGACGCTTCGAGTGACTTAACACCCACCATAATATCTATCACCGGCTTAGCAACCATACCAACCACCGCTGTACTACCCACATGCTCAATACCACCTTCAATCCAAGGGCATAGCAAAGGTGCTAACCTTAGCTTTTCATCTTGGAACATCCGTGGCCAATCTTGATTATATTTAGAGAGTGAAATCGCTTGGTCTGCCATTGAAAGGAAGGTTCTGTATTTGCTCTAAGTTTGGTTTGGAGCAGTATACAGCTAAAGCAAAGCTATAATCATCACTACCACTTAAACGCCGCGATAAATGCACTATTGAAGTACGGGCTAACACTGACATCCACCATAATTTGCATTTATATTATGGTGGGTGTCTGCTATTTGCAATCTCTATTTGCAATCTAAAGCATTGATTATTGTGTATTTCTTATAGTTGTAATGTTTGCTTTTTTTGGGTTTAATGCTTGCGATTAGAATTTGACAGGTGCTTGTAATGCCGCACCTTTATGTAGTGAGAAGTAAATATGTTTAAAACTATGGTTGTTGTTTGTTCTCTTTTTCTGTCTGGTTGCGCGCAATTGGCATATGATGCTAAAAAGCCTTTGCCTGAAGGACATGGCTTAGCTTTAGCCCGTTTTAGTACCTCCGGCAATATTGGTAATGCTCAATTTATTACCCGAAATACACAAAAAATGCTAGACAACTACAGCTTCGTTCTAAAAGACACCCGGGAAAAGTTGATTGTTCTGCCACTGCCAGTGGGGACGCACGAAATTGACCAGGTGTTATATATGCAAGGATCGAAATTAGTTGATCCCGACTTAAACTGCCTTGGCACTTTTGATATAGCAGAAAATAGCCTCACCTATATCGGGGATATCCATTTTCATGTGAATGACTACGATAACTATATTTTATTTTCATCGCATCCCTGGAGAGTGATGGTTAAAGAGAAGTTCGAGCAAGCGCTTGAGGAGATAAAAACACGGCATCCGGAAATTGATACCAAATTTGCCATCAAAAGCGACGTGGTTGGCCCATTTTCATGTGAGCAAGATGAATAATACTAGGCTAACACTTACACCCACCATAATTTGCATTTATGTTATGGTGGGTGTCTGCTGTTTGCAGTTATCGTTTGTTGATTACAAAAACAAATTTGAAACGAGTTATTCTACAGGCTCGTTATACAACATTCAGAATGAGGAGTACCAATCTTATGGCGAAGCCAGGGGATGATCTTGAAAAAATAGTGGAGTTAATAGAAAGATCTATTTCTCCATCTTCAGTTATTCGTCAGAATGTGTTGTTGCCAGTGTTGAATTCGCCAACAGGAAGAACTAGGCAATGTGACGTTATCATTGAGAGTGGCCCTGAATTTCGTTGTAACGTAACAATAGTTGAGGTTCAAGACCGTAAGTCGCAAGTTAATATTGCTACCTTTAACGATTGGTTAACGAAGTTAGATGATGTCGGCGCTAACAGCTTAATTTGTATTTCGCGGAAAGAATTCCCAGAAAGTGTAAAGGAAGTAGCAAGGTTTCAAGGTAATAGGGTTCTTCTGGTTAACCTAAAAGAAGAAACTCCAGATACACTTCCACTGAACTTTTTATCCTTTTATGTGGCATATGAAAACGTCAGTATTACCGGTATAGATGCTTTGAGTTGTTGCGTCGAGAAGGGCAGTGCTGATTTAGCATTACTAGACTCTCAAATCATGCACTCAAATGAAAAAATATGGTCTACAGACAAAGTCTCAAACATGTCTATAGTCGAATTACTATCTCCTTTAATCAAGGAGTTACATTATGACGCAAAAGGAATAGTAAAAGACGTGGCTTCTTTTACGTTTCAAAACGACAGACGCTTGGTTCTATATTGCAACATGAATGGCGAATATATCCGGGTTGGTTTAAATGTGGTTGTTCAATATGCTTACGATAATCACCTTCTTCCCATGACGGTATCTAGCTATGAACAAATTGATCACGGAGTATTGGCTTGGGTTTTCGAAATAGATCATGAAACAAGCCATGGCAAAATAAAAACTAAAGTCCCTGTAATTAAGCATGGTGACAATGCGTATGAAATGCTGGATGTTGTCAACTCTACTGATTTCAACTCTCAGGTAACAATAAGAAGCTTAGAATAAAAACCTGTTTTATAATAAATACTTAATAGTAATTCGCAACACTTAGCGCTTTCGCTTCGCTCAAGTTTTGCCAAGCGCCGGTCACACCTTAACGCAATGTTAGTCCATAGAATTTTTATGCGAAATTCACCTAATACAGACGTTCTCCCAACCCGCTTTTGTCCAAATACAAGTTGGGTAAACGTCCGTTATAGCAGTTGGATTTAAGATAATAAGTTGCTGTTGAACGATCTAGTTTTGCACATATGAGACAGTCGAATTTTATTAAGCCTTATACCTGAGCTTATAATCTAGCTTATTTAACTAAACTACTGTTTTGCTCATCACTACCACATCAACGCCTCTGTAATTGACGTTTTCGAGCGGTTGCCAGCCGAGTTTTCGATATAACCCGCCCTCAGGATGCTCTGTTTGTAAATATAACTTGGTGACACCGAATGTTGAGGCTAATCGCTCCGCTTCCGTCACTAAGCGTGACGCCAACTGCTTTCCACGATAGGGCTTGTCCACATAGACACCACCAATCCAGTGTTCTTTATCTGTGTAGATGCTCATTTCATGAAATTTAAGCTGCACGACTCCTGCGACTGTATCGCCATCAAGCGCAACGATTACACAAGGAATGGCTGACTCGTTAAGATAGTCTAAAAGCTTTTGCTCAAAACGCTCTACAGAAGCCTCCTCAACAATGCTTCCCCACTCGTCAAAATACCATTTTGCAATGATTGGTATCAGCGCTTTGTACTGCGCTAAAAGTTCAAATTCCATTTTAATTGCCTCAAATCATAAAAGCGCGGATACGTTCGCGCGCTATGCAGTAAAACTGCTACACTTAACGCCCCGGAATGGAGGTGAATTCACAGTTTCGCTTTGCTTCATCCAAATTTTTTTGCCCTTGAATTACAAAATAATCAAGCTTCGCATCGATTAATATAGCCTGACGCGCAGGGTTATTATCATCGGGGTTCCAACGCCACTTTCTTACAGCCTGAAGTGCGCTGATATCAAAAACGCCCTCGGGATAACTGCTGGTAATTTTATAGCTTCCCACTCTCCCATCAGGGGTTATACCTAACGTCAAAGAAACACATCCCGATATCCCACCTTTGGCCGCCTCTATTGGATATATGGGTTCTATCCGGCGTTTTTGAATCCAATAACCATCCGCTTGAGTTTTGATGGGTAAATGTCGCATATCTACATAGCGAATATGTTTTAGCTCTTCAGCTGTTAACGGTACAGAAGTGTTACTAGTTTGACATCCAGAGAGTAGCAGCAACGCCAGAACGGTTATTCTTTTCATGCCACATTTAATCCTTTAAAATCAAGCACTGTAATTAGTTCCCTTTTATAGGTCAAGCTTCATAAACTCAAGTTAATTTCTATTTAACTGGTAGTTTAGAGCTAACTCATTGTTTTAAAATCACCTTAAATTATTTACTTATCTAGTAACTCAGGTTATTTAATTGATAGATATAGATATCGTGCTTTTCACCGCCTATATCCAAAAAGGCTTTTAAACGAGTTTTGCGTCTCATCCCTAATTTCAGCATCAACCGCTGCGACCGCAGATTTTCAACGGCGCATATGGCCTGAATTGTATCTACAGAGAGACTTTGAAAAGCCTCCTTTATCAGTGCTGTTGCAGCTTCTTCCCCATAACCTTTACCAATCTCTGCCTCTGCTAATCGGAAGCCAATCTCACCGACCCGTTTTCCTGCATCTACATATTTAAAAACGAGTTCACCAATAAGTTGAGCCTGTGGCTTTTTAACGATCGCAAGGATCAAACGCTCATCGACCGCACCTTTCCAAGGTTGGCAAGCTTGAATTAGCCTCTCTTTTGCCGACTCGAGTGTGGCAGGCGCACCGATATATTTTGACGTATTTGGATTTTTCCGATGGCTGTAAACCGCATCTAAGTCATCCATTGTCATTCGCCTTATGGATAAACGTTCTGTTTCAAACTGCATTGTTATTTTTCCCTACCCTAAGATCACATACATAGCCACCAGTCTCATAGATGAACGCTATGTAGCAGAAACCCTGCATTCTATTACTCTTTACAAATCGGCATAAGGACAGTGCGTAAATGCCGCCAGGTTATAAACAGTAACAGCGCACAACCAAAAACGAGTGCCGCGAGTGACTCAACGCCACTCAGTAACCACTTATTAACTACCCATGCCACGCAAGAAAAAAATAGCAGCTCAACCGCGCCGACTAGCGCATTTGCTGTTCCTGCTTTCTCTGGATGTAAAACGCCAATAAGATGCATATAACTTGGAAAATAAGCGCCAAATACAAACATAATCGCAGCATAAGCAAGCAAAACAGCAAGCGCACTACCACTTGCAAATAGCAGCAATAACACGCTGACAACGAGCGCAGGCCAAGTCCAAATTACGATATCTAAATAAGCGCGCTTACGCTGCAATACCTTAGTTAATATTGACCCTATGAGTAAGCCAAACATGGGGATCATCATCGCCTGACCTATTGCGTTGGCTTCCAAGCCAAACTGCCGTGCCAATAAAAACGGCAGATACAGTTGAATGGTGAGATACAAAAAAGTAGGCAACCATTTGAGCGACGCGAGGGAAATAAACGAGCGGTTTAACAATAGACTTTGATATTCATTAAAGAGCGCTTTTGGCCGTAACGACATAGTAATTTTACTGCTCTGCTGCATAGTTTTATAGCCATAAATCAGTATCAAAATATAATAAGCAAACGCAAACCATGACATCCCCTGCCACCCTACCCAGCCAGATAACACCCCAGCCAAGAATGGACTACAAATAGCAGTAACACTCACCGACATTGATAGCGTCGCCATCGCGCTTTTAAGTTCACTACCTGATAATCTTGCAGCAAGAAGCGTTCTACCAATTAACACCGGCGACGCAGCACCAATGCCTTGCAACACTCGACCGATAAAAAATACCTCGGCGCTAGATGCAATCGAACAAAAAACTGTGCCTAACAGTAAAATACCCAGTCCACTAAAAAATAAAGGTCTATCACCAAACTTATCTCGTAGCGGCCCAACCAGCAGTTGCGCAGCTCCTAGTGTAGTGAAATAGCTAATTACTGCTGCTTGTCCTTGACTAGGTGTAAGCTGTAAGGAATCCGTGATATTAGGTAAAACAGGAATGTAAATTTGGCTTGCGATTTGAGAGCAAGACATCAGCAAAACAGCTAAAAACACAACTTGAAACACGTCAACCCCCTTGAATTTACTGAGGATGATTTTATCGAGCTTTTAATATCCAAAAAACAAGGTAATAATAAAAACACTTATTCTTGCTAGGAAATAATTAATGGATTGGCTAACCGGAGTGCGGAGTTTTAGCAAAGTTGTAGAGTTTGGCAGTTTTACTCGTGCCGCAGATGAAGAGGGGGTTTCAGCGTCTGCAGTGAGCAAGCGAATTGATTGGTTAGAACAGCAGCTTGGCTTAACGCTATTTATTCGTACCACTCGCCAAGTCAATCTCACTGAGGCTGGGGAGCACTTTTTACCGAAGGCTTCTCTATGGCTAGCGCAGTTTGAATGTTTAACTGATCACGGACAAGCACTGAATCAAGCGCCATCTGGTAGCTTAAAAATCGCTTCAACACTCGCGGTAGGCAGCACCATTTTAATGCCAAATATCGCCTCATTTTTAGCCAAATATCCCAAATTAAAAATTCACCTTAATGTCATCGCCCCTGGCGCACACCCAGATCTTACTCACGATTTAGTGATCACACGCTACTATGAAGCTTTTGACTCAGCCTCTCATAAAGGCAGTCGACTCATTGATTATCAAATGCAGATCTTTGGTGCTCCTCACTATCTCAAACAACATGAGCCTATCAAATCCCTTAATGATCTGCGCCAACATAAAATGTTGTTAAGTAGTTATTACCACAAACTAGGCGGGATTATTTTAGAAATTGGCGATGTCTTCCAGTTTGACAACTATAACTTCGTTTCTGATCAACTCGACGCTATGCTGACAGCAGCAGTACAAGGTTTGGGACTGGTATTTATTGCGCCTAGCTATGTGAAAAGGGAACTTGATCAAGGTTTACTCATACCTGTATTACCTGAAATAAAATCCGAAACAAAACAATTATGGGCGTATTATCCCAAAACAAACTACACCCCCTATAAAACCCAACTTTTTATCGAACATCTTAAAAATCACCTTAACTCAATGGAGTAGGGAAAACTGGCTTACACATTTGTTCACAATTTAAGTACAAAAAATCCTCTAAAGATTTAGAGCCATATGGTAATTTAGGGTGTTTACTCAATTTTGTAGTACTAATCAGTACTAACCGAGTATTTCGCTAAATAGTGCTATACGCAATAACTTTAAAGGACTAACAATGAGTTTTAATCTCTTTAAGAAAACCACACTGGCAACGCTAGTCTCTGGGCTAGCAGCAATGAATGTACAAGCAAGCCAACCGCTTAGTTTAGATACCATCACTAACCCAAAAATAGATTGTGATACAAAAACTGAATTACTAATGGCAAATGCTGAAAATGGCAAAAGTGACAATTTATTGCCCGCCGAGTCTATGTTGGATGTACTCAATACCCACTGCTTCCAAGAACAAAAAACGACAACTGAAACCGAACGAAACCCGCCAGAGTTAAGATCAATCCAGTTGAGCTCCAACTCAGTTAATGTCAACGACGGTGACAAAACCGTTGATATTACATTAAGGTTTTATGATGAAAGCGGTGTAAAAGGCACACGCGTTTATTTATCGCCTCCGACAGGATTTAGTTGGGGTGACAATAAATCAGCTGCCGCCGCGAATTGGCAGAAAACAGACGAGCCGGGGGTTTACGAAAGTAAGGTCAGTTTCACTTTTACCGATGCCGACGTTAATGGTAAATGGTTTTTAACCCTAGGTCATATACTTGACGTAAACAACGCTGTCCGATTTTGGTTACGCGAGAGTGAAATTGAAGCTGCGGGCTTTAACCCACATATCATCGTCGCGAATGATAAAGTCTCTGAGGGCGTTAACCCTGAAATAAAATCTATTACGATTTCAGACACTGAAGTTGATGTAAATACAGGCGATAAAACGGTTAATATAGCCGTAGAAGCTTATGACCAATCAACAATGTCTAAAGGTGTAATTAGGGTTTCGCCACCTAGCCAGTATAAGTCACTTGCGATAAAACAGGCTGAGTCATCTGATTGGCAAAAAACGGATGTCGAAGGAGTTTATCGTTCGAATTACTCTTTTACCTTTACTGATAAAGATCTACCAGGTGAATGGTTTGTTGCCTCTGCAATGCTCACTGATAGCAATGGAAATATAGGCGCTTACAATCGAGGTCACTTTAACCAGCTAGGCCTAGCGTCTGTTATTACGGTTAAAAACCAAACTGAACTAGATATTGTGCCACCAAGCATCGACCATATTGCGTTCTCATCAAACCAGCTAAACTCAACGAATGGTGAGCAAAACGTTACTTTAACCGTCAAGGCGTCAGATATATCTGGCATGGCCAAAGGTTACTACTCTCTCAGGGCACCGGACGGCTCCGAGGCAAAAGATAAACTATTTACTATAGAACAGTGGCAACAAGGCAGTGATAAGAATACGTTTGTTGGCACTACAAGCCTAAATTTCAGCACAGATGACTTGCAAAAAGGTCAAGGTGTTTGGCAGTTAGATGCCAACATTCAAATAGATTCTGCTGGCATTTATAGCCAAGGTGCGAAAGCCCGAGAATTAACAACGTTAGGCGCCACGCCTTATATCTTTGTTGACGAAGAACAGATCAGTAAAATCTCAGTGAAAGATATAACGGGAGCAAAACAGGTAAAAACAGGAGCCAGCAATCGAGTTACGCTGGAAATAACTGAAAACACATTGTCCAGTTTACCGCGCCTATTTGATCTTTACCTCGATGCTGACGCCGCAGTCAAACTTGATTTCCATTCTATAGATCAAGGATATACAGTTAACTGCATCGACCTGAGTAACAGTCACTTATGTAGTTTTTCTGGCGCGTCTGATATTAAGTCAGTCCAAGTTTCATTTACTGTAACGCCTAGCGAAGCTGGCGTGTTTACACCCAGTGTTCGCTTTTCATCAGAAGCCCCTGAATTAGACTACACAGACAACAAAGTCGCATTTCAGGTAACAGGCTATGAACCACAACAATTTAGTGTCGTGTTTAAGAACTGGGATGGAAGCGTGCTTTCTACTCAAACTATTGAAGAAAGTAGTGCTGCAACGGCTCCTCAAGTTCCGCCCCGGGAAGGTTATACATTTACAGGCTGGAATACCGACTTTAATGATGTCAATCAAGATCTTACCATTACGGCACAATTTGAGATTAACAAGTATCAAGTGAAGTTTGTGGATTGGAATGACACCGTCATCAAAGCAGCAGAAGTTGCTCATGGACAAGCAGCAACGCCGCCCACTGAGCCAAAACGAGATGGTTATACATTTACCGGTTGGGATCTAGCTTTTGACCAAGTCACCAGTGAGCTGGTTGTAAAAGCACAGTACAAAGCGAGCTCAACTCCAACGACGACCGATAAGGAAGATAAAGGCAGTTCAGGTGGTGCGTTCGGCTACTTGTTTATTCTACTAAGTAGCGTCATGGTTGCAATTAGACGCAGAACATTACGCTCGCGCTAACTGGAAATACCTTAAGGGAAGAGTAGACTCAACCAAGTAGCCGATTGAGTCTATTCTATTTAGCTATAGCAGTGTGATTACCAAGGGATACTGACGGTATAAGTACCAAGCGATTTTGACGTAATCACACTATCAATGTTACCTTCATTCTACAAAGCGGCCGTTCATCCAACCATTTCTGGCCCATTTTAATTTAACGTAATTACTCAATAGCAGATCGTAGTATAGAAATCACAGTACATTTCCTTATGACTGATAGCTATGGAGTGGTGTTTGAAAGCTCACCAACTTTTTTTCGTTTCTTTGTTTGTAGTGGCATGGAAGCTTTGCTTTACGAGCTTGTTGAGTTCGTGAACGCTAGAGTTGCCCCAAACGCTACAAGTCCGACACCGCAGGTTTGATTAACTCTGTTTCCAACTCTTTGAAAAACAGATAATACTTTTTCAGAAGTGACAAGAAATGCGATCAAACAGAACCACAAGATATGTAATACAGAAATGTATAGCCCATAAATCAACGCAAAGTATGAACTATTATCATTGTTCGGTGTCCACTACACCCTAAGACAATGGCCGAAACTCATCCGCTACCTCGATGACGGACACCTAAAAATAGACAACAACCGAGCAGAGAGTAGCGCAATCCTCTATAGTGTAATCGAAACAGCCAGAGCAAACGGCCTAACGCCATTCGACTATGTGATGCATTGCTTAAACGCCTTGGCTCAACCACAGTGCGATATCGACAGTTTACTGCCCTGGAATGTTAATCTCCAGGAGTGGTTCGCTGCACGCTTACCTTCTAAACACCACCAGAGCTTAAAAATAAAGCCCCTCTATTCTATAAACTCAGAGTATTTACCTTCTAATAATTCTATAGAGACCCCTCTGTCTCTACAGTAATTAAGCATCATATTTGTTTGAATCAATTGCTCTGAGTTTTCTGTGTATTCAAGACCCATAAAATATCGAAACCAAGGTTCGATGCCTAACGCATAAATAAACATTTGATTCGGTTTAAATATGTCTAACATCACTCTAACTTTGTCAAAATCAGAGCCATTTAAACGCCTTGACTCTTTGATTTCTTTGCTAACCGTAGAAGTTGTTAACGCACCATAGCACCAAGTGTAAGGTGCACCTACACACTCCATCCCTATAGCTAGCACATCTATATTGCCAACATATTCTTTAATTTGCCTGTAAAGCGCAGATTCTAAATTAACCGAATCAGCTCCAACAAAAATAGACTTCCCAGCTATTTCTACGAACCAAGCCGATTTACTTCGAATATTTAAATCCCCATGTTCACCCAAAAATGGTAGTGCAATAATACGCCCGCCTACAAGCTCTATTTCTTCCATATCTTCAACGGCTACAACATTAAAATTTAAATTTTGTAGAATTAGTTTTAGTGACGGATCAGCTAAAGAGCCTCCGTTATTAGTTGGGACTATAACTTTACCGATCTTATGACGTAGCTGTAAAAGCGTTTCAAACTGTACATGATCAGAATGATTATGAGTGATCAAAACATAATCTATATAATCTGGGAGTTCGCTAAAGCTGACCACATCGTTATGGTTGCTCTGTATTCTCGACGGAATAATCGGATCGACTAGCACACTCACATCAGGCGACTCAATAAGAAGGCCAGCATGTCCCGTATATGTAAATTTAACCCCACTTGCCACTTTTTGGTGACGTTTACTAGGGGCCTCTTCCGTAAATAATTCTTCAACAGACAAACCACCTTTTAGTAATCTATCTTCGAATAAAGTTCTAATTTTCTCTTCAGTTAAAGGCGTTGTACGTGCTGAAAACACATCATCCCAAATATCGGAATCAAATGAAGCTTGCACTAATAGATTATTACTTTGTGGCAATATAGGAGTATTAAATATGAATGGGCGTTTATAATCTTCATTTAGCAACCCAAACGAAATTGATTGCAAGTCTTTACGATAATATGGCCCCTTATAAAGCAACCCCTCAATTAGTCTAAAGGAGGGCTGATGATACAAATCCATATTTAGCTCAACATAGCCTTTTAAAGGTTCCGGAATTTGTTCATACAACGCTTCAATACATAGCCCAGTATTGTGCTGCATAAGCATACTGTTCAGTTTATCAACAGCATTCGCTATCTCTTGCAGAAACGGTAATTGTTCATCCAGATTAGCCAATAATTGTTTGACTTCCTCAACTTGCTCAAGGCTACAATCAACGAACTCTCCACCAACTAACTCGCTATTTTGGCTAGCCATAATATGTATTTCGCTATTATTGACAAACGAGTTCATTAGCCTTTTATGTGTTTTACTCGCGTACATTGCAAATGTAACAGGGGGTAGCAAATAAGGCCAAGCATACCAACTATTTACCAGAGGATTGATAAAAACATTTTCCTTTAAATAATATTGTTTAGTCATGTGTTTATACTCTATGCTCCAATGAATTTATTGCTTTTCTTTATTATGCTTTTGCATGATTTTATGGATTGCTTGGTATGAAAATAGTTGTTCTATTTCTTTTTCAACCAGTGTTAATACAACTAACTCATCACATTGGGTTTGCGTCAATAAGGCTTTTAGTTTTGGTTCCACGGTATCAGGGCTACCTATTAGCGAAGAATTCAAAATATGCGTTAGCATATGATTCTGAGATTCGCTGAAGTCATATAGTTTGGCTTCTTCCAGTGTAGGAAAACTTCCTTCATAACCGTCAGTTCTGCTTCGAATAAAAAATTAATGGCCGGTAAAGCCAACTCCTGCGCTATATCGTCACTCTCAGCAACGATAGCGTTGACAGCCAAAGAAACTCTAGGTTTATCGAAAAGCTTAGATGGGACAAAATTCGAACGATAATACTCTATCGCTTCCTGACAGTGAGTAGGGTTAACAAACATAGCGTAGGCCAATGGTAATCCATTTTGAGCTGCGTATTTAACTGCACCTCCCATACTTCCACATAATATGCAGTAACTGTCAAAAGAGTCTGGTACTGGAACTGCACTTAAAGAGTTCATGTCACTCAAATATGAAATAATTTCATCACTTTTTCTATCAAGCTCTTCGGGGGTGAAAGTTTCACCACCTAACTCTTTAGTGACATCAGGCATTGCGCCTGGGGTACGTCCGATACCAAAATCAAATCGACCATTACCTATCGCATTTAACAACGCAATATTTTCGGCTACTTTTAAAGGTGAGTAATGCCCAATCAGGATACCAGCAACCCCAACTCTAATTTTATTAGTTTGCGCCAATATATTCGCAGCTAATATCTCTGGAGATGCACAACCAAAAGCTTTCATAGAGTGTTGTTCTGTTACCCAATATGCATCATAGCCAATTTCCTCTGCATAGCGGGCGCATGCTATGCTCCTTCTTACTGCATCAACACCGCTTTGTGTGCCAAAAACAGGGGTTTGATCAAGAATTGTAAGTTTAGTCATATTATATACCCACGAAAAAACAGCCCTATTTAGGGCTGTAAATTTTTTATATCAACAATTCAGATGGCTGACGTTTAACTGTTTTTCTAACAGAAATAGTCACGGCTATCGCGTTAAGTAAACATATAACGACAGCTACAACCAACGCATAAACCAAATCAGCTGCTACTAAACCATTAAATTCTCTAAACATTGAAGAAATAACTACCGTAAAGAGCAAACCAAATAGAATACCTACGACAGTAATCACCATATTTTCAGTTATAAATTCCCATATAATACGGCTCACTTTCGCGCCTAATGCCCTTCTTGTTGCGATTTGTCCCTTGCGAGTAGAGACTATAAAATTAATCAATCCTATAAGGCCGCAAAATGTAATGATTAATAATAAGGCACTTATCGTCATATACATGAGAAATGTACCCACTCTTTCAAAGAAAACTTGCCACTTTACGTCAGCAAGTGAATCAGGCCTACCACCAGTTCTCCCTACTATTTGGGCGTAATGGTCACTTATTGCATTCTTTACAGAGCCAGCGGTTCCTGGTTCTACCCGTATTATGTAACTTTGCGCATTTTCTCTATGCCAAACAACTTTAGGCTGTAAAATGCTGCGATAAGGCATCCCTTTAGCCGCCAAGAATTGACTACTAATAAAATTACTGTAAATCCCAATAACCTCAACTGGACTTGAATCCTCAGCTAGCCATATAGTTTTGCCTATTGCATCGCTGTCAGAAAACAACTCTTCAGCCATAGCTTCACTCAACATAACCACATTAGGTTGCTCTGAACCATCGCTATACTTGACGTCAATACTATTGAAGTTTCGCCCTTCTATTAATTTTAGGCCTAAGACATTAAGACCATTGCTGTCGACATTAAAGATATGCGTTTGCAAACTAGTCTTATTTTCGCCTTCACTATCATAAATAGTATTTGGCCATCCGGCTGCGATAGGGGTTAAGTTGATTGGAGTAACGCCTTTTACACCTTTAATTTTACTCAGCTCATCAAGATCCTCTGTTAATAAGCTTTGAAAGTTGGCACCTGGTTGATAAGTTTTCGCACTAATAGTGATTAATTCTTCTGGGACTATTCCCTCTGCTAGAGACCACTCTTTGTATACTTTTAACCCCAAAAAGAAAGAGTTGCTAACAACACTCATGGATAAAGTAACTTGCAAAATAATCACTAGTGCAAAGAACTTATGGAATTTTATCATTGTGAGAATGTGTTTTAAGTTCATCTTGTTATCCTATTCCATCGTAAGGTTACGACTAACCTTTACCTGACAGACTCTTAAAATCGGGGTAATACTCACTAGAATTGAACTAATGATTGCAATGAAAATTCCAGTTCCAACCATGACAGCATCTAGCTTAAACAACAAATCTAAATCCGCGATGTCAGCATAAAAACCTACACTGTGAAACATTTTGAGCTTCATAAGGTGAAGGGATCCAAAACTTATAAATATACCTAATACACCACCAATAAACCCTACTACCGCAACTTCGCTAATATATTGGCCAATCAGTACTTTTCGCTTCGCACCTAATGCACGTCTAATGCAAACTTCTCTAGTTTTGCTCATAAAATTAGCCAACATAATACCTACAGCGCTAAATATGCACGCGGCCATAAACATGCTGCCAATAATGAAATAGAACTGGTAATCAACATTCTTGTTATGTACATAGGCCATCACCTCATCGAGGCTTGTCAACAGATGACCACCTTCTCGCGGAAAACGACCTGAAGCACGCTGTCCATCTACATAATCATCTAGGACATTTCTAAATTCAGCTAAATCGTCTTTGCTGTCTAATAACGACCAAACTGTAATCCAGCCACACTCTGAAGCCAAAAGCTCCTCAGTGCCACTCGATTGATAACGCATGCTAGTGTTATCCCAACATTCAAAGCGTGCATTACGTGATAAATTTGCATCTAAAGCATATCGGTACGGTAGGTACGCATCATCAGAGAGGCCTTTCATGAAAGTACGATCATAAAATCGATATCTCACATGCCACTCATCAATTACACCAACGATAGTTACGGCTTTATCATCTAAACGAATTTGCTTACCAACACTATTTTCACCGTTAAACAATAAATCGTTTCTCGCCTTTGTTATAACTACAACTGGCGCACCACTTATTTCTTGCTCTTGGCTCCAAGCAGAGCCATATAAAAATGGAATATCCATTATTGAAAAAAAAGCTCTATTAGTTACAAATGAAAAGCCTCTATATGGCATTACATTTTTATTCTCGACATTTACGAGCTGGTCGGTAAGCCAGCCAAATGTTATTTGAGATTTTGGGTAATCAATTTGACTGACATTAACCGTGTCAATGTAAGTCATATCAATCATCTTGTTAAAATTATCTACAGGTTCGCTTGCCAGATTCCTGCTATCTAGTTGAACTAAAAATAGTCGATCAGATTTATGTGGTAAGTCTGTTTGGCTTCCTTGATAGACCATTGTGATTGCTGCAGTAAATATACCAATACCAATAGCGATAGCCATTACCATTAAAAGATTTAATACAGGGCGACGGCGAATCGAAAGCCACGCCATTTTCATATTATATTTAAGCATATGACGCTTCCTGCTCTTTTAGAAGTTCTGTCTCAGTATCGCATTGTTTAACAACGCCATCCGTCACTTGAATTTGTCGCTGAGTTTTTGATGCTAATTCATCATCATGCGTTACCATAACAATGGTATTGCCCATTTCATTGATTTGATACAGTAAGTCCATAACTGATGCAGCCATTTCGCTATCTAGATTACCTGTTGGTTCATCCGCCAAAATGAGTGAAGGCTTGCCAGCTAAAGCTCTAGCGATAGCGACACGTTGACGTTGACCACCCGACAATTGATCTGGCCGATGCTCTTTACGGCCCCAAAGTCCAACTAAACGCAAAGACTCTTCAACACGTTGTTTACGTTCCTGACTTGTCATGCCACGATATATAAGAGGTACTTCTATATTGTCATAAAGTGACAATTCAGCGATCAAATTAAAGTTTTGAAAAATGAAACCGATTTTTTCGTTTCTAAGTTCTGAAGCCTGATCATCATTCAGACTACTAGCTTCAACACCATCAAGTTTATAACTACCAGATTCATAATCTTCTAACAAACCTATTATATTTAATAGCGTTGATTTACCTGAACCAGATGGTCCCTTGATCGACACGAACTCACCTTTATTTATTGTTAAATCAACGTCTCTGAGTGCATTAGTCGCTACGGTCCCAGTCTTAAATACTTTGCGAATTTTTTTTATTTCTATTAAGTGTTCCATATTTATCTCTTTAAGTTTTATTTATATAAATATATTTGTTTTGCTTGAGCAAACAGTTCGACATTTGAAGCAATTACCACTTCACCTTCTTTAAGACCGCTAATAACTTCAACCTCTCCAGCGTTTCTCATTCCAAAATTGACTTCACGTTTGACAGCGTGTTGATCCTTAACAACATAAACGTACTTTCCTCCGGATGAATCCAAATAAGCCCCAGATTTAAGTTTTAAGACATCCCTCTTTGACTCAATAAAAATTTGTGCACTAACACGTTGATTTTGTCTGAGTCCAATAGAATTATCAGCAAAACGGAGTCTCCCTTTAACTTGGCCATCGACTACCTCTGGTGAAATTCCTACAAGCTGAGCATTTTTATATTCTCCATTCACAAATACCTTCGACTCCATCATATGTGTCATTTCATCCGCATAGATTTCAGGTATGTAAACTTCAACTTCATAATTATCCAATTCGATTACTGTTAATAAAGGTTGATGATCTTCAACTTGATCAAAATCTTTAAAGCTTGTCACCCCCACCACACCGTTAATTGGGGAGTGGGAAACTAACTCCGTTAACTGGCGCTCAGCATCTTCTAAAATTAATTTTTGCCGTTGAAGCTCAAAATTGCGTGTATCCAGTTCAAATTTCTCTTCGTCCTTAACATTTCCATACTCTATAATTGAGTGTTTATGGTTAAGTAAAGCTACCTCGCGCTCTGCTACAGTTACCTCTAATGCTTCTTTGCTAATAATCTGAGCTTCAAAGGATTTTTCTGCACGTTCTTTTTGTTTTTCAGCCAAAACCAAGTTAACCTTCGCTAAATCAATCTCTTTTTGCGCATCTGACAGCGCTGATTTAAGTTCAAGCTCTTGGCGCTCAACTGCAAGCTCTAGTTCAGATAGTCTTGTACGTTCTTGGTTAACTAGATTGTTTAACTCAGGAGATTCTATTGTCGCTAGCACTTGCCCTTTACTAACAGCATCTCCAGCCTTTACCGAGTAGCGAACGATACCAGGAGAACCTGAATATATGGTTGGACTATTGGCCGCTACAACGGCACCTTGTACTGTGACTTGCCGTATGAAGTCACCTTTGCCCACTTCGATAAAGCTCAATTGATCAACCGAAACTCCTTTCTCCCCAGACAGAATGGAATACACTCTGCCCCAAACGCTAAAAGCAACAACTAAACAAATGATTATGACAATTGCCCATTTCACTATTGGCCCACGGCTCTTTTTTGTTACGATAACTTCATCTTGTGCTGAAGTGTCTCTGATCCCAGATTCAATATTCATTATTCACCAAGCCTAGATTTCTAATACCATCATTTCTTTATCTTGCACATCGCTCCACAATGTTGGTTCACTCAACCCTGTTAGCACTCTTCGGTTTCCTTGAAATGGTTCTCGACCATGACTTGAAAGCATGTTATCTACCATTAACACATCAGAAGACTCCCACTTAAAACTCACTTTTTCCGCTAAATAAGCTTGTTGCAATTGAATAATTTCAGAGTGAGAGAAAGGAGTTCCGTCTCCAAAGCAAGTCTGGTTTGGCACATTTTTCATGTCGAAAATAGCACTCAAAGAAGATTGCACTTGCTCTGACAAAGTTTTGAAATTGAAAAATGTGCAGTGATTAAACCAGCACCTTTCTTTTGTAAAAGGATGGATAGCAATAACTGCTCGTTTTTGCCTCGTACGCAGCTCTATATCTCCGTCCGCCCATTCAAACTGAATGTCGTTTTGTGTACAGTAACTTTCAACCTCATTACGATCTCTGGTTTGATATGCTTCTTGCCATGTTAAGCCAAAAAGCTCAGAAAAATTCCTTTGATACTGGTATCCTTTCTCTACGAGTTTTAATTTTAACGGCTCTGGAATTCTCTCAAGTATTTTTCGGGTATCAGCTAACGGTGTTTCGCCACCAACTGCTGCAGGTACTTCGCAATAAAAGTAAATATTACGAGAAAAGTTAAGATTGTAAGACTGCTCATTGTGCAAAAATATAGATTGATCTGCTCGTTGGCTTGTCGACGTATAAATATTACCCTCCACCTGATCTCTTGGAGATGAGCGTTCATGATATGGTAACGCGCCTGCTGAAGTTAGCCTAATATAGCGTTCAAAATCCTTATGGCTTTTTACTACGAAGCCTCGACATAATACTGCACCATACTTGAATACACATTGCTTAATCACTTCACTATTATTTGATGCCCATTCTATTAACGAAATACTATTAGAGGTATCAGTTATGACTAAAGGAAGTGGTTTGTTCTGATCAAAAAAGGAAGTCGTTACGCTCCCCTGGTTTAACAATGCTAAGTAATCCATTTGCTTCCCCCTCTACGCTGAAACCGAACTTATATTCAGCATGCTCGTGCAGATTTCATCTAATGCAGAAAAGAAAGTTTTAATGTCTTCCTCACTGTTGTAGATATACCCTGATACACGAAGTACCTGCCCATCAGTTTGGCTTTGAGTATATGGTTGAGCACATAAGTGACCATTTCTCACAATGATTCCATACGAATCACTTAAGTATCTAGATACGTCATCTAAGTCGTCTAATCCTCTGATAGCAAAACTTAGCACCGCACCTCTATCAAGGCTCTCATCATCGCAAATGACCTTTATATAGTCCCTTTTTTTAGCCTCTTTTAATATAAAGTGGCCTAAACGTCTGTCATGCTCACTTATTACGTCAATTCCAACTCTATTTAAATAGTCAATTGACGCACCGAAACCAATCACTCCGGCTATATTTGGTGTCCCAGCTTCAAACCTATGCGGTATTTTACGTAATCTAAAAGAATCATACTCAACCCAATCAACCATCCCCCCACCTAAAGTTTGAGGAACTAATGACTCAAGCATGTCTGTTTTACCATACAGCACACCGACACCGTTTGGACCCAACATCTTGTGCGCTGAGAAGCACATAAAATCAATGTTGCCACTTTTCACTGACACTTTTCGATGAGGTATAGACTGAGCAGCATCAACCAGGACAATGGCGCCTACTGATTTAGCCAAAGCAGCCATGCGCTCTAAGTCAATATATATACCAGTCACATTCGAGCAATGAGTCAAAGCTACAACTTTTGGTTTTTGCTGTAAAAGCCTTTCATACTGTTCAATGTCAATAGCGCCATTGGGTAAGCTCACTATAATTTCCGTCTTAGCTTTACTTGACCAAGGAAGTAAATTTGAATGGTGTGCGTTCTCACTTACTAACACTAAATCATCTTTTTGCAGCTCTAGACCAGAAGCAACCATATTAATTGCTTCTGTTGTATTGCTAACAAAGACGACCTCGTTTCCATGACATTGAATCAGATTAGCGACGTTATAACGAACTTGCTCGTATTGATTAGATACTTCTTCCATCGCGAAATGCTTGCCTCTATGTACGTTACAGGCAACTCCACTGTAATATCGACTTATGGCGTCAATCATTACTTTGGGTTTTAATGAGGTTGCTGCACTATCTAAATACAAGACAGGTTCACCATCTATCTCCGCATTCAATCCAGGAAATTCATTTGTTATGCTATTCATGTTGGTTTCTTTATTAATCACAAGGCTACCCATTTAAATCTGTTTTTATTATTTGAAATTTTCCAGATCGCTCCGTCGCTATATAGTCAACATAACTAATATCCAAATGACTATTTAATCCAAGCAAAGATTTTAATTTAGCCAAGCTAGCTGATAGCTGCGTTTGCTCAAAGTCTTTTTCAGCTATTAGCTTCAATGAAAAATAATCATTGGTATGCTGGTGCAACTGATACATTTTTAGACCTTTGGGTGCACCAATTAAGCTATCTAGCGTACTGGCCCAAACCTGTGTTCCATCGCCCAACGCAATACAATTGGAAGCACGACCAATTACTGACACTTTTCGATGTGAGTGACCACATCGACATGGCGTTTCATCAAGGCGAAGATAGTCTCCCGTTTTATATCTAATATGCGGAACAGCTCCTTGATCTATACTACTAATTACTAGCTCTCCAATTTCTCCGTGTTCAACTTGTTCGCCATTATCATTTAAAATTTCTATATGGAACGAACTATCATTGAGATGAAGTGCACCATGGCAACATTCCATTGCAACCCATCCCATCTCGGAGCAAGACAAGAGTTCGGAAAAGGTAACGGCTTGGTCAAACCCAGATAATATACGTCGACGATTTAACGCGGTTACCGACGAGTAAGAACAAATAATAGGCGCTTTTGGGGGGATTATGCCGCGCTTTTGAAATTCTCCAATTAAGAAAGCAAAATGTGTTGGATCCACATAATATAGGTCAGGTTGATATTCAATAATCTCTTTAATTGCCGTTTCTATAAGATGCTCAGATGTTGTCAAAAGATCATGATAGACAGGCAAAACCAGTGTACCATCTGATAACGTTCTATCTTCTTTACTACTATTGGGATTCGCACACTCGACATCGGAGCAATTTGGTGCAGCGTAGCGTACTATTTTTCTCTGTGTTTTTACAAAAGCGTGTTCAACTTCTGCATTCACTTCAGTACAAGCAACGGCTCGCCCTATTAACAGCATACCTAGCTCAAAAGTAACTAACCTATCACCTGTTGTTCCGGAACTTTGCGAACGAGTTAATAATGGAGAGCCCATACTATACCCTTGGGCAAATACACCAACGGGAAAGTGTTTCCTGAAATCTCGCTTCTCCGTCAAAGGCAAAAGTGAAATATCTTTACTATCCATTATTTGATTAATGCTTACTCCGCTTTTATCTATATGCTTTTTAAAAAATGGTACTTTGTTGTACGCATAATAGACTTCATCGAGCAAAGCTTCTGATGTGCTTGTCGTCATTTATGTTAACTCCATTAGATTAAGTACACTCCGTCCACCCTGTCTTACCTGTCATTCCAACTAAAACTTTCCTCGCACCAGTGAACGGCAAACGACCATGACTAAAGCGCATGTTGTCTAATAACAACACATCATTTTGTTCCCACTTGAATACAATCATTTGACGCTCATACACAGCTAAAATTTCAGCTATCATGTCATCTGGAATATAACTACCATCCCCAAATGTACAATTGCGAGGTAAATTGCACTCCCCGTACACGCTGATTAAGTTCTCTCTAACCTTTTTGGGCAATGCACTCACGTGGAACAAATGCGCTTGGTTGAACCAAACCTTCTTGTTTAACTTAGGGTGAATAACAACAGCGGGATTTAATTGAGTCGTTCGTAAGCCACCTTCAGTCCAGTCAAAATCTAAATTATTTTCTATGCAAGAAGCTTCTACGACAGCCTTATCTTCTGTTTGAAATACTTCTTGCCATGGTAGATCGACCAAGCCGTAATTTCTGACATAACGCAACCCCTTACGTTCAAACTCTTCCCTAATTTCTTGCGGTATCAATTCGTAGACTTTTAAACTGTCTGCGATTGGCGTTTCGCCTCCTGATTTGGAAGGTTGCTGACAGTAAAACCCTAAACGACTTGCCCAACAATTAGAGTAAGAGCTTTCGTTGTGTTGAACGATTGTAAGCTCTGAGTGATACTCAGATGCCGTGTAAACATTACCACGTAAATGCGTTCGAGGTGTTGAGCGGTAGGTGTAATCGAGTAATGGCCCAGCAAAAAGCTGCTCCAAAATTCCGGAGAACTGTGACGAAGTCATCCGTTTTAAACCTCGTATTAAGATTACACCACTTTCATTAATTACAGCTTGAATCAGGCGTTGATTGTCATCAACCCAATCTTTAAGTTTTCGGCCATCTAAGTTAGCGTGAAACAACATTTTGTTTCCCGCTAACTCATGTAATGTTATTTCACTATTTAGAGTCATAACTTAGTCAGCTTACCCTTTCACTTTGGTTAAATCTGACTTCAACGGCTCGATTAGCGAGTCAACGTAAGGTCTTTCAATCATATTACTATGGTTGCCAGCGACTCTTTTCACTGAAATGTCACCTGAAGTAATTTGATCCCAATTGTAATATTGGTTTAACTCATACCTGTCTGCTTCTTCTTGATCTAATACTTTATATAGATGAAGGTTCAAACTTGATTGTTTCATCTTTAGCTTATCCATAGCATGTGGGAAAGTAACTAAGAAGCGTATGTAATTCTCCACTTGTTCAATGCTTAACCCTTTATGTGCTAATCCCTGTGTTTTGGCAGTAAGAGCTAACTGTTTAATCGCTTGCTCAGTAGAAAGTTGCGTAACTTCATTCCAATCAATTTCCAATGTATTACCAAAGAAGCTCTGTACTTTTGCAAATTCATTCTTATCTTCTGAAGTCTGACTTTCTGTAGGAGGTTGATCTAGCAGCCCAACCAAACCGACTTCATCCCCTAACTTATCCAACTGAGTTGCCATCTCATAAGCTAGTCTTGCTCCGGCTGACCACCCTAACAAATGATAAGGACCTTTAGGCTGTACACGCTTAATTAGCTGGATATATTGCTCCACTAAGCTTTCTATCTTCTCTGTATGATAATCAACGAATATATCAGGTGCTTGTAAGCCAAAGACTTTGCATGTGTCCGCCAAGCTAGCAGCCATTGACTCATAATGGTTTGCATAGCCACCAATCGGATGAATGCAGAATAAGTTTGTGTCTGCATTAGATTGATTAAGTTCAATTAAGATATTATCTTGCCCAGCCGCAATTTGAGCATTCAAGCCATGGTTTGTGTTCAGTTGATCGTTTCTTAATAATGATTGCAACGCTTGACTAACATTTTCAGATAGAGTCTGAGCTTTCTCTAAACTGTATTCAACGTTGCTATAGTTAAATTGAATATGTAATACACCATCTGCAATAAAGGACAAGATATTAAACTGATAAGGAGTGACACGATTAAGATCATACTGAGGACCCACCGCCTCAGGTGCTACTTCTATTTCTTGTTCACTAGAAGAAGAACTCAAACTTTCACTCAAGAAGTTAAATACAACATTTGAACTGCGGCCCTTTAATTGGTCACGCATTTGGAAGTCATTAGCGAAATACTTAAATAGACCAAAACCTATTCCACTGTTTGGTATGTTTGAGCGCTGAGCTCTTACAATGTTAAATACTTGCTCGGGACTTTGCTGCGCTACCTTTACACTTAAAGGGTATACAGAGGTAAACCACCCAGCTGTTTCAGATACATCAGGAGCACCATCCAAATTAATACGGCCGTGGCTTTCTAAATCAATATGCTGGGTATCTTGTCCACTCCATTTCGCCAGCCCATGCATTAAAGAGCTCAACAACATGTCTTCTATTGCTGACTTGTCCATAGAAGCGATTGCCGGGAAATGCTTCTTTGAAAGTTGCAGCTCAACAAATTCAAAGTTGTTTGGATCAGGCTCTGTGATAAATGCAGATTCATCAGGCAATTTGTCTTCAACAGGGATGTAATTATTGAGCCAATATTCTCTATCCTCTGCGAATTTTCCTTCATCCATTGCTGTAGTAAGATATTCAGCCCACTGTTGATACGATGCGGCTTTACTTTTAAGAACTATTTCTTCACCTTTTTCCAAACTTTTTAAGGCTTGACTTATGTCTAACATCATCACCCATCTAGAAACTGCATCAGTGACTAAGTGATGGAAGCAAAATAGCACACGACCTGAGTTCTCTTGACCCCTATTGAAGTAATAGACCTTAAACAATATACCAGCTTCAATATCTAGACTTTTTTGTACTTCAGACCCTCTAGACCACATGAATTCAGCAAGCTCGGTATCAGAAATATGGCTAATATCTTCTTCTATACATTGTTGCTTTAACTTAAAGTTATTCGATGGGTTGTATTTGCTATACCATTTGTTGTCATCTTTAAAGAACTTTAGTCGTAATACATCGTGCCGCTCAACAATTGCTTGGACAGCTTTTTCTAAGTGGGAGAAGCTAAAGTTTCCTGATACTTTCAACAAAGAGCTTTGATTGTAGTGGTTCACGTGATCAGAATCGATATCGAAAAAACGATGCTGAATAGGCAATAGCTTTTGAAACCCTTCACTTTCTGACTGTTTAGATGTTTCTTGATGATCTGTTTCAATCATCTTAGCCAACCCTCTAATTGACTGCCCTATTAATAACTGTCTAACACTAAAGACTATGCCACTACGCTTAGCCATTGCCATGATTTGCATTGACATAATCGAGTCACCACCAATACTGAAAAAGTTATCAGTGAGGCCAATGCTTTCATGGCCAAGAACTTCACACCATATTTTCAGCAATGTCTTTTCTACTTCCGACTGAGGATCAGTTTCCAGATCAGACTTCTTCGCGTCGAGAGGGTTTGGCAAACTCGCCTTGTTTACCTTACCACCTGGTGTTTTGGGCAATTCACTAAGCAATATGATATAGCTCGGTAGCATGTATTCAGGTATTAACTTCGAAAGACTTCTACGAATTTCCTCTGTCTGTTCACTCTCTTCCCCCTGCTCATCCGCGTTTAATTGACAATACGCTACATGATGGTTGATGCCAGCAGAGTCACTAAATACAGATAAGTATGACTCTCTGATTGAGGGAACTTGTGTAAGTGCCTCTCTGACCTCGTCTAGTTCAATTCTAAAACCACGAATTTTAACTTGATCATCGGTACGACCTATAAATTGCATCGTGTCATCGTGATTTAGAACGACTCTATCACCCGTACGGTAGAAGCGACTAGGTTCATGAAGCAGATTATATTCTGCATACGCCAATTCGTTGTACTCTGGGTTGTTTATGTAACCTATGCTGACACTCGCGCCAGAGACACAAAGTTGACCAGGAATACCTTTTGGTAAAATCGCCCCAAACGGAGAAATAACGATCGGGTAGTTTCCTTCAACAACCTTACCAATCACATTATTTGCCACATTTTCTTCAATTAGCCCATATGAGATATTGACAGATAATTCAGTCGGCCCATATGCATTAATTGCTTTCTTATCTACTCTACTAATATATTCAAGCGTATTTGAGTGGATTTTTTTAGAAATGGTATCGCCACTTAAAATAAGGTGATAACGATCCTGTTCTTCAAACTCTTCAATCATTAGCTCAACTAACTGAGGAATACCGTTGAATACTTGAATGTCTCCTTCGCGCATAAGACGAAGTAAAGAAGCCGTATCTTGATACTGACTCTCGGCAGCGATAGTGACAGCCCCACCCAAAGAAAGTGCGGCCATACCTTTTAAAGACGCATCAAATGTATAACTAACATGCCATAACCAAGAACTGTGAGAAGGCAGGTCTAAATCTGCCATTTGACTAGCAAATACGTCACGGAAATGGCAAATATTACTGTGAGTAACCTCTACGCCTTTTGGTTTGCCACGTGAGCCAGATGTAAAAATCACGTATGCTGTTTCACCGAACTCAGCAGTTGCGTTAATGTTTGTATTTGGTAACGACACTAAACGCTCCAAAGTGTCAGGGTGGTCAATAGCAATGGCTTCAGGTCCCTCTAAACCAGGTAACATACATAAATTGTTATGGACAATTAAATGCTTAACATTGGCCTCAACAAAAATATTCTGAAATCGTTGGCTTGGATAGAAGCGATCAACAGGCACATACGCTGCACCAATTTTCATAATTGCCAAAATACTTATAGGAATATCTTCACATCGCTCTAAGCACAAAGCAACATTATCACCTGGCTTAACCCCTTTTTCTCTTAATAGGTGCGCAAACTGATTAGCTTTACCATTTAACTCTTCATAACTTAATGTTCGATCTAAAAACCTTATTGCGAGTGCGTGAGGTGATTTCTCAACTTGTCGCTCGAATAGCTCATTAAACCTAGTTTTTGATTTCGAAATAGAATGCACACTTTGAAGATCTTCAGCTATCAATCCTAACTCTTGAGAGTTCAACAACTGTAATTCACTCAGCTTTTGTTCAAACCCATTACTCATTGAGATAAGCAAATTACATATATGGTCTCCCAAAGGCGCAAGTACATCTTCAGAAAATCGATTCCGTGGGTAGGTAATACGAACCGACAAGGTGTCTGACATCGTTACCATAAACGTAAGGCCGTAATTTGTATATTCATCTGTTTGTACAGAATCTAATGTAAGCGAGTTTGCAGCTTGTACATCAACCCCCTTTTGATCTAACTCTGCAAAATTTGAAAATATGACTAACGAATCAAATAGAGATGCTCCATTACTCACTTCGCTATTTTTCTGGATTTCATTGAGTGGACAATAACTATAAGCGTTTGAGTTTGAGTACGAAGCACTTAAGTTTTCGAGTACATCTAACACAGATGTAAGATTGTTAAAGTTCACTCTAACAGGCAATGAGTTAATGAATAAGCCAACGATTGACTCGACACCTTTAACTTCTGCTGGCCTACCTGAAACCGTCGCGCCAAAAACGATATCTTTTTCACCGCTGTAACTCGCTAACAATAACGACCAAGCAGCTTGAAACACAGTATTGATTGTTACGCCATATTGATTCGCCAACGAGGAAAGCTTTTTCGTAGTGTCTCTATCTACATTAAAATAATAACGACCAACAGAATCTTCATTTTCAGCCAATTCAATCTGCTTATCTACAACGAGTGGTGTGGGGTAACTAAAACCTTGTAGGTAATCTTGCCAATATGTTTTCGCTTTCGTTTGGTCTTGCTCAACAAACCATTCAATATAGCTCTGATAAGGCGGTGTATCGGTAAGTTGAAGAGGTGAACCAATAGTTAAATGATCATAACATTGCATCACTTCTTTAAAGACAATACTTTGGCACCAACCATCTAACAAGGAGTGGTGTCTTGTCCAAACCAAATAAAATTCATCGTCTCTCCCCATGACTTTTGTCAATCGCATGAGAGGAGCTACGGCAAAATCGAAACCTTTATTTTTGTCTGCTTTTTTAAACTCATTCAATTTTCTCTGAAATTCATCTCTATCTAAATCTTTCCACTCTAGTGTGTTAAAAGGAATATTGGCTTTTTCCAGAACAACTTGATTAATAGTATGAGTTTCAAATCCTACAAAACAAGTTCGAAAAGTATCATGCCGCTGCGCTACCATTTGCCAAGCTTTTTGAAATTGTATGTCGTCCAAATTACCAAACAACTTATATACAGTTTGGCTGGTATAAGACTCACCAGTTCCATCTTCAAACCCATGGAATAACATCCCCTGCTGCATGGGTACTGCTGGATAAATATTTTCTACTTCGGTGTAATTTTTCTCTATTGCGTCTAGTTGTTCTTGAGTTAAATTTGCGAATGGAAAATCACTTGGTGTAAACCCCTTACTTTGGCTGAAAATAGCGAGTAAGTCTTCCTTATAAGTCCTTAGTTCAGAAAGTATTGTGTTATCTAAGTTACCATCGACATCAAATACTTTAAGTTTACCTTCTAGAACTTGAAGTTTGATATTCCGTTCATGTAAAGTTTGCAACAAATTGTTTAACATTATATTTCCAATCCTATAATCTCTTCTAATTTTATTAAGGAAGCTGAGTCGCTACTTTCTAACTCTAATAAATCTAGGTTTTTAATTTTATTCTTAAGATCGTTGCGTTGATTTACTTCTTCGCAAAAATCAACAACTTCTAATAACGCTTGCTGAAAATAAGTCAAAAGTAATTCCACTTTGTTCGCATCCTCATCAGATGAAAATACGATTGCAGTTACCTCGAACTGTTTACTTACAATACGAGCATTAAAAATAACGCTTCTACTCGTGTCATGCTCTAATGTCTCTTGGCCTCTTGACTCTGATGCTATGGAAAATGAACTATCCAGATCCGATAACACGTTATCGAACTGCCCCAAATAGTTAAATACAATAGATCTATCAACTTGGCCTTGTAATTTTTCTCTGACATCTTCTTCTGGTGAAAAATAAGATAACGCCCCAAAACTTAATCCCTTGTTAGGAACGTTGCGAATCGTTTCTTTTGTATACTTGACCCAGCTTTCAACATTATCTAATTCGGAATTAATCAATATCAAAGGATAGAAAGTCGTAAACCAGCCTATTGTTTCTGATACATCCAAATCTTTAGATAACATTTCACGCCCATGACCTTCCAAATTGATCTGAACTGCATCCAAGCCTAAACCTTGATTACAAGCTCTAAATAATGAGGCTAGCATCAATTCTTCTGGACGAGTACGAAAGGCATCATTGGCAGATCCTAAAAGTCGAGAGGTAATCAACGGCTTTAAGGTAAATGTGCTTTGACGAACTTGTTTTGTATAACTATTTTCAATATATATCCGATTACTTTTTGAAACGCAAGCGTATTCAGATAATTTATCGAGCCAATATTCCTGGTCACTTGAGAACCCTTTTTCTTTTGTAAAATGCTTTATAAATTGAGACCAGTTTTTATAGGAGCTTGTCTTCGCCGCTAGTTTCGGTGCACTGCCATTCTTTATTTGTTCGACTGCCACTTGGAGGTCTCTAAGTAAAATCCTCCAAGACACACCGTCTATCACCAAATGATGCGCTAGGATTAGTAACTTCTGCTTACCATCAGGTAATTTGATACAAACCACCTTAAATAATGGTCCTTGCTGTAAATCCAAAGACCGTTGCATCTGCTCACATGTCGATACGATGTATTCATACGAGGACAGCTCTATCATTTCTACCGAATTACAAACCATTGCAGAATCTAGCTCTTGATAGAAGTTTGTCCCAGACTCAAGGTCTTTAAAACGCATTCTAAAAACATCATGCCTTGTTAGTATCGCTTCAACTATCTGATGTAGATCACTTTCAGACATGCCATTTTTAACATTCAATAATAATGACTGATTAAAATGATGAGGGTTTTTACGGTTTTCATCAAAAAACATCCTCTGTACAGGTAACAATGGAGTGCGCCCTTCAACGGGTGCTTGCTCTAATAATGCGATACTCTCAGTGTGTTGCAGTATTAATGACAACTGCGCAACGGTTGGGGCATTAAAGATGTCTTTTACCTGACAAACATAACCAGCCTGACGCAGACGTGATACCAACTGTATACATACAATAGAGTCCCCACCCAAGCGGAAGAAGTTATCCTCTATGCCCACCTGCGCTAACCCCAACACATCTTGCCACACCTGACACAATGCTTGCTCTGTCTCATTACGAGGCGCCACAAACTCTTCGCTGTCTATCTCCGGGGCCGGCAATGCGCGCCTATCTAACTTGCCGTTTAACGTCAGCGGTAGTGCGCTTAACGTGACTATGTGGCTCGGTATCATATACTCTGGCAGTTTTGCGCCTAACTGCGACACTAAGTGTGTCGGGTCACACGTCTGCCCTTCTTGCATCACCACATACGCCACTAAATACACACTACCATCATCTCTGGCTCGGTCTATCACAGCCGCTTGACGTACTGTTCCCTCCTCACACAACACCGCTTCTATCTCACCTAACTCTATGCGATAGCCGCGGATCTTTACTTGGAAATCGTTACGCCCTAAATACTCTATATTGCCGTCCTCTCGACGACGTACCACATCCCCCGTTTTATATAACCGGGTATAGCCCAATGCCCTTGCCGCATCATCTACAAACGGGTTGTCAATAAAGCGCTCCGCCGTGAGCTCTGCACGATTTAAATACCCTCGAGCCAGTCCTGCGCCCCCTATGTACAATTCACCTTGCGTACCATTGGGCACTGGCTGTAATTGTTTGTTAAGGATATAGAGTTGCGTGTTATCTATCGCTTTGCCTATCGGTACATGGCTCGTAAACGCTTCTCGTGTGTCAAAATAACTCACATCCACTGACGCTTCCGTTGGGCCATATAAATTGTGTAATACCGCATCATGCTGCCCTAAACCATAAAAAGCATCCACATGACTCACCTGCAGTGCCTCTCCACTACTAAAAACTTGCTTAACACTGCGCGGTAATACCTTACCTTCACTCGACATCTCTGCACAAAATGCCGCTAACATCGAAGGCACGAAGTGTAATGTTGTCACTCCTGCCTCTTCTATCAATGTATGCAAGGCTTCTGGCTGTCTATGCACATCAGGTGCTGCCATCACCAACGAGGCGCCCGCCCAGTGCGCCCAAAATAACTCCCATACTGATACATCAAAAATGTAAGGCGTCTTTTGTAATACTTTGTCTTCACTACTTAACGGGTAGCGCTTTTGCATCCAGTTGATACGATTAACTATTGCACGATGCGCTATCATTACCCCTTTCGGCTGCCCTGTCGTTCCTGAGGTATAAATAACATATGCTAGATCTTCTGGCCCTGCTTTCAACGGCAGTGCTGTATCGCTGGCCACAGTATGCTTCATCACTTGTTCAACGGCTAACCATTCTGCTGCGCACTCTTGCTCTGCTAATCCGCCTTGCAAAGCTTCAGTACCCGCCGCATGCGTTAAGACAAACGGACACCCCGTATCTTTTAGGATAAAGGCCGTTCGCTCTGCTGGAAATTCTGGTGAAATTGGCACATATGCCCCCCCTGCTTTCAGCACAGCTAACACCGCAACCATCATTTCGACGCTTCTGTCCATATACAGACCAATCAAGGTATTCGCTGGCATCGCTTGCCTATGGCGCTGCTGATACCTATCACGCAACTCTCGTGCAAGCTGATTCGCCTGCGCATCAAGTTGCTGATAACTCAATTGGACCCCACCCATCTCTAAAGCGATATGCTCTGGGCTTGCTAATACTTGTCGTTCAAACTCGCTCACCAGAGTACCATGAATGGGATAAGTCGCTTGTGTATCGTTACCTTCTAATAAGGTCGCAGTGCGCTCTTGCTCATCCAATAGACATAACTGAGATAACCTCTCCACCTGGGGTAATTGCGTGAGAATACGCATTACCTGAGACAATAAACGCGTTGCTTGCTTGTTGCTTAGCCAATCTCCGTTGTAACACAAGGCCATCACTAGGCTCTCATCACGCTCAAACGCACGTAATGTGAGCGGATAGTCCATTTTCTCCACTGATTTTCTAAAATGAACCTGATTGATGATCCCTTCTGCCCCCTCTAAGGCCGTTCTTGGGTAGTTTTCAAATACGACTAAGCTATGGAATAAGCGATGACCCCCTTCCTGTAACTTCGCCAACGATATCGCACTATGACTGTTCAACATCGCGATACTTTGCTGAATTGATTGTAAAACGCCTTCAACGCTCTGCTGTTCATCCCACGACACCGAAAGTGGTAACGTATTGATGTATAAACCGACACTCGACTCAATACCCTCAATCGGTAAATCACGACCTGATACTGTTGTCCCCACTAATGTTTGATTATCTTGGGTATAGCCGTGAAGTAAGTAGTGCCAAGCAAACTGCAACGCAACATTCACCGTCGTCCCGCTTTCCCGACACATGTTCTTCAACTGAGCTAATGCATTCCCTGTTAGCTCCAGGGCCTGCTCTTTAGGAGCCGTATTAAGGTGGCTATCCGCCAGTTCAACTGAACTATCAAACAAGCCTCTTAGATCATTTGCTTCACCATACTGCTGCTTTTGTGCTTGCCAAAATGCTTCACTTTGCGCCTGACGGCTCATTTGGTAAGCCTGTGCATTTAAGTAAGCCTGATCTGGTTTTATCTCACACGTGAGACCTGCTTGCAATGCTTCATAATATTCGTGTACCGCTTGCCCCAGTACCGGCCCACTCCAGCCATCCGAAATACTGTGATGCTCTGTTTTAATCACCGTGTACAAGGTATCGCTTCGTTTAACGATGGTTAACCTAACCAGTCCCGGACGACTCAAGTCAAAGCCAATCATCCGTGCCTCTTGCTGCAACCGCTCGATTTCTTGCTCCTGTACATCTGACGCCAATTGACTAATGTCAACCACACTAAAGTGCTCGTCGGTTAGGCTAACCCCTGAAGTCACTATTTGTACTAGGGTATCTTGCCAATCAAAGCATACGCGTAAACTGGGGAAACGCAGTGACGCCATTTGCCATGCTTGACGGTAGTGCGCAATATTCAAAGCACAATGATAATCTAATAATACTTGGACTCTATACGCATCGTCGTCTGGCTCATTCAGGTGATAGTAGATAAAGCCCTGCTGTAAGCTGCTGGCAGGGTATAAGGCTTCAATGTCATGCGTCTTTTGTAAATACTGCAAACGAGCAGCTGACAATGTCGGAACCCCGTAATCACTCGGCGTTTTACGCCCCCCTAGCTTGGCTTGCGCACACCCTGCTGCCACAACCGCTGCTAACGCTGATGTAAACGCCTCATTAAAGTTGTGATGCACTAACTCAGATAGTCGACTTACCACTTTAAAGCGCAAGCGTCCCTCATATATCGCGCCAGTAACACTCAACAGTACACTGTCTTCGTTGCCTGCAGCGCTAGTCATGCCCACATCTTCTCCTACCAAAGACCAATCTTCAACTTGTCCTGAGCCATCTCCAAATTGGCCGAGGTAGTTAAACATGATAGTTGGCAAGGCTCCCCCAAGTTCACCTTTGTTACGCAGCGCACCAAACCCTAATCCTTTATTTGGCACCTGACGTAATGTTTCCTTCGTTGCAATTAACGTATCCGCAACGGTTTCTTGTCCTAACAAACGCACTGGATACAGTGTGGTAAACCAACCTATAGTACGCGATAAGTCCAATGTTTCGTCCATTGGCTCTCTACCGTGTCCTTCTAATCCTAGCGTATACGCTTGCTCACCCAGTGTTTCACTTAACGCTAATACCATAGCGCTCAACAACACATCATTAATCTCGGTATTAAAACCTTCGTTAGTATCTCGTAATAGATGCGCTGTTACTTCTGAAGACTGTTGTAATACATCAACCATGATTGTTTCTTCAGCAGTTGGCAAACTGCAAGGGGTTGCCATAACCCCCTGCCAATACCGTATTTCTTCTGTATCTGGTTCTAATGCCTTTAATGCATGAACCCACTGGCGATAACTACTTGTTTTATCTGGCAGTGTATGCCCTTGCATAATCATGCTCAAGTCATCTACTAAAATACGCCAAGAAACAGCATCCACAATCAGATGGTGTAACGCCATAAACAATCGAGCACTTCCATCGTCATAGCCCGTTAAGTGTACAGCACACCATAATGGCCCAAACTGGTAATCAAACTCAGACTGAAAAGCTGTAAGTTGCTGGTGTAACTGCGCCTCATCTAAGTTACTAACGTCTAATGTTAACAGCTCGGTGTTTACCTCATCCATCCCATAATACTGTTGTTTATTATCGATAAATCGACAGCGCAACATATCGTGTCTCGCAACTAGTGCTTCGAGCCCAGCTTGCAATGCTTGGGGGCTTACTGTGCTAGGAAGACGTACCATAAAGGCTTGATTCCAATGATGAGGTGCTGGTAATGCCTTATCAAAAAACCATTGCTGAATGGGTAATAAATCAAATGTCCCAACCAACTCGCCTTGCTCAGCTTCAACCTGAGCAACTCCGTTCAGCATGTTGTCTGCTAATAAACAAGACAACTGCGCAACGGTTGGGGCATTAAAGATGTCTTTTACCTGACAAACATAACCAGCCTGACGCAGACGTGATACCAACTGTATACATACAATGGAGTCCCCACCCAAGCGGAAGAAGTTATCCTCTATGCCCACCTGCGCTAACCCCAACACATCTTGCCACACCTGACACAATGCTTGCTCTGTCTCATTACGAGGCGCCACAAACTCTTCGCTGTCTATCTCCGGGGCCGGCAATGCGCGCCTATCTAACTTGCCGTTTAACGTCAGCGGTAGTGCGCTTAACGTGACTATGTGGCTCGGTATCATATACTCTGGCAGTTTTGCGCCTAACTGCGACACTAAGTGTGTCGAGTCACACGTCTGCCCTTCTTGCATCACCACATACGCCACTAAATACACACTACCATCATCTCTGGCTCGGTCTATCACAGCCGCTTGACGTACTGTTCCCTCCTCACACAACACCGCTTCTATCTCACCTAACTCTATGCGATAGCCGCGGATCTTTACTTGGAAATCGTTACGCCCTAAATACTCTATATTGCCGTCCTCTCGACGACGTACCACATCCCCCGTTTTATATAACCGGGTATAGCCCAATGCCCTTGCCGCATCATCTACAAATGGGTTATCAATAAAGCGCTCCGCCGTGAGCTCTGCACGATTTAAATACCCTCGAGCCAGTCCTGCGCCCCCTATGTACAATTCACCTTGCGTACCATTGGGCACTGGCTGTAATTGTTTGTTAAGGATATAGAGTTGCGTGTTATCTATCGCTTTGCCTATCGGTACATGGCTCGTAAACGCTTCTCGTGTGTCAAAATAACTCACATCCACTGACGCTTCCGTTGGGCCATATAAATTGTGTAATACCGCATCATGCTGCCCTAAACCATAAAAAGCATCCACATGACTCACCTGCAGTGCCTCTCCACTACTAAAAACTTGCTTAACACTGCGCGGTAATACCTTACCTTCACTCGACATCTCTGCACAAAATGCCGCTAACATCGAAGGCACGAAGTGTAATGTTGTCACTCCTGCCTCTTCTATCAATGTATGCAAGGCTTCTGGCTGTCTATGCACATCAGGTGCTGCCATCACCAACGAGGCGCCCGCCCAGTGCGCCCAAAATAACTCCCATACTGATACATCAAAAATGTAAGGCGTCTTTTGTAATACTTTGTCTTCACTACTTAACGGATAGCGCTTTTGCATCCAGTTGATACGATTAACTATTGCACGATGCGCTATCATTACCCCTTTCGGCTGCCCTGTCGTTCCTGAGGTATAAATAACATATGCTAGATCTTCTGGCCCTGCTTTCAACGACAGTGCTGTATCGCTGGCCACAGTATGCTTCATCACTTGTTCAACGGCTAACCATTCTGCTGCGCACTCTTGCTCTGCTAATCCGCCTTGCAAAGCTTCAGTACCCGCCGCATGCGTTAAGACAAACGGACACCCCGTATCTTTTAGGATAAAGGCCGTTCGCTCTGCTGGAAATTCTGGTGAAATTGGCACATATGCCCCCCCTGCTTTCAGCACAGCTAACACCGCAACCATCATTTCGACGCTTCTGTCCATATACAGACCAATCAAGGTATTCGCTGGCATCGCTTGCCTATGGCGCTGCTGATACCTATCACGCAACTCTCGTGCAAGCTGATTCGCCTGCGCATCAAGTTGCTGATAACTCAATTGGACCCCACCCATCTCTAAAGCGATATGCTCTGGGCTTGCTAATACTTGTCGTTCAAACTCACTCACCAGAGTACCATGAATGGGATAAGTCGCTTGTGTATCGTTACCTTCTAATAAGGTCGCAGTGCGCTCTTGCTCATCCAATAGACATAACTGAGATAACCTCTCCACCTGGGGTAATTGCGTGAGAATACGCATTACCTGAGACAATAAACGCGTTGCTTGCTTGTTGCTTAGCCAATCTCCGTTGTAACACAAGGCCATCACTAGGCTCTCATCACGCTCAAACGCACGTAATGTGAGCGGATAGTCCATTTTCTCCACTGATTTTCTAAAATGAACCTGATTGATGATCCCTTCTGCCCCCTCTGAGGCCGTTCTTGGGTAGTTTTCAAATACGACTAAGCTATGGAATAAGCGATGACCCCCTTCCTGTAACTTCGCCAACGATATCGCACTATGACTGTTCAACATCGCGATACTTTGCTGAATTGATTGTAAAACGCCTTCAACGCTCTGCTGTTCATCCCACGACACCGAAAGTGGTAACGTATTGATGTATAAACCGACACTCGACTCAATACCCTCAATCGGTAAATCACGACCTGATACTGTTGTCCCCACTAATGTTTGATTATCTTGGGTATAGCCGTGAAGTAAGTAGTGCCAAGCAAACTGCAACGCAACATTCACCGTCGTCCCGCTTTCCCGACACATGTTCTTCAACTGAGCTAATGCATTCCCTGTTAGCTCCAGGGCCTGCTCTTTAGGAGCCGTATTAAGGTGGCTATCCGCCAGTTCAACTGAACTATCAAACAAGCCTCTTAGATCATTTGCTTCACCATACTGCTGCTTTTGTGCTTGCCAAAATGCTTCACTTTGCGCCTGACGGCTCATTTGGTAAGCCTGTGCATTTAAGTAAGCCTGATCTGGTTTTATCTCACACGTGAGACCTGCTTGCAATGCTTCATAATATTCGTGTACCGCTTGCCCCAGTACCGGCCCACTCCAGCCATCCGAAATACTGTGATGCTCTGTTTTAATCACCGTGTACAAGGTATCGCTTCGTTTAACGATGGTTAACCTAACCAGTCCCGGACGACTCAAGTCAAAGCCAATCATCCGTGCCTCTTGCTGCAACCGCTCGATTTCTTGCTCCTGTACATCTGACGCCAATTGACTAATGTCAACCACACTAAAGTGCTCGTCGGTTAGGCTAACCCCTGAAGTCACTATTTGTACTAGGGTATCTTGCCAATCAAAGCATACGCGTAAACTGGGGAAACGCAGTGACGCCATTTGCCATGCTTGACGGTAGTGCGCAATATTCAAAGCACAATGATAATCTAATAATACTTGGACTCTATACGCATCGTCGTCTGGCTCATTCAGGTGATAGTAGATAAAGCCCTGCTGTAAGCTGCTGGCAGGGTATAAGGCTTCAATGTCATGCGTCTTTTGTAAATACTGCAAACGAGCAGCTGACAATGTCGGAACCCCGTAATCACTCGGCGTTTTACGCCCCCCTAGCTTGGCTTGCGCACACCCTGCTGCCACAACCGCTGCTAACGCTGATGTAAACGCCTCATTAAAGTTGTGATGCACTAACTCAGATAGTCGACTTACCACTTTAAAGCGCAAGCGTCCCTCATATATCGCGCCAGTAACACTCAACAGTACACTGTCTTCGTTGCCTGCAGCGCTAGTCATGCCCACATCTTCTCCTACCAAAGACCAATCTTCAACTTGTCCTGAGCCATCTCCAAATTGGCCGAGGTAGTTAAACATGATAGTTGGCAAGGCTCCCCCAAGTTCACCTTTGTTACGCAGCGCACCAAACCCTAATCCTTTATTTGGCACCTGACGTAATGTTTCCTTCGTTGCAATTAACGTATCCGCAACGGTTTCTTGTCCTAACAAACGCACTGGATACAGTGTGGTAAACCAACCTATAGTACGCGATAAGTCCAATGTTTCGTCCATTGGCTCTCTACCGTGTCCTTCTAATCCTAGCGTATACGCTTGCTCACCCAGTGTTTCACTTAACGCTAATACCATAGCGCTCAACAACACATCATTAATCTCGGTATTAAAACCTTCGTTAGTATCTCGTAATAGATGCGCTGTTACTTCTGAAGACTGTTGTAATACATCAACCATGATTGTTTCTTCAGCAGTTGGCAAACTGCAAGGGGTTGCCATAACCCCCTGCCAATACCGTATTTCTTCTGTATCTGGTTCTAATGCCTTTAATGCATGAACCCACTGGCGATAACTACTTGTTTTATCTGGCAGTGTATGCCCTTGCATAATCATGCTCAAGTCATCTACTAAAATACGCCAAGAAACAGCATCCACAATCAGATGGTGTAACGCCATAAACAGTCGAGCACTTCCATCGTCATAGCCCGTTAAGTGTACAGCACACCATAATGGCCCAAACTGGTAATCAAACTCAGACTGAAAAGCTGTAAGTTGCTGGTGTAACTGCGCCTCATCTAAGTTACTAACGTCTAATGTTAACAGCTCGGTGTTTACCTCATCCATCCCATAATACTGTTGTTTATTATCGATAAATCGACAGCGCAACATATCGTGTCTCGCAACTAGTGCTTCGAGCCCAGCTTGCAATGCTTGGGGGCTTACTGTGCTAGGAAGACGTACCATAAAGGCTTGATTCCAATGATGAGGTGCTGGTAATGCCTTATCAAAAAACCATTGCTGAATGGGTAATAAATCAAATGTCCCAACCAACTCGCCTTGCTCAGCTTCAACCTGAGCAACTCCGTTCAGCATGTTGTCTGCTAATAAACAAGACAACTGCGCAACGGTTGGGGCATTAAAGATGTCTTTTACCTGACAAACATAACCAGCCTGACGCAGACGTGATACCAACTGTATACATACAATGGAGTCCCCACCCAAGCGGAAGAAGTTATCCTCTATGCCCACCTGCGCTAACCCCAACACATCTTGCCACACCTGACACAATGCTTGCTCTGTCTCATTACGAGGCGCCACAAACTCTTCGCTGTCTATCTCCGGGGCCGGTAATGCGCGTCTATCTAACTTGCCGTTTAACGTCAGCGGTAGTGTGCTTAACGTGACTATGTGGCTCGGTATCATATACTCTGGCAGTTTTGCGCCTAACTGCGACACTAAGTGTGTCGAGTCACACGTCTGCCCTTCTTGCATCACCACATATGCCACTAAATACACACTACCATCATCTCTGGCTCGGTCTATCACAGCTGCTTGACGTACTGATGTCTCCTCACACAACACCGCTTCTATCTCACCTAACTCTATGCGATAGCCGCGGATCTTTACTTGGAAATCATTACGCCCTAAATACTCTATATTGCCGTCCTCTCGACGACGTACCACATCCCCCGTTTTATATAACCGGGTATAGCCCAATGCCCTTGCCGCATCGTCTACAAACGGGTTGTCAATAAAGCGCTCCGCCGTGAGCTCTGCTCGATTTAAATACCCTCGAGCCAGTCCTGCGCCCCCTATGTACAATTCACCTTGCGTACCATTGGGCACTGGCTGTAATTGTTCATCTAGAACATAAAGTAAGACATTTCGAATTGGCAACCCAATAAGTGCGTCATCCCCTTCACACTGATATTTATGAGTACTCGCACAAACAGTTGATTCCGTTGGACCATAAGCATTAATGACGCATGAATTCTTACGAAACGTTTCTAGGACACCTTTAGCTGGAGTTTCACCGGCTGATACGAGGACTTTTAATGCTAACCCCCCCTGTTCTGCCATAATTTGTAGCAATGCAGGTGGTATGGTTGCTAAGTCAATATTGTTATTCTGAATTAACTTTCTTAAGTTATCGGCTTCGCGATCTTCATCACTACAAATAAACACCTCATGACCATTGCTTAGCCCAATAAACAGCTCTGATACAGACGCGTCAAAGGTATAGCTTGCGAACAGTAATGAACGCTGACATTCGGACGCATGAAAAGCTAGTTGTTGAGCATAAACAAGGTGTACGGCATTGCAATGCTCAATCATTACACCTTTAGGGTTTCCTGTAGTACCTGAAGTGTAAATTACGTATGCGAGATTACAGGAACTGGCATCACTAACAAAAGGTGCTATTGATTCATCAGCACTACTCATTACTAGATCTAATTCAATTAAATCAGGACCATTTATCATATCTGATAATTCAATATCTAGTTTAGGTATGAGCGAAGATTGCGACAGAATAAATGAAGTATTTGTATCGTCCACTATGTACTGCGTTCTTGCAGGAGGAAAGTCGGGAGAGATGGGCACATAGGTAGCACCAGCTTTTAAGCAGGCTAAGATCCCCACCACCATTTCAAAACCACGTTCAAAATATAAACCAACTAAGGTTTCCGCAGGCATATCGTGACTATATTTCTCAAAATAGTTTCGTCTAAGTAATTTAGCCGCTTGATTAGCTTTATCATTAAGCTCAGCATAAGTCAGGCTACTGCCTTTGAAAGTTAACGCGACTCTATCAGGTGATTTACTAACTTGGGACTCAAACAATTGATGCAAAAGTAAGTCTTTAGGGTAATCAAGCTGTGTATCATTCCAGCGGTGTAATACCTCTTCCCTATCCCTTCCTTCCAATACAGTTACCGTTTCTCTATTCGCTACACCCAATGAATTCAACATCTGACTAATGGATGCCTTAGGCTCAGAGTGAGCAAAAACTTCCAATATACTTTGAAGCTCGTCCAATAAGTGCTTAGCTTTTTTATCTGAAAATAATTGCTGCTGATAACCTAAATGAAAGCCAAGTGAAACAGCAGGTAATACAACTAACGCTAAGGGCTGACTTGTTTGGTTTTTGTGACCAACATCTTGAACAAAGGGTGTTTCATCTGAGTCATTTTTTTCTACTAGGTAGTTTTCGAAAACAACTAAAGACTCAAATAATTTGCCATTAATAGGCGCTTGTTTTTGAATTTCTGTCAGAGGGTAGTAACTATGTTCATTGCTTTGGACAAGATAATCTTGAATACTTTTACACCAGTCTACTAACGAGCCCTCTCCTGTGAACTGGCTAACAACAGGAATACTATTTATGAATAATCCAATTGTCTTTTCAACATTTCTTAACGTCGCAGGCCTACCAGCTACCGTAGCACCAAAACTGATTATGTTACTATTACTTTCTTTGTGAACTAATAATGCCCAAGCGCCCATTACTAAACTGTTTAGTGTAATACTTTGATTACGACAACACTGGTTTAATTGTTCAGTTAGACGTTCTGATAGATTAATCTTACATGCGTTAAACCTCGGAGCCCCCCCCTGATCTTGGTCAGCTAATAAAACTAAGTGATTGAGCGGCTGTAATTTATTGCGCCAATAACTTGCAGTTTCTTTGTGATCTTGCTTGGATAACCAATGAATATAGCGCTTGTAATCACTCTCTAACGCAACCTTCCTCGGAGACTTCCCTTGTTGTATTGTCTTGTAATTTTCAATCAAGCCTTGCAATACCAAGTTAGAACACCAGCCGTCCACTAACGCATGATGGTATGTCCATACCATTCGGTGACTACCATCAGCTAAATTAAACGTCGCAACCCTTAATAAAGGAGGATGTTCAAAATCAAACTCTACTAACTGATCATTTTCCAAAAACTGTTGAAATTGTAGCTCATGCTCAGCCTCACTCAAATGTGTGTGATCGTAGTTACTCCATGGAATATCGGACGATTTGCAAACTAATTGCTGCAACTGCGATTCTTGACCAACAAAAGCTGTACGAAATATCGAGTGTTGCTGTAAAAGGAACTCCCAAGCCAATTTCATGTCATCTAAATCTATAGACTTATCAAGTCGACACCAAAGTTGGTTAACATACAGAGAGGCCCCTTTGTCTTTTAGACTATGAAAGATCATCCCAGCTTGCATAGAGGTTGCAGCATATATATCTTCGATTTCATACTTCTCTTGCCATGCACTAAGCTGACTTGAAGTGACAGTTGCAAGCGGGAAGTCAGAAACCGTTAAAGTTTGAATATTCTTTTGTTCTGCAAGCAACCGTTGCTCTTCTTTTAATAAACTTATTAGCTCAGATTTGTTTTGCTTTAGCAACTCAAGTTGTTGCTGAGATATTTTGCCTTTAGCAGCACCAATGCGAATATTCTCTCTCTCAAGAAAAATTTTAACGCCATTTGCTCTTAGCTCTCTTAACAGATTGAACGTATTCAAATTGTAAATTCCTCAATATTTTGTTCTTCTTCTGTAGAATTTGCCATTGAATGGTTATCCAACCGTGCAGAATTTTCAGGTTCGTTATCAATAAGCTCTAGCACCATCAAACAGTGTGTAGCGATAAGCTCAACTTGAGTACGCATAAGCGCCAACAAATCAAAAGCTGACGATTTATTTACCTTCGCTGTGTCAATCGACAAATAAAACTTCAACGTACCATCAATTAAAACCGCATTTATATAGATACCGTTTCTTTGCTGTTGCATAGGACAACGCTCATTACCTCGGTTTTCTTGAGCAACGCCAAAGGCACTATTATCAGAAAATGTCGCATCAAATTGACCAAGATAATTGAATTCAACAGCCAATTCTTGATTTTGAATCACAGAACCCTGTTTATTTAACAACCCAAAGCCAAGTCCATTGGAAGGTACAACGCGCATACTTTCTTTGACTACCTTGATCACCTCCCCTGTATTAGTGCATTGAGATATATCAATGTGCACAGGGTAGTAGGTCGTTAACCATCCCATTAATCGACTTGGAGTTACCTCATCCAATGTTTCTCTACCATGGCCTTCTAAATAGGTAATAAAACGATTATTTTCTGTCCATAAATTTAATGCGAGTATTACTCCAGAAAGCAGTAATTCTTGCGTGCCTGTTCTATAAGCTGTGTTAGCAGCACTTACAAGCTCATTACTCATTATTTCATCCAGCTCAAACTGAAGCGAGATCAGTTCATTTTGCGTATTAGCATCGAAATTTACGATACGATGAGGCCAATTGTCGACCTTTTTAGCAAGTTGACTATGCCAGTAACTAGACTCTTTTTCAAATTCAATGGATTGGCTATATCGCTCAACATGTTCACTCCACTGTTTTAAAGAGAGCGTTTGTGGTATAAGCTCTAAAGAAGAGTTTTGCTCAATTTGTTCAAACAAGCAATTCAGATCGTCCAACATTAAGCGCCACGACATACCATCTACTAACAAATGATGGAGAACAATAAACAACCTTTCCGGCTGCCCATTATCTTCAAAAAGACAAACTTTAAACAACGGAGGCTGGCTTAAATCAAAACTTGATTGAAGTGCATCAATTTCCGCTTTCATATTCTTCATCGAGGAATAACTTATCGCTTTATCTAACAGTTCGCCCTCGTTTGGTTCAAAGTACATTTTATCATCAACACTATACTGTCTCAGTGAGTCATGGGTATTGACCAAACATTCAAACATCTGTCTCAATACTTTTAGGTTTAAAGACTCTGGTACAGTTAATAAAATAGATTGGTTGTAGTGATGTTCATTAACTAACTTTCTGTTAAAAAATTGCTGCTGCATAGGCAACAACAGACTTTCCCCTTCACTCTTTTGATTAGGTTGCAGTTTATCTGGTTCTTCTACCATAGTTGATAGTTCTTTAACTGTTGGATAGTCAAATAGTGTTTGTAGAGAGAATTTGACACCTTTTTTCTGTCCTTCTGCAACAGCTTGTATTGCTGAGATTGAATCACCGCCTAAATTAAAAAAGTTATCCTCAATACTAATTATTGTTCGTCCAAGAACCTTAGTAAAAATATGGCAAAGTAAAGTTTCTAACTCAGTTTTAGGCTCTACCACCTCACGAGGTTTTTGCTCTTCCTTTGGTAGCGGTAAAGCATCAAAATCAATTTTACCATTCTGATTTGTAGCAATGCTTTCCACTTGAACAATAGCCCAAGGCATCATGTATTTAGGTAACCGTTTCTTTAACTCTAATAAGAGGTGCTGTTCCAATTGCTCTACTGTTTGCTCCGAGTCGCTATATATAACGTACGCTACAACTCTTGTTCTACCTTCTACTTCGACAGTATTTACAGCACAATTATCAACAACTTCGCAAGCTATAATATTAGAACGGATATCGTTCAACTCTATTCGAAAACCATCTATACTGACTTGGTTATCAATGCGTGAGATAAAGACAAGTTGACCACTTTCATTCACTGAAACGAGATCTCCTGTCTTGTAATACCTTACTTGATCACGATAAGAAAATTTGTCTGCAGTTAACTCAGGCTGATTAACATACCCCTTTGCCAAACAAGGCCCACTCACCCATAATTCACCTTTACCACCAAAAGGTACTTCTCGCCCTTTGTGGTCTAAAACTAATACGGAGGTATTTTCCATCGGTCTACCGATAGGCACAGGGCCACTAGAAATCGTGTTCTCCCCAACTAGTGGGTATATCAGACAACCAACCGTTGATTCACTTGGGCCGTAATGATTATAGATTTTAGCTTTACGTAGCCTATGTTTTAATTTGTTGACCATTTCAAAGTATAGCTGCTCGCCCCCTATTACAAACACATGGGGAGTTTCGTTAACCTCTTTATTTTCCAAGAGCATGTTTAGTGCTACTACATGCATAGGCGTCATTCTTACCAATACAGGACTATTCGAAGGGTTTGATACATATTCTGCCAACTGCTCTATTTCTTTATTTGGTGTCGACAGTATCACCTGATCACCACAGAGTAAGGGGAGTAACAGTGATGGCACAGAAATATCAAAACCATGAGAAGTAACGACAAAACTACCTATTGAACAGTCTTTGTAATAGTTTTCTCGGGCATATACACAATAATCTGTGAGCGCCCTATGTGAAATTTCCACACCTTTTGGGGTTCCTGTTGATCCTGATGTATAAACAATATATGCAGTATCATTTGGATTAGGAAACGCTACATCTATGCTATCTTGAGCATATTCTTCAAACCAGCCCTCAGAAAAACAATCATCAAGTGTAAAATAATCGACACTTGATAACGCATTCTGCTCAGCAAATGACTCCTCAACCAATACCACATCAACATCCGCATCAATCAAAATAGCTTCGATTCGGTTTTGATTTAAGCTTGGTTCAATAGGAATGTAACTCGCACCACTCATCATGATGCCTAACATACTTACTAATAAATGTGCTTTCCTAGTACTTAAAATCGCAACGGTACAATTAGCTCCAACTTCCATTTGCTCTAAGGCTGCAGCAAGTCTTATTGCTCGGTTATGCACCTGTAAATAACTATACTCGCCAAGTTCATCAGTAATCGCTATTTTATGTTCTGAGTGTCTCAACACATCACTAAATAGCTCTATGACGGTTTTTTCTCTGTCTATATTGTTTTCATTACCGTCAATCAAAAACGAGTTTTCGTTAGGTAGAAGCTGCTGAATTGCTACATCTGGATCACGGCATATGTTTTCAAGCAACTGATTGTACCCGAGAGCCATTTTCTCTATTAAAGCTGGACTGAATAATTCATCCTTAAATGTCCACTCTAATGAGATACCATCTGCATCTTCCATTGCAGTCAAGTCTAGATCGAACCGAGTAACCTCATTGTCTAGCTGTTTTGCCATTATTTTCATATCCGGCACGTTTAGCTCACCAGTCTGATAGTTTTGCAGCACAAACTTTATTTGGCACAACGCATTATGGCTCAAGCTGGGCTTCACATCTAACGCTTCCACAATATGCTCAAATGGCAGTTGGTTATGCTCAAAAGCTGACAATATTCCTTGACCATTAATCTTTAATAGCTCATTAAATGTTTGCTCTAATTCAAAGTGTGTATGAATTGGGATCAGGTTTAAAAACAAGCCAACGATATCGGTTAATTGTTGCTGTTCTCTGCCATTAAAAGGTGTGCCAATTACGATACTTCTATCTTGGCTATAGCTAGACAGCAATACTGCAAATGATGTTTGCAATACGCTAAACAATGTCACCTTTTGTTTCACACAATAAGACTTCAATGTTTGATACACGTTTTCTTCAATGCGGAAATATTTAGAGGTCGCAGCAAAAGTTTGATGTGCTGGACGACTATTTTTTAATGGTAAGCCATGGACTTTTGGAGCTTGCGACAAATAACCACGCCAAAAGTCAATATGCCTGTTAATTTTTTCTTCTGTCAATTGCTCTCGTTGCCACCGAGCGTAATCGTAGTAGCTAATTGCAGACGTGTTAACTTCCTCTTCATTATTCTTATAACAGCCAATAACCTCATTGGTAAGTATCTCTACAGAAAGCCCATCCGCAGCGATATGGTGGACGCATACCAATAGCAAATGACGACCTTCACTCAATTTAACGACTTTAACTTTAAGCAATATATCTTTTGCCAAATCAAAAGGCGTCATTACATGCGCTCGAGAAATGGCTTTTAGTCTATCTTGCTGAATTGATGTATCAAAATGAGAGATATCTTCTTGGGTAAACTCGCACGTAGAATCGTCATGAAAATCTACTTTTAATTCGCCATCTACAAGAAAAAACCGACTCCTTAATACATCCCTTCGCTCAACGACTGTATTAAACGCTTTTGATAACCTTAATACATCTAAGTCACCTTCAAATTCAAATGCCGCCGCCATATTATACTTGCATGAATTGCCTTCTAACCTTTCATCAAACCACATTCGAGCTTGAGCAAATGACGGCGTTTTAACCGGGTTAGTATCAGGTTGAATCAGCTGGTTCACGTTAGCTTCTTTGTTGAGAGTAGCAACATGTTTACTAAATTGCTCAATTGTCGGGTTTTCAAATAACACTCGAAGTGGAATCTGAAGTCCTATCTGGGCACATAACTCATTCACAATTTTACTAGCGAGTAAAGAGTGTCCTCCTTTTGCAAAAAAATCGTCGTCTATACTTATCGTGTCTATTTGCAGGGCAGAACAGAATACTTTACACATTGCTGTTTGTAGGGGTGTTTTAGGTAAAACGATTGGTTTATCTGTAACTTCTTCTGCTTGAGGCAGTGCTTTAAAGTCAACTTTTCCATTGGCCGTTAAAGGAAACTTCATGACAGTTACGAAAATTGACGGCAACATGTAATCTGCCAATGTAGTAGCTAAAACCGCTTTTATTTGCTCAAAGAAATCTCGTTCATCTGATTTCTCAATCCAAACCATGTCACCAATATTAGGTTGTATGTAAGCGGTAATACGTGACTGGCTTCCTTCACCAACAATTCTAACAATCGCTTTTTCTACTGCTGTAATTTTATTTAATTGAACTTCTATCTCGCCCAGCTCAATGCGATATCCTCTAACTTTTACCTGTTGATCTACACGGCCAACAAAAATGATGTTGCCATCATCACGATAACGACCAATATCACCCGTACGATATAACCGCTGATTAGTCACAGGGTGGTGTATGAATCTCTCACGCGTGAGTTGTTCAGCCTTATAATATTCTCTCGCTACGCCTTCACCGGCTATGAATAGCTCTCCGTCTACACCAATTGGACAAGGTACTAGTGCATCGTTCAGTATCAAAAACCTTTGATTTGTAATTGGTTTACCATAAGGGATACTAGACCATTGAGTGGTATCTTCATGAATATCATAGTGAATTGACCAAATAGCCCCTTCTGTCGCCCCCCCCAAGCTATGAGTACGTACACCTGGAAAATGCTCTTTAAGCATAGGAGGTAGTGTAGGTGGAACCCAGTCACCACTCATTAAAATATGGCGCAAAGACGCTGTGCTCTTTCGATTTTGGTATACCAATTGGTCGACGAGCATACCAGCAGATACTGGTACCGTATCCCAAATACTGATGCCGAACTTTTCTACACATGCTAACCAGTGGGCAGGCTCTTTCGCTTGATCTTGTTGCGGAAATACAACCCGGCCGCCACAGGCGAGTAAGCCAAAAATATCGTAAACTGAAAGATCAAAGCTTAATGCAGAGACAACCAACACACTATCATGATTAGTAACGGCAAAACGGGCGTTAATGTCAAGAATGGTGTTTACAGCCATCCTATGCTCTATTGCCACACCTTTCGGTTTTCCTGTAGACCCTGAAGTAAAAATAACATAAGCCAAGCGTTTTGACTGAACATCATTTTGCCATTTTGAAGGTTCCTCTGGCACAACGACAAGCTTATCTATATCAATGAATTCCTTTATATGCGCTAATTGGCCCGATGCTTCCTGCCCTATAAGTATGCGGCACTGTGCTTGTTCAAATATGCCTTCACAGCGAGCACAGGGCCAGTCAACCTCTACGGGTAAATACGCCCCACCAGCCATAACAACAGCGAGTGTTGCGATCGCTTGTTCACGACCTTTTGGCAATCGAACAGCAACAAGCTCTTCTGCCGTAATCTTTGGTTTTATTATCTTAGCCAAGCTAGCTGCTGAGTCAAATAGCGAACGGTAGCTAATCTCCCCTTGTTCATCACACACTGCAATAGCCTCTGGCGTTCGAATCACAGAGTCAATAAATAGTTCATGGAGTGTTTTGTCACTATCGCAATCACTAATAAAGCTTTGTTCTGGCTTTGTCTTTTCCTGCAATGCTAAGGTTTGTGCATCATTCATCAAAGGATAAGATTCTATTGGTAACTCAGGGTTTGCAATGATGGCTTCAATTATATTTTTGTAATGTTGAGATAACGAAACGATTCTATCGTGTTGAAATAAATTTTTGTTATAAGTCCAAACTGCGTGAAATTCACCTTCCTTCTCAACAATCGCTAACTCTAAATCAAATCGACTTACTTTCGCCTTGATATTTAAGGGTTGAATTTGCAACCCTGGTAATTTAAGCGTTCTTCCATCGATATTCTCATAAGAAAATTGAATTTGAAATAATGGCTCATGACTACTACTTCGCTCTGGATTGACTCGCTCAACAACCTTTTCAAATGGTGCATCAGCGTGGCTCAACGCCTCACTCATCATAGCTCGACTATGCGCTAAAAATTGCGTAAAAGGTTCCTTTAAGTCTACTTTGAATCTTTGTACTACGCTGTTCACAAAGAGTCCTATCATATTTTGACATTGCAAGTTTCTGCCAGAAACAGGTGTACCAATAGCAATGTCCTGATGATTACTATACCTTGCTATTAACGCTGCAAACACCGAGTTTAACAACATAAAGGGGGTAACATTAAAAGCTGAACAAATGTCCTTTACACCTTTATATACTGTATGTTCGAAGGGCTGATCTAAAGACCTTCCCTCAAAAGTTCTTTGTATTGGCCGTTTATAACACAAATTTAAACTGTGAACTTGTGGTAATCCTTCAAGTTGTTTGTCCCAATACTCTAGCAAACTAGGCATAGCTTGAATGTTAGCTGGGTGCTTTTGCCAATGAGCGAAGTCAGCATATTGGAGAGTTAACTCTGGTAATTGTGGAGATGTACCTGTCACCTTAGCGCGATACAACTCTCCTAATTCTGCAACAAAAATATCGGCAGACCGACCATCTGATGTTATATGGTGTTGCACGATAATTAACGTATGATGCTCTTTATCATGTTTTGCTAGAATGCATTTCAGCAATAAGTCTTTCGATAGATCGAAATGAACGTCGGCCTCGGTTGCGATCAAGTTAAGCACTTCATTTTCATTAGATGCTATTTCAACCTGGCTTAATACTAATTTTCGTCCTGGCTGAACACTCTGGTATACCTCTCCTTCATGCTCACAGTAAACACTATGTAAAATTTCATGCCTTTCTATCAAATCATTTAATGACTGCTCTAGCGCTGCTGAATCAAGTGTACCTTTCAAGTCCAACGCGACGATATTGTGATAATGATTTGACTGTTGCTCTAGAGCATCTACAAAATATAAACGATTTTGAGCATATGAAGCTTTTAACAAGCCTTGCCTGTTAACAGCAGTGATATTACCCGAGTCGAAAACATGGCTTGATAAATAGCTAATCAGCTCTTCTTTCAACGCTCCTATGCGTTTAGCTATTTCTGGTGTTATTGCATCAGCTTTACTCTTACTTTTTAGTTTTCCATCTGCTAAAAATAGCTGTATTCCCAATTGATTTAATTCTGACAAGAAAACTTGTACATGTTCAAAATTATTATTAGTTTGCATTTTACCACTCCATCTCAACTGCATGCTCAACCTCTTCAACGCTATCGTTTAATGATTCAAGTAACTCTGCAAACTTAGTAGGGGTTGAATGCTCAAATAAATCTTTCACTTTAATATCAATCTTATACTTACTTTTTATTTGGTTAACCAAAACCATAGCCGTTAAGGAACTTCCCCCAACATTTAAAAAGTCATCGGACATCGACATATCTTCAAGTGATAGTATTTCACACCAAATATTTTTCACTTCCTGCTCTAATTGGCTTTTTGGCAGAACCATCTCTGTTTTTTCCAATAAAGGCTGAGGGAGCGCTTTGACATCTAATTTACCATTTATAGTCAGTGGCAATGCCTCTACAGAAATGAACGATGACGGCAACATCCAATGTGGTAATTTCCCCTCTAGATGAGAATCAAAATCAAACATATTGCTGCCGTCACTTGAGCTATAATAGGCAACAAGTTGTGGTTCACCCTTTTCAGGCTTATGTACCACTACAGCTACCTCTTTAATTTCAGGTAGCGTCATTATTTGAGCCTCAACTTGTGCAGGCTCTATTCTGTAGCCATGTATTTTTAATTGTGAATCTATTCTTCCTTTATATTCGACATTTCCATCTTCATTTAGCAGTGCTAAGTCACCTGTTTTATAAACCTTTTCAGGGCCTCTAGGTGTTTGTATCACGGGGTATTTAACTTCATTTAACTCATTATCTAAATACCTCGTCCCGACACTAGCTCCAAATATAACCAACTCGCCGACTTGACCAACATCAACAATCTGGCCGAGCTTGTTTATTATGTAGCATCCAGAGTGACTTATCGGTTTACCTATCGTCAACTTTTTGCCTGCAACATACTTATCATTTAACGCGTAAATAGTTGCTTCTGTAGGTCCGTATAGATTAAAAAACTCAAACTGATTTCCCCATTTTTGAGAGAGCGATGGAGAGCAGGCCTCTCCCCCAGCGCTCACTACTTTAACATGTGGCCAATCTCCTACTGGCGTAGCTGCCGCAAGGGCTGTTGGGAAAATCAAGTGAGTTAGCTTGTGTTCTTCGATATAAGGAGCTAGTTCTTCATGTGTCGGGCATATATTAATTGAAGCCCCCGCAGTGAGCCCTGAAAAAATTACGCCTGAAGCGGGATCAAAACTGAAGGAGAACACATTAAGTAACCGGCTATGCTGATCCATTCCTAGTAATTTCTGGTCATGCTTAACAAAGTTACCGAGCGCATTGTGGCTGACTTCTACACCTTTAGGTTGACCTGTAGAACCTGAAGTATAAATCACATAAGCAGGTTGTACTGAGTTAGGTTGCAATTCTAGCTTTACATTGTCGGTAGAGTACTTGGCTAAAAGTACTTTTCTAAAAGCCATATCTGTTGGAATAACTCGTTTATACGACAGAAAATTAAACTTCTGTAACAAAGCCTGCTCCGTCAGAATAATGTCTATTTCGGCGTCTGACGCAATATTTTCCAAATAATCTTCTGGTAAATCTGGAACAAGAGGAACGTAAGCGCCACCAGCTTTTAGTACTGCAAGCATTGCTATAACAAAGTTAGTATTGCGCTCAGCACAGATTCCGACGTACTGTCCAGGTTTTACCCCTTTGTCGATCAAGCACGCAGCATATTGATTTGCCGTATCATTCAATGTTTTGTAGTCTAACTGAGCGTCTTGTGCAACGATTGCAACTTTGTCTGCAAACTTATCAGCCATCTTCTCTACCGCTTCATGAATATAGTTTGCACTTTCAGTAGGAAACACAGACAAGCTATTTAACTTTTCATAATGTTTCCACGAAGAAGAAGGCCATTGAGCCAGTGGTTTTTCAGAATTATTTACAGTCACAGCGCTGAGCGCTGCTAATTTATCTGCCCAATTACAGATGGTATCATTTTTGAAAAGAGACTTTTTATATAGCCACCGAACCTCTAGCGCTTCTCCAGTATCTACAATAGTAAAATGCAGATCTAAATCTTGAATACCGTACTCTTGTGAAATATCAGTCCAGACTACCTCGTTGAGTTGGGGCTTTGGCGATGATTTTACTAAAAAGTTTAGAGCTACCTGACACAAAGGTGTAAATCCGTATTGACGCAGTGGAGCCACACTTTTGACAACCTCATCATGAGCGATGTTTAGGTGCTCAACAGCCCTTTTAAACCACGCGTGACTGTCTGATATCAATTCTGAAAAGCTAGCGTTAGCTGATAGGGTGGTACGATAAATAATGTTTTGGTTAAATAAACCGATCAGATTTTCCGTTTGATTATTACCTCTCCCTGCAAACGGACATAACATCAAGATATCATCTTCGTTGCTTAGTTGGGCTAATAGTAAAGCTATCAGTGGCTGAACGACATTAAACAAAGAGTGCGCTTCTCTTTGTGCCAACTCTTTTAATCCTCTATACACTTTACCGCCAATCACTTGTTTATGATAAGCGGCTTCATTATTGACCAACTTTTCCCTCGCAAAGTCCAAAGGTAAGCTATGAACCAAGGGTGCTCCTGCCAGTTCTTGCTGCCAAAACGATTTGCTTTTCCCTATATCTGCCGACGTATTTTTCTCGTTATACCACGCCGCGTAGTCACAATATTGTATATCTAATTTTGGTAGTTTTGGCGTGTGACGATCGTGTGTCCAATTATATAATTGGCTAAATTCATCAAACAAAATATCGATTGACCATGCATCACAAGCCAGATGATGAACCGTTAACAATAAATAATACTCGAGTGGTTCAAATTTTAATAACCGACTTCTTATCAATGTATCTGAACTGAGATCGAAATTGCGCTCTCCTTCAATTCGTTTATGCTCAGCGAGCGCTTCAAACCTTAGGTTTGGACTTAGATCACTTAGATCTACAAACTCATGTTGTAAACTGATATCAGGGTTAACTTGAGTAATCAATTTGTCATCGCGTTTCAAAAACCGAGTTCTCAACGATTCATGACGCTCAACGATCGAGGTCAATGCATCAACAATAGCTTGTTGATCTACCGTACCCTCAAGTTTTAGCGTGACTGGAATATTATATTTGCTCGAATTTTCTTCTATCTGACATGCAAGCCACATTGAGCTTTGCATTGGAGTCGGTTCAACATCAACCTGTGCATTTACCTTGTCGATAATATGTTTCTCTGAATTGGCCGCATCAATTACACGAGCGAGATCTGCAAGTTGAGGGTTTTCGTAAACAGACGTCAATGAAAGCGATTTACCGAATTGGCGTTCTATTAACGCGATCAGTTTAGCAATAACGAGTGAATGTCCTCCTAGCGAAAAAAAGTTATCATCTGCAAATACTTGTGAAACACCAATCAACTCTTTCCATATATTTGCAAGTTCAACTTCTGTATTTGTAGATAAAGGTAGTCGTTCAACAAAAGCCATATCTTGTAATGTATCCATTAGTCGCTGTTTGTCTACTTTACCATTGCGAGTAACAGGTATTTCTTCGATTACTTTAATGATGTTAGGAACCATATATGCAGGCAAAGACTGCTTCACTTTAGCGCTAATCACTTCGTTTATATTTTTTATTTTCGAAGAATTACACTTAACAAAGGCGACCAACTGCTCACCTGTAGAGCATGTTATTTTATCAACTACCGTTCCTGTGACTTCAGTTAAAGACAGTATTGCAGCTTCTACCTCTCCAGGCTCAATCCGATAGCCTCTGATTTTAATTTGCTGATCACGTCTACCTAAATAACGCAAACTTCCGTCAGGGCTCCAGCAGGCTAAATCTCCTGTTTTGTACACACGTTTAGAGTAGCCACCTAGATCAACCACTGAAAATTTATCACGATTTAACTGCTCACGATTTAAGTACCCTTTAGCAACTCCTTTACCCGCGATCCATAATTCTCCAACAGCATTGCAAGGTTGCAAGCTACCTTGCTCATTGACCACATACGCTTCATAACCATCTATTGGAACGCCGATAGAAGCGTCACTCGAATCAAGAGTTACCTCATGAAAAGTCACATGTACTGTAGTTTCGGTAATTCCGTACATATTAATCAAACGTACTTGTCCGTCATGCTGACTTTCAAGCCAAGGAAGAATTTTCTGTTTATCTAATGCTTCACCACCCAACACAACATAACGAAGCTTGTGAGCTTTACCTTGCTTCAGCATTTCATCTGCAAATAAGTAAAATACTGACGGGGTTAAGCTTAATAAGGTTATTTCATTGTCTGTAATATATTTAGTGAGCAAACGAATATCTAACTTAAGTGGCTCTGGTACTATGTATAACGTAGCGCCGTTGGTAAGCGCTGAGAAAATTTCCCACACTGAAAAATCGAATGATGTAGAGTGGAAATTAGTAACTCTGTCTTGTTCATTCAAACCATAGTGACGGTTACAGCCTTTGAGTAATGCAAATACATTACTATGACTTATCGCCGCCGCTTTAGGGTTACCAGTTGAGCCTGAAGTATATATAGCATATGCCGTACTTTCAGGGTGTATAACAATATTTGGATTGCAAGTTGCATACTCTCTTTGCAAGATGTCTGACAAACTGACCGATGTCCAAAAGTCTTCATTTAACTCACTCAAAACCAGTGAAATCTTAGCATCGTTCACAATGTATTGACGGCGAGCTTGAGGTAGTTTTGGATCAATTGGTAAATAGGCAATACCAGCTTTAAGAACCCCTAGAATAGCAATGACTGACGCAATACTTCGCTCAATACACACCCCAACAAATTCATCTGCACTTAACTTTTGCTTAATTAAGAAATGAGCAACTTGGTTTGCCTTTTCATTAAGAGCTTTGTAGCTGATATTTGAATCAGCACCTTCAATAGCGACTTTGTCTGGATAACGCTCTGCTTGATGCTCTATCAATTTATGTAAGAGCTCTCCTTCAGACTGATCTAGTGCTATAGGTATCACTCTGCTTCTGTCTAAATCCAGTTGTTCGCATTGAACTTCAACATTATCGAGTACTTCCTCCAACAACTGCAAATAACTTTGAGCAAAGGAAGCTATTGACGTCTCGGTAAATAACCTATGATCGTAATGCCAATTAACTAATGATTTCTTATCTCCCCTTTTTATCATTAGTTCTAGGTCGAATTTACTCGTGGTTTCACCAAGTGATACGGGAGTGAGTGTTACTGAATCAAGCAAAATATCATTGATAGAGTCATTATCTAAGCTAAAAAATAATTGAAATAAAGGTGAGTGACTCATTGCTCTGTCTGGGTTAACACTTTCAACTACTTTTCTCAAAGGGACATCTTGATTCGACATCGCTTGTTGTATTTGCAATTTATTATTTTCGAGCTGTTCACGAAACGATATATTGCGACTTATTGAACTCTTAATCGCTACGCTATTTGCAAATAAACCAACCAAATTTTCGAGCTGCTTGTGGCTTCGGCATTCAACCGGCGTCCCAATAACCACCTCTTTTTCGCCGCTATAGCGACTAACTAACACAGCCATTAAAGTTTGCAGCAAAATAAACGGTGTCACAGCATTTACTTTGCAAAACGCATCAATGCGCTGGTTCATTTCTGCCGAGAGCTCTGTCGTGAACATCTTTCCATCGGTTGACTTTATTGCAGGTCGTTGAAAGTCACACTGAAGAGAATGAAGCGGTGGACACTCCTGTAAGTTATTTAACCAATAATGTAATTCATCGCTGTGTTTTTTCAACTGTTCTGCGCTGTTTTGCCACGCGACGTAATCGCTATACCTGATAGGCAGTGCTGGCAATGACGCTTCTCTACCTTGCGAGATCGCTTGGTATACTTCCACGAACTCTTGAGTAACAATTGATATTGATTTCCCATCAACCACACGGTGTGGCAAATTAAACAATAACCAACCACTTTTATCATCGATTGGAACATGAATAACACGAATCAGCGGTGTACCATCTAACGCAAACTGATGCTTCTGTTCATTCAATAAAATACTTTCTATATTTCCACTTTCACTGCGCACAGATACCGAAGCAAGATCGACAAACTGTTGTGAAACTTCCCCTTCATGTTCATCAAAGCGTAAGCTCAACATTGGATGTCTATTAACCAAATAATGAATAGTTTGGTTTGCTACATTAATATCCAGCTGCCCTTGATAAGAAAAAACCCGGCATAAATTGTACTGACTATGATCAGAATATAATTGTCCAATAAAGTGCAAACTTTGTTGTTGCATAGACAGCGGAAAGCCATTATCCACATTAACTACAGCAATCTCATCGGTTTGCTTGACATCACCTATATGCTTTTGCAAAAAGGCCACAATAGCCGTTTTATGCTGCTTGATCATCGCCAATAGCTCAGGTGCTGGCGGTGCATCACTGTGAATTTGAAGGTTTTGTTGGTTTAGCGTAATTCGTAATCCAGCCGCAACGCTTTTCTCTAATATTTCTTTAATTTCCATCTTTACTACCTTCAAATAATTACGATTTGCTGTTGTTTAAGCTCTTCAAGAACTAACATTGGTACAGCGCCGGTACCAACATTGATAACTCCTGTATCACATTTGCGCACTAACCTTGCCCAAGCACCACTGTAACGGTCTCTCATACCATATACGGCCAAAACCATGTCATTCTCGATTAATTCTCCCCCATCAGGCAGGTAAACTTTTGACGCTGGGCTATAGCGCTGCACAAGCCAATCATCCTCAACACACGCTCTTTCTATTGCCTCCAGCCATTGGGTTTGCCCGCTGTACTTACCAACCACAACATCACTCCCTTTACTAGAAGCTGATTTTTTCAATACGTAATCTTGACGGTGTTGCTTGACCTGTTCCAATTTGTCGATATGACTTTCTTGCAGTAACGAATTCAACCTAGCCGACCAAGGAATGTACCGCTCAATAAATGCAATATCCTCGTTACTTGCTTTACCGGAGCTCTTGTAGTCATGGAGCAAAGGCATCACTAACTTGTTACCAAAGACTTGGTGTAACGGAGAGTCGGGGAAAACCAGGTTTTTAGCTAAATAGGCTGACATCAATTGTGCATTTAACAATCCTACCTTTTGATTTTCCAATCGAGGAGTTACCGTAAATACGGTATCAACTTCAATTTCTTGGTAAAAAACTTTTCCCTGTGAAGAAAAATCAAGTTCTTGCCATTCGTGGAAAAAAATAAGACGCCCATGGTCATATCCACCTTTTTTGACCGAACCAAATACCTGCTCAAGTGCACTTTCAAAGCTAAGCCATTCTTCACTTCTTTCAGCTTCAGTTCCAATCAAAATAATGCCCGTTGCATTTTCTCGCTTCATTTCGAGAATACAGTCAATTAAACTGCGGAACATCTGAGGCGTAACTTGACGGTAATATAGTTCGGGCTCGCTTTGCTCTTCAAATTCAGCAATACGTGCTCTCACCCTTGGCTCTAACCAGTCAGCCTCCCAACCACCTATCACTGTACCTAAGTTAGCTTCCAGCATAGTTAATTGTTCGCCATCACAATGAATATCGAATCTAAACATTAGTTCGGCAGGATTGGGGGCGTAATCCCTCATCACGTCAAAAAGCAAAGGTGACTCATCCAGCAATTCAATAAAAGTCTGTTCATCAGGTAACATGCTCTGAATTGCTCGCAGTACAACGCCTGGGTAACCCAAAATAAGACCTTCGAAATCTAAAACTAACTTTTGAGACACAACTAATGGTAAGTAATGTAACTCCTCATGAAATCCCATAAACTTAGGTAAGCCATCCAAAGTAAACGGTAATACATGACCGGTATGAGTTCCTTTTCTTGTATAAAAATCGCTCATAGCTGCAAATGTTTCAGAATAAAGCATATTGGTAGCGCTTTTTTTTGCATCGCTTGCAGTATTGGATATTTTAGCAAGAGGACTTTTGTCTTCCAAAACTACAAATACACTAGCTCCTTGATGCGTATTAACGACACCATGCCTATGATTTACGTCTTCAGCTCGAACTTGTGCCCCTGCATAATGTCCTTCAACTGAAAATAATCCCCATACAGGTAAAAACTCTGAAACATTGGATAAGTAATCTGCACCAATTACGCTATCAGGTTCACAATACTCTTGCGCTATCCACTCTGTACTTCCCAAAAGTTGTAAGACCAGCTTTTGCCATTCTGCCTTATCACAAAATCGTCCAATATAGACATCAACACCATGAGAAGAATCTGTTTTTTTGAGGACAAACCGATCTTGATAACATAATAATAAATCTTTTATAGAGCAGGCTTTTCCGTCAAAACTAACCGCGGGACTATCTAGTTTTACAGTATATGGAATGCTGGAATCAACAAAGTCTCGAAGTAAATCAGGAAGGGAGTTTTTAACATCCTCCTCGTGAAATAGCGCCATCATTGCTTTATTACCGAGTAACTCAAACATAGGGCTATCAGCACTTATAACATACCCTTCAATTACCGCTCGGGTGATATTAAAAGCTAACTCAGGGTAAGCACTTAAATTAGGCATAACTAGCGCATTAAACGCCCTTCCTTGATAAGTTAATGTATTGTCTTGTTCAAATGTAATTTGATGTGGGTCAGTTCCAAAAAGAACCTCGCCTCCCAAGTAATCATTTTGCGACTGATACATCTGCTGTAGTTGTTGTTGAAATAACTCTTCTAAGTGAGGCTCCATTGGCTTAGAAACAAACAACACATTGCGACTTTTGTTTGCCAACGATAATCTTTCTATCGCCACAGAAAAGTGATTAAAAAGATTTTGTAAGAAAGGCCTCGCAGCAAAATTACTCCTGTCGATTGGTAAAAGCTTTTCGACAGCGTCTAAAGTAGATGCCTCAAATAAATCTATTTCCCAGCCGCCAATTGAACAACCAACATTTGCTTCTAACATCTTAACCGTACCATTACTGATAAGGGTGTCGTGTCTAATAAGCAAGTTATCATAATTCACTTCTTGCTCTGAAAATAGAGAAAGTAAGAATTGCCCTTGACCGAAGTAATCTTTCCAACTTTGCAAGTTTTCAACAAAACAATAGTCAACAACATGGCGTATTAACGACTCAAAGTTTTGTACGAATGTTTCAAACTTAGAAGTAGTGTTTTGATCAATCAACAAGGGCCAATGGCTTAATGGATATGTATTTAATCCACGCTGAGCAAATTCTGGAAAGCGACGCTCTGACAAAGCAGAAACTAACGGTGCCAATTTCGATTTATTTTGAACAAGTTGATCGGTTAATTGACCATAAGAAGCAGCAAGCTTATAGCTGTTTTCTCTCGCTGCAATATCAATTGAGTGATGTTCTCCAACTTCTTCGGTCTGACTATTTTGTTCCTCTAATACCGCAAATTCCAACGCCCCAGTTGCAGAGTTAATCACTCCGTTCCCTTCCTCAGTTGAGTCAATACTAGCTCTTACAAAAGCGCCACAATAACTATTTTCAAAGCCAAAAACCCCCCAAACCGGCGTATACTTAACCACTTTACAGGATTTATCGGCGGCTAAGAATTTGTCCGCCTCACAATATTCTTGTGCGACCCAATGTGCATTACCACAGAGTATTTCTATTAATTCTTGCCACAATTCTGGCTCAGTAAAACAACCTACATATACATCCTTACCAGCTAGAGAACTGGACTTTTTAATGACAAAATCCGAACGTCGTGCGCTCAAAAGTGATGCTAAATCGCTAATTTGTCCCCGAAACTCTACTTTTTCTTCATCCATTGTGACGGTAAAAGGTATATGCCTATCAACAAATTCACGCTCATTACTAGCCAGTTTTGCTTTTACTTGAGGTTTATGAGGTAAAGCGAGTAATGCTTTTTGACCGAGTATTTTATAAATAAAACTATCAGGAAAAACTAAATGTCCGCTAACCTCAGCGAGCGTTAGAGAAACACCAAGACTAGCACCAGCCATCAGCAATCCGTTAATCACCGTACCATTAAACCGGACTTCACCCTCTTCCCCAAAACTAATCCCCAGGCTTCCGCTGGTTAAAATAACCTCTCCAGCCACATAATCTGAACTATTAACGTAATATTCTTGTAATTGTTTACCAATCAGTCTTAGTAGATCCTGCGGAGGCTCTCGTTCAAAAACAAAAAGAATATTACCTGTATGGTAAGGTGTTTTAAGTCTTTTAATTTGTGTTGCCAAGCTATTAAAGAGCTTTTCAAATATCAAGGCTGCTGCAACAGAATCAGAATCAAGACCAGTCATCAAGTGCAATGCATCCGCCATTCGCCGTTCAATTAAACTCAATTCCCAACCACCAATCGCAGTGCCTGCATTGACTTCCAATAATTTGATCTCATTGCCACTTACCATCACATCATGCCTAACAAATAAATTGTAAGGGTCCAGTGTTGCCTCCTTGAGAATATTTAGAACTACAACGGGGAGTCCAGTGTTATCAGCAAACTTTTCGGCATCATCACCAAAATATAGCAAGAGTGACTTCCACAATATTGGACCAATTCCTTTTATGAATTTATCAAAGCGTTCTTCCCACTTCTGCGAGATAACTAATGGCCACGGACTTATCTCAAATAATTCTAATTCGGCCAGAGCAAATTTTGGAAAAGGTCGTTGTTCAACTTCAGTCGCTACTTTTACAGCTTTATTTTTATCTTTAGCAAGCTCTGCAACTAATTTTTCATGACTTCTTGAGTAAAAATGACACTCTTCTTTTTCGATATCTTGGTTATTCATAGTGATAAATTCTGTTTATTTTTATTTTCAACACACTTCGTATCGCCGTCAAAACTGACTGAGTACAAAACATCTTTTTATTTCTGTTAGATCACAGTTATACTGCTATATTCGCTCGCGTCACTCGTCAAATTTTGATAGAAAGTACGTTCATCTAATAGCGAGGCTATCGTTGTTATCCGACTATCAGCCAAAAAATCTGCTACCGAAAACTCGATAAAGTCAAAGTGCTGATTAATCTTTCGTACTAACCTAACCACATGCATAGAATTTCCACCCAGCGAGTAAAAGTCTGTTTCTACGCATACATTTTTATTGATTCCATCAAGTTCACTGCACCATAGAGAAACAAGTATTTTCTGAGTCTTTCCTTGAGCCAAAGTTGGTTCAACAATCATTTGCCTGCTGAAGCTTGGTAACGCCTTAATATCAATTTTTCCGTTACTGGTAAGCGGCATCTCATCGAAAACCTCAAATCTAGAAGGGACTAAATAGTCGGGCAGTATTTTTAGTAGCGCATTTCGTATATCAACAAGAGAAGCTATTTCGTTTAGCACTAAATATGCAGCAAGCTCTTGCTCTCGCCCGTTATCAAATGCACAAACGAAAGCTTGGTTAACCTCTGGCAATGAACACAGCGCCCCTTGAACCTCTGTTGGCTCAACTAAAGTCCCTCTAATTTTAATTTGGTTGTCAATTCGGCCTATATAATTCAGACGACCCGAGCCGTCTAAACGAACCAAATCTCCAGTCAAATAAAAGCGCTTCCCTTGATATGGATGCTGTTGACAAACAAAAAAACGTGTTGCAGATAACTCAGGTAAGTTGTGATAATCGTTTGTAACACTGACACCGCTGATTACTAGTTCTCCGATAGCTCCCATGGGTAATAATCGATTATTTTCGTCAACTACAGCATGGATATAATTGCTTAAACTTTTCCCTAAGGCTAAGCGGCATCGTTCACTAGCCTGACTGTCGACTCTGTTTATACAGGACCAAATTGTTGCCTCTGTTGGTCCATAGCAATTGAATAATGTACCACTTCGCTCAGACAGTAATTGCTGCAAATGTGTATCTAGAGCCTCACCACCTGTTAATAGAGTTAAACGCTTACCTCCTTGCCAGCCTGATTCTATCATTTGCCGCCACCTTGATGGGGTAGCTTGAATAACATCGACTTCATGTTGTTCGATATACTCTTTTAATAATAAAGGGTCAGCAGCTTGCTCATCACTAACGAGTACACAACGATCTGCTCTAATTAGAGGCGCTAGCCATTCTAGAAGTGAAATATCAAAAGAATTAGTAGTTAAGGCCAACCAAGTTTTCGCATTACCTAAGTCTAACGCCAATAACATTGCGTTTAAAAAGTTGTTTAAAGCACCGTAGTGTATCGGCACCCCTTTGGGGCTTCCTGTCGAGCCCGACGTATATAAAATATAGGCCGTTGCATCTGGATGAAGTTGACGGATTGGCAGCGCTTTTGTTGTTGAAGCGACTAAATCATAATTCTCAATATCAAGCACTTGTATCAAAGTCGAACACGACAACTTGCTCGCTCGAACTTCATCTTTGGTAATAATATGACTAATGCCACTGTCTTTAATAATGTAAGCTAATCGCGTGTCATTAAAATTTATTGGCAAAGGAACAAATGTTACCCCCAGTAGCATCGTGGCAAGCATACTACATTGCAACACTTGACCACGCGGTAACATAATCCCAACCACATCTCCTTGATTGACACCAGCCGCTAAAATTGACTTTGCAAAGCGGGTGCACAGCTCACCCACTTGCTTATATGACATCACATCCTTTCCCATTACGAACGCTATACTTGTCGAATCAAAATTTTGATAAATTGCTGCAAGGAAGTTTTTCTCAGCATTTTGTACACGACTGCTTTTGTTCCACTGGACCAGTTTGCTTGAATCTAATCTGCTAAGTAAGTTTAACTCGTGTAGGCTGGCTTCTGGGGTTGACACAAAGGTATTTAGCAACAGTTCAAAACTATTCTGCCATTGCTTGATTGTAGTGCTATCGAATATAGCTTGGTTGTATAACCAACTAAGTTCTAACCCATCCGACATGGTGTTTACATGAAGTTCTAGATCATACTTCACAGCACTATGTTCATGCACTAATCGTTCACTGCATACTTCCCGTAATGTCATATTATCGAAACTATATTCTTGATAATTAAACATGATCTGAAATATAGGTGCATAGCTCGAATCATGAGCCGTGGCTAATTGTTCAACTAATTGCTCAAACGGTGTCGACTGGTGAGGTAAAGCGTCGAAAAGTTCAGACTGTATAGAGCTCATCCAATTCACAAGTGACTCATTGTGCTTAGCCTGAACTCGGATTGGCAGCATATTAATAAATACACCGTACACTTTTTGCAAGCTAGTATGCTCTCTACCTAGCACAGGAATACCGATAATAATATCTTGCTGGCGGCTGTATACCATCAGCAGATAACTATACAAACTAAACAGTATGCTAGAAAGAGTCAGCTTGTGCTGTTCACACAGTTTGATCAACTGTTTAGTTGTTTGGTCATCGACAAATGTACGCGAGCATCGTCCATCAATGCGAGTATTATTTAATCTTGGATTATCCAAGGGCAACCCATGTAAATTTGGCGCCCCTTCAAGCTTAGTTTGCCAAAAATCTATATCAATTTGATGCTTATTTTCGTTTTGCCACGTCGCAAAATCGCCATACTCTGGCGCTTCTAGCGGTAAATCACAATCACGCCTATTGCCACTAAGATTGCAGTCATAAATATCAGACAACTCTTTAAGCAAGAGATTAATCGAATAGCCATCCAACGCAATATGATGAGAGGAAAGAAATAGGTAACTAGTACTAGCATCTTCTGTGAACAGATGGGCCCGCAACATGGTATCTGACTCTAAGTCAAACTTGCTATTTAACCTCTGGGCATAAAGATCATTTAGGACATCTTTCATATCGCCTGCGGGCAGTTTATCAACAACGAACTCAACGGAAGCATTATGTCTTACCAACTGATAAGGCAACTCATGATCTAGATGATAAGTCGTTCTCAATATTGCATTATTCTTAACCACATCTGCAAGTGCTTGTCTTAGTTTTGCAACGTTGAGAGCACCTGATAACCTATAGGAAATCACCATGTTATTCATCGTTTGATTACCAGCCATTTGCTCAGTGAACCAAATACGTTTTTGAGCCAACGAAAGTGGAGCGCGGTTTGAGTCAATGCGCTTGATTACAACTTGATGCTTTTTGACGCAGTTTTGTTGAAGAAGTGTTGACTGCTTTGGCAAAGTATCATGCGAAAACAATTGTACAAGTGTAAATTGTGTCGCAAAAGTCTCATTGATTAAAGCCAACATTCTCATTGCCAACAGCGAGCTACCACCTAATTCAAATAAGCTCTGATCAATAGGAATTGATTGGACACCTAACAAATCTTGCCATAGAGTCAACAACATCCGTTCGACTTCGTTTTTGGCAACAAACGCCTCAGTTAAACTTTCTACTTTAATATCAGGTAATTTGGTTTTATCTATTTTACCATTTTTGTTCAGCGGAAACTCTGCTAAAAAACAAAAATGTTGAGGCACCATATACATTGGCAATATTTTACTAATATGCTCAAATAGCAACTTATTATCAATAGGTTGTGCTGCGCAGTAATAAGCTACCAAAAACTTATGCTCTGATTGAACTTTAGCAACGACAAGCGCATCATTAATACTGGGATATTGAGTCAATACAGTTGAAATTTCATTAGTCTCTATTCTAAAACCGTTCAGTTTGATCTGCTCATCGATTCTGCCAACATAATGCAAAATACCGTCATCATCCAATCGCACGAGGTCACCAGTGCGATACCATTTCATAGATTCATTGTCGCTTGCTTTAAGAAAAAGAAACCTTTCATCTGTTAATTGAGAAAGGTTTCGGTAACCTCTGGCTACGCCACTACCTCCAAGGTAAAGTTCTCCTATATGTCCAACAGGTAGCTCCTTCCCTCTCTGATCTAATATAAGGGCACAACTACCACTAATGACTTTACCAATGGCGGGGGAAATGTGTACCTTTTCGGTATAAGCCATACAAGTTGAATATGTTGTATCCTCAGAGGGCCCATACAAATTTCGCACAGTCTGACTTGAGTTTTGTTCGAAGATATCGTTTACAAGAGCCATTGGCAATGGCTCCCCTGCAAGATTTATAGCAACGACAGATTTAGGGATATTTCTGTGCTCCAACCATACTTTCATCGCGGAGGGAACGGTGTTTATCATAGACACCACAGGACACGTACTCATCGCTTCCAGCGCGTTTTCGACTACATATATACAATTTCCCGACGACAAAGGGACGAACAACTCAAATGCAGATAAATCGAAACTTAACGAAGTACTTGCAAGGACACAACGAAGCTCACTCTTGCTAAACTCTTCTAAAGACCAATTAATCAAAGCCATTAAGTTCTTATGACAGATCTCCACCCCTTTTGGTATACCAGTCGAACCAGACGTATAAATTAAGTAAGCAAGATCGTTAGGTGAATAAGTTAAATTAAGATTCTCTCCATTCAATTCAACGACCTTTTCCGAACTTAACTCAACAATTTGATAATTAGACAAACGCGGAAAAGTAACTTGCTCACTCACAGCGACATGTTTCAAGCCACTGTCGTTAACAATTGACGCAAGACGATGCTCTGGAATTGAAGGGTCAAGAGCAACATAAGCAGCCCCTAGTTTAAAAATAGCCAATAAAATTGCGGGTAAGTCCTTATCTCTCGTTAAAGAAACACCGACTATATCTGCGCAAACCACTCCACTGTTTTGTAATACTCTTGCGTATTGATTAGCCTTTATATTCAACTCAACAAAGCTTACTTCATGTTGACTATCAAGTACGGCTATCTTATCTGGGGTCTGTAAAACTTGGTGTTCAAAAGCGCTAATAATTGAGTCTTGCCCTAACTTATTTGGCAAAAGTGAAGGTGTTGAAAGGTGACTTAACAACGCCCGCTCTTGTTCACCAAAAGTATCAAGCCTGTCAATTGATATAACAGGGTTGACTAATACCTGCTCCAATATTTTAACAATGCCGTCAAGTACACGCCTTGCTGCCAATTGCGAGAGCCATTTTAAGCTGTGATCGAGTTGCAACTCAACATAGTCGGTTGCACCGTATTCCCAAACATTGAGCATCGCTGGTGTTTGTTCGTGACTGTGTGACCAATACACAAGATCAGCTGTTTGCCCTTCGATTTCTATATCACTATCCAGATGCAGAAAATTAAATGCAACATCATACAAAGGTGCTCTCTGTGCGGAACGACTAATACAACTATAAATGTCGCCAATAGGAAATTTTGTATGACGAAAATTTCGCTTTATTTGCGATGATATCTCCACCGCGATTGACTTAAAACTATTCGTACCATCTAGGTTTAATCGTAAAGGGCTCATACTAGTAAAAACACCTAGTTTAGACTTTTGTTTATGACCACTACGATTATGAACGGGAACACCTATCGTTAATTCTTTTTTTCGATATGACAATATCCAATATAGTGCGTAAGCTGAAAGTAACAATTGCGGGAAAGCGATGTTTAATTCGGCTGCTGCCTTTTTCAATGCAACAACTTTTTCTTTCGGTAAAACGCTAATTTCCCTACGACTTGGAATGCAGTCCTCGCCTTCATAAGACACATTCAAATCTGGCGAAAAAAGTGGCTCAGTAGATAAATCCTTAAGGTTTTCTTGCCAATATGCTTTATCGTTTTGGTATTTCGTACTACTTACATATGACTTATCCAGTTCGACGATATCAGGCCAGCTGATTTCCAACTCAGGTGCACTTTTGCCAGCCAAGTCTTGATTATAATAAACACCAATCAACCTAGCGAGATTTGCAAATCCCCAGCCGTCGACCGCTATATGGTGAGCTAATGATACATAACGGTAATGTCGCTTGGCCATTTTTATCAAGAAAGAACGAAACAAAGGTTCGTCATGGATTTCAAATGGTGTTTGAAACTGTTTATCTAACCATAAATCAATTTCGCTCTCAGACTTATCACTAAAATCTACTATCGGTAAACTCGTATCACGCACTTTAGTTAAATATTGCCCTAAACCGCTTTCTTCTGACAGAATACGTATGCCAAACGCGTCGTGATTTCGTACCATCTGAGCATGCGCTCGTTGCACACGCTTTGGGTCTATATTTTTAAAACGAATAAAGCCACCAATATTATACAATGGGTTGGCAGGATATCTAAGCTGGGCAAAGTAAATATCTCGTTGGGTTGAAGTCAAGGCTATTTTATTTGGGATCATATGGGTGTTCACACAAATTCCTCTTGTTTTTCTTCTGGCGCCTCGGTAGGAATAGTCACACTGGACTCGTCTCTGCGCAGCCCCCTTTCCATTACAATGACCTGATCGGCAAGGTCGAAGTATCTATCATCGTGACTTATTACTATCACGGCTTTTCCAGCCTCTCTTAATTCCTTTAGCAATTCATAATAAAAAAAGTGTTTAAAGTCAGGGTCCTGATCCGCCGCCCACTCATCAAACAGATACAAATCCTTTTCTTCTAAATAAGCCACTAGGAGTGCTAATCTTTTTCTTTGTCCATCCGATAGCTTAAGTGTAGAAAAGCGGCCATTTTCTATTGTCACTTTGTCTTGCAGCTTTAATTTGGTTAAATACTTCTGTACTTTGTCTTCATCTAATTTGTTACCTAAGCCATGCAGGCTTTGAAATAGGTAATAGTCTGAATAAATAGATGAAATACATTGCCGGTAACTATTAATATTATCTTTTGTTACTTCGACATCATCAAAGCTAATGCTGCCCGCTGTTGGTAAATAGTGCATGGTAAGCATTTTGCCTAATGTAGATTTCCCCGAACCATTACCACCCACGATAAAAGTAACCTGCCCTTTCTTGAGTTGAAGTGAAACAGGTCCAACAGAGAATGATGTATCCTCTTCCTGACTAGGATAAATAAAACGCAAGTTTTCAACTGTAATTGACTGCCAAGGTTTTATCGGCTCGACTGACTCATTAAACGCTTCTTCTGCTAATAGCTTTCGTAAATGTGTTATTTTTCGCAATGAAACTTTTGCCATAGACAACTCTGGAAAAGTATTTAAAATCGACCCGACAGGGCCGGTAACATATAACATTGCCATTATGACGCCAATCAGCTCTTCGCTACTAATATCACTGTAATTAACAAATACGAACGTAATGACTCCAATAACAAAAAAGCCAATAAGGTCACCATAGTTCATCGCGCTACGAACAATTGCCAAAGCTGTCTTTTGTGTTTTAATCAAGCCAGACTCTGCATCATTTAACTCAACTTGATGATAATGCTCTTTTCGACTTGTATTGAGCTTTAATTCCTTAGCGCCATAAATTAAGCCTCGAATGCCCTCATGCAAATCATCAACCCTCTCTCTGGCTTTGATAAAGTAATTACGCCCAATTAACATTGGAATTTGATAAGTTAATGCACCAAATAGAATAGCCGCCAACACAAAACCAAAGGCTTCAGCATTTAATAGCAACAAAAAACTCAGCATACTAACAATAGTAACCATTGAAATAATCAAATCAGGCAACACTTTCACGCCTCTCATTATGTCTTCAACGTCCTTAGTGATTGTCGCTAGCAGCTTAGGCGAACCAACATTTTCTAAATTAATTAACGAAGCTTTTGCTATATTTTGATAAATGTCTTTGCGCAGATCAGAAGTCACATCAAGCGCTAACCTTGTTAACGTTATTTGGGAAAATGTTCTAGCAAAAAATATAAATAAGCAAATAATCAAGAACGCAGTGGCAAAACTCTGGTTAGCTACTTCAATACCGAATACGATAGCATTAGCTGTATCTTCGGCAACAAAACGACTATCTCCAGTGATACTGTTTAACACTATAGGGATAAGCAAGCTGTACGCAACACCAGCTAATGAACCAAAAACTATCGCAGCAAACAGTTTGTTTGGCGACCTATGGATAAATGCATCAAATAATTTCATTAACTAGGCCTTTATTTATTTTTGGGTAATAAACTTAACTTTTGATTTTTGCTTACTAACAACCAAGGAAGAGTTGCATATTCTAGATTATTAAAAGGCTCAACCATGTCATCATAATGTTTACTCAAAATATTGCCGGACTGCCCAGTACTATTCATAAACCAGTGTTCCCCGCTCGCACCACCCAATGATATTATCTGTCTAAAACCTGCACCAAAGCTTTGCTCATAGCCTTGAGATGGTTGATAAGATGCATTAGCAACATTTACACTATTCACACTGCCACCATTATTGATACTTCGCTCGAAAATCCCTTTAAGTAACTTTATTTGGCTAATTGGCTGGTGCTGGTAAACCGTTTTATGCAACTCCCCCCAAATCCAACCTTCCATATCATCTCCTGCCAGTTTGGTAAGCTCTTCGATAGCGCTATCCAAAGACGAAAGTAACACGCCATTACAATTTGAATGACTACTAGAGTTAGGTCCATCACACCAATGTTCTTGTCCTGTGCTAAGCATGTCCAACATTTGACTAATTGTTAGGTTACCTATGATCCTGCCTAAAAACATGTCAAGTTCTAGCTTATTGTATGGCGCTTGAAGATCTTCAAGCAATAAAGTCTGACGAAGATGATCAAGCCAGACGGTCACTATTGTCGGCGCTACGTGTGATTTAGTCATATTGCCGTCCCAATTTTTAATCACTTCTATTGCCTGGCATTGAGTGGTGGTTTCGCAGTGAACCTCTTTCAATAATGGCAGTATTGATGCTACAGCCAAATCTTTTATATCACCCTGAATCGTCGCATTGTCTATCATCGTCACCTTACTATTAGACTCTAACTTATTCGCTAGCAATTCACTAATTCGCTCAGCTCGAGCTGTTGGTGCCCATTTGGCACTGATAAAATAAGGGTAATCGTCACTAAAGGCTTTATCATTGGCTGATACGATGTACCCTGAATGAGGATCCTTAATTTCAGGTAACTGCTTTCTAGGTATAAAGCCTTGCCATTGAAACCTATCATCCCAACCGATAGATGGCAGTAACCCTTTACCTGTTTTACGTACCGGTATTTTACCTGCTGCGACAAGCCCTATTAGGCCATCGTTATCTGCATACAATAGATTTAACGCTGGAGCGACTAAACTATTTGCAGAGCTTTTAAAGTCGTCCCAGTCATTCGCATAATTCAACTCATAGAATGCTTGAAAACTCGTGTCATCAGGATCAAGAGCAGTCCAACGTAAAGCAACAGGGTTTTCGATCAAGCCATATACATCACTTATTATTGGGCCATTACGCGTACTTCTTACTTTTACTTTTAAGGGCTTAAGTGGTTTATTCATCGCAGCAGGAAAGTCTTGCTTCACTGAGATCAACTCAGTTCTTTCGGAAATGGCTTGCCACTTTCCATTGACTAAGTACTGTTCCGGATTATGAACGTTAACTTGTTCCACAAAAAGGTCTTGAACATCAGCTCCTAAATTAGTGCCTCCCCAAGCAATGTGCGTATTTTGTCCAAACAAAATCACGGGAAGCCCTACTAAAGCCGCACCTTTTGCATTAATTTCTTCTCCCTTTATGTTGGCAAAAAACCAGTACGATGGGATCTGTAATCCTAGGTGTGGATCATTTGCTAGTATGGTAGCTCCGTTACTGCTTGCTTTCCCACTGACAGCCCACGCATTACTTCCTACAAATTTTCCACCTAGTTGTAGTTGCATGTTCTGTTTATTAAAAAGCTCATTTGCTAACGCTAAATAGCCACTTTCGATCGAAAAACTAGCTACCTCTGTCGGCGAAGTCTCCCCTTTGAGGTCGGGATAAATAAAATGTAGTTTGTCATTATCAAGTACTTGAGATGCAGCATAGTGCTCCAACTCATCGAGGTAGTTCCCCCCTAAATTTAGTGCAAAAACCTTTATCCATGCTAACGAATCAACTTCTTTCCAATATTGAGGCTGAATGTCAAACATCATAAATTCTGAAGGTAACGCATCTGATTCATCAATCCAAGCATTCACACCATTAGCATATGAGGTTAAAGCTATTTTTGCATCAGGTGATAAGCTGTCAAAAGCGGCTTCTGCTGCGGAATATAGACCCAAACTACGCATAAAAACATCTTGCTCAACCATACTTTTGCCAAACACTTCACTTAAACGGCCGCCTGCCATACGTTTTTGTATTTCAAGTTGCCATAATCGCTCTTGAGCTTGCAAATATCCCATAGTAAAAAAAGCATCTTTATCTGAGTTAGCTTCTATAAAAACAACGCCCCAGTCATCCCTCAATACTTCTACCGGAGCTTCTATACCAGACACTTCAAAACTGCCGTCTGTCTTTGGTAAACTACTAAGAGCAATAAAGCCTAGCCAAGTTAAGAATGCGACTAACGGCAATAGAATAAGAAAAATAAATCGACTAAGTAATGGTTTTTTTAACACTATAAATGTTCCTATAAAAAGAAGTAATCAACTAACTTCTATTCAATGTTTAGACTATATATTTCCATGTTCTACATAGCATTTTTTTGGTTAAGCACTGAAACTAATCATTTAACTAGCCTGCTTTTGAATTAAATACGTACAAAATGATTCACTATCAGGGTTTGTTTTTTGCCAATCTCTATATTTGATTATAAATGAAATTAAGCTCTCTTCTTTGTCATTACGCCACGTAAAAATTCCGCCACACATATCATTCCAATTACGATAGGCTTCTTCATTTAATAACGCTTGATGGGCTGCTTTGTATTTATAGCAGGGAATATTAGGCGCTAAATGATGGATAAGATGATACCTGTCTCCGTGCCTTCCAATTATAAAGTTTTCTAGCCAAGTTCCATTTCGATTACGAGTTAAAAACAAACTCTCTTTTTCTAATTCCGGCAGCGGATAATGTTCTGCTAGCTCTGCCAGCCAGCCGATCGTTATTCCAGCGGTAAACATAGGCACAAGCCAAAACAAAATAAACTCAGTGATAACTCCAAAATATACAATTAAGGACGCCAATACGGCCCAATAAACGAAGAAGGCCCAGCGCTCTCGAACCGCTTCACGTTTTGTTTTATCTGACTGACCGGTCATATCAAAAAAGATTCTATCCTTAAATATGTATTTGATGTACTGAATGGATCTATACCCAATCATAGACAGTAAAATATTTTTGATAATAAACCAATGAACTGGCTGAGAATTATCATATAGCCCACAGCTAATATGAAACTCAAAGTCAGGATCTTCTTGTCTATCTCCTAGGTGACTGTGGTGCTTCATGTGAGAACATTTGTATGGAACAGCCATATGAAATACTAAATAACTAGAGAGGTAAGTGCCACCAATATGATTGAGTATTTTGTTTTCTGCGAATGTATTATGTGAGGTTTCATGCAACAAATTTGCGAAAACTCGATGCACAGAACCAATCAATATCACAGCCAGTGGATAAAATATGTAAGAAACTACAACACACACATATATAGAAACAGCAACTATTAAACAATTAAAAAGAATTATTAATAGACAACTATAATTGTCACGTTTGAGTTTTGATATCTTCCTCAGTGTTTCTCTGGATATTTTCATATCCAGAGATGAATTGGCATTACTCATAAATATCCTTGAATCTAATGTAATAATTTTTATTTTTGCAAAATATTTATCTTTAAAAAGCTGTATTAGAATACAGCCTTACGCTAATTGATTAGACAGAAGTGAGTATCTTATAATAACTCAGCTTAAAAACTTTAAAGGCTCACGACGCTACTATGTCAGTGATAGAACCAAATAAGTGCTCCTCTTTAACATCGGAAGAATCTCACGCATGAGATGTTTTTTAGTGTTCACTATTTAGACATTCCTTATAGAATCTTGTAGTTAAAATGCTCCAATAAGAAAGAGTAACAATCAAAAATGCTACTTAAATGTGAGATTTCCGCTGATGATAGTCGGTTGATTTGTATATCATTTTTATTGACTATTTGATTGGTCATATAGTCTTTCACCTGAACTTTTGCATACGGATCAATACTCTCAGCTACTCCTTCAGGTAACTCCAACACCCTAGATAGAATTATTGGGTCTTCGCAAAAATTCTCATAAGTAACCAACGGGATATTGAGTGAAGTAACGAGTTCTAAAATGGTCATACTTCTTTTCAACCATGCTGCTGCCATGACCGAAAGTATCTCCAGCCTTTCGTTTTGAGAAAGCTCATCCGCTTCATGATGACGATACAGAGTACTCGCGCAATTTGCATAAGGGTCTCGGTTATTTGCCAAAAATGAACAAGAATCAAATTGACTAGCAAGCGTTTTTATCCTCACCATATTGGACGGGCTCTTTTCAACTACAACTTTTACACTTGGATTTTGAGCTTTTGTTTTTTGATATTGATTTAACCAAACAGATTTGACAGATGCATAATCTATAACCTTATTGCTATTCCATCTATCATCCTCACATAGGCCAGGAACAAGCCATTGACCTTCACCACTTTCATGCAAAAGCATCGTTTTATTGCTCGTATTTAAAATTTCTGCCAAAGCAGTACTACCCGAATAAGGCGGTGTAATTATAAAAAGAAAGTGAGGTTCATGCCCTTTTGTGTATTCGGCCATTGGCCAATGTAACTTTGGACTATCAATTATAATATCGTCGGTATAATCCACTTACTATTCCTTATTAATTAATAAGCAAAAAAAATAACTGTGCACGATTAAATAGCTACAAATAAGCTTGTAAAAACTATTAATATCAAACAAATAGGCATAACGTTAAACTACTTGCACCATTGCTTGAATTTTCTGGTCAACTCCAGCCGAACACTTTTCTTAAAACATTTTCATACTCAGCGTGTGGCTGATCATTATTAGCTGACTACAGTCTCTCTAAATTGTAATGTCTCACCTAGTCAGCAACATCATTTTTTATGTATTCGTGAGTTGATTGAAAAAATTTTAGAAACCACGCTTGTTTTAAGCTACCAAAGAACTTTTCAGCAACAGCGCTATCACAACGAGCCCCCATGCTTGCTCGCATACCAAATTGCTTTAGCAACTTACGGTATCGCTTATTCGTATAGTCAGAATTAAGCATTAAATCCTAGACTGTCTTTCTCAAGTTAAAAGCCTAAATCACGTCTTTTATAACTAAACCAGTCATCATGCCTGCCAACAGTTCGACGATAATATAAATTCATTCCAACAGCAAGGTACATCCAACTTTCACTTGTCTTTAGTAGAGTAAAAAACCAAACGTAGTCGAACTATTTCTCACTCGGTGCTCCTTTAATGATAGCTAACAGCCAAAGCGACATAATTTTAACGTGAAGTAACAATATTTCTGGCTTCATACCTCATATACAGATTTGTTTCAGATGAACAACCACATGACTCATATGTCGGGACTACCCACTAATTGCAATAGTAAGCAGTCCTAATACGTTTCCATTATCGGATTTACCATCAACTACCCATGTTTTAGGTTGGTTAGGTCTCGCCACCTTATCTACTTCATCATTAAGAATCTTATATAGCAACGGTATTCTCAACTTAACCATTGGGCTAGTTTTCAAAAATCAATTCGGTCAATCCTTCTCTCTGTAGTAGTTGACCAATTCCACACAGTAAATTAAGTTTTTCTTCTGCTACAGCTGGAGCTTGAATCTCGTTATAAAACTATGCGACCTTCCCAGTTGTAATAGTTCACCAAGTAAATGCTAACATCTTGCTCACCTTATTTAAATGCAACATAGCTCCTCTAAGCTTGCCTCTTTGTTAATATGCTCTATCTAATAGCATCTGGCTTTTCTGAAATCGCCCACCCGACAACTCGCTTCGCGTATAAATCAATGTCTACTGCAATATCTCCACACCACATTTGATTTGGATTTTGCAGATCGAACTCTCGATTTAACAGGTTTGATATATCAGAACGTTCATTCAGCGCTACTTTATTAGTGTGTGCTCCTGTTCTTTTTTGACACAAGTTGCACATCACGCGTTACCCGCCTGACCTTAATTAAACCAGCATCAATATCTAAATCCGCAAGCATTACTGAAAGTTTACGACTATCCGCAAAGCCTCGACTGAGGTTGAAGCAAGTATCTAGTTGTGCTCTAAGTTCAATCTCTTTGACGTTGATTCTGGTTTTAACCTCTTGAATCTCTTGAATCTCTTGTTGCTCGGGAGCAAAACTTTGTACTTAGGCGTTTCACCGTCGCGTTCAAGCCTAAGTTGTTGTCTCAGCACTTTAAAACGATTTCACCTACATCCAAAAAGTGACATGCATCTCGGAGAAAGTAGCCTTTATCCAAAAATAAACAAGCTGCTTCAAGTTTAACTTCTTTACTAAATGTTCGACACTTTTTTGCCATCCGATACCTTTAGTCGAATGCTAATGATATCCTCTAAAATAGTGTCCAAGTTCATTGAACTACAACAAAGTGTAAAAGGGCTGCTGCTTATTCATGATATTTACGAATTACAGCAACCTTGTCATCTTCAATTTCTAGCACTTCCATCATGGTTTGGCTATACTCAATTGGCCGTTTGGTTTCAGGGTGGATACCTTTCGCATAGTTTTTGTATCTAATTGCTATCGCTGAGCTGTTGAATACAAATACATCTAAGAGTTCGGCACTGTAATTCGTGTGCGCACCTAAATAAAACATCATGCCTTTTCGCTTAAGAGCTTTTCCATTCGGTTGCCGTGAATCGTCAGTTACCCAAGGTAAATGAGAATGACCCACATCATCTGTCAGTAACGCTAAGTAAGCCTCAATTTCTTTCTCGCTCGCTGTTGGTGCTTGAGTAGCGGTCATTTTATCAAAATACTGCTGTGCGAAATCTTTCAAATTAAGTTGTGATTCTTGAGCGGAGCATGTTGCAACAAATGCGAATGAAAGTATTATTGCGAGAGTTGCTTTCATTGTGTGATTCCTTCTTCTTGAAAATGTTAGATGATAGCTCCCTCTACTATGGACTTGTATATAAAATTTTCAATACATTATAAAATAATTTTTGTACTTTAATTGCAGCG
>NZ_CP024625.1:3797500-4113663 GCF_024746855.1 Pseudoalteromonas maricaloris | reverse complement strand
CTTATCCACAAGTTCAATATTGACATTTAGAAAAAGCAAGATCTCACCCTAGCAAAAAAATAAACACATGAAATTTAAAGGTTTTTATTTTTTACCCACAAGTAAGATCATAGCAAAAAACTCTCCCGATCTCACCCCAAAATTAAGATCAAATTTAGTTTTCCAGAGCTTTTCCTATTCTTACTAAATGCTATAATGCCGCCCATCGGATCAGATCTATGCAGATCGATTTCGTATTGATCCTACTTTATGTAGATCGTCTATGTTTGCTCGATAGCTTTGCCAAGTTTTGTCTATATAAAGGATAGAGAAACCTCTCACTGTGGATTATTTAGCCACAGAGAACAGATTTTGATTGACTTTAGACGCGCTCAGCTTTAATATCTCGCGCTCGCAATGGCACCTGTGCCAGGATCGCGACCTGCATAGGATGTTTTAACTTTTAACCGATCGGATGGAATTGTTATGAAAAGAACTTTTCAACCTAGCGTACTTAAGCGCAAGCGCACTCACGGTTTCCGTGCTCGCATGGCGACTAAGAACGGTCGTAAAGTATTAGCACGTCGTCGTGCTAAAGGCCGTAAAGTACTTTCTGCTTAATATTTAGTGGAAGACTTTAGCTTTAGCAGGGAGTTACGTCTGTTAACTCCCTCGCATTACTCCCGCATATTTCAAGAGCCAGCTCGCGCTGCTACGCCTTATTTTACTCTACTTGCAAAACCAAATGATGTTGGTCATCCAAGACTCGGTTTAACTGTAGCAAAAAAACGCTGCAAAAAAGCATGTCAACGAAACCGTATCAAACGACTTGCCAGAGAAAGCTTTCGATTAAATCGTCATAAACTTGATAATATCGATATTGTGTTGATGGTCAAAACCGGTGTTGACGAGCAATCTAATGAAGAGCTAACTAAACAGCTCACTAAGATGTGGCGCAAAATAAATGAACGTTGTAAGCCAGGTGCTCCTAAACCACCTTTTAAGCCAAAGCCTCAACACAAGCGTTCAAAAAATCCTCAAGCTAACGCGAAAAAGCAATAATCTGCTTTAGCCTTTCCTTTTTACGGCGCATTTACCCTTGCTAGCATAGTAATTTTACGCCAATTAAGGTAAGGTTAGCTCACCTTTTAATCAGCTATATCAATGGAAAAATAGTCTGTTTTTGCTCACTTGGGTTGAAGCAGTAAATTGAGGAAATTGATATCTACAAAGCCATGAATTCAACTTCAGGGCGTAGCAAGATCAGAGATCAGTTCAAAGCAGTTTGTTCGCTTCCCAAGCACCTGCTTATATTGCTGATCCGCGGTTATCAACAATGGATTAGCCCCCTACTCGGGCCTCATTGTCGCTTTAACCCGACCTGTTCTAGTTATGCAATTCAAGCAATTAATTTACATGGAATTGCAAAAGGGAGTTGGTTAGCGGTTAAACGCATATTAAAATGTCACCCTTTGAGCGCAGGTGGAGATGATCCTGTACCTGTGAAGTCGACTAAAGTTAAACAACACGAGAAATAAGAGCTGTTATGGAATCGCAACGCACGTTTTTATTTATCGGTTTGTTGCTGGTTTCGTTCCTACTGTTCCAAGAGTGGACACAAGAACAAAACCAACCACAAGCTGATACCAGTGCCGTCACACAACAAGTGGCGAACTCAACCCCAACAGAAGAGCAAGCTGATGTACCAGCATCAAGCCAATCCGATGTCCCAGTTGTAGCAACTCAGGCAACACGTTCTGTCATTAGTATCACTACCGATGTACTTTCGGTAAAAATTGATACTAAAGGCGGTGATATCGTTGAAGCTAACTTACTACAACACGCAGAAACCCATGGCAGCGACACGCCTTTCATGTTACTTGGTGAATTTGAAGGCAAACAGTATGTTTCACAGAGTGGTTTAATTGGTTTAAACGGCCCTGACGCAAACAAAGCTGGTCGCCCAGTCTATGAGTCTGCACAACAGCAATATGAGCTTAATGGCGATACATTACGTGTACCACTGACTTTTACTGATGAGAAAGGCGTACAGTACACAAAAACTTACGTATTTAAAGCAGGTAAATATGACGTTGACTTAGAATACCAAGTTAACAACACCAACTCATCACCTGTTCAAGTACAACTATACACCCAAATCAAACGTACACGCCAAGATAAAGGCAGCATGGTTGATCAGACCTACTTAGGCGCAGCCTATGGTACCGCTGAAGAGCCTTATGAGAAATACAGCTTCTCTGATATGGCAGATGCGAACCTGAATAAAAATACCCAAGGCGGCTACGTTGCTTTCCTACAGCACTACTTCGTCAGTGCATGGGTGCCAGATCAGCAAACCAATAATACAATTTATACCGCGCTTAGAAATGGCAATGGTATTGTTGGTATGAAGAGCGAGCCAACCAATGTTCAAGCAAACAGCACGGCAACTATCCATGCGGTGTACTACATGGGCCCTAAAGACACAGAAGCGCTTGAAGCAATTCAAGAAGACCTTGATCTCACAGTAGACTACGGCTGGTTATGGTTTATTTCACAACCATTACTGACTCTGCTTAAGTTCCTTTACGGTATTTTAGGTAACTGGGGTCTGGCGATTATTGCTATCACTTTGATTGTGAAAACAGCGTTATACCCACTAACTAAAGCGCAATACACCTCAATGGCTAAAATGCGCATGCTACAGCCTAAGATGCAGGCACTAAAAGAGCGTTATGGCGATGACCGCCAGAAGTTCGGCCAAGCAATGATGGAAATGTACCGTAAGGAAAAAGTGAACCCAATGGGTGGCTGTTTCCCACTGTTACTACAAATGCCAATCTTCCTAGCCTTGTTCTACGTATTCCTTGAATCAACAGAACTACGTCATGCTGAGTTTATGTTGTGGCTAACGGATCTATCATCAATGGACCCGTACTACGTACTACCTGTGCTATTTGGCGCAAGTATGTTCCTAACACAAAAACTACAGCCAATGACGGTTACAGACCCAATGCAACAAAAGATGATGACTTACATGCCAGTCGTGTTCTCAATCTTCTTTATTTGGTTCCCATCAGGTCTGGTACTTTACTGGTTGGTTTCAAACCTTATCTCTATCGCTCAGATGCTTATCATCTACCGTGGTATGGAGAAAAAAGGCATGAAAGTACGCGGTTAATACCGACGCATTATAGTAAAAAGCGGCTCTCCTTTGAGCCGTTTTTTTATGCATTTTAAACAAGCACTTGATAAAATTTGATAGCGATTTTATGACGATTTGATAGGTCAAATCTGGGCTATCCGTCATGCTCTTTTGCAGTTAAAAAATGCAAAGAGAAGACGATGCTTGAATCTACGTTACTACAGGCACTCTCCAGTGCCGAAACTGATTGGTGGTTAGTGCCTATTGCACTCTTAGTCGGTGTACTCACCAGCTTTACGCCCTGCGTATATCCCATACTTCCCATAACTGTTGCGACTCTTAGCCAACAACGCCATATTCGCCTTGCCCCAATCTGGTATGCACTCGGCTTTGCAGCGGTGTACGCCGCGCTTGGATTTATTGCAGCATTAACCGGTAGCTTCTTTGGCCAGGTAGCAACAAACCCTTGGGTGCTGCTTATTTTTGCCAATCTATTACTCTACTTTGCTGCGGTATCAAAAGGCTTAATCTCGCTGCCACGCTTGCCAAATGCGATTGCAACAGGCTCGCCAGCACCTCTTCTAATGGGCATGGCCAGCGCTCTTGTTGCGGCTCCCTGTACGTCTCCAATTCTAGGTGGCTTATTGCTCTTCGTTGCTAATGCCCAGCAACCTCTATTAGGAGGCGCGCTGCTGTTTAGTTTTGCGCTCGGTATGAGCACCTTATTACTGCTAGCAGGGCTAAGCACACGCTTTTTGCATACATTACCAAGATCTGGAGCTTGGCTAAATCACATCACTACAGCAACCGCACTTATCTTAGTCGCAATGGCGCAATATTTTCTTATTCAAGCTGGCAAAAGTTGGCTATAAAACGCAAAGGAACCATCATGAAAAAAATCGTATTTTATTCACTCTTTATGTTATTCAGCACAATGTCTGCAGCAAAGGACTATCCCGTACTTACCGCCAATACGCTTGCAAACAATACCGTAACCAGTCAAGGCAAAGTCACTTACTTGAAGTTTTGGGCAACGTGGTGCTCCTACTGTGTAGAAGAAATGCCACTGCTTGAGCAAAGCTTTCAGCAAGCCAATAACCACTATCAGGTTATCGCCGTCAATATCGGCTTCAATCAGTCAAAAAAAGGCGTGCAAGCTTACCTTGATAAACATGATTACCAATTTCCAACGGTATTTGATGGTAATGGCAAGATAACTCAGCAGTTTCAAGTGTTAGGCACGCCACAACATATCCTCATTGATGAAAACGGCAAAGAAATCTATCGCAGTGCATTGTTTACAGATGAGCTGCAACAACATCTGAGCACACTCCAAGGAGCAAACTAATGTCATCAATTAAAGCCCTACTTATGTTCGCCGCAGTGTGTTTCAGCGTGTTTGCGCACGCTAACACGCAAGAGTATGTGTTTATTAATATTTGGGATGAGTATGTACAGCCCACGACTCTACCAACGCCACTAGCACCAAGGAGATTGCTACAGCCCGATATTAATATTGATGAGGCAAGCTTAGCGCAGTTTAAAACGGCCTACCCAAGCTATGCTGAGTTAGCCATTGATAAGCAAAACCAGTTGCTGCAACGCTTTGCAATAAGGCAAACACCTGTTCGTGTTATCGTTAAAGACGACAAAGTTATCAAACGAGAGTTGTTGACGACTAACAGTGCACCAAACACAGAGAAAGAAACACGGATCCCATTGCAAACACTCACAGGTACGCCATTTTCGATAGCGACGATAAACAGCCAATACAGAGTGTTATTTTTCAGCGATAGTTTGTGTCCGTTTCAACATATTCCTGCCTGTGAAATGAGAATAAAGCAAAACAATCAACTCGCTGACTCGAGTGCGTATCCGGTCGTTACTGTGATTAAGCCCTTTTATGTGGAAGAACAAAGTGCTCGAGACTACCAACAACGCTTTGAGGTCAAACACGATATTGTGTTCGATCACCACAACGAAGTATTTAGCCAGTTTGAGATTAGAGAGCTACCTTACTGGGTGGTACAAGACAAACATGGTGAAGTCGTTTATCGCGGTAATCAGCCCCCCAACATAGACTAGAGCCTAATTTATCGTCCATTTACTCTGACAATAGACGCTGTAAGGGGCATCGATAAGTTCAGCTATAAAATGCTTATCGATGCTGCTTTGCTGGCGTATTTGCAGCAACTGTTGCTGTAATAATTGGCTGTTTTCGAGTCCGGCCAATTTATCTGAAAAGCGCTTTTGCAGCGCTTCTTCATTTAACATATCAGCCGCAACAACACCGTAAAGCAACAAAAGATGTGAATTGGTATGTTGATGTGCAGTAATGATCTCAAGCGCTTGTTGAGGCTCGTTTCTCAAAAGATGGATATACATTTGCGTATAGAGCGCATAGGTCTCAACTTCTTGTAGCTGTAACGTTTGATAGTCTTGCATTGCTTCAACCGTCAACGGCTCTGCTAATTCGAGCTTGCCCGCTTTGATCCAGGTCCAACCCAGTAACAATTTAACGTTGGCACGCGTCACCGAAGAAATATAATCGCTTTCTAACAGCACTTGATATTGCGTAATTGCACTTTGCATTGCATCCGTATCACCCGTTTGCAATGCGATATCCATATGCGCCATGCCAATCAGTAATTGCTGTTGTTCATAACTTGGAATAAAACGCGGCTCACCGTTAATCTCATTTAAGTAACGTAGCGCCTTTTCTCCCTGATGTAGCTGAATATAGTAGAACCCTAGGTAAGTGAGTATTTGCTTTTCTAAATAGTGATAACCATTTTTCTGAGCTAAAGCGAGGGCTTTTAATAAACTAGGCTCACTTTCAACCACTGGCACTAAGTAATTTTGACCATAAGCAAACAAAGCTTTTATTAAATTCATGGTCTGCTCTGTTTGCTCATAATAGGCAATGGCTTGCGCGAGTACAGGTTTACTCTTCTCTAAGTTCAGTAACGTTTTTTCAGCGGGACCAGCCGCTGGTGGATTGGCAAGATAGAAACTCCGCTGTGCTTCGCTATAGGCAAACGATCGACTGCCTATCAAAACATGCGCTGAACTCATCGCTTGCTGGTATTCATCCCAACGTTGTAACACCCAAAAAGTATCTGCTTTGAGTTGATATGCCATCGCAATCAACTCAACTTGCTGGCTTTGCTCAGCAGCATCGAGGGCAAGCTGAGCTTGCTGCAACGCTTGCTGATGTAAGCCTTGTGCCTTGAAAAACTCTCCGTAATAGAGGTGGTAGCGAGCACGAGTCGCGATTGAAGCTGAACTTAGTGAAACCTGTTCGAATCGATGGGTGGCAGAATCAATATCACCGAGCTGCCAACAAATTTGCGCAAGCTCCAACTGACTTTCTAGATGTTCCGGCATTTGTGCCACAGCCGCCTCAAAATATGCCTTTGCCAGTTGAGGTCCCTGTTCATTTAATGCTTGTACACCGCGGTAATAGTCATTCATTGCTAGATTTAAGGGTGATTTTTTGGCGGTTTTAGTGTCAACACCTAGCGCTAACTGCGCAATAACCTCTGTTGCAATCGCTTCAAAGCTCTCATCTAACTGTTCAACAATTATTTCGCTTTGCTTATCTCCATAAGTAACGCTGAGTATAAAACGCTGTTGTATCGGCTTGAGTGAAAGCGTGAGCTGATTAATCGTACTATTCTCTGCAAGCTCAGGATATTGGCTTCGCGGTACTAATTGATAATGAGACTGTAAATGTTGTCTCAATGCTGCTTCAAGCGCATAACCCCACCACGCATTGGCTTGCACACCCGTCTCATTCACCATAGGCACAATGATTAACGAGTCTTGCTCAGCTTGTACACGAGTGACAACGGGTGCTGAACTATAAACGAGGTAAACACTCGCCGCGACTCCACTTAACGCAACAGCGCCAACGACAAGCATCGCCTTCATTGTTGTAGTGAGTTTGAATGTGCTAAATGTGCGGCTCTCAATAGGACAAATCCACTGATAACCTTGCTGTGGTATGGTTTTAATAAAGGTGGGTTGCTGGGCGTTATCTTTGAGGGCTTGTCTTAGCTCAGTGATACTTTGTGTTAGTGCAGCTTCTCTAAATTCACCGTGTTGCCACAATGTGCTGAGCAATGTTTCACGTGTAACAATTTGATTTGGATGAGCTAAAAAATAAGCCAACAGCTGCGCAACTCTCGGCCTCAGTGGCACTTGCTCAGCATCACGATATAAACACGAGACATTTGGATCGAAGCGGTATTGAAGAAAGTGCAGCACAGCGTTAGTTTCCCTTATACAACCTTTGCTAATAAGAACAGTAAAAACTGTGACCATAATTATACCTGACAAAAGCGCATAACCGTATCATTAAGGTCATCAACCACCCAAAACACTATGAGCAGGCTTAGATATTACCCACCAGCTATACCTGAGATATATCAATTGCTGTACAATTATGGCTATTAACCAGACAGTCTAAAGAGTCATCATGATCGCACAAGACACCATAGCAGCACAGGCTACCGCACCGGGTCGCGGTGGCGTTGGTATTATTCGAGTTTCAGGGTGTAAAGCCCGAGCAGTTGCCGAGCAAATCTTAGGTAAATGCCCAAAAACTCGCTATGCCGAATACCTGCCATTCAATACCCTAGCAGGTGAACAACTAGACCAAGGTATTGCATTGTTCTTCCAAGGGCCGAACTCATTCACCGGTGAAGATGTCCTTGAGTTACAAGGCCACGGTGGCCCCGTGGTACTTGATATGCTGTTAAAGGAAATCAGCAAAATTGAGCAAGTACGCTTGGCAAAGCCTGGTGAGTTCTCAGAACGTGCTTTTATGAACGACAAGCTAGACTTAACGCAAGCAGAAGCTATCGCAGACTTGATCAACGCCACCAGCGAGCAAGCTGCAAAAAGCGCGCTACATTCACTACAAGGTGACTTTTCTAAACATATCAATACGTTGGTTGAGAAAGTAATTCATCTGCGCATGTACGTAGAAGCCGCAATAGATTTCCCCGATGAAGAAATCGACTTTCTTTCCGATGGTAAAGTATCGGGTGACCTAGAAGCCATTATTCAGCAACTCGCGGAAGTGCGTAAACAAGCCAAACAAGGCAGCATCATGCGTGAAGGCATGCGCGTGGTGATTGCTGGCCGCCCTAATGCCGGAAAATCTTCACTACTCAATGCCTTAGCAGGCCGTGAAGCCGCGATTGTTACAGACATCGCAGGTACCACACGAGACGTACTACGTGAACATATTCATATTGATGGCATGCCACTTCATATTATCGACACCGCAGGACTTCGTGATAGTCCAGACAAAGTAGAACAGATAGGCATAGAGCGTGCTTGGGAAGAGATCCGCGGCGCCGATCACGTACTATTTATGGTGGATGGCACCGAAACCCACGAAACCGATCCTGCGAAGATCTGGCCTGATTTTATCGAGCAATTACCACAAGGCATGGAAATTACCGTGATCCGCAATAAAGTCGATTTAAGCGGTGAAGCCGTTGGCGCAACAACGAGTGATGGCCATACCCTTATCCGTCTAAGTGCTAAAGATATTCAAGGCATTGATTTATTGAGAGAACACCTAAAAGCCTGTATTGGATTTACTGGTGCAACTGAAGGTGGCTTTATGGCTCGCCGTCGTCACTTAGATGCTCTAGAGCGCGCTGCTGAGCACCTAGAAATAGGTCAAACTCAGCTAGAAATGCATATTGCCGGTGAAATTTTGGCAGAAGAGCTGCGCCTTACCCAGCAATACCTCAATGAGATCACCGGTGAATTCACCTCCGACGACTTGCTGGGCAAAATCTTTAGCTCGTTTTGTATTGGTAAATAATTAAAGAAAACAACATCCAAACAAAGGAAAGAAAGATTAAAATAACTAATATTATCAATAAATTAGTTTTATTTTTTACTTTCCTTCTTTTCTTTTAACTGCTAAATATTCTCCACGATGTGCCCACCAATGGGCGTTACTTGGCCCACTAGTGGGCCAGTTGGAGACTGCATGAAAATTACCATAGAAAAAAAGTCGCCTGACGCTCAAGGTCGTCAGGCACTAATGTTAACTAGAAATTTTGGCTCGGTTATCGACGAATCAGGCAAGCGCAAGAAAAAACGTAGACGACAAAGTCTTGATCTATTTGTTTATCAAAACCCAAAAGATAAAAATCAGAGAGAGCACAACAAAAGTGTGAACTCTTTAGCCGAAAACATTAGAGCGAAAGCTCTTGTTGACTACGCAAACAATAAGCATTGTTTCGAAGATTTAGAGAAGCAAAAGGCAAGTTTCTTCGAATTTATGGAAGGCATTATTGTTGAAAAATACAAAACAGATAGTGCTTCAAATTACTCAATTTGGGTATCTTCCTTAATACACCTTAGACGCTTTCATCCATTGCCAGAGCTAAATTTTGAAGATATAGATGCCGAACTATTAAACGGTTTTAAACAATATTTACAATCCTCTGCAAAAACAAAATCAGACACCCTGTTATCAAGCAATACGGCAAGTAGTTACTTTAATAAGATTAGAGCCGCTCTAAACCTAGCCTATCAGCAAGGGATAATCAGACGAAACCCAGTGCAAGAAGTGAAGAGTATTAAAATCATCCAAAATAAGCGCAACTACCTTACTGATGAAGAACTCAAACGCCTGGTAAACGCAGAGTGCAGATATGATGTGTTAAAAAGAGCTTTTATATTTAGCTGCCTGACTGGAATTCGTTGGAGCGATATTCAAAAATTCACCTGGGTTGATTTGTGTAAACTGGATGATGGCTACAGAATAGTATTTAATCATAAAAAGACTAAGCACCTTCAATATCTAGACTTACCTTCTGAGGCTGTAGCATTACTTGGCAGCAAAAAGGAGGAAAATGAACGTATATTCAAAGGACTTAAGTACTCCTCGTACGTAAATGTAGCCCTTTCTCAGTGGATGATCAGAGAAGAAGCTGATGGATTTTACCAATATGTAACCTCTTGGTTCGATAGCAAAGAGGAAGAAGAGTCATATCTAGATCGCCAAGACGCCATTATCAAAAAAGTATTCTTCGCTGCCAAGGATATTTCAGAATATAAAGCTGCGGATGATTATGGCCTTGATAAAGGTGATACAAACTTAGTGGATTATCTCTCTCGCTTGGTAGGGACAATAGGTGTGGGACTAAATGTTATACCCAATACAATTGGGAACAGCATGATTCAACTAATGGCTCCTATGGTGAAACCTCTTATCATTTTGGTGATATTAACTGCGTATATGCCTGCTATGTTACTTGGTTCATTTAAAATTAAACACGTAGTTACTTTCCTTTCGGTTATTGCTTCCATCATGTTCTGGCCATTTTTATGGGAGCTAGGCCGCATTATTGATGACACGATCCTTGATGCAACAGGTGGCGCTATTTTCGGTAATATGGGTATTAACCAGGCAATGCTTTCTCAGTACCTTGCAAGCTTTTTCTTTTTATATGGCCCTATGCTATTTACTGCGGCTATGGGATGGGTCGGAATGGCAGGAAGCGAAATGGCATCTGCTAAACAACGAGTTAGTGCTTCAGCTGGTAGTAGCGGGCAAAAAGGAATCAGTAGCGCTAAAAAAGGCGGAAAATGGGCTTCGGGAAAAGCCAAACAAGCAGCTTCGAAAGGGGCTGTTAGTTAGGAGGAAAAGTGCAAAATTATTTTAGTAAAGTAGTATTTATAGTTGCTGCTACAACCGAAAAAATACTCTCTATCGGTAACTCCAATGAAGGTGATAAGCATCAGAATTTCTCTGATGGGCTTGGCCTTTATAATGTCTCAGGTAAAGTCATGAGCAAAGAAGAAATCGAGGCTGAAGAGTATGAAACAGGGCTATATGATGATTATTAAAGAGTCGTATGATGAATATTTTTTATGAAACAGCAGGTCTGGAAGCAGGAGCTATATCTACTTTCTTAACCTGGTTATTAACCACATCTGTCATTGTGTTCGCTGTAACAGCTATGATTGGCATGTACAGCGAAGCAATCCGAGATCGTATGGAATGGATAGATATCATCATTAAAGTAACAATATTAACAGCTCTAGTGACGGGTATAGACATTTTGGTCTAATACTTGTCAACGCCCTAGAGTCACACTCCACTTCCTGGTCAGAAAAATAATAGATATTTGATGACCGGAGGTTAAAAAGAAACCATATTGTAATAACCAAAATTGATTGCAATAAGACACCCGGGGCACAGCTGCAGCAAAATAAAATGCAATCATTACACGTTCATTTCCCTGGTGATGATTACTCAGTTTGCTATCAACTAATGCACATATTAGGAACTTGTTAATTTCGATTAATCATCCCACTTACTACCCGTTTGGTCGTAATGGTTCCCATCAATACTTCTAGAATATGTTGTACCGTTATAATCTTCCCAATCTCCATCATGAAATGGATCGGAATCAGGGTTATCCAACCAATCTATCTGCTTAGTGTTGTTTTTGTCTTCCTGCCCAGAGGAGGAAAGTAAAAATAACAATACGTTCAGAAGACCAAGAAACAACAATTTCAAATACTTCACATTAATTCCCTTATAAAACTCTTAAATACGAACCGCACAAACGCTTTAAGTATGTGCAACTTTTTACCCTCCCACAACTATTTCGATTAAACAAAAGTTTAGTAGATGATTGCATAAGCTAATCAGCTTGCCGGCAGTTTTTCTCAAAACTGCAATCACACTCCCCGGCTTTAGCTTTTCTCGATGCCTGCCGAACTCGTCACTTTAAGGTCGAAGACCTGCAAGTGACGAGTTCGAAGAAGCTCGTGCGAAGCCTAGAGGCTCAAGGCCTCGCGGCTTCGTGCAAAAAGGAGGGGTAGATTTCGAGCGAATTATTGCTTATGATGTGAGAGTCATTTAGCTCTCCTTTTTGTAGGGCACCAAACAAAACAGGCGCTGTTCAGCTGCCTTCAATACGCATTAAGCGTGGTTATATAGCGGTCTCACCGCAGCATTCAATCAGGTTCGTTGACATTCCCCATCAGAAGGACGCGCTGTTCCAACAGGAAACGCTTCTGAGCTCGCCATGTCGAGTTGTCATATCAATGCCATTTCAGCCTTGTCTGATCGCATCTGGGAGCACCAGAGCGAGGCATTAACATTTACCAATCGATTTATTCCGATATGACCATCAACACCTGACAGCTTTAACTATTAATCGTATTGGAAGCAGTCATGAAAAAACTAAACTATCAACTAAAAGAATTAACAAAACACAATCGTGATGGTTCTTTTCAAACACAAGGTAATCGCAGCCGTATTTTACAAATGACGGCAAACCAACTTCATGAGCTAGGATTTAGAAACCTTGGAGCAAGGGGTTTGAAAGAGAAGCATGTCAATGCTCTAGTTAATCGATGGCAAGAAGAGAAGCTAACACCTGGTACAATAAAAAATCGCATGGCCATACTTAGATGGTGGGCAGGAAAGATAGGCAAGCCAAGCATTATTCCCAAGCACAATAAACTACAAAGCACCTCTAGTGATACCAGAGACCTCAACATTGCCAACCGTACGTACTCAAACAACGCCAATAACAAGGCTAAAGATCTCGACCAGATAAAGCTAAACCTGGTTACCGATGAACGCATTAAAGTCGTTTTAGAACTACAACGGGCTTTTGGGCTTAGAAAGGAAGAAGCACTGAAATTCCGCCCCACACAAGCCATCAGAAAAACAAGTAATGGCTCAACATATATTCAATTTAAGGCTGGAACTAAAGGTGGCAAAGAGCGAGTTGTCCATCTATCCCAAGAACATTCAACGAGAGAGTACCAAGTAGCTGTACTTGATAAAGCCAAACTACTGGCAGGAAGGGGAAGTATGATCCCTTCAGACAAAAGCTATAAGCAAGGTGAAAATATCTACCGCCATCAATGCCAAAAGGCCGGATTAGACAACAACCATGGCCTTCGCCATGCGTATGCACAGGAACGCTACTATCAACTTACCGGTTGGCTTGCACCAAAAGCAGGAGGCCCTACGAGCCGCCAGTTAACGCCCGAAGCAAAAGAAGTAGACCAACAAGCCAGGTTTACCATCTCCAAGGAACTAGGACATGAGAGGGAGCAGATAACTGTTACCTACCTTGGACGATAAAATTCGGCATGCCGAATATTTAAAAAACCCTTTTCAAGTTACAGGGGTTTTTCACAAACCTACTTAACTAAACCTGTTACATTACTACCCGGTGATCACACACCGAGATTCGTCTGCTATACAGACGACCCATACCTAGGTAGCCACTGGCTTATGGTACATCTGGGTTCGACCCAGGAGGTTTGTAATCCAGCATTAGACTAATGCAACCTTCGAGGATAGTCGTATGGCAACGTACGCGCCCCCCGAAGACCGGGAGGCCATCTTAAGAACTGGTGTGTGATCACTTCTCAACTTCAAATTTTACTAAGTAATTAGGAACTATCCTATTAGCAATAACATTTGAGTTGTTAATAACACGGCCACATTCATCAATTAAGTTTTCATCCGAGGATTGAATTTCTGAAATTTTCTCTAACAATGAACGGGCATCTCCTATCAATTCCTTTAATTTTGGAAAGGTGAGTGCAAATGTATTGGTGGCAGCAGCCATTTCAGTACATTTGTTAGTCGGGTGTACAGAAACCAAATCATATTCAAGCCCAGGATAGTTATCCTTAAACCAGCGCTCAGCAACCAAAAGTTGTCCATGATTATCTTTAGTAAAGACCCCTTCTGATTTCTTTCTACTTTTAGCTTCAATAACCAAAGCATAGTTATTAGGGAAAACCCACAGAACATCAGGCCCAATACCATTATCGTCTCGGCGTTCAGCAGACAACCCAATCAATTCTCCCAATTCAACTAACGCCTGTTCAAACTTATTTGCTGAAGCTTTTCCATGTAGGTTTGCCACGGCAGACTCAAACTTATTTAAAAGGCCTTTTCTAAACCTATACCCACCAAGCTGACGGGCAATGTTTCCAGCCTGCAAAGTAGGAACAGTGATCGGCCTATAAGGAGGAAGGACTTTAGGGCGAAATAAATTCCGATTGTTGCCAAAGGCATTTTTTTGCAAATCTTCTGCCCGCTCAATTTGGCCCCATTCATTCGAAATCACAGCAGCAAGTTGATACAGCCACCCTTTAGTTTGAGAGTCTAAATTTAGAGACTTATCTATAGCTCTATTTAGTTTACTGATTCCTTTACTATGGTTGCCATCAGCCCATAAATTGAATGCCTTTCGCTCACTAGCAGCTATTGAGATATTCAACTTTTCGGCCTCTTGTTCGCCCATATTCTCAGCTAAAGTTTCAGCATGATATTCAATCCAATCAGAATCCCGAGCGAAGCTTTTCCAAATTGTTTTAGCAAAGTCATCTAAGGTAGATACTTCTTGACTAATAATTGATCCCATTTCTACCTGTGCCCGAGTTGCATTGGTAAGCATGTTAAAGTTTGCCTCTTTAGCAACCCAGCTGGCTAATGCAGGCCCAGCAAGAATGACCACACAGTGATCCCCTGCCCCCCTAGCGCCTCGGCCAATTCCTTGCTCAATTCGTTGAGCAAGCATTCTGATTATGCTTTCTCCTCCGTATAGAATTGAAGCTTTATATAACTCAAAATCACTAGTTCCTGAAGGTAACCCATCCATAACTAAAAGACGGCACGAATCACCAGGCAAATCGATCCCATCATAGCGATTTGCAAAAACAATCGGCCCATTACTTTCTCGACTTTGAAGTTGATCAACTAAGCTTTGTACTTCTTCAGACCCTTCTGCAACAGTTGCAACATCTTCCCATCTCTCAGCAGCTTTATCCGAAGGAACAAGAACAATTGAACCTAGTTTGTTTTGTTCCGACGTCCAAGTTAAGAGGCTCTCGGATGCTTTCTTTACATCAAAATCAAATGGCATTAATTCAGGGATTAAAATCATACGCTCGCTTATCCCTGCCAATGAACGGCTTGTCAGCGCATTCATTACCATTTCTGGATCAGCATCAAATGTTCTAACTATCTCACTATCATCAGCTATTGTTGCTGACATATATATTCTTCGACTAGATTCAACGAATGAAGGGAAAGAATTTACCAGGGGTAATACTGGTGTAATGGTTATACCGCTTCGGCTAATTAATGCATGGCATAAATGCAAATTATCCCTTAATAAAGGCCAAACAAATGGGCCCAACTCATCAGCGTTCAAGCGAATAATCTCACGAACAGCTTCTATTTTTTCTTGCCATGCCCAATAAGGCACCTCAACAATTGAGTCCCCGGAACCTTCTAAAATGTCGTCAAAAGTGCCAACTTTATTTAATTCAATAAATGCTTTTCTAAACAGTTCGCTAATTTGAGTATAAAGATCAGTGTGTTGTTTAGATGATATTTCTAGGGTGAATGACTCCCTTAAGACCGAAAAAGACACATGAGCGTCATCCAAAATAACCGCCCCCAAACTTACGGGGTGATTTACAGATCCACGAATACCAAACTTACTACGCCCATTAAATAAGGCTTTATAGGTTGAGACCATAATAGCCTTACCATTCAAAAAGTCTTCGTTTAATGGTCTTCCTCTCTCATATTGAACAGCTGAAATGCCTAACTCATGTGCTTTTTCAATAGTCTGATTTACTAATTGTCGAGTGGGCGCCAAATACAAAACGGGTTCTTTTGTTTCATTCAGAGAAGACTGAGCCATTAGTAGGCCTACTAATGTTTTTCCACCACCAGTATGCAATTTGAGGACGACATCCTTATCTGATCGCCGTTTATACCATGACTCTAATATTTCAGCTTGACTGGTATACAAATCATTAATACCAGGTGGTTTTGGCAGCCGCCTAAATATCTCTAATGGATCAATCGGGGTAACTTTCTTTGTTTTATTTCTCAGTTTTGCGAAATCGACCATTTCGGCTCCTTGGCTTAATATATGAACAACAATGTGTCCTTTGAAAATTCGGCATGCCGAATTAAATACTTCCTAATGTTCATTAGAAGGTATTATTTAACTCCAACAATGGCAGTGTTACGACCTGAAATCTTAGCACTGGATATAGCTTTTTCTTGCTGTTCTTTAGTCATCTCATCCCATTGGATATATCCCCCATCTAGAGCAGGAGGGGGCACAAGCCTTTGTCCTTCATTTGCTTTTAGGGTAACGGAAACAAGCCCCTTCGTTTCACCTGTCTCATATGTTGCCCAGACAGCTACCCGATGAAAAGTTAGATCATCGTTCCCATTTTCGTGGCTAAAATGGTAGAAAAACCAATTATCTGCTTGCGCGGTGCTGATTATTTTCGCATCCATAGCTATTCCCCAGTACTAATACTCTTACTTATGTTGAGGTCAATTTGAATAAAAACAATACAATTTATTAATTTAAATTCGGCATGCCGAATTTTTTTGCTCAATAAAACACCTCCGAGTCTCTACATCCCTTATAAATAGGCAAATAAACCCCTATAAACTTACCCGAGCTTTTTCAAGACGCCCCCTAGTCTCCTGTGCGTAAATATTCACTGAGAAAACAAAAGCAAAACAAAGGAAAGTCATTAGTGAACTTTCTGCCGGGGAATAATGATGTACGAATCGAGAGATGATGGTCTATATGAAATCAGGCATGATTCTGAGCCAGTAAAGCTATGTGGGCCAATCCAAGTGAAAGCCATTGTATCGGACAAAGCTAGAAGGAATGGATTTGGATTACTTCTGGAATGGAAAAATCTTGTAGGAAACACATTTCAAGAAGTGCTTCCTATGGAAGAAATTGACGATTACTCAGCTAAAAAATTAAGGCAGAGGTTACGAAGATCAGGCTTTGTAATTTCCCCCCGAAGGAATAGCTGGGATAAGGTACTTTGCTATTTAATCGAAACTAGAGTTGATGAACATGCTATCAGTTCAAATACAACTGGTTGGGTAGACAAAAGCTTTGTTACACCAGGATGGACAGTAAATAATGGAGATGAAAAAGTTATTTTTTCAGGCCCCACAAGTACCGAGCACCTGGCGATTAAAGGCTCTCTAGAAAGCTGGAAAGATCAAGTCGGTACACTGTGTCAACACAATCCAGTTCTAATATTTTCAATATGTACAGCGTTAGCAGCTCCATTAATCCACTGGTTATCTTGGGACAGCTGCGGATTTCACCTAGTTGGCCAATCTAAGTCAGGTAAAACAACCGCAATGCAAATAGCAGCCAGTGTATGTTCTGATGAAAGTTACTGGGATACTTGGCGATCTACAGCAAATGGCCTTGAAGCCATATCAGCTAGTCGAAATGACATGCTTCTTTGCCTAGATGAATTTCATCAAGCCTCTCCTGAAGACGTAGACCAAGCAATATATATGTTGGCAAATGGTGTTTCCAAGATACGCAGTAATCAAGATGGTTCATTAGCGGCTAGAAGCAGATGGAAGCTGTTGTTCCTAAGCACTGGTGAAATAGGGCTAAGTGAAATGCTTTTTAAAATCAAACAGGAAGCCAAAGCCGGCCAACTTATCCGCTTCAATGAGATCCCCATTATTGGAAAGTATGGTGTCTTTGATTACCTCCACGGTTTTAAATCAGCTAAGCAATTTGCTGATGAACTAAGAGATAGAGTTAAAAATAATCATGGATCACTACTACATCCTTGGCTTATTCACTTGAGCAATGTGCAAAACATATCTCAATTTATACGGCTTAAAATAGAGGAGCTTACAGATAAGTGGGAGATAGAGAGCGCAGGTAACCAGGTAGGCTATGCATTAGACAGATTTGCCCTTTTAGCCGTAGCTGGAGAACTAGCTATTCAGTTTGGCTTAGTTCCTTGGTCAAAAGGTGATGTTGAAAATGCTATTTATCACATTGTCCAAGGATGGATTACAGCAAGAGGGTTTGAAGGTGATGCAGAAGAGCAATTCATTATTAACAAAGCACCTCTAGCCATAAAAGCATGGAATAAAAGGTTAACATTGCCAGGAAAAGAACTTACTCCAGATCTTGCTGGCTATTGGAAGTATGAAAACAATGAGCTTGCTTGGTTTATAACGAGAGATAGTTTTAAAAATGGGTTCGGATTAAAACAAGCCAACGCCCGTAAAATACTCGAACTATCAACGCTACTTGCCAAAAAGGAATGGCTCCAAACTAATGAAAGCAGCCGCGGAACTTTCAAAGTTAAACCCGCCCTTTCTGGAGAAACTGGCAAACAGGAAAGGTATTACAAAATATATCCTCAGCGAATTTGTACTGAGTTATCCCTAACAATTGACTTTCCCAAGAAAGTATCCCAAGCATAAGAGGTTGAATTAATTATGGTTTCCCAAATTCCCAATATCCCAAGCTTTTTAGAAGATCAAAGTGATAATCTAACCTCACATGAAAATAAAGAAGTAGAAAAGTCAGTTACTAATAAGAAAATAAACCAGGAAGGTGTAAACATTGAAGCTTTAATAAGGCATGAATTTCAGAAAGTTACTCTAAGTCTAAAAACAGTGCTTACCTTTGATGAATGTGTGGAGTATACAGGACTAAGTAAAGGGTACTTATATAAGCTAACTCATGCCAAACAAATTCCCTACTGCAAACCGTGTGGTAAAAAGATCTATTTCTCTCGAGAAGAAATTGATAGCTGGCTTCTAAGTAATAGAGTAATGACAACAAACGAAGTACAATCATATGCTAAAGAAAAAGTGGATCATCTGAATCGTGACCTAAGATCGAAAGGATGATCAGGAAAACAAAGTAAAGAAAAATAAAATCGAAAATTAAGGAAAATTTCCTTTAATTAGATTTTCTTATCTGGCGCAGGGCCGCCAATGGCCCACCAGTATTACAGTAAGTTGCTGTATAAAATAGAAACTTTACTTTCTGTATTGGTAAATAACCTAAATATCTGAGTCGTCATACGCCCTTTTTTGGGCGTATGACTACACACTAACCAGCGTATTGGTTTACCGCTTCTTTTACCTTGCGAGATTTGTCTTTTCTTAATCGAGCTAGCAATGCTTCAGCGTCTGCTGCTTGGCTGAATATTTCAGGAAGTTCAGCGCGGCGATCAGCATATAAATAGCTCAAACTCTGTTTAAAACTGCCATATTGGCCACGAGCATGTGCCACGATAAATTCACGACATACGTCAAAGTGACTGCGCTTAATACAAAACAGCACCAAATGTTCGGGTTTAACGCCTATATCAAATAACCAGGTGAGCAAAAATGTCATGCCGATTTCGGACGCTTCGCCTTCATATTCACCGCTTTTCGATAGGTAAGTTTCAAAATCTATCTCATTGTGTGCCAGTTGATGTAATAGCCAAGGTTGTTCCATTTGCGCTTCAATTAATTTAAAGCCCCGATAATCATGATTAAGAAGCAGACGTACCAGTTTGTTGCGACGCTCAGCATCTAACATCCACACAAACTGACGAAGACTATACATTTGATATTCATCGGCATCGATACGCATAAACTCGGTGGAGATTTGCCCTTTAAACAGCGCAGCCATGACATCAAACTCGACCTCGTTATGTAGATAAGCCATCGTTTGCTCAACAATGGCTTTAATGCGATTGGACTGCACTTGCAGCTCAGCCACGCGTTTTATAATAGCCGCACGCTCAAGCTGCTCTGAAAATATCAGTAACGGCCCAGATGGCAACCTTTCTTCATACCAAGCAAGCGGCACCTCATGATCGGCCATCACAATAACGTAATTGTCTCCTTGCTGTTGTAACACAGTGCACGCTTCCCAACTTCGACCATCAACATGGCAAGGTTTATCGTGTATTGAGAGGCTATCCGCTACAATGGCTTTATGCAGCTTCTTTGGTAACTTTTCACCTTCACCGAAATATAGACAATCCCGACCTAATTCCTGTGCTAACGCATGCTCCCAAGAGTGCAGGTTTAATTGCACAAAAATATCAATCGCGCGTTGTAAATCATGGCTGAAATCAAGCTCAACTTCCGGGTGTTTAAGCGACACATGATGTAAAAACTCAACTTTCGTGCGCTCATTGATATATGCGAGTCCCTGCTCCATAGCTTTGGCTTTGTTACGTCCCATGCTGCCAAACATACTGTTATCATCACTGGCTATTTCGCTGTAAATCTCTATCCAATTCAAGTAACGTTCGGAGTTATAACGTTGGTTGCTCATTTCATAGGCATTCAGTATACCGCCATCTATTCCAGCTTTACTTAACTGTTCGTAGACCTCAATTTCATCGAGTATAGTGTCAAACTCTATGCTCCAATGATCATCCGAATAAGCACGAAGCACATTGCGTGCAACCCTAACTGGCGCTAGTGCAATAATAAATTGCCATAAACGATCCGCTTTGTATTGCAGGGGTAAAGGTAGCTGTCGCAACCAAAATGCCGTTAGGGTAAAGCGTTGGAAATCATCATCAAAATCTTTAAAGAGCTGATAGCTTGACTGCTTTTCACTAAACTTGTTTAGGTAAAGATCGCCGCGACAACACTCATCTCGATACAACTGCGGCTGCACTAATGCCAATAAACTGCTTAAATCATCTTGCGGCGTGTCTGCAGTAAAGTAATCACAGATCCGCGCTATTTGTGCCTCAGACAATCCTAAGTTATCAGGGTTATAATGATCGGACTTTTTATGACATTTCTGAATTATGTGCTGGGCAGCGAGTTGCCAAATATGATTGTCGTTAAGATAATTTGCTAGTGCCTCAGTAATATCATCGCCAATATGCTGATTATAATCACTGTGCAGGTGATAGCTGGCCAGTGTAATTAATCCCATATCCAATTGCGGCCATTGCTTTGGGTGGCACAGCGCACGCGATGAGCGGAAATGCTCATTGACCAACTTAAGATGCTTGCGACACAGTAATTCATCTTGGTTGGTGAAGTGACGAAATATCGACTGGATATTTTTGGCTTTAGCATTTTCAGCCGCGCTCTTGATATCAGACACGGAGAGTTGAGTATAACGCTGATAATAGGCTTCTCTGGAGAGTAGAGCTTCATCACCTTCGGTAAGTGATGCCATCATATATTTGCAAAACTCACGCTTGCCTAGGGCGTGGTAAAATACATCAATCACGCGAAGGTACTGCTCAGCACGAGCTTGTAGTAAGTTATTTTCTGCATCGTTGCGTACCGCAAGCGTCAACACCATGCCATTTGGTTGTGTATATTCAGCTTCTTCACTGAAGTGATCTGTAAGTAGATCGCCTCGCACAAGGCTGAGCACCGACTCCAGCTCCTCGGCTATACCTTGATTATTGCGCTCAAAACTATTCAATTGATCAATAAGATGCTCAGCCATGTCACTGGCATGCACTTTCGCTAATTCAAGCACATCTACTTCACAGACTGTTTCTAATACTGTTTGTGGTTCCCCAGTTTCAATGTAGCGCCACAATAATCCGCCTTGGGGCATGGCCAGCACTAAAGGTTTCAGCAAATTAGTACCATAGTTAAGCTCATATTTACGCTCATCTCTGGCAAGATAGGCACGATAGCTTGCACGAGCAGCAATGGCGCTCTGTGCAATTTTAACTAATGGGCCTGCAACCTGTGATTGGACTTTTTGCTGTAAATCATACGCTTCATTTTCGAGGGTACTGTCAAAAAATGGCATTGCCATAAAGCTGTCTTTGGCTTCTTCATCGTCATAAAAACAGCTATGGGGGAATAGCGATTGATACAAAGAGATCACAGGCTGATGACCACTCAGGTCTTCTTCTTCCTCATCACACATGGTATCGACATGGGCAAGTAATACGGGCTCAGCTTGAAAACGTGCAATGACTAATGCTTTAAATTGCTCATAACTCTCAGGATTTTCGCGTAAATATTCCCCAAGCGGCTGGTAGTCACATTCTTCACTGTATTGATCATTTTTGAACATGCCAGATCTAAAGTTATCGTTGTCACACCAAATAAATGCTTTGATCATTTCACGATGCCAACCGTGCTCGTGTAGCAATACACTTAAATAGCTTTCATAACCGCATGCATGTTCATCATCCCAATAAGGCACAAAGTATTGTGCTAGCAAATAGGCGTACTGTATATCCGTCTTTGCAAGCATATACAAAGCTTCAACGCCAAATACCCGCATATCATCAAGCCACATTTCATCAGTGTCATTTTGGCGGCGACTATAGGCCACTATTGCCTTGGCGGCTTCTACAACAGCTTGTTTGATCTCAGGGTATTGCAGCGCTGCTGCAAATAAAATGACCTCAGAAATATAGTTTTCGGTATCATCAAGTATGGTGTGGTCATAGTGGTGCGCACCGCCTTCTTGGCCTAAATCTAATGCAGATTGAAGCAACTTTAGGTTGTTGCCACTATCTTGCGGTTGCAAACGGCGCATCCCCGCTTCATCAAGTTGCTTAAACTCAACATCAAACTGACTGTTAAAACAGGCCTTATCACTGTCCAACAAAGCCTTATACTGAGCTAATGCTAATTTGATTTGTTGCGGGTTTTGGATATCCAGCGTGATTATCTGGTTTTTATCGAATTGGTTCATGTCGTTATTTCTAATTGAATTTGACGTATAGCCGTACTAATCGGACTATAGAGAAGAAAAAGAGAATGAAGCGCAGCTTTGCGAATTGCGGCAATTTCAAGTAAATGCTAAACACAGCGAGTGGCAGCTACGCGTTAGCATCCTCAGCTTGCAGCTCCTTTAACTTGTCGATATCTATTTGACAGTCCTGCTTTGCTTTTTTCTGTTGATCGGGTGCCATATCATCCCAATGAATATAACCACCGTGTGCGTATGGCGCATTGTATAAATAGTTGGCGAATTTTTTGTTGGCAGTACCAGAGACTAACCCTCTTACAGAACCCTGTTTATCAGCAGCCCACAGTGCGACGCGTTTAAATTCCAACTCTCCAGATGCATTAATACGAAATGAGTACCAATTTTCAGCAGCACTAATGTGCAGATCCTTATCCATGTTTTACCTTTTGTAGTTCCTTAATATCAACACTATTATTTCGAATCCATATCACTAGGTCAACATCAAACTTATCGTTAAGTTTTTGATAAATATTAATAAAAAGTAAAGAGCAGCACACTTATAATAAGGATCTGAGCGATAACCGCAAATCTACCCAATCACGTTAAGTGCTCAATCTGGCCAGTCCAACATCCGTACGCTGCGTATCCTAAGCGCTGCAACTTAGGAGAAATAAAATGGCTCTATCTACAACTTTCAATGCACTACACCAACAATCATCCCCGCTTTTTCTAGCTAACTGCTGGGATCCATCATCAGCGCTTATCATCGAACAGGCTGGTGGTCAGGCCGTTGCGACAACAAGCTGGGGTATGTCTAATCATCAGGGCTACAAAGATGGAGAACAACTCACATTTGACCGTGTACTACAAACAGTAAGTGCCATTCTTAAGGTGATCACTATTCCATTAAGTGTTGATATTGAGGCAGGCTACAGCGCGGATCAAAATCAGATCATCAAACATATTATCCAATTGGCCGACCTTGGCGTTGCAGGTATCAATATTGAAGACAAACCCAGTCACCAGAACAGCTTGCGCGATATAAAGGCACACCAAGCGTTATTGCAGGCAATCAAACAAGCTTTACGTCATGGCGGTTTCGATCATTTTTTTATTAATGCCCGTTGCGATCTTTGCTTACAACCACAGTGGACTGAAGCGACGCTGCATGAGCGTGCACTCGCCTATCAAACAGCAGGTTGCGATGGCTTTTTTATTCCCGGTTTAACCAACACCACAATGATAAAACGCCTAACAACCCTGCTTTCAATTCCAGTCAATGTGATGCTGTTGCCCGGATTTAGTGATAAACAGGCGTTAGCAGAGTTAGGAGTCAAACGTATCTCATCGGGTAATGCTCTCAGCGATCATGTGATAGCACTACAAGAATCAGCCACCAGAAGGCTGCTCGAAGAACATACTGTAGACTTCTTATTTGAGCAATCAGTCCGCACAACTTGGCTGTCAAACTAAATAAATCACAAGATCTGACCGCTTTTTTAGATTCTTTTATTATATGGATCTAACTATATAGATCTAAAAGACTGGATCGACTTCCAGCTTTTAGATCGTTATCCACAACATCTCATCCACAACCTCAAAATTTGTTCAAAAACAGCGGAGATCTTACCGTTTCAAGCATGCGCTTTAGCTTAAAAAAGTATTTTTAGGCTCAGCTATCCCATAGATTATCCACAAATAAATCACCGAGTTAAGCTTAGGAATATTTTATTTTTCCTTTTTATTTCATGCAGATAAATAAAGACATTAAAAATAACACACTATTTGTGCAAATATTTTTATCCAATTACTTCAAAGCCCTCTTTACATATTCACGTTAAACGCTAAGATGGCGCGCAATACGACTTAGGTAAGGGTAACAATGCAAACTTTAGATCTTATTGTAGGCAGCCAAATGGGATCAGCAGAATACGTTGCTGAACAGCTAATGGAATCGCTTGAATCTCAAGGTTATACCGTGAATTTGCATGAAAAACCCGAGCTTGAAGCTTGTCAGCAAGCACTTTGGCTGGTGGTGACATCAACTTATGGGGCCGGTGACTATCCAGAAAACTTATTACCTTTTATATCAGCATTAAAAGCGAGCTCGGATCTAAGCCAGTTACGCTTTGCGGTAGTGGGAATTGGTGATTCAAGTTACGACACCTTTAATCATGCAGCTATTAATCTTGCTGATCTACTTAAAGAAAAAGGTGCAACACAGCTCTTAGACATAGAAAAGATCGATGTTTTACACCCAGATCTACCAGAAGATACCGCTATTGCTTGGTTACCTAAGTTTGTTGAATGTGTCGCTTAACGCTGCAACATTGAAATACACAGAAGTTATTCACAAATTCAGTTTATTCTAGATCGCATTGTGGATAACCTATGATCTAACTGCTGATCTACGCTTACTTATCCATTGGATAAAATAATTCAGATCTAGCCCTGTGAATAAAGTGCCAAGTTGATCAAAGGTTTTAAGCCCATTGATCCGATCTAATTCACACTAATTGATCTTAGTTAAGCAGTTGGATCTAAACAGGAATACAAAACTATTCACAGATCAAAGGATCAGTAGTAGTAAGATCAATAAAGATCTTTAAAAAGATCCTTATATATTTTAAGTGATCTCTTTTTTGCGTTGTGCAAAGTTTAACCATTTCACTTCTGGTTAATTCTAGGTAGAATACGCATCCTTTCTAAATTTGCTCGGTTGTTTTAAGTAGGATCCCGTAAATGATTTATCATGAACATTTTGATGTCATCGTTGTTGGTGGTGGACACGCAGGCACTGAAGCTGCACTTGCAGCTGCACGTATGGGTATGAATACCTTATTGTTAACACACAATATGGATACCTTAGGCCAAATGTCGTGTAACCCAGCTATTGGTGGGATTGGTAAAGGTCATTTGGTTAAAGAGATCGATGCGCTTGGTGGTGCAATGGCCAAGGCAATCGACAAAGGTGGGATCCAATTTCGAACGCTTAATTCATCGAAAGGCCCTGCGGTACGAGCGACTCGTGCTCAGGCAGATCGCGCATTGTATAAAGCGGCGATCCAAGACATTTTGCAACACCAAGAAAACTTAAAGATCTTCCAACAATCTTGTGATGATCTGATTGTTGAAGGCGATCAGGTCAAAGGTGTCGTAACTCAAATGGGTTTACGCTTTAGTGCTTCTTCAGTGGTGCTAACGGTTGGTACTTTCTTGGGTGGCCAGATCCATATTGGTTTAGAAAACTTCAAAGGCGGCCGTGCTGGCGATCCTCCTTCTATCGCTTTGGCTGAGCGTTTACGTGAAATGCCTTTTAGAGTTGATCGTCTAAAAACAGGTACCCCACCACGTATCGATGCAAGAACGGTTGATTTTTCAGTGATGCAAGAGCAACCAGGCGATACCCCTACTCCGGTTTTCTCGTTTATGGGCAAAGTGTCTGATCATCCAAAACAGATCCCTTGTTATATCACCTATACCAATGAAAAAACCCATGATGTGATCCGCAATAACTTACATCGTTCGCCGATGTATGCTGGCGTGATTGAGGGAATTGGTCCGCGTTACTGTCCTTCCATCGAAGATAAGATTGTGCGTTTTGCTGATAAAGAAAAGCATCAGATCTTCGTAGAACCTGAAGGCTTAACGTCATACGAGCTGTATCCAAATGGTATCTCCACCAGCTTACCATTTGATATCCAACTGGAGATCGTGCGTTCTATTAAAGGCTTTGAGAATGCGCATATTTGTCGTCCTGGTTATGCAATTGAGTACGACTTCTTCGATCCTCGTGACCTAAAGCAATCATTAGAAACTAAGTTTATCAATGGCTTATTCTTCGCTGGTCAAATAAATGGTACAACCGGTTATGAAGAAGCTGGTGCCCAAGGGCTGATTGCGGGTATGAACGCAGCGCTTCAAGTTCAAGGCCGTGAAGCATGGACACCGCGCCGTGATGAAGCTTATGCCGGTGTGTTGATTGACGACTTAGCAACGCTTGGTACAAAAGAACCTTATCGTATGTTTACCTCGCGTGCTGAATACCGTTTGTTACTGCGTGAAGACAATGCGGATTTACGTCTAACGGAAAAAGGTCGCGAATTAGGTTTAGTTGACGATGAACGCTGGGCTGCATACAACGACAAGCTTGAAGTTATGGAACAAGAAGCACAGCGTCTGCGCAATACTTGGATCCATAAAGATCACCCTGCACTTGAAGCGGTAAATGGATTATTGAAAAAACCACTGATACGCGAAGCCAGTCTTGAAGATCTGATCCGCCGTCCTGAGGTTAATTATCACGACCTGATGGCAATTGAAGGATTAGGATCTGAATTTGATAATATTCCAGCCCTTGAACAGGTTGAGATCCAGACTAAGTACGCCGGTTACATTGCGCGTCAACAAGATGAGATTAATAAACAGCTTCGTCATGAAGAGACATTACTGCCTGCTGAGTTTGATTATGCTCAGGTAAGCGGCTTGTCAAATGAGGTTGTGGCAAAGCTAAGTGATGCTCGTCCACAAACGATTGGCCAAGCTTCACGTATTTCTGGTATCACCCCTGCTGCTATTTCGCTATTATTAGTGTATCTGAAAAAGCAAGGGCTATTACGTAAGTCGGCGTAATAGCAGTGGAACACTGTGTTACTAGAACAATTGAATGAATTACTCGCTGATACCTCTATCGAGCTCAGCGAACAACAAAAGCAGCAGTTGGTAGAATATGTCCAGCTGCTGGATAAATGGAACAAAGCCTACAACCTCACTTCCGTTCGTGACCCAAAAGAAATGATGGTAAAACACATCATGGATTCTTTGGTTGTTGCGCCACACTTAACGGGCAGTAACTATATTGATGTTGGCACCGGACCGGGTTTACCGGGTATGGTTTTAGCGATAGCTAGACCGGACATCAATTTTGTTCTTCTTGATAGCCTTGGTAAAAGAGTTCGATTTTTAATGCAGGTAAAACATGGGCTTGGCATTGAGAATGTTACCCCAGTGCAGTCTCGAGTTGAAGAATATCAGCCAAGTGTTAAATTAGACGGTGTACTCAGCCGTGCTTTTGCATCACTACAAGATATGATCCAGTGGTGTTCACATTTAATCGATAACCAAGGTGTATTCTTAGCACTAAAGGGTCAATACCCTGCGGATGAGCTAGAACAATTACCAAGCGGCGTGAGTTTATCGCAAGATATTAGTTTAGTGGTGCCCAAGCTTGAAGGTGAGCGCCATTTAATCATTCTTTCTAAAGATTAATTGTCGAGGACAATGTGGCAAGAGTCATTGCAATAGCAAACCAAAAAGGTGGTGTTGGTAAAACAACCACTGCGGTGAATTTAGCCGCGTCCATGGCGGCGACTAAACGTAAAGTTCTGTTGATCGATCTCGATCCCCAAGGTAATGCAACCATGGGCAGTGGCGTTGATAAATACGCCGATGTTGCAACGGTTTATGATCTGTTGATCGAAGAAGCGCCTATGGATCAAGTGATCACCACAGAAACCAGTGGTGAGTATCATCTGATCGCAGCGAATGGGGATGTAACCGCGGCAGAAGTCAAACTGATGGAGTTGTTTGCGCGCGAAGTGAGATTACGCAACGCCCTTGAGACGATAAAAGATAAATATGAGTATATATTCATCGACTGTCCACCTTCATTAAATATGCTAACGGTAAATGCCATGGCTGCCGCCGATGCGGTTTTAGTTCCGATGCAGTGTGAATATTATGCACTGGAGGGATTAACAGCTTTAATGGACACCATTACCCAACTCGGTAAGTTGGTGAATCCAGGATTGCAAATTGAAGGCATTTTGCGCACTATGTACGACCCGCGTAATCGTCTAGCTAACGACGTATCTGAACAGTTAAAACAACACTTTGGCGATAAAGTGTACCGGACTGTGATCCCTCGTAATGTGCGATTAGCGGAGGCGCCAAGTTTTGGAGCGCCTGCGATGTATTATGATAGAGCATCAAGCGGTGCGAAAGCTTATCTAGCGCTAGCGGGTGAAATGCTAAGACGCAAAGAAAAGCAAGCGGCTGCGGTTGCCTAAGAGGATAAAAAGAACATGTCGGTTAAAAAACGTGGTTTAGGCCGAGGGTTGGATGCCCTACTCAGCTCAGCTAAACCTAATCCAAGTGCTGCGGCACCTGTGCCTAATCAACAAGAAGCGGTTGCAACAGTCAGTGAAGCACCTGCCGAATCGGCGGTTGAACAAGAGTTACAACGATTACCTATTGAGTGGCTAAAGCCGGGTAAATATCAGCCGCGTAAAGATATGTCTGAACAGGCACTTGAGGAACTGGCGAGTTCGATCCGTTCACAGGGGATTTTACAGCCTATTGTGGTGCGTAAAGTTACCACGCAAAGCTTTGAAATTATTGCCGGTGAGAGGCGTTGGCGTGCGGCACAACTGGCAAAGCAGGATACCGTGCCTTGTTTAATCAAAGATGTGCCGGATGAAGCGGCTGTTGCAATTGCGCTTATTGAAAACATTCAGCGTGAAGACCTCAATGCAATGGAAGAAGCAATTGCTCTAGATAGATTGCTCAATGAATTTGAACTCACGCATCAGCAGGTCGCCGATGCGGTTGGTAAATCGCGTACAACGGTCACCAATTTACTTCGTCTCAACAATCTCAACGATGATGTAAAAATCTTGTTGGAACATGGCGATATAGAAATGGGCCATGCTCGTTGTTTACTTGCCCTAACTGGCGAAGCGCAATCTGAAGCGGCAAGAACCGCTGTGGCCAAGGGATTAACCGTAAGAGAAACCGAAAAACTGGTTCGTACCATTTTAGAGCCGGTTGAGAAAAAAGAAGCGAAGCAAAAAGATCCTGATGTGAAGCTGCTTGAACAGCAATTACAGGAAAATTTAGGCGCGAAAGTTGAGATCAACTACAACCAAAAAGGTAAAGGTAAACTGGTTATTTCCTATGCTAGTTTGGATGAGCTTGATGGTATTTTGGGGCGTATTAACCCTGAAATGAATGAAGCTGACTAACGGTAAACTTAACCAATTGACTAATCCGTGAATGCGGTGCTTTATTTTGCGCCGCTATTTCCTCACCGATATGCTGCGAAATAGCGAGAATACTAAGAACTTTGATGGAAAAATAGCCACTCTTGTACAGGCTTTAATTTAAGCCTTCCTCCCTAACAAATTTTGACCTATTTGGCGTCCAAAAAACGTCACATTTCGCCTCGTCAAGTTGCAAATTAAGCAGAAACAAGTATAATTTCGCCAGTTTTCATACCCTGATAAAATTTAACGTCATTAAGGTTAATATAAAGTGACTCATTCGTTAGCCCGCCCATACAGGCGAGCCGCATTACAAGGTGTTTTGATTCAGGGTATCGTAGCATTAGTCGCTGCAGTAATCGTTTTTATAGGTTGGGGAGTACAAGCCGGAGTTTCAGCATTAGCTGGCGGCGCTGTGTTGGTACTCCCTAATTTTGTATTTGCTGCTTACGCCTTTCGATTTATGGGTGCAAGCAAAGCAAATCAAGTATATTCCTCGATAAAACGAGGAAATGGATTAAAATTTTTGCTAACTGTTGTGCTCTTTGCACTGATTTTTAAGCATTTTTCAGTAATGATGCTGCCTTTCTTTGGCGCGTATATGCTCGTGATGCTGACACAATGGTTGGTCCTGATTTTTTTTAATCATTAACTTTTGGGATAAAACATGGCTGCAGAAGAAGTTACTCTATCAAGCCATATTCAGCACCACTTGACCAATGCCAAGATGTGCTCGACCGATGCCGGTCTTGCCTTCAACAAAGCATGTGCGGATAGTGGTTTCTGGACATGGCATGTAGATACCCTCGCATGGTCAATCGGTTTAGGTCTGATATTTTTATGGATCTTCCGAAGTGCCGCTAAAAAATCCACTATAGGTGTTCCTGGTAAATTCCAGTGCTTTATCGAGATGGTTGTTGAGTTCGTTGGTGCCAACGTACGTGACACTTATCATGGTAATAGCAAGTTAGTTGCACCTTTAGCCCTAACGGTCTTCGTTTGGGTATTCCTAATGAACTTGATGGATTTGATTCCAGTTGACTTCCTACCTGCATTCGCTGGCTTTGTTGGTGAACAAGCATTTGGTATGGATTCACACGATGTGTACATGAAGATTGTACCTACAACAGACTTAAACATGACAGCTGCACTGGCGCTAGGTGTGTTTATTCTGATGATCGGTTATTCAATTAAAATCAAAGGCATCGGTGGCTTTATTGCAGAATTAACATTGCACCCATTTAGTTCTAAAAACAAACTAATGATGGCAGTGTTGATCCCGTTTAACTTACTACTTGAAACAATCGCATTGGTTGCTAAGCCGTTCTCGCTAGCACTACGTTTGTTCGGTAACTTATACGCAGGTGAGATGATCTTCATCCTTATCGGTGCAATTGGTTTGATGCAGTTACCACTGCACTTCGTGTGGGCAGTATTCCACATTATGGTAATCGTTCTTCAAGCATTCGTATTTATGATGCTGACTATCGTTTACCTCAGTATGGCTAGTACAAAAAGTCACTAATCAGCTGAATAATAAAGATTTTTACAACTTAAATTTAAACTTAAACTTTAATTTACTATTAAAACTTTGGAGATAAAAATGGAAATCGCAGTTGCTATTAAACTTATCGCTGTTGCACTACTAATCGGTTTTGGTGCTATCGGTACTGCACTAGGCTTCGGTAACATGGGTGGTAAGTTCCTAGAAGCATGTGCTCGTCAACCTGAGCTTGCGCCTTCACTACAAGTTAAAATGTTCATCCTAGCTGGTCTTATCGATGCCGTTGCAATGATCGGTGTAGGTATCGCTATGTACATGTTGTTCGCTCTTTAATATTGCAAAATACCTGAAACGAACAACTGTCAAGTAAGGAGGAGCGGTCGTGAACTTAAACGCCACTCTAATAGGTGAATTAATCGCATTTGTGGTCTTCGTATGGTTCTGTATGAAGTTCGTATGGCCACCACTAAATGGTGCGATTGAAGCTCGCCAGAAGAAAATTGAAGATGGTTTAGCGGCATCTGATGAAGCTGAGAAAGAACTTGAGCGCGTACGTGCACAAGGTGCTGAACAGCTGAAAGAAGCGAAAGCACAAGCGGCTGAAATCATCGAACAAGCTAAGAAGCGTGCTGCGCTGATTGTTGACGAAGAGACTACTCGTGGTCAGCAAGAGCGTGAAAAAATCATTGCTCAGGGACACTCTGAAATTGAGTCTGAGCGCAACCGTGTGAAAGAAGAGCTGCGTTCACAAGTCGCTGCACTTTCTATCGCAGGCGCTGAGAAGATTTTAGAGCGTGAAATCAATCAAGCCACACACAGTGACATCGTTGAAAAACTTGTCGCTGAGCTTTAAGTAGGAGGGTATGAGCATGTCTGAATTGACTACTATCGCTCGCCCATATGCTAAAGCGGCTTTTGAACTTGCCGTTGAAAAAGGCACAGTTGAAGCTTGGAATGAAATGCTGTTCTTCGCTGGTCAAGTTACCAGCGACGAGCAGGTTCAGGCGCTACTTGGTAGCATCGCTACTGAATCACAGCAGTCTGAAATCATTATCAAGTTATGTGCTGAGCAACTCAACGAACAAGGTCAAAATCTTATCAAGCTGATGGCCGAAAATGAGCGTTTAGCCGCCATTCCAGCTGTTGCAGAATTGTTTGCTGAACTAAAAGCAGACTATGACAAAGAAATCGAAGTAGATGTGGTTTCAGCAACAGTGCTTGCAGATGATACGCAAGCAAAATTGGTCGCGGCACTTGAGAAACGTTTCGCACGCAAAGTTAAGCTGAATTGTAGCATCGACGAAGCCATTGTAAGTGGCCTAGTGATTAAAGCCGGTGACACCGTAATCGACGGTTCTGTTCGCGGCAAGTTAGATCGTCTTGCGACGTCGCTACAATCGTAATTGGGAAAAAGAGCATGCAACTTAATTCCACAGAAATTTCTGCACTGATCAAGCAACGCATTGAGCAGTTTGAAGTTGTAAGTGAAGCGCGTAACGAAGGTACTATCGTATCTGTTACCGACGGTATCATCCGCATCCACGGTCTTGCTGACTGTATGCAGGGTGAGATGATCGAGCTTCCTGGCAACCGTTATGCTATCGCACTAAACCTTGAGCGTGACTCAGTAGGTGCTGTAGTAATGGGTCCATACGCTGACCTTAAAGAAGGCGTAAAAGTTAAATCAACTGGTCGTATCCTTGAAGTACCAGTAGGCCGTGGTCTACTAGGTCGTGTTGTTAACACGCTAGGTGAGCCAATCGACGGTAAAGGCGCTGTTGATAACGATGGTTTTGAACCAGTTGAAAAAATCGCACCTGGCGTAATCGAGCGTCAATCAGTAGATGAGCCAGTACAAACTGGTTATAAGTCTATCGATGCGATGATCCCAGTTGGTCGTGGTCAGCGTGAGCTTGTGATCGGTGACCGTCAGACTGGTAAAACAGCACTAGCAATCGATGCTATCATCAACCAAAAAGACACAGGCGTTAAGTGTGTGTACGTAGCGGTTGGTCAAAAAGCGTCAACAATTGCTAACGTAGTACGTAAACTAGAAGAGCACGGTGCACTTGCAAACACTATCGTAGTAGTTGCTTCTGCATCAGAATCTGCAGCGCTACAATTCCTAGCGCCGTTCTCTGGTTGTACTATGGGTGAATACTTCCGTGACCGCGGTGAAGATGCACTAATCGTATATGATGATTTGTCTAAGCAAGCTGTTGCTTACCGTCAAATCTCACTACTACTTAAGCGTCCACCGGGCCGTGAAGCGTACCCAGGTGACGTTTTCTATCTTCACTCACGTCTTCTAGAGCGTGCGTCTCGTGTAAACGCTGACTACGTTGAGAAGTTCACAAATGGTGAAGTGAAAGGTAAAACAGGTTCATTGACGGCATTGCCAATCATTGAAACTCAAGGTGGTGACGTTTCTGCATTCGTACCTACCAACGTTATCTCAATCACTGACGGTCAGATCTTCTTAGAAACTGACTTGTTCAACGCAGGTATCCGTCCAGCTGTTAACGCTGGTATCTCGGTATCTCGTGTAGGTGGTGCAGCTCAAACTAAGATTGTTAAGAAACTAGGTGGTGGTATCCGTCTAGCGCTAGCTCAGTACCGTGAACTAGCGGCGTTCTCTCAGTTCGCTTCTGACCTTGATGATGCAACACGTGCACAGCTTGAACACGGTGAGCGTGTAACAGAGCTAATGAAGCAGAAACAGTACGCACCGATGTCTGTTGCTGATATGTCATTATCGCTATTTGCAGTAGAGAAAGGCTTCCTAAAAGATATCGAAATCAACAAGATCCTTGATTTCGAAGCAAGCCTAATCGCATTTGCTAAGAGCGAGTACGCAGAGCTAATGGCTCAAATCAATGAAACTGGTAACTACAACGCCGAGATCGAAGCGCAGCTTAAAGAGCTTCTTGAGAAGTTCAAGTCTACGCAAACTTGGTAATGTGTTATTAAGGTGAGTAGGTTACTACTCACCGAGATTCGGAGAGAGAGTCATGGCCAGCGGAAAAGAGATAAAAAGCAAGATCGGGAGTATCAAGAATACTCAAAAGATCACCAGCGCAATGGAGATGGTTGCCGCTTCTAAAATGAAGAAGGCACAAGAACGCGTAGCGTCTAGTCGTCCATACGCTGAAAACTTACGCAAAGTGATCGGTCGTGTTGCTCAGGCTAATCTTGATTTCCATCACCCGTTCCTTGAAGAACGTGATGTGAAACGAGTTGGTTATATCGTTATCTCTACAGACCGTGGTCTTTGTGGTGGCTTAAACTCAAACGAGTTTAAGCGTGTAGCGAAAGACGTGAAAGCGTGGAAAGAAAAAGGTGTTGAGGCGTCGTTCGCAACACTAGGTAGCAAAGCTGCTGGTTTCTTTAGACGTTTTGGTGGTTCGCTTGAAGCCAAAAAGGCAGGGCTGGGAGATGCACCTTCAATTCAGGACGTAATTGGTCCTGTAAAAGTAATGCTAGATGCATACGAAGAAGGCAAAATTGACCGCTTATTCGTTGTGTACAACAAGTTTGTCAACACAATGAAACAAGAGCCTGTTATCGATCAGTTATTACCTTTGCCAAAAGCTGAAGAAGAAGTATCAGCTCACGCTTGGGATTACTTATATGAGCCAAGCCCAGAGGCGATTTTAGAGACACTAATTGTGCGCTTTATTGAGTCTCAGGTTTACCAAGGCGTAGTTGAGAATGCTGCCTCTGAGCAAGCTGCCCGTATGGTTGCGATGAAAGCCGCAACTGATAACGCAGGTGGCCTGATTGATGAGCTACAGCTGGTATACAACAAGGCACGTCAAGCCGCAATCACACAAGAAATCAGTGAGATTGTGAGCGGTTCGGCTGCCGTGTAACGCTTCGGCAAAGTTTAATAAGAGGAATAGACATGAGTTTAGGTAAGGTCGTCCAAATTATCGGCGCCGTTGTGGACATCGAGTTTCCACAAGACAACGTGCCAGCCGTATATGACGCACTAAAAGTTACAGAAGGCGACTTAGCTGGTTTGACACTAGAAGTGCAACAGCAGCTAGGTGGCGGTGTGGTACGTGGTATCGCACTAGGTAGTACTGACGGTCTACGTCGCGGTACTCCAGTACAAGGTACAGCTGAGCCAATCAAGGTTCCAGTTGGTACAGCAACACTAGGTCGTATCATGAACGTACTTGGTGACGCGATTGATGAAGCGGGTCCTATCGGTGAAGAAGAGCGTTGGTCTATTCACCGTGCAGCACCATCATACGAAGATCAAAGCAACTCTGTTGAACTTCTAGAGACTGGTATCAAGGTTATCGACCTTGTATGTCCATTCGCTAAAGGTGGTAAAGTTGGTCTATTCGGTGGTGCGGGTGTAGGTAAAACCGTAAACATGATGGAACTTATCCGTAACATCGCAATCGAGCACAGCGGTTACTCAGTATTCGCAGGTGTTGGTGAGCGTACTCGTGAGGGTAATGACTTCTACCATGAGATGAACGACTCAAACGTACTAGACAAAGTATCTCTAGTATATGGTCAGATGAACGAGCCACCGGGTAACCGTCTACGTGTTGCACTAACTGGTCTAACAATGGCTGAGAAGTTCCGTGACGAAGGTCGTGACGTACTATTCTTCGTAGATAACATCTACCGTTATACACTAGCAGGTACTGAAGTATCAGCACTTCTAGGTCGTATGCCTTCAGCAGTAGGTTACCAGCCTACACTAGCTGAAGAAATGGGTGTTCTACAGGAGCGTATCGCATCAACTAAGACAGGTTCAATCACTTCAATCCAAGCGGTATACGTACCTGCGGATGACTTGACTGACCCATCTCCAGCAACAACGTTTGCTCACTTAGATGCGACAGTAGTACTTTCTCGTGATATCGCGTCTCTAGGTATCTACCCTGCGGTAGACCCTCTAGATTCAACTTCACGTCAGCTTGACCCACAAGTTATCGGTCAAGAGCACTACGACACAGCACGTGGCGTTCAGACAGTTCTTCAGCGTTATAAAGAGCTGAAAGACATCATCGCAATTCTAGGTATGGACGAGCTATCTGACGAAGATAAGCAAGTTGTATCTCGTGCACGTAAGATCCAGCGTTTCCTATCTCAGCCGTTCTTCGTTGCTGAGGTATTTACAGGTGCACCTGGTAAATACGTATCTCTTAAAGACACAATCTCTGGCTTTAAGGGCATCCTAAACGGTGATTACGATGATATGCCTGAGCAGGCATTCTACATGGTTGGCTCAATCGACGAAGCAGTTGATAAAGCTAAAAACATGTAATTAGGAGGTTGTTATGGCAATGACAGTACACCTTGATGTAGTAAGTGCAGAGCAGAGCTTGTTCTCTGGCGCTGTGACTACTATCCAAGTGACAGGTAGTGAAGGTGAGCTTGGTATTCATCCAGGTCACGCGCCACTACTGACTGGCCTAAAACCTGGTATGGTACGTTTGGTTAAAGCAGATAGCTCAGAAGAAGTTATCTACGTTGCAGGCGGTACGCTTGAAGTTCAACCACAAACAGTAACTGTTCTAGCGGACGTTGCTATTCGTGCGGAAGAGCTTGACGAGCAAGCTGCTGAAGAAGCTAAACGTGAAGCGCAAGCGCAAATGGCTTCTGGTACTACCGGTGAGTTGGATTACCAACAAGCTGCGGTACAACTAGAAGAAGCCCTTGCTCAACTACGCGTTATTCGCCAGCTGCGCAAATAAGCAACCACCTATCTGGTTATCAAAAACCCACGCATTGCGTGGGTTTTTTTATGAACGATGTATACCACCCAATCAATTTGAAAGTATCAAGCCGACCGACCCAAACGAAGTTCAAGATTTCTCAACGAGGTTGCCTCCTTGGGTTTATTCCAATTCACTTAATTAAGCGAATTGGTATTACTTAGTACATTTAACCTTTCCTACTCTTAGGAGAGCTACAAAATGGCCACCAACCTATTGTGACAGTGTTAATTCTTTATGTTGAAGTTCTTTTTTAGGAATGCTGACGTATCAAATATGCAGGCTTAAGCTGTTTGTCACGATTCATTACTTTTTGTATTTATTGTTATAACTATATGTTTATTAAACTAATAATTACTTGGTCACACGTTGTGGCGTGAGGTAACAACACTTCACTTTTCGTATCCGCTTTCTACTCTCTAAACTCAACCAAACAAACACAGAGAAAAGTGAAATCAACGGGGATCAAGTTATGAAAATTTTTACGCATCAAGTCGGTGTGTTGTTGCTACTCCTTGTGTCTCAGCACAGCTTGGCGCAGCGTATCGTGACTACCGCTCCGGTTGTCGAAAACAGCCGAGGGATCACGAGTAAGTTGGTTGCAGAGGTTGTTGATTCAGATGCCATCGTACTATCTAGTTACAGCAGCGCGCACGTTCTTAGGATTAAAAAGATTGGAGAGCGAGTAAATGCTGGCGATGTGATTGCACAATTGGATACTCAATTTCTATCGTTGTCGGAGCAAAAAAAGCGCTTTGAGATTCACCAAGCTGAGGCTCAGGTACAGCATCTTAATGTTGAGTTAAAGCGACTCGAAACCTTATCAAAAACTAAAAGTGTTAATCAATCGGAGTTAGATCAGCTTACTTATGAGCTTGCGAGCGCCAAAAACAAGGTATCTGAGCTTGAAGTCAGTCTGACAGAAATCCAAAGACATATTTCGCTTAGTACAATTCGTGCTTCTGAAAGTGGCTTTGTCGCAGAAACCTTCGTACGTAAAGGCGAATTTGTCCAAGAAGGGGATGCGATTGCAAGAGTCAATAATTTTGCTGCGATTGAGCTATCTAGTCAGCTTCCCATTGAACTACTTGATTATATTGATGAGCATGCTGAACTGATCATCGAAAGTGAGCTACAGGTACCGAAGCGCATAGGCACAGCCAAGGTCGCGAGAGTTGTACCTGAAGTAAGTGTAGGGACTGGCGCTGTAAAGCTATTTGTTGAACCGGAACCTGGATTGAAAGATAAGCTAGTATTAGGCTCTAACCTGTCCATACAACTCACAATCACGATACCAAATAGTCTGCTTATCCCTGGTGATGCGCTGATCCCAAGAGGCAAGGATAGTTTTGTTTACAAATTAAAAGCTGATAGTTCAGTAGAAAAAGCCAATGTAAAGGTACTTGCTGGCATTAATGGTGATTATGTCGTGAGTGGTGCGCTATCTGCCGGGGAGGTTGTTGTCACTCGAGGTGGACTAGGTTTGAAATCCGGTGATGTAGTAAAAGTGGATGAAAGGGTAGCTCAATTATGAATAGCAGAATACTGAAAAATCCTCACTATGTGGTGAGTTTTTTTCTCATCATAATCATCTTGGGTATTGCCGCTATACCCAAACTCCCTGTTCAATTACTTCCAGATATTGGTGAAGACCGAATTGTTGTAGGAAACTTCTGGCCGGGCGCATCGCCCATGGAAATGGAGCGTCAGATTGTTGAACCAGTAGAGGAGCTGTTAAGTAAAGTGCCCGGAGTGTTGCGTTATGAAACCGATACTGGGACTGGGTTTGCTTGGGTAAATATGACCTTTCAGCCAGGCACCGATATGCAGGAGGCTTATATTGAAGTTATCGATAAGATGAATCAATTTAATACGCGGCCAAAAACAGCACTAGAACCAATCATTCAAAACAAGTCAAAAGATAATAAAGGTAGCATTGCCGGCCTAGTACTTTTCCCAAATAGTGCAGGGGTTCCGGCTGATCGAGCAAGATACACAGAAGTATTTGAGAAATATGTCAGACCTAGAATCCTAGCGATTCCGGGCATTAGCAGCCTCTCGCCTTTAGCGTCAACTGAACAGCGCATAGATATTATTTTTGACCCTGAAAAGTTGACTAAATACACATTGACGATAGATCAAATGCTAAATATTTTGCGCAATTCTCTAGATCAAAGTGTCGGTATCGTTGAACAAGGCACACGCAACTTTGCGGTACGTTTTGAGGGTCGTCGTGATATCTCAGATCTCAATGGGCTAGTTATCGCTAAGAATGAGCAAAAGGTGGTTACACTCGGTGATGTTGCCTACATCGAAAATGCCTTTGTTACTGATTCATCGCCCGTTTACTGGAAGCGACAGCAAGCTTTTTATGTCAGCGTTAATGCTGCAACAGGGTCAAATGCTTTAGCATCTTTGGCACAGCTAAGAAAAGTGATGACTGAACTCAATACTACAGTACTGCCTGAGCTAGGTGTACAAATGGAATTGACCAAGGATGACTCTAAAACCATCAATAGTGCAGTAAGTATGGTGCAAAATAACCTGATCCTTGGGGTTGTATTATCTACTTTAATTCTATTTTTGTTTGTTAGAAAGCTCCCGGTTATCGCGATGATATTCATCAGTTTACCAATTTCCATTTTGGCCACATTTTTGGCTATGCAGGTTTTGGGTAGAACATTTAATGTGATATCGCTTGCCGGTATTGCTCTGTCGACAGGCATGATTTTGGATGCTGCAATCGTCGTGGTTGAAACTGCAGTGCGATATCGAGAGCAGGGGGAGCGTGTTGTAGACGCGATACATAAAACGATGGCTGAGGTATCGGGAGCGCTGGTAAATTCAGTGGTATCTAGCATTATCGTATTTGCTCCAATACTTTTGATGCAAAGTGCAGAGGGCAAGTTATTCCACGATTTGGCCATCACTATTTCATCGGCTCTAGGCGCTTCTTTGTTTGTTGCTTTACTGCTGTTACCACTGCTTTTACGCTATATTTTGCCTAGCATCAAAGCTCTGGATACGACAGGAGACTTTGTCGATAGAATTTCTGCACGCCTTGCACGTATGGTAGTAAGTTCACGAAACCGAAGTGCGATGCTCCTGTTATTAGTGGTAGTACCAATCGCCGGACTGATATTACTCGCGCCTAAGTTGAACATTCTACCGCAAGTGGAAGGAACGCGCGTTAACGTGTCTGTTAATGTCAACCAAAGTATGAATCATGAAGCGTTAACCGGTGAGTTGTTGATGCCCATAAATCAACTGATTGAAGCTGAGCAGGAACAGCAACAAGGCCCGCTTATTGATAAATTTTTGTCATTTGTTTCGGGAAGTTCGTCGGTCCAGTTGGTGCTATATCCCAAAGAACCTGAGCAGGCTGAGCAATTAAAGTCTTGGGCAAAAAACACACTAGAAGCGGCTTTTCCACATGCGAATGTGTATGCCAACTTTAACTCTTTACTTGGTTTTGGTTTGTCTACCAATCGTCGGGTTACTATCGATTTTACCGGTACGTCGCTGGATGATTTGCAATTAATTGGGCGAGAAGTGTATGAGCATCTAAACACCAATATGGGTTATGCCAACCCGTGGAGCAACACACCGCTTTATAATGATGACCCACAAATTATCTTTACTCCAAAAGACAATCAACTGCTTGAGTTGGGAGAGTCCCAGTATAATTTGTCACAGAAGTTACGTGCTCTGACCGACGGTGTCTATATTGGGGAATATTCTAATGGCACAAAAAACTTACCAATCTATATCAAAGGGGAAGATTGGGATGCCATCAATAATGTAATGGATACACCGTTGTATTTTCCACTTGAAAACAAAGTCACCCTGTTAAGGACCTTAGTTGATTATGAGTTGGATGTCGGGCCAAGTTCTTTATATCGTCTAAATGGCTTTCGTACATTATCAATTAATGTAACGCCACCGCCTAGCGTTCCCTTATCTACTTTTATTGACGATCTCAAAGTTCAAGTGACCCCAATTATTGGGCAACATATGCCACAGTCCGTTTCGGTGTCCTATCGTGGTAGCGCGAGTAAATTAAATGAGCTTATTTCGGATATGCTGCAACAGTTTAGCTTTGCAATGCTAATTCTATTTTTACTTGTATCCGGGTGGTTTAAGTCTTTCCGCAATGGTTTGGCTATTATGCTATCGTTACCTATTGCACTGATTGGCGGGATGTTAGCACTCAATACCGTTAATCTTTTTACCTATCAACCTTTAGATGTTATCTCAATGATGGGGTTCATCATTCTAATAGGACTCGTTATTAATAATGCAATTCTGTTTGTAGGTCATTTTAATGAACTTGATAGTTTGCGCTATACCATAGGCGATAAAATTCAGTTAGCGATTAAATCACGAGCGCGGCCTATATATATGAGTACACTGACGAGTATTTTTGGAATGTTGCCTCTGGCCATTATTCCTGGCGTGGGTTCGGAGATTTATCGTGGCTTGGCCATTGTGATCGTTGGTGGTATGACATTCAGTGCTATATTTTCTCTTTCTGTTATGGCTGCCTTGTTAAGTTTACCCGTTTTCGCCAAATACAAAGAGCGAGAAGCCCACTTCCCACACGCTGAAACGGTTTCATAATATTTATTTACCTAGTTGAACCCCATCAAGGCCACACTTAGTTGTGGCCTTTTTATGTATTGCACATTGTATCTTTTATGAGTTGAAGAGATCTGGTTTTGCTATGAAACGTGTAAAGTTGGAAACCTCATCAAGGCTACACGATGTGTCATATTATGCCCTAATGTATAAGAGCATTTGAGTCTGTGCTGAGCGCTATGACATGAAGTATTAATCGAATATTACACCCAACAATACGCCGCTTATTTAACATTACGATCTGATTTCCGTAAGCTTGGGAGTCATTATTGTGAGTTAACTGGCATTGAAGTATTGTGACATATTTATTTCATGACAGCAGCTTACACACTAAAACTTAGTTAGCAATGTTAACTTATTCTCATATTACAACTATTCAGGTCCCATTTCATCTTCACACTCCTGTGACTATCCGCTATGAATGGCCTAATAAAACAAAAGAGTACTTAGTAATAGATAAAAGATAGCAATATTGATTTTTTACAGACTATTGTTTTTGTTGGTTTTATTTATATTTTTGGTATGTAATCAATTGAAATAATGCGTAGTCATGAATGGTGGGGTGGTAAATAGGCTTTTTACGCTTAAAGTAGATTCATCAAATCGAAGCACGATAATAAAGTAAATGAATGCTCGATATAAATTAAACTCAAAAATTGGAAATAAATATGTTCTCTACATTAAAAAAACTAGCGCTAACAACTCTACTTACTTTAACTACAGTATCTGTAAATGCTTATGAGCAAGATACTAACAGTCAAGATAGTGCAACAGTAACGGATGACTTTGTAGTAACACCTGCATGCCCTAGTTTTCCTAAATGTTGGCCGGCTCTACCTCCAACATCAACGTCACAACACAGCACAAATAAAGAATAAAACGATAGCATCGAAGAGATTGCTTACATCCTATTTCCAATGCTGAAAAGTGGTAATAGGTGATGCACTCAGTAGTGATAATGTTACTGAATAAGCACTACTAAGCAAAAAATATAATTAAAATCAATTAAAAACAAAAATTACACAAGGATATAATATGTTTTCTAAAATAAACTCAACAACAATGAAATCACTTTTTATCGGCACCGTGTTTTTTATTCTGTGGGCGCCAGCAAAGGCTTCCGAACAACCTTATTACGCGAATGGTGCCAACACCACGGATACCCCAAATGGTGAGGTTATTACCCCAAGTTGCCCAAACTTCCCTAAGTGTTGGCCGGAAGATAACTCAACGGAAGAGTAATAATGACACTCTACCGCCAAGTGGATACTTACATGCGGTAGTTGGATTATTTAAAGTCTCATAGTAAAAGGTTAAGAAAGGCGTTTTAACACCTATGATCGTTCTAGCCCGTTGTCCTCTGCAAAATGATATGTGATGCAGAGGACACTTTATCGTATCGAGTTAAAAATAGACGTTGTAAAGGTCTGTACTCGGTGCTGCTCGTTGCAGTAGCAATAGCTTTTGTTCGCTCGGATGGAGTTGAAATTTTGCGTAGAATGCGTATTTCAGTAGAGAAGCTCGCTCAGACTTGCCTGAATTCAAATCTGTACGAACCAAATCATACTTATAACCATTTGAAACAGAATAATAGACGTATTGAGATGTAAGGTGCCAAGAAATATTAGATGCTAACTCTAGCTTTGCTATCGGTTTACTTTCTTTCATCGTGTCTAATGGTGCTCGATACAATTGGCCATCAGTACGCTGATAATATAGATACTGGCCTTTGGGATCCTCTTTTGCACTGACTACATTAGAAAGCAGTGGTTCTGATTTACCGCTGTTGACATCTTGGCGTATAAGCCAAAACTGATTGCCTTCCTTTCGTGAGAAGTAGATTGAACGTCCATCATTGCTCCAGCTCGGATTTTGAATATTTTCTAACTGAGTGGTTAGATAGTGTATTTGTTTGCTATTGATATCTAAGGTAAATAGTTGGCGGTCTAAAATACCGAGTATGGAGTGATGCTTTGGGTGATACTCCAGGTCGCTTATATTGTGATGCTGAGTAAACTCGGTTAATAACTCCATTTTTCCTGATGTTGAATAAGTCACGATTTGTGGAATATTGTCATATTCATAGCGGAACACTATGCTATTTGAGTCTGCCAGATAATCGGGATGTCCCTCTTTACCCGCAAGTGAAAACTCAAATAAGTTGTTGATACTATTGTTAAAGAATGGATTCTTAACTTCAATAATATCACGCACATTTTCTTCTTCCTTACCTACTAACAAGCAATGTTGTCCGCAGGTACTGTAAATTGAAGATAGCCCAAAATCGGTTTGCACTTGAGGGGTGAGCTCATTTTTCTGAGCGTTAAAAAAGAAGATTTCATTATTATTTGAAAGATAAAGGCCTGAACCGCTTTCATCCCAAACGATATTTTGCGGTATAAAGTCAAGTACGGTATTGCTCTGCACTTTTCCAGAGGCCAATTCTAAAATGATCAAGTGTGTCCGTTGATAATTTGAGTATCTTAAAACGCCAAGGCGTGATCCATCCCCTGAAATTGCTGAAAAGTAATCTCCATAAGGATTAAAGTCTGGGTAAGTTACCTGAGTTAGGCGTTTACTGTTAATATCGATCTTAAAGATGGTATTTGGATAATCCGATTGCTTTTTCAGGGAAAAGTACAGCGCACTATCGTCTGGAGCCCAGGATAAATTTGGCTGAGATGTATCATACTTGTAGATCACCTCTTCCTTAGAAACATCCATTGCATCATTTAGCGATAAGATGACTAGTTCTGCATGATTGCCTTTTTGTTTTTGTGCAGCGATTTTCTTTCCATTTTTAGAGAATTTAGCGGAATAATAATTAGCCTCGCCTGGGCTTAACCTTTTAGTAACGTTGGTTGACAAAGATTTAATGTATAAGTTAAAAAAACCCGACACGTCTTTGCGATGAGAATAGACGACCATATCCGACTCTTTGTGGTAATCCGCCCAATCCTCTTCACCTGACATACTGGTGACTGCTTTTATTTGTTGTATTTCCTTTTTAGTAGGTTTCAAAATATAAGCGTAAGCCACATAGCAAGAAATCAATGTTACTATAAGTAATATAAACAAATACTTAGATTGATTCTGGAGAGTTCTTTTAATGTTCTTATTATCAGGGGATTGGATATTTCCAGGGATGTGATCAGCGTCGTTACCTTGTGTGACCGTCTCGATATTTACTTCGGCAATAAGCAGGTAGCCTTTGCTAGGCACGGTTTTTATATAAGTAGGAGACTTTACATCGTCACCTAGCGCATCTCTGAGCTTTTTAACGACTCGGCGAATAGCATTGTCTGAAACGATGCGCCCATCCCAAACATGATCAAGCAGCTCTTTTTGGCTTACATAGTCACCTTGGCGCTTAACTAGGTAGCATAAAAGCTCCATGGTTAAGGGTTCTAGCTTAATTACTCGTTCGGCTTCATCCACGGCATTGTTGTCATACAAGCGTGTTTTTTTGAAATCGATCTGAAATTGACCAACTGTAATTTGTTTATCTTCTAACCAAATTGCCCTGTTAACACTATTACCATTCATGATTATATTGTGTTTATTTAATGTGTTTTTTTGTTACCAAACAATGTAACACATTATAATGGGAAGTGTTTTGTCTTTCTGTGCTGATTATTCAATTATCTTGGCTAGTTTAGTTTTGTTCACCGTGTGTCGTGCACAAGGAACAGGTATTGGAAGGCGAAGATGAGCATAGAAAGAAAACATAGCACTATAAAAAAGGCACTTTTATTTAGTGGCCTATCAACTATGGTAGTAACCAGTTGCGCTAGTTATTGGTTATGGGATCGACTGAATTCTGCTCTGCCTTTATTAAATGGTGAAGTTAATCTTCCTCATATTGAAAATGAAGTTGTTATAGACAGAGACAGAAGCGGTGTGCCATCCATTATTGCACAGACAAGAATGGATGTATCTCGAGCAATGGGCTTCTTACATGCTCAAGAGCGCTTTTTTCAAATGGATTACCTGCGTCGAAAGGCGGCTGGTGAACTTAGTGCACTTTTTGGTGAGTCTTTTGTTAGTGCTGACAAGGAAGCTCGGCTACATCAATTCAGAAAGTCTGCGCGACAAGCTTATGAAAGTTTAGATGTTAGACACAAAGCACTACTTGATGCCTATGTTGAAGGCGTAAATGCTGGGCTTGAAAAGCTAGACAATACCCCATTTGAATATACTTTGTTACAGGCATCACCAAATCTTTGGCAAGCGGAGGATTCATTCTTAGTTTCTTTTGCCATGTTTATGGAAATGCAAGGCCATGATTACCGTAATACACTTTATCTAAATAAGTTACGACAAAACTTACCACAGGCACTGGTTGACTTTCTGGTGCCGCTGGGTACTTCTTGGGATCAGCCATTAGATACACAACATCTTGCCGCAATATCTATCCCTAGTGCTGAAGTTTACTCACTAAAAAGTGCTACTGACACTAATCAAGACATTCTGGCGTTGCATGAGCAAGCTGATTCTTTATATACAATGGCGTTACAAGATAGCCCTTCAGTTGCTGGCAGTAATAACTGGGCTGTGTCGGGTGCAAATACAAAATCCGGCAAGGCTTTAGTTGCCAATGATATGCACTTAAACCTCAATGTTCCCAATATTTGGTATCGAGTTGGCTTTTCGTGGCACGAAGCGAATGAAGACCGCAAATTAACCGGTGTTTCCTTACCCGGTCTACCGCTGATGATTGCGGGCAGTAATACGCATATTGCCTGGGGTTTCACTAACTCTATGGGAGATTGGTCTGATTTGCTGCGGATCCCTGCAGATAGAGGCCAAGAACTAGTCACACATGTTACACAGCACATTGATGTCAAGGACGCTGAACCTGTGGAATATGTCGTTGATATCACACCTTACGGACCTGTCGTTGAACGTGAACAGAATGGCGATTTATTGGTTTTACGTTGGGTCGCCCATTCATCCTCTGCGGTCAACTTAGGGTTATTGGAGGTTGAGCGTGCATCTAGCGTTGATACCGCGCTGCCTTTATTCAATAACACACATATGACGCATCTCAATGTAGTGGTGGGTGATGAACAAGGGAATATTGGCTGGACGATGTTGGGGGTATTACCAAAGAGAGCCCATTCAGTATGGGCTCCCATCGACTATGACAATAAAGAATATGACTGGTCAGGGTACTTAACGACAGATAAATATCCGAAACGTGTTAATCCTAAATCGGGTTTTATTTTTACTGCTAATGCACGAGTCGTTTCAGGTGATGAACTAGATATTATTGGTCGCGAAAACTACGCACTTGGCGCGAGAGCGCAGCAAATTCATAACGGTCTCAGAGTGATGCATGAGCCTAGTGAAGCCCAGATGTTGCGTACACAGCTCGATAGTCGCGCAATATTTCTCCAGCGTTGGCAGTATCTGCTGCTGTCTATTATGAATGAAGAGTTCATGGCCAAATATCCTGAATTGGCCGAATACCGAAAAATTGTCAATAACTGGAATGGTAAAGCACTTAAAGACTCCACCGGTTATTTGTTGGTGAGAGCATTCAGAACTCAGGTCGCACGCAGAGTTTTTAGCGGCATTCTGAGTGGAGTTAATGAAAGTAATCCCGACCTAAATGTTTTTGACTACTTCAGCTTAACCAGCCAGTGGGAAGGGCCACTATGGAAGTTAGTCAATGAGCACCCTGACCATCTCTTAAATACACATTTTGAGTCTTGGCAAGCTTTGTATGCCGATGCTCTGACTTTTTTGAATGACCACTTTAATAACACTCATGGTTCGATTGCGAATGCCAAATGGGGTGACTACAACAAAGTTGCTATTTCTCATCCTGTCGCTGGTGCTCTGCCACTCATTGGGAGGTTCTTTAATATCCCAGAATACGGTGCTGACGGAGATATCAACATGCCCCTAGTACAGGAGCAAAGCTTCGGTGCCTCGATGAGAATGGGGGTGACACCAGGTGAAGAGCAAAGTGGATTCTTTCATATGCCTGTAGGTCAAGCGTCCAATCCAATGTCGCCATACTGGATGGCGGGGCATGACGACTGGCAAAAAGGGGTATTCTCGCCATTTTTGCCGCAGGAAACCGTTTACTCGCTCAAGCTACTCCCCGCTGAGTCTAAGGAATAAACCATGAAAAACAATAATAAACTCACAGAGGATAAGGGTATGATGCTGACATCTGCACAACTCGATATTTATCTGGATCAAAAACGATATCCAAGCTCACCAAACTATAACATTGGTGGAGTGATTACAATTAAAGAGCCTATTTGTGTGGCCTCCTTTCAACAGGCTATGGCGCAACTTGTGGCTGAAAACGATGTTTTTCACCTCTATTTCCAAGAACAGATGGGTCAACCAGTTCAGTGTCGCGCTGAAGTTGCGTGTAAGTTCGAATATCTTGACTTTAGTGCCGCTTCTGATGCGAAAGAGCAAGCGAAGCAGTTTGTAAAAACACAGCTAATGCAGCCTTTTGATTTATCTGAACCAGGTTTATATCAAACCTTCTTGCTCAAAGTAACGAGCGATGAGTATTGGTATGTACCGATTGCGCATCACTTGATTACCGATGGATTTGGTTACAGCAACTGGTTTGATACGTTATTTAGATATTATTTGGCACAGAAAGATGGAAACAGCGTTGTTGAGCCTATCCAGCTGACGCAGTTTGAGCACGTTGTCGATTATATGAATCACAATGTGGATATTAGTGCTGCAACAGCAGGCTTCTGGCAGCAAAAGTTCAGCAGCCAATTGCCAGATAGAATGTTTGTTCCCAAGCAGCTAAATACCCCCCTGATGCATGAGAGCTTTTTGAGCCAGTATGCGATTGCTCAGGCTGATTATACTAGCCTATCTGAACTGGCAAAAAACATGGGAGTTCGTATACATCATCTGTTTATGGCAGCTATCTCATGTTATTTAAACCTTCAATATCATACATCTGACATTATTTTGGCTTTGCCGTTTCACAATCGTGATAAAGCCACCGTGCGAGCAATTGGTGGCATAGTCTCTGTTTTACCAATGCGTTTTGGCATTGATCAACAGTGGACCATGGCTGACCTTGCGAGTGAGATCCGCACGCAAATGCGAGATGTCTCAAAGTTTAAGAAATATCCGGTAAGTAAAATTGTTGAGCACGCTCGTCAGTTGAAGCCGGACCTTGAGCGCTTATTCGATGTTCAGTTCAATTATCAAAAGCTAGATTATAAATATGCAGACGGACAGATAGACGCCGAATCAGAGTTTATCCCTCCTGGGGTGGAAACCACACCTTTGTTATTCAATCTTTGTGAATATGGCGACCATCAAGATGTGATTTTACAGGTTGAAGCAAATCGCGCATTTTTTGATGAATCTGATGTGGCAGTCATATTCGAACGTCTGTTTGCTATTTTGGAAGCTATACGTCACAACCCAGAGCAGCAGATCTCAGGCTTTAACTTTTTCAATGAGCAGGACTTTCAGGCTTATCAAACGCTAAACGGCAGCTCGGAAGCGTGTGACAGTAGTAGCCTAGTGCAACGTTTTAATCAGCAAGTAACAGACCGCCCAAATAGTATTGCGCTAGTTGTTGGTGAATCTACTTGGACTTATCGCGAATTAAGCGAAAAAGCGGTGCAAATCGCTGAAATTTTAACTTCACAAGGGCTCCAATCTGGCGATTGTGTAGGGTTATGTCTCGATCGCAATGAGAATATGGTTGCCACGTTATTAGCTTGCTTATCTATAGGCGTAACCTATGTACCGCTAGACCCTTCTTATCCGCTTGATCGTCTGACCTTTATGTTTACTGATAGTCAGGCTGCGCTGTTGGTGACTGATACGCAGGTATCGAAAACGACTCCGATTGATGCTAAACGTACATTACTTATTGACCAATTAACCGCCGATATAGAGGCGCCAAGGCAGCATAGCCTTAGCTTTTTGACAGAACGTGAAGCTGTGGGTGCTTATATTTTATACACTTCAGGGTCTACGGGTCGTCCTAAAGGCGCATTGATTGCTCAACGTAGTTTAGACAACCTCATTGGTGGCATGGTCGCGCGCCTTGAACTTACAGAAGCATGTCATTGTTTAGCAACAACAACGATAGGGTTTGATATTTCGACTTTGGAAATATTTGCCCCTTTGGTTGTTGGTGGCAAAGTCACGTTGGTTGGACATCAGATAGGTAAGGATGCACTTAAACTCGCAGCGTTTGCAAATACATCTGAGTACAACTTATTCCAGTGTACTCCAACGATGTGGCAAGCCTTAGTTGAGGCTGGTTGGCAAGGAAATGCTCAAGCGACATTGGTCACTGGTGGTGAGCCGCTTTATCCAGCACTTGCAGAGCAAATGCTGTTGCGTTCGAAACGAGTTATTAACGGTTATGGGCCAACGGAAGCAACCGTGTACTCTTTGGTTGAAGAGGTGCATAGAGACAAAGATGGTATACCAAGTTGCCGGTTATCAAGATCACTTCCTAATTACCGTCATGTTGTTGTTGATACTCGAGGGCAACTAGCTCCGGTTGGTGTGAGTGGTGAGCTATGTATTGCTGGCGATGGTCTTGCGCTTGAATATATAGGTCGACCTGATATTACCGCTACTCAGTTTGTGCACTTACCTGCGGTTGCCAAAGAGCGACTTTATCGAACAGGGGACTTAGTCACTTTACACCGCTCCGGTGAGATTGAGTATTTAGGTCGTATCGATCATCAGGTAAAAATCCGTGGTTATCGTATTGAATTGGGGGAAATCGAAGAAAAGCTATCGCAACTGACCGGCATTAAGCAGGCGGTGGTGACCACGCATGGTGAGCGAGGTAGTGATGTAAAGCTGGCTGCGTATGTCATCATGGAGTCTAGTGCTGCACTTGATGTTGAGGCCATACGTACTGCGCTTACAGCTGAGTTACCTAACTTTATGGTTCCTCACTTTTATACCGAAATGAATGCATTTCCATTGACTTCTAGTGGCAAGGTAGACCGTAAAGCGCTGCCTGAACCCGCACATCGAGAAGTTGAGTTTCTCGCAGCAACAACTGACACCGAGCATTTGTTAAGCACGATTTGGCAGTCGCTATTTGAGCGAGATGCAATTAGCGTGACACATAACTTCTTTGAGCTGGGTGGTCACTCTTTATTAGCCATGAAGATGTTTGGTCAGATAAGGCAAAGATTACAAGTGGATCTGCCACTTGCTTGCATCTTTGAACAGCCAACGATTAGGCAGTTGGCGAGCAAAGTCGATACGATGTTGGAAGATCAATCATATAGTCCGGCGACTCGCAATCTGACTAAGTCGGACATCGAACGTGGACATCCTTTATCGCGCTCTCAACTGTCAATGTGGGTGATTGATAAGCTCAGTTATGGCACGGCGCAATACAATATGCCCGGAGTATTTTCCATCACTGGGGCATTGCAGGTTAGTGCATTACGGAATGCGTTAGCGCAGCTAGTTAGCCGCCATGAGGTGTTACGCACAGTGTTAATCGATGACGATTATACGGCTAAGCAATACGTACTCGAAGACTATAGCTTTGATGTGCCAATGATAGACCTCTCGGGTAAACAAGATGTGATGTCCAGTGTTGAACATTTTGTTGAAGCCGAAGCGAATATGCCTTTTCAACTAGATGTGGGGTTAAAAATTCGCGCCAAAATTATTAAAACTGCGCCGGAACATCACTTTTTGTTACTGACTTTGCACCATATTGCCGCTGATGGATGGTCTATCAACATCTTAACCGAAGAGCTGAAGATGCTTTATCGCAGTGTGTTGAGAAATGAAGCTGCTGAACTTCCGACTCTGGATATTCAATACAAAGATTATGCGCATTGGCAACATCAAAACATTCAGGACGGTTTACTGGATGCGCAATTAGAGCATTGGCTTGACTTTTTGGCGGATCATCCACAAGTGCATGGTTTGCCGTTGGATTATCCTCGACCAGCACAACCTTCATTTGAAGGGCGTAGCTACAAGTTGACTATTGATAGCCAAATGCGCTCGCAGTTACAGGCTTTTTGTCAGCGTAAAGACATGACGCCGTTTATGGTACTACAGCTCGTGTATGCCCTTTTAATCGCAGAGCAAAGTGGCGAAAGCGATATCCTAGTTGGCACACCTGTAGCGGGTAGAAATCACCCTGATATCGAAGGATTAATAGGGTGTTTCACTAATTCAATAGTACTTCGCAATAGGATCGATTTTGGTCGACCCCTTGAAGACTTATTGGCCGAGTCCAAACAGTCTGTGATGTCTGCTTTTGATAATCAGGATGTTCCCTTTGAACTATTGGTAGAGCGATTAAATCCCGAACGCAACCAAAGTTACAACCCGATCTTTCAGCTTTGGTTTGTTTACCACAGCCAACAATTCAACCCGATGACGTTGGATAATTTAAAAGTTGAGCTGGTGGAGCCTCATACTCCAAGCGTTAACTTCGATCTTTCATTGTCGGTATACGAACAGGAAAGCACATTAACACTGGATTGGGAGTACCGCCCTGAGTTGTTTAACGTCGATACGGTAGCGCAATACGCCGCGCGCTTTAAGGCTATTTTGCAATGGTTCCTTGAAGGGTCTGACACGTTAATTCCTTTGACACAAATGTCCTCACAAAATATTGAAGTGCCAATCGTTGAGCAAGGAGTGTTTGCTGCACGAGTGGTCGCAAATGCTACCGCCAGTCCTCAGTCAACGGCAGTGGTAAACGAAGGACAAACAGTTGCTCAGCAAGCCCTGTTTGCCAAAGTTAGACGCATGCGCGCTTATTTAGATGCTCAAGGCGTAAAACCAGGTTATTCGGTAGGGGTTTGTTTAGAACATGGTTTGGCTTTATTAATCACTCAAATGGCCTGCTTATTCAGTGGTATCACCTTTATCGTATTAGACCCAGATAGTGATACACAGACGATAGATGAAGCAATCAAGCGTTTTAACCTGGAATTCGCGGTTACGCAGCGTCATTTAGGATCATTCTTAGCTGATACACCGGTAAAAGTGTTGGATACAACAGAAGCGCTGGCTTTTAAGGTACCGACAGGGTTTGTTGAGCCAGAAGCAAAGTTATCGATTCAGCCTATTTGTATTCTGTATCCAGGATCCGATAACGAAATAGCACTAACACAACACGATCTCGTCATGCTATCGGGCAAGCTCACCAATGAGCTTCAACCACAGCAGAGTCACAGTAATAAGTTTATTTGGAATGCATCCGTGTCCTTCGATTGCTCTGTCATGGCGCTATGTCTAATGAGTATTGGCTTCGAATTACATATCGTTGACACCAAGACTCGATACTCAATTACTGAATTGAATGATTACTTAGCATCTCAACAAGTAAACCTGATTGAGCTGACGCCTGGGTACTTAAATTTAATGCACAGCCAAACTGGGCTTACGTTTAGTCACACAACGGATCTGCTTATCAATGGTACAGAGGTGGATACACACCTGACTGAAATCCTAGCGCAATATCAAGCAACATCAGATGCCAAAGTGATAGCAGTCAACGCACTTTTTGAAGAGTTCCGCTTAATCAAACTTAACCAGCTATCAGCGTCAACTCAGCATGTTGGCAGTCTTGCACAGACTCAAAGCAAAGCCATACAACTGCGCGAACGCATTATAGATATTTTGCATGATATTTATGCATCGTTACTAAAAAAAGACCAAGTCAAAGTCGATGCAGGGTTCTACGAATTAGGAGGTAATCCATTACAAGTACAGGGTTTATGTTCATCTTGTGAACAGCATTTTAACTTGGGACTAAATGTGTCGACATTTGCCAGTGGTCCCTCTGTTAGCCAATTGGCAGAACTAATCTCATCCATTTTTAACAATCAAAGTATGGCCAGTCCAACGATGACAGCTACTACTTCGCCGCAAACTTTAAGGAAATAACCATGAACACACAAACAATAATAAATCAATGTCTTGAGCAAGGAGTTCGACTCTCTGTAGAGAACGGCAACTTGCAAATCGATGCGCCAAAAGGCGGATTGAGCAATGAAATGATCACTATTTTACGAGAAAATAAAGCGCAGCTTATTGAGTTCATTAATAAATTTTCAGCACAGAAAAGTGCTGTTGAAAAACAAAAACTCAAGCGTGCGGTGATTGATGGACCTATTCCGCTATCTTTTGCTCAACAGCGCCTTTGGATTATTGACCGTATTGAGCAAGGCTCTGCACAGTACAATATGTCTGCGGCATTTAAGCTAGATGGCAGCCTTAACCAAGCAGCTTTCATTGCTACGATCGATGCCGTGATTGAGCGCCATGAGATTTTACGTACAGTATACAAAGAAACAAACGACAAATGTGAACAGGTGATCCGAGATCAGGTTGATAGTGCGGTGACCATTATTGATTTCACTCACTTGCAAGGAGATGACCTGTACGACGAGATCCGTTCGTTGGCAGAGCAAGATGCATTAAAGCCATTCGATCTGCAAAACGACACTATGCTGCGAGTTCAGTTAATTAAAGCGTCAGGATCTGAGCATTATGTGTTGTTTAACATGCATCACATTGCTTCAGATGGTTGGTCTCTTGGTGTGTTAGTCAAAGAGTTCTTGGAAGTATATACCGCGTACAGTCAAGGCAAACCGAATCCGTTAGTTGAGTTGGAAGTACAATATAAGGACTATGCACACTGGCAACGTCAATGGCTACAAGGTGAAGTATTTGAAAATGAAGTGGGTTACTGGCGCGAACAGTTAAAAGGCCTACCAGCAACACACAGCCTACCATTAGACCGTAGTCGCCCAGCACAGCAAGGCTTTTTAGGTAATTCATTGCGCTGTGAATTGAGTGTCGCGCTAACGAAAAAACTAGATGCATACTGCCAACAACAGGGCGTAACACAGTTTATGGCGCTGCAAACGATTTATGCCTTATTGGTTGGTCAATGGAGCGCCGAAGAAGATGTTGTTATGGGTACGCCAGTCGCAGGCCGTATTCACCAAAACGTGGAACCACTCATTGGCTTCTTCCTAAACAATTTAGTACTACGTACCGACTTGTCAGGTAATCCAAGTTTCAATGAACTTATCGCCAGCAATAGAACTACGCTATTAGAGGCATTTGAACATCAGCACCTGCCGTTTGATGCACTTGTTGAAGACTTGAACCCTGAGCGTAGTAGCAGTCATCAACCTATGTTCCAGCTGTGGTTTGTACTACAAAACCATGATAGCGGTACGTTCCAGCTCCCTGGTTTAGAAATGTCGGATCCGGAAGAAATCCTCTCAGGTGTTGACGTGGTCAACTTTGATATCTCGCTAAGTGCCGCGGTGGAAGAAGGAAAGCTAGTACTGGTTTGGCAATATAAATCGGATCTGTTCGACGCACATACCATGGAGAACTTTGCTCAATCATTTGAAGCGTTGCTAGCAAATGCTATCGCTAATGGAGACGAGAAAATCTCGACAATTTCTGGTGTCACAGAAGGTACTCTACAGCCTTGGCAAAATGCGAATGAACATACCTTTGAAAACAAAACCAATCTGATTAATTCGATTTTTGAATTCGCACAACAAAATCCAGATGCAATCGCGTTACGAGTTGAAGATGAAGCTATTAGTTATGGTGAGCTTGCAGCGAAAGTCAGTGAGTTTTCTCAGCAATTAACAGCGCTAGGCGTGGTAACTGAGTCTCCTGTTGGTATTTGTGTCGACCGCAGTATCGAACAGCTAATTGCCCAACTAGCTGTGATGCACGCGGGTGGCGCATATGTCCCACTAGATGCTGGAGCACCTAATGATCGCATCGAATACATCATTGCTGACACTGGACTACATATCGTTGTTGCTCAGTCTCATTACAACGATAAATTCAAAGACATCAATTGTCAGACTCTGACTATCGATCACACACAGTTAGTGGCAACTGGTGAGATCAGTGTCGACGATATCAACTTGTCAGCTGAGCAATTGGCTTACGTGTTATATACATCAGGCTCAACTGGTAAGCCAAAGGGCGTGGCAGTTCAACACGGTAACTTGGTGAATCTTGCAAACAGCATGAAGCTGCTGTTGTCTGAGCGTGGGGTTTCAGGTCAGTATCGCTGGGCATGGAACGCGCCGATGATTTTCGATGCTTCTGTTCAGGCTCTGACTCAGTTGGCTTTTGGTGTGGAGCTTAATCTACTAAAAGATGAATTGCGAAAGGATCCAAGCAAGTTACTTAGTTACCTTACCGAAAATAAAATCGACGTACTCGATACCACCCCTGCATTAGTTGATTTAGTGCTTCGTGAAGCCAATGAGCAGGGAATTGCATTGCCGAATTTATTAATCGGTGGTGAGGCTATCAGCTCTGAATTATGGCAAAAAGTGGCATCACATGCTTCTGAACATCAACGTTTTGCGCTCAACGTCTATGGGCCTACAGAATGTACTGTTAACGCGACTTTCTCTGATATTACCGCTGAGTCTGTACCAAATATTGGGCGTCCATTGCCGAATTGCCAGACTTATATTTTGAATGATGCACTAGCACCGTTAGCGGCTGGCGCAAAAGGTGAAATATACATTGGTGGTGAAGGGGTTGCTCGTGGCTACTTTAACAATGAAGTGTTAACTGAAGAGCGTTTCATCGAGTCTGCTACTTTTGGTCGTATCTACAAAACCGGTGACTTAGGGCGTTGGCTGGCAGATGGCACTATTGAATACCTAGGACGTAGTGACTTCCAAGTTAAGTTACGTGGTTATCGTATCGAACTAAACGAAATCGAGTCTGTTATTTTGGAAGATGCGGGTGTAACTGATGCCGCAGTACTCGTTAAAGATGAACAGCTAGTCGCTTACGTGGCAGGTGCAGATGTAAACCAAAATAGACTCAGTGATTGGATGAAAGCAAAACTTCCCGCTTACATGGTTGCTGCCGTCATCATTGAAGTTGAAGAAATCCCGTTAACGAAAAATGGTAAGCAGGATCGTAAAGCGCTACTTAGCATTGAGCTTGAAGAAGTGATTGATGACTACATTGCGCCAAGATCAGAGATGGAAGCGCGTTTACAAACCATTTGGCAGGATTTATTGGGCAAAGAGTCTATCAGCATGGACGACAACTTCTTCGCTATCGGCGGTCACTCTCTATTGGGGATCCGAGTTGCGAGTGCCTGCCGTGAGCAACTTAGCATTGAAATACCATTAAAAGTGCTAATGGAAAACCCAACTATTCAAGCACTTGCTGAACAGTGTGAGCTCTATGAGAAACAAAAGTTGGTAATGTCTAGCAGCGTCGCGCGTGATGATGACGAAAGGATGGTGATATGAGTGTAGAGCACATCATTGAACAGTGCTCTACTTTGGGCCTCAGGCTGTCTACGGACGGCCAGAGCCTGAATATCACTGGCGATAAGAGTAACCTGATCCCTGAACTCATAGCGATGCTTAAGGAAAATAAAACAGCTCTGATTACATATATTCAGCGGTTTGCTGCGCTAGAAGGTGAACGGCAGCGTTATCGTATTACGCCAGTAGACAGAAATGGGCTTCTGCCCGTTTCTTCTGCACAACGCCGAATTTGGTTATCACAGCAGATGTCAGATGCTACGGCGACTTACAATATGCCAAATGGTGTGCACGTGGTTGGAGAGTTTGACGAGCTTATGGCTCGTCAGACAATGCAAATGATAGTTGCTCGTCATGAAGCATTGCGTACTGTTGTACATTACCAAGGTGAACAGCTGGTGCAAACGGTACGTGAAGCGGGCGATGTTGACTTTATTATTGAAGATTATAGTCATTTATCAGCTGCAGAAAGCGAGGCGCTTGCACTTGAGTTTGTACGTAAGGATGCTGATAGGCCTTTTGATCTTGAACATGACCTCATGCTTCGAGGTGGTTTTTTAAGGCAATCTCCAGAGCGGGGTATTTTGTTCTTCAATGTCCATCACATTGCTGCTGATGGCTGGTCAATGGCATTGTTACTTGACGAATTCAAGCATATTTATAACGCTTTATTTCATGGTATTGCGCCACAGCTTCCCGACGTTGCAGTGCAATATGCCGATTATGCAAATTGGCAATCAGAGATGCTACGTAGTGATAATGTGGAGGGATCAAAGACCTACTGGCTAACTCAATTACAGGATTTGCCAAGCGTTCATAGTATCCCATTGGACTTTTCGCGACCGGCATCTACCGGTGGTAGAAGTGACTTTAGAGTTGCCCAGTTATCAGCTTCTTTAAGTCGCAAGCTAAAAGCGTTGGCAACAACACAGCAAACATCATTATTTGTGTTGTTTCATGCCGCTATTTCGGTGGTACTGGGGCGCTACGCAGGTAGTGACGACGTTGTCGTGGGCACGCCAGTGGCGGGTAGAAAGCAAAAAGAACTAGAAAAAACGTTTGGCTGCTTTATTAACAACTTAGTGTTGCGCTTACGCCTAGACTCAAAGCAGTCATTTGCCCAGCTGTTGTCGGCAGCCAAACAAGTGAATGAATCTGCGCTTGAGCATCAGGATATTCCATTTGAATATTTAGTTGAGGCGTTAAAACCAGAGCGTAGCAATGGTTATCATCCGCTGTTTCAAATTGCGCTCGTACAGAACAATCTAGATATTAGCACAGAGGCAGAGATCCCATTGGCAGGAGAGGTCGTGTTGCAATCGTTTGACTCAGCAGAGCTAAGCGCAAAATACGATATCCAAATAAACATCGTTGACACAGTTGATGGCATTCAAGTGAGCTTTTCATTTGACACTAACCTGTTTAAGGCCGAAACCGTCGCGAGAATGACCCGCCAGTTACAGATCATTTGCAAGCAAATTGCTGACAATATTGATACTCCTATAGAGCAACTTGTGCTGATTGATGATGCCGAACTTACTCAGATACAAGAATGGGAGCAATCCGCTGCATATCAGGGAAATAATTTACCTATTCATAGCTATGTAGAGCATCGGGCAGGTAGCAACCCAGACAAACCAGCTATTTGTGTCGCCGGTAACACTCTGAGTTATGGAGAAGTAAATACCCGAGCGAATCAATTAGCAAGATACCTACAAAGCCAAGGTATAAGTAAAGGTGCATTCATTGGCGTGACATTCGAACGTTCTACGGAGCTCGTGATTGCCATGCTCGCGATTGTCAAAGCTGGCGCGGTTTACGTCCCTCTAGATCCCGATTATCCAGCGGCTAGGCTGCAATATATGATCGAAGATACGGCGCTAGAGCAAGTGCTGACTACGACAGCGTTAGCCCCCATTTTTGAGCAGTACGAGATTGCTGTCGCGGCAGTTGATGCGCTAGAAATTGAAGCTAAAATTGCAACTCACAGTGGTACTAATCTTGATTTAACTACTAGTGGTGATGATCTTGCCTACATTATTTACACCTCTGGATCGACAGGTAAACCAAAGGGGGTGATGGTTGAACACTTAGGTATTGAGCGATTAGTACACAACCCTAATTATGTCTCATTGAGTTCGGCTGAAAATATCTTATTCATTTCCAATACCGCGTTTGACGCTGCCACATTTGAGATTTGGGGAGCATTGGCAAACGGTGCAACATTATATGGGATGGATAAGGCTTGTTTACTTGATGCCAACCGCTTTGCTGATGAAGTTCGTCGCATGAACATTTCCACAGTATTCATCACTGTGGCGCTATTTAATCAAATCATTGCTATTCGTCCAGATGCATTTGCCTCACTAAATAATGTCATGGTTGGTGGAGAGAAACTCGATAAATATACTATTGATCGCGCATTAGCTAATGGTAAGCCCATGCGTTTATTGAATATTTATGGACCGACTGAAAATACGACATTTAGTACTTACTATGAAATTGAAGAAGTAGGGAGAGTCCAATATCCAATCGGCAAGGCAATCTCAGGTACGGGTTGTTATATTTTGGATGCTGAGCAGCAACGCAGTGCCGTTGGCGTTGTTGGTGAGCTGTACTTAAGCGGAATGGGACTTGCCAGAGGGTACTTAAACAAACCTGATATGACAGCAGAGCGTTTTGTCCATGTTGATTCAATTACGAGTGAGCGACTTTATCGCACCGGCGACATGGTTAAGTGGGATGAAAATGGCAATGTTTGTTATATCGGCAGAACCGATAATCAGGTAAAGATCCGCGGATTTCGTATCGAGATCGGTGAAATAGAGCAAGCGCTAACAAATCTAACCGATGTCAAAGAGGCCGCAGTACAAGTCGAAACTGAGGGTGGGCAAAAAAGCTTGATTGCTTATGTAACTTGCCATCAGGTACAGAGTGTTGAGGCGATTAAACAGGCACTTACTCCGTGTTTGCCTTTACATATGCTCCCGGCTCAGATTGTACTTTTAGAAGCGATGCCACTGACCGCAAATGGCAAAATAGATCGTGCCCGCCTGGTGCGTGAGCAAAGTAATACGGCTACGAAACTGACACCACCCTCTAGCGCTTTAGCGAGTGTAGTTGCCAATATTTGGGCTGTTGCTCTGCAGCTTGCGCCAGAGCACATTGGCATGGAAAGTAATTTCTTTGAACTCGGCGGCCATTCGCTACTGGCGATGAATGTCGTGCACAAAATTCATCATGCTGCACAATCTGAAGTGCCTGTGCAATGTTTATTTGAAGCGCCTACACTGGCTCAATTTACCGAATTAGTCGCGCAATATCAGCATACCACTAGCTTACTTAGCGTCACCAAAGCGCCAAGTTCGGAGCAGGGGTATCCCTTGTCGGCAGCACAGCGCAGAATGTGGTTTATCGACCAACTTGGTCATGGTAGTACGCAATATAATCTAAATTATCAGTTTGAAGTTCGCGGTGATTTTAACATTGATTCAGCCGAACGCGCGTTTTTAAGCCTGCTTCAGCGTCACGAAGTATTAAGAACGTCTTACCATGAAACCGATGAAGGTGAGATACAGCAGGTTCAGCCAATTTCAGCATTTACTATTGCTCACTACCATACCAGTGCAGAGCACTATGCTGATGAGTTAATGAGAGTGCAAAGTGAGTTGAATGAATCATTTGATCTCACCTGCTCTCCGCTGATACGCGTGGCTTACATTGATGGTGCTGCGCAAAATTCGGGTACCTTACTATTGTGCTTGCATCATATTGCTACCGATGGTTGGTCGATGAACATCTTGTTTAACGAGTTCGCCGAACTCTACCATGGTGAGCAAGAAGGTAAGAAGCCAAACTTGCCGCATAATGCGCTTAATTACACGGATTATGCTGTGTGGCAGCAAACATACTTGACCAGTGAGAGCTGCTTAGCATCGCTTGAACACTGGCAGGAGTGCCTTAAGGATGCACCAGCAGAGCATGGTATTAGCTTGGATTTTCCTCGGCCGAAAATTAAACAGCAAGCTGGAGCCGTTGTAACCCAGGTTCTTGTAAAGGCTGAAGCGTTGGCGTTAAAGGATTTTATCGGCACGCATAATCTAACCCCATTTATGTTGGCACATGCAGCGTTGTCGCTTGTTGTTGCACAACATGGCCGTGAATCCCAGTGTGTAATTGGCGCGCCGGTGGCTGGTAGGCATGATCAAAAGCTAGCCGATTTAATTGGACTATTTGTAAATACCATTGCACTAACGGCGCACACCGACTTTGCGACTCTGGGAGAGTATTTAGCTCACATACGTGACGTTAATATTGCCGCACAATCACATAATTTGGTGCCTTTTGATTTAGTAGTTGATGCGCTAAATGTGAATCGCTCCGCAGCGATAAGCCCAGTATTTCAGATAATGTTGACTACGGATGGAGAAGATAGCTTCCGGTTTGATAAAGCAGACTCGATAGAGGCTTTATCAGGTGTTCAGTTTACCTCGCTAACGGATGGAAAGATCACAACCAAGTTTGATTTAGATGTTCATTTTGAGCTGTCTGACCACCAGTTAACCGTTAATTGGGTATACGACACTAGCCTATTTAAAGCATCGAGCATTGAGCGATTATCCGAGCAGATGATGCAGTTGTTACGCGCGTTGGTAAAAGGTAATTCGCAGCGCGATATCATGACTTTACCAATGAGCGCGTTGACGCTTTGTAACGAAGCTCAAACCACAGCACTACTCGCTAAGTTGAATCCGCTAGACTCAACGCAGCCTGTTGTTGCCGAGAGTTTGGTCACATGTTGGTCAGATACTGTAGCAAAGCACGCTACTAACATCGCGCTTCACTGGCAGGATCAAAATTGGACCTTTCAAGCGTTGGCATCGCGTGTAGCAAAGTGTGCGCAAGTGCTCCAGACAGTTCATGGTATTGAGCGTGGACAGGTTATCGCTGTGCAGATGGACAAAAGTGATGAGATGGTCGTTGCTTTGTTAGCCATTATGACTGCTGGCGCAGCTTACTTGCCGCTAGACCCAAGCGCGCCGCAAGAACGGATAGATTTTGTGCTAGCTGATGCTAAAGCCAGTCTATTGATTTCACAGCCTAGTTATCAGACGCGCTTTGATAGCGCTCAGTGCCCAAGCACTACCGTCAATATGTTAGAAGCCGCACAAGTCGCTGGGGAAGTTACCTCTGTTATCGTCTCGGCAGAGGATCTTGCCTATGTGATATACACCTCAGGTACTACAGGGCAGCCGAAAGGTGTCATGGTATCGCACCGCAATGCAGTTTCATTGATGGAAGAGATGCAACGTTGGCCAATATGCCAAGGTGAACAAAACTGGGGATGGAATGCTAACTATGTTTTTGATGCGTCGTTGCAGGGGTTATTGCAGCTGATAGCTGGAATGGCGTTAACACCGATACCAGAAACCCTTAAGTTACAACCACAACAACTGGGCGAATACCTTAGCGACAATAACGTGACGGTATTGGATTGTACGCCAAGCTTAGTCGAAATGTGGCTGGACGAAGACCTAGATGCGCAATTACCAAACCTTATCATAGGCGGTGAAGCCATCTCTGAGTCACTTTGGCAGCGTTTGGTTAAGTGGCAGCACCAGTATGATCGGAAGGCTTTGAACGTTTATGGTCCAACAGAATGTACCGTCAATGCAACGGTTGCTGAAATCTCAGGCTCCTGTCCACATTTAGGTGTGCCGTTATCTAATACTCGTTTGTATGTGTTTGATGATCATCAAAGGTTAGTCGCAGAAGGAATGAGTGGGGAGTTATATATCAGTGGTGAAGGCGTTGCAGAAGGGTATTTAGGTAAACCTGAGCTAACTGCCAGCTGCTTTATTGATAACCCGTTTGGTTACCATCAATCATGCCATGCTCGGTTATACAAAACAGGCGATATCGTGCGTTTTTCAGACGGTATTTTGCACTACGTAGGTCGTGCTGACTCTCAAGTGAAACTAAACGGATATCGTATTGAATTGGCTGAAATAGAGCAGCATCTTTTCGCTTTGCCTGATGTCGTAAGGGCACATGTGATGATTAGTTATTTAGCAAGTGGTACTCCTATGCTTGTGGCATATGTACAAGGTGTATCTGAAGTGCTTGATAGTACTGGGTTGAGCGCTACATTAAGTGCGAAATTACCAAGCTACATGATACCTCAACAATATATTGCCATGACACACTGGCCAGTTACTCGCAACGGCAAACTGGATATTTCTGCATTACCACAAGTCGAGGTTGAGCCATCCGGGGACAGTTTAAGCACTGAGACGGAGTGCAAGTTAGCAGAGGTATGGCAAGCAGTATTAAGGCTACCGACGGATACGCTGCTGTTTAAGGGGTCGTCGTTTTTTGAGCTAGGTGGCAACTCATTACAAGCGGTCGCGCTAGTCCGAGCAATTAAAAAGACGTTCAATGTGCAGCTCAATGCACTAGATGTTTTCCAGCAGCAAACGTTGAGTTCACTGGCAGCAAAAGTGGATGCAATGGATAGTTATGGTGACCTTAAACAACTTGTGTGTTTGCGTGAAGGCGATGACCAACAACCCCCGATTGTGTTTATTCACCCTGTGGGTGGTCAGTTGACTTGCTATGCACAATTGGTTTCTGAATTGGAAACGAATGCACCTATTTACGGGCTGCAATCCACTACCTTGCAATTTAGATCGATCACTGCGCTGGCCACACATTATCTGTCTTTGCTTGAGGTTGATATCGAGCACCCGAATTATCATCTGATCGGTTGGTCGATGGGTGGAGTAATTGGTCACACCATGCAAAGGTTGGCACAAGAAAAAGTACTTAGTCTGACCATGATTGATTCATATATTCCTGAGCTACATAGAAATATTGAACAAAGTGAATTACAGCGGTTAGGCGCTTTTGCCGAAGAACTTGGGGTATCGCTGGATGGCATTGCCGTTGAAGATGTACAGCATTTGGATCACGAGCAACGTCTGGCGATGCTTCATCAGTTGTGTGTGACACAGCACCTAGTCTCTGAAGCGTTTACCTTAATGGATTTACAGATGCAGTGGCAGATATTGAGCCATAACCATGCATTATTTTCAGCCCATACCTGCATTCCTTCTGCATCCAGTGCTCGACTAATTTACGCCAGCGATTTTACGGCTGTAGAGGGGTGGTCAACACGTTTATCACATTGTGAAGCATTTGGCATTGAGGACACAGATCATCATGCCATCATGAAAGAAAACGAACTTAAAACACTGATTAATAAATATTTAAACTAAAATATAAAAGGAAATATCCATGTTAAAAGATACTGTAATTTTCAAAGAGCAATACAACGGTCAAATGCCAGCTGCACTTCAGGAGCGTTTTTTACCTGAAGGTCCAGATTTCCCGCTTGTAATTGAAGATACTAGCGGAACACACAGTGCTGCGCAGTGGGTTGCTGACAATGCAGCAAAAATAGATCAGCAGCTGAGACAATACGGTGCAATTCTATTACGTGGTTTTAATCTACAGAATGAAGACGACTTCCGTGACGTCGCAAATGAGTTTATTCCGACGCTCGCAAAATATATGGAAGGCGCGACACCTCGTACCAATCTCGGCAAAGGTGCTTACACCTCAACTGAGTTTCCTAATGAATTGAGCATCGCACAGCACAACGAGTTGTCATACGTTAAACAATGGCCAATGAAGATTGCATTTAGCTGCATGATCCCAGCAGAGGAGCGCGGTGCGACACCTATCGCAGACGTTAGAAAAGTGCATGACTATATTGACGCTGATATTAAAGCCAAGTTTGAACAGCATGGTTGGATGTTAGTACGCAACTATGGCAATGGCTTAGGCCCAACGTGGCAAAAAGCATTCAACACTGATGATATTGAAGAAGTTAAAGCATACTGTCAGAAAGCGGATGTGGAGTTGGAAATTATCAGTGCCGATCAAATCCGTACTCGCCAAGTGCGTCCTGCTATTCGCGATCACATTCATACCGGTGAAAAGGTGTGGTTTAACCATGCTGCATTCTGGCATCCGTCAAGCTTGTGTCCAGTGATTAGAAAAGAGTTGGTGTCTCAGTTTGGCGAAGAAGCGTTAACTTATAACACAATGTATGGCGACGGCTCTGTGATCCCTGACGACGTGATTGAGCATATTAACGAAGCCTATAAAAAAGCGACCGTGACTTTCTTGTGGGAAAAAGGCGATGTGTTACTGATGGACAACATGTTGGTATCACACGGCCGCGATCCATTCAAAGGCGAGCGTCGGATTGTTGTTTCAATGGGCGAGCCAGTGGAACTATAAGTTAGTCATGTGGCTCGTGACTGCGAGCCCCAAAATAGCAGGTTTATTATGTTGCTTTACTATATTAAAAAATTCAAAAAGATCATGTTCTTATCGGGGCTCGCTAGTTTGTTTACTGCGGCTACATCGATAGCTTTGTTTCATATGATAGGGGAAAGTGGGGAAACCGGTTTTCAGCCTCTAGAGGTTGTTGTGTTTGCGGTATTAGTCACGTTTCTATTAGCGGCTTCAATGACGACGAGTTACTTTCTCTCTCAATACAGTGCAGGCACAGTAAACAGTGTGCGCCAAAACCTAGTTAGTCGAATTTTGGGAACCGATTACGACAAACTAGAAAAAGCTGGTAGAGCGCGACTATATAACGTTCTGACCAATGATGTGAATGCTATCTCGGGGGCGCTCGCTGAGATGCCAGCTTTCGTTTATAACAGTTTTCTGTTGTTGGCTTGTTTCGGTTATCTATTTGTACTGTCTGAAGTCATGTTTGGCATTCTTGTATTAGCTGCGTTAGTGTCATTTTTAATCACAAAAATAGTAATGACAAAAATAACCAAGGCCGCGAACCAAATGCGTGAACATCAAGACCATGTATTTGAGGGCTATAAGGGCATTTTAGATGGCGCGAAACAATTAACAGTCAACAAAGCGAGACGCCAGTACTTTTTTGAGAAGCGCCTACAGCCAGTGATGACTGAGTTACGCAGCAGCGAGCGTGAATATGGCTTTGCCTGGGACATTAACCGCAATATAAGTCAGGTGGTGATTTTCATCACGTTGGGCACCATAGTTGCGGTCAGTCATTATCTACAGCGCACTGAATTAGTAATGAGTTATATCCTTATCGTAACTTACATTGCGGCACCATTTGGGTATGTGATGAATCTATGGCAAAACATCGCTCGGGCACGCGTCTCGATGCAAAAAATCGAATCTTTACAGCTTGGCAGTGAGCAAGGTGGATTAACTACGGATCAGCACACGCCGCTTTCAGACAACTGGAATAAGTTAGTTTTTAAAGATGTCTCTTTCGCTTATGAAGCGAAAGGAGAAGATACCGCTTTTTCTTTGCCGAAACTGAATCTGACGTTTAATAAAGGAGAAATTATTTTTATTACCGGTGGTAACGGCAGTGGTAAGTCAACATTCTTACACTTGCTATTGGGTCTTTACACACCCTCAAAGGGCGTAATAAAAGTAGATGAACAGGAAGTGCATGCAGCTCAACTTGATAGCTATAGAGATAAAATTACGATGGTGCTGCCCGATTTCTACCTTTATCGCGAGCTGTTAGACGCCAAAGGCGACCCAGTAGATAGAAAAACGGCGAATACATTGCTGGCTCAGTTTCAATTGGATCACAAGCTAAGCGTGGATGAGGAAGGGTTTTCCGCCACACAGTTTTCTCAAGGTCAGAGAAAGCGTTTGGCATTGATCGCCTCAATTCTCGAAGATAAAGATATCTACGTGCTAGATGAATGGGCTGCGGATCAAGACCCACATTTTAGAGCGCTATTTTATCAAGAATTGCTGCCATGGTTGAAGTCGCAAGGTAAAACAGTAATTGCGGTAACTCATGATGACAAATACTTTCACCTCGCTGATCGCCATATCAAGTTCGATCAGGGGCAGGCAGAAGAGTTGAACCAGAAAAAACAACAAGCTGCATAATTAAAGGAGCACATATGTTTGATTTTATCAAAGGTCGCAAGACCCCAGAAACACCAAAAAATACGGATATCGAAGCTGTTGGAGCAGAAAGTGAAGTGACCGTGAAAGAATCCCAGTACACCGTTGGTGGTGAAGTGGTGAAAGAACGCCATGTAACCGTTACCAAAGGCGATGGCGGACCAGCCCCAACCACGCCGACTCCGCCCCAAGTTCCAGCCAAATAAGTGCTGAACATTGAGTGGTGCGAGGCGAAAGCTTCGTGCCACTTTAGCTCACTTTTAGTGTGTTAAAACGATTCAGCTGACTGTGTTGTAGGTACTATTGCATTCTTTTAACGTATTTTTTGACTAAACCGCTGTGCGGAAGAAAAGTACACTCTTACCTTTCTCACCAATCCTCGCTACAATATTGCGCAATTTGTACTTAGTAAGTGCTTGTTGTCTGCTAAAGCCATTTCAGTATTACGGTGCACAATGAAGTGACCGAATTAAAGACAAGAGTATTGAACCGTACGTTTGTTTTTTGACACAAGAAAAAGGATCCTGTGTTCATGCCGTTAAATACAATTATTCTTGCTGCGGGTAAAGGCACTCGCATGCGCTCTAAGTTGCCAAAAGTACTTCACCCTATCGCTGGAAAGCCGATGGTTCAGCATGTTATCGACAATGCGGTCTCATTGGGCGCGCAGTCTACCAATTTAGTTTTCGGTCATGGTGCGCAGCAGCTACAAGCCGCGTTATCACATAATGAAGTGAACTGGGTGCATCAAGCTGAGCAGTTGGGTACTGGTCATGCTGTCGCGGTAGCAAAGGAGCATATCAGTGATGACGATAAAGTACTGATCCTTTATGGTGATGTGCCTCTCACAAAGCTGAGCACGCTACAGCGTTTGCTGGATGTGACGCCAGCTAAAGGCCTTGCGGTACTCACTGTTGATTTAGCAAACCCGACAGGTTACGGCCGTATGCTGCGAGAAAATGGCAAATTGGTTGGTATTGTCGAACAAAAAGATGCGTCTGCGGAGCAACTTGCTATTACCGAGATCAATACAGGCATAATGGCGGCTAACGGTGGATTATTGAAAAAGTGGCTTGGACAGCTATCGAATAATAACGCACAAGGTGAATATTATCTCACTGATATTGTGGCGATGGCGCACCGCGAAGGGGTAGAAATTACTTCTGCACAGCCTGATGATGAGATGGAAGTAGAAGGTGCGAATAACCGTGTGCAACTTGCTGCTTTAGAGCGCGCTTATCAAACTTGGCAAGCTGAAACTTTGATGATTAATGGTGCTAGTTTAGCGGATCCTGCTCGCATTGATGTGCGTGGACAGGTAATAACTGGCGAAGATGTTCAGATTGATGTTAACGTGATATTTGAAGGCCATGTTGAAATTGGCGATGATGTCGTTATTGGTCCTAACTGCGTACTTAAAAACTGTAAAATCGGCAATGGTGTAGTTATTAAAGCTAATACGCTTATCGAAGATGCGCAGGTTGCTGATAAGTGTACTTTAGGTCCATTTGCTCGCTTGCGTCCTGGCGCGATAATGGAAGAAGATTCTCATATTGGTAACTTTGTCGAGATGAAGAAATCTCGTTTGGGTAAAGGTTCAAAAGCTAATCACTTGACCTACCTTGGAGATGCTGAAATTGGGGAAAAAGTGAATATTGGTGCCGGGACCATCACTTGTAACTATGACGGTGTGAATAAGTCAAAAACCATTATCGGTGATAATGCCTTTATTGGCTCTAATTCATCACTAGTTGCACCGGTTGAAATTGGTAGTACGGCAACGATTGGTGCAGGCTCAGTGATTACCTCAAGTGTTAAAGATGAGCAATTGGCAGTCGCGCGAGGAAAACAGCGTAACTTGGATGGCTGGCAGCGTCCAATAAAGAAATCATAATATTATTTAATTTTTAATATCATACAGATAGCGTTAAATATTTCTAAACCTAAATAAGGCAAGTGCGACTTGCCTTATTTCATTCCTTTCTGTTACCACCCGTGGTACATTGTATTTTCAATAAAAAAATATTAACAATAATATTACCCGATAAGTGCTATGGAAAATTTATTTCGCCGTGAGGTGTTAGAGCATAAACAGCACCGCTTAGAGGGCACAATTAGCTTAATCCAACCGCCCGTATTTAAGACTTTGGGATTACTCATTTTAACGGTTGTGATTTTAAGTATCGTGTTTCTATCAAGTGGTAGCTATACCAGAAAGGAAAGAGTGTCTGGCGTTATTGAGCCCAGTGGTGGATTGCTGCGTGTTGCTGCAATGCAACAGGGGGTGGTGTCTGAAGTGTTGGTCAAAGAGGGTGAACAAGTCGCTGCTGGGCAACCTTTGCTGCGAATTGCATCTGCAAAACATAGCACCGAAGCCACTGAATTGAATCAAGCATTACTGAATCAATATCGCTTTCAGCAAAAGAACTTACTACAGCAGATTGAGCAACTACGTGGACAGTACCAGCTTGATATCGAAGAGCTACAGCAACAAGAAACGACCGTAAAAGAAAAGTTAAAAGAACTTGAGAGCCAAGCAAGCACGTTCCAGGAGCGGCTACTACTTAATCAAGATTTAGTATCGCAAATTGCGACGTTAAAAGGCACTGGTTATATTTCTGAACTAGAATTACAGCGCCAAAAAGACACCTTGCTTTCATTAAAGCAGCAAGCTTCTTCAATCCGTTCAGAACGCATAGCGCTTGAGTCACAGCTTAAAAACATCAAAAATCAATTGGCGAAATTGCCGATTGAACATCAAAACCGAACTTCTCAGCTGCAATCGCAGCAAGCTGACCTGCTTATCCAAATCTCATCCATCGAGCAGGAGCGACTTGGTGAAGTCCGCGCGGCCCAATCCGGTGTTGTCACTGGATTGCTTGCTAAGCTTGGCAAAAATGTCTCCATAGGTCAGCATTTACTGACCCTTATCCCTGAAGATAGTGATATGCAAGCAATTGTTTATATCCCAACTTCGGCTTTTGGTTTTATCAAAGAGGGGCAGGAAACAAAATTGCGCTACCACGCGTTTCCTTACGAAAAGTTTGGTATATACAAAGGAAAGATTGTAGAGCTTAGTAACAGCGTCATCTTGCCTGAGGAAACTAACATGCCAGGCATTATTCAAGAGCCTGCGTACCGTGTAGTGGTTGCGTTGGATGAACAAGCAGTAAAAGCATATGGTAAAGATACAGTCTTGCGTGCAGGTATGACGCTTGATGCGGATATTGTGGTAGAAGAACGCTCTTTATTGCGTTGGTTGTTTGACCCAGTATTTAGCATCAAAGGCCAGTTATAAGAAGTAAAAGGGTTGATATGGAAATGGAACATGAAGGCGCAGCCAATAAGTTAGAGTTTTGGTCGCGGAAATCTTTACCAGTGATCATCCAATCAGAAGCGGCAGAGTGTGGCCTTGCGAGTCTTGCTATGGTTGCTGGATATCATGGTTATCGCACTGATTTAACTCGCTTAAGGCAGCGTTTTAGTATTTCAATCGAGGGTTGTACGCTGCTCGATATTATGCACTTTGCTGAAAAGCTCCATTTAACTTCAAGGCCTCTGCGAATTGAGCTTGAAGATCTAGATGCGCTGCAAGCACCGGCAATTCTACATTGGGATATGAACCATTTTGTGGTGCTTAAAAAAGCCAACGAAAAGCGCATCGTGATCCATGACCCCGCTGGTGGCGAAAAAACCTTTACGATGGAAGAAGCCTCTAAGCATTTTACTGGCGTGGCATTGGAGTTAACGCCAACCAAAGACTTTGAAAAGAAAGAGCAAAAAGCGAGCCTTAGATTCTCAGATTTTTGGAGCCGTATTACGGGCTTAAAACGCTCACTGCTGCTTATCTTTATGTTATCCATCTTGCTACAGGTATTTACGCTGGCAGCGCCCTATTATATTCAGCTGGTTATAGATGATGTCATACTCACTGGTGACACCTCTCTCTTGACGGTGCTGGCGATAGGGTTCTTTTTAGTACTGCTTTTTGAAATCGCTACCAATGCGCTACGTGGCTTTACCTTGCTGCACTTTGGTAATCAGATGAATATTCAACTGGGGGCGAACCTATTTCACCACTTAGTGCGCTTACCCATCGCCTATTTTGAGAAGCGCCATATGGGGGATGTTGTTTCTCGCTTCGGCTCTCTTCAGCAAGTAAAGCAGCTCCTTACAACGGGAGTCATTGAAGCGATTATTGATGGCTTAATGGCGATTATTACCTTAGCGATGATCTTCTTTTACAGCCCTATGTTATCAGCGGTTGTGTTGGTGGCCGTGATCACTTACGCGATTATCAGAATGCTCATGTATAAGCCATTTCGCAATATCAGTGAGCAAGAAATCATGGCGCGCGCGGAAGAAAATTCCAACTTTATGGAAACGGTACGCGGGATCCAAACAATTAAATTATTTGGCTCAGAGGTGAAGCGAGAAGGACAGTGGCAAAATCGCTATGCGAGTGCGATTAACCACAATATCCGCTTGGGCAATTTTAAAATTGGCTATGACGCGATTAACCGGGCGCTATTTGGTATCGAAAATATCATTGTGGTTTATTTGGCGGCGCACTTGGTGATTGCTGGTGGATTTAGTACCGGTATGCTGTTTGCTTTTATGTCTTACAAGCGTCAGTTTATGGATAAGACCGCAAATCTTATAGAAAAGCTCATTGAGTTTAAAATGTTAGGCCTCCACTTTGACCGTATCGCTGATATTGCTTTAACGGACAAAGAAGAGTTACAACCAGATCAATATCGCAAACTGAATATCGAAGGCAAAATTGAAGTAAAAAATCTGTCGTTCGCATATTCAGACGCAACACCAAATGTCATTGACAAATTAAACTTAACAATCAATGCGGGCGAGTCAGTAGCAATCACAGGGCCTTCTGGTTGCGGTAAGTCGACGTTACTTAAGTTAATGCTGGGGCTAAATAAACCATCCAGCGGTGAAATTTTGGTGGATGGTATATCTCTTAACCAAATTGGCGCAAGACAGTATCGTCAGCAGATAGCTGCGGTGATGCAAGACGATGAGCTCCTATCCGGTACTGTGGCTGATAATATCGCCTTTTTTGATTCACCAATCAATATGGAAAAAGTGGTGCATTGTGCTCAATTAGCAGCTATCCATGATGATATTAGCGATATGCCAATGGGGTATGACAGCTTGATTGGTGATATGGGGTCAAGCTTATCTGGTGGTCAGAAGCAGCGGATCATCTTGGCGCGTGCTCTATATAAAGATCCGAAAATACTGTTTATGGATGAAGCAACGAGTCACCTTGATACTGGGCTGGAAGAGGATATCAATGAAGCTGTGTCACGGTTGAAAATTACTCGCGTGATCATTGCGCACCGGAAAGAAACCATTGCCTCGGCGGATCGGGAAATTAAGCTCAAAAGGCCTGTGCACCATGAAGGGGAAGAACAAACCTCGACATCGGGATCTGAATAAATAAAGCGAGCATGCAGCTCGCTTTATTTTAAGGCTTACTGCTGTAGCAAATTATGGGATCTGGCAAGTGTGCTCACGGCAAGAGTGGTTACGACCTGTCCAACAATCGCCATAGCGATCTGTGAATAGAGAGCCTGCCGGAGAATTAGCCTGAACATCACCGCCAGCAATTTGAGGTGTCATATTTGCTGGAATAGATTTGCTGTCATTTGAGAGCGCTTTTATGCACTTTTTGTTTAGTGTCAATTTCATTCGTTTTTCCTTACTTATGTTGGTTAATAGTAGTCCTTTATTTCAATCCTTTTGCTACACGCATTGAATGCGTGTGTACAAAAGTTAAGCTAGTGTTAGTTTGAATAAATGTCAATACATTGTTTTTTTATGGCAACCTTTATATCAAAATTTGAGTTTGGCTAAACAAAAGGTTAACTTACCTATGGTGAGTACAGAAATTATAATTAAGAGTTGAAACAAGGATAAGTATGCTAAAGGCGTTAGATTTAGAAAAAAAAGAACAAATCCTGTCTATAGTGGAAAAGCTAGCCAAGCAGGTTGAATCAAATCTTGAAGCCGTGAACAGTAACGGTTTGCTTAGTGGTTTAGCTGGGCACTTATTGTTTTTATTTCGAGCTGCAAACTTTAATGATGCTTGGGTCGATGAGGAAAAATTTCATCTGGCGCTAGATAAGCTCCAAAATGAATTGGCAGAGCAAACCCCTGAACTGAGTTCAGGGCTAGCTGGGCAAGCTTGGGTGCTTGAGTATTTTAACCAGTATGAGGACGAAGAGTATGATCCTGCTCTGCTGGAGGAGATAGATAATTTCTTTGACACTGCACTCGACTTTTCTCCTTGGACAGGAGAAATCGAAATGGTGTTAGGCCTTGCCGGATATTCTCCCTATATCTCACGTCGTGCAAAAAAAACACAACAAAGTACTTTGTTTGATCGTCTTGTTACGGGATACGAGTCGGTTGCGGTAGAGCTAGATGGTCAGCAGGTTGCTTGGTCTCAGCCGAAGCAATCGGTATATAGATTTGATAAAGAAGATACGGAAAGTCACGAATTTAATCTAGGTCTGGCACATGGTGTTCCTGGCATTATCGCCGCTCTTATTCCTGCGCTTCAGGACGAAAAAGTAAAGCTGCGGGCGCAAAAACTGGTCGTTGCGGGCTGTGATTGGCTGCTTGAACAACAAAGTCATGCTGATGATAAGAAAGCTTGCTTTGGATCATGTGCAGGAGATGAGCACCATTCTCGCTTGGGTTGGTGCTATGGTGACTTAACGATTGCGTTAACACTTGCAAGAGCTGGGCATGCGTTAGACAAGCCAAGTTATGTTGAACAGGCACTGGAAATCGCGTTGTTTAACGTCGATAGAGACGCGAAGCAAGGCCATATTAACGATGCCGGACTTTGTCATGGTTTTTTTGGGTTGGTAACCATTTATCAACTACTCAACCAAGTTATGCCTCATCCTAAGTTACAGCAGGCCGCCTTAACTTGGTTAGATTATGGCTTAAATCAGTACCAAGAACGTGGACTAGAAGCCCTGTATTCATATAACGGTCTGGAAAAGGCACACCAGGAAGATCATAGCTTTTTAATGGGTTTTGCGGGTATTGGTTTAGCGCTCATCGGTGTGCTGGATGACAATCTTGATTGGACCGATTGTCTGTTAATGAGTTAAGGAGTATCTATGCCAGCTAAAATAACAACAGACTCCTTTTTTGTTCTGCGAACACCAAAACTGCCGATTGAAACCTTGTTCAATCAGCAAGATAGTAATGCGATGTTAAGTGCCTGGCTTGCCACACCAGGGGTGATGGAAGCTTTGTACGTTGCAAGTCCATCTCTATTAGAGCGATTGGAACAGTGGCGTGAAAAGCCGAACTCCAAGCAGGGGAAAAAAGTCGCATTGGCGCTATTGCGATACCTCATTCGAATGTCTTCACGACCTACACCTTTTGGTCTTTTTTCTGGTGTCCATACGGGTAAAATCGGCTCAGAAACTCGTCTTGTGAGTGATAGCGCAGAGCATGATTCCCGCAAAACTCGCTTAGACATGTTTCTGCTGTCTGCAATTCGCTCTCATTTAGCAGAAACTGAAGCAAAATCAGATAATTTGTCTTATTTACCTAATCCATCTCATTACTTTATAGCAGATCAGTGCCGCTACATCGAAACTTACCTTTCTGATGACACCATGCAGTATCGCCTGAGTGCCGTTGATAGTGATGAGTACTTCATCACTATGCTGGAACTGGCGAAACAGAAGCTAAGCTTTTCTCAGCTCATTGAGCAATTTTGTTTGCGCTATAGTGAAGCAGAATATGAGGAAGTTAGTGCATACCTTGAAGAGCTCATCAGTGAAGGGGTATTAATTCCCGATATTCCGCTACCACTTACTGGTGAAAGTCCCGACATCGCGTTGATTAAAGCGTTGAAAAATGTTGCGCCTGTGGAAGTTTACGCCAAGCTGGAGCAGGCGAGTCATGACCTTGCAGTGATGGATGAAGCGGGACAAGCGAAGCCTGAGCAATACCAAACCATTTTTAAATACCTTTCTGAGCTACCGGTTAAAGTTCAAGAAAACAAACTTTTCCAATCAGATACTTACCGCGCTTTTTTGCATTGTGAAATGTCGCAGCAAGAAGTTGCAAGGGTGAATAAACAACTGCAATTGATCGCGAGCTTAAATCGCAGCGCTAAGCATAACCCACTTGAAAACTTTATTAATAAGTTCAACACGCGGTTTGAAGGTCAATTTGTACCTTTGGATATGGTGTTGGATGATGAGTCGGGTATTAGTGTCTCCACTGAAACTGGCTATGATGCCCCGTTAGTAGGTGGTTTACAGTTGGGTCGAGCGAGTAGCGGACAAGCTAGCGCCCCTGACTATACCGAACTGGATCACATTATTGAGCAGGCTGTGACATTGCCAAGTAATTTAGGCAAAAGCTGTGTGGTCCTGACCAGTAGCGAATTAAAGCAAAAAGTTAAGGATAAAGTAGAACTTAACTTGCCACGTTCAATGGCTGTGATGTTGAGTTTATTTGAGGACGAAAAGTCGAATCCTGTGTTCAAGTTCAATGGCTGTTATGGGCCGTCGGCAGCTAATCTTTTGGGTCGTTTTTGCCACCTTGATGAAACATTAAAAGAATCGGTGATTCATCATTTAGAGCAAGAACACAGTCACAGTGAAGAGGTTATCTTCGCAGAAATTGTACATATGCCCGAGGGAAGACCTGGTAACGTGATTGCGAGGCCACATTTACGGCAGTACGAAATCGTTTTTATGGCAGACAGTTCACTAGACCTTGAATACCAGATCCCGCTAAGTGATCTGTATGTTTGGGTCGAAAGCCAGCAGGTTAAACTCTGGAGTAAGCGACTCAATAAACGCATTATTCCGCGTTTGTCGAGTGCACATAACTTTTCTGCTCGAAGCTTGAGCGCTTACAAATTCCTTTGTATGTTGCAGCATCAAGAAAGTGAAACGCCCAAGTTTTCACTGCCTTCAAGCCTAAGAAACGCTACTTATGTGCCGCGCATCATGTTAGATAACCTGATTTTACATGAGAAAACATGGCGTATTGAACGCAAAGAACTTGAAGCGTTATTAGTTAATCAACACATCGACGCAAATAAGCTTCAACAGCTCAGAGAGAAGTATTTGTTAGATGATTGGGTCAGTTTTGCCGCAGGAGATAATGTTTTAACTTTGAACTTAAGCCAAAGTGCGATGGTAGAAGTGTTGCTGATGGAAACCAAAGGCCGCAATACGGTTGAGCTCAGCGAAGTATTAGCATATCAACTGACGCCGCGTGTAACGGATGCGCAAGGTCGTCATTACGCTAATGAAATCATTGTTCCTTTACTTAATGAGAATGCGGCTCCTCATACGCACTTTGCAGAAAAGCCACTAGAAAATATTACCGCCACACCAATCTCTCGGCGCTTCAGTGCGGGTTCCGAGTGGCTTAGCTTAAAAATATATTCAGGTAATACCATTGTTGAGCAGCTACTTTATGAGCAGTTATTGCCGCTTATTGAGGAAAATAGTGCATTGTTCGATAAGTGGTTCTTTATTCGCTATGGCGATCCGGATTGGCATCTACGCTTACGCTTCCAAGGCAAGCCAGCAGTGCTTTGTGGAGAGTTATTGCCAAAACTCAACCAGCTATTGTCACCTATGATAGAGAGCTCTCAGCTGCATAAAGTTGAATTAATGACTTATGAGCGAGAAGTCGAGCGCTACGGCGGTCCGCAATCGATGACTTTGATCGAAAGCTTGTTTATGTTTGACAGTGAGCTTATTGCGAAAAGTTGTCAGCTAGTTGAAGAGTTCGGAGAAGATGTCCGTTGGCGTATCGCATTGGCTTGTACTAACCGTTTGCTGACGCTATTTGATTATGATGCGGAACAAAAGCTATCACTGATCTCTTCATTGCGCGCAGGGTTTGGTAAAGAATTCAATGAGAGTAGCGCGCTGAGAAAGCAGCTCGGTAATCGTTATCGCGATCACCAAACTCAGCTCGATGATGACTTTACCAAGCTTAATATTGCGAGCTTAGCGCAATGTGATGAGACGCAACAAGCGATGTTGGCGCTGTTAGAGGCGTGGCAGAAGCAGGCAGAGCCAGTGGTGAAGGAAATTTTGACATTAGAAAAGTCAGGTTCACTTAATTTGAGTATACAATCATTACTCGGCTCTCTTTTGCATATGCATAACAACCGTATGTTTAAAGCTTATGGTCGAGAACAGGAATTTGTTATTCATGATATGTTGAGACGAAAGTACTTCTCTGAGTCTAAAGTTTCTTAGAGAATGAAAAAGGTTGGCTTGGTTGCCAACCTTTTTCATTTATGAGTTATGCTGACACTTTATTTTGCATTTTCTCACCAACAAGTTTTGGTAATACTCGCTCAATGAACTGTTGAAGTGGCTTAACGTGCGCTTCTACGTCAGTCCAGTCCGCTTCTAGGTCCTCAATAATATGATGAGTCTCTATTACTTCACCCTGATAGCAAAGTTCAATGATGGGGTGTAAGAATTTACTTAACTCCGCATCAGTCGCGTTGTCTTTATGCACTCGAACCTGATTGAACGGGTCACCTTCAATTGGTGCACCAAAGTCTAATGCTATCTGCAAATGATAGTGATCACCTAGATGAGCATGGAGGTACGGACTCGGCAAGTGTTTATAATATTGTGCCATACCGCTCTTTGATACCGTAACTGCATCCACCATGAAGCCATGCTGTTGCCATAGCGCGCTTGTCTCATTGATACGGTTCAGGATTGCACTGCCGATTGCTTCTGGCGTACCTAAGTGTTGGTCGCATGCAAGCGTAGTATTATGATGCTTTTGTTTTAGCATCTCGACTAAGGCGCGGCTATTATATCTAAAGCCGTGAATAAAGCCTGAGGTCGACTTACGATATTTGGTGGATTGTGTCAGCGTGCCGGCAAAATACAGGCCTTTTACATTGATGGATTCAAAGCTGCAATCTAGAGATGGGAAGCGGCCTTCAATCATGAGATCAGGTTTTGCACTATCGGCAAAAATACTACTGTCCATGGCAAATCCAGTACAACAAATGATCTCATCATACTCTATGGTTTCTTGCTCACCATTAGCATGAGCATAACTAAAGTGCACGATAAAACGGTTGTCTTGTTTCTCAATACGCTTAATGTCGGCGTCTAAGATAGCGTTTTGCGACTTCAGTTGATATGTATCTAGAATATTGTTGTTTACTGCACGTAGGTCGCCAACATAGTGGGTCTTCCATGCCATATCTAAAGGATTTGGACTACAAACGTGGATTAGGCTGGTGGCAGGGATAAGGTGATCAGCCGTTTCGAAAGCTGAGTTTCCTTTACCGATAACAAGTACGCGTTTGTTTTCATATGGTGCCAAATCAATATTTAAGTCTGAGTATTGTGTAACTAGCTCTATTCCTTCGATCTTCGGAATATAAGGCTTAGGGACACCAGTGCTGACGATGACGCGGGCTGCTGTATATTGTTCATTATGAGTTGTGGTCACAACGAAGTGATCGGCAATCTTTTCGACGGACTTAACACGCTGGTTATAAGCAACATTTAGCTGATTTTGGTCAACATAATGGTTGAGGTATTTGACTAAGTTATCAGCACTTGGGAAAAAGTCGCGGTCAAAACTGGAAAAGTTGAGGCTGTAGTCATCAGTTAAAATGGAGTTCCAATCGTGTCTTAAGTTGAATTCAGGGTTTGTTGAGCCGGTAAATACTTTATTAATTGAAATTAGTTTCCGGTGAATTGGGAATGTTTCAAAAAAGCATCCTGCGCGCTGACCTGACTCCAACATGAGGTAGGACAAGCCACTTTGTTTTAGGTGGTAAGCGGTTTGGACTCCAGCTGGGCCTGCGCCAATAATAAGATAATCAAGCATGTTCGTTGTTCCTTGTTGGTGTTGGTGCTGCAACAACTACTCTAGACAGGGTAACGTTCCCCCGCTTTCCCTATTGCAGTTATGATATTAATTCGTTGTATAATTGTTGTTTTAAATTGTGTATTAATTGTGTATTTGCAATGTTTTTTTACCAACTGGGCGGTAACACGAATTCCAGTATGTATTTTTAGGGAGGGAGTCGTAGATAGTGCAACTAAGGCAAGCAATGACTAAAAGCTAATAGTCGGTAATAGGTATTAGCTATGTACTATCTAGAGATATTCTTCAGTTTAGTGACTTAAGAATGCTCTCTTTGACTAAGCTGACTTACCTGCGGACGAGAGCAAATACCAAATAATAAGAGAACTTTGATATACCTTGAATTTGTTTAGTAGCAATATGTAAGTAGGGCTTGAAGTAGCATCCGGACTTACAGGAGCTAAGTAAAGCTAAAAGGTTATTTAGAGCGTATAATTAGAGGAATTACAAATCTGTTACCTAATGACCTGATGGTCTTTAGGTAACAGGTTTCGTTCTTTACCTTGTGTGTCTACTAGCTTGAAAAGCACTACTATCCCGCCAATAAAACTAAAAATTAGCATATTTTGCGAAAACTTTTTTATAAATATTATCGTCAATAGCTATCTAAGAAATCATATTAAACATTATCTTCATCCATAATAAAGCTATAAATATCATTTTCTTATTTGTTTCTAAGGATTGATAATTACTGCTTTTTACACTTTGTTTGTAATCTGGAGTGGGACGGTTGAGCTGAAAGGTTGACTGAGACTGTAACTACGAAGAAAAAACATAAAAGGTGTAGACATCATGCTTAAATTGAAATTTATAAAAAGAAATCTAAAAGAATTAAATGATAAAGGTCACTTTAATAAGTCTTTAACCAAAAAAATTGTAGGCGGTAATACGGATGGTATTGTGACTACCACACATAGTGTCGCCGATCCAGAACCTAAACTTTAGAATTGTTAGTAATGAATGTAGGAAAGGCATTATTAGGGTGCTTCACTACATATTCTTTAATGATCTCTGCTTCTACTTCACCATCTTTTACTATTGAAGTAGAGCCTCCAAGAGTTGAACTCGTGTATGCATATGAAAATGCGATTGCTTTTGAGCTTCTAGCTTCGGAAAATGTAGAAGTTTTTGAAGGAGATATTTTAATTAAGTATATCAATGAAAAAAATGAAGAAAAAAAAATATTAGCCACATCATCCAGCTTAGTTAATTGGATAAGAAAGCATAGCTTTGATCAACAAGGGTTCAGCTCTGGTGATTTACTTATGAAATTGAAGAGTAGGACGATTTATGGTGTTATCAGGATGCCTGGCGATACTGATGAAGGTTTCAAGGTTGGACAATTAGTAACACTATGTAATAGAGGGGTATCTGCGAAAATTATTATCCAGAGCAAAGAAAAAGGAAGCTATACGTTTGTAGCTAATGATGTGTCATTTGAGTGGCAATCAAAAATCGACATCAATATTATGGATAATAATCATGGTTGTGTGTAGTTTTTTTGTTGCGTATGTTGGTATTGTGTTTCATTTTTGTGGTTGTTTTTTTTAAGTTTTATTTATTTTCGCTATGTGATTGTTGAGTTATTGTACTTATTGAGTAGAATGATTAAGTAGATCTTTATAGCTAAAAGTAAATAATGAACGAAGTTAGTTTTTCAAGGAAAGTTAGAGAAGTTCGATTTGGTGAATGGGTTTTGGATCCCAAGTCACAAAGAATATTTGATGGCGAAGTCTCCAGAGAATTGGAGCCTCTTATCTTTAAACTACTTTGTTATTTTATTGTTAATCATGAGTCGGTCGTAACAAGGCAAGACCTTGTTGAGAGTGTTTGGTGTCAGCGCTATGTAGATGATAATGCTATCAATCGCGCTATGTCTGAACTAAGAAAGATCTTACGTTCAAACAAGCAGCAAGGTATTGTGGTTAAAACGCACTACAGTAAAGGTTATAGCTTTTTCCTTGAGCCTGAAATCGTTTATTTCGAAAACACATCCGAGTCTTATCCTCACGATAGTACACCAAAAATCTTTCCCCCTCGTACGGCGTTTATTTTCTATTTTGTACTTGCCATGCTAATCACAAGTCTGATATTCGTTTTTATATCGTTTAAAACACGTGATGTAGATGTGAGAGAAGTTAGTGTTGATGAGAAAACAATTTCTTGGCTTGAAGGTAGTTACAACTCGATCATCATACACCCATCTGAACGATTTATTGCTTTTGAATTTACTCCTGAAGGGGAAGGGTTTTCTAGTGTTATCGTTAGAGACTTAGTGACAAACCAAGAAAATAAGCTTTCACATCAAGGTATTAATCTTTCTCCTTCAGGTTGGTCTTTAAAGTCTAGCGAGCTTTTCGTCAAAAAGATTAGAAACAGCCAATGTGAAATTTGGAAAGTTGACTTAGAGGATAAGGAAAAGTCTCAAAAGTTTATTATGAATTGCGATGAACGGCAGCGTGTAATGGCCGGAATAAGCGATGAAACAATAATATATTCTAAGTTTGGCTATAGAAATAATAATAACTTATCTACAGTTGTGATTAGAAATATAAAATCAGGTGATGAATACCAGATCACTTCTCCAAGTCTTAGCTCATTTGGAGATAACTTTCTTTACTTTGATGAACTGGGTAAAAAGGTATACTTTGAGCGAGTGCAGTTTGGTTTTACGGAATTAATGGTGACAGACATTGAAGGTACAGAGGTAACAAGCTTATATAAAACAGAAGGAAGAATATGGAGAGTGAGTTACGATAAAGAGAATGACTCAATATCGTGGTTTGATAATATCAATCAGGCTATAGTCTACTTTTCATTGAATAAGTTTTCTGTATCAAAAGTCGAAAAGTTAGATAAGAAAAGCGCTTACTCGCTCGCATACAATTTGAGTAATAACAAGATCATAGCTGTGAGTGTTCCATACTCTTTTGATATTTATGATTTCGATTTGCAAGAAAGGAAATTCAGTCCTCTCTACGTGAGTAGCGAAGATGAATTTAAGGCGATCTACAAAGGTGAATTCAATGCTTACCTTAAGAAACACGGTAATGGGTCTAAAGAATTAATACTTACAGGTTCTGGAATTGACAGTGAGGAACCTTGGATGGTAGGAAATATTTTAGACTTTGATCTTGCTGAGAAATCAAAAACGGCGCTCTTCCTATATAAGGATTCATTTAAGGTCTATGACCTAATAACTCGAGAATTGCGAGCTGAAGTTACACTAAAAAACTACCCAATAAGTATTGGATTTAAATCTGAAAATGTTGTTTTTGGCTTAATAAAGAATGACAAATTGAGACAGAACCAAGCATTTCTCTATGACCTAAATGCTATGAAAATGATTCTTTTACCGTTAGACAAGGTGAGCTGGTTTGCCCCCTATAAAAATGGAAGTTATATATATGTCGATGTTGAAGGAAGTGTCTGGGTTAAAGAGAGTGATGGGAGTACTAAAAATGTAGCCAACATAACAAAAAGCTATTTTATAGATTCCTTTGCATTAAGAGAGGGTGAGCTATTTCACTCGGACGGAAAGAACATATTCAAATATAGATTTGAATTGGGTGATTTTAAACCTGAGCTCATAACATCCGAATTACCTAATAATATGTTTATTAATGATATATATATACTTCAGGGAAGTTCAAAGCTAGTTTTAGATACCGTCAGTATATCTTCAAATTCACTAATTTATGCAGATACTAATCGATGAGTATGTAACTCCACTCAATTTAGTACAGCTATTTCGTAGAATTTTATGCAGCCTCAAGATAGCCAATTGGTGTCATATTGACCACGATTCATTATGTTGTGTCGGTGCACTTAATGGTTCAGGTGTTCTTGTTGGAACACGGCGCTTCCCCTTACGTCTCAAGTTTAGTTTTAGCATGTTGTAAACGCGTTCAACACGCTTTTTATTTTATTGCGAAGCCTTTTGAATAGCTTAGGCAGCCCCCACCTAGGATGGCACTCTACCAGCGCAAGTAATGCATCGATAACTTCATCATCTAACGGCCGTTTATGTTTGTAATAAAAAGCTGAGCGGCTTAGCCCTGCCACTTCACAAGCAAATGCGACGCTGACGTTAAATTGAGCTCTTAAATGCTCTACCCAAGCTCTGCGCCTACTTGTTTTTACAGCTTTTTTGCGATGATATCCTCAAGCATCGAGTGCTTTAGGCTAAGCGTTGCAAACATATCTTTTAGCTTACGATTTTCTTCTTCAAGCTCTTTGAGGCGTTTAATATCAGACGCTTCCATACCCATCATGCTATGTATCATTACATTCTTTAAACAGCGAATCTCATTCGTGAGACATTAATTAGAGCTTATCATCACAGTGTGTTCTGGAAATATTAGGCTATATGCAAATAAACAAACACAAAAGAAGGCGCAATATTATTGAAATTGATTGGTAATTAAGCTGTGCATAAAGCCAGCAAGCTCAGACTGATTCGTTTATTATAATTTTGCGGTCAGTCAGGCTTGTCGGAATTATATGAGTGAGTACTTTTACCTAGTTTAAATTGACACACTCAGAGCGCTTTAAGCTAGGTCAGTTATAAAGTTTTGTGTATCAAATTCTTTATGCAAATCGGTATCAAGTAACCCTTGTATTGCACTGGAACTAATAAAAACACCATCTAAGCCGTTTGCTTGTCCCTTAGAGTAGCCATGACTATATGCCCACTTGATTAGCTGATACTCTCTGCTTGAAAGTGTATGATTAGATGTTTTTTCTATTGTATTTTGTTTCATGAGTAACCTACTTTGCTGTTGAGCTTTAACATGAAGTACGGCTCGATGTTGAAGTTGTGTACTTATATATTATCTTTAAGGTTACAGAGGAAAAGTTTTATTTGGTACTTATGAATTCTTATCTACCCTAGCAAATGTTTAAGTTTAAAATTTTGATTTTTAAGCTTTTATTGTTATTTTTTGATTTTTGGTGAGAGCGTGGGAAATTAGTGTGGGGCGTTAGTGTCAATTTGTATCGTAGTAATTATTTTACTAAAAGATACTAAACCCTTTTGAGTTGCAATATAATGACACACTTTACTCTTATCCTTAGTTAGCATCTGAGCTATTAAATTTTATAGGGAGCGTGCCTTACAGGCGTGCAACCTGTTTGTTGTACCTAAATATTAATACGGAGTCATCTGGAATTATGGCTGAAAACCTTGAACAGCTTCTACTTGCGACACTGAATAACAAAGAGTTTCTGCATAGTGAATCATTTGAGTATAAATCACTTTTTCTCAGCTCGGTTACTCCGGACATTTCCAACGCTAGGTTTATGCCATGTATTTTTATTGAAGATGAACATGCAAAACAGTTTATATCGAGAGCGATATCTAAGCGTAAGCTATGTGATCTATACAACGGGGAGAACTATGTTCTTGTTGGTAAATCTTGCATCATAAATTGTCTTAAATATGGCTCAAGTGAATGGAAAAAGGCGAATACAACAATTGAGTCAATCGTTGAGCTTGGAGAAAATATAGCTGTTTCTGAAATGATCCAAGTGCCTACGGTATACCCTATCGATGATGGAAAGTATCAGATACTAACTGGGCACAGACGCTTTTTTGCACTGGTTTTCGCTTATGGGTTTGGCCATGTTGCTCAGTTTAAAGTCTATGCGCGCAAGCCTATACTCTCAAAAGTTAAACAGTTTCAAGAAAATGCTAGTAGAGAGGATCTTCCTCAATACGGTAAGCTTCAAGCATTTTTAGCTGCGATGATGGAAGTGGACTATTTGGATCAAGCTCGCCTTAAAATTGGTGAAAAGCGAATTACAGTTAGGGAAAAGGCAAAATATCTTGGTATTTCTTTTGGGGCTTTTGATAACTACAATGTTTTAACAAGGTACCCAGAGGTCATTCGAGCATACGAAAATGGATTAAGCTTTTCTTTTGTAAAAGTAAAAAAGATCGTTTTGAAAATTGAAAATGATTACAAGGTCCAACACGATAAAAAAGTATTGAATATTGGTGACCGAAAAGCGATTGGTGCAAAAATCTCAGATGCACTAGAGGGGAAAGCTGCCACTAGTATTAAAAAACAGAACTACATTATTAAGAATATCTCTTCGAGTTCATTGCTTAAAAAGCTTTTATTTACTGATATTTCTGAATTAGACCTTGGTGTTGATTGGGAAAATATAAACTGGGAAGATCGGGCTCAAGTGACTACTTTAATCGCTGAAGTAATTGAATTTTTAGATAATAATTAATGTTATAGGTAAAGCATATTTGGTGTAATGCTATCTCGCACTTTTTTGTTGCGTTATAAAGTCACATTTGATGTTTGAATGGATTCACGTAATTTTCCTTAGTTTTTTTGTAGCTCAAGCAATTTAGCTATTACCGTCTATATTAGACACTGCCCCACAGAGGGGGATTGACTAGCTACGCAAATCTTAGTATTGAGTTTTATACTGAGTGAGACACAATCAACGGAAATAAAAATGATGAAAAAATTCGGGCTCGCCATATTGGTGGTATTCAGTACGCTATCTTGGGCTAATGAAAAATTAAATGAAGAACTCTCGGTGTTTACACCTTATCTTGGTACTTGGCAATCGGACTTTGATGTGCCTTCAGATAAACCAAAGATGCAGGATGTCAGTCACTGGGAGCGGGCTTTAAATGGCACAGCCATTCGTACCTTACATTCAATCAACGATGGCATGTACGGCGGAGAGTCATTAATTTTCTGGGATAAAAGTAAAAACAGTCTAGTGTTTTACTATTTTACGACGGCTGGGTTTTACACCCAAGGAACAATGGAAGTCCTGAACCAGAGCGAGTTTGTGGCATACGAAGAGGTTATCAATAACAAAGATGGTATTACAAAGGTGAAATCAACCAGTAAGTTTGAGAGTGGTCAATTTACGGTGTCGACGCAATACTTGAAAAACGGCGAGTGGACTGAACCTGAGTCGCGCATTTATACAAAAAGCGACAAAAAAGTTAAATTTAAGTAAGCCTTAAAGTGCCTCCTTAGAGGCACTGAACTGTGTTATTTACTCTCGATTAGTAAATATCAGGGCAAGTATGGCGACCACACGTATTGGCAACACAATGCGTTAGCCTGTCTTGGCTGAAACGAAGCGCGCCGCCTGCAACCTGTGGAGTCATTACTGCTGGAACAGTTTGCTTGTCAGCTGATAGAGCTTTGATTTTCTTCTTGTTTAACGATAATTTCATTTCAGTATTCCTTCTAAATTATAGGCTCTGATTGAGCTCATTATATTGTAGTTATGTCATCTGATTTATTCTTCAGTGAACAAAAAAGTAACACAACAACTAAGCTAAAACATATTTATTACTTTTTCAACATTTTGCTATTAATTACATTTTCTCAATGTTTCTTTTGCGGCTGATAATGGTGATAGAGATGCTAAGAACTAAGTAGGGCTTAGCATCACATGTTGATCTTATTCGTTATTTTTTCTCTAAACTCAAAGCTCGTCCTTTGCGATCAGAGTTTGGGTGCACCGCTCTAAGCGCCTGTACTTGATTAAGTGAGGCATTGAAGGGCACCCAGTTGCCGTTTTCAAGCTGTGCTTCGATAACAAAACCCGGAATGGCGGTAAAAGCGTCGAGCTTTGCTCCAGATAGCTGTTTTGCGGCGACGACGGGAATGCGAAATTCAATTCCGGCTTGTGCTAACTTAGGTAGTTCTTGATTGCCCAAAATAGCCACGAATCGTTGCCAATCAGCCTCACGTTGCGCCTGTAACTTAGCCGTAAAATATCCGCTAGACTGGCTGTATATACGACCGGCTTGGTAGGGTAATTCCCACTCGGCATGGTGCCATGCACGCTCTGCAAGGGCCAATAGCCGTGGATAAAGCATGTATTCGGCTTGTGCATCACTGCGCAGCATTTCACTCCATAAGTGCCCTTGGAGCCCGGCAAACTTAATCCCTTTGTTTAGTGATGAGTCGCTGTCGTTGGCTATGTAGGCGTGGTTATTGGTATTTTTCCAGATCTCTGCATGTGCAGGAAGGTTGTCTGGCATAAACTCAAATATCTTCTTGCTTTCGATAGCACGGCTTGCCCAGTGATTACCACGCTCTTCTGGGTGAGACTGATATGGAAAGTCAAAGTAGGTTACATCAGGGCTAGACAAGACAACCTGCCAGCCCTGATTGGCGAAGCGATGCGCGACCGCGTGCCCGTTTTCGCTTAATGTCGCCCAAGCATTGCTCTGTACGTTTGCTGGCATATTCGCAGCACGTACATCACCTAAACCGTCGCTCCACCCTGCAACCTGTATTCCTTTTTTATCTAGTAACTTTGCGATCCGTTCAATGAAGTAACCGTTAAAGTTGGTAAAATCTTTCACGCTTGCCTGCAATTTTTTACAAGCCGGCGACTCTAGCCAAGCACCTGCGGTTTCATCTGCACCTATATGGTAAGTGTTGAGTGGTACACCAGCACGGTCATGCAGCACTTTTACTTCGCTTAATACTTTATCGATAAAGGTATAAGTGTTTGCAATACAGACATTTAGCGTGTTGTCGTTGTAATGTTGAATGGAGCTGTAACGCGTCTTATCTGCAGTTTCTACTAATCGATATTGCTGCGCATCCTCAGGTTTGCCTTGTGCCATCAACTTTTTATATCGCGCCTCCATGGCGATGATTGCAGCGCGTGAGTGACCTGGCATATCTAATGAGGGTAACACCTCGATATGATGCGCCTTGGCATAGCGCAGGATCTCAATATAATCCTCTGCAGAGTAAAAGCCATTCACTTGCGCGTTTTTATCATTCCCAGCGCCTAATTGCGGCAATAGGCAGCGAGTTTCGGTCAAATCAAAGCAGCGATAAGCGCCGACAGAGGTGAGTTCGTCAAGACCGTCGATGGCTAAGCGCCAGCCTTCATCATCCGCTAAATGAAGGTGCAGTTTATTTAGCTTATACGCCGCCATCTGTTCAATGGTTTGTAAAATAAAGGCTTTGGAGCGGAAGTTGCGGGCAACATCGATGTGTAAACCACGAAAGTCATACCTTGGTGTATCAATAATATCCACCTTGGGAATACTCAAATCATTAATATCCAACAGTCCTGCGAGGCTTTGTAGCGCATAAAATGCTGCGGCGCTGTTATTGGCTTGGATTGAGATATTATTTTCGGCGACTGTCAGTTGATAATGTGGACTTGATTGCTTATTTGGCTTTACAGCGACATTAACTACAAGTCCGTTCTTGGTGCTTTTTACCCCAAGGGTATTGAGTCGCTGTTGTGCCATGGCGATAGCCTCAGCGGAAACGCCTGAAAGTTGCAGATTGATACCGGCCGCTAAATTGAGTCGTTTATCGGACAGCACTGTCAGTTGTTTGGGTTTTGGTATCAGCCCAACTGCAACATCAAGCGTTGGCTTCACTTGATGTTGATATAAGTATTCACTGCCCATCCACGGCGTGTCATCCTTACTGCTGGTTTGCAGCTGGTTGAGCGTATCAAATGGCGTCAGATAAGGTTGTAGCTCAAGTCCTGTGTCGTTATCGCGCTGGGTTTGCGTGCTTTTGATCACTTGTGGGGTGAGCTTAAGCTGCGCGTCCGTTACAACATAATTTGGCATAAATTCTGAGCGTGTAACCTGAGAGTCCTTGGTATAAAAGCGCACGGTAGTGGGGGCACTTGAAAACCCACTAAACCCTGCTGTAGGCGTGATTTTGTGAATATCACCATTGATATGGGTGATGGCAAAGTTATCGCCCTCAACATGGTAAATCGGCATCAGTTGGCTAAAAAAGATAGCAAAGTCATTATTTGCCTTGGTATTTTCTTTAGCTACGCTAAAACTCAGCTCTGAGTAATAGCACTTTTGTTGTGCCTTGGGGCAGGTGCTCGGCTTGCTATCAAGCAAGGTGTACTTTACATCAAGATTTTGGCCTAACCAGTTTACTGCGGTTTGGTCGAGCGCATAAAGGGGTGACGACACCCCAAAAAGTAGGGCCATAAGCCGATTAAACTTCATTGGCTAGTTCCTTGTTATCATGGTTAATTTTATTGTGTTGAAACAATCCGTATGCCCCTAAAAGTGGCGCGTGATTTAAGGCGCTTGGAATGACACGAACGGATTGATATAAAGCATTGCCAAGCAATTGCTGCATCTTGGCGTCAAGTGCAGCGTTAAAATAGTCATATGAATGCGTCACGGAGCCGCCAAGTACAATGACATCTGGGTTAAGCACCATGACTATTTGCGCGAGTGCATGACCAACGTGACTGCCAAAAGTCTCAAATTGTTGTAGTGCAAATGGGTCGCCACTGTGTGCTTGTTCGGCCAACCACCTCCCTTCAATTCCTTGTCGCCCAAAGAACTGTCCTGAAGCATAATCTTCAATAATTCCATCAAGATAGCTTAAGTTTCCCAGTTCACCTGCAGCACTATGGTTACCCGTATATAAATTACCGTTAAACACAAAACCGGCACCAATGCCTGTGCCAAGGCATACGCCAATTAGGTTGTTGGCATGGTGGCCACCATATAAGTATTCACCAAATGCAAAGCAGTTTGCGTCATTATGGACAACAACAGGCAAAGAAAATTGCTGTTCTAACAATCCCTTCAGAGGCACATTTTGCCAATGAGGAATATTTTGTGTTGTCAGCACGGTGCCGCTGCACACATCCAGTGTGCTTGGTACGCCAATCGCAATACCGGTTGTTTCGGCTGTTAGGTTTTCTTCGATTAAACGGATAACAAAGGCATTAACTTGGTCCAAGTTGGCCTGACTAGGCACCGCATATTGGCGTACCTGCTCGACCTGAGTGTGCGCAACCGAAGCCACGAGGGCTTTGGTGCCACCCAAGTCAATACATAACAAAGAGTGATTCATCGTAATTTAACTATTTTCATTTAGAGGTTGAGACAGCGTCTTTTGACTATTGCCAAAAGTTTTATTTTTAATCAAAGGATTAGCCCATACACCAACACTCAGAATATAGCTAAGTGGCAGTAGTAACAGCAGGGCAGCAAGTTGTAAGTTGTTACTCAATTCAGCTGCAAAACCTATGATGGGAGACATAAAAGCACCGCCAATGATCCCGGTACATAAGATCCCTGTGATTGCGCCATGGCCGGTTTTGAATGAATTTAATGCCAGAGCAAAGATGACCGACCACATAATGGAGAGGAAGAACCCCACAACTGGAAAAGCGATAAGCGCCACGGTAGTGTTACCGAATAACGCACTTAGAAGTGCGATAGCGGCGCCAGAGCTGAATAAAATCAAAAGCTTTTGTGCATCAATGAGTTTAAGTAGTGCCAGTCCAAGTAAACAGCCTAAGGTTAGGCATAACCAGAATTCGCTCACCACTTTGGCGCCTTCAATGGCTGGGTCTAGGCCATGATATTGCTGCAAAAATACGGAAATAAGGTTAGCGACACCTTGTTCTAGCGCAACATAAGCGGCGATGGCGGCAAAAAATTTCAATACGGTGTTATCTTTAAAAAAGCCGATACTTTGTGACCAGCTCAGCTGCTGCTTTTTCTGCTCGGGTACCGCGCTAAATGGCGTAAATTGCGAGAGTAATAGCATCACGACGCTTAGGATTGCGAATACCGCATAGATACTTAGCCAGGTTTTATCTGCTGGGATAACACCAGACAGCGCTCCGCCAAATCCCTCTGCGGTGGTGACTTGAGACTGTAGTTTGCTATACACCAGAGGCGCGAGTGTTGCTGCAGCACCAAACATCAACTGCGCAAACACCGAAAGCACGGCAAAGTGTTCTGAACCACCGCTAGCGCGTAATAGAGGATTGATAGCCACTTGCAGTAGTGCCATGGCACAGCCGAGCATAAACAGTGCAACCATGGCAATGGCAAACGTTGGTATTAGCACAAAGGTCGTTGCGCCAATTGCAGCAAGGGTAAATGCGAGCTGCATAACGGTTTTTTCTCCAAAACGCTGAACTAGCAGTCCCGCTGGAATAGACATCACCCCATAAGCGATAAAAAAGGCGAACGGGAAAAACCCCGCGAGCGTTAGGCCTATGCTGTAACTTTCTATTAATGCTGGAAAAATCGCGCCTAAAATATTGGTGATAAAGGACACCGTAAAAAAGGTTGCCAATACTAAGGCAATCACTAGGTAGCTTTTTTTCATGTTGTATTTCCACCTTCATTAGAGAGCGGGTGATGGCGTGGCGATCTCGCTTGTGGGCAGACAAACAAAAAGATCAAGGGGAATCTCACCACCACCCGCAATTGGGTTATGCACGGAACGCTTGTGCTCGCTGTAATTGTTCCAGTGCTGTTGTATGGGCAGTAAAATGCTCATCACTAAGCTTCGTAAGATAGGCCTTGGCCGCCTGTTCGATATGCTGTGGTGCTTGATCAAAGGGCATTTGGCAGGTGCTATCGCGATGATCCATACCGCCAAGTAAGCAATACCAACTGGGACGAATATAGGGTGAGTGCATCCTGTGTTGGTTGAGCCAGGCATCAAAATCACCACCGCTACGCCAGTGTGTGAGCAGCTCATCGAGCTCGTTTAAGCTCAGTGCTGCGATTTTTGCATCTTGCCAATACGGTGAATCTACGCGCTTGCTGGTGGCGTAATGTGCCTGTACATACTCTTTAATACCGAGCACCAGCTCTGACAGTTGTTGATTGATGGCTTGCGCCTCGAGCTGTTGCGAAAGCAGCCTATTCAATAACTCAATGCTATAACCTGTGACCATCAGCGCAGTGGCTTCGAGTGGTTCAATAAAGCTCTGCGCGAGGCCAATAGCAAACACATTGCCTTCAATACTGCGCGCCATCATGCCCACTTTCATGGTGAGATGTTTGGCTTGTCCTTTATCGAGTTGCGCGGCTTGACGCAGTTGAGCCTCAGCCTCTTCGGGAGTGGTATGTGCGCTGCTGTACACGAAACCATGTCCGGTTCTGCCTTGTAGCGGGATCTGCCAGCGCCAGCCGTACGGCATCGCGATAGCTGAAGTGCTTGAAGGTAGCGGGTTTATTTTATCGCCAGCAATTGCGACAGCTGAATCATTGAGTAACTGATCTGCAAAGGAAATAAAGGGCACTTTGAGTGTTTTCTCTATCAACAGGGCGTTAAACCCTGAGGCATCGACGTAAAAATCGCTTTTCACCTGCTCACCCGACTCAAGTGTTAATGCAATAATTTCTTTGGCGTGATGCTGTACGCTACTCACCGTACTTTGAATATGTTTTACGCCTCGCGCTAGGCTAAATGCCCTTAACCAATCCGCGAGTTTTTGCGCATCAAAGTGATAGCCGTACTCAAGCGCCCTTGGTAATGGACGCTGCGGCAGTGGTGCTTGTTGCTTTTCGGCCAGTACTGCCGCTAAAAAGTAATGTTCGGGCTTATCTATATATTCGCTACCACGACGTCTGGCGTTGGCGTTGACAAAGTAGACTTCCGCTGTTTTTACATCCATTTCAGAGAAGAAGGGATGGAAATAGCTGCCATTGTCGCCATTCCAGTTATCAAAATAGATCCCGGTTTTATAGCTTGCTTGGCATGCGGGCATCCAATCGCGTTCTTTCACACCAAGACTTTGCATAAAAAGCTGCAAATGTGGCGTTGAGCCTTCGCCAACGCCAATTCTGCCAATACTCGATGATTCAATCACTGTGACCGATAAATTGGGTTGATGCTTAGCAAGGTAGGCTGCGCACATCCAACCGGCAGTACCGCCACCAAGGATGGTAAGTGAGTGTATTGTTTTCATAGGCAAATGAGTTTTCATAGGCAAATGACCCCAGCCGCAAGCGACTGGGGCTCCGAGGTTAGAACTTATAGCTGACGCCAAGGTAATAACGCGTACCAAATTCAATGGTGTTCTGCGTTAAGTTGTAGTTGGTGTCGTAAGATTGAATAACCTCATTGGTCAGGTTTACACCCTCTAAGCTGACATCCAGATTTTCCATTGCATGCCACACCAAAGATGCATCCCATTGTTGGTAGCTATCGTTGCGCACCGCTTGTGCTGCACCGACGCCAATCCATTCACTACGCCAGTTATAAGCGATACGTGCACTAAATTGCTCGTTTTCGAAAAATAGCGAGCCGTTGAATGAGTTTTCAGATACTCCCGGCACCATTTCTTTTGCATTATCTGGTGTGGTGGTTTCACTATCCACGTAGGTGTAGTTAGTAATAAAGCCGAAGCCATTATCAAAGCTATGTTGAAGCTGCAGTTCTATCCCTGTTACGTCACCGTCTCCGTTACTACGTGGGCGTGTGACTCGGCATTGATCATACTTAGAAGGGTCGGTACCGCATCCGTCCACATATTCAATCGCTTCGGTAGAAAAGACAACGTTGTCAATTTTCTTCACAAAAACGGCTGCTGAGAGCAAGGAAGCTTCGGTAAAGTAATATTCGACGCCAATATCTGCTTGATCTGCTTCATAAGGTTTAAGGTTCGGGTTACCACCGGTGGCGGAACCAAAGTTGGCATCAATCGCTAGACCTGGTTTTAAGTCGTTATAATTAACTCGAGACATAACGCTGGAGGCGGCCGCACGGATGATAATATCGTCGCTGTAGTCATAAGCGAAGTTGATGCTCGGTAGCCAGTTGTCGTAGTCAACCGTTTCATCGAACACCGTGTTATCAACATAGCCGCTGGACTGCTGTTCTGTATCCACATAGCGTAAACCGATATTACCGCGGAAGTTTTCACCGCTGAATTCACTTTGCACATAGATAGCGAGCATATCTTCTTCGACATTGTAGGTTTTACCAAAATCTTGCTGCTCGATTAATTCACCCGCCTCATACTTGCCAGTGATAAAATCCCACCACTTATCTTCATCGAGCTTGGCGTATGAATTAAGAATATGTCCGCCCGTTTGCGAATGAAGATTGGTAAAAATACCATCACTCCAGTTAGCTAAGCTATTACCATCAGGGACAAAACCAACAACATCCGCTGGGTTTCTTTGTATTGCGATACGTGCAAATTCGTTTTTATTAACCTTCACACCCGCTTTGATGTTCTTGAAGTAATCATGCTCTAGCATCCACTTGATATCGGCTTGTGCATAACTCACTTCATGCTCTTGGACCGTAGTTTGGAAGTTTGATTCCTGAGCAAATTTGAGCTGTGAGGCATCGGTTGGGTCTAGTGAATCAAACCAAATTTGATAAGGGCCGGATGCATCGTAAGTAAAGCCGCCATCAGTACTATTTTGACCGTTAGGGAAGGCTGGATCGCCAATTTTTCCACCCTCATCCGTTGCCGGGATCCACCAACTTGAGGAACCAAACTGTGTACCACCATCAGATGTTGAGCGACCAATAACACCGCTAATCTCGAAAGTATCACCGACGTATTTACCACTGAAGTTTAAGGCATCGACTTCCATGTTTACGGCGTTACGAACAGTGGGGTTGTATATAATGTTCGCGTAAGCTGGCAAAATACGCGCACGCTGTGTACCGCCTGCAGCGTTGTTTTGTACATCAACAGCACCTGCACCACGGGCACTTACGGTAAGAAAGTTATGGTTTACATGTGGATTGTCAAACTCAAAGCGAAAGTAGTCTACCGCAAATTCGGTGTTATCGCTTGGTGCAAATTGCGCGGTAAGTTGCGCGCTGGTGCGCTCGCGCTCAGCTCTGAATGCTTGCGAGCCGATAGCCCAAGCGCCCACTGTAGATGCTTGTCCCGTGTCTTGATCCGCCGCAAAATATTCATAGTAGCCACCAATGGACTCAATAACGTGACGGCCTGAAGTCAGGTTCTCAATAGAGTATGCTGCGAGCACACCAAATTTTTCATCGTCACTTTTCCAGCTACCTAAAAATGAGCCACTTATATCATTTTCATCATACAAGGTAGAGCGGCCCATTTCTGCTGACACCATGTAAGTGTGTGCATCTAAGTCCAGAGGTTTACGCGTGACAAGATTCACTGTACCACCCAGCGCACCTTCTTCAAGGTTTGCTTCAGGCGTTTTGTAGACGTTCACTGCCGAAACTTGCTCTGCTGATAACAGCTCCATGTTAAAAGTACGTGTCGATGGACCCAAATCATACCAATCGGTACTGGCGACAGATTGGCCATTTAATAGAATGCGAGATTGCTCGGGCGCGGTACCACGGATAGTAACACCACTTACTTCACCATATTGGCGATCGACCGTGACCCCAGAAATACGCTGTAGCGCATCACCAATGTTTTTGTCGGGAAACTTACCAATATCTTCCGAGGTGATAGCATCAACAATACCATCTGCAAAGCGCTTGGTGTTCATTGAAGCTTCAAGCGAGCGGCGAATGCCTCTTACTTCAATCACTTCGACTTTTTCTGTTGCGCTTTGTTCTTCGGCTAATGCTGATGGTGCAGCGGTGAGTAAAAGGGGGGATAAGGTACTTGCTGTCACGATGGCGGCAAGTTTATTCAATTTAAATTGCTTCAACTTAGTTGTTTTCATTGTTCTGCCCATTGTTCCTATTTGTTGTTGGCAGAAGCTAGGGTATCGCCTTGAGTGTTTTTTAAGCGGTATATTTCTATCTACTAATGATACTTTTCACGCTTAAATGAGCGTAATTTGACAAAAATACTTCACTGCACTTCAGGCTGTCGCTATATTTCGATAGATTAATATTGTTTGGTGATTGAATTTGCATGGTGTGCAACTAGGTGTAACGAGCAGTTGTTTTAAAATTTATAACATGCCGATTTTAAATAAGTTTATTAATGTAAAAGGAAATTGCTATGCGAGCGATGTACGAGAAAGTACTACCATCTCCTGGATGTTCATGGCGTTATTGCCTGTATCAATTGCCCGAAATTCCCTTTAATTGGCACTATCATCCGGAATATGAGATCTGTTTGACGCTCAACAGTGTCGGTGTATGTCATGTGGGTGATCATATCGCCCCTTACGAAGACTTAGATTTGGTTATCCTAGGTCCTGACTTACCACATACTTGGCAGTCAAAGCCGAATCCGGATCACTCCGCTCACGTTGTCCATGTTGCACAAATACCCGCGCACTGGTTGGAGTCTTTAGTGGCTCAGCACCCTGAATTACACGGCTTATCTGAATTGTTAAATGCAGCGCGCCGTGGCGTCAAATTTCCTGTGGAAGTCGCAAGGCAAGCGAAAAAGTGGTTTGAGCAAATCGCGGATGCCGAGCCGTTAATGCGCTTTGTGCTTTTGCTCGAAATGTTAACGCAGATGACGACATCGAACTATCAACATTTAGCCAGTAGTGGCTTTCGCTTTGACGCCCGCCATGACCCCGCGAAAGACAAGTTCGACCGGGTTATTGCCTATATCTATGACAATTACACCGACAAATTAAGCGCCGATGAGCTTGCACAACAAGTGCACATGAGCACCAATCACTTTCATCGTTTCTTTAAAAAGCGCACGGAGCGTACTGTGACGGAATTTATCAATCAGCTGCGTATTGCCAAGGCCTGCAAACTATTAATTAGCTCCGCCTCTCCCATTAGTGTGATATCGGATCAATGTGGTTTTAATAATATTTCTAATTTTAATCGTCGTTTTCAAGCGTTGAAGGCGTGTACACCCAGTGAATTTCGCGCACGGCTGCACCAAAAGGCATTGTATTGATCTAAACGTGGGCCTGTTTATTGTGCTTTTTAATCAAAACTTTAATTCAAACCATGAATATTTCGTAATGCTATGATATTCATGCTTATTCCTAAATATTCAACTTGGTATTTACCAAGGAATTGCCAAGAATGTGCGAGGTCGCAACAATAATAAACGAGGATGACCGTGATGACACTAGGACACTTTATTAAACAGATCCGTACACAAAAAGGCTTGAGCCAACCTCAGCTAGCTGAGCAAATGTGTGTTGAGCAAAGCTATTTATCTAAACTAGAAAACGACAAATCCGTGCCTTCTAACGAGGTATTTAGAAAGTTGCTAACGGCGCTCAATTTATCCTTAGATGAGTGTATGCAAACCTTATCAGCGCAAGGGAAACGTGAAGAATTAAGCCAAATTCCAGACATCGAATATTGGTATAAGCAACATCAGCAATCAAAACAAAAGCAATATAAGCAACTTGCGATGTTGGCTATTTTGCTAGTGTCTCTCGGTGTCGGATTATTTTGGAGTGGCTACAAACAGATATTTTTTAGTGAAAAGCTGTTTGAATATGAATCTCAAGGTGTATTGCAAGCCGGTGAGCCCGTCGAGCTATATAGAAAGTGGCGCTTTCTCCTTGTTCCTCATAGTAGGAATAGCGATATTGAATTTGTGGAGCAAGTTAAGCTTGCCATGGCGAAACGTTTAGACAAAAAAACGGTATTTTTCTCAGACTATAGGGGAAGCGCTTATACCGAAACGGTAACCGATGGTAGAAGGCATTATCGTTTTCAAGGCCCTAAATTTAGTGAGCGTGTAGAAAACGCCTGGCTGCAATTTGTTGGCTTATTATGCTTCTCTGCTGGGGTTATGCTAACTTTAGTAGGCAAACGGTTAGTTAAGCCTTAGTTTATTAAACCTTAAGGTAAAGGTGTAAGATGCAAAAGCGATTTTTTTTTGGTATTGGCATGGATGACGACGTTCGAGCGCATATCGGTCAGTGGCTGGTGGATAGCGTGAGTGCCAGTAAAGCCAATACACAACCAAGTAATTGGCATCTTACACTGGCGTTTCTTGCTATGGTAGAAGAGTCACAAGTAGCCGAGCTTTGTGATTTTGCTAGTAGTTTATCGGTGCCTAAATTTACACTCTCCTTTGATGACTATGGCTACTGGCAGCACAATGGTATTTTTTACTTAAAGCCCGAACAAAAACCACAAGCTTTGCTTGATTTAGCCAATCCACTGCGTGCTTTTGGAGAAAAATGCGATCTCTATCATAATCCGCATCCGTTCTCACCACATACCACACTATTTAGAAATTGTAAGCCAGAGCCGAGTGTTACGAAGCCCATTACGCCTTTTTCACTCACAGTAAAGAAATTTCATCTCTATCATTCTCACCGCAATGAGCGTGGCTTGATCTATGACCCTATTGAGTCATTTTTTCTGAGCTGAACTTAAGACAGCCAGCGCTTTAGCTTTTTAACCAAAGTTTCAAACCAAGTGAGTTGATAACGCTGGTATTTGTCGCACTTGAGGAATAGCTTTTTGGTGGCCTCGTTTCGTGCTGGACTAATATGTAGGCGACTGCACTCTTTACTTGCGCTGTGCCAATCTTGTGCGCTGACGGCTTTAATCAAATTAGGGAAAGCCAAAAATAACTTACTGGTACCGAGGTTGTAAGCCATATCCAACAGCGCAATCTTAGCGGGGGTTGGTAACAACTGATAAGGAATGCTACCGGTATCTTGCTTGGCAAGAAAGTGCACTAAATGCTGTTCAAATTCTTTGATCTGTTCTTTAAGGTATTGTTTAGACGCTTTTGGTGGCAAGGTAAGCTCGGTATATTGCGCATACCAAGAAGCCTTGTAGCCGCTGGGTTTGCCCTTAATCTTACGGTATTCATCGCGCTTTTGTTGCAAGGTGGCAGACCGTTTAGAGCGCCTATCCCGCATTGGTAACTGGCAAAATTGCTCAACACTTTGCATATGAAAACCAACACCAATCGTCGGATTGGCATTTACGTCTAGGTACAAATGCAGTACCTCGCCCTCAAATTGCAATAGATGCTGTATTACTCGTTGATAGAATTTGTCGGTGTCGTTGAACAACTAGGTACCTCAGTGATCACTGCTTTTTCGTTCGTGGTATAGCACTGTTTTAGTATAGAACAGTAGCAGGCCTCTGCCTTAAAAACCGATTTGTGGGCATCAATTTTATCCCATAATCCACGATTAAAATTGCTTTTTGGCATGGTAAAAATGTTGAAAGTGTCGCCATCTGCCAGCAAAATCTTTTGTGGCGCACTGGAAACATACCAGCCAAACTTTTTTAGATAATTGATATTTGACTCTTCGTTTTGAGCATCGCTAAGCGCTGCTTGATAGGCATTGAGGTTGCAGCATGCATCCATAAGTTCGGTAACATCAAAGTAATTTTCGCCATCAAACTCGTACTTAATGTAGTGGATTATGGCAGGTCCGGTCCCCGAATTGCGAATATCGACTCGAATGGTTGCTTGAGTGGAGTCTAAATCAAAGTTGCTATAGCTAAATTGAAGCCATGGCCAAGTTTCAGTTTTTAGCTGCTTTTCGGCTGCGGAAACTTGCTCCTGAGCAGCCTTTGCTTGCAGATAAGTTGCGTAAAACGACGCTGCGGAAATAAACATCGCACACAAAGCCAAAATGGTATTCATTTTGGAGCGAGAAAGTTTAAAGGAGCCCCTTGAGTGTCTTGAGTTGTGTGGCTGTGGCCGAGCAGGCTTTGCTGCCTGCGTTTCGGCTACATTTTCAGAGGGTAAGTTATTATTGTTATGTTCTGACATATTTATCCAACTGACACTACGGCCTAAGGCGACAGAAATACGAGTAACGTATCGCCAATTTTCAGTCTATCTGTCGATAGCTGGTTCCATTGCTTTAGCTTAGCGACACTGACATTAAATTGCTTAGCTATGCGCCATAAACTATCGCCGTGTTTTATCTTATAGTCCAGTTGTTTGTCAGCCAAAATGGGCAAAATTAGCTTTTTTCCTGCACGAATTCGGTCACTCTTTAATTGATTAAAGGTTTTTAACTCGGCGACGGTTAGCGAATAGCGTTTTGCAATGGTGCTGAGAGAGTCTCCACGTCGGATAGTATAATGTTGCCATGTATCTGCAGGCATTTTTGGTAAGTGTGTGAGCATGGTTTGCCACTCTGACACGCGCGCTGTGGGAATGACAATATGCTCAGGGCCGCCGAGTAATGCTGGAAAACGTGCATAGCCTGGATTTAATACCTCGACTTCTTTCCAGCCTTTGAGATCAGATAAAATGGCTTGTTGTTCGAGTTTAATAACGCTGATCAGCGAGCGATTAGGGATCTTAGGAAACTTCATCAAGTCATGCTTTAACAACTGTGATGCCGCAAGTAGCTTTGGTACGTAGTGGCTGGTTTGACGTGGTAGCTTCAAATGGAAAAAGTCAGTTGGTTTACCTGCTTTTTTATTTCGTTCAATGGCCGCAAGCACTCTACCTTCACCTGTGTTATAGGCGGCAATGGCATGATACCAATCACCATCAAAACGTTTGTGGAGGTATTGCAAAAAGTCCAATGCGACGCGGGTCGAGTCTACGATATCTTGGCGACCGTCATACCAAGCGTTGATCTTGGCACCATAATGTTTTGCGATCAGCGGCGTGAGTTGCCACAAACCTGAAGCATGCTTGTGAGAATAGGCTTGGGTGTTAAAGTCACTTTCTATTAGCGGCATCAATGCAAGCTCTATTGGCATATCGCGCTTTTCGACTTCTTCTACTAAGTAATAAAGTAGCGGCGCTGCACGTTCACTGATGGTATCCATATAATTGGGATGCCTGAGGTACCAATCAATCCGTTGTTTTACACGCTTATCGTCGGAATCGGCAAAGCTGAGTTGATCTTTAATACGGAGCCATAAATCATCAGTTGCGAGTGGATCATATGGCGTTTTAACCACCGTTTTAGCTTCGTCTTTGACTGTATTTTTTGGCTTGTTATGAGTAGATTGTACGGCGTTATCTGGCGTTGGTTCATTCTGTTGAGGTTGCTGTATTTGGCTACAGCCATTTAGCAGCAGGATTGCTGCAAGTAATGGAGTGATGAGGTTTTTCATAGAGCCTTTTTTATTATCCTTTTATTATGCAGTCCAATGAGGCATCTGAACTACATAAGATTGTATATAAATTCGGTGCAAATGCAAAAATAGGCACCTTACCTGTTGCGGCTGTGTAGTGTAGGGTGATGAAATGGATACAAAATGAACTTTAGCGTTACAGCATTTAGCATTGATTAATGGAATTAATGCAATAACACTCGGTTACTTGGTAATTGTGTATTGCTCACTTACTCAAGGCTTAGTTGGTGCTTAAACTGTGTTTTATAGGTTCGCGAGAGCGTTAATACTTTCCCACTTAGCAATGCGATTTCACTGTCACCGCTGGCGAGCGGCGTAATACTTACCACTTTAGACACATTAATAGCAAAAGAGCGATGAATACGCACGAAGCCAACGGGGTCTAAGCGCTGACATAACGTAGCAAGCGTGGAACGTAGCGGATAAATGCGGCCATTTACGTGTAGATTGACGTAATTTCCAGACGACTGTAACCACTCAACCTCTTCAACTTTAACGATAAATTCTTTACCAAGCTTACGTACCAATAAGTGATGAATAGGTTTGTGGAGTGTTTCATCTTCATCGCTTTCTTGTTTTATCGGAGATGCTTCACCAAGCATATGGGAGACACTAAATTGATAAGCTTTTATGAGTGCAATAAAAAACACTAAGCTCCACGCATCTTTTTGATATTCATAGATAAGTTCAAACCAAGAAAGGTGAAAGTTGTAATCTAGTTGCAAACTAAAATAAATCGTTTCACGTAATAACACCATGATGCCAACATGGCCAAAACAAAATAACAGTGAGGCAATAAAAAAGCTAAAAGCGACATTAAAAGGTTTGTGCCACTGCCAAGGAAATGCGTTTAAATACCAAGATATGGCAGGAATTAAGGCTAAACTGGCAGCAGCACTGGTATATTCCCATACGAAAGGTTCCCACAGCGCAAAATCGAGCTGCGCATCTCGTTTGGCATCCATGATCAGAGTAATGGCATTCAAGGTGTTATTAATCGTTAGAAAGAGGGCGAGTAATGCCATTGCCATCAAAGGGTGGAACTGCTGAATAAACGTACGTGAAAACATCATGGTTTGAGTTTTTCTTTTACTCTAGCAACTGGATGCAAAGCGGTCACTTATTTTATCCCTCTATTCCACGGTTTATCCCTAGCTATTGTTATTTAAGCAAATTTCGTTTGGTTGTACGCTGTATTGGCGCACTGTAGGGGGAAGTTTATTTTCAAAAAGAAATCCCATGGATCATTTAAATCGGCGAGTAGAGCTAGACTGGCTGCGTGTTATTGCATTTATGATACTCATTTTTTATCACACCGCCATGTTATATGTACCTAACTGGGGTTTTCACTACAAAAGTGCTTATACTTCGGTTTGGCTAGAATATCTAATGTTACTGATCTCACCATGGCGCATGTTGCTTATCTGGTTTATCTCGGGAGTTGCGCTTAGATATATTTTTGATAAACAAGGTGCATGCACAGCCATGCTCTTTCGCACTCCTTTGCTGTTGCTCCCGCTATTATTTGGCATATGGCTTGTTGTGCCCGTACAACTGTATGCAGAAATGCAGCAAAATGCTGGATTAACGCTTGGGTTTGTTGATTTTTACAAACAATTTATTGATTTTAACAGCCCTTTATTCAGTCAGTATCAAAGCGGTATTTGGCCCCATGTTGACGTCAATCACTTGTGGTATTTGCGAGAATTATGGTGTTTTACTTTGCTCCTTGCTGTGTTTCATATCGTCTTTAATTCTAACCTTCAAGTAATACTCCGGCATTTTATCACTTTGCGCTGGTCAACTTATCTACTAAGCGTGCTGGCTTTTGCAAGCTTACTCTGGGCTCAGCTAGCATTGGACGGCGATAGCAAAAGAGAGTTTCAGGGGGTTGTTTTTCTGCTCGCAGGTTATCTGCTTGCTAAGCATAATCGGTTTTGGGCTTGGCTTACTCGACAAGGTAAAGTGCTGCTGTGGGTTTGTGCAGTCAATGCTGTGATTATTTTGCTTTTATATCATTTTTACTGGTTGCAGCAAGACACGCGCACAACCTTCATTACTTTGGGTGGGAGTCTTGTGTTGGTGTTGCAGCGCGTGTGTGCGGTGTTGTTGATATTGGCATTAGCAGCGCGTTATCTTAACCGTCCTCATCCGCTGCTTACGAGGCTCAATAAAGTGGTGTTTCCCATCTATCTCTGGCATCAAAGCGTGATTATTGCCTTGGCGCTTTGGCTGAGTCGTTATCAACTCGGTGGTGTGCTTGAGAGCTTGTTGGTGATCACAGGAACACTGCTATTTTCTAGATTGTTGTTTTGGCTGGTGCCAAAGCTGGGTTCTCTTGGGTTGGTGGTGGGGTATCGCGCAGCCTTGCTGACAAACAATAAAATGCTTTGGGGGGTGGGGTGTTTGTTATTGTTGCCGCTGATCCTCCGGATTATTTAACCAGAGTACTGCACCATTGTGCAATAAATGCTCTACTCTTATTGCTAGGGTCAGTATGCCTCCGATGGAGGATACTTCACGGATAGCATCGCCACGGGCAAGGTGGTGAGCGAAAATAAGAAGAGGGAATCAAGCAAATGAAACCAATTTCTTCACCTCTGGCGGCAATTCAGCCGCATTACGATGTACTTGTTATTGGTAGTGGTTATGGCGGTTCTATCGCTGCGTCACGCATGGCGAGAGCCGGAAAATCAGTCTGCCTACTTGAGCGAGGGCGCGAGTTTTTAACGGGAGAATTTCCGGATACCGAATTGGAGGCCGCTGGCGAGTTGCAGTTTAATAGCCAAACAGGACACAAGGGCTCTCATTTGGGATTATTTGATATTCATATGCACCGTGAACAGAATGTCGTCGTCGGTTGTGGTTTAGGTGGCACCTCTCTTATCAATGCCAATGTTGCTTTGCCCCCAGTAGATGCAGTACTGAGAGATCCAGTATGGCCACACGCGATTAGAGATGATGAGGATGGCTTGTTGGAAGAGGGATTCACGCGGGCTCGAGAGATGCTGAAACCTGCCTTATACCCTGAATATTACCCAACTTTGAATAAACTGAAGGCTCACCAGCAGTCGGCAAATGCATTAGAAGCTCCCTTTAATAAAGTACCAATCAATGTATGTTTTGCGACGCCTGAAGGTGGCGTTAACCATGTGGGTGTTGAGCAGCAAGCATGTAATAACTGCGGAGACTGTGTGTCTGGCTGTAATTTCAATGCCAAAAATACCACTCGAATGAATTACTTACCGGATGCTTGGAATCATGGCGCAGAAATTTTTTGCCAGGCCAGTGTGCGCTACTTGGAGAAAACCGACTTCGGTTGGCGGGTGTTTTACCAAGACATGGGAACCGGCGCAGAGTGCTTTTCTGCAGCCCCGTTATTTGTTGAGGCGGATCTTGTGATTTTGGCTGCAGGCACGCTGGGCAGTAATGAAATTTTATTGCGTAGCCAAAGTCGTGGTTTGGCTATCTCTTCGCAACTTGGTCAGCATTTTACTGGTAATGGCGATATGTTGGGTTTTGGCTATAACTGCGACACCGAAATCGATGGTGTTGGGGTTGGTAATCTAGAGCCAGAAGGCAAAGCGCCTACAGGACCTTGTATCACCAGTGCAATCGATCTTCGTGAAGCGAGCGAACGCGCGCAACAAATGATTATTGAAGAGGGAAGTTTACCCGGCGCCATGGCGGGAGTGTTACCAACTGCGCTTGCAAGTGCTGCGGGTGTAATTGGGCTCGACACGGATCACGGTTTTTATGACGCTTTGGAGGAGCAAGCGAGAGTATGGCAAAGCCAATGGCGAGGCGCTTATCATGGTGCGGTAAAACATACTCAAACCTACTTAGTAATGAGCCATGACGATAGCCAAGGTGTCATAACTTTAGAGCAAGACAAGTTGAACATCCGTTGGCCAGAGTTAGGATCTCAGCCTAATTTTCATCATGTGAGTGAAAAGCTGCTTCAAGCGACAGCGGCGCTCGGTGGCACCTATGTTAAAAACCCAATTTGGTCACCGTGGTTGAATAATCGCTTGGTTACAGTTCATCCTTTAGGTGGCTGTCGGCTTGCTGAGACGGGTTCCGAAGGGGTGGTGAATCATAAAGGGCAAGTGTTTACAGGAGAGAGTGATGCCTGCTACGACTCGCTCTATGTGTCAGATGGTGCCATCATTCCAACGTCGCTTGCGGTCAATCCGCTGCTTACGATAAGTGCATTGACGGAGCGCTGCTGTGCACTTATCGCCAAGGACCGTGATTGGCAAATTGACTATCAATTGCCATCAAGCCGCTCCCGTAGCGCTGAGCCGACTACAACAGGGTTGGCGTTTACAGAGCGCATGCAGGGCTATTTTAGCCGCGTGGTAGAGCCAAGCACTACCTCTTTACAAACCTACTTGGCTGCCTATCAGCAGGGTCAAGAAACAAACCAAACGCTGTCGTTTGTATTGACGGTCACCTCGACGGATCTAGAGGTGATGTTGACCGACCCACAACATAAAGCGCATATTTCGGGTCGCGTTGAGTGCAATCTGCTTTCTGATAAACCACTGACCGTTCGCAATGGTGAGTTTCGTTTGTTTGAGCGTCAGGCCTTTCCTCCAAATACTCGGAAGATGATCTATAAAATGAATTTAACGGCGGAGGATGGCAAGCAGTACTTCTTTAATGCCTTTAAGTTAATCAAAGACGACCCTAACTCTCTCGATCTTTGGGATGATACTACAACCTTATTTGTTGATATTCATGAAGGAGAAGATACTCAAGGGGCCGTATGTGGTCACGGTATTATGAAGATAGCGCCGATTGATTTTGTGACGCAGCTTGCCACTATTCGTGTAAGTCATGCCGAGAGTAAAGCGGCTCGCTTAAAAGTCATCGCGCGCTTTGGGCAATTTTTTGCGGGCACACTATATCAAAGTTACGGCAGTATTTTTTACCAAGAAAAAACGCACAGTGGTGAATTGGTGCGCAAAAAGCGGCCGCTAAGGGCTCCAACACCTGAAGTATACTTGTTTGATACAGCTGATCATGTGCAGCTATCGCTGACTCGTTATCGTGGCGGTGACAAGGGCCCAGTTATGTTAGTGCATGGTCTGGGAGTTGCTTCGAGTATCTTTTCCACCGACATGATTGATACCAACTTAGTCGAGTACCTAGTCGCTAACCAATATGACGTGTGGCTATTGGATTATCGAGTCAGTATTTTGTTGCCTGCTGCCGCAAAGCAATCAAATGGCGATCAGGTAGCGAAATACGATTACCCAGCCGCGGTGAACAAGATCCGAACCATCACGGGAGCAGATAGTATTCAGGCGGTGGTGCATTGTTATGGTGCTACGACCTTCTTTATGTCTATGCTTCGCGGCCTTTCAGGGGTTCGCAGTGTTGTTGCATCACAAATTGCGGCGGACGTCGTGGTACCGATGGCAACAAAAATGAAAACAGGTTTACACCTCCCCTCATTTTTAGAAAGGCTGGGCGTAGACTCGCTAACGGCGCGTGTACCAGAGCAGAGCAATGGGCTTGCCTCTTTGTATGATAAGGCGTTAGGCTTGTACGCGCTCGCTGAAGCACAGGGGCGATGCAATAATGACAGCTGCCATCGCGTGACCTTTATGTACGCCTCCTTATACCGTCATGATCAGTTAACCGATTTGCTGCATGAGCATATTGATGAACTATTTGCCGAAGCCAATATTCAAACCCTAGAGCACCTTGCTGCAATTTGTCGCGCAGGAAAACTGGTTGATGCAGATGGCAAGGACGTTTACATGCCACACATCAACCGATTAAACGTGCCGACGCTATTTATTAGCGGGGCAGATAACGAATGCTATTTACCTGAGAGCACGAAAAAAACTTATGAACGTCTTTGTCTTGCCTTTGGTGATGAGCAATTTACGCGTAAGGTGATCCCCAATTACGCGCACATAGATTGTATCTTTGGGCGTCAGGCTGATGTAGATGTTTTTCCACATATTCTCAATCATTTAGAGCGATATTAGTTAGGACACTAAAGGCGGTAGGCACGATTAGTATCGGCCTACCAACTTCCGCTTAGCGTGAACGCAAACTCCGGTGGTACACGCTCGTAAATAGTTTCTACTGCGCTTATGGCGTTTGCCCGTGAGGTGTTGTAATACAAGCGTCGATATTCGTATCTAGACGTGAGTGGCGAAGCTTCTAAGTTGAGCTTAACTCGCTGGCTTACTTGAAGCTGCGCTTGCAAAGTCAATTGCAATGAGCCTGATTCAATAAACTGCTCATCGGAGTAATATTCGCGATAACTATCCCCGCTGGAAATCTCTGCGCTCCACGAAAAGCGATTAAAGCTTTGTCGAAACTGCACGCTAGCCCAATGTGGAACAGTCCCGTTAATCGTACGTTTTCCTGTGAGCGCGTCACGGTATGATGCGTCTCGATAACTATAATCAAGATTGAGCTGACTGTTGTTGATCCAGCTTGATAAGTCTAGATTAACCGCACCATCTAGCCCCCAAAGTGCGGCATCCCCGGCATTTTCAACTATGCTTTCACCTCGATTATCTTGCTGATATTCATGCACATCTTTTTGCCACTGATAAAAAGGCTTAACGTTAAAACGCCATCTTTCACCTTCTTCAATATCAATTTGCAGTGCAAGTTCAGTGTACTGCATTGGCTTTATTTCAAGATTGCCAAACTGTAAGCGGCCAAATCCTGCGTTGAGCTCTGGTAAAAAAAGTGAAAAATCGAGCTGTTCCACTTCATGCTTTAAGGTGGTTGTAAGCTGAATGTGTTTTGTTGCGTCATAATTTAATCGCACCAACGGCTTGGCGATGAGATGCTGAATATCTTCACTTTTACTACTGTTGGTCGAAAGCGTAGCCTGTTCGGCTGCCAGTTTGCTGTATAACTGCCATTTTGGTGAAAGCGACCAAGTAAAAGCAGCAAAAGGCTCAATACTTAGCTCTTTTATCGTGCTGTGTAACTGCTCCTCGGGCAATAGTGTGTTGGCATTCACGCGATTGATACTGGCCTCAAGACCGTACTCCGAGACAGTGTCGTTTACCATCAGGCGAATTACTCGCTCGTCAGTACGCCTATACTGTGTAAAGCTCGGTGTTGAAAGCCGCGCAGAGAGACCATCAAGCATGTGCAACTCATTTTTTTGTTTTGAGTAGTAACCTGTAAGTTGTGTGCTCCAGCGCTGACCTTGCCACTGCCTATCGATAGACATTTCGCTAGTGTCTGTTTTATCGCGCTCTTGCGAAAACGCAGATTCAACATCGCTGGGTGAAGTTGGCGTGCGGTACAGCCATTCGTATTGCGACTGCAAGTTGTCTTTTACAGCCTGAACATTGAGCGTTAGGGCACCATCCTGCATGGTTTTATGGCTGGTAAGTGAGAGCGTTATTCGCTCACTTTGCTCTTTAAATGTTTCTTCGCTCTTTTCCTCGAGAGTATTACTAGACGCAAACAGTTGACCTTTATTGGTACTTTTAAATGGCTCATCCTGAGCTTGAATATGACCGCTGTGTGTCCATTGCCCTTTAGGTAATACAAATCCCGCCATTGCTGTTTTGCCAGTGGAGGCACTGGCATTTATTGCACTACCTAGTTGCCAATTATAGGCATTGTTTTTTTCATCACGAATGATGTTAACAATTTGATTATATTGCTTAAGTGAAGGAAATGGATGGTGACTTAGGTACACTTCTAGCGCAACGATTTGGTCAACGGGAAGTTGTTTTAAATACTCCGAGACCGATCCAGACTTTACGCGGATCTCCATACCATTTAATAAAATATTGGCAGAACTGCCTCCGAGGCCGCGCTCACCACTTTGTTCAATGAGTGTGAATGACGGTAAGCGCTCGATAGCTGCAAGTGCATCTTGTGCTGCAAACTGTTGCAGTGAACTTCCAGCATAAACACTCGGTTTAGCGTTATCCATATTGGCGTAAACGCTGCTACTTATGACGCTCATTAAAGCGTAATAGGCCGCCGTGAAGGGATGAAGTCGTGTCATTGTTCCTCTTTGAATAAAAAGCTCTCCATTGCGCTATTAAAAATAAAAAAGCAGATAAAACAAATTATTAGGTACGTAAGGTGGTTCTATGGGACGGAGCGACGGGAAACCGTAAGCGGGTTCACGTCGCTCGTTGGTGTTATGCGGCTTGAGAAAGCGTATCAAAGCGTGACTTTAGTGCTTTCTTGTAGCCTTTACTCAAGCTAATTTGCGCGCCCGTTGATAACTTGATGATGGCATTACCAGAAGCTTTGGTGATGATACGTTCAACATAGGCTAGGTTAACCAAATAAGAGCGGTGGGTGCGCACAAACATATCGCTTGGCAGCATGGCTTCAAACTGAGATAGGGTCGCTCGTTTGAGGTATTGGTGTGACTCGGTGTGAATTTCAACATAGTTTTTAGCTGCCACAATGTGCACTATGTCTTTGATTTGTAAAAATGACTTATCGCCGCCTAAATCCACAAGCAAACGTTGATTTATCGCGGTACTATTGTTTTCTTTATTGCTTTCAATACGGATAAACTTGTGCCAAATCATAAAGCAGACGTAGATCACCAGCGGGTGTAATGGCGCAAAATAATACAAGGTATAGGGAATATCATCGCGATAAACGAGATAGTCGAATCCAGCTTGTATAGACATGCTCAGCACGAATAAAACCGAGCAGCAAACGAGGTAATTGCGCCAACATACCTTATTCTGTTGGCTGAGTTTATTTAGCCATAAGAAGAGTATAGGTGTGTAAATATACCAAAGCCCCCATTCCTGCAAGGCCCACCAGATAGGGTTATTCAGTCGCTCACTTTCTATCTCAACCCAATCGTGCAGTAAGTCGATTGCGGTTAAAAATATGATGACGGCAGTCCAGCCAACTCCAGTAATAGTAAGAATAGGTTTGTATACGGTGTGCACGAACTTTTCCCTAAATTAGATACTTCTAGTTTACCGATTTTTTATAAGTTCACAAATCCTCAAGGAGCGACCTGGCATGTAGTCTTATTTGCCTTTAACTAAAGATAAGCCTTAAGCAAAGCTCAAGTGAGTTAACCAAATACGCATCTGAAGCATGCGCCTTGCTCGCGCCTAAGATAAATTAAGTCGCCGCCATGATTGATCATAATTTGTCTCGATAGGCTTAAGCCTATCCCCGAGCCTTGTTGTTTAGTGGTAAAAAACGGCACGAAAATCATGTCAATGACATGTTCTGCGATGCCGGGCCCATTATCGCTTATTTCTATATAGTGCTGGCCTGCGTTATTGGCTCCAGTTTTCAACACCACTTGGCGGGTGTTTCGCTGGTCTTCGTCATTGCGCTGCTGCACCGCTTCAATGGCATTTTTGGTTAAGTTAATAAGCACTTGCTCAATCTGAGCCGTGTCTAACATCACCAGTTGGGAGTGGCTAACATCAAGCTGTAAGTCTATGTTCGCTTGATGACAGCTTTGTTGATGTAACTGATAAATCCCTTCTACAATCGACGCAAGCTGGGCAGGTTGCAGCGCTGGGCTGGGTAAATTACTCACCGTTCTAAAACGGGCGATAAAAGCGCCCAGATACTCAGTGCGTTTTGCCAGTGTTTGCAACGCTAAGGCTAGGTCTTGTTTATCCTCTTCATCGTCAAAACTTAATGTGTCGGGCAAGAGTCCCTCACAGGTTTGTGCAATGGATGACAGAGGTGTAATAGAGTTAGCCACCTCATGCGTAAGCACTTTGGTGAGGCGCTTATAGGCTTGCTGCTCTTTGTTTTGTAATGCATCACGAATGGATTGTAAGGTGACAATTTTACGAATTTGCCCTTGGATCTGCGCTGACGTTATTTGTATAGACAAGTTATCTTGTTGCTCGCCATATTGCCAATTTGCTATTGTTTTCAAGCTGTTATCGCATTCATTAATCAGTGGTGCGATATCTTCTAAATCTTCGCTGTGATTAATGGGTTTACCGAGTAAGCGGGTTACCGCTGGGTTGGACTCAATGACATTACCATCTTTATCGAAAACCAGTACGGCTAAATCTATATGCACTAAGAGGGTCTGTAAAAAGTGAGCTTGCTGCTCAGCGCTCAACCGCGCGTTTTGGATCCGCGTTTTAATTTCTTCTAAGTGTTGCCGCATGGGGTGATGTTGGCTTAATCCCAAGGAGCTATCGCCATTGGCTAAAGACTTAAGTACAAAGCCCATGTGCTTGTTTTGCTTGTTAAATTGAAAGTATAAGGCCGAGATAAACACGATGGTAATAAGGGTGATCAACAGCCAAGTTGCCGAAAAGCCACCTTGTATATACAAATATAACGAGAGCCCATTGGAGATTACTAAGCCAATAATAGTAAAGAAAAAAACAAGGGTGGGGTGGTGAGCAAGGCGGGTCATTTCTTTTCTTCCTACAAATCGTACTTTTCTAAGCGACGATACATCGCCCCTCGGGTTAACCCGAGCGCTTTGGCTGCGTTTGAGACATTGCCTTGATAATGCTTGAGCGCTGCACGCACCGTACGTTGTTCAATCTCTTCAAGGTTGAAAGTGCCTTCAAAAGTGAGTGTGTTGGTGTCCGAGGTATCTTCCATACTTGCTTGTGCCGCCGTGGGATTAGTGCCAATCACGGTACTGATATCCAAAAACTCGCTTTCACTTAAGATCACCGCACGCTCAATAGCATGTGCGAGCTCTCTGACATTACCTGGCCACGGGTAGGTTTGTAGACATTGCATGTCGCTGCTATTTACCTCAAGCTGCCTTTTATACTTGTGGCAAAAGTGTTTAAGGTAGTAGTTTACGAGCAGTGGAATATCCTCGGTACGCTCGCGAAGCGGTGGCAGACGGATCTCTATGGTATTGATCCGATATAATAAATCTTGCCTAAAACGGCCTTCATCAACCGCTTTTTGCAGATTGTCGTTGGTGGCACAGATAAGCCGTATGTCCACTGAAATGGGCTTATTGCCGCCCACTGGAGTGACTTGCCGATTTTGTAGCGCTGCAAGTAGCGTTGTTTGTTGGCTCATTGGCAGGTTGCCCAATTCGTCCAAAAACAAGCTCCCCTCGTGTGCGAGTTCAAAGCGGCCTACCTTATCGCTTTTCGCATCTGTAAACGCCCCTTTTTTATGACCAAACAATTCGCTTTCAAACAAACTTTCTGAGATAGCACCCATGTCTAGGCTGATAAAGGTATTGTCGCGGCGCATACTCGCCTGATGAATGGCGTGGGCGGCGAGCTCTTTGCCCGTGCCACTTTCGCCGGTGATCAGAATATTGGCATCGGTGAGTGCTGCGCGTTCTATGGTACTAAATACCTTTTGCATGGCCGGGCTTTGACCTAAAAAAGCAAATTGATGGCTACCACTAGATTGATTGAGTGCCTGATTTAACCCTTGTGCCTGACGAGTGAGCTTACCAACTTGCTGCTTGTCTTTGGCATGGGCAAATGCGGCAGCAACCGCACCGAGTAGTTGGTCGTTTTGCCAAGGCTTAGCGATAAAGTCGGCGGCGCCTGCTTTTATCGCATCAACGGCAAGCTGAATGTCACCATAGGCAGTCATTAACAACACCACAATGCTTGGGTCTTGTTCGACAATTTTCTTTAACCAATAAAAGCCCTCTTTGCCACTAATAGCATCTTGGCTAAAGTTCATATCAAGCAAGATCACATCTATTTGCTGCGAAGCGATCTGCGCTTCTATATCAAAGGGGTTATCTGTGGTGATGATGGTTTGGTAATGCTTTTTTAGCAAAAGCTTTGCTGCAATTAATATATCGCTGTTGTCGTCGACAATTAATATGGTGCCTTCCTGCTTCATATCCTGATCGCTTTATTTTTCTTTTAGCGTACCGCAATCGTTTAGATCTCGTCTACGAAAAGTGTTCATTTATGGACACTTTGTTATTTTTGATGTGTTCTATTTCCGGACACTTATTATTCTTAGAATATAATGCTAAACGCCTAACATTTTGTAATTGCTAATAAAATCAAGCTTGGCACGGGGCTTGATATTAGTCATACATATTCGATAAAACGATTTAACCGACTAACAACAAGAGGCGTGATTATGGATAAGAAAATAGAGCGTTCAGGATTGCAAAAACATCTTAAAAAAGCGGTGGCAGGTGGTGTACTTCTGAGCATTGCAGCAGCGGCACTGGCATTCAATAACACTGCCTCTTCAGGCCGTAGTCAAAATCTCGCGCTGAGTAGTCTCACGGTGAGTACCGTAAGCAAGGGGGCGTTTGTGGACGCACTAAGCTTACGTGGTCAAGTCGTACCAAAAACCACGATTTACTTAGATACCATCGCCGGTGGTCAAGTGGAAGAGCGCTTGGTGGAGCAGGGTGAGTTTGTTGAAGCGGGTCAGCCATTAGTGAGATTGAGCAATACCAGTTTACAGCTAGACGTGATGAGTCGCGAAGCGCAAGTAACAGAGCAGCTTAACTTCCTAAGAAACACCCAAATGACGATGGAAACCAGTCGCCTTAATTTACGCCGTGACTTGCTTGAAATTGACTTACAAATTAGTCATTTGGAACGTCGTTATAAGCAATCCAAGCCACTTGTTGAAAAAGGCGTGCTGGCAACCGACAGATTGTCTGAAATTGAGGACGATTTACAGTATTACAAGGCCCGAAAGGAGCTGACGTTAGAGCGCCAAACGCAGGAAAATTCAATTCGTAAAGTACAAGTCGAACAGCTAGAAGACAGTGCTGAGATGTTACAGAAGAACTTGCAATTTGCCCGTAAAAATCTCGAAAACCTACTGATCAAAGCGCCGGTGTCGGGTTACTTGAGTGAGCTGGATGTTGAAATCGGTGAGTCAAAGAGTAAAGGGGCAAGGTTAGGCCAAATTGACATTCCGAATGAATACAAGTTGGTTGTCCGTCTTGATGAGTTTTATTTAAATCAAGTACAACCGGATATGGCAGTGAATGTGATGTTAGACAGTGGCTTAGTCAGTGCAAAGGTGAGCAAAATTGATAGCCGTGTAACGCAATCACAATTTCAGGTAGAAGTGGCATTACCAAGCGGCCAAAGCGACATTAAACGCGGCCAAAGCATAGATGTAGAACTGATGCTTGGCGGTAACAAAGAAAATGCCTTATTGCTAAAACGCGGTGCCTTCTTTACTAGCTCTGGTGGTAACTGGGTATACGTGTTGGCAAGTGATGGCAAAACCGCCGAGCGTCGTGATATTCGCTTAGGTAAAAAGAATCAAGATTATTACGAAGTGTTAGATGGCTTATCACAAGGTGAGCAAGTGATCACCTCAAGCTATAGCAACTTCGACAAAGCGCAACAACTCAATTTCTAAGGATATAACAATGATAAAACTAACTAACCTAAACCGTGTATTCCGTACTCAAGACGTTGAAACGACTGCGCTAAACGATATTAACCTCGCCGTTAATGAAGGTGAGTTTGTCGCCATCATGGGCCCATCTGGGTGTGGTAAGTCTACTTTATTGTCCATCCTCGGGATGTTGGACTCACCGTCATCTGGGCAGTTTGAGTTTGCGGGCACGGACATTGCGGGCTATAGCGAAAAACAGCTCTCACAGCTACGTAAAGCGTCTATTGGTTTTGTATTTCAAAGCTTTAACCTGATTGATGAGCTAACGGTGTTTGAAAATGTTGAGCTACCGCTGCAATACCAAAATATCTCAAAAAGTGAACGTAAGCAGCGTGTAGAGCAGATTTTAAAGCGCGTTGCCATCGACCACCGTGCCGATCACCTACCACAGCAGCTTTCTGGTGGTCAGCAGCAGCGTGTGGCGGTTGCAAGAGCGCTGGTTATTAACCCTAAACTTATCTTAGCGGATGAGCCAACGGGTAACTTGGACTCCAAAAACGGCGAAGAAGTCATGGCGATGTTACGCGAGCTAAACCGCGAAGGCACAACCGTGATCATGGTAACGCACTCAGAAAAAGAGGGGTCATACGCGGATAGACTTGTTCGCCTTCTCGATGGCCAAGTGATGTTAGACAAAGCCAACACAGTGGTGCAACCACAAAAAGTAGAGGTGGCATAACGATGATAGTGAATTATCTAATAACGGCATTGCGTGCTTTTAAGCAGCAAAAACAGCATTTTATTTTAAATGTACTTGGGCTTAGTGTGGGCTTAGCCGCGGCAATTTTGGTCGCACTGTTTGCAAAAAATGAACTGTCTTACGACAGCCAGCAACCTCAAGCTGAGCGCGTGTATCGAATTGCACAAGACTATTCGCAATTAGGGCTTGGGGTCGTTCCTGTTTTTAATTACATCAATGGCACTCGAGCACTTGAATATAGCCAGGTTGAAGAAGTCTTTGCGCTGACGATGGTGGAGTTTACTCGCGAAGCTGAAGTCGATGTGACAGTAAAAAATCAAGGGTTTAAACTGAATGATCTTTATGGCGCAACTGCAAATATCGAGAATTTTATCGATATGGAAACGGTGGCAGGTAGTCTAAGTCGCGCCATGAGTGTACCGAATAGCATTGCATTGAGTAGTTCAGAAGCTCAGCGTATTTTTGGTCGCACAAACGTGGTTGGCGAGACTCTACAGCATAAAAACGGCCAATATACGGTAGGTGCAGTATTTACAGATTTACCTGAAAACACGCATTTTGGCTTTAAAAACCTAGTGTCTGTAGAGCATGATCCAGTCAATACGGATATAACTTCTAGTTATGTTTATTTAAGATTGGCGCCGCAAACAGATGTTATTGCTTTGGAAAGCATACTGACTGAGAAATATTATTTCGGTGATTTTAAGGGTCGCTTATCGCTGCAATTACACCCCTTAACGGAGCTTCACTTTACTGCAAAGTCGCCGTTTGAAATGAAAGTGGGTGGTGCGAAACAAGTGGTGATGATCTGTGTTGGTTTAAGCGTGCTGCTGATCCTTATCGCTGGCTTTAACTTTATTAATATGACGGTTGCACAGTCGACCAAACGTGCAAAAGAAGTGGGTGTACGCAAGGCACTTGGTGCCAGCAAGTCGCAATTAGTTGCACAGTTTTTATCTGAGTCTGTACTCGTGTCATTGCTTGCAATGACAATAGCCTGTGTTTTGGTCGAGCTACTATTACCAAGTTTCAACAATCTAGTTGGCCGTGAATTAAGTATTGATTATGCATCTATGTTTAGTGTCGTTGTGGTCGCGGTTGCCGTCACTGTGGGGCTATTGGCAGGTCTTTATCCTGCATTTTTTATCTCATCTTTTAGTGCTAAACGCGTATTAAGCGGAGATTTACAGCGTGGGAGTACTGCGATTTGGGTGCGCAAAAGTCTTTTAACTGTACAAGCTGCACTTGCGGTTGGGTTAATTATTGCTTCGGTAATGCTACAGTACCAGTTGGCACATTTGCAAAACTTACCGCTTGGTTACGAAACCACACAACGTTTGGTGGTCTCAGAAGTGCCCGTTAAAGCGGCTTTAACAAAAGCGCCAACATCATTAGTTAAACAGTTCGCGGCGATTGAGGGCGTTGAACATATCAGTGTGATAGATACGCAGCTGACTCGCTCGATTAATAATACCCTAGTACCAACTTGGCCAAATGGTGAACAGTCACAATCCCTAACGCCAGTTATTGGCACAAGCTACGAGGTAGTCAAAGGATTAGGGTTAACGCTACTTGCAGGTCGAGACTTTAGCCGAGAGTTTGCCGGTGATTGGTCAAATCGAGTTAACGGCGTAACCACAATAGGCACCATTATTACCGAGTCGGTCGCTAAGCAAGCTGGCTACAGTAATGTTGCTGATATTATTGGCAAAACTATCAAAGATACTGGCCGCAACGTAGAGATGCGAGTGGTTGGCGTCGTCGCAGACGTCAAAGTGGGGAATGCACAAGAAGCGAGTTCTAATATTATGTTTTTATTAGGATTTACTTATTTTAATCCAACATCTGAAGTGATCTTAACGATTAACCCGCAGTATTTAGCACAGATTAGACAAGATGTGATTAGTGTGTTGGCAAAAACCGCAAACGTGTATGAACCAGAGATCAACCTACTGTCAGACAGTTATAGGGCGGTACTTAGTGGTGATGAGCGTATCTCTAAGGTGGTACTTATCTTCACTGCACTAGCTGTATTCTTAACCTGTTTGGGCACTTTTGGATTGGCATCTTTTGCAACGGTTCGCCGTCAAAAAGAAGTAGCTGTACGCAAAGTCTTAGGGGCATCACGGCTAAGCATTGTGAATATCTTAGCAAAAGAGTTCCTGACTTTGGTGGGAGTCAGTATCGCCATAGCTTATCCAATCACCTATTGGCTTGTTGGTGATTGGCTTGCAAACTTTAATGACCGCATTGAGCAAGCAATGTGGGTTTATGGTGCAGCAGCCTTGGTGGTTGCCGGTATCACTTGGTTGACTGTGGCGACCCTTGCCTTTAAAGCCGCGAGTACACGTCCGTCGCTGATCTTGCGATATGAGTAAATTAAATTGGTAATCACTCAAGAAATTGCGGCCTAATTTAGGCCGCTTTCATCATTTATTTCTTGGTGTGTTCATCACTAATATCGGCACGACCATTTCTGCTTTTGAATGGTGTGAATATGCTGCTACAAGCAGTCATTTCAAAAGTGAGTCACAATCGCGAGTGGAAAAATCAAGTGACTTTGTACTGGATATCTTTATAAAAAATAACTAAAAAGGATCTTCTATGCTCACTTCATATTTGAGTACGGCAATTCGGGTAAGTAAAAAGCAAAAGCTACACACACTGCTCAATGTCATCGGTTTCAGCATTGGAATTGCTGCTGCAATTATCGTGGCTTTATTTGCCCAAAGTCAGTTGATTGTTGATAAACATCAGCCTGATGCAAATCATGTTTACCGAGTGCATTTAGATTTGCGTTCTGTGGGTGTGGGCGTGCGCGGTGCGATTGACCCTAGAATGCCGCAGCTGATGCAAAAGCACAGTCAAATTAAGGACCTGTTGATTATTAGTCGGATTGAATCGTTACAATATAGTGGCGAACCAATGGCGGATATCGTGAAGGTTAAAGATCAGCGCTTTAAGTTCAAAAAGGCGTATGTTGCGACGCCAAATTTGGCTGAGTTTGTGAATATCTCTGTATTACATGGAGACTTAACTCAGGCTCTTTCTCAGCCCAATCTTATCGCCCTTAGCCAGACAGAATCAAAGCGCTTGTTTGGCGATACAGATGTTATCGGCAGGCAACTTGAATACGATGGGGGAAGCTATGAAGTGGCTGCTGTTTTTGCGGATTTGGAAGCAAATACACACTTTGATTTTGATGTGCTGATGTACTTACCCAAATTACAGCGCGGTCCTTTTAGTAGTCATGTGTATTTGAAGTTGCAGCCAGAAGCAGATCCCAACGCGTTAGCCCAAGAGATGACGCGCGAGATGCAAAAAAGAGCTAAAAACCCGAACTTCAAAGACATCCAGTTTCAGTTTATTCCGTTGACCCAGTTGCATTTTCACACCAATGGCACCGTAGAGATGAAGCAAGGAGGGTCTTATTTGGCACTACAAGTGAGCGTTGTGCTGAGTACTTTACTTGTGATCATAGCCAGCGCTAATTTTATTAACTTCAATATTGCCAGTGCTGCAAAGCGTGCTAAAGAAGTCGGCATACGTAAAGCGCTAGGTGCCAGTAAGTCGCAACTCGTCACACAATTCCTGTCAGAATCGTTACTGACTGTACTGTTTTCAGGGTTTTTAGGGGTTGTAATCGTTGAGTTGGCATTGCCGCACTTTAATCAGTTAATCGCGCAGCCCCTGACATTGGTATACAACTCTCTATTTATGCTCGGTCTTGTAATTACATTGACAGTGGTTGGTTTATTTTCTGGGCTATATCCAGCTTTATTTATCTCGTCATTTGGTGCGAAAAAAGTGTTAAGTGGCGATTTTAGTCGAGGGCGTTCATCAGCAAGGATCCGCAAAATAACCTTATGCTTACAAGGTGCGATTGGCGTAGGGCTGATAGCAGCTATCAGCATGCTCTATCAACAAATGATGCTGGTAAAACAGTTGGATGTAGGTTACGAAAAAGCACAGCGAATTATCATTCGAGAATTGCCCTCAGAGCTGATCTATCAGCAACAAGGAAACGCATTGCTTGATGAGTTAGGCCAGATCTCAGGTGTGGCTGGTTGGACATTGAGCGATACCAATTATGCAACCGCCATTAACGGTGGGATGCATTACACTTGGCCAAATGGCGAAACCTATGACGGCATGTTAGCAGTAATCAATACGGGTTATGACGTGATTGATGTACTCGGGTTAAAGCTGATTACTGGGCGAGGCTTTAGTCGCGATTACACTGGAGATTGGTATCGTGAACAGCAAAATGGAGAGGCGCATGTCGCTATCCTGATAACCAAAAAAATGGCTCATTTAGCGGGATATGAGAAGCTTGATGAGGTAATCGGCGTCACTGTTACCGTACCAAGGCGAAAGTTGACAGCCAAGGTCGTGGGCGTAGTTGAGGATATCAGAATTGGTTCCGTGAATAATGCAGTACAACCTACTTCGTTGATGCTTGGTCATGTTGATGGTGAAACTGCAAATGTGGTATTAAAAATCGCTGAAGGCATTGATCCAGATAACGTGATCACTGAAATTGAACAAGTCCTTGCTGCACATCTCAATCGTCGTGATATAGAAGTGCAATCTCTCTATGATGAGTTCTTGGCGGCCCACAAGAATGAACTTTATACGCTTACCATGCTATCTATCTTTAGTCCTTTAGCTATATTGCTGACCTTACTCGGAACATTTGGGTTAGCGTCATTTACTACCTTGCGTAAAGAAAAGGAATTAGCTATCCGCAAAGTGTTAGGCGCTTCACGTATTGGGTTAATTAGCTTGGTTGCTAAAGAGTATTTGTGGTTATCTGCATTGAGTATGGTACTTGCAGTCCCGCTGACGTATTGGCTAGTTGGTGAGTGGCTTAATCGCTTTAATGAGCGGATAAATCAATCTATATGGATTTATGGAGTCGCAGGCCTACTTGTGATCTTGCTTACTTGGCTTACCGTTGTGCTCGTTACCTACAAGGTTGCAAGCCGGCGCCCCTCATCAGCGCTGCGCTACGAGTAGCTGATAGCAATTTTTAAAATAGACCACTTAATAAAGCAAGTTGGTATAACTCGCTGTCAATTTAGTGTCAAAAACCATAGTTACACTGGGGTTAATTCAGGCTTGAATAACAAGGTGTAGCTATGGCTAAGGTTAAGACAACCTCTCGTCTTCGTAGAAGATCAGCTAATTCACTTTGGATTGGTGTTTATAACAGTATCCTGTTGTTGTGCTTACCTTTGATTGCGCTGATCTTATTAAAAAAATGGCTACGTAAACCGGGTTATAAAAAGCACTTTTTACAACGCTTAGGTGTCTATAATTGTAAGCGTTTACCCGCCTGTATTCATTTACATGGCGTCTCCGTTGGCGAATGCGCCGCCATTGCTAAACTTATTCCTGAGCTGCGTAAACAGCATCCTCATTTACCCATTGTTTTTACTTGTACCACGGTTGCGGGTTCCAACTATATTGAGCGCAACTGGGGGGAGCAAGTCATTCACACTTATTTGCCACTGGACTTTCAATTGACAGTTGGTGCGTTCTTGACGCATTTTAATCCGGTATTGACCATGTCGGTTGAGATGGAGTGGTGGCCGAACCTTATTCGCCAGTCGCGCAACCAAGGCAGTCGAGTGATGCTGGTAAATGCCCGCATGACCGACAGATCAAAAAATCGCTATGCCAACATGTTAGGTCTTTTTACCTTTGTGGTGTCAAAGGTGCATAAAATTCTGCCGCAAAGTGAGCTCAGTTATCAAGCTTTTCGCGAGTTGGGTGTACCACCAGAAAAACTGATGATGTGCGGTAATATCAAGTACGATTGGCCAGAGCTTAAACATGCCGACCCAACGCAAAAACCCTCTCAGTTGACATGGATTGCGGGGAGCACGCATGACACTGAAGAAATAGCGGTGGTCGCAGCGCACAAACAGTTGTTACAGCAAAATCCAGCAGCTCAGCTAATTATCGCACCGCGTCATCCTGAAAGATTTGATGAGGTATGGCGGCTGCTGCAAGCAAGCGGGCTGAGCTGTCAGCGTTACTCGCAGGCATCAAAACTAACGGCAAATACGCAAGTGTATCTGCTCGATACGATGGGCAAACTATTTGCGTTTTATCGTGATGCCCACGTTGCCTTTATCGGTGGCTCGTTAGTTAAGCTCGGTGGTCATAATCCTGCCGAAGCTATTGTCCAAGGGGCTGCCGTCGTAATGGGAAGTAGTCGACGAAATTGTGAAGATATATGTGCGCCGCTGAGTCAAGTTGGTGCACTTGTTGAGGGTAACGAACCACAGCAAATAGCTAAAGAAGTCATCGGCTTTTGGCAAAATAGTGCTGCAACAGTGGAACAAATACAGGCTGGGCAAGCCGTAATCGCAAAGCATTATGGCGCACTACACAAAACCACATTGCAAGTTTTATATCAGTTAAAGCAGGCGCAACGGCCAGTTCATAGTACCCGATTACATCCAATGGTGATCAGATAACAATGCAATACAACAATATCCTTATTGTCCGGCTCAGTGCCATTGGTGATATCGTGATGGCGTCAGGCCTTATTTCTGCACTAAAGGCACGTTATCCAGAGGCAAAACTGAGCTGGTTGGCAGAGCCTGCTGGCGCGACCTTGCTACAACAAAATCCACTGCTAGATGAGGTGATCCTGTGGCCTCGTAATGAGTGGCAAAAAGTGCGAAAAGCACAGGGGATCATAGCGCTACTGAAGCTAGTTAATAGCTTTAAAAAGCAGTTGGCTAGTCGACAATTTGACTTAGTGATCGACGCCCAAGGACTCCTTAAAAGTGGCGTGCTAGCTTGGCTTAGTGGTGCTCAATATAAGGTTGGGATCAATAGTCGCGAAGGCAGTCAGTGGCTTATGAATAAGGTAGTGACCTCGCCTTGGTCTGCTGATATCAGCTCGGAATACAGAGCTGCTGCTACATTTTTTGGTGTGCCAGAAGCGGCATTTCAATACTCGCTCATTGCCTCGAAAGAGACACAACAACATACAGAAGCACTGCTATTGGAGCATACTCAAGGTCAACCTTATGTGGTGTTTTGCCCGTTCACAACGAGAGCTCAGAAACACTGGGTAGATGAGCATTGGCGTGAGTTGTATAAACAAGTAAATCAGTCTATTTGTGCGCATATTATTATATTGGGTGGACCAAGTGATATCGCGCATAGCGAGCGCTTAGAAAAACAGATGCCGGGGATCATTAATCTAACCGGGAAAACGACATTGCTTGAGTGCAGCGAGATCATTCGGGGAGCAAAAGGTGTGATTGGCGTTGATACTGGACTGACTCACATGGCGATGGCGCATCATACCCCGGTTATTGCGTTGTTTGGTTCAACCTTACCGTATGAAAACACCTTCAATCCAAATGGTCGCGTGTTGAGCGATAAACTTGCTTGCTCACCATGCAAACGCCGGCCAACCTGTGAGGCTCGTTTTGATTGTATGGTAGGTCTCACGCCACAAAGAGTGTCGAACGCACTAGGAGAAGTGCTATGAAAGTTCTGCATATTGAAGCGGGTCGTCACTTATATGGTGGCGCACAACAAGTGGTATATTTAACCCAAGCGTTGCAGCAAAAGGGCATTGAAAACGTACTGGTTTGCCCGCCTAATAGTGAAATGATTGCAGCCGTTGATAAGCAAGTAGTTGTGGAGCCTGTGAAAATGGCAGGCGATCTCGATGTCATGCAATGGTTGCGTTTACGAAAGGCTATTGCTCATCATCAGCCTGATTGTGTTCATATTCACAGCCGTCGAGGGGTTGATACTTGGGGATTACTTGCCGCGAAGTCGCTTAATGTTCCTATTATTTTATCGAGGCGAGTCGACAACACCGAGCCACGCTGGTGGTCAAAATTAAAATACCCAGCCTACGATAAAGTTATCGCTATCTCAGAGGGGATCCGCCAAGTATTACTCTCACAAGGTGTCGCCTCTGAGCAAGTAAAGTTAGTCCACAGTGCAGTCGATACCCAGCGCTTTGCACCAAATAGTGCGGAGCGGCAATGGCTGCTTGATGAGTTTGAACTGCCACAAAATGCCTTGGTTGTGGCTAATTTTGCGCAGCTGATAGAGCGCAAAGGGCAAGATGTGATCATGCGTGCAGCCAAACAACTCATTGTTGAGCATCCTAATTTGCGCGTATTACTGTTTGGTCGAGGGCCAAAGCAGCAACAGTATCAGGCGCGTATAGATGAGCTGGGGCTGCAAAAAATTGTTCAGCTGGTGGGATTTCGACAAGACGTAGCGCGTATTTTACCTGCGGTTGATATCGTTGCACATCCAGCATCGATGGAAGGGCTAGGCGTAGCGTTATTACAAAGCAGCGCATCTGGTGTGCCTGTAGTGGGCTGTGCTGCTGGCGGCATTCCTGAAGCGGTTGCGCACAATGAAACCGGATTACTTGCTCCGGTTGGTAATCAAGTTCAGTTTACCCAAGATCTTAATCGCTTATTGCAGGACCCGATTTTACGAGAGCAAATGGGCCGTAAAGGCCGCGCTAAAATGTGCAGTGAATTTGCCATTGAGGTGATGGCGGAAGGCAACTTGTCGGTATATCGAAGCGTGTTAACTGAGTTGGGAAGAGCGCCTTTAACCAGCCAATCACAGAAAGTGTGAGTTCCAATAAGGATAATCACCAATGCGGTTTACTAGCTTGGTTCTTAGTGGGTTTGCAGCAATATACCGGGCAATGGTATGCCTATCTTCTGTGGACCTGAGCATATGATCGTAATACGCGCTTTGCCAAATTCTGTATTTTGAATCCAATTGTTTATTTAACCTGAGGTTTGGATAAGGAATGTTCCAACTCATTGTTGCTAAAGCACAACTTAGTTTTCTCCTTGTCTAGCCAGAGAGTTTTAGGGAAAACACCGCTTCCGCTTCCGCTTCCGCGTCCTGCTCTCGCTAAGGTACCTACATCCTGTAGGCAAGGCGAATTTACGCACCAATAGCTGGCTATTGGAAGTGAATTCAACGCAGTTAGCGCTAAAACTGGCTGCTAGAAAGGCATTAATTATCCGCAGCTCAGGTTATTTAGCAGGTAAGCTGTTCTGCCTTTTAATTCTCCAACAACCTTACCAAGTTGCGTATTTCCAAGTGTCAGTAAGCCATGAAAGTGATCTGGCATTAACACCCATGTTTGCCAGCAGCACTCAAACTTTTGTTCATTATGTGAGATAGATTGGCAAAACAATCGTGCCAGCCGATAATCCGTAAAATAGGGCGTGCGTTTATGGCAGTTAAACGTAATGAAGTATTCCGCATACGGGATTGATATCCTGCCTTTTCTCAGGTCATTCCAGCTCATGTGCATTCCTTGCAATTGAGAGATGAATTTTAAAGATAATCCCTTCGATTAAATCTGTCGAGGTAAACCTCGACCTACGGTTGGATGGTAGGTCGTGATTTATCACGACAACAGGTTTGCGACAAAACATTCACGACAACCAAGGTGAACCAAACACGCACAAGGGTCGTTTAATTATTAATCGGTTAAACGAGGAGAGCATTATGCTTGCTGCCACACTCAAAGAAAAAATCGCTAATAAAGAACTTCATGCCATCGTGCTTAGCTACGCGGATTCAAATCACTACTTAGCTGGTGGTCAGGATGTTGATGGGAACTTGCATATCTTAATGCATGCTGAGGGTAAACTAACGCCGTTTAACTCGCTGCGAGAGGCCGAGACAAAGCTGGCGGAGCTCGGTGCAACTCAAGCCTACCTCAGAGTTGAGTCTGCCTATGATGAAATTGGTCCTGAGGACTCTTCGGGAACGCATATCAGCAATATGGAGATCCGTCACTTAACTCCATCCGACATAACAGTTTAAACAAAAAGGCTTAAGCGCCCACCAGTGAGCGCTTAAGCCTTAAAAGTTATCGAGTAGAGAGATCTTATTCTACTGAAAGTGTTATCGTTTTAGTTGCAACGGAATCGGACTTTTCATCAACAACACTTAAACTTACCTGATAGTCGCCTGATGCTACAGGAGTGAATTGTAGGTTCGAGTCATGTGCAGCGGTACTGTCAACCACTTCGCCTGACGGAGCAACCACCTTCCAAAAATAGGTCAAATTGTTTGCATTGCTGTCGCTATCCATAACAGTTGGAGTTATCCACAGTGCTGAACCTGTTTTCAGTACACCTTGATAGTCCAGCGCCGTAATTACTGGAGCGCTATTTTGAACAGCACTTACTTTGATGAATGCCGCGACTACCAGTTCAACCTTGCCATCAGACACGATGCATTTCAGTACATAATTACCAGCGTCATCGAAGGTAATTGACGCGCGATTATCAGCATTATTGAGCACTGCCGTGCTATTCTCTGGCTTCGTTTCAAGCGACCAGCGATAAGTGAGCGGATCGCCGTCTTTATCTTCTGCGGATACCACAAAGACTTTGGTTTCCCCTTCCGTAGCTGTAGATATTTGTGGGCTCATAGACGCTGTAGGTCCATAATTTTCAGGGTGGCTCTTTATCACGCCACTGGCAGTTTGGCTTAGCTCACCGTTACTTACCTCCACAAAATAACGGTAAGTCCCCTCTCCGTGAGGCGTAAAAATCACCGTGTCGGTATCTTCATTTGTAACGGAGTAGGTCAAACCGGCTTCAAATGGCTCAAACGTCCAACTAAAGGAGAGTGTTCTGCCGCTTGTATCTCTACTTCGCTTGGCACTAAGCTCGATGGCTTCATTGATTTTGGTTGACTCTGGCGCGTCGACGAATACAAGCGGTTTGTTTGCTTCGCCTAATTTGGCCGTTAAGGTATGGGTTGCTTCACTTAAACGGCCTTGTCTGTCTTTAAGGCTAAAGCGGATTTTATATTGCCCTGCCTTATCTAATTGAAGCGAGGTGAGAAATCCATTTGGTGTTGCCATTGCGGCTTGGCTGCCGCTCGGTTTGCTGTCAAAACTCCAAAGCGGTGTTACAGCGCCTTGATACTGACTACCGTCACTTTTCAGCTCAACAAAAGTCATTGAGCTTAATGTAACCTCTGAAGGCGCTGAAATAACCGCTTTAAGAGCTGGCTGGTTATCTACAACGATGACTTTTTCCGATTTGCTATGCGACGATTTTCCATCGTAAACGGTTAAAGTAATGGTGTATTCACCCGCAAATTTAGAGGCAAAAGAGGCAAGGTTATTGTTAGGGCTTACCAATGTGTATTCATCAACATTAGCAGGAGCAGTGACTTGCCATTTATAACTGAGACTATCGCCGTCTGAGTCTGAGCTGCTGCTCGCATCTAACTGTAGATGCTCGTTGATGGCAATTTCCTGTTTTGTGAGTGTGAAATCAGCGACAGGAGGCGTGTTCACACTTGGTGTGGTTTTTTCTTTTACACGGATCTCAAACTGTGTTGTCGATTCGTTACTACCTGACTTGATTGTTAGCCCTACTATGTAGCTACCTGCAACATCAGCGGTAAAGTGCGCTTGCTTAGCGTTGGGGTTAGAAAACTGAGCGTTACTGCCTTGGGGTTTGGTTTGCCACTGCCATGTTATTTCGGCATTTTCAGGGATCGTACTTCCCGCAGTGCTAAGCTGAATAACGTTGCCTGTCTCCCCAAAGGCACTTGCCTGAATTTTTGCGATTGGCTTAGTCGTGGTATCCGTTCCTGAATCTGTATTATCGTTATTTGAATCTGTGTTGCCATTATTTCCATTTTTGCCGCTATCCTGATTGACTGGTGTGGTGTCACCGCCTGAACCGCCGCATCCTGCTAGTAATAGTGAACAACAAAGTATTGATGTTATTAAGTTTTTGTTCATTTAATTATCCTTTTAAGTACCTCAACTGGGAAATGTATCCTGATGACCAAAATATTTCCAGTTAAAATTTGTTCAGTGCAAAATTTAACTTGTTTAGGTTTTGAAGTTTCGAATATAATCGCCTTAAATTTCGAAACGAAACTTATTTAATGACTAAACGAAACACTCAACAGCGCAGACATACTATTCTTTCATGGGTAAATGAATACGGTGAAGTAAGCGTAGAATCACTCGCTGCTGAGTTTGAAACGTCAGAAGTTACGATTCGTAAGGATTTAACAGCACTAGAAAAAAGTGGCCTGTTACTACGCCGCTATGGCGGTGCGATAGCCCTTCCTAAGGAGATCACCGCATCAGGTAAAGACGAGCAAGACTCGGTACGTAAAACGGCCATTGCCAAAGCGGCCGCTGAGCTGATTAAAGATCATAATCGCATTATTATTGATAGTGGCCGAACCACCGAAACCCTAATTCCTGAGCTTGCGCAAAAGCGCGGCTTAGTCGTGATGACCAATGCAATGAATATCGCTAATCGCTTGTTATCACTAGAAAATGAGCCAACCTTATTGATGACCGGCGGGACGTGGGATCCGCACTCAGAATCCTTTCAAGGGCAAGTGGCGGAGCAAGTACTGCAATCCTATGACTTTGATCAGCTTTTTATTGGTGCCGATGGCATTGATGTAGAGCGCGGCACAACCACATTCAACGAATTAATTGGGCTGAGCCGTGTGATGGCAAAGTCAGCCCGCGAAGTGATTGTAATGGTCGAATCCGACAAGATTGGCCGTAAAATTCCGAATTTAGAAATACCTTGGGCACAGATCACCACTTTGATCACCGACAACAACTTGGCCGATGACCTCCGCCAAGCGATCGAAGCGCGTGGCATACAACTTATCTGTGCTGAACTACACACAACGTGCAAATAATGGAGAGATTATGTGTGGAATCGTAGGCGCTGTTGCTGAGCGTCCAGTAAACAAAATTCTTATCGAAGGCCTAAAACGCCTTGAATACCGTGGTTATGACTCTGCGGGTGTCGCACTTTGCGAAGGCGGCGCACTCAACAGCGTGAAAGCCGTAGGTAAAGTGGTAAACCTAGAATCTGCGCTTGAAAATGCAGAAGTAAAAGGTACTACTGGTATCGCGCACACGCGCTGGGCAACACACGGTGGCGTAACAGAAGCTAACGCGCACCCGCATATTTCTAACAGCGAAATTGCGCTGGTACACAACGGCATTATTGAAAACCACGAAGGTTTGCGCGCGGCGTTAAAAGAAGACGGCTACGAGTTTTTGTCTGACACCGACACCGAAGTGATGGTGCACTTGATCCATCAACTCAGACAGCAACACACTACATTACTCGCTGCCGTGCAAGCCGCGGTAAAACAGCTTGAAGGTGCATACGGTACGGTATTATTTGATAAAGCTAATCAAGATGAAATCATCGTGGCACGCTCAGGCAGCCCATTGGTTATTGGCCTTGGCCTTGGTGAAAACTTTATTGCCTCTGATCAGCTTGCGCTATTACCAGTAACCCGCAGCTTTATCTTCCTAGAAGAAGGCGATGTAGCACGCATTACTCGCGAAACGGTAGAAATCTTCGACATTCACGGTAATCCTGTAGAGCGCGAAGTAGTTGAGTCTAACATTACTCAAGATGCGTCGGGCAAAGGTGAATATCGCCACTACATGCTAAAAGAAATTTACGAGCAGCCAATGGCCGTGCGTAATACACTTGAAGGCCGTCTAGACAACGATCGCGTTAGTATCGACGCATTTGGCGACAAAGCCAATGAAATCTTTAAAGATGTAAAACACGTACAGATCATCGCGTGTGGTACGTCTTACCACTCAGGCATGGTGGCACGCTACTGGTTGGAGCAATTTGCAGGCGTAAGCTGTAACGTTGAAATTGCCTCAGAGTTTCGCTACCGCGACTCATTCGTGCATGAAAATAGTCTATTGGTAACCATTTCACAATCAGGTGAAACCGCAGACACGCTTGCGGCACTGCGTCTTGCCAAAGAGCAAGGCTATATGGCATCGATGACCATCTGTAACGTACCAGGCTCATCACTTGTACGTGAGTCAGATCTTGCCTTTATGACCAAAGCCGGCGCTGAAATTGGGGTGGCATCAACCAAAGCATTTACGACTCAATTAGTTGGCTTATTGATGCTAACTGCATCGATCGCGCAGGAAAAAGGCCGTGACCAAAGTGCAATCGTCAACGCCATTAAAACCCTGCCAACCAAGCTTGAAGAAACCCTAAGCATGGCTGACGGTATTGAGCTACTGGCAGAAGAATTCGCCGACAAACATCACTCATTGTTCCTTGGCCGTGGTTCACAATACCCAATCGCAATGGAAGGTGCGCTTAAGCTTAAAGAGATCTCCTACATCCACGCCGAAGCTTATGCAGCAGGCGAGCTAAAACACGGGCCGCTAGCGCTTATCGACGCTGATATGCCAATCATCGTCGTTGCACCAAACAACGAGCTGCTTGAAAAGCTCAAATCAAACGTTGAAGAAGTGCGCGCACGCGGCGGTATCATCTACGTATTCGCGGACAAAGACTCAAACTTTGCCTCAGACGACACTATGCGAGTAATGGACGTCAACCACGTAGAAAACATCATCGCCCCAGTGGTTTACACCATCCCACTACAGCTACTTTCATACTATGTAGCCGTGATCAAAGGCACCGATGTTGATCAGCCTCGCAATTTGGCCAAGAGTGTAACGGTAGAATAGGAGAAGGCGCGCAAGCGCCTCAGATGTGGGTGAACAATAAAGTTTCACCCCATACAATAAAGTATCATCCCAAACAATAAAGTATCATCCCAAACAATAAAGTATCATCCCAAACAATAAAGTATCATCCCAAACAATAAAGTATCATCCCAAACAATAAAGTATCATCCCAAACAATAAAGTATCATACTGATTATGCGGTTCTGTCCGGTGCCATAACTTATACAAAAGTTAAGATGTGGAGTAGCCGCCATTTTTGTTTCAACTAACAATTCACTGATAGCACTACTCGAATTGGTTCCACTCTATTTATTAATCCAGTTTAAAATACATTCCAGCCGCAATTACGAATAATGACGTCATCAAGCTAAGAGTTGGTAGGTTATGTCTCCGAGATACTTACCTTCAAGACATGCCTTTGGTGTACGGTCTCGGCCATTTTGCTGTACCTCAAATTCATCTTTCCGACTCTGCTAGATTGTTTTATATCCAAATAATTGTACTTAAAAGGAGCATTCAATATGAAACTACAAGATAAGGGCAAGATAGAGGTAAAAGGCGTTATGAGTAAAAAAGGAGCTGATGAGGCTTGTAGATTACTTGCCAAGGGGCAGTGTTTTGAATCTACATGTCGCGGGTTTTCTCTACTGATTGCTGCGGTGTGCCTTTTGGCCAACTCCATTTTAGAGGTGTGGCTATGAAGATGCTGTAAAGTAACACTAATTTTTTAACTCTGGCCAGAGTTAGTTGACGTTTTCACTGGATTTGAGCGCTCACAGTGACTTCATGAATTAATAAATTTGCATCACACTTTCACTCTAGCTATGGTGAAATTTCAATCAGTTATAGCGGTATATTATGTCTAGGAAGATTGGCCATACTGAGACGCAATATCTTAGCTGGATAAAAGAGGGGCGTGGTACTGGCGAGTATCAGGATTACAAGCCGTGGTTAACGGTTTATGATGCGCCATCCGATGGTCGTATACACCGAGCCTGTGGTAGTTGACCAAACTCGTCGCACAAAGTGGCAAAGCGCTGTGGCCAAGTTTGGCGTTAAAGGCGCAAGGCAAACCGGTTTTGCTCACCTTTACACATGGTTATATCGGCATGATAAACAATGGTTGATGCAATTTAATCAAAGCTCGATGCGACCAAATGTTGCAGAACCAAGTAGGGTTGATTGGCCGAAAAGAGATAAGGAATTTGTTAGGCAACTAATTAATTTAATGAATAAATTTGAAAATCAAGTAGATACTGCGCGATATACAATCACTTGGTTTGCAACCCACGCAAACATTCCATTGTCTCAGATCAAAAAAACACATAAGTTACCTTTATGTAAATTGTTTTTTAATAAATATTGTGAAACTATAGAGGAGTATCAATGCCGTCGTATCGCTGTGGCATGTATTCGTTGTATTGCAAAACATCAAATACTCAGAACTTGGCGAATTGAACGTATGGCAGGGCTAAACGAGAAAAGGACCCGACCACTCGCGTCACAATTGCTAGGATTTGCAGTAAAGTATGAACCAAGTTGATAGATTTAAAACGCTACCAGATAACGCCAGAATACAGGCGATAGGCAACCTGTTTAAATACAATGACCGCAAAACGTGGGATATTGGTGTTCGTTTTAAGCAATCCACTCGCAAGGCTCTTAAATTTAGCCAGCTCCCCTATTTAAGCCGACAAGTCGTACTAAACCAAGCGGTTGCTGCCTTGCCCCTAGGTTTCCCGATTGAGTTTACCTTACCCGATCGAGCATTTTGGCAAACCGCCACGGTGGGTGACAGCGCTTTAGTGACGTATAAGCTGAGCGAAGAGCAATCACAAAAATGCTTTGTGTTTGAAAGTGCAGGCAAAACCATCTACTTGCCACAGTTGGAACTGGCCAGAGCCTTGTTTTTTACAAACAATTATCTGGCAAACGCTGCATTAATAAACTGTGCACTCGACCTAGAGTTTTACGTTGACCAAGAACCAAACAACGATGATAAAGAGTTCCCTTTGGATCTCGTGATCAACGCCTTACCAACAACACTATGTCCAAAAGTATTGTTTGATAATGAAGGGTTTAGACATCAAATCGCTTGGTTGCTGTTAAACAGTGACATTAAAAGTTCGTTTAACAGTATTTATCAGTATTTTTCGCAAGAGCGAGTTAGGGCACCTAACGTTGAACGTTGGACGTTTCGATTCGATCCACCTCAGCTCAAGGGTGTAAAAGTAGCCGCAAGAGGCTGGAAGTCATCTGATGAAAGCACATGGTTTATCAATCGCATAGAATTGTTAGATGGTTTGTTCTTCCCTGATATTTCGGACGTTGGCTTTTCACATCCAGATTTCATCGAAAATAAACCAGGCTCGGGTAAAGGAAAAGGCGGTACCTATCCACAACTGCCTACACAGCGAGAAATCGATGAAAACAGCGTTGGTAGCCAAGATAACGAGTCTGCATTGATATTCTGTGATACAACACAGCGCATATACAACAGAGTGCCACGTACTCGTAAAGTCGATGCAAAGCCTAGAAAAACCTCTGGTGGTAAAGAAGACGAAGATAAACCCAGCACCTTACCACCTGACGTAAGCACCGACGACCCAAATTCGCGAGGCGATACACCCAGAGCCGCCGTAGATGGTTTAGATGACTTAACCGACAACGCCGATTTATATCTCAACAAATTCGATAGCTTCTTCAAAATGCTGGAGATATTAGAAAAAGAGCACGGTGTTAAACAAAGTAAACCCATCGTTCGCAAGCTGCCAGAAGTGGGGCGCAGTGAGAGTCACCTGATGGTAGATGGTTCGCCTAGATGTATGGCAATTGTAATGATTGAACATCAAAACGAAGGCTATTTATTATTAGAGGTGGATACCTCAGATGGTAAAGCTGCCATTGCTACCAAAGTCATCTCGGCGCGAGCATTAGCGCCAAAAGGCAAGCTACGAGACTTTATACCTGAGATAGAAAGAAGATTGCTCAGCAATCAATTCTGCTGGCCAAAGAAATACTTTGATGCGCTGGTTGGAGAAGGCAATCACAAAAGTGTGTCGCATCAGCCTTCAAAAGATAAAGGAAAACTGACTGAGGAGAAAATAGAAAGATGGGCTGAGCGATTCATTAAACACTTTAGTTAGAATGCCACCTACAACTAATATAAAACTACAATTTTTTATCATTTTGAAAGCTATAGCGTGAACCTGTTTCACTAAGTATTGATTAAAACGGTCCATAATATGAGGCGCGGATAAAGGAAGTACATCTCTTATGAATAAATACATTACTAACTTATTGGGCACTGAAGATAGGTTGTTGCAATTACTCGGGGTGCCACCCAGGGAAAACTTAGTAGGATACGTTTACTCTATGGATTTTAGTGAGGCGTTAGTTCTTACGAATGACTCATTTAAGGAGGCGGTAGCGGGAGTACCACATAATAGCTTTCTTGTAGCTACGTCTTTAAACCCAAACAATATCTCCGTTGCAACAGAGCTGGACAGGGAGGTGATTCTTTTGAGGGTTCTAGGACCATCTAAATTACCGACAGATGAAGATTTTGTTCGGACAAGAATCGAGCACAATCAAAGGCGAACATCAGGCGAAGTATTTGCAAACGATAAACTGGATGGCCTAGATGTGTTGACTCACTCAGAACTACAAGCGGGGGGGTTAAGATGCAGGATCTTAGGTACGTTCTATATTGATAATGGTGAGTTACGTCTAGGTAGTGATATTGAGAATTACATGTCAACGAGTCGAATGAGAGTATTTAAACCGAGAAATGAGGCTTTAAGTACCATAGTGAATCACGTAAATGAAGAAGTGAAGCGGAAAGCACTAGAGGAAGCAAAAAAATCAGGTTTTGGTGCTTTGCCTACTGCAATCAAAATTGGAACTGTCAGGTATACGTCAACATCGAGGTTACATCGGGCTAAAACAGAAACTCTTGTACCTGTAAATATACAACCTACAGATTTCTTAGCCCGCAGGACAGCCATATTGGGCATGACTAGAACAGGTAAATCAAACACTTTAAAGACGACTGTGTCGTCAGTTGCAATGTCCGCAGCAAAGGATAGTACCGCCGTTGGCCAAATTATATTTGATATAAATGGCGAATATGCAAATGTGAATCAACAAGATGATGGAAGCTCAATAGCTGATGTATTTCATGGTGATGTTATTCGATACCGAGGTATGCCCAGCACTGACCCAGATGTACGTGATTTAAGGAATAATTTTTACGAGCAGCCTGATGTTGGTCTGAAGATCATTCAGGATATTTTGAGAGATGAAAATATCACGGCTGGCGACATGAGAATTTTAGTCTCTTCCATTTCTCTAGACCAACTTCCTGATGATGCAAGCGAAAGTGAAAAATCTCGATTCAAAAGGCATATGGCCGCATTTAAAGCATTGATGTATTCAAAGGGATTTCAAGCCTCTAAGGGTTACAAAGTTTCTTTGCCTATATCGAAAGAGGTTAAAAGGCAAATACTTGAGCAAAACTATTCGGATATTGTCACCCAATTAGAAGAACGGCTAGGTAAAAAACCATCACAAGCAGAGTTGAGCGAGGAAGCTGAGAGTTTTTTTCCAGACTATAAAATGGGTGCATCACTAGATGAGCTTGTGAAATTTTTCACTGATGCTAGAAGTGCAGATAAAAAAATAAGGAAAGAATACGAAGTTGCAGAAAGGGAGTTCAGAACAAAAGGTACAAAAATCCCTAGTGGGGTTTGGCCATCGCTTAGGAGTAAAAAAACGGGTGATGATTGGCTTGATGACAATTTAAAAGCTCTATGTAATTTAATTGTTGGCAAGAATGAAACAGATATGCCAATACGAGTTAAAAGCTATCTAGGTCCAATAGCTGACTACCATAGTGTCAGTCGTAGTAATGAAGTTGAGGCTGAAATATACGAGTATTTGAAGTCAGGTAAAATTGTTATATTGGATTTGTCGGTAGGGTCTGAAATGGTCCGCAAAGCAATGGCTTTACGCATTGCACGCCATATCCTTACGAGCTCCATGAGTCGTTTTCATAAGAATGAGCCTCTTTCAAACATTGTAATTTATGTTGAAGAAGCCCATAACCTAATAGGTAAGAAAGATGACTTAACAGGAGTGTGGCCACGAATAGCAAAAGAAGGAGCTAAAGCTAAAATTGCTTTTGTTTATGCTACTCAAGAACCATCTTCGATACATCCAAATATTCTAGCCAACACTGAAAACTGGTTTGTAACACACTTGAACAATGAGGATGAACTTCGAGCTCTCGGAAAGTTTTATGACTTTTCAGACTTTCATGAATCACTAAAGACAGCTCAAGATGTTGGTTTTGCGCGTATAAAAACGCTTTCCTCTCCATTCGTTGTACCTACACAAATTAATCGATTTACACCGCAGGAACTCGCGCAGGAATATACGATTATAAAACAACAAGGAGGTGCTTGATGCCATATAGCAGAGAGTCAGCTGGAAAAGGGGGGCATATTGATTTAGTGAAAAATCCTGATGTACAAAACTTTCTTAACGACTGTAAATGTTTGACCCAGCCCTCAGCAGAAGAGGCGAAAAAAATTACTGCAGATTATGTGCATTGGGAGGATGGGAACAGTAAATTGCCAGACTATGTTGTAGCCTCTGATGCTAGCCCGTACAAAGAAGCTATTTCGGGTTTATTTCCGAGTACACAAATAGGCTACGTTAAGAATAGTATGATAATCATAGAGGTATCTGAATTCGACAACCTTCAGCCTGTTAATTCAAATTTTGTTGATCCATTCAAAGTTGCGGAGCTTCACCGTAGCGGAGACCCTATTTCATTTACTTTACCTGGATGTAATGTCAGATATAAGGGAGCAGAAACGGTCAAAGATGGTTTTAGGTTGGCAGTTTATGAGCAACTTTCTGATATGCGAACTAGTTTTACTAATGATGACAACTTCAATGTTGTAGGGACTTTACTTGCGATAGATGATGGAGAAGTTGAACTAGAACTGTGCCCTGCTTGTGGTAGTAAAGAAGAATTTAAGTTCAAAAAAAGTGAAGAAGTACAATGTTGCGTTGCATGTCAGAAGGATGTGTATATTACGGATGTTATGAGGATTCATGAACAAATATCAGATCTAGGTGATAATGGTTCAGCTATTACTCGGTTTATGAATGTAGTTGAGCATCTGATTATTGCTTCCTTTATCCGTATGGTTGGTTATCGAGATCCGTCGTTATTAAGTAGAATGGCATTTATTGTTGATGGTCCTTTGGCCATTTTTGGTCAGCCAGCAAAAGTTCATACGCGACTGCTGAGGCTATATGAAAAAGTCAGGAAACATCTGGTTGAAAAGGGGTATCAGCCTCCTCTAATTATTGGTATACAAAAAACAGGCCCCGCCGTTGAACATGCTAAGGCTTTATGTCCCTACATTCCTATGGGAGCATTTAGAGTAATAGATGATGAATACCGCCACAAGTATATTGCCGCTCGTTCAGAAACATCAGCCAACTTTGGGCATGAAACCTACTACGGGCAAGATTTTATATTTAAAACAAGAAGCGGAAAGGTGTTTGTTTTTGGCCTAGTTTATCCATTCGCCAAAAAAGTACCTTCTAATATCGAAGGTGAAGAGGCTACTAGCAATTCAAAAGCTAGATTTTCTAAAGAAAAAGTGGAAGTCGACCGTTATAGAGAACAACTGAAATTAGCAATGAGTTTAATTACTCACTTTGAACTTGAGTTATATGAAAATGCGATTGTTCCTATAGCCTTAGCTCATAGACACGCATCGATAAGCTTAGTTCCTGGAGGGAGAGTTCTTGAGATACTATCCAAAAAGGGTCTAAATCTATAAAGTCGCAATGCAATTAGCTCTTTTCTTTGAAACTTTCTTCAAACTTAATTTCTGAGGAACCCTAAGAGTGGTGCTAGCAATAAGCAGCTCGGTACCTTTCTTTTTGTCTGCTGCGCTATAGTTCAACGAAAAAGTAAAAAGCCTATACTTTGAATATAGGTTTTTTATTGTTTCAGCATAATCGTAAGTCATTACCCACTTTCCTTTTATTTCGCTAATAGCAGAAGCCAGACGTTCGTGATCATTTGGCTCATAAAAGTTAGTGTATAAGCTTTGGCCTTTTACAAAGTATGGGGGGTCGATACAATAGAAGCTTCGCTCTATGTGTGTCTCAATATGTTTGATGAAATCAATGGCATCCATGTTATAAATATGGATTTGGTTGGAAAAACTGGCAATTTTTCTTATTTTGAGAATGAGGTCTGATTTATTAAAACGACAATCTAGCTTATAGCTACTTTTTTGCTCTAACCCGCCAATAACCCCTGCTTTTTGAATGATTCCAGACCTATTTGTCCTATTCAAGAAAAAACTAGAAAAGCCAAGAGTAAGACTATCTACGATACTTTTTGATTCTTGAATCGCTTTTTGTTTATGCCATTCATCTAACGTTATATCTGTTTTTTCAATGAGCTCTATAAATTCGTCAGTGCGGTAAAGTATTGAGTGCCAGAAAGACCATATAGAAATGTCGATATCATTTAAATGGATATGTGGAACAGAGCCATTAAATAGTAATGACAGTGCTAAACCAGCTCCTCCCGCATAAGGCTCCACATAGTGAGCTGTGCGAAGGTTATTTGTATTTATCAACTCTGTAACCATAGGGGTAATGGCTGTTTTACCACCTGGGTAGCGGAGTGGTGACGGGGTGACTGGCATTATTACTTAGTTCTCCTAGCTTCTCGCAACATTGTACCATCATTAATCGAGTCGTGGCCAGAGTTATATACAGTGTACTCTCATAGCTGTGGTTGAGGAAAATATAAGCTCAAATGGAAGGTCATGTATCAAAGTTTGATAAGTCTATTCTAGCAAAAGAAAGGTGTGTAACCTACGATGAATAATAGAGCCTCGTGTGATTTGCAAAAGTTGGCATGACTGGTTTGGCTAAATGTTTTAGGAGGGTATCTGTCTGTTGTACAAGTAAAGGTTGTGACTTTTTCTATTACTATTTATTCATCTATTCCTTCTCGTTTTCTCCTCTCAGTGATTTCATGTTCAATTCGTTCTTGCTGTAACTCAATTAATGCACTTGGCAGCTTAAATGATAAGACGCAGGATATCGTTGCAAAGAACATATATGTGTATTCTAAGACTAATCGTACTGCTGGATATTTGTTTTTAATTACAATGGAGATAAATATCAAAAATAGAGTTATTAAATAGGCCTTAAATAGCCACTTGTGGCGAATAAGGCGGTTATAAGTAAGGTCACTACCTAATCTTGCAACCTGCCAGCCCCCAGCTGGTAAAGACTTAGGGTCTCCGATTAAGGTAATTACAGCGACCAAAAAACCAGCCAGGATAGAGAATACTGTGACAATTACATTTATAGCATCTTGATTCCCATGAATTAAAGGTTGACAAAGGTAGGAGCCGAGCCCACCCCAAAGAAGTAAGCATACGGCTAGCTTGATCTTATCTTTATCAATTTCTCTACTCATTGTTTGAACACACCATCAGAATCCAATCTATCATGGTACTCTTTCAATTTGGTCCATGTTGCATTTTTATTTAAAGATTTACCAAGGGTCTCAACTCTAAAAGAGTCAGATACACGAATTTCATCCGAAGTGATTCTATTCCCTGCTCCGGTTACAATAATGAAGCCATTTTCTTCATCTTCATCAAATGCCTGAATCACCTGTTCTGCTGTCCGCTCAAGTCGTTTTTTTCCTGATTTGCCAAATTCAGGATCTTTAGAGTGCTTCCGTGCTTCTAAACCGTCAAATTTAATTGTTACTTTAACATTGAGGTTTTCTTTTTCAGTGATCTCTTTTAAATCTTTGTCTTTACTGAAAACAGCGGAAAATTGGTTTGCCAATGCTTTTTTCCAATCGCCCACTTTTGGCCGACTCCTATCCATGTGGATCAGACTAGCTTCATACAGCGAAGTGTTTAAATCTATTTCTTTAACTCCCTCGTCTTTAATCATGCGGAGTTTATTTGTTTTTGCAACTTTATCTAGTTCAAATGTTTGCGCGATAACTTTTTCATCTACGGCCCTAAGGACGTGCCAAAAGTATGTTTCCACAACGCTCTCCCTTACACCAGAAGGGCACAAGATAACGTGATTGCCTTTCACATAAACAAAAACTTCACCGTCAAGATAGTCCTTACCATCAGGAGCAGGCTGTGCAGTAACGTTTGACTGCTTTGCTCGTTTACTTTTGTCTATAATTGATGTTGCTTCGCCAGGAACATATGAAGCTATTTGTAGATACAAACCTTTGTCGTCTTTAAAACTTGCTCCTCTAATTTCGGCTCCTGTGCTTGCTAAAAAAGTTCTTTTCCCTACAGTGTAGAGTGTCTTATGGGCATCAATTAATACTCTTTCAAGGGTTTTCTTTCCTTGCTTATCCCACCTTGCTCGTCGGTAGTAGAATTTCTTATTTTTATAATTTTGTTTTTTTCCTGCCACTTTTTTCTCCCTGAAAGTAAAAAAGATTTGCTGTATTGCGTTGACCAAACTACATGGAGTAAGAGCTATATTGTTGAAGGTCGAATATGGAATTGATAATGAGTGTTGAAATTTATGTTAATATAAATGGTTTGGTAAATAAAGTAAGTTTATAATTTTACTCATAGCAAGATTTTATATAGCAGGTATTGCTGGGTTGTGGATGAAACTTTATTATTTGAAATCTAGGTCAATCTGACAGAGTCTCCAGTTCAGTATGAAACTTTATTTCCCTATCTTAAATTTCCAAACCAAAACACTGGCCCTTCAGCCCCGTTCAGTATGAGACTATATTGCGGGGCGACATTTTTGTAACTTAGGAATATAGTTTCACCAAGGTTAAGTGTCATATGCACTTATAGAGTTTCTATCCTAAAATGGCAGCGATCATAGTCGATACAGAAAACAGCAGCCAACATTAGAAGCTTTTCTTCAACCCAATCACGGCGATGTTCATAGGATTTTCCGGTCAATTTATCTTCACCGCACAGAGAGGCCCGCCTCACGCAACGGGAGATATAGTGGTAGGTGTCATTGTAGTTCTTTTGTGGTTTCTTTTGCTTGATATCTTGAACAAAAAGTGGTGTGCGTGACTCTGAGGGGGAGATCTGTTTGATGATGGCATTTATTATTTTTAATGGAATGAGCGGTGTTGGGGGAGTAAGGCAGTACCTATTAGAGGATAAATTAACTGTTTAGCATTGAAATTATTAGGTTTTTGTGACTATATGTTGTTGGCTTTTCAATATTATAAAAGGAGATTTTATGAAAAAGTTTACAATGACGGGCATTGTCCTTGCTTTGTCACCCATGTTGAGTGTTGCGAGTTCAGACCTTCCTCTGCCAAGCGGATTTTCGGATTCACTGGAAAGGGGGAATACTGTTATTCACAGCAATCGGCAATTAATTACAAAAAGCGAAATGCGTGCTTCTTCTGCCACAGTGTTTGCTGAAACGAATCAACAAACTACGGCTATTACGCTGCGTTGCCCGACCACATTAAACATCAATACTAGCTATCCACTTGGTGGTGCGCAGACTGGCGGCTCAGATTGCTTTCACTTTAAACTCGACAATCCGAGTAAACTATATGCCTTTGTGACGGAACAAAATGCACAAACCAATGTGAATTTAACGCTGATCCGCCACAAGCCGGACGATACGCTGACTGTGATTGGCGCTTCATCAAATGAGGGAGGGCTGGATGAGCTGATCACGACGGTTTCACAAGCTGGTGATTACTATTGGTTATTGGACTATGTTCAAGCGGATGGCGGTGAGTTTAATTTTGGGGTGATGACCAGTGAAAGTATTGATAGCAACGAGCTAAATGATACGATTGCGGAATCAACAATTTTACCGGATCAGCTCAATAAAGTTGTGGGTAATCTGGACAGTATACTTGATGTTGACCACTACGCGTTCGAAGCGAAAAGAGGGCAAGAGGTCCTGTTAAAATTTCTGGATCCGGGTAATACCGGTGAGTTTGTACTTGAGCACTTAGAGGCCGGAGCCTGGGTAGAAGTACCACTTGCAAAAGGTAAGCTAATTACTCCTGCACAAGCTGGCGAGTATCAGATTGTACGGGTCAGACCAAACTATAGCCTACCTAATAACCCGGCGAGCGCTTATCAACTTACTTTAGGTTCTAATGTTGCGTCATTTTCGCAGCACTCAATTGAAGGTGAGTCGAATGTTTTACGCGTACCTTATGCCGCTCAAAGCTCTCCTTACATGACTACACAGGCTTATCAAAAGTTGAAATGGAATGTTACTTTGCAAGACTCTAAGGGACATCCTGTACCTGGAGGACAGGCATTATTGTTCTTATGGCGTGATTATTATAACAGGACTACGTCCAACTTTGAGCTAACTCCCGCAGTGGCTGATGCTCAGGGAAAAATTTCTCAAGTCATTGACTTGGGACGTTGCGTGTCTGGAAATGGTGAGGCTTTGCATACTGAATATAGTGGTGGCTACACTAATGAGTGGTACTCCCAGTATCAAATCGGGGCTTGGCGAGTAGAAATTCCAAGTGGTCTTGAAGGTTCTATAGGCATTGGTGGAAATCGGCATCCGATTGTAACCCTGGGTCATATTTGTGATCAGGATCTTCTGTCAAGTACTCGTCAGTAACGCGTCTTATAGCCGGAATGCGAAGGCCTTCCGGCTATAAGGTTTATTTTGTGAAAACGGGCGCTGCTCTGGCGCTGAGCTGGTCGGATATATTGAATGTCCAATCCCACTTGTTGAGCAAATAGCCTGTTTTCTCTCTTTGGATCTCGTTGTTGCTGCTTTGTGTGATCATCTCTTTGAAATCGATGATCTCCGCAAAGTTGTCTTCGTTGACATCATATTTTCCCCAGTACTGGCTCGTGCCGGAGCTACCCCGCTCAATCTCCAGCCCTTCTAAAAAGTTGGCTTTAAAGTCCTGTGCGGCACTGACTAGTTTGTCATTACTATTCAAAACTCCTTCCACAAGTTTTTTATCTGCCTGACTCAAATGGCCTGTTGCAACCAGTTTGCCCGTGTCATCAACTGAAAAGCCCCAACTTTTATTCTTTAGTTGTGGGTGTTGTTCATACAAGCCTGCAGACACTTTTTCATATTCTTCTGCTACCCTGTCAGCGGCGGCTGGGGTGTCGTGTAAATACAATTTGCTTGTGGAGTTTGCTACACGCTCAATGAGATCTCGGTGTTCTTCAAATCTGGCTGGTAGGTCCAATTTACCGTTACTGGTATAAGTGATTACTGTCAACTTGCCATCGTCAGACTTAGCTCGTAATTCTTCAGCAGAACGTGTCGGTTCGGTATTGGTAAATTGTGTGGCAGAGTCTACTGAAAATGTCTTTTTACTGCTTGAGGCAGTAACCCTAGTTTCATCATTAACCTGGTTGTTTTTTGCATGCAGGTGTTGACCCGCACTAGCGTCAATCTTCATGTCATTATCCTTATTACACGCTTCACTCATAACTGTATCGGCTGTACGGTGAATTAATTTAACAAAATTTACACTTATTTTAATCTAAATTGAGTAGATAACCTATGGTTGATTCAGAGTGTAGACTCTAGGTTCATGTATCCAATCTGTATCTGGCGGGTAGAAACCCCAGATGGTCCTGAGAGCCCCGTTAGTACCGAATCGATGACACCCAATACTATTTGCATCAACGCTGGACAAACTTAGGTTAAAAAGTATCAAAATACTTAAATCACTGGGTACAGAAACGCTCATCTATAGGCCAATTTTGAGCGCCCAAGCGTATCTCCGCACTAAAATTGGGTTATCACGCACGGCAACGCGCTGCAAACACAGCAGCACTGACACCCACGATTATTTGCTTACCATGGTTATGGTAGTTTCGACTTAGCATTGTGCAGGTTGTTCATTATTCGTATCAAAAGCGCTTCTAAAATAAGGTAGCTGTTGGTGTTTGCTTATTTTTCGACACTAAAACTAGTGTATCACGCACGACAAGGGCGCTGTAATTTGCACAGCTTGAGGGGTTATCGCTAAGGCGTTATTTGGTTAAGCTAGCAAGCGTTCACAATTTGCTAGATTTGTGCGCCGTCGTTTTTTAAGGGTTCCACAATAAGCTGTGAGTACTGTTCAAAAGGCAGCCCTTTTGGTATATGTTTTCGGGGACTTCCCGCAAACCGTAATAGGCTTTTTGGTTGTTTCCCTTGCCTTGCATGGTCGATACGCTTTTTGATACTGGTAAAGTCGGAGGGGTTATAAAGACACCCATAATTATTTGTCATCAAAGCTGCACTATCCATATACAACCTAATACGATTTGCATTGGCTTAATCGAAAAACGAAAATGATTTCTGTCCAGAAGTGAGTTACAACGAGTATGATACTTTAATACTCAGTTGTAGCTTGAGTCGGATTCGATAGTAGCAATTAGTATAAAATTTTATTCATCTCCTAAATTTTTCTGTAGCTTAGAATGAAGCTATATTCCCAAGTCACACAATAATTGCAACGGCTCTAATAGTGTCTAATTTGGATAGCCGTCTAACCTAATGCGTCGCGAACTTTGGGCATGATCCTGCGACTAACTGGGACTTCGTCACCTGTCGATAAATGTAAAATGCCGGTTCCTGATGCGCTTCTGGATAATGATGTTATGAACTGAGTATTCACTATATACGAGCGATGAACCCGTAAAAAAGTGGCAGGAAGTGTACTTTCGAGTTCAGACAAGCTGTTGTGGTGCAATACACTTCCCCTATTATTTATAACCAGCTCAACATAATCTCTCGCCCCCTTACAAAAACAAATTTCTTCGCAAGATATAAAGTCTGTTTTTCCAGCATGGCTGATTTTTATTCTAGTTGGTTGTTCCCGTTCCTTCTGTTCGTCCAATATGCGCTGTAATCGATCTGCCCGATTTTGCTCAAACCGCTTTTCTTCCTGTTATTTCTTGTAATCAATAGCATGTTGAGCAAAAAAGAAGACGAAAAGCAAAGCGATGCAATAGTAGTAATAAATATCCAAAAACTGGTTTGGGCTACTAGCAGTCAACAGAACAAACGCAAACAGTGCAATGCTATGTGGCAGCGCGTTGCGGGCTTTCTTTATAGCAGCATATCCGGTAATTAATGTGCCTATTCCCATAGGCAGCAGTACTGATGCAAGCGTTTTTGATTCAAAATGATCCAGTAACAAGACAGATATAAGGGTTGTTACACAACCAACGGTTAAGGCTGTTTTTCTCCTTTGTGTTAAAAAGCGTTTACATACATAACTCAATAAAAAGAATGAAACTATTAAGCTTGAGCAAAGAATAGTTAGCATCCTGATCCCATTGTATGGGTAACTATAATCAAACAATCCGCGTGATATTTCAGCAATTAATTGGATAACTGCGAAAAGCGATGCAACAGGGATGAATAGATTTTGCTTGGTGTTATTACTTTGGAAGGCTAATACAGATGAATAGATAAAACCGATAATTAAAATACCAAGCGGGATAAACACGGGTAGGTAGTGGTTTGTAAGATAATCCTTGGGCGTTTGATAATCGGTGATAAGCAACCTTTGTATAGGCGGATCAATCTGTAATAGCCTGTTATGTGAAGATAACTCGATGACTAAAGTATTGTGTTGTTTTATAAGGAGGCTGTCGGGTAAATAGAAGCTCTTATCTATGCGGCCGGCAACTTCATTTTTTGCTTCCTCAGCTGGCGAGCCATTGCGGCCGATCTTTACTCCATTAAGATAAACCGTCGTAGATGCTTCGGCTGACAAAACCAGTCCAAGAGGGCGCTCCCTAGGTTGCCCTGCGTTTGCCACATCGAAATGAACTTGTATCCAAACTAATGATTGCTTTGGGTCGACCTGATTGATTGACACCGATCCACAGTTTTCGACTTTTGTCAGTGTTCCCTGTGTATTTTTAGATACATCCAGACAGACAGATACTGATGAGATATGAACGGGAGAGGTTGAGGTGGCGTTTACCATTATTGAATAAAATAGACTTATCACCACACAAAAACGTAAAACGTGGCCAGCACAAATTGAAGCATGTCTGGAAAAAAGACAGGTGACACCCTGAAAAAACCCTACCGTTAGCATAAAAAAACCGACCGTTAGCATAAAAAAGCGAGCAAAAAGGAATTTCGTAGATATATTCAAACGCACATTCTATATAACTTTCAGACACATGACAGCACAACTACTGCGGTCTGGACATTTATTAAAAGGAAAAGCAGTTTTATGAAGCTTTTAAGGTGTTTAATTTTATTATTTGCTTTGTTTTCAGTCGTGGCATCAGCAAAGCAACCTGTTAATTTTGCGAACGTAGACTTCGAAGCATTACTCAAGCAGCACAACTTGCCCGGGCTAAGTGTTGCGGTAGTGGAGAATTACGAAGTGGCATTTATCGGCTCGTATGGGAAAAAGGAATATGGTACTGGAGAGAACATAAATCAGTATACCGCTTTTGGCGCAGCTTCTATTTCAAAAGTGATAACTGCCATCATTGCAACTCAATTATCGGAACAAAACAGACTGAATTTAGATGTGCCTGTAAACAATTACCTGCGGAGGTGGAAACTTCCTGAAAACAAATATACAACCCAACAACCCGTGACGTTGCGCCACTTGCTCAGTCATAGCGGTGGGGTAAATCAAAGCGGATATTCTGCTTATTTTACGGGAGATGACATACCTACTCTGGTTGAAAGCTTAAACGGTAAAAAGTTAAAGAAGCCTGAGGACCCTATTACTGTTCAATCCTCTCCTGGAAGCCGCTTTAGTTATAGCGGAGGCGGTTTTGTTATTGCGCAGATGGTTATTGAGGATGTGGTAGGGCAACCCATAGCTCAGATAGCGCAGAATATGCTTTTTGAACCAATTGGAATGACCAATAGCACCTTGCTGCAATACGGTAGTCCAAATTTCCCAAAGAATGTAGCAAAAGCGCACAATTTTGACGGTACACTTGCCGGTGGGACTGGGCTTCCTATCTATCCGCAAGTGGCTGCTGCGGGGATGTGGACTACTCCGACAGATATGGCAAAACTGATAATTGATTTTCAACGTGCTTTACGAGATGAGTCTGGAACAGTAATTTCACCAAGAGTTGCAAGAGAAACAACTAAAATTCAGACACTAAAAAAGGCGGGTGGATGGGGATTAGGTTGGATGAGGTATATGGCTGACGGAAACCTCGAGTGGTTTTCTCATTCAGGCTACGGAGCGGGGTTTGGCGGACAAGTGATGGCGACGATGGAGGGAGGGCAAGCAATTATCATTTTTGGCAACGGAGCACACAAAAGCCGTATCCCTGTTATTGATGCCGTAATTAGTTCCATAATTAGCGAGCGCAACTGGGGACGAGAAATCAATGGCTCTAAAATTGCGTCAAATAAATCTCAGCATTTGGATATGGTGGGGCATTATTACAATATCAACAGAGGCTTTTTTTCACCGTTTAATGAAATAGTTACCGTCTTTGTAAAAAATGGAAGGTTACTTTTAGATAACTCATTTGGCACTAGGATGCCATACGAACTCCTACCAACAGAGAATGGCCGTTATCGAATAGATCAGTTTGTTAGTGCCGAGATTGGCTTATACAAAGGCAATCTCGCATTTTTTCACAAAGATGCTGACAAACCTGCAACTGCGCTCACACGCATAACCAAGGACACCCAACCTCCTTTTGTGCATGCTAGGAACAGTGGATATAAAGTAGGCTTAAATGCGTATAAAAGCTGGGCCGCAGCATACCCGAATACGCTATTAACGCGAGCAGCGACGTTTGAAAGGCTTGCTACTCATGCCCGAGGTGAAGGGCGAAAACAAGAAGTGATAACGTTTTATCAGTTAGGTTTACACTTCCACCCTGATAACGAGACTTTCCAAGCAGGGCTGAGCGCACTGAAAGTGAACAAACAACACTGACACCCGCTGTTATCTACACTCACCATGGTTATGGCAGTTTCGACTTAGCATTGTACAAGATTGTTTATTATTCGTATCAAAAGCGCTTCTAAAACAAGGTAGCTGTTTGTGTTTGCTCATTTCTCGATACTAAAACTAGTGTATCGCGCACGGCAACGGGGGAACACTGTGCCCCAGGCTATTAATGCGGTAATGATGTCTGCGTGAGCTTGTTCAAATTGAATCTTAAACTAGTTACGTGTTGTGTTAAAAAATATTTAAACTTGTTTTGTTTTATTTAAATTTATTATGTGTTAGGTTTGCAATGCCTTAAATTTCAAGGGCTTTTAAATTTAATAAATGTATAAAGGACTAATATACAATGAAAGTATTAAACAAAGTTTTGGGTGCAACCGTTTTAGCGCTAGGTGTATCTACTGGGTCGGCTTCTGCTGCTGAAGTAAAAATCACAGAAGTAGATTATGGTAGTGTGATCATCCAAACTGCTGATGTTGTGTTAAACCACAGCCAAGCAGGCACTTTCTCTATGAATGTGAGCGAAAACCATTTAACGGTAAATGCTCAAGACTCTAATGGACGTAAGTTCCGCTGCGTAATGAATGGCACTTCAAGCTACAGCGATCCTGCTACTCTTGAAAGAGTAACGAACATCGCAGCGACTATCTCAGAAGGTGATAGAGTACAAATTGAGGTGCAAAAAAATGTATTACCTCAAGTTTGTCATGTTAAAAAAATGCTAAACTTCTAAGCTTTGCTATTTCGCAATGGAAAGTGTGCGCACCTTCCATTGCTTTAAGTACTTCTATATTAGCTATCTTGACTACGCAGTGATAAAAGCTTTGGCAAAGTCATGACGGCTATATCTTATTAAACCACTGAATTATACAATGACCCCACTAAAAGTTGATTCAAGTAGGTAGGCAATAAATAAGTATCCTCTCGATCCTTTCAATTTTTTGATGATTCTCACTTTAATTACCATATAGGCGATAAAGGGATTATATCTACCGCTTTTGCCAACCATCCTTGATACAGTGTAAATACCCGTTTGGTGTAAGCTTGCTGGTGATGAAAATCGAACGCGGCTTGATCGATGAAGCGCTCAACTAAGGTAAGCTGGGTGCGGTTTTCACTTTCATAAAGTTCAAAGCGTAAACATCCGACTTCTGCTCGAGTGGCTGGCAAGATCTCTTGGATTGCGTTAATACAATCTTGATAGTGCTCGGTTTTAGGTGTGATATGGGCGATAAAGTTGACGTTATTGTGGCTGTTGGCCATGGTATTTCTCCATAATGCGTTTAGTAACGGCGGTAACTGGGGCTGATAAAACATAGGCGGCGATGAACGAGGCCGGCCAAGCATTGGCAAAGGCATGCGCCCATCGCGTAGTAAAGTCTGCCACTAATCCCAAATTGATGTACGTAACCCATCCAGACACCATAAACGACAGGCACAATGACAGCAGTAATGTAAAAATGAGTTTTTGCATGTTTCCTCCTCTGGCTGTTGGTATGATTGTAGGGAGTTGCCAGCCGATCAGAATGGCAAAAATGGAAAGCTAAGATTGCGGAGATAACCATGCTAGATGACTTACGACTCTTTGTTGAGGTAAGCCGCCGAGGAAGTTTTGCCAAGGCGGCAGAAGACCTTGGCATAGGCGCGCCGACCTTATCTAAGCGGATGTTAGCGCTGGAGGAGAAACTCGGTTATCCGCTCTTACTGCGTAGCGCCAGAGGACTTACATTAACTAATCATGGTCAGGCGGTGGTGGATAAAATGGCGGAGTCTTTGCTCGCCTTGCAAGCGCAAAGTGAGGCGCTATCAACACTAGAAGCGTCCACTTTCCATCTGTTATGTCCGCAAAACTTAATGATTGGTCCTTTGTATAATGCGCTGCAATCGTTTCAGGCCCAGCATCCTGAGATCCAATTGCATGTGGAGCCTGCCAATAGTGTGGCCTTACTTAGCCAAAAGCGGTTTGATTTAACCGTCCGAGTTGGGGACCTGGATGATTCAAGCGTCTATCAAAAGCGGCTGGGGCAAATTGCGGTAAGAGCGGTGGTCGCCAAGGAAATTGCGACTACACAAACCCTGTTTTTGCCCTTTAAAGCATCGCAACTGCCTGCAACTGATGCGTGGCGAGCACTGCTGGCACAGTTTAGTCACGTCTCTTATGTGGGTGATATTACCTTAGTGCGTAAATTGGTAGGCTCGGCTAACGGTGCAGGCGTATTGCCGATGACAGAAATTGCAGCGTTGGCAGCGCAACCTCAAACCGCATTTAGCTATATCGGTGACTGCCAATTTATACGCAGCATCTACGCGCTTTGGCCAAATCAACGAACTCCACCGACTTACACCAGAGATTTTATTGAGTTACTGCAAATGCGGTGTCAGGAGCTTGATTATCTGCAAGGGGCAGTGATAGCTCTGTAAAGAACACCGCACAACCGCATTTATCCTAAGCTCAGATTGCGCTCAAAATGCACGATATCGACATCAGGCTTTAGCTTATAGAGCTGTGCTAAACGTCCGCCTGACTTGACCTTTTCATCCAGTGCTTCAAACATGTTTGAGGCTTCGATGCGTCTTACCAAGCTCTTGCGCTGAATGGGTTTGGCGATAATGGCTTCGATGGCGGTTTTGAGTTGCCCAATGGTAAATTGATCAGGCAAACAATAAACCGGGATCATGGAATATAACGCCTTTTGCTGCAGCCTTGCCTTGGCCTTTTCAATAATATGCTTATGATCAAAAGCCACAGCAAGATCTGGGATCTCGCTAAGATCCACCCATCTCACATCATCTACCGAGTCTATTTGCGTTGCCACTTGCTGAGGTGAAATCAAGGCGTAATAAACCAAGGTGACACTAAAGCCTCGCGGATCACGGTTGATCCCAGAAAAGGCCTGAAGTTGCTCTAGATATTGTGGGGCAACACTGGTTTTCTCTTTGATCTTACGCAGCGCGCTCATATCCGTGTTGTCATCCAGCTCAACATCAACAAACCCTCCTGGTAATCCCCAGCGGCCTTTAAAGGGAGCGTTAGCGCGTTTCACCAGCAGCACTTTTAAGCTGTCCTGCAAAATTGTAAATAACACGCTGTCTACCGTGAACAGTGGGTTTTGGTATTGGGTTAAATCGTAATCAGGGCTCATGATATTTTTAGTTTGTGTCTTTTAGACACAATAAACAATTGTAGTCAGTATGGCAAATATACTGAATATCCTTATGTTAAAAATAAACATTAAATGTCTTTTAGACATAAAGTTGTTGATTGATCAAAAAATGTTTGATACCTTATTTGTGTCTTAGGGACATTATTAAGGAAAGGTTATGAAAGTCACGAGTTATGAATTCTCTGGAAACAAAAAAGATGTTCAATATGAAGCATTTACCTTCTCAGGTGGGGAAGAGCATATTCGTTTCAAAGCATTTGATTTCCGTGATTGCGAAAAAGTTCAAATCACAGTCAGAGTAACCAATTCTTCTCATATCATGCGTTTACTGATGGCGGTGGATGCATTGAAGCGACTTTGTTTGGCGCGGACGCCGATAGAATTAGTGTTACCCTATTTCCCCTACGCGCGCCAAGACAGAGTATGCGTAACGGGTGAGGCGCTAGGTGCAAAAGTGATGGCGTCACTTATCAATCAACTGGCGCTAGACAAAGTCACCGTGTGGGATGCACATAGCGACGTTGTACCTGCACTCCTTGAGCGAGTGGAGAATGTTGAGCAAACGACATTGATATCGCAGTGTCCGGCTTTACAGCAACAGTTGCAGTGCGGTGCACTCAGTTTAGTTTCACCAGACGCTGGAGCGAGTAAAAAAACACTGAAAATTGCGCAGCATTTTGGTGGTGAGGTTGAGGTTATCCAAGCACAAAAAGTACGAAATCTTAAAACGGGTGAAATTGTACAAACGCAGGTACTTGGTGAGGTAAAAGGTAAAGATTTACTGATCGTTGATGATATTTGCGATGGTGGTAGAACCTTCACTGAACTTGCTAAGGTACTAAAAGCACAAGGTGCTAACTCAATTGCGCTTTACGTAACACACGGTATTTTCTCTCAAGGATTAGGCGTTTTTAGTGGACTGATAGATACCGTTTACACGACTAATTCGTGCCGTGATCAAGGCGACTTGGTCGAACACCACGATGTGCAACTCAACATGATTGAATTATAAGGAATATAGCCATGACAATTACCGCAGCAAGTATGCAAAAAGACGTGTATAAAGAATTTCACAGCCGCGCTTATCACCCTGAAGTGACAGAGGTTTATGCAAACTTTACCTCGCGCAGCGGCAAACTAAGCAATGTTGCAAATAACGATAAAGTGGCTTTTGTGGGGCTGCAGTATTTTATCAAAAGTTACTTACAAGAAGAGTGGCAAGACTTTTTCGCAGCAGACAAGCATACCGCCGTGGCAAATCATAGACGGATCATGACAGCAATGTTGGGCTATCCGGTGGATGTGGGTTATCTCGAGGCGCTACACGACTTAGGCTATTTACCGCTGAGGATTAAAGCGCTGCCAGAAGGGACTTTAGTGCCGTATCAGGTGCCGCCCATCACTGTGGTCAATACCAAGCCTGGATTTGAATGGCTAACCAATATGATTGAGACGGTCTTAAGCTGCGAAAACTGGCCAATCCAAACGAGCGCTACCACCTCAGTTGCATATTTAAAAGTGTTCCAAGAATTTGCTCAAAAAACCGGTTTACCTCCGGAGATCGTGCCGTTTCAGGGTCATGACTTTAGTTTTCGCGGTATGTTTGGTAAGCACGCAGCGGCTATGAGTGGTTTTGGTCACCTTGCGTCTGGCCTTGTAGGGACGGATACCATCCCTGCGGTACTATTTGCTGAAAAGTACTATGGCGCGGATGTCGACAAAGAGCTGGTTGGCTGCTCAGTAGATGCAACCGAGCACTCTGTAACCTGTTCTTGGATCCAAGAAGGTGAAATCGAGTTCTTCCAATATTTGATGCGTGAGCAGTCACCGACCGGGATCCTCAGTGTGGTCTCTGATACTTGGGATTTTTGGAAGCTAGTCACCGAGTATTTACCAGAATTAAAAGCAGAGATCATGGCGCGTGATGGCACTGTGGTGATCCGTCCAGACTCCGGAGATCCGGTGAAAATCCTGACTGGGTATTGTGTCTCACCAGTATCAGAATATAGCGAGTTGGTTGACTCTCAGCAGCAAGCGCAAGAAATGGCAATGACAGATGGCTTTGAAGCGTATCGTTGGCAGGGAAATTACTATTCAGTTGAACCACACCCAACGCAGCTGCAGGAGTGTGAAGTAAAAGGACTGATTGAATGTCTCTGGGATACCTTTGGTGGCACTGTGACCGATAAAGGCTTTAAATTGCTAGATGAGCATATTGGCGCAATATATGGCGATGCAATTACTCTTGAGCGTCAGCGTCAAATTCTACAGCGACTGATGGATAAAGGGTTTGCGTCTAAAGTGGTGCTTGGCATTGGCTCATACAGCTACCAATATGTCACCCGCGATACCCATGGCTCTGCGGTAAAAGCAACTAGTGTGGTTAAAAATAACCAACGTGTGGCAATTTTTAAAGAGCCAAAAACCGACAGCAAAAAGCGCTCAGCAAAGGGACTGCTGAAAGTAGAACGCGTAAACGGTGAGTTGATCTGCAAGGACAATGTGACCGAGGAAGAAGAAAAGCAAGGCTTGTTGGAAGTGGTTTTTGAAGATGGAGAGTTACTAAAAGAAACCACTTTGGGTGAGATCAGAGCTTTGATCAGCGCGCAAATTAGTTAGATTCCATTGTTGTTCTCATTGTCTTTTGGTCGCGATAGGTTCCAGCCATCGCGACTTTTGTGCTTCACAATTGTCCATCTAATAATTACAATCAGGACAAAAAGCGCCTCCCTATGTCTGACCAATATACAGTTTTATATGTAGAAGATGACCCAAGCAGTGCTGAGATCTTACGTTTATATCTGGCACAAGCGGATATGCAGGTTGTCCATTTCGATAACGCCCCAGATGCCCATAGGGCACTGCAAAATTTAACATTTCAACTCGCTATTTTAGATGTCATGCTACCCGGCGGTGATGGCCGTGAGCTACTAAAAGAAGCCGTTGCGCGCAACATTCCTACCATTATGGTGACCGCCAAAGTATCTGAAACTGATCGTCTTGAGGGGTTTGAGCTTGGTGCGGACGATTATGTATGTAAGCCTTACAGCCCACGAGAAGTGATCTCACGAGCAAAGGCACTATGTAAACGTAGCTATCGTGGTCAGCAGAGTGCCGCTTTGTTGTTTGATGGCTTAAGTATCCATCTTGAGAGCAAATCCGTAACGGTAACACAGCAAACACCAGCGTTAACGGCTGTGGAGTTCGAGTTATTACTGACCATGGCCAAGCAGCCGCAACAAGTATTTAGCCGCGCGCAATTAATCGAACAAGTATGGGGAAGTGATGCGCCTATTACGGATCGGGCAGTCGATACTCACTTGGCTAACTTGCGTAAAAAACTTGGCGACAGTAAGGCTGAGCCCAAGTTTATCGCCACTCGTTACGGGCAAGGCTATCAATTTATCGCGCGTAAGGTGTCTTCATGAAGCTAAAAACCAAGTTTACCTTACTTGTGGCGCTTTGTACTTTTGCGCTACTCGGAAGCTTTTATCAACTATCTAAAAACTCAGCCGAGCGCACTTTTTTAGCATTTAATCAGCAAAGTGCGGTAACGTTTGGTCATTCATTGCTTGATGATGATTTAGTGGAAGAAGCATTAGCTGGCAACACCTTCACGAGCCCAGAAGCGACGTTAACGTTTTTAGCATCAACCTTTCCTGAGCAGCTATTTATTTGGCGAGATGCTAACTCAACAGCGGATGTAAAGATCCTCAATCCCGATCTCACCATAGACTATGAGCAGGTAAAATCCGGTCATCAATTTTCTATCCATCATCCCGGTGTTGCGGCGTTTGTGGTGCAATTTAATGAGGCGCAATATGTGTTATCACCACAGGGTGAGTTGTTTTGGTTGCCTGAGGTATTGCTAGATAGGTCGTTTGAAAAGGAAGCGCTGCAGCAAGCTATGTTGGATGATTTTATGCTTACTTTGGTCATCTTATCGATTATTGCTGCATTACTTGCTTGGTTGGGGTCGTGGTACTTTTTGTCGCCACTTAAACAGCTCAAACGTAGCTTCAAGGCGATAGAGTCGGGCGAGTTAGACACCCGCTTAGCGCTAAAACGCCATGATGAAGTGGGTGAAATCATCAATAGTTTTAATAATCTTGCGGCTTGGCTACAAGGTTTGCATCAGCAATATAAACAAATGAACTCCGACTTATCTCACGAACTTAGAACACCACTTAACGGCATTCGTTCGCGCTTGGAGGCGATGGAAGACGGTATAGTGCCGATGGATAAGGCTCAGTTAGCGGTGATAACCCAAGACCTTCACAACGTTAATCGTATTATCGACGACTTGTGTTTGTTGTCATTAACCGAGTCAAAGCAGCTGACGTTGTCATCAACACGAGTAAATCTCTCTGAGCTGTTAACATCGACCTTAGTGCGTTACCAAGCACAGGCCGAAGCGCGAGGCGTGAAATTGGACGCAGAGATTCAAGAAGGTGTGAGCGTGACGCTTGATGCCGGAAGAGTCAGACAGATAGTGGTGAACTTATTAGATAATGCCTTTAAATATGGTGCTGATGGTGGTGTTGTGACCTTAAAGCTCAGCTATCAAGACGATGAGCTGGTGATTACGGTTGCTGACTGCGGCCAAGGTATGTCGCCTAATCAACTCGATCAGGTGTTTGAGCGCTTTTACCGTGCACAGGGGTCGCGCCACGATACATCCAGTTTGGGGCTCGGCTTACCAATTTGCCGTCAACTTGCCGAGTTGATGGGCGCGACATTGACCGCGACTAGTGCTGAAAATCAAGGCGCAAGCTTTTCACTTCGGTTTTCTCGACTAACTTGATAATTGCTTGACAATTGCTCGGCATAGTTAGCTCAACAACGACATCAACAGTTTGAGAGCAAGATTATGAGAGCAATTATTTTATCAGCATTAGCATGTACCACCGTTGGTTGTGGGATCACCGCGTCTACCGCGCCACAATCGCTCACTTTACCGATGAAGTACACCGAGAAAGGTCATGCCTATGTGATGGCAACGCTTAACCGTACGGTTACCCATCCTATGATTTTAGATAGTGCTGCGAATGTTGGTATTTTACCGGTTAATTTGAAAACAGCACTTGCCTTGCCAGAAGACAAGCTAAGCAAAATGGACGTACAAGGCGCAAGTGGCAGCTCAGAGCTAGTATTGGCAACGATAGACCACACCAGCGTCGGCCACTTAGCAGCAGAGTCGCTTCCATATGTATTTAAAGATATGACCCGCTTAGATGTGGAAGGCGTCTTGCCTGGAATTTTGGGGCATGGATATATGTCGCAATATTGTAATGTGTTTGATTTTAAAAATAATGAGCTGAGTTTGTATCAAGGGGCTTGCCCAAGTAGTGTGACACAAGGCTTGGAGAGTGAAAGTTTTAAAATAGATAACAATTTCATCAAGCTGACAGCAAGTTTTAATGGCGAAGAGGTAGACGCCGTGCTTGATACCGGCGCTCCAACCAACTACATCAACTCACACTTGGCCAATAAACTAACATTAACGCTGGGCGAAGAAGACATCAGCCGCGGGTTAAACGACCAAGCAACTAAAAAGGTGGCCATAGGATCACTGCGCTTTAGCTTAGGAGGCAAGGAAATCATCAATACCGAAAGTCACTTATCGGATATGCCAGTGTTTGAGGTGCTTGGATATAAAGACGAGCCGTTTATCCTACTTGGTTTAAGTAACTTTAATGATGATAAGCTCATTATCGACTACGCTGAGAACACAATTTACTTTTGATCCCAACGCTGCTGGCTTGACGCTCGACCAGTCAGTAGCTAATTAAATTTCATATTAATTTAGACAGTTATGGTGTTTACTATAGCGAATAGTTATTTGAATGATCATTCAAATAAAGTTAGTCTAGCACCCGATGAGTAGTTAACCTGAGGTTTGGATAAGGAATGAGCTAACTCTTTATTCTTAAGCTCACATTAAATTTTTTCCTTATCTAGCCAGAAAGTTTTTGGGGATAACAAGGCGAATTTACGCCCCAATAGCTGGCTATTGGAAGTGAATTCAACGCAGTTAGCGCTAAAACTGGCTGCTAGAAAGGCATTAATTATCCGCAGCTCAGGTTAGTTAACCTGAGGTTAGTTAGAGCTCAGGTTATACCAATACAAAATGCACCAAGAGGAGCAACTGATGACTGACTTTACAATCCATACCGTAGAATCTGCACCGCAAAAAGGTAAACCATTACTTGAGAAGTCCCAGCAAGCATTTGGACGTATTCCGAACCTTCATGGTGTAATGGCGGAATCACCAGAGCATCTGCATGGCTATCAAGTGCTACATGAGGCTTTTTTAAATAGCTCATTTAATAACGATGAAAAAACTGTGGTGTGGCAAGCGATTAATGTAGAACATGAATGTCACTACTGTGTGCCGGCTCATTCTGCCATCGCAAAATCAATGAAAGTAAGTGATGAATTGGTCAAAGCGCTGCGTGAGCAAGCACCACTTGGCGATGAGAAACTAGAAGTGCTGCGTGCCACAACACTTGAAATGCTGCGCGAGCGTGGCAAGTTGAGCGATGCACAAACGAAAGCGTTTTTTGCCGCAGGTTATACTAAACAAAATCTGCTGGAAATTATCTTAGCGCTAAGTCAAAAGGTTATGAGTAACTACGTGAATCATATCGCGCATACTCCGCTGGATGATGCTTTTAAAGCGTTTAGCTAATTAGTAGAGAGGCATTTATTTTGCTATAAGTGAGGCTGTTTTACATCCATAGGAATGACTGATGGACGTGTAAAAATATAGCTGAGTACGGCAGCCTCAGTTATCGCGACAGACCATACGACCCAAACTGGTGCACTACTAAAACTCAAAGCCACTAAACCAACACTCATGCCAACCGCAGCGCCAATCTTGCCTTTTATAGGGATCACCTGATGTTGCCGCCATGCAACCAGACTCGGGCCAAATTTGGGGTGGGTGAGCAGCCAATTTTCTAATTTGGGAGAAGAGCGGGTAAAGCAAGCGAGAGCGAGAATAAAAAAGATGGTGGTAGGCATAACAGGCAGTGCCATGCCGATAAAGCCGAGACCAACGAAGACGATGCCAGCAACATGAAGCCAAAAACAACGATTGAATAAGGGGATTTTTTTACGCATAGGCATCCTCATATTTCGGGAGTGCTGAACTGACAGCGCATCACGATGACCTGAGCCAACATTGTTAACCAGAAGCCAATTATTAAAAGCATATCACAGCGGCTGAAATTCGCGAATTTTCAACTAAGCTAAAGCAAAGAGATTATCAGTCGGACGTTAGTGTTTAAAATAGCGAATCTGATCTCAGGTTAAATACAAGGAAGTAGTGCGACTGAAACGTTGAGGGGCAAAGTATGCAAGTAAATTTAGAACGTCTTAAGTCTACCTTATTTGCGCTCGCGGAGTTCGGCTATAACCATGAAGATAAGGGAATTTATCGCCAAGGTTTTAGCAATGAGGATTTTGCAGCGCGTAAATGGCTGATGGAATGCGCACAAAGCGAAGGATTTGTGAGTCGTATGGATGGCGCTGGCAATGTGATTATTGAAATGACCAGCCCGGATATTGCAGCAAAACCCGCGGTGATCATCGGCTCTCATCTTGATAGCGTACCGGCAGGAGGTATGTTTGATGGAACCTTGGGCGTCATTGCGGGGTTTGAGTGTATTCGTATTTTAAAAGAGCACAATGTGCAATTAGATAGGCCGATTTGGGTCATCGGTACCAGCGAAGAAGAAGGGCGCTTTGGTGGCATGATCGGGGCGCAAGCGCTCACTGGAAAATTAACGCCTCACCAATTGCTCACAAGTCATGATGCGGATGGCTGTATGCTTAGCGATGCCATGCGTGCGCAAGGGTTAGACCCTATGGATGCACTGAATGCAAGACTGGAACCTGAGCAAATAAATAGTTTTTTTGAATTACATATAGAGCAAGGGCCCGTGCTTGATCAAAAAGGCATTCAGATTGGCGTGGTGGAAGGGATTTCAGGGGTATTTAAATGGATGGTGAAATTAATTGGGAAAGCCGACCACGCAGGCACAGCCCCCATGGAGATGCGTAGCGACGCCTTTATGGGGCTGGCTGATTTTGCTTACCAGTTAGATCGCATTATTGCAGAGGACGGTACGGATACCACGAGGATCACCGTCGGTAAGGCGGAATTAAAGCCGGGTTTTGCACATACGATTGCTGGAGAGGTGGATTTCACCATCGTTGCGCGTGATATGGACGAAACGGTGATGGAGAACCTTGAAATTGCCTGTCGAAAAGCGCTTTCAGCCATCGCTCGGAAACACCATTTAATGTTTGAATACGAGCAGGTGAGTTGGTTGTCTCCAATGAAGTGCACACCTGAGATGGTTGAATTTATTAGTCAACAGGCAGAGGCCTTGTCGCTGAATTATCAAATCATGCCAAGTGGTGCTGGTCACGATAGCCAATTTTTTTCAGAAGTGTGTCCCACGGGGCTGATATTTATTCCATCACTCAATGGCGTTAGCCATGCGCCAGACGAATGGAGTCATTGGCATGATGTTGAAGCAGGGAGTAATTTGCTGCTGCAATGTGTTCAAAAAAGAGCAATAGAAACAAAAGAATAAATGTAAATTGAGGAACAAGCTGGGTGGCGTTTTACTAGACAAATTTGATCCTTGGGCTAGTCTTTGTTACTACTAGAATAATGTGGATAGCAAAACTTGCGGCGAATTCGGACTTGGATAACCGCAGTTAGGGATTATGAGGATGTGGATCGCCCGAGTAGTAACCTTAGTCTTACTTGCTGCGAGCTTTAATGGGCTTGCCGCCTCGCTGAGGGTGAGCGATGAGGTCGTGACTGCTGGGTTTATTACGCTACACATTGAGCGCACAGGTCCACCTCTACAGCAATCAACACAGCTATCTATTCAACATCTTTCAGAACCTTACTCCCTCTCCCTTTCGCTTCAGCCGACTCAACAAGCGGTAACCATTAGTGGCTTGGCTGATGGTGATTATCTCGCTACCTTAGGTGGGCTCTCAGCTAACTCGGCACAAACGTCGGTCTCATTTACAGTCAAACATCATCAGTTAACGCTGGCGCTTGCACTGTTTGTATTGGGCTTGTGCTTATTTGTGCTGCTTGTAGGAATGATTGTGGTGGGTAATAAGCAAACGCACGATAAGGAAAGCGTATGATAAATGCTTCATTGGCGCTCGGTCTCGCCCTGGCGTTTGCTTTGCTATGGGTATTTTTTGGCTGGTGGATTGGCAGGCGCGTACAGTCACATAATGAATTTGCGCTGGCCGGTAGAAATGTTGGGTTGGCCTTTGCTTGCGCCACTGCGATGGCAACTTGGGTCACCAGTAACACCACTTTAGTTGCGCCACAGCTCACTTATCAGTTTGGTATTTGGGGCATGATTGGCTACGCCTGTGCCGCATTCGGATTGCTGCTATTTGCGCCGCTTAGCCAACGTATCAAAACTTTACTGCCCCACGGCTACACCAGTGGCGACTTTATGCGGTTGCGGTTTGGGCGTTTCTCTTGGTGGGTCTTTTTGCTGATCTCTTTCGTGTATGCCATGAGTTGGCTCGTTAGCTTAGGCATGGCCGGTGGCATTTTGCTACACACCCTAAGTGGCTTAGATTATCACCTTGGTATGTCAATTATTCTGCTGATGTGTGTGGTCTACACGCTGTTTGGCGGTCTAAAAGCGGTGATCGCCACGGACTTTCTACAGGCCATTATTATTTTGGTAGGTGTCGTCGGAATTGCCATTGTCGTGGCGATGAATGTTGGGCTTGAACCAATTCATCAAAAACTCAGTAGTGACCATCCTAAACTACTCGACCTGCTTTTTCCTGCTGCTGTGATGTTTTTGTTCAACAATATCTTTTTTGGTTTAGGAGAGATTTTTCACAGCAACGTATGGTGGTCAAGGGCGTTTGCATTTAAAGGTGGAGTGGGCAAAAAGGCGTATTTTATCGCAGGTCTACTGTGGCTACCGATCCCCATCGTGACAGGGTTTATTGCGCTGGCAGCGCCGAGTTTAGGCTTGTATCCCGCTAGCGCCGATATGGTGGGACCCTTGGTTGCAAGCCAAGTGCTCGGCTATACCGGCTCGATCATTCTGTTCATTGTGGTGTTCTCAGCGCTGGCATCGAGTTTGGACTCCTTGCTCGCCGCAACGTCAGATCTCATCAATCAAGATATTTACCTGCAATACATCAAACCAAAGGCGAGCGATAGCGAGCGCTTAAAAAGTGCTAAGTGGATTATTGTCATCCTCGGCGTCGTGACTTGGCTCTTGTGTTTACCAAAAATCGCCACGCTGGGTGCCTTGTTGAACTTCGCTGGCGCTTTTGTCGCCAGCACTATTTGGCCTATCGTATTTGGTTTGTACTTTGCGCGAATGACGGGAAATAGCGCTGGCTGGGCTATGTTGCTTGGTACGGTATCAGGTTTGATTGGGTATTTTTATATTGGTTTTTATGTCGCTGCATTAGTTTCTTGTGCGGTGTCGTTATTAATTTGTGTGATTGCTTGGCGTTTTAGTCAGCAATCATTCCATTGGCAAGCGTTGGGCACGCAAAGCAAAGTGGAGGATGTATGATCTCATTGGGCGCATTTTCTAGTTTAATTTGGCTGGCCATAGTGCTCAGTTGTTTATGTCCTGTTGTCCTTGTCGTTATGTTCCTTATTGATTTTAAAAAGAGGCAGTTATGGTAAGTGCGCAGCAAGTAGAGTTTAATCGAGCGCAACCGGATGTTTACGGGGATGCACATCCCAAAGCATTACTCAGAGCGATACAAGAAGACGGTGACAGGCTGCATTGTTTGGAGAATAAGCACATTATCAGTGTCGACCATCTTGACCGAGATGTGCTGATCCAGTTGTTTCGCCTCGCCGCGAAGTATGAAAGTAATCCTGCAAGGTTCAGCTCGCCGCTTAGTGGCAAAATTTTGATCAGTGCGTTTTATGAACCCAGCACCCGCACCCGTCTGTCGTTTGAAAGTGCATGGCACCGCTTAGGGGGCGACATTATGTCGATCACTGATCGCTCCTCAACGGGCATCGCGAAAGGGGAGTCGCTGCAAGATGTCGCTGAGATGTTCAATAATTATGGCGATTGTGTCGTCTTACGCGACACCTCAGTGGAGTCTATTGAAGAGATGATCCACAGCCTACGCATTCCAATTATCAACGCTGGTAATGGCATTGATGAGCACCCAACACAAGCGATGTCTGATCTCTACACTATCTTCAAATGGCGGCCGTCGTTATTACTCCCTGACAGTGAAGCTTTTAGTCCTATAAAAATTGGCGTGATTGGTGTGCCGAGCCAAATGCGTACGGTGCGTAGCCTGTTGAAAATGTTTACGCATTTTCCGCGCATTGTGGACGAAATATTCCTGCTCTACGACGAGAGTGTCGAGGAAGCGGTGTCGAGCGAGCAATTAGCCCAGCTAGAGGAGGCGGGGGTCAAAGTGTCTATCGGCCATGACTTGAACGCCGTTTTACCTGAGCTTGATGTGGTGTATATCAATTCCATTGCATGGGTTGGTGAAAGCTTCGAAACCTATGGAAAGTCATTTAAATTAAGTGCAGATTCCCCCTTTAAGCCCGATGCGATAGTGCTTCATCCTCTGGCTCGAGGTGAAGAGTTGTGCACCAGTTTAGATGCCACGCCACACAATTGGTATTTTAGTCAGGCACGTGGTGCCGTCTTTTTACGCCAAGCCTTATTGACCTGTATGGTGCAGCGCGCCAGTACTGTGATGGATGTGATTTAGGGAGATATTATGTGCGGAATTGCTGGTATTTTTTCAACGCAAGCGCAAACACAAATAGATAATCAATTATTGGTAAACATGGCAGCCATTCAACATCATCGTGGTCCCGATGGTTTTGGCTATAAACAAATGGCTGGCGTGGGATTTAGTCACGCCAGACTATCGATAATCGACCTCGACGAGCAACGAGGTCGACAGCCCTTTATTAGTTCTGATAAGCGTCTAATGTTGGCGCACAATGGTGAGTTTTACGATTACGCGCGGATCCGAGCTGAACTAGTAGCAAAAGGGGCAAGGTTCCAAAGTAAGAGCGACTCAGAAATTGCTATGCACTTATATCAGCAGCTTGGTCTCGATGAGATGCTGACGCATTTGCGCGGTGAGTTTGCGTTTGCGTTGTATGACCAACAAACCGATACGTTGCACTTAGTGAGAGACCGCTTTGGTATTAAGCCTTTGTACTACACCCAAACAGAAGACGAAATTGTGTTTGGCTCAGAACTGAAGGTGCTGTTTGCCAACCCTAAAGTTAAGCGCCGATTCTCAAGTGAAGGCCTATTTCATCAACTGATCCAAGTCATGGTGCCCGGCAGCACGGCGTTTGCGAATGTACATCAAATCAAACCTGGACATGTTGTTAGCATCACCAGAAGCGAACAAGGTTTTAGCATTGAAGATAGACCTTATTGGGATGTTAACTTTCCAACGGCGCAAACGTATTTAAATAGCAAAGATGAAGCATACTACATTGATGGCGTGCGCAAACAGCTGCTAGAAGCGGTGCAGTTGAGACTCACCGCAGACGTCCCGGTAGGCTGTTACTTAAGTGGTGGCATAGACTCATGCGCCATTTTGGGCCTGTCTTCAGCTGCGGCACAAGCACCAATTAAGGCCTTTACCATAGGCTTTGATAGTGCAGAGTACGACGAAACGCCAATTGCAAAACAGATGGCACAAGCCACCAAGGCTGATCATCATATTATGTCGTTAAGTGGCGACGAGCTATATGGCCATTTTGAGCGAACTTTATGGCATACCGAACGAACCATTTATAACACGCTTGGTGTTGCTAAGTATTTGATGAGTCAGCAAGTTAACGAGTCTAATTATAAAGTTGTGATGACCGGGGAGGGCTCCGATGAACTTTTTGCGGGTTATCCCGCATTTAGAAAAGACCTGTTTTTATATGGTTTAGATGAACTTGACGACACCGAAAAAGCCCAGTGGCAAACCATGCTGGAAGACAGCAATAAATTATTTAAGGGTGCCATGCTCTCCCGTGAGCAATACGATAGTGCAGCATTAGACGAAGTTGTAGGCTTTACGCCGAGCTGTTTACAGCCTTGGCTGTCATGCAGTCACTTTGCCCATCAACTCGTTGCCGCCGAACACAGAGAACTACTCACGGGTTATGACGCAGGCAAAGCAATCGCTGAGACTTTAGATGATGCCATGTTAGAGTCCCGTCATCCACTCGACAAAGCCCAGTATGTATGGATTAAAACCATGCTTGAAGGGCAAATATTAACTTGGGGTGGAGATAGGGTCGACATGGCCAATTCGATGGAGGCAAGGCCTGCCTTTTTGGATCATCACCTCGCAGAGTTTGCCTTTACTATTCCCCCGCAATATCGCATTAAAGACCGTAAAGAAAAGTATGTGTTACGTGAAGCGATGAAAGGGCTGCTGCCAGAAGTACTGTATGAGCGTGAGAAATTTGCATTTATGGCGCCACCGGCGCACTCAGATGAGAAAAAGTGGGCTGCAATGCGCGTGTTGGCTGATAAGTACTTGTCTAGACAAGCTGTAGAAGCCGCAGGTTTATTAGACTTTGAAGCGGTAAATGCGCTATTTGAGTTACATGATTCACCAGACGCCGATAATTCACTCAAAGTGCAATTAGATGCCGTGATCAATCATTTACTTGGTGTGCAAATACTCCACAAACAATTTATTGCCGCAGATTTACCACAATTTGCCGCCACTGAAGCGGAGCGCCTAGGTTGGAGAGCAGCCACAAACTAACGTTGGTCTTATTGGTATTACAGGAAATAAGGTAATAAAAAGGCGATGCACCAACTAGTGCATCGCCTTTTTGATTTAATACCTAAGATTAATCGCAAAGATTAAAAGTAATAACCGAAGTTAATATTGAAGCGACGCTCGCTTTCGTCACTATCGCCTGCGATTGAACCACCAATAAACGGCTGGTTTTTCGCATGAACTAGATCAACATAGGTGAAGAATGCACCCGCAGCGAGTGACACACCTGTGACATTCATCCAAGTGTCTTCGGAATTATCAGATTTGTCGTAAATAATACCGAAGTCGTTATAAAACTGCAGATCAGTAATTGGACCGAACTCAACTGGCAGATTGTACGCTACATTAAAGTTCGACATAGTGGCTTCTGCTGCGATGGAATCATAAAACGCATAAGCACCTACTGCCATACGGTTTACATCGTCAATATCGTACTGGTACTCACCGTGTTGTAGCTGTAAATTCCAAGGGCCAATGTTGCTATTTAAATGCAGTGCCCACGCGTTGTAATCACCTGCTCGGTCATTACCATCGTGAAGGCCACCGGCAAGGCCAGAGACGCCAATTTCAGTTGTGCCACCGTTGTGTTCAATATGATACGCGTAGCGACCAACAAAGGTGTTGTATTCCCCGATTGGTTGCGTTGGGTCGTCATAAACGCCATCGCCCGCTTTACGGAAACCCACCACGTCATAAGAGTAGCGATCACTGCGGTCATCCACGTAACCATCGACACCACCTAGCTCATCGTTTTTGAAAAAACCAAGGTCAAGCTGCCAATTGTCCGCTACTTTACGTTTAAATACCACGCCCATGTCGTGGTCGTCTTCAAGACCAATGTAATAGGTGGTGTTAAAGAACCAGTTGTGCGAGTTGTAAGGTGAGTTACCAAAAGGCACTTTAGTCATACCAACCTGAGCTTGCCAATGGTCGGCAAAGTCATAGTCTAGGTAAGCGTATTTTACCGCAGTCATATAGTCGAAAAAGCGGATTTCGGCATTTAAGCCAAAGCCACCGACATTGCCAGAAAAGTTTAATCTGAAAATATCGAAGTCAAAATCGCCGCCACGGTTCTTGTTGTCATCGTCATAAGACGTATGGCTGTAGTTTGTTCTGATCGCGCCACCGACTTTGATGGTCGGTTTTGTTTCAGCTGCTGCAACTTGAGTTTTAGTTTCAGCTTTTGCTTCGGCTTTTTCAGCCTTTGCGATTTTTTCCTGTTGTGCTCGCGCCTGCTCTTTTTGTTCTAGCTGCGTGAGTTTCTTCTGAAGTTCAGCCAATTGGCGCTTTAACGCATCAATTTCTGAGTTTTCGGCAAGCACTGAATTAGAGCAAAGTGCTATACCTAATCCGAGTGAGATGGTTGAAAGTTTTAACATAGTTGTCCCGTTGTTAAATAGTTGAGCGCAAAAACCTCTTACAAATTGTAGACCACCAAAGCTATCATTGCAGAAAGCAGATAAATTTTATGATCCTTGATTGAATTATCTATAGTAACACTGTGGTCTATCTGACCTCAAAGTTACCCAACATTTAACCATACCTAAGATGAATATAAGACGAACAAGTGATCACATTTGTATGTAATTCTTGCCCAATAGCCTATCCCTCACTATATTTTTACTATCTGTGAAATGGTGTTTATTCATGAATATATCGCAAAAATTAAAGCTGTCTTTCGCAACGGCAATTGCACTTCCTTTGTTAATCATTGCGGGGCTTATTATCAGTCAAACTAGGCAGCAGGGGATAGAGACTTTCTCGGAGCTCAGTGATCGAGAGGCGCTACAGGTTGAGAATGGTATCCAGATGTTTTTTGATGAAATTGCAAAAAACGTAGACTATTTAGCAACCCATGCGCAGGTCTTGAGTGCGCAGCAAGACGTAAAAACTTATATGGATTCAACCAGCACCACTCGACTTAATTCCAAAGCTGGAAGCAAAACAGAGCAAGCAGCATATTCGTTATTTGAGCACTTTGGTAACACGCATCCCGGCATTGCCTATATCTACATGGGAAATCAGCAAGGTGGTTATATTCAATGGCCTCTAGGTGAAGTGAATGCAAACTATGACCCTAGACAGCGTCCTTGGTATCAAACAGGACAATCAGGAAATGGCGAGACGATCCGCACCAGCGCTTATTATTGGGCGCCGGATGATATGGTGATTGTATCGACGGTAAAAGCGATAACTGCCAATGGTCAAACCGTGGGTGTCCAAGGTATGGATGTGTCACTACAAGGGTTGACCAAAATCATCCGCAATATCAAGTTGGGCGAGACCGGCTATTTAATGCTAGTGGAAGACACCGGAAATGTGTTGGTCGATGCTAAGTTCTCCGAACATAGATTTAAAAAGTTGGCAGACATTGCGAACGGCCGCTATCGTGAATTGGCTCAAAATAAGGATGGGTTATTTGAGCTCGAAATTAACGGGCAAGACTATTTTGCCAACATCTATACAGCACCCAAATTAGGCTGGAAGTTTATTGGTTTAGTTGAAAAAAGTGAGGTAATGGCTGCAGCCAATGCGATGACGCTGACGATATTGATTCTAAGTGCCGTCCTGATCACCGTATTTTTATTGCTAGCAAGTTATATTTCTAAGTTGATCTCAGCGCCCATTGTAGAAGTGAGTGATGGCTTAACTGAAATTTCGCAAGGCGGTGGTGATTTAACGCAGCGTTTAGACATTAAAGCTCAGGATGAAACAGGCAAACTGGCGACGAGCTTTAATTTGTTTTTAAATCTCATTGCTGAGCTGGTAACGCAAATTAATGAGTGTGCGCAGCAAGTTAATGAAACCTCACGACAAACCGCTTCTCAGTCTGATCAGCTCACGGGCGCTACCAGTCAACAACAGCAAGCGCTTGAAATGGCTGCCACCGCAATTAATGAGATGGCGGCAACCGCAAACGAAGTGGCGGCAAGCTGCGCCAATGCGGCTGAGCTGGCAGGACAAACTCAGCAAGCATCTGAGCTGGGCCAAAGGGTGATCACAGAGTCTGTCGAGAGCGTCACAACATTATCTGAAGTGATCAACAAGGCAACCGCAGATATCATGCAGCTCGACACCGAAAGCGAAAATATTATGTCGATACTCAGCGTGATCCGAGGCATAGCTGAGCAAACCAATCTTTTGGCATTAAATGCCGCAATTGAGGCGGCACGGGCAGGTGAGCATGGCCGCGGTTTTGCTGTCGTGGCCGATGAAGTGCGAGCGTTGTCGCAGCGTACCTCTGAATCGACGGAAGAAATCGCTTCTCAGCTTGATAAGCTTAGAAAAATGACAGAAATGGTGTCGGGAGAAATGAAGCGCAGCCTAACGCGTACGGAGCAAACGGTTGAACTGACAAACTCAGCGCAACAACAATTTAGTGAAATTACCCAAGCGATTGTCAATATTAGCGACCTTAACACGCAAATCGCCACCGCAGCTGAAGAGCAGCAACATGTTGCTGAAGACATTAATCGTAACGTGGTGGAAATTAAAAATGCCGCGGATAGCGTGAGTGATATCGCTGTGAATACCAATCAAAATGGCGTGAGATTACATTCATTATCGAGCACACTCACAGAGCTGGTGGGCAAATTTAAAGTATAGCTTTAGCCCAACCCTCACGTTCCATAAACCGTGAGAGCAACACTCTCACGGTGCTACCGCATTGGTATAATTGAATAACTTTCAAATTGGATGGATAACAGTTTACTCGTAGTATTTAAGTGGTAAGGTAGGCATATCATTGAGTTGACGTAGGAATCACCATGGAATTATCACCTTCAGTTTCAATCGAGCGCACTGAGTCCGGACTTGAGTATATTTGGGTCGACAGTGCATTTTGCCAAGCAAAGATCTTTTTACAGGGTGCGCAACTTACCGAGTTTACACCAGCAGGAAAAGGCAATTTAATTTGGGTTTCTGAGGCGGAAGATTACCTTGAAGGCAAACCGGTACGTGGTGGTATTCCAATCTGTTGGCCTTGGTTTGGCGTTCATAGCAAAGCGGATTGGCCAATTCATGGGGTTGCTCGCAAGCTACTTTGGCGCGCGCACAGCGTTGAAGAAAAAAGCGATGAAATTACCGTTAAGCTCACACTACCGATGACTTTAGTTGAAGCGCAATACTGGCCACACACGTCACAATTAGAGGTCGAGTTTGTGTTATCAGACAAGCTTGAAGTGCGACTGACCAATACCAATACTGGTGATGCGCCATTTACGCTAACGCAAGCCCTACATACGTATTTCCCAACGCCAGAAGTAAGTAATACCACGGTAGACGGGTTACAAGGCGCGAAATATATCGAGTTTGATGAAGGTCCATTTGAGCAAACCGAAGTGGTTGGCTTTGCCCGCGAAACCGATATGGTATACACCCAAGCAAGCCCAGTACAAACCATCAACACGCCTGCGGGCATTATTGAAGTAAAACGTGAAAACTCAACTTCTTGTGTGCTTTGGAATCCATGGATTGAAAAATCACAGCGTTTAAGCAACTTTAATGATGATGAATACCACAAGATGTTGTGCTTAGAAGCTTGTAACGTAATGGACGATGCCGTGCAACTTGCACCGGGTGAAAGCCATACCCTAAGTACTATCATCCGTTGGTTATAATTTCATATTCGCGGAGCACACCTTGCTCCGCTGAAACCCATAAGAATAAAAATTCTCCCTATGGAAAAGTCCACAATACTGGTTATTGACGATAACGCCGAAGTACGCCTCAGCGCCGTATTCTTTTTAGAAGATCAAGGTTTCAATGTAATTGAGGCGGCAACCTTAGAGCTTGCCAAACCACTGCTCAGCGCTAAGCAAGTGTCATTAGCCTTGCTCGATATGAACTTCTCCCGAGATACCACTTCAGGCAATGAAGGATTGGACTTTTTGCGCTGGCTACGTGACTCCAATCTTAATGTGCCTGTGATCTGTATTACCGGTTGGGGAAATGTCGCGTTAGCGGTGTCCGCAATGCAGCTTGGTGCGAGCGACTTTATCGAAAAGCCGTGGGACAATCAGCAGCTGCTGCAAGCCGTGCAGCAACAACTCAAAATATCATTAAAGCAAGCGAGTATCGTAGCAAAACACAGTGAGCGCGGCGCGTTTCAATGGCGCTCTCAGGCGATGCAATCTTTATATAAGCAGCTTGCTAAAGTAGCAAAAACCGATGCTCGGGTGCTGCTTACTGGGCCAAGTGGCGCGGGCAAAAGTCATTTCGCTCAGTGGTTACACCAACAGTCTAATCGTTCAGCAGGACCTTGGGTTGAGGTGAATATGGGCGCAGTGCCAGAGTCATTATTCGAAAGTGAGATGTTTGGTCACAGCAAAGGGGCGTTTACAGATGCAAAGCAGCATCGTGTTGGTCGTTTTGCGATGGCAAAGCAGGGCACATTGTTTTTGGATGAAGTTGCGACTATTCCACTGCCTCTACAAGCAAAATTACTGCGGGTGCTGGAAAATGGCAGTTATGAAGTTGTGGGTAGCAGTCAGACGCAACAAGCGGATTGCCGCCTTATTTGCGCAACCAATACCAATCTAGACGCTTTAGTGAAAGCTGGTGAGTTCCGAGAAGACTTATTATATCGCATCAACACGATTGTGATTGAAGTGCCGAGGCTCGCCGAGCGGTTTGGCGATATCGTGCCGTTGGCTGAGTATTTTGTCGCTAAATTCTGTGCGCAGTATGGTGAGCCAATTCGTGAACTTAGCCCAGCGGTTAAAGCCGCATTGATTGAACACGCTTGGCCCGGCAATGTGCGTGAGTTAAGTCACGTTATGGAGCGTGCCGTGTTAATGGCAGAGGGCTTGCAGATTGAGCTCAGTGACTGCCAACTACGCTTTACCGCCGCACCTAAAGTGACTAGTGATATGCCAAGCAAGACTTTGCAACAAGTGGAGCAAGAAATGGTGGAGCAGGCGATGCAACGGGCTCAAGGCAATGTCGCAGAAGCCGCTAAAATACTAGGGCTCACGGCTTCTTCTCTTTATCGGCGTTTGGAAAAATATGGCCTTAAAACATCTGGCTAGCGCCGAGTGGCGGCTTGGGGCCTACTGTACGCTGTTAACCATTAGCTGTACGGTTTTACTGACTTTACTGCTTCTGCAATTACAGCTTGGGGTAATGTGGGTGGCTGTCGTATCGGTGAGTGTATTGGGGTTATTGGGCGGGTTACAGAAAATACTGTTGTCTCACCTTAAACGTATTGCCATGCGTGCTAATTGGCAGCTAGAAGCGATTGCACAAAGTGACTTTACTCAAACCATTAAGCCACATTATACGGCGGGCGTGGTGGCTGAATTTGAACAGCGCTTGCTAGCCTTAAGTGCACAGCTGCACAGTCAAAAGCGCCGCTATCATAGTCAGCAGTTTATCATTTATCAGCTAATAGACAGCCTTAATACGCCTATTATGATGTTTGATGATAAGCTCAAACTTGCCTATGCCAATGGTGCATTTGAGTCGCTTTATCATCGCCCTTGGTTAGAGTGTAAGGGAATAAGTGCGGCTCAGTTTGGGCTGGTGCAACAAGATAATCACTGGCATTTTGCAGATACAGCGCAGCAATCTCGGTGGCAGCTACAAAGTAGTGAATTCTTTCAAGAGGGTAAGCAGTTTTCTTTACTTGTTGCACTCGATATTACTAAGGCATTACGTAAAAAGGAGCTGGCTGCTTGGCAACACTTAATCCGAGTAATAAGTCATGAGATCCACAACAGTTTGACGCCCGTCAGCTCCCTAGCGCAAACCTTATTAGCAAGAGCAAAGGACGAAAAAGAGCAGCATGCGCTAAGTGTAATAGGTCAGCGTTGCCAGCATTTACAACAATTTGTGAGCCAATACGCCAAAGTTACGCAAACCCCAAGGCTTGATCGGGAGTCAGTCTCCATCATGCTGTTACTGTCTTCTGTTGCTGCGTTATTTGAGGATACCGACATCCAAGTAAATTGCACCGTGAAGACGCTCCATCTCGATAAAGCCTTAATTGAGCAAGTGCTGATTAACTTAGTTAAAAATGCCATTGAGGCCAGTGGTGAAAATGCTAAGTTGACACTACATGCTTATTATCAGCAGCAACAAGCGGTGATTGGTGTACAAGACAATGGCCCGGGCTTTGCCAACCTAGATAACATGCTTACACCTTTCTATTCCACCAAAGAAGGTGGGCAGGGAATAGGTTTAACCTTTAGCCGCACCATTGTAGAGTTACACGATGGACAACTGAGTTGTCACAACACAGGCTCAGGAGGATTGATAAAAATCACTTTACCTTATTGATAATAATTATCATTAGCATATAATTAAAGCTCCTTCAAAATCTTGGCAAGGAGCTACCATGTTAGTCACTTATCTGTTGGCCAGCGGCTTTATTTTTATGGCGTATAGCTACTCCAAATCATTCAAACCACACGCGCACACCAAGGCAAAACTGGCGGTGTTATTGAGCGCGGGTTTTATTGCCGCGGCAAAATGGCAGGCGGGGTTGAGTTCAACCGTGGTATTTTTTGTGTTTGCAGTATCTCTTGGGGTACTTAGCTTGTTTATCACCCTTGCACAGCCACAAAAGCACTGAAAAATTACGCGCATTTAGAGCAACGCAGATCTTGCTTGCCTCAAAATAGACGTTTTAAGGTGTAACGTGCGCAAGAAATTGTTACTAAAAAGCACACTTTTTCTTTACATCTCTTGTTAAGCTAGCGCCACCGGATTTATATAGGAAAGGTAATGCGAGCGCTACTGATAATTTTTGTTGCTTTTACTAGCTTTGGTTTACAGGCAAAGTGGCAAACCATTAAAACCGAAAACTTCAATGTGCATTATCCTCAGGCGCTTCAGCAATGGGCGTATTCTGCAGCAAATGAGCTGGAGGTAGTGCGAGATAAAGTGCTGGCACAACAAGGTAGAGCCTTGAGTGAACGTGCTGATGTGATTATTTACGATCCAGAAAATACGGCCAATGGCTTTGCATTACCCAGCACAGATAAACCAATGATGGCACTGCAAGCAACGCCGCCTCAAGCTGATTCCGTCATCGCAAATAACACCAGTTGGCAGCAGTTGCTCATTTTGCACGAATATATTCATCTCGTTCATCTATCACAGCCTAGCCGTAATCAATGGCGACAACATCTCAGAGATTGGCACGATATTACCGACTTGCTCGATGCGGTATTACCGCGTTGGGTCAGCGAAGGCTATGCGACCTTGCTGGAGTCTAGATTAACGGGGCGAGGACGTTTGTACGATAACTACAGTGAGAGCATTGTGCGTTATTACGCGCAGCAAGGCGCATTACCGACCTATAGCGCTTTAGATAATGGCGACAAGTCTTACCTTTCCAATTCCATGGCGTACTTAGTAGGCGTACGTTTTCTAGCTTGGCTTGAGGATAATTATGGTGCACAGACGCTAGATGCCGTGTGGACAAGAGTGCAGGCGGTGGAATCACGCAGTTTTGAAACCGCATTTAGTGGTGCTTTTGGAGCGCCAGCCAGCCAGTTATATCGTCGCTTTGTTGTTGAATATAGCTATCAGGCTATGCAGCAAGAGCTGGCTTTGGTTCCGACACAGAGTGAGCTTTGGCAGCGGTTCGCATATGCTGCTCGAGATATCGCATTCTCTCCAGATGGCAGTCAGTTTTTGGTGGTGGAGCAAAATCGCAAACGCCAAGTCACACTCAATATCTACGAAAACAAAGAAAATGTAGAAGCCATTGAGCAATTTAATAAGCGCAACGAAGCAATATTAAATGCCGATCCTAAAGATATCGTGGATATCGCACCTGAAGTCTTTCCAAAAAAGCGACTTGCGCAGCTTGATGCTCACAATTTTGCTGGTATCTATTACCCCCAGTGGCTGAATGACAGCCATATTTACTTCGTTGCAAAAACGCCAGCTGCAGATGATACCTTTATCAATGATTTGTTTGTCTGGAAAATTGGTACTGGAAAGCCGAAGCAACTAACCGAAGGCGCGGGTATTCGTCGCTTTAGTATTGTTGATGCTAATACCATTATTGCGGAGGTGTCTCGTTTGGGTTACTCACAGCTAGTGACCATAGAGTTGGACTCAGGCAAGCAAGCGCCGATCACCACAAGCAAGCTTGGGGATGTCCATGACTTTCCTGTGCTCTCTAATAAAAAGACGATATTAGCCTATGTGCATGTTACTCCTAACAAACGCTGGCAACTTGTTGTTAAAGATCTTAGCCATGATACAACCGAAATCGTCTACTTACCCAAGTCACATCAATACCTTTCGGGGTTAACTTGGTCTCATGATGATGACAAGCTGTACTTTATTTCTGGAGTCGCAGGCCATTTAGCGGTGATGCGGTATGACGTGGTGAGTAAAATACTTGAAACCTTACCTGTGAGTGCTAAACCGCTTGAGCAAATTATTACCCATTCACAGCAGTTACTGGTGAGCTATGCGACCCCTGAAGGGGTCAAGGTTAACAAAATAGTTGCTCCGGCTTGGCGCACCGTGAGTGTGTTGGAGCAAGTGGATGAGGCTGAGCTACAAGAGCTGCATCCTCATCAATTACCTGCGGCTAAGATAGATCAAACCGCGCTGCCCAGCTCTGATTATTCTGTGTTCGAACAGTCTTATTCTGTCGCCTTATCAGGCGCATTAAATAGCGCCTCTTTTGATAGTTTGGGCGTGGCATTAAAAGGGCAGGATGTGCTGCGCCAACTTGCTTGGCAGCTTGGAGTCGAGAAAAGTATCAATAATGGCGCGTTGATGGGTGCATTCGCCCAATTCGAATATCGTCATGAAAACTGGAAAACAACGTTTGATGCTGGATATCAAGAGCTAGAAGCGGATAAGCAGTCTCACTCGCTACAAGCAAATACCTCGAATGAAAACAGCTTTAAGCAATTTGCTTTGTCATCTAGCTATCGTTTTGGTGAAGCATTGAATTACCTCGCTCCCGAATTGGGGGTTATTCGTGTGCAACATGGTGAAAAGACATGGAGCGGCGGGCGCTACGGCTTTAACGGTCGTGCAATGTGGGATACACAGCAGCATGGTGTAGCACTGCAAGTCTCTGCAGCTCAGTGGCTAGGTGAATTAGATGGTTTTGATTATCAGCTGAGTTTGTTCGCTAAAGCATGGCAAATTCCATTCTATGCATCGGTCGATAGCCGCTACAGCAGCGAATTGCCTTTATCTTTGGGTGGTGGATCACTTACCAGCACTAGTATTAGTAACAGTTTACACGCTGTCAGCGAACCGATGTTGCCGCATCTATTTGCAACGGGAAGCCGCTATTTAGGCTATGAATTTGCAACGTCATGGCAGCAGGGCAAACCTAAGTTATTTTATAAGCAGCATCAGTTAGATGGAGAAGTTATTGGGCAAAATTACGGTATTAAGATGCGCTTACCTTTGTCTCGAGTGATATTAGACAAGGCCGCTGATTTTGCTCCTGCAGGATTAACCGATTTACAGTTTAATGCTGGAGTGGGTCGCATTGAGGGGCGTAACATGGCTAATGAAAACCGTGTCTGGTTTAGTGTTTGGTATGAGTTGTAGATAATCGCTGAAGATTGCTGTCAAATAAGCGGGGGCGAGCCCCCGCAAATCATTTAGTTTGTTTATTCGAAGTTTAGGCTAGTTGTGATCTGCTACGATTTGCAAACCTGAGTAAGCATTATATCCGCGGATCATCACCCAATAACGCCCAGCCCCTTCATTTAGGCTGCAAGACTCAGTATTACCGGAGCGATAAGGACGACAAGTCCAATTACTGGTGGTGGGCTCTGCACCTTTTAGTACATACATATCAGCATCACCAGTGCCACCGCTAGTGTTAAATGTCACTGTATTTGCGCCAGCTGGCGCATCGTAATAGAAGAAAGTTTCACTGCCGCTAGCACCAGCAAGCCCCGTTTTTGCAACTCCCTTGATAAGCTTTTGCTCTTCACCTGGCAGCGTTACGGCAACTTGTTGTGTTGTTGACGCGGTGTCGCCATTACTATCTGTCACGGTGAGTTCTACGGTATAGCTGCCAGAGTTTGTGAAGCTATGTGAAGTTTGCGCGCCTGAAGCGGATGCGCCGTCACCAAACTGCCAACTATGCTGTGTAATAGAACCGTTTGGTGAGCTAGATCCTGAACCATCGAAGCTGCAGCTTAGGTCATTACAGCTGTAAGTAAATAACGCAACAGGCAATGGATCAGTAGTGCCATTATCACCAACAGGAATTTGGCCACCAAAGTGAGTAGAAACCTGAGGCCAAATTAAGCTAATTTTAGCGCCCTTATTGGTACAGCCACCTAAGTGGTGTAGCGCAACAACATTATTGGTTGAGGCTGCAAGTACTGGCGAACCTGACGAGCCACCAATAGTGTCGCAGTAATAGCCTATATCTGTGCCGGTACCTCGACCATTCGCCGTTGCTTGGTTAACAGAGCATAGTCCATTGGTGTCTTGATCAGACTCAATCGACAGTTCTTTAGGGTTACCTGAACCATGTTGAGGAATGTAAATACGCTCGCCCTGCGATGGATTACGCACATCTAAGCCGAAGTAACCAAACGGCTGAGCTTTAGCGAAATCATTGACGGTAAACAACGTATAATCTAGCGTATAATCTGTTTTAAGGAAGTCTTTACCTGTGATCTTAACCACAGTCTCGCGCTGACTGCCGTTACAGCTCGTGCTTTGATAATTAAACCATACCTCAGTATTTGCCAGCTCTGATGCGGATCCCACACAGTGATTATTGGTAAACATGCGGTTATCTGCACCAACACGCCAACCCGTACACAAACGACTGCCGTTCATAAGCAGTCTGGCGACTGGACGCGAGCGCTCGAATTCCACCGGGTGCGATTGCGCCCAGCACTGCACGTCTTTGCGTTCCATTGCGCCACAAGTTGACATGGGCGTCACATCGGTCAAGCCCTCAACAGTTGCTTGCCCTTCAGTACCATGATAGTAAAAATCGACTTCGGGTGTTTTGCCTGCATTACCTTGGCCTGGAGTATATTCAATGATGACTTTATCAGCAGAGACTGACATAGCAGAAAACTGTTTAACGCCGTCATCGCCGAGGCTTGGATCAACCGTTGCTGCGCGGAGGCTTCCTTGGGTGTATTCATAGCGCTCGCCACTATCCTCCGAGCGAACAACGAGTTTACCGCCGTTTGCAAGATTGAGGTTCTTAAAGTGTAGTTTGATGTAGCTTGCATCTGGGTGTGAAACTGTTTGCACAATGGTCTGTGTAGACGTTGAAGTATTTGTAGCACTGTTTTGAGTAATAAGTGGAAGGTTGAGATCGTACTTTTTACCAATCATTGCCTTGCTAGCTTTGCTGGTATACTCCATCATCTGAGCTTCTGTTAATGGCGCTTGTGCCATCGCGATACCAGATGCTAAACCTAATGCTGTGACAAGAATGTGTCGTTTCATTGTTATTCCTTTTGAGTGTGTGGTTATCCAACTTGAAATTAAAAAGTTGGGCGTCGTTCAATACCAAGCCTTGGGTGCACTGTAGAGCACGGCCAATGAGTGGTATGTTTTTTGAACATCCACACACCAAAATAGAAACAATAATGTGGTTTGTAAAGTTTTATATATATTATTTTAACATAAGTTTTACTTAACTTATGTCATTCTTTATTTTATATCCTCATTACGAACCAATAAATGGTTCAACATATTTTGCTTGGCGGTGTATAGGTCCTTTTTATACTGCTCTCTAGACTTATTGACTGCTTGCTCAAAGTATTCAGATGCGGTTTGGTATCTTTGCTCTAAATAAGCAATTTTCCCAAGCTCGACATAAACTTCCGGCAAGTAATGATAATTCAGCAATAAAGGCTCAATAAGTTTTTTGGCTTTTTTATAGCGCTGTTGCTTTATGTAGCTCGAAGCTAACGAGAGGGTATCGAAAGGGGAGGTAGGGCTTTTTTCAAGCTCCGCTAGGATCATATTCTTGAGATTAGTTTGGTCTTTGGGAATATAGTTAAGGTAATTCAATAATAAATTGGTGCTGGTGAGGTGATTGTTGAAGGCATAATCATAGATTTGCTTCGCACTATTTCTATCACCAACATGCTTATGTAACAGCGCGGCAATATTGATAGCTTCAGCGTCTCTTGGGGCGTATTTGAGCGCGGCAGACAACAAAGAATAACTCATATCATAGTCAGCTTCCAACAAAGCGGAAACGGCTAAATTGGTATAAAACTTTGCGACTAAATCTTCATACTGCGCATTCCCTGAAAATACACTATCCTGCTCAGGGAAATAATCAACAACAGTTCCGCTAAAGAAAAATCTGTTATTTAGAGTTGCTAATTCTTCCTTTGGTGTAATTAGTTTTGTCTTAAAATGGCTTGATGTGAGTACGAAATTTTGGTTCTTCTGATAGATGGGAAAGCTATCGACTTTGGCGTAACTAGTTTCAATACCGAGAATATTGGCATAGGCCTGAGATAATATAGCTAGAGAAATGCAATTTCCGGACTGCTGATTTAGCGACTCACTGGCTATGAATGTTTCGCCGTCGTAAGAAAAGTGGCCAATTTTTGCCTGAAGGAAATTACCAAGAATTTCGTCTTTGGTTACACTTTTACCTCTGAACCGCTCAACATAGGTTAATAAAGCTTCTTCTTCTTGCTTAGGTAAAGTGAAGATTTGTTGTTCTGAAGGAACTGATTTCAGCGCAAAAAGAGAGTGGTTGAATAGAGAAGTCACATCTACCTTCTGTCTCATGTCTGCTGTAATGGTGTGAGTGGAATTGCATCCGCTCAAGCCAATGCTAGTAAGTATAATGAGTAGCCACTTCATCGTAATTCCTTGTATTTATTTATATACACCTGTATTCCAGCCTTGCCATCTATTCAAAGTTGGATGTTAGGTGTTCAGTTGTATTTTAAAAGTTAGCTCTTAAAATGCGCGCCTTCAAAAATAAAACCTTAAAAATCATAAATTTACAATGTGTTTTTAAAGGTTTTACAGCACTTTAACTTTGCAACAATTTAGACATTTGGAGTTGGCATTGAGCGAATATTTACCGATCGTTTCTTCTTTCGTTTTGGTTTTAAGCTTTGTTCCTTTGATTAGGAAGATCCGTAAAAATCGCAGTGTGTCAGGTGTATCACTGTTAATGATGAGTTTTGGTGTTGCACAAAGCTCTTACTTTATTGCCTACAACGTTTTCTTTGAACGTTTTTTTATGGTGCTGCCTTTTGTTGTTACAGGTTCTTTAAGTGCACTTATTTTATATTATTTTATTCGGTACAACGCAAGCTCGAAACAGCGTAATCAATTAGCACTCTTGCTTGCTTTGTCGACGTTGCCATTTGGGCTTTTATTGGCAAAGGACATCGAAGCTGCTGCGTTGCTCAATGCGTTAACTTACTTAGGGCTAGTGATGAGTTCAATTCGCGTTATGCCACAAACCTATAAAACGATTAAAAGCGGTGATGTCTCTAACTTAAGCGCCAGGTATTTCTCACTGCAGTTTTTAGCGGGAGGAATTGGATTGGCTGCAGAGCTAAGTCTTGGTCATGTGAGTGTCGCTCACGTGTTGATGTTTGTGATGATTTTACTGACTAATGCCGCACAATTAGGTTGTATTCAGTACTATCGCTCTAAACCTGCTTTAGCTTAGTGATATAACCAGACAAAACAAGGGCTAGCAAATTGCTAGCCCTTAACGTTTTCGCTCATTTCACTCGCGTAATACAAAAGCTTTTGAGTTACGCTTCTAGCGCTTTTGTGATCATACGGTCGATATACGCTTTATGTGCCTTAGTTGCCTGATCGGCACCCCAAGCTGTGCTCTTATCCAAAATACTCTGCAGCTGGAATAGCGCAGCGGCTTTTGCCAAATTGTCGTATTTGCTCGCTTTGCTCAAGCCTGCGACATTAATCAAGCGAGAAACGTACTCTATTTGCAGGTTTTGGCTCAGTGTCGTTGCATTCTTATCAGCAACGAAAATAGCGGCGGTCAGGTTGTTCATCACCTCGTTTAGGCTGTATTCATTACCATAGTACTCAGAGTCGTTGATACGTTGTAATACATTCGCGTGTAGTACTTGGTCTATTACAGACTTTTGAATGCCAAGTACCATCATATGGACCCGGTTTGGAAGATATCACCTTGGTCAACGCCTAGAGGGGCGATGTGAGCTGCTGCGAGGTCCATTACGGAGCTTGCTATGATACCGTGTGTTTTTGACTTGTCGCGTACTTATTTAGGGCCCCACAAAAGATAAATTGCATCTACTGCCGTTACTCTCCGATCCCGGAGTGAATGCTCCGATTTCGGAATATCATCTGACTTTCGCAGTTACAATTTTTTTAACTTATTGAAATTTAAGATTATTGAATTTTGGCATAAATCTCGCTCTTAGCGCTTAGTCAGTTAGGAGGGGAAATGGATCTAGTCAAACCAGTGAAGCCAAAAAAAACCACACACTATATCGTTGTTGCCTGTTTAATGGCGGCGATAGTTGTTTATTTGCTGTGGCAACAATGGGCGCCTCATTCTAGTGTGATGCGCGCTGAAATACTGGTAGCGGAGGTGAAACAAGGTCCGTTTACCTTATCAGTAGATAGCTTTGGAGAATTACGTAGTGCTGAGCAGTTTTTATTAAACGCGCAAAGCGCGGCTATCGTTAAAACTATCCACCATAAAGCGGGCGCAATTGTGCACAAAGGTGAAGTGATCGCCGAGCTTGTGAGTCCAGACTTGGCGTTACAGGTTCAACAAGCCAAACAAGCTTTGCGTCAGTCGTGGGCAATAAAAGAGCAGCTGTTACTGACTCAACAACGGGAGCTGTTAAACGAACAAACACAGCTGATGCAAAAACAAGGCGCGCTAAAAACCTTAGTATTGCGTCACCGCGCGGAGCAAAACCTTGCACAACAAGGCATTATTTCCGCGCTGAACTTTGCCCAAACTGAAACCAGTTTGAGTACCTTACAACATGAAATCACTATGTTAGAACAGCAAGCTAAACAGCTTCAAGCACTGCATGGTTCGGCGCTTACACTTGCCAACGAAGAAATTAACATTCGCGAGCAAGAACTCAATAACTTGCTGGAAAAACAACAACAACTGGAGATTAAAGCCAGCACTTCAGGGATCATTGAGCGCATGCCTCTGGCGCTTGGGCAACGAGTCAATGTTGGTGATGAATTAGCATTGATTGGCTCTAACCAGTCGTTGGTGGCGGTATTGTCTGTGCCACAATCCCAAGTGCGCTGGGTTGAAACTGGGCAAGACGTGATGGTGAACATGCAGGCCAACAAAGTAAAAGGCAAAGTGCTCCGAGTTGACCCTGTGGTGACAAACAATAGTGTGGAAGTTGAGGTGAGTTTACCAAATACATTACCAAAGCAGGCACGCTCGCAGCTGAGTATCTCTGCCAGCATCGCCATTAAGCATCTTGCCAATGCCACCTATGTGCAGCGCCCCGCCAATGCCAAAGAAAATCAAACGCAGACCTTATTTGCCCTGACTAGTGATGATAGCGCAAAGCCAGTAGAAATCACCTTTGGTGCTTCAACTGGGAAATATATTGTTATAGATTCTGGCGTTGAAGCTGGGAGACGATTAATCATTTCTGATCTAGCCTATCTTGCCAGTCTAGATGAGACAATCTTATTAAAGTAGGAATATCAAAATGATAGTGCTTAAAAATATCAATAAAGTGTTCGAAACCGAAGAGCTGCAAACACACGCACTGAGAAATATTTCACTGGAAATAGCAAAAGGCGATTTTATTTCGATCTCTGGCCCCTCTGGTTGTGGTAAATCTACTTTGTTATCCATCATTGGTTTAATTGACCAAGCAACAAGTGGCAGTTATACGATTGGTGCTCATGATGTAACAACCCTGACGCTTGATCAGGCCGCTGAGCTTCGCAATGAGCATATTGGGTTTGTCTTTCAGGCCTTTAATCTCATTGATGAAATTTCGGTATTCGATAACGTCGCTTTACCCCTAAAGTATCGTCCTGAGAAGTTGAGTAAGGCTGAAGTAAAGCTACGAGTCGAGTATTGTTTACAAAAGGTTGGATTGTCGCATCGCGTTCAACACAAGCCAAATCAGTTATCAGGCGGGCAGCAGCAGCGTGTCGCGATTGCTCGTGCTTTGGTGACTGAGCCAAGCATTCTACTGGTGGACGAACCGACGGGTAACTTAGATTCGAAAAGTGGCGATCAGGTGATGCAATTAATCGCTGAATTGCATCAGCAAGGCACCACAGTTTGTATGGTGACACACGATCCACGTTATGCCGATATGGCTCCAAGGCAGGTGAAATTGTTTGATGGTGAGCTGTTAGGCACCGTCGCTTCTGCTCAATCTGTTAGTCAACGAGCATAGAGAGGGCACCATGCAAGTGTTCAACTTAGGCCGTGCAAATATTTACCATGTTAGTGTGGTGACTACGCTGAGTTGCGTATTCGTTGTGATGCTGGTAGCAATGGGGATGTTACATAGCCTGTATTTCTCACCTCTACCATACCCGGATTCAGAACGTATTGTTAAACTTGAATACCCGATGTTTGATGAAAATGGCAACGAGAGCAGCGAAGCCTTTAACTACCCATCATTGATGCATTTATACGAGCATAAACCTGCCGCAATGGAGCAACTGGCGATGGTGCATTATGCCGAGCAATTGCTTACCTCAGATGCTGATGCCCCTCAAGTTGAATCGGCTTATGTCTCGCCCGAGTGGTTTAGTATTTTTGATATGCCGCTTGCGATGGGGCGGGTTATTACCGAACCTGTCGATGAGAGCAGCCCTGTGGCTGTGCTGAGCTTTCAAGCTTGGCAAAACCACTTCAATGGCGATCCTAATATCTTAAATAAAACGCTGCGTCTGGATGAGCGGGAGTTTACGATTGTCGGGGTGGCGGCAGAGCGGTTTTATGAACCTAACTTAAAAAAGCTCACGCACAACACTGCGGTATGGCTACCTTGGCAATATAACCTAACTTTAGAGGAAGCAAAGCCGTACTGGTGGAACCGCTATGCGGTTAATTTGATGGTGGGTAAACTGGCTACAGGTGTGAAGCATGCACAAGTTAGCCTCTCACTTTCCAACGAAATGAACACACTTTGGCGCAGCAAAGTGAGCGATAGTGAGTATTTTGCGAAGTGGCATATTGGCATTCGCGCGGTGCCGTTGAAATCAATTATGCTCGGTAAGTCTCCCTTATTGTTATTTGGAATGTTTGTGGTATCGCTTGGCTTACTCGGTATAGCACTCTTAAATATCAGTAACTTATACCTTGCTAGACTCAGCCAGATCCAGCGCCGGCTGGCAATTCAAGCGGTGGTGGGAGCAAAAATAAGAGATATTGCGCTGATGCAGTGGTTACCGCTGCTAGCACTTTGCTCAGTATCGCTCGTGGTTGCAATTGGCGCGTCTTATGTTATTTGCCTGTGGCTACAGACAGAACTCGTGGGACTGTTGCCGCAAGCGCAGCTGATTTCGTTAACCTGGCAAAGTATACTTACACTGGGATTGGTCGCTTTATTGACGAGTTGCTTATTGTTGTTAGCTGGAATGTCAGCAATTCGCTTTCGTCACTTAACGCACATGCTAAAACAAAGTGGTAAGGGGAATGCCGTTGTTGTGAGTGCGCGAGTGCAACGGATCATGGCGGTGAGTCAGTTAAGTATTTCTATTATCTTGACCTTCTTCTGCTTTAATGTCGGTGTTGCTGCCATATCTCATCTCAACAATGCTTATGCGGTAGATCTCAAGAATAAATACGAAGTCACGTTTTATGCTCCTGACACAATGCCGAGAGACGAATACCGAGAAGTCATGCGTCAAGCCAGTGAAGCCCTAGGGAATACCGCAGAAGTAATCGCGGTGAGTCGAAGCCGTTCACCCATCGGGCAAGGCGTTGGCACTTGGTCATTGCAAGAAGTCGAGACGCTCGAACGCGTGCATCCGGTTGGCCGAGTTGTGGATAGTGGTTATCTTGAGTTTTTTTCTTTGCCGTTACTACAAGGTCAGTTTTTCGATAGTGAAGCGGTGCGCCGCGGTGAGCAGCAGTTAATTATCAATAAGACCTTTGCAGAGCAACTAGGTGGAGAGGAAAAGGCGCTAGGCAAGCGCTTGAGTTTTAACATTACAGACGAAGATGCAGCGTTTGAAATTATTGGTGTCGTTGCTGATTTAGCCGTGCCAGGCGAACCCGCACTGCCGCATGTGTATCGAGCAGTACAAGGAAGTAATACGGCGTTAATTAAGACTAAGCAGCCAGTTACTAAATCCCATTTTTTAGCGCTGCTTACACAAGTTCATCCAGCATTGAAAATCTTTAGTTTTAAATCACTTACTGCGCAGCGTGAGCAATACCTGTTGACCGATATCTTGGTTACCTATGGAGCACTATTTATCTTTGCGTTGGCGTTGTTGCTCGTGATTATTGGCCTGTTTGGTGTCTTTCGTTATAGCCAATCACTTAAGGTTTCTTATTACGGCACGAAAATGGTGCTGGGTGCCAAACACAGCGATCTAACTCGAGAGGATCTTAATACCCACTTTAAGCACATAGGTATTGCGTTAATGATCTCCCTGACAGGCTGTTTATTATTGTCGCCATACTTTCAGCAAACATTTAATGTGGCAGAGTTTTCGATTGCGGCTGTGGGGATAGTGTTGGTATCGAGTTCGTGTTTGTACTTTTCACTACAGCAAATACTGCGCAGGCCACTCAATGCATTAATCAACCCATCTGAATTAGTGAAGGGATAAGCATGACATTATGGCATAAGCTATTGAGGCGTTTGAGGTATAGGCTTAATCTAATGTTAGTTGTGTTATTGAGCGGCGCTTTCGCTGCTATGATGATGAGTATTGGCTTATCATGGCAAGCTTATCAGCCGCTACCTTATCCGCAAAGCGATAAACTCTTTTGGCTGCAAGGGGATATGTTAGATGAGCATCACAAGGCGATCATGGAAAATGCTATTTCCACGCCTGTTGCGTGGCAGCTTGCTCAAGACAAGCAATTGTTTGATAAAGCCTCCGCAGTATTGTATAGCCACAGCTTACTACGTGGTTCAGTGGTTGAGCCGAGGATTGAGACAACTTACGTCAGTGATGATTTCTTTTCGCTCTTTAATATTGCTTTAAAAGAAGGGAGGTGGTTTTCCCAAAGTAATGAGCTTGGTACAGCACCTAACGAAGTCGTTGTGACAGCGTGCTTTGTGCAGCAATATTTTCCTGATGAAAATATTATAGAGCAGAGCATTCAGCTAGATGATCGTCGTTATATCGTGGTGGGAGTGGTCGCGTGCGATGAGTCTGAACCACAGTTATATCAATCTAACCGCAGCAGTGAAGTATTCCTGCCGTTTACGCAGGTGATGGGTGACCGTATTACGGGTATGGATCATTTGGCGGTAAGAAGCGACTTATTTTTTGTAGGTCGTATAAAGCAAGGCAATGTACAGGCGCAGTTAACGCTTTTACAAGCACAGTTTCAAGTTGCCTTTGAGCAAGCTCAGTTAGAACAGGCGATATCTGGTCGTGCGACGCTCAGGTTTTCGTTGTTACCACTTGCAGATAAACTAAAAGGGCAGCTAAGAACAACGACGCAATGGTTATCACTTGCAGGCGTTGGGCTACTTGTCATTACCTTAGTGAATGCATTTTCACTCTACTTGCTAGACTTTAAAGCCAAACAAAACAAGCTGGCACTGGCTATTGTACTCGGTGCTAAGCGCGTTAATCTACAACTAGAGCAGTGGTGTTATATCGCCTTAATTTTTTTGTTTGCGTCATTGTTTGCTATAGGGGTAGCGAATGCTGGCGTTTGGCTAATGCAGTTTTGGGCAAAGGAGGCTTTAGCACACGCAGTTTGGCTAACGCTGCCTTGGTGGAGCTGCTTGTTGGTGGTTGTCTTTGCTCAACTCTGCGCATTGGTGTTTGTAAAACTGGCAATGTCTCAGGTGTCATTTAAGGATATTCGTAGTCAACTAAGTGGCTCAGGAAAGGGACAGGTCAAACAATTACCTAAGGCAATGAGCCAAGCCTTACTCGGATTGCAAATTGGTGTGGGTATAGTCACAATGAGCTTTGCATTTTGGCTATTGAGTTACTTTGGCGGGCAGCTAAATACCTCAAGTGGTTTTAACTCAAATAACCTTTATTTTGTTGAGTTACAGCAAAGTAACTACGATCGCAGCTCAGATGCTATTAAAGCAAGATATAATCAAGCGATGATAAACTTGTCGGCGCTTAGACAGCTCCCAAGTGTCGAGAGTGCTGCTCTAGCTGGCGTATTACCCCACGAGTTTGTATTTCTGGAGCCGCTAAGCTTAGTTGATGATGGCAGCGACTCAGTCGTTGCTTATTTACAGCTCAGCGGGCCCAATTACTTTAGCACCTCAGGCCTAAGATTTATTGCTGGTGGCGGATTCTCTGAGGATGACTTAGCTATCAATGGTTCGGGGAAAAAAGTGGTGCTCAATCAGCTTTTAGCACAGCGCCTTGGCGTAACAGCTGCAGATATCGGCATGACTATCTACGACAGAAATCAGCGCCCTATTACCCTTGTGGGTATTGTTGAAAACACCTTTAGGCATACCTCCCAAGCACAAACCTTGGCTTATCTACCTTTTAATTTTATTAGTGGAAATATTCTGGTGCGAGCCAAAGCGGGAGAGAAATTAGACTTGCATACGGTTACCGCCTTGTACAAGCAACAAAACCCAAGCCAATCTATTTTAAAGCTCGTCGATATTAAATTACGTATGCAGCAACTCAACAAAACAGCCAAGCTGAGCTTTTTAGCTGGGCTGATGATCGCACTGATGATGTTGATACAGGTAATTGCAGGTATGTATGGTTTGCTCGGCTACCTCGCCATATTAAATGCGCCAGTCTTTAATATTAAGCGTTTAGTCGGTGCTAAGGTACGCGATGTTCTTATTGAGCAGTGTTGGAGTCGGGCTTCTCTCGTGTTAGTCGCGGTGGTTATTGCTGTTTTCTTGTCTTTAGTTGTGGCGAGTATGTTTGACATCTTGAGTCCGCTGCTTGGGGTCTATCTGTTGTTCGCTATCGTATTGGTAGGCTGTATCGTTCTAGCGCTTGAGCTTCACCATGTCACTAAGCAGATCTAGGGTGAAAATGTGACAAAAAGCTGAGGAAATTGTTATGTAAATTGCAAAAGCCGTAATTGGAAAGGTCTTTTTAAATCAATGGTTTTGGTGATTAACTGTTTGAAATAACTTTATAATTCCCACTGTTTTTCGATAGTTATAAAAAGTTGTTCTAAAGGTGTAACAGATTCTTACAAATGTCACATCCGAGAACGCGCTAAACTTGGTACTATACGGTCAGAAAATTATCAATAGGTACTGTCATGCAAGCTAAAACTTTAAAATGGATTCTACCCTTTACCGTGCTTATAGTCGGTGTTGTCGGATTTATGTTCGTCAATGCCGTTGCTAAGAGTGAACCTGAGAAGCAAGAAGTCGATTCTCGTCCTGTTGTTGAAGTTGAAACTCTCGCTGCGCAAGATCACCAAGTTGTGATCCAAAGCTATGGCGAAGTAAAACCGCTAGAAAGTACACAACTTTCTATTCAAGTATCGGGCGAAGTTGAATTCTGGCACCCTAACTTTGTTGAAGGCGGTGTGGTACAAAAAGGCGAGGTGTTACTACGTATCGAGCAAGATAACTACGAAGCCGCGTTACTACAAGCAGAAGCAGAACTTGCCAGAGCCGAGGCGCAGCTTATCGAAGAGCAAGCACAAGCTGATGTAGCTGCTGATGAAGCAAGAAGATTTCCAAATAAAAAGCATACCGACCTATTTTTACGTAAACCACAGGTCATGAGCGCCAAAGCCTCAGTAAAATCGGCAAAAGCTGCACTGCAGCGTGCAAAGCGAGACCTAGAAAACTGCGAAGTTATCGCGCCTTATAACGCACTAGTGGTGAAAAAAGACGTTGGTCTTGGTCAGTTCGTTTCTATGGGTAGCTCAGTTGGTACGGTCAATAACATCGAAACTGCGGAAGTGATTATTCCTATCGCGGGTTTTGATTCTGTGTTTTTACCTGAGCGAGTGTCAGGCCTTGCCGCTACGGTTTATCAGCGTGGTGTGAGTGCTTTCACTCGTGAAGCGGTAATTGATAGAGATTTAGGTACTGTTGACCAACAAACGCGTATGAACAACTTGGTGGTGCGTATTAACGACCCGTACGGTCTTACAACGCGCCAGCCAGCGATAAAATACGGTACGTATGTACAAGTTAGCTTTGCGGGTAAAACGTTAAAACAAATCTACCGTCTACCTCAGGATATCGTGAATAATCAGTCGGTTTGGTTGCTTAATCAAGATAACCAGCTTGAGCCACGTAAAGTGCAAGTTATCCGCGAAGAGGGTGAGTTCTTCCTAATTGGTGATGGCATCACAAGTCGCGATAAAGTGGTCATGACACCACCTGAATATCCACAAAAAGGCATGGAAGTTAAAGTTGCTGGCACGGACTCCTCATCAAAGCCAAGTAGTCAGCCGGAAAAGCTGTAACAGCAAGGAGCGACCATGAGTGATATAGAAAAAACATCGCAGCGCGGTATTATCGCTTATTTTGCGAATAATACGGTAGCGGCAAACTTGTTGATGGTCTTCATACTGATAATGGGTTTTATCAGTTATATGACTATCCAAAGGCAAATGTTTCCAAACTTTGAGATCAATTATGTGACGGTGTCAGCCGTGTATCCTGGCGCGTCTCCTCAAGAAATTGAAGAGGGGATCTTGATCAAAATTGAAGAAGCATTAAAAGACGTTACAGAAATCAAAAAAGGGGTTTACCGTGCCGCTAGAGGCAGCGGTAGTGCGCAACTTGAAATCTATAAAGATGAAGACCTAACGGAAGTAGAAGATAAAATTCGCTCGCGTGTGAATAGTATCGCGACCTTCCCAGCGTCCATGGAGCCTGTGCAGGTTCAGCTTATAGAATTTCGTCAAGACGTGGTGAACATCGCGCTGGCTGGTAATCTACCCTTGAATGCCCTCAAGCCAATTGCCAAAGAAATCGAAGATGAATTATTAGAAATTCCAACGATTTCACTGGTTGACCGTTCAACCCCTGATTACGAGATTGGCATTGAAGTTGATCCAGATGCTCTGCGCCGCTACAACCTAACGATTAGTGATGTAAGTAGCGCAATTAGACGTTATTCGACCAACATTTCAGCAGGTCAAATCAGGACCGAATCTGGCATTATTGCAGTGCGTGTTGAAAATCAAATGTACCGTGGTAATGAGTTTAGAAACATTCCTGTTAAGGTCGGTGATAACGGCGCTAAAATTTATCTTCAAGATATCGCAGAAATTAAAGATGGCCTGACTGAAGGTGAATATTACTTCCGTTTGAATGGTGAAAATGCGGTATTCCTGTCGGTTAAAGCGACCAAAGACCAAAATATGATCCCAATCGCGAAAGCGGTACATAAATATATCGAAGAGAAAAACGCTAAATTACCCGCAGGCTTAAGATTAGAACCAATCGTTGATATGACGTACTACCTGAACGCTCGACTCGAGATGATGAAGAGCAATATGTTACAGGGGGCGTTACTTGTCGCAATCATGCTGACTATTTTCCTACGCTTCAAATTAGCGCTATGGGTAATGATTGGTTTGCCGGTGTGTTTCCTCGGTGCGTTCCTATTTATGCCAGCACTTGGGATCAGTATTAATATTGTATCGCTGTTCGCCTTTATCATGGTACTTGGGATCGTGGTGGATGACGCCATCGTCATAGGGGAGTCCGCCTACTCCGAAATTGAACGCAAAGGCCACAGCGTTAAGAATGTGGTAATTGGCGCTAAGCGTGTTGCAACGCCAGCAACTTTCGGTGTATTAACAACCATTGCTGTGTTTGCACCTATGTTGTTCTCATCTGGTCCTGAAAGTGCATTCTTTAAGTCAATCTCGGGCGTTATTATTCTGTGCTTGGTATTCAGTTTGATTGAATCCAAATGGATTTTACCAGCGCACATTGCTCACACTAAGATTAAACCACTACGTCCAAACAGTCGTCGTGCTGCATTTAACAAGAAGTTCTTTGCATTTGTAAACGGACCATACAGACGCTTTATTCAGCGCTGTGTTGACTGGCGCTGGACCGTATTATTAACTTTTGTGGCGATGCTGGTATTTAGCTTTAGCTTAGTGACTTCGAATTTAGTGCGCTTTATTCCGTTCCCTAAGGTGCCTGAAGATTATCCAAAGATCGAAATTACCATGAACGACAACGTATCAGACGAGCAGACCATTACAGCGATGCAGTCTATTGAGTTAATGGTACGCAATGTCGATAAAGAGATTGCTCAAGAGTTCGGTCAAGGCATGATTAAGGATGTATATTCTTGGAACCAAAGCCGCACTAAGGGCTCGGTGTTATCGACATTAGTTGATGAAGAGCAAAGACCATTTACGGCTTTTGAACTTGCACGTCGTTGGCGCGAGGCAATGCCAGAGATCACCGCAGTGAAATCAATCATTGTGTATGACAGTGTTGGCGATCAAAGTGGTGGTGAGGGTGAATTTGGTTATCGCTTGCTAGGTTCTGATATCGAGACCCTCAATGCGGCGGGCAGACAGCTTATTTCTATGTTGCAGCAGCAACCCGGGTTATTTGATATCAGCTCGAGTATTGACCCTGCAAGTAAAGAAATGCAGATCGCGCTTAAGCCAGTGGCTTATGAGCTTGGCTTGCAACTTGCTGATGTTGCGATTCAGGTTGGTAATAGTTTTTACGGTGGCGAAGCACAGCGTGTTATTCGTGATGGCGAAGAGATCAAAGTGATGGTGCGTTATCCTGAACTAGATCGTAAAGCTTTGGCTTCACTTAAGCGTACTATCATCACAACGCCAAAAGGCAAAGAAGTGATGCTAGGCGATGTCGTAGAGTTTACCGAGAAGCCGGGTATCAATTATATTCGTCGTGAAGATGGCTTTAGAACGGTATATGTATACGGTAGCATCGATGAAGAGCTGATTGAGCCAGATGCCGTGGTTAAGAATATCGAAGAAAATATCTTACCAGAGCTACTAAAACAGTTCCCAGGCGTAAAAACTAAGCTAGGTGGCAGTGTGGAAGAGCGCCAAGCACAAACCAGTGAGCAGATCTTATTCTTTGCCGCAGGTATGTTGATGGTTTATATCCTATTGGCTGTGCCGCTGAAGAGCTATGCGCAACCGCTTATCGTGATGTCGGTTATTCCGTTTAGCTTAGTTGGCGCGCTATGGGGTCACTTAGTGTTTGGCTTAGATATGAGTACTATGTCTATGTTTGGACTAGTAGCCGCCGCAGGGGTCGTGATCAACGACTCATTGGTAATGACGGACTATATCAACCAAGCACGTGCCGAGGGCGTTAAGCTTAAAGAGGCAGTTATTGAAGCGGGTTGTGCACGCTTTAGGGCAATCACGCTAACCTCTATCACGACGTTTGCTGGTGTAATGCCAATCATCTTTGAAACGAGTCTACAAGCAAGATTTGTTATTCCGATGGCGGTATCACTTGGGTTTGCAGTGCTATTCGCAACGCTTATCACGCTGGTGTTAGTGCCGGCCCTATACATCATCTTAACGGATATGCAGGGTGCGGGTTCACGCTTAAAAGCGAAGATCAGACGCAAGCCTAAATCTGGCGATAACCAACTAGAGAAAGCAGAAGCTTAGAAACTCTCGTTTACACTCAATAATATAAAGGCCGCGCAGTGATGCTCGGCCTTTTTCTTTGTGCGCTGGTATGGCTCTTGAATCATGATACACTGGCGAAAAATAACGAATTTAGGATGACAACTGGTGATGGAAAAAACTCAACCGCTAGCCAAAAAGCAGCCGAAATCCTTGCTGCACCATAATCATGAGCGTATCGACAACTACTACTGGATGCGTGATGACGAGCGTAAAAATGCTGATGTGTTGGCACACCTCAAAGCAGAGAATGATTACTGTGAAGCGCAAATGACGCCTCACCAAGCGCTGCAAACCCAGCTGTTTGAAGAAATGAAAGGTCGTATCGTAAAAGACGATAGCTCAGTGCCCGCAAAAGATGGCAACTATTGGTATGTGAGTGAAGTGAGCGGTGATGAGGAATATGCTAGGTATTATCGCGCATCACAAGAAGATTTGTCGGATAAAAAGCTTCTGTTAGACATTAATCAGTTAGCCGCTGGCAACGAGTTTTATGACATTGGTGATATTACTGTAAGCCCAGATGAGCAACTGCTTGCCTATAGTGAAGATACCGATGGGCGTCGAATTTACACCATCAAGTTTCTTGATTTAAACACCAATACATTACTACAAGACGTGCTGTATAACACGGAAGGTCAGGTAATTTGGGCGAACGACAATAAAACCGTATTTTATGTCAAAAAAGACGAGCAAACGTTGCTCGGCTTCCAAGTGTATCGCCATGTGTTGGGAACGCCACAAAGTGATGATATTTTGGTGTTTGAAGAGCAAGATCGCCAATTTTATATGGGATTGGGTAAAAGTCGTGACGAAAGCGCTATTTATATCTATCTCGCAGCGACGGAAACGAGCGATCAGTTAATACTGGATGCAAACGATCCTTGCGGTGAGTTTAGTACCCTTATTCCAAGAGAAATTGGCCATGAATATGGTCTTGAAAAAATGGGAGAGTTCTTTTACATCCTGAGTAATAAGAATGCTAAAAACTTCCGTTTAATGCGTGCAACAGCGGCAACCGTTGGTGATGTCGAGCAATGGGAAGAGTTGGTTGCCCATCGCGACCATATACTATTAGAAGGCTTGGAGCTGTTCAATAGTCACTTTGTGCTGACTGAGCGTGAACAAGGGCAGATCCGTTTTGTTGTCCACGATTATCAAGGGCAGAGCTATCACCTTGGATTTGATGATGCTTGTTATTTTGCCACGGTTGGAAATAACCCTGAGCCAAGTTCAAGTAATATTCGTATCCACTATTCGAGCATGACAACTCCAAGCTCAGTATACGATTGTGACTTAACCACAGGTAAGAAAACGCTTAAAAAGCAGCAGCAAGTGTTAGGTGATTTTAAACCAGAATATTATCACTCTGAACGTTTGCACATAACCGCCAGAGATGGCGTTAAAGTCCCTGTATCTTTGGTCTATCGCAAAGATAAGTTTAATCAAGACGGCAGCAATCCACTATTGCAGTATGGCTATGGCTCTTATGGTATTACTATCGACCCTAACTTCTCTAGTCAAATTCTAAGCTTGTTAGATAGAGGATTTGTATACGCGATTGCGCATATTCGAGGTTCTGAGATGCTTGGTCGTGAATGGTATGAGCAAGGCAAAAAAGCGCATAAGCAAAATACCTTCAACGACTTTATTGATGTTACCAAGGCCTTGGTTGAGCAGGGCTACGGCCATAAAGACAAAGTGTTTGCATCAGGCGGAAGTGCAGGTGGCCTGTTAATGGGTGCAATTGCAAACCAAGCTCCAGAGCTGTATTTAGGGTTAGGCTGCCATGTGCCTTTCTTGGATGTGTTAACTACCATGTTGGATGAGTCAATCCCATTGACCACCAACGAGTATGATGAATGGGGTAATCCGAATAATGAAGCGGACTACCAGAATATTTTAGCGTATTCACCGTATGACAATATTGAAGCCAAAGCCTATCCAAATATTCTAGTCACCACAGGTCTGCACGACTCGCAAGTGCAGTATTGGGAGCCCATGAAGTGGGTTGCTAAGCTTAGAGAATATAAAACGGATGATAATGTACTGATCTTTAAAACCGACTTGGAAGCGGGTCACGGTGGTGCCTCAGGCCGATTTAAAAGCCTACATGAAAGAGCGCTAGAAATGGCATTCTTTATCAGCTTATTGAATGGTAGGTCGTAGCGACAAAAGATCGCGAGGTGAACTCGCTCCTACAAGAGGAAAGCCTAGGTAGGAGCTGGCTCTGCTTGTAGGTCGGAGCTTTAGCTCGACTTGTACATCCTGACGTTAGCTCGAAAAAAAGCGATAAAAGCTCGCGAGGTAAACTCGTTCCTACCAGAGGAGAACCTAGGTAGGAGCTGGCTCGCTTGTAGGTCGTAGCTTTAGCTCGACAAAAAAGCGATAAAAGCTCGCGAGGTGAACTCGCTCCTACCAGAGGATAACCTAGGTAGGAGCTGGCTCTGCTTGTAGGTCGTAGCTTTAGCTCGACTCGTATACCCTAACCTTAGCCCGACAACAGCGAGATAAAAGATCGCGAGGTGAACTCGCACCTACCAGAGGAAAACCTAGGTAGGAGCTGGCTCGCTTGTAGGTCGTAGCTTTAGCTCGACTTGCACATCCTGATGTTAGCTCGACAAAAAGCGATAAAAGCTCGCGAGGTAGACTCGTTCCTACCAAAGAAGAACCTAGGTAGGAGCTGGCTCGGTCGTAGCTTTAGCTCGACTTGTACATCGCAGCCTTAGCCCGACCTAACCGTCTATCTTAGTTTAAATACGCTTTAAGCATCCACACTAGCTTTTCTTGCTCTTTGATGTAGTCGCTCATTAACGCAGCAGTCCCTTCATCTTCGGCTTCGCCCGCTTGCGCTAAAATTTCACGCTGCATAGAAATAAGCGTTGTGTAGCCATCAAGCAAGGTTTCTAGTGCTTGTGTACCATTGCTGATCCCTTTTGCTTCTTGAATTTTACTAGTTTCCAAATAATCAGAAAACGCATGCAATGGGTTGCCTTCAATCGTCAAAATACGCTCTGCGATTTCGTCGACCTTCTCAAGCAAAAGCGTATAAATTTCTTCAAATTTTAGGTGTAGTTCAAAAAACTCACGACCTTTGATGTTCCAGTGAAAACCACGGGCATTCATATATTGAATTTGGTAGCTACTTAGTAGCGTATTAAGTGACGTTACTAGTGCTTGGCTCTTAGCTTTGTCTAAACCGATAGAATTAATGTTTGTCATGCGATGCTCCTTGTTGATTCACAGTCAGTATGGCGCAACCTTAGGTGATTGCCCAATGATTAAAATCAAAGTGTTTAATCGGAAAAATCAATCAATAAAATAAAAACATATCAAATATTAATACAATATGACGTTGGGATGAGCGTGGTAAAAAACAAGATGAAACCCCAAAAAGCGCTCAAAAGTAACAAAGTGACATGAATACTTGGCGGGAATAAAGCTTGCCAACTTTTCCCAAAACTTTACCAGAGCGCGTAGTTTTTGATCTAAGACAAGTGTTTAATCTCGTTCGTATTTTGGCGGTTTTAAACTTGATTTAGGTCAAAATATCGCCGCATCATAAGCGCATAATCATTTCATCAAGACACAAAAAACGCGGTGTCTACTACTTGAGGAAATGAGTATGAAAGGCAAAACAAAATCAGAACATAAAATGGAACTCGTCGTCGTTGTTATCGCTTTAGTGGCTTTTGTTGTTGGGCTAGTGGGTCACTTAGCTGGCGCAAGCATCGCAAACTCAGATACCTTTGGCTATATTGCAGCGCCAGTACCGTTATTAGTTGGCTTGATCGCAGTGATTGCTTACAAAGTAGCTGCAAGCGCAGAGCACTAAGGCCTCTCTAACAGCTCGCAGATATAGTCCATTACCGCACGGGAATATATTAAGCTGGTATGGCTGAGATGAAATACTTTGTGCTCGGCCATGCCACTGAGCTTGGTTTCTTCTAACAACACAGTGCCATCCGACTGGCTACCTTTTTGTAGTAGTGGCATTAGTCCGATGGGTAGGTCGCCGGCAATACTGTAAAGCTTGGCGTCGAAAGGCCAATCTTGATTGTTAGATAATAAAAACTCCACACTGTTTTTTAACAGTAGCTCCAGTCCTTTGTCGTGCATATGCTTGGCAATGGCACTGCCTTTATGTGGTGTCCCTAAGGTCACCACTTTTTTTACTTGCTTGCTCGCGGCAGAACCTCGTTCTAAATATGCTCTTGCAACTAAGCCTCCCATGGAGTGGCAAACGAGGGCGGCGGGGCGATCGCCAACGAAAGTATCAATAGCGGCGCAGATCTCATCAATATCTGGCGTTAACGTGTTATAGCTTAAATTGAGAATACGGTAGCCCGATTTACCTAAGCGAGCGCTAAGCGGCCGCATCACAAAGCCAGACATATACAAGCCATGCAGCACCACAATACTCTCGATGTTGGCGCTCGCGGTAATATTGAGTGGAATAGGAGAGTGGTTCATGCCGCCCCTTTAAACTTGAATACTTCTAAGCCTTGCGCGAGTGTACCACCCCCACTTGAATACTTGATGTATAAATCAATCCAAATTGAAAAATTATTATCCTAGACCCTGTGATCTTGGCTAATCAAATTGCCACTCTTGCTTGTAATCGTACCTAAAGCCAATGGAGATGGAGTCCATATCGACTTGGTTGTCGAAGGACTTGTTCAAATACTCCAAGTGCACTCTGAGCGGCGGTGTTGGTAGCCACTCAAGTGTCACATTGTAGCCATCGAAGCTTTGATTAAGCGGGTCATGACTGCCGTAACCGTCATCAAAATCAAAATATCCGGTTTTGAGTTTATAGTGTTTTGCGAGTTGATAGGCCAACGAAAGATCAAAGGTGTGGCCTTGTCGAGAATCAAGTGCGCCCACGCGTTGATAGTCTTTGTCCTGATACGCCATGGCAGCGTAAAAGCGGGAGGTAAATTGATAAGCCAGCGCACCAGACCAAAGTTGGTTTTCGCCAATATGCTGCTCGTTATCGTATACATCGTTTTGTTGATAAGTAATCGCTGCGTGTAAACCTGCGTTATCGTAACTTAACCCAGTGTTGAATAAATCCGTTTGGTTATCGCCTTTGTCACCATTAAATTGGCCTGCGGCGATAAACGTCATCGGCCCCAATTCGTAGCGGTAAGTAACTAAATTATCAACGAAAAAAATACTCTCTGGATCGTAAGCAAATGGGCTGCTGGCGTGATTAAAAATATCAACGTATTCGGCAATAAACAGATACTGTGCAGGCCTTTGTTTGCCAATGCCAAATCGACCATACGGTGTACCTAGCGCAGTATAAGCACGGCGTGACTTGCCAAAATTTCCTTCATTGGCGAGATCGATGCCCCATTCACCATGAAGTTCGGCCTGCCAGCCCGGCATAAATTCATGAGTCACTTTAATCCCTGCGTGGGATAAGGCATCACGAACATCCCAGTTACTTGCGTCATCTTGATTGATTACGCCAAATGTCGGGCGTATTGTGGCATAGGTTTGGAGCGTGGTTGAGGGCTCGGTAGGTGGTTTTACAGGGTCACTTTGTGGTGTTGATTTTGCCACAGGAGCTGCGGCCTTTAGTTCGCTATTTTGCGTCATAAACCGAGCTTTAAGCTCAGCCAATTGCCGCTCAAGATTTTCAATGTCGGCCATGGTGACAGGGCGTTCGGCTGCCAAAGCTGCTGAAGAAGTCAGTAAACAGGCTAGGCCAATCAGTGCGTTTGAGTTGCTCAAAGTAAAATTCATGGTTTTTACATCGCTCAGTTGCCAATAATCGAATTATAGACAACACTTTTGATATTCGAGCACTTTTTATTCAGGCTGTTGAATATGAAGATCCGCACTAAGTTCTCTGTGACTTCTGCCATAGTGATCTTATTGATCATCACCACGACGACGCTTTCTACTTACTGGTTTGTTAGCGATTCGGTAAAAACCAAAACCCATGCCTATGTAACGGATAGCACGCAATTGCTGGCCGTGAGCATAGAAAATTGGCTGGCCGGTAAAGCAACGCAAATTAATGTGATAAAAAGTCAGTTAGAGCAAAACTTTAGCGATGATCACTTTCAACAAGCACTGAATACACCAGTGTTTAAAAAGGAGTTTCTGCTGGCTTTTGGTACTTTGGCTAATGAGGAAGGGCTCAGGTCGAACAACCCCGCTCGCAAAAATCCTCCGGGCGTAGATTTTAGAGAGCGAGCTTGGTATCAGCTTGGTAAAAACCAAAATAAAACCGTTTATACCAGTCCATATACTGACGCGGCGACAGGTGAGTTATTGCTGTCGGTGGTATCTCCCATTGTAGTGAGCGGTAACTTTAAAGGGGTAATTGGGGGAGATTTAAGCCTAAAAACCATTGCCAATAGTGTCAATCAGGTTAACTTTGATAACACGGGCTATGCCTTTTTGGTCGACAAGTCTGGTAATGTCATTTCTCATCAACAGGCCGAATTTAACGGCAAAAAACTGCAACAGGTATATCCAGCTTTACGCTTAGATAGCGTAGATAAGTTGCAAGAAGTGGATACCAAAGAAGGCAAAAGGTTGTTTTACTTACATTCGCTTGATAACACCTTTGGTACGGACTGGTATTTGGCGGTATTAATCGATAAATCAAAAGCCTATAAAACATTAACCGAAATTACAATAAACTCCCTGATCATTGCTATTTTAGCCGTGGCTATTGGAGTATTCTGCGTACGGACGTTAGCAATTCACTTACTCCAACCATTACGGGATTTGGAATCTGCAATCACTGGCATGGCAAGTGGAGGCGGTGACTTAACTCAGCGCTTAAAAATCGTGAACGAAGATGAGTGCGGCACGGTAGCGCGACAATTTAATTTGTTCTTGGGCTTTTTGCATGGGTTAGTAAGTAACGTAAAAGAACGTGCAGACGAAGTGGTGATAAGCAGTGATGCCGCCAAAGAGTTGTCGACACATTCCTCACAGAAACTTGATCAACAAGTTAGCCTAATTGAAAACCTCGCTACCGCGATGAATGAAATGAGTACTACCTCGACCGAAATCGCGGGTAACGCGCAGCAAGCCGCAAGCTCTATCACCTCGGTAAATGAAAAGACCTCCGAAGGGCAAGAGATATTCTTTAAAGCGCGAAGCCAAATTAATGCTTTGGCTGACGATATTACTGCATCGTACGAGCTAAGTACGCAACTTGCAGAATATAGCCAAAATATTGAGAATATTCTTTCGGTCATTAATGGTATTGCAGAACAAACCAATCTACTGGCACTTAATGCTGCAATTGAAGCCGCACGTGCAGGAGAGCAGGGCCGAGGTTTTGCAGTTGTGGCCGATGAAGTGCGCTCTCTAGCATCAAAAACACAGGAATCTACCACCGAAATTAAATCCATGATCGACCAGATCCAAGCCTCGTCCATTCAAGTTCAGCAATCTATGGGAAGTAGCCGAGATAAAACCCAGCAATGTGTGTCACAAACCGAGCAAGCGACACACATGCTAGAAGAAATCTCAGAAGCAGTAAAAGAGCTTATGGATCGCAATATTCAAATCGCAACCGCCATCGAAGAGCAAAGTGTGGTGATTGAAGAAATCAATAAAAATACAATACATATCAACGATATTAGCGTGGAGGTCGGCAGCTTTTCAGACAAACAATATAATGCCAGCGAAGAACTCGCTAAAAACGCCCATGAACAAGAAGCGCTGCTGTCCAAATTTACGTTGTGAGTTCTTGAGTTTGAATAATTCACTCAACTTGTGAGTGGATTATTCAAGGCGAGTAAATTCCCTATTGCGCTGCTAATGTCTAACAAAACGCCTTGTGAATCTGTTAGTAAGCTAACTCCATGTTCCGAGTTCAATTTAATTGTTATTTTATTGCTCTAGAAACCAAGCTGGCCATATCAGTGATTTCCATATCTCCCATATCTGCAATTAAGTGTAGATGTGTGATGAAGTCCACTTTTTCAATATTCTCGGGTAGACAGTTGCCATCCATGAAAGGTGTGATGGAGGGGGAATAAGTCGCCTGTTAGCTGTTCTGTTCACAAAGCCATCAGCAATGAAGCTGTTTGCAAGGGTTACAAAAACTATCAGCATAGCCTCCTAATTCGCAGTGCAAATAGTTTTGTGGGAGGCACCCGCCGAGAAGTTATACTTTCTGGGTGTGATTGATGGGCGCCAAAACCCGGTCAGGAGGACGGGCTGACTTTACTCATAGCAGCGATACATAGGCAAGTATTTTGAGAGTGATACGTGAATTAAACAGAATTCATAGCCATTAACCCAATCCTGTCAATTTATAGTAGAATAGCCAACTTAGTGATGAGGTACTGCTGCTGTATTAAAAGCGTTTAGTACCCTATGTTGTATCCTACACTTATTTCACGCTCCGTACGAACGAGGTTATGGTGTGTGAGTTTGGCAAGGTGTTCAACATATGAGCTTTTAAAGTTAATTAATACAGGTGGTTATAATGGCAATACAGTGGTTCCCAGGGCATATGAATAAAGCGCGCAATGAGATCAAAGAGATCATGCCGCAGATGGATGTCATTATTGAAGTGCTGGATGCTCGTATTCCATACAGTAGCGAAAACCCGATGGTAGGGCAGTTACGTGGTGACAAGCCTGTTATCAAAATCATGAATAAAGCGGACCTTGCCGATCCTGAACTGACCAAGCAGTGGATGGAGTATTTTGAACGCGAGAGCGGTGTAAAAGCGCTGGCGTTTGGTCATGATAAGGCGAATGAAGTACAGCGTATTAATGCGCTTTGCAAAAAGCTTGCACCTCATAAAGTGGGTCAAGATAAGCAGCTAAAAGCCATGATCATGGGTATTCCAAATGTAGGTAAATCGACGCTTATCAATACACTTGCTGGCAGAATTGTTGCAAAAACAGGTAATGAACCAGCGGTAACTAAAGCGCAACAGCGTATTAAGCTTGAAGACGGCATTATGCTTTACGATACGCCGGGTATGTTGTGGCCAAAGGTTGAGAACGAAAACTCGGGCTATCGTTTGGCGGCAACGGGTGCTATTCGCGATACTGCTATCAATTATGAAGAAGTGGCGAGTTACACCGCTGAATATCTGCTAGGTGCATATCCAGAGCTTTTAAAAGCACGTTACAAGCTCGACGAATTACCGGACTGTGACTGGACATTTATCGAGATGGCTGGCCGCAAGCGCGGTTGTGTAAAGGGTGGCAATCAGGTCGATACGCATAAGATGTCGGAGATTTTAATCAACGAACTGCGCGATGCTGTTATCGGGCAGATCACGATGGAAACGCCGGAAATGCGAGAGTCGGAAGAAGAAATGGTTGCTGAGTTACGAGCACAAGCTGAGGCTAAAAAGGCCGCGCGTGAAGACGAAAAACGTCAGCGCCGCGCAAGAGCGCGTAAGAATCGCCGCTAAGCGGCGAATTTGGTTTGATTCCGGCCTTGTTTGGCACGATAGAGCGCGGCATCGGCGCGCTTTATAAAACCATCTTCTGATTCATCAATATGGTATTGTGCAACGCCAATACTGACTGTCACTTTGACCTCACATTCCGCTTGCTCTAGTGCAACATGGATCTTCTCAGCAATCGCAATTCCTTGCTCTAACGTCGCTTTGGGTAGCAATACCATAAATTCTTCACCCCCCCAGCGGCACAGCAAACCGTTGTTTTCTATCTGGCGTTTACATACGTTGGAGAAACATTGCAGCACTCTGTCGCCTACCACATGGCCATGTTGATCGTTCACTTGTTTAAAGTGGTCAATGTCCATCATCAACATCACTACTGGGGTTGATTGGGTACGCGCTTTCGCTAAATGGTGCTGAAGCTGTGGCTCAAAGGCTTGACGATTAAAGGTATCGGTGAGTTTGTCGTACTTCGCCATTTTTTCTAAGCGTTTTTGATAGTGATTAAACGTCAACTGCGCCACGGCTAATATTAATAGGGTGACGAGGCTCCCTACCCATAAATTGGTTGTGAGTATGTCGCTTATTCCACTGGATTTATCTATTGTTTGCTCAACAATTAAATACCAGCCTATAGAGTCCAAATAGCGCGAATGGACAAACTCGGCATGGTCGTCGGTTTCCAACCGAAATTGATATTCAGATTGATTGAGTAGCGCCGTTGCTTGGGTTGGAAAACGATCATGAATACTGGTGCCAGATAGGGTCTGATCGTTAAAAAATAAGAGCCTGCCTTTGTGGTCAATAAAGTACAGTTTGCGTGCGTAGCTGGCTTCGTATTGTTCAATTAAATTGTGTAAATCAGCCAATAAGATACCAACCCCAACAACGCCAATTACATCGTTGTTTTGCTTTATTTTATGATTGACGTAAACAATGGCTTCATTGTTATCTCTTGGGTCTATATCAACATTGAGCGCATAGTCAGCATCGCTATGCAGGCTTTCTCGGTACCAATCGTTTTGTTTGGCGCGAATGTCTAACTGCTGGGTGTTACCATCAAAGTGGTAATAAGTGAGGCTCTTGTCATCCACTAAAAAGCTTGTTTTTGCGTGATGTAATGATCGAGTATCTTCTAAGTAGGTGAAAATAAGCGTAGGGTCTTGCTGTGAAGACGTTAGCCAACGTTTAATAAAGACATTATTTGCCATTTGCTGAGAAACAATGATTGGAGCTTGAAGCCGTTTTTGTATATCTAAATCAATCAGATGGCTGGTGAGTGGCAGAGCATCATCGCTCACCCCTTTATACAACGATTGTTTAGCATGCTCGATACTTATCCAACTGGTGAAAATAAACCCTACCAGCAGCAGCAGGCTTAACAACATGTTATAACGGTAGCGTCGAGCGTTCATATTATTGTTATTTTTGGAAAAATAGAATGATACGGATTCTAGTAAAAGAAAACGATTACACGACATTACAGCTGAACAAACGCTGATAGAAAATGTAGGCATAAAAAAAGCCCTGAGCAGGGCTTTTTGATTCATATCTACCGTCACCGATATGAGCAATGTAGCAAGTAAAAAGTGGTTGCCAGTGATACACATCAAGGGGCGTTGTAGCACATCACCGACAACACGATTCAGGGTCGAATCAGCAAGAGTATGTCCTCTTGTTGATATTGATTATCAATTAGATTAGCCGTTAGGTCAATACCTTTTTGAAAATAATTCTCATTAATGTTTGTGCAGCTGTTTTTCGGTAAGTGCTGAAAATAGATATAAATTTTGGGCATAAAAAAAGCCCTGAGCAGGGCTTTTTACGTTCATATCTACCGTCACCGATATGAGCAATGTAGCAAGTAAATTGTGAGAATAAACTTAGTCAGGTTTAGGGGCGACTGAATTAAGCTCATTCAAGCCATTAACGTTGGCCAGCCGTGTTTCAGGGTCGAGAAACAAACTAGAGTACTAATGCCAATCTCAAGGTAGCGAGTACATCAGGTAGACAGGGCTTTACAACTATCAACCTTACTAACTGAGTTGGCGAAACAACACGTTGCCGTCTTGTTGATAGTGATTATCAGTTAGATCTAACGATGAGTCAATACTTTTTTGAAAATAATTCTCATTAATATTAATGTGGCTGTTTTTCTAGGAAATACCGAAGTAAAAATAAATTTTGGGCATAAAAAAAGCCCTGAGCAGGGCTTTTTGATTTCATATCTACCGTCACCGATATGAGCAATGTAGCAAGTAAAAAGTGGAGTTAGCGTCGAAATACGAGGAGCAATGCAAGTGCCTGCTAACGTCCTTGGTAGTTGTGGATACCAGCCTTGTTTCGGGTCAAGAAACTATTGTGATAACAAGTTGAGCCGTCACTCTCGCCTTGTTGATAGTGATTATCAATTAGATTTGAGGGGCTGTCAACGTTACGTTTGAAAATAATTCTTATTTAGATCTAAGTGGTTGGAATTACACCAAATTTAAATTTATTGAGTGTATTGTTTTATTAATGTGATGGTTTTTGGTGTGTTGTATGTCTTATTTCTGCTTATTCTAGGGGGCAAAGTATTATTCTATATTGAGCCTTGTAGGCTCACCGTTTCCAGAGCTTCAGAGAAAAGCTCGGTTAATTCACCATCCACATCTTAGATATTTTGATTAACGCAGCGGTCATACTTTCGCTTCACTCGTTATTTATTTCCTCACTACTTTTGGTTTTGTGCATATTGCTCATGATTTTTATGCACAAAACGCGCTTTACTCAACTTAATCAACTTATTTCCGCAATCTATGGTTAATTGAGGGTTAACAATAAGCTCGTACTTGATAGCAGGTTGTAGTCGCTAGTCACAATACGTTTAAGACAAATGAGTACAGAGCAATGAGAACAACAATAATGAAGCCAGTTGCAGCAATGTCATTAATTGCAGTAACTGCTTGCCCCGTTTTGGCACAACAAGATGAAGCACTAGCCAGCAAGGTTGCAAAGCTAGAAGCGCAATTAAAGGAATTACAGTCCAATAAATCACTGAACCTTGAGTTTGGTGGGCGTGTACAACTCGATTTTAACCATTTTAGTGGTGCATACAGCGCTGATAATGAGGGTAATGCCGCCAGCGACTTTTTTCCGCGTCGGATCCGCACCTATGTAGAGAGTGATCAAGGCGATTGGGAGCATAAGTTGCTACTCGATTTTGCTGAAGGCGATGCCGAGATAGTCACAGTAAGAGTGCGTTATACCGGCTGGAACAACGGCCCGCGCTTTCAGTTTGGTAAATTAAGAGAAGATATCACCCTGAATGCGCTCACCAGCAGCAAACACATCAATACGATAGAGCGCAGTTCCATCGCTGATACGTTTTCCCCTTACTTTCGTTGGGGCGCATCAGCTTATCAATATTTTAAAGATTCCGGTTTTCGCTATGCGTTAGGGGTATATAAAAACGACGCTTTTGGTGCATCTGGGCGTGACCAAGATGACCGTCTGGCACTTGCCTATTCGGGGCGTTTGACTTGGTCGCAACACACTCCCGGTAAAACCCTGCATTTAGGTGGTTGGGGTTCGTACCGTGATATGGGCGGTGCAACGCTGGGTAATCGCCTTGCTCGCGGTGAAGTACGCGAAGCCAAAGTGCGCCTCGTGGATTATGCTGCAGGCGGTGATGTAGTTGCCCTTGATAGCATGTCACAAGCCGGGTTAGAGCTCGCTTATCAACATAACGCCTTTATGCTTGAGGCCGAATATGCCACACGCAACTTAGATACCCTCGACCCTACTTCTGCTTTAGATGGGGGAGATATTTCGGGTTATCACTTGTCTTTGAGCTATTTCTTGACCGGTGAACACAAGCAATACTCCGCAGGCTCTGCGGTATTTAAGCAACCTAAAGGGGTAAAAAATGCGTGGGAGTTGGTTGCACGTATTTCCAGTATGGATGCTGAAAACGCCAACCAAGGCACGCAAGTCGACGCCTACACACTGGGCGGCACCTATTACCATTCCAGCAGCTTAAAGTTCATGGCTAACCTTGTCTATGCGGATGTTTCAGGAGCTGGAAGTACCGCGTTGGTTGGTGACGAAGATTCAGGATTTGGTTTTGCTGCACGCTTGCAGTATCTATTTTAACGGGAGCAGGTTATGAAGTTTGCATTAAAGCATCTCAAGTTAGCAATGGCTGGTGTAGCAATGATGTCTACTCAGGTATTAGCGGATACCCACTTTTTAATTCCCGGCGGTCCAGGTGGTGGCTGGGATACGACGGCTCGAGCTGTGGGTGAGGCGTTGGTGAAATCAGGGCTTGAGTCCAATGCGTCGTTTCAGAATATGTCAGGCGGTGGTGGCGGCCGTGCTATTGCTTATTTGATTGAATCGGGCAATAAAAAAGGCGATATGTTGATGGTTAATTCAACGCCAATCGTGCTGCGCGCGTTGTCGGGTAAGATCCCCTATAGTTATCGTGATTTAACGCCCGTTGCCAGCGTAATAGCCGATTATGGTGCATTCGTGGTGCGTGATGATTCGCCTTTTAAGAGCTGGAAGGAGGTGATTGCTCGTCTAGAAGTAAACCCGGGCTCTGTGACCGTTGCGGGTGGTTCTGCTCGCGGCAGTATGGATCATCTCGTTGCAGCACAAGCAGTAAAAGCGGCAGGCGTTGACGGTCGCAAGCTGCGTTACATTCCTTACGATGCCGGTGGCAAAGCCAAGGCCGGTTTATTGTCTGGCGAGGTGAAGATGCTCTCGACCGGATTAAGTGAAGCGCTCGACATGGCAAAAAGTGGTCAGGCGCGCATTCTTGCTGTTACTGCGCCAGAGCCTATCGCGGACTATCCAGAGATCCCAACCCTGAAGTCTTTAGGCTATGACATGGAATTTGTTAACTGGCGTGGTTTTTTTGCGGCTCCGGATCTCCCTCAAGCAAAACTCGACGAATATACCGTGAGATTACAAAAACTGGTGCAAAGCAAAGAGTGGGAAGCGGTGCGCGCACGCAACGGTTGGTTGAATCTATTTAAGCCACAGCACGAGTTTATTGAGGCGCTAGAGGCACAAGAAGCACAGCTGAAAGTGGTGATGGAAGAATTGGGTTTCGTTAGACGCTGATTAAATTAAATAGGTGGTTGCAGTGAGGTTACTGCATCACCTAAAAGTGGGTAATTCACTATGTTAAACCGAGAATTGTTAGGCCCAGTGCTGTTTTTAATTCTGTTTTCACTCTATGCGGTATCTGCTTGGCAAATCCCGATTATGCCTTTTGAAGAGTACGAGGCGGTAAACTCAGCAACTTTGCCTAAGGTATACGCGCTGATTGGCATTGTTGTTTGTCTTTTGTCGATTGCCGCAACACTGTTTAAAGGCGTCCCTGCACCTGATACACGTGAAAAAGCAGAGACTACCTCCAAGGCAACCATAGCCCAATGTGCAGCACTGATTGTATTGATGCTTATCTACAGCAGTGTGCTTGAAGAACTCGGGTTTATTGTTTCGACCATTTTGTTTTTAGGCTGTGGCTTTTTAATTATGGGTGAGCGACGTAAGCAAATTTTGTTATTGGCGTCAGTACCTGTGGTTATCGTGTTTTGGGCCATTATGACGCAGCTACTTGGGATCTATCTGGTTCCAGGTGATTTTTGGAGTTAAGCCATGTTAGACGGTATTTTAGTTGGCCTGTCCACGGCCTTTATGTGGCAAAACTTACTGTACGTAATTGTTGGCTGCTTTGTCGGTACGTTTATCGGCATGTTGCCCGGCTTAGGGCCAATCACGGCGATTGCGTTGATGATCCCTATCACTTACAACATCGGTGCCGACTCCGGTATGATCTTAATGGCGGGCGTATATTACGGCGCAATTTTTGGTGGCTCGACTTCCTCTATTTTGATTAACGCTCCCGGTGTAGCTGGTACTGTGGCATCGTCATTTGACGGCTATCCAATGGCAAAACAAGGACATGCAGGCAAGGCTTTGGCTATTGCCGCTTATGCTTCATTTACTGGCGGAACGATTGGTGCGTTGATGCTTATGATAGCCGCACCACTGCTTGCAAAAGTGAGCTTAAGCTTTCAGTCTCCAGACTATGTGATGTTGATGTTTTTGGGCTTGACTGCGATTGCTGCTTTTTCTGCAAAAGGGCAATTTTTAAAAGCCATGATGATGACCGTATTTGGCTTGATGTTGTCGACGGTGGGAATAGACCCTTCATCTGGAACTGAGCGTTTTACCTTTGGTCAGGCGGACTTGCTAGACGGCGTAAGCTTTTTGTTGGTCGCAATGGCAACCTTTGCATTGTCTGAGGCACTGATCAACGTGATCCGTCCTGAAAAAGCTAATCAAGGTTCGAATGATGATGACACCCCCGTTATTGGCTCAACAAAACTATCTGGCGCTGAAGTGAAAGAAATGGCGCCAGTTGTGGGGCGCTCTTCAATTTTAGGATTTATCATTGGCGTATTGCCGGGGGCTGGCGCAACGATTGCGAGTTTTATGGCTTATGCGACAGAGCGAAATTTGGCACCCAAAGCCATTCGTGAGCGTTTTGGGCGTGGTGAAATTCGCGGCTTAGCGGCACCTGAGTCGGCAAACAATGCTGCTTGTACTGGGTCATTTGTGCCCTTGTTAACGCTTGGGATCCCGGGGTCTGGCACCACTGCGATTATGTTAGGGGCGCTGATTGCTTATGGTATTCAGCCGGGCCCTACGTTAATGCAGGACAATCCTACGGTATTTTGGTCGGTAATTGTAAGCATGTATTTTGGCAACATTGTACTGCTGATTTTAAATTTGCCACTGATCCCTTATTTTGCAAAGGCTTTGACTCTGCCACGCTCGGTCCTCACGGTGATGATTTTATTCTTTAGCTTGATTGGCGTTTATCTGGTGTCATTTAATACCTTCGATTTGTTTATGATGGTGGGTTTTGCCTTGGTGGCGGTGGTGCTGAGATTATTGAGTTTCCCGATGGCACCTTTGCTCCTTGGGTTTATTCTTGGCGATATGATCGAACGTAATTACCGCCGCGCCATGATGATTTCGGATGGCTCTATTAGCTTTATTTGGGAGAGGCCATTAACTTTAGGCATATTTGCGCTTGCCATGTTAGTGTTGTTGATCCCATTAAAAGAGTACTTCCAGCAACGAAAAGTTGCGCAGTAACCCAGCAGTGAGGAAATACGTGTGTCGCAATCACAAAAATTAGCACGCAGACCAAAACGCTTAGAAACGCGACTGATCACTTGGGTTGTGGGCTTGTGTGTGATCCAAGCATGCTTATTTACCGCGTTGGTGTATCAGGTTATTACGCAAAGCTTACACCAGGAAGTGGGAGAAAAAGCCTTGGCTTTGGCTAAGGCGGTGGCGGTTCGTGAAGATGTTATAACGGCACTCATAACAGATAGGGATAGCTCACAGATCCAACGCCTCAATACTAATGTTGAGCTGCTGCGCCAGGCAACTGGCGCAGATTTTATCGTCATTGGTGACACCGAAACGCGACGTATTGCCCACCCCGATGAGCAAAAAATTGGTCGCACTATGGTCGGAGGGGATAGCCAAGCCGCATTGTCTGGAGAGAGTTATATCTCAACGGCACAGGGCAGTTTAGGTGAATCTATTCGCGGCAAAGTGCCTGTGTACTCTCCCGCTGGTGAGGTGATTGGTTTAGTCTCGGTAGGCTTTTTAGTGCAATCCGTTGAGTCGTTGGTGTTGCAGCGCAGCATTGCCGTTTTTGTTGGAGCTGCAGCGGTGTTACTGCTCAGTGTCATTGCCGCAATTTGGATTGGTCGACGTGTCCGCCAAGCCATTTTTGGCCTGCAACCAGATGAAATCGGGCGCTTATTTGCAGAGCAAGAGGCGATACTGAATACCGTACGCACGGGGATTATCGCGCTCGACCCCGATGGCCGTGTGCGCCGTTTGAATCAACGTGCGTGCGAAATTCTCGACAAGCCTCGTGGCTTGAGTAAGCAGGGTTTACACCTGAGCGATCTGTTGCCAGAGCATAGCGACTTCTTGTTGCATAATCCCAATCGCCCTTTGGTTGGTTTCGAGCTATTTGTTGCTGACAAGCGTTTGGTGTTATCGCGGTTTGCGCTGCAAGTGCAAGGTCAACACGAGGGAATTTTACTGAGTATGCGGCCCTCCGATGAACTAGAGTACGTGTCTAAGCAGCTCACTAAAGTACAGGCTTTTGCAGAACTGTTGAGAGTGCAAACGCACGACTATTCAAACAAGTTAAATACCATTGGCGCGCTTATCCAAATGGCGCAATATGACAAAGCGATTGAGCTGATAGGTCAAGAAAGCCAAGGCTCACAAGCGCAAATTGAAAACCTTCTCACTTATATACAAGAGCCAGTGATCGCGGGCTTATTACTCGGTAAATACCATAAAGCACGAGAGCATAATGTGGCACTCGAGGTGAGTTCCGACAGTGCGCTGTGCGCTATCCATCAAAAAGAGATGTTGGAACGAATAGTTTCAATATTAGGTAATCTCATTGATAATGCCATCGAAGCGGCGAGAACGACGGCACAGTTGCGGTCTGCCAAAGTGGTCGTAACAGTGGATGAAACGGTTCAGGATATTATCTTTGATGTTGAAGATAGCGGCACTGGACTGATTGGTAACGTCGAAGAGGCGTTTACGCCGCAGTTTAGTACTAAGTCCGGCGACCAACATGGTGTTGGCTTATATCTCGTAAAAACAAATCTTGATTCCTGCCACGGAACCTTAGAGGTTGGGGAGTCTGAATTACTTGGTGCAAGGATCACGGTCTTTATTCCCAAGCAAGTAAAAGAGCAATAACAATGACTTATTCTGTGGTGATCATCGAAGATGAAGTAGCTGTGGCACAATTATTAGCGCAATACCTAGTGACACCGGCAACACCAAGTAGCGCAAGGCAAGGGCAATATCGGGTGGTGGCCAGTAGCGACAATGTTTCTACCGCGACGGTACTGTTGAGTGCGATACAAGCCGACTTAATTTTATTGGATATTTATCTACCCGATGGCAATGGCCTTGAGTTTTTAAAGATGCTACGCGAGCAAGGCTGTAAAAGCGAAGTGATGCTGATCACCGCAGCAAAAGAAGTGGCGACGCTAGAAAAGGCGATCCGTCTGGGAGTTTGCGATTTTTTAGTTAAACCGCTGATCTTGGAACGGCTCGACCTCGCACTCGCCCGCTTTGAAGCACGTCAGCAGTGTTTGGATGGTGCCAATGAAGTGACGCAATCTATGGTCGACACCTTATTTGGTAGTGAACAGGCGAGCGTACAAAGTACGGCTAGACTACCTAAAGGCGTTGACCCACTTACTTTGGAAAAAATTCGTACGGCATTTCAAAGCCAGCCCAAGCAGGTGTTTACAGCAACCCAAATGGGAGAATTGGTGGGGGTGAGTCGCTCAACCGCTCGGCGCTATTTAGAGTTTTTGGTTAGTATAGAAGAAGTAAAAGCCGACCAAAGCTACGGTAGCATTGGCCGACCAGAGAGAAGCTATCATTTAAATTAAGGGTGTGCCTGTAGTGACTGCCATGGGATCACCGGCGCATCATTGCTGCTAGGGCGAGTGAATTCGCTGAGATAAGGTGTGGGTCCCGTGAAGAAACCGGTGTTACGTAAGTAAAAACGGTTTTGCTCCTCACCACCTTGATAATCTAAACGCGATCCTTTCCTGGCGGTGGCGTCATAAGTGAATTTAGCCTGATTCAACTCAACCCAGTTACCTTGGGTGTCACGCAAAAACTGGCGGTTATAAAATGCCTTACGCTCAAACTGTCCAGCTTCGGGTAAAAAGTTTTCCAAAAAGCTATGCGGTCTTGCAACATAGGTGTTGGTTTCAGGGCGGCTAAAGGCTGCGATCAGCTTCCATTGACCGGTTTCCGGCGCATAAAAGTAGCCACGATATTCAGTATGGCCTTCATAAGTCGTACTAGGCTCGATATTGACTAAAAAGCGATATGTCGTATCCGGTTGCCAGTTATAACGTAAATAGCTTTGCCCACCAGAACCTTCATTGCCAAATTCACCGACGTAAACGCCTTCGCCTTTAGCGAGTAATTTGATTTTAAGATTGTCAGGAATTGTGCTCGGATCATCGGTTTGGTACGGGCTCCAAACCGAAAATAGCACGCGACGCTCGGTGGGTGAGTTTACCTGAATACCAAAGTAACCTTCGCCAAAACCATTCGCCATAAAATACGAACCTTGTGGATCATAGCCAGATGGCACCGTTACTTCGTTGTAAAACCAGTTATAGTCCTTTTTGTCAGGTACGGTATAGGAAAGGTGTACTGAAGGGCCGCGACGACCCCAGTAAAAGTCTTCTTTGACATAGTTAGGCGCGGGGGTCATGGCCTCACCATCGAGACTGAGCCCGGTAATGGCAGGGAAGGTACTGTTTCGCCCATTGGCTAAGGTGTCACCGGCTATTTGGACGGTTTGATAGCCAACTTGCGTCACGATAAAGTCACCGACTTTTACCTTAGTCGGGCTTTGTCTATCGAGGTTAAGCGTCACTTGTTTATTGTTATGCGTTACCAGCAATGTACTTGGTGCACTTGGTTTCTCTAGGTGTAAATAGAGGGTGTAGGTGCCAACGTTATTAGCATAAAAATAGTGATTAAACCTGAGTTGCTTATCTTGCCATGGGGCAATTCCGGCTTGAGTTATATATTGCCTGCTGGCGTCAATATCGTTGTTGACCCAGGCGTTACCGTAACTGCTGATATAAGCCTCTTGTGCTGAGGCAAATAGTGAGGCGCACAGCAGTATCGGTGTGATTATTGTATTCTTCATCTTAAGTTCCTTGAATGGGGCGCGTTGCCCCATGTTGATTAGAAAGAAGTGTTAATGCCTAAACTGATACTGCGGCCGTAACGGCTCAAGTGGCTCACTTGCTCTTGGGTTTTAATGTATGACCATTGACGCTCATTGGTGAGGTTAGTCACGTTTAGGTCAATTCGTGTCTTTTCAGTAAAATTATAGCTGGCACTGAAATCAAACTGACCATAATCCGCTGCCCATTCCGGGCCGCCCCATGCATCTGGATACTTCAGGTAATCATCTCGCCAGTTGTAAGCGATACGCGCTTGGTAGTCATCCTTTTCATAATAGATAACCGCATTGTAAGAATGCTCAGACATACCAGCGAACGGTAGCTCGTCTTTTTCGGGGTCGTCGTATTTACTATCCGTAAATGTGTAGTTGATTTGCATACCTAGACCATCAAATGGTGCCGGTAGCAATTCCTCAAATGACTGTTGGTAAGCAATTTCGAAACCTTTGATCTCTGCTCCCGCTTCTGAACGTGGCGATACTTGGGTAAATTCCGGACCGTCAACTTCAACGCCGTCTTTTATGAATTTCCCCACTTTTATCGTGCCAACACGTCCCTGAGCGATAACAGATTTAATGTCTTTGTAATAGGTTGCAAAGGTGAGCGCACCATAATCAGAGAAGTACCACTCTAGTCCCAAATCAATTTGGTCAGCTCTTAGTGGCTTGATACCAGGGTTGGCAAGATTAAGTTCAAACTTACTGAAATTAATTGAGCTATATGGAGTTAGAAAATCGATGCTAGGTCTGGTGATAACTTTAGCCGCGCTGGTTCTAAATAACAGTGAGTCTGTTATTTCTAACTTAAAATTCATGCTAGGCAGTACATCAGTGTAGTCATCTTCTACGTATGAATCGGAGTAATAATCGGCAATATCCCCTTCTATGCGATAGATAATGTCGCCATCTTCGTCTTCTTCTACGTTGTATACTAGACTTGGGTAATCAAAAACATAGCCATCAGAGGTGATCTCGGTTTTGATTGCTCTTACGCCTAGGTTTAAGTTGTAAGGCATTTCCGACAGCTCGCCGACTAGATTGGTCTCTAAATAAAGTGCAAACGTTGACTCAGAAAGCTCGTAGGAATCTTTGGGGCTCTTGGAAGCTCTAATTTTTTCATCTGCGGCTTGGGCATTAATAGATTGATAAAAAGCATAGAGTTTGTCGTAGTCAAAGCTTGCCCACGGCGCAGGGTGCATGCCTGGCTCACCCTCTAAGAAATTATCAAAGTTGGCGGGTACAAGTACATCAGCGGGGAGTCTAAATAAGTTAAGGCCACCGAGCTTTTCTACGCTTGAGTTATCAAAGCTATCGTAATCTGAGTTTTTAAAATAAGCCCCACCATTACTGAACATCGAAGGGTTATTTGACTTGCTCACATCTCTAGCTTTAGATTGCTTACCGTAATGAAAGCCAAACTTGATGTCTTTGACAAATTCCCATTCTGGAATAAATGTCCCTTCGAGCCTTAACTCTTCAACATCACTGATCACTTCCGTGCCATAGTTGTAGCTGTAGTGAGCACCAAAGGGTTGATCGGCATTAAGTGCTGGCGACATAGTCACATCTGGCAGGAGGTTGTCACCGGTTTGATCTATGGTGATGGTATCAACAAAGCCACGCGCCACGATGTAGCGGTTATCGCCATCATTGATCCGCTCGGCACGGGACTTAGACACATCAAATTCAAGCGTTAGATCGCTGGTAGCATACCACTTGAAGTTAAGACCGGCCTGCCAAGTGTCGGTATTGCGAGGCTCAGAGACGTTCAGTAGCTCAGCCATCGCACCATCGACTAACTCAATGTAGTTGACGTTGCCATCTTCATTGAATTTTAACTCACCTACTGCAGGGATCCCGGGCGTCCAAGGTTCATCATAAGTGACGAATGAGATTTGATATTTTTCACCGTCGGTTTTGTAACTTGAGTATAAGCTATCAAAGGTGACATCAATATCATTCGTTGGGCGCCATTGTAAGGCGAGGCTTGCACCAATGCGCTCACGTTCGTCTTGCCAGTTCGAGTAGCGTACATATCCTGGGATCATTGATGGGTGTACTTTCTCGCCCTCATCTAGCTCACCATTTCGGTTACTATCAACAGGGACTCGCACGTCGGTATTTTCTTCAGGATCGTAAAACCCTTGTCCCTCGTAGGAGTCTTCGCGTTGTGTTCGCTCTGAATAAACGGCGGTGAATAGCGCGCCAAAGGTATTGTCAAAAAAGGTATCACTAATTAGGAAGGAGGCTTGAGGGTTGGTATCGCCGGTACGTTCTTCGTAAATGGCTTTGGCACTTCCGGCGAGGGTAAAGCCATCCATATCTAACGGTCGGCGGGTTTTTATATTGATGACTGAACCAATCCCCCCCTCTTGCGTTTGTGCTTGTGGTGACTTGTACACTTCTAATGCTTGAACCATCTCAGGCGCAATTAAATCGAAGTTAAAGTCACGGCTAGTGTGCTCTGATGCCATTCTACGACCATTGATGGTGGTAACGTTAAAGTCCCCGCCAAGGCCCCGCACAGTGACGTTTTGTCCTTCACCTGCGTTACGGGTAATGGCGATACCCGTCATTCGTTGTAGCGCTTCAGCAAGGTTTTGATCTGGAAACTTACCAATGTCTTCGGCAACGATGGCATCCATTACGCCGACGGCGTTTTTCTTGAGAAAGAGTGACTCTTTGATACTAGAACGTACACCACGTACTTCAATTTTCTCGACTTGTTGCTTGGCTTTATCTTGCTCGTCGGATCCGCTGTTCTGTTCTGTTTCCTGTGCGTGCGCATATTGGGACAGGGCACAGCTCACGGCCAATCCCACAGCACACAATTTTAGAGTGTGTTTCATCTTGTTGTCCTGTTGAGTGTTGTTATTATTGCGCCCGCTTTACGGGCGCTTATTCAGGCATTGATAGCATTTGCTATAGATAACGTATTTAACCTTTGGTTAGTTATGTAACAATGCCTAGTGGTGCTGCAGTGCGCCATGTGCCCCTGGTGAAATCCGGGAAGTCCTTGCTATTACTTCTGTCTGCAACTGAGTCCATTGAAAGAGGGAAGACCGCTGACCAAGCAGCTGCGTCGTAAACATCCTGATCTAGCGGTTCGCCATTACGAAGGCAGTAAATAATGCGCCAGAACATTAAGAAATCCATGCCACCATGGCCGCCGTTGCGCTCTGCTTCAGCCCCCATTTTTTGCCAAAGTGGATGGTCGTATTTGCCGTACCAATCATTCATATCGTAATCCCACTCGTGAAAGCTCTTACTCCCGCCGTTTTCAAGCGCGATGCGGTTGGGGAATCCTGCAAATACGCCGTTAGTACCTTGAATTAAATTGTGGCGGGAGTAAGGGCGTGGGGTAGTGGTATCGTGCTGTACCATAATCGAACGACCTTTGATGGTTTTAATGATGCTAGTGTTCATATCTCCAGCAATATAGTTCAGTTGGTTACGCTCATGATTTGCTGGGAATTCTCGTTTGGCATAGGCTGCCCGACCCAGTGCTGGTGAACTCATAGACGAGATATAGTCGAAACGATCGCCACGGTTAATATTCATATATTGAGAAACCGGGCCTAAACCATGGGTTGGGTAGAGGTTACCGTTACGTTTGGTATGCCAATGTGTGCGCCATGAGCCAGTTTTATGCTCAATTTCTTTCATTTGCCAACGAAGTTCATGGATATAAGCTGCTTCACCGTGCAGTAACTCACCGAATAGCCCTTGGCGAACCATGTTTAATACCATCAGCTCGTCGCGGCCATAGCAAACGTTTTCCAGCATCATGCAATTCTTTTGCGTGCGCTCTGCGGTATTTACCAATTGCCACGCTTCTTCTATCGTTACTGCCGCTGGCACTTCAACCAAAGCGTGTTTGCCACTTTCCATTGTGTCTACCGCCATAGGCGTATGCCATTTCCAAGGTGTAGAGATGATCACAATATCAATGTCATCGCGCGCCAACATGCGGCGATAGTCCATATCACTCTTGCCGTAAGTCGCAGGCTTGGGTAAACCCTTGTCGACAACAATTTTAACCGCTCTATCGACGACTTCTTGGTGTGTATCGCAGATGGCCTTGATCTCGACACCGTCAAGATGGCAAAAGTGTTTTACCGCGCCAACACCACGTTGACCCACACCAATAAAGCCCACTCGCACGACATCCAGTTTCGGTACGACTAGACCTTGAACTGAATTTCCTTGTGGCTTTGGTGTAAGCGGCGTCTTATTATTGTTACTTGCGCAGCCAACCACTGCGCTCGTTGCTGCGATAGCAGCCATTGATTGAAGAAATCGCCGGCGGTTTAGATCACCCATAATAACCTCTTAGTTGTTCACTCTTATTGTTAAAAACGAAATGTTATTTTTTGGTTATTATTACGGCAGTTTTATTTTGAACGCAAGAAAAATATCTTTCACATTCTTTCGTTTGTGTTTCGGTTTGTTTCCGAATTAACTTTAAATCATTATAAAACAGATGTTTGTGTTTGTTTTTGTTTAAAGTTAAAAAAATAAATTGAAAGCAAATGAAAGCTGTGTAGACTAAATTTAACCAAAACGAAAGGAGGTGTCATGCTGAACACCATCGAAAGACGCCACGAAATCGTTCAACTCGTTGGTCAAACGGAACGAGTAGAAGTATCCGAGCTGGCAGAACAATTTGGTGTATCAACCGTGACGATCAGAAATGATCTCAATGCCTTACATGATAAAGGGTTGTTGGTTCGCTCTCATGGTGGTGCCGTTGCGAGTTCTAGGTTAACCAAAGAGCTCACCATAACGGAAAAGCACGATCATCATCACCAAGTGAAAGTCGAGCTTGCAAAGTTGGTGGCGGGCCTTATAGGCAATAATGAGTCTATTATTCTGGACTCTGGAACCACCACAGAAGAGGTTGCGAAGCAGCTTACTGAACATCAACAGCTAGTGGTGATGACCAATGGTCTTAACGTGGCGCAAGCACTCGTTGCAGCTGATGGCGTTGAAGTGTTGATGACCGGAGGCTCACTGCGTAAAAAGTCGCTGTCGTTTTATGGCAGCCACGCAGAAGATCAGCTAAAGCAATATCACTTTGACCGTTTGGTGCTTGGTGTTGATGGGTTTTCTGTTGATGTTGGTGTAACAACACACTTTGAGCCAGAAGCCGCGCTTAACCGCGAGATGTGTAAAGCTGCAAAGCAAGTCATAGTGGTGACGGACTCCAGCAAGTTCGATCGTAAAGGTGTACATCGTATTATCGCCTGCGAAGAAATTGACGTTTTGGTAACGGACAGTGGTATTCCAGCTGATATTCATCAGCAATTGGTTGCCGCCGGAATTGAGGTACATTTAATAACGTCTTAAGAGGTGATCATATGCGGCGTTTCCAAGCCCTAATCGAAGCCAATAAATCAGGGAAAAACTCAGGCATTTATGCCATTTGCTCAGCTCACCCTTGGGTGCTGGAAGCGTCGATAAGATATGCCAAGCAGGAAAATACGCTGCTATTAATTGAGGCCACGGCCAATCAGGTTAACCAATTTGGCGGTTACACCGGGATGCGTCCCGCGGATTTTATTGCCAAAGTCGAAGAGATGGCCGACGAGCTTGGTTTTGATAAGCAGTTACTGATTTTTGGCGGTGATCACTTGGGACCAGTCTGTTGGACGAGTGAAAATAGCCAAGCCGCGATGGCCAAAGCGTGCGACTTAGTCGCTGAATACGTGAAGGCCGGTTTTAAGAAAGTTCACTTAGATGCCAGTATGCCCTGTGCTGACGATCCTGACGCGTTAAGTGATGATATTGTCGCTGATCGCGCTGCCTTGTTGTGTCAAACTGCGGAAGCCGCCGCGATTGCGACGTTTGGTCGTAGTGATATTGTTTATGTGATTGGTACTGAAGTTCCTCCTCCAGGTGGAGCTGATGAACAGATTGACAGTCTTCAGCCGACCAGCCAAGTTGCTGCGCAAGAGACCCTAGCTTGCCACCGTGAACTCTTTGCAAACAAAGGATTAACGGATGCGTGGCAACGCGTGGTTGCGATGGTAGTGCAGCCGGGTGTTGAGTTTGATAATACCCAAGTATTTGACTACAAACCGAATGAAGCAAGTGCACTAAAAGACTTTATTCGTACCGTTGACCGTATCGCTTTCGAAGCGCATTCGACAGATTATCAAACTGCAGGCGCTTATCAGTCGTTGGTTGCTGATCACTTTGCCATTTTGAAAGTCGGACCTGAGTTGACCTTTGCGCTGCGTGAAGGGTTATTCGCGCTTCACCATATTGAAAAGCAATTACTACCCGATGTTCATAGTCAGTTTATTGAGGTAGTGGACGAGGTCATGCTGGCAGAGCCTACGAGTTGGCAGCGTTTTTATCACGGCGAGTCACAGCAACTCCGGTTCTTGCGCCAATTTAGCTTTAGCGACCGTATTCGCTATTACTGGCATCAAGAAGCGGTGCAAAAGGCGTTAGCAACGATGCTCGAAAACCTAGCGCGGCAGACTTTACCATTGCCGCTTATCAGCCAATATTTTCCAGAGTTATATCAACAAGTACGCCGTGGTGAAATAGAAAGGGACGCCAAAGCCTTGGTGATTGCCAAAATTCAACGTGTTGTGGCTCGCTATTCAAATGCGTGTTTTGCCATGGAGAAAGCGTCATGAACACTTTGCTAGGACACGAAATTGCGCAATTAAAAACACGAAATGCCTATTGGACAGCAAAAGAGATCACCCAGCAGCCGCAGATGTGGCAAGAGACCGCCCAATTAGTCGCGAGCATAAAGCCTAGGCTTTTGGTGGAGTTAGCTCCTTTTCTAGATGACCCTGATACTCAGGTTATTTTGACGGGGGCGGGTACATCCGCTTATATCGGTGACGCTATCGCCACTCATCTTAATACACACATGCGCCAAAGTGTGCGGGCTGTGAGCACAACTGACTTAGTTGCTGCACCAAGGCAATACCTAGCGACGGATAAACCGTGCTTATTGGTTTCCTTTGCTCGCTCTGGTAATAGTCCAGAAAGTGTTGCGGCCGTAGAGCTGGTAACACAGCTGGTTAGTAACAGTCAGCACCTTTTTATCACCTGCAACCGTGATGGAAAGTTGCATCAAGCAGCTCAGCAGACAAGCAATGCAACAAGTATATTGCTACCAGAGCCTACGCTTGACCAAAGTTTTGCAATGACGAGTAGCTATTCGTCAATGATGGTCGCAGCGCTACAACTTTTTGCAGTGGATGACGGCTCCGTGGATAAGTTGATCAATGCAGCGCAAAGCATGTTAGCTGCAACAGAACAGCAAAATATCCGTGCATTTGCACAACAACCATTTGAACGTTTGGTGTATCTAGGCTCAGGTTGCTTACTGGGATTTGCAAAGGAAGCTGCGCTAAAAATGCTTGAGTTATCGGCAGGCCAAGTAATGAGCGTGAGCGAGTCACCGCTTGGGTTCCGTCATGGTCCAAAATCACTTATCAATAGCAAAACTGTCGTGGTATGTTTTATCTCAAGTGATGGTTATACCAGCTTGTACGATCAGGATTTAGTTGCTGAATTGCAGCGTGACGGTACAGCCATGACGGTGCATTCACTTTGTCCTAAAGTGCCACCACTAGAAGACGTGTGGCAAGGGTTACTGTATATGTTATTTGCACAGCAGTTAAGTTTCTATAAAGCGCTGAGCCTCGGCATTTCACCAGACAATCCTTGCCCGTCGGGGGAAGTGAATAGAGTTGTGCAAGGCGTAGTCATTCATCCATTTGGGAGTGAAGTATGATTTATGGAGTGGATGTTGGCGGGAGCAAAATTGAAATAGCGGTGTTTGATGAAAAGCTACAACGCTTAGAGTCTTGGCGTGTGGCGACACCAAAGCACAGTTATGAGGCGTTTTTGGCGCAAATCGTCACTTTGGTGCAGCAAGCCGATGACAAATATGGTTGTAACGGACAGGTTGGTATTGGTATGCCGGGGATAGTAAATGCGCAGCAGCGCGTGCTATCAGCAAATGTCCCTTGCGCCAATGGCAAAGAAGTTAAGGCTGATCTTGTTGCACAACTTGAACGGCCCATCGCTGTGGAAAATGACTGCCGTTGCTTTGCGTTATCAGAGGCCAGTCTTGGAGCCGGTAAGCAATATCAAAAGGTCTTTGGGGCAATAATAGGCACCGGTGCTGGAGGCGGATTTTGTATTGATGGCGCGTTGTATAAAAGTGCCCAAGGGATCGCCGGAGAATATGGCCACCATCCGCTTTCTGCGGTGTTACAGCAAAAATATCACCTGCCTATTTTAGCGTGTGGCTGTGGACTGCAAGGGTGTTTAGAGCGCTATGTTGCAGGGCCAGGGCTTGCCGGTTTGTATCAACATTTCACTACGCGAACACTTACCTCAGAACAAGTTATCACAGCGATGCGGGCTGGAGAAAGTGAAGCTCGCCATGCTTTTAATTGTTATATGGATCTGTTGGGCTCGGCGTTTGCAAATTTAATCAAAGCATATGACCCAGAAGTTATCGTGCTTGGCGGTGGTATGTCGCTTATTGATGAACTTGTAGAGACGCTCCCAAAAGCCATCGAACCTCATGTGTTTTCAGCTGTATCAGTGCCAGATATTGTTAGAGCCAAGCATGGTGATGCGAGTGGCGCATTGGGTGCGGCATTACTTGGGAGTAAAGTAAATGCTTGAGCAGCTTCGTTATATTCAGCCCCGTCGTATCTATACCCCTACCAGCGTCCTTGAAGCGCACGTTGCGGTAATAAAAGGTGAGCGTTTTCACGCGATTATTCCAGCGGCGGAAGCGCCTGATAATACCGAGTCTTATCCCAAACTCGACATGTGGCCTGGGTTAATTGATTTGCATATTCATGGCCGCGAGGGCTGTGATGTTATTGATGGCAAACTCTCCAGTATCGAAACCATTAGCACCTCGTTGCTCAAACATGGCGTCACTGGTTTTTTGGCAACCACGGTGACGACTACATGGCCACAGACTATTGCCGCGATGAAGGTTATTGGAGCCGCCTATAAGCAAAAGATGCCGGGCGCTCAGGTGTTGGGCGGATACAGTGAGGGCTTATTTTTTAGTGAAAAACACAAAGGTGCCCATAACGAAGCTTTCTTTAAGCCGTTAGACGAAGCCTTAATTGATGAAATGATTAGCGCGGCTGATGGTGCGCTTAAAGCGGTGGCACTCGCGCCCGAAAAGGCTAATGGCGTTAAGATGACACAGTACCTAAGTAAACATGGGGTGCGGGTGATGTTAGGTCATTGTGATGCGGATTTTGCGCAAACCAATGCCGCTCTAGCACATGGTGCCTGCGGCGGGGTGCACGTGTTTAACGGCATGCGCGGCATTCATCACCGTGAACCTGGTTGTGCTGGTGCGTTGTTACTTGATAGCCAAGCCTTGGTGGAAGTGATTGCCGATGGTATTCATTTACACCCTGCGATTTTACAGTTGATCTACCGCCTCAAAGGTCAGCATAAGGTGGCCTTGATCAGTGATTGTATTAATGCTGGTGGCCTTAAAGATGGTGAATATCAATTGGGTGAAATGCCAGTTGTGGTTAAGGATGGCGTGGCGAAAACTCACAGCGGCAGTTTGGCCGGCAGTACACTAACACTTGAAAAAGCAGTGAAGAATTTAGCAGAATTGGCCAACATTCCGCTTCTAGAAGCCATCAATATGGCAAGTTTAGTACCCGCAACTTATTTAAATATGGACAATGAACTTGGTAGCATTGAAGTGGGTAAAATAGCGCATTTTTCTTTGCTAGATGATGCCTTCCAAGTCCAGCATGCCAACTTGTTCGGAAAGCAGATATTTTAAGCAAAAACCCAAGCTCACCGCCCTGAAATTGACAAAATACAACTGAATTTTCTTAAATACAGCGGCCTAGCAGTAAGCGATACGGTAAAAATGGGTCGCAAAGTTTCGCATTAGAAACTTTTTCGCGAATTGATTGCATTTTAGACGACTTCAAGGATGATGTTCGCTACAAGAGGTGATATACTCCCGCCGAATAATTTTTCTACTTTAAATAGAGTAAAACAATGGCAGATTTATCGAAATACAGAAACATTGGTATTTTCGCGCACGTTGATGCGGGTAAAACTACCACCACTGAGCGTATTCTAAAGCTTACTGGTAAAATCCACAAAACTGGTGAAGTACACGACGGTGAGTCTACTACTGACTTCATGGAGCAGGAAGCTGAGCGTGGTATTACAATCCAATCAGCAGCGGTAACTTGTGAGTGGAAAGGCCACCGTTTAAACGTTATCGATACTCCTGGACACGTTGACTTCACAGTAGAAGTATACCGTTCACTAAAAGTACTTGACGGTGGTATCGGTGTATTCTGTGGTTCTGGTGGTGTTGAGCCACAATCAGAAACTAACTGGCGTTATGCGAACGAATCAGAAGTTGCTCGTTGTATCTTCGTAAATAAACTAGACCGTATGGGTGCAGACTTCTACCGCGTAGTTGGTCAGGTTGAGAAAGTACTTGGTGCTAACCCACTAGTGATGACGCTTCCAATCGGTATCGAAGACCAGTTCTGTGGTGTTGTAGACGTACTTGAGAAAAAAGCATACGTTTGGGATGACACAGGTCTTCCTGAAAACTACGAAATTACTGACGTTCCAGCTGACATGGTAGACAAAGTTGAAGAATACCATGAGATGCTAGTTGAGTCTGCTGTTGAGCAAGACGACGACCTAATGGAAGCGTACATGGAAGGTGAAGTACCTTCTATCGAGCAAATCAAAGCGTGTATCCGTAAAGGTACTCGTGATCTAGCGTTCTTCCCAACTTTCTGTGGTTCAGCGTTCAAAAACAAAGGTATGCAACTTGTACTTGACGCTGTTGTAGATTACCTACCTTCTCCTACAGAAGTTGAGCCCCAGCCACTAACAGATCCTGAAACAGGTGAGCCTACTGGTGAAGTAGCTACTGTTGACGCTGATGCACCACTTAAAGCGCTTGCGTTCAAAATCATGGACGACCGTTTTGGTGCACTTACGTTCATCCGTATCTACGCAGGTCGCATGAAGAAAGGTGACACTATCCTTAACTCTGCAACTGGTAAAACAGAGCGTATCGGCCGTATGGTTGAGATGCAAGCGGACGAGCGTACTGAACTTACTGAAGCACAAGCGGGTGACATCATCGCTGTTGTTGGTATGAAGAACGTTCAAACTGGTCACACACTATGTGATCCTAAGCACGAGTGTACACTTGAAGCGATGATCTTCCCTGATCCAGTAATCTCAATCGCTGTTGCACCTAAAGATAAAGGTGGTAACGAGAAGATGGGTATCGCGATCGGTAAGATGGTTGCAGAAGATCCTTCATTCCAAGTTGAGACTGATGAAGATTCAGGTGAAACTATCCTTAAAGGTATGGGTGAGCTTCACCTAGACATTAAGGTAGATATCCTTAAGCGTACATACGGTGTAGACCTAATCGTTGGTCAGCCTCAGGTTGCTTACCGTGAAACTATCACACAAGAAGTTGAAGATAGCTACACGCATAAGAAACAGTCTGGTGGTTCTGGTCAGTTCGGTAAGATTGACTACCGTATCAAGCCTGGTGAAGTTGGTTCTGGCTTTACGTTCAAGTCTACAGTTGTTGGTGGTAACGTTCCTAAGGAATTCTGGCCAGCAGTTGAGAAAGGCTTCAAGTCAATGATGGACGAAGGTGTACTAGCGGGCTTCCCAGTACTAGACGTTGAAGTTGAGCTATTCGACGGTGGTTTCCACGCAGTTGACTCGTCAGCAATCGCGTTCGAAATCGCTGCTAAAGGCGCATTCCGTCAGTCTATCCCTAAAGCGGGAGCACAACTTCTTGAGCCAATCATGAAAGTTGACGTGTTCACGCCAGAAGACAACGTAGGTGACGTAATCGGTGACCTTAACCGTCGTCGCGGTATGATCAAAGACCAAGAAGCTGGCGCAATGGGCGTTCGTATCAAGGGTGAAGTACCACTATCTGAAATGTTCGGATACATCGGTCACCTACGTACTATCACGTCTGGTCGTGGTCAGTTCTCAATGGAATTCTCACACTATGCACCATGTCCAGCAAACGTTGCTGACGCGGTAATCGCAGCTGAGAAAGAGAAAAAAGCAGCTAAGTAATTAATTACTTATTTTGCATGAGAAGGTCGCCTTTGGCGGCCTTTTTTATTTTTAAATTCAATTGGTTATAAGTTAAATACCCTGTCTAAAAGTCGTCACGATTATTTCATGTTTTATTAATTTTAAAGTTCTTGCTTTAGGAATATTAGCACTTTATCATTAGCTTTTCTTCAATAAATAGAGTCACATTATTGCGTCGTGGGCTCAAATTTGATTGTGGTTGGGTAAATAAAGGAGATACTCAATGAGAACTTTAGAGCTGGAAATAAACTGGCTTTTCTATGTACTGGCACTGTCCCTTATCTGGCTGGGTAATGAACTGTTTTTCATTTTAGATACTCCCTCATCATTATTGCAAATAGTTACACTTACCTTACTATTTTTTACCCTAACAATATTGATACTGTCACTAACCGGAAAGCGTTTTCTGCATATAGATAAGGCGGGGGTTAGCTATAACTTTTTAGGTAAAACCCATTATATCCATACGGAACATATTCAGGCGATTAGGTTGCGCTCTTTAGGTATTGTAAGTCTTCCCGAGGTATATCTTGATGATGGTCGTATTATTCGCTTCTTTAGCTGGAAAATGAATCGCGATGAGCTTTTAAAAGCAGAAAGTTTGGTCAGATAAGGTGTAATAAAGGAAGTGCAGGTGAGGGTTTCACCTGCTCAAATTTAAAGGTTTCACACCAATTGCATTAATGCAATTGGTATTACTTTTCATTCAGCCAAATTGCGGCTTGTTTTGCAAAGTAAGTCAAAATGCCATCCGCACCAGCACGCTTAAATGCTAGTAGAGACTCCAGTACAACAGGCTTCTCAGCCAACCAGCCGTTATCAATCGCAGCCTTATGCATGGCGTATTCACCGCTGACTTGGTAAGCAAATGTTGGTACTCCAAACTCATCTTTAACGCGTCTGACAACATCAAGGTATGGCATACCTGGTTTTACCATCACCATATCAGCACCTTCTTGTAAGTCCAAAGCCACTTCACGTAATGCTTCGTCAGAATTAGCAGGATCCATTTGATAGGTTTTCTTGTCTGCACCTTTTAGGTTGCCTGCAGAGCCAATCGCGTCGCGGAAAGGGCCATAATAACTCGATGCATACTTGGCAGAGTACGCCATGATACGAGTATGGATAAAACCGCACTCTTCAAGTGCTTCACGAACAGCGCCAATTCGGCCATCCATCATATCGGAAGGGGCGACGATATCGGCACCTGCCTCTGCATGCGAAAGCGCTTGTTTGACTAATACTTCCACGGTTTCTTCATTCATGACATAACCATCTTCATCTAAGATACCGTCTTGACCGTGGACTGTGAATGGGTCTAATGCAACATCGGTGATCACACCAAGCTCAGGACATGCTGCTTTAATAGCACGTACCGCTCTTTGTGCAATCCCTTCAGGGTTGTATGCTTCCTCAGCTAGTAACGATTTTTGTTCCGCCGGTGTTACTGGGAATAAGGCGATGGCAGGAACCCCTAGCTCTACTAGTTGCTTGGCTTCCTCAACTAATAGATCAATAGATAAACGCTCAATACCTGGCATTGATGGGATAGCTTCACGCTTAGATTCACCATCCAATACAAATACTGGATAGATTAAGTCATTAACCGTTAGCGTGCTTTCGCTCATTAGACGTCTTGAAAAGTCATCGCGACGCATTCTGCGCATGCGAGTTAGGGGGAAAAGATCGAGTCCTGATTGAGCCACGTTAGTTCTCCTGATTGGGTTTGAAAGTAACAACACGATTACGACCTTGCTGTTTTGCTTGATACAAGGCTTTGTCCGCATTGTCAGTGTAAAGCTGTGGGTTATGTGGATCGCTAACCACTGCACTATAAACGCCTGCACTGGTGGTCAACTTAAGCGTATCTTCACCAAATTTGATATTGAGATCTGCTGTAGCCACTCTCAGGCGTTCAGCTACTCCGACAGCACCTTCTTCTGGGGTGTTTGGTAGTAGCAAAATAAACTCTTCACCACCATAGCGGAACACTTCATCATGTGGTCGCCGCAAGTGTGATTTTATTAAGTTGGCAAATTCGCAAATTGCTTGATCACCAGCCAAGTGACCATATTTGTCGTTAATTTTTTTGAAGTGATCGATATCAAAAATAACAAGGCTCAATACTGTCTGCTCTCGTCTTGAACGACGTACTTCCATCTGTAAACGCTTGTCGAAATAGCGCCGGTTCTTCACTTTTGTGAGTGGATCTTCCATGTTCATGCGCTCGAGCTCTCGGTTTTTATCCTCAAGTTCCCTTAATGTGACTTGAAGCTCAAAAGTGCGTTCCTCAATGTTGGACTCTAAGTCGTACTGGGCCTGTTCTTGTAGTTTAAGCTTTTCTTTTAATAGGGCATCTTCAGCTTGAGTATGAGCTAGCCGTTGCTGTTGCTTGGCCAGCTTTTCATCTCTTTGAAATATATATAGACGTATGAGCAGGTAACTCAGCAACGTGGCTTCAACGACAAAAATACCAAAGTAACCCAAATGGCTCAAAAAGCTGCCGGACTGAACCCCCAGCTCAACCGTAAACGGGTAGCTAATTACGATAAAGTGGCAGAGTGCGATTGCAATTAAGATATTTCGACTCTTGTGGTTAACACGAGCGAGCGTATAGATAATCAATACAGAGACAATAAAGCTGATGCTAAGCGCTAGCAGGAGAGACTGAGAAACAGGTAAAAAAGCAATGAGCAGAAACAAGCACAATGTCGCTAGAATGGCCTTTCTTTTCGTCAGCTTTGGGTGCGCAAGCAGTGACTTTCCAGAGCAATAACTCAAAGCGGGCAACAGCAGTGCGCTGAGCAATAACATCATCATGCCTTGACCATACTGTTGAAACCACTGCCATGAAGAGTAAAAATATCGATAACCAAAGCCATAGATATGTGCATTGAAAAGCCATACTGTAGCGATAAACAAAGTGGCACATAAAAAGTAACCTTTTTTTGTAACACAATAGAGCGTGGCATTGGTTAGGGCGAGTGCTAGTACAAAGCCTGCTAAAATTCCAAAAATAAGATTAAATTTACTCTTAAATTGGAGGTATTCATTCGGCTCCCAAATTGCAAGAGGAGCCGTGATAACCCCCTCATCACTGATCTGTAAGTATAAATGGCTTTGCGTTTGTGGCTGCAGCTCAAGCGGAACAACTAGAGATTCATACTTTAGTGGTCGCTTAATCAGTGGCAAGGCATCGCCCATATCTAAGCTGAATATTGGATGGTTCGGCCTGACATGATAGGCAGTTACCGCATCGATGAGATTATTGTTTATACTTACCAATACTGGCGTGAGCGAGTTATTAGTATTGTGCAGCGCTATTTTTAGCCATAAGTACTTTGCTACAGGTCGAAGGCCTGTGGGGATTTGGGTGCTGCTATGCCATTCGACAGGAGCCGCAAGCAGTTCGTTTAACGATGCATATTTACTCAGTGTGTAACTTAGCTTTACTTGGTGTTCTACCTTAAATGACTCTGAAATAGTGACGGCAGAAAATACAGCAGAGCTGTATATCAATATAAGTAAAGACAACACAATGCGCATTACTGGCTTTACCTCACAAACAGCTGTTTAAAATTAGCCGAAGTCGTGCTCATCACTTCCGTGACAGGACATTGTTTTAGGTGTGCAATTTGTTCAGCCACATAAGATAAATACATTGGTTCATTGCGGCGAGACTTGGGCTTTGGGCTAATTGTTCTAGGTAGTAGGTAGGGCGCATCAGTTTCCAACAGCAAACGGTCTAGGGGGATGTACTGGATTAGATCTTGTAGTGCTTGGCCTCTACGTTCATCGCAAACCCAGCCTGTGATGCCTATCATTAACCCATAGTCCAAGTAACGTCGTAGTGCGTTATGGTCACCAGTAAAACAGTGAAGTACTCCATGAACGTTAACTTCTTGCAGTAACGAAAATAGCGCATCGTGCGCGTCTCTTTCATGCAGATACACTGGATAATCAATAGCTTCTGCTAACTGCAGTTGCGTCAAGCATACGCTTTGTTGTATCGGCCTTGGTGAAAAGTCGCGATTAAAGTCCAAGCCACATTCACCAACAGCAATAGCCCTGTTGCTACTTTTTAAAAGAGTGAGGAGATCATCGTAGAGCGTGTCAGGTGCATCTTTTGCGTCGTGAGGGTGGACACCTGCTGTACAATAAAGCTGGTATTGCTCAGCGAGTGAAATACTTTGTTCGCTGCTTGTTAAATCGCAGCCAATGGCGAGCATAGATTCTATGCCAGCGTTTTTGGCTCTAGCAATTACCTCGGCCAAATCGGATGAAAATTGCGAGCTGGTGAGGTTTACACCAGCATCGAACATCGTGTTCATCAGTTAACTCGTTTAACTCGCGTTGTACGGTTTGAGCCCGCTTTCTTCATTAAAAAAGAGCCAAAAGACGCGCGTTCAATAATTAATGTGTCTCCTTCATTGGCGAAAAAAGTTTCTGAAGAAACTTGCCTCCATACTTGACCATTGTCTAAGGTGAATACCATTTTATCGCGGCCTTGAGTGGTTGTTTTTACGAGTTTAGCTGTAATTTCTTCGATTTCTTCGCTTGCCGCTTTAACTTTATGCTCTAAACCAAAGCCATCTTCTTTCAATTCTGCTTTTTTTTCATTGCGCACTGTGTTTATTTTATCTTTGTTTACAGGCGCTTTGCTTGAATGTGTTTCCGTGATTGGTTTATTAGCAATCACATTGTCGTAGCACATGAGTCGTTTAAAATCATTTTCAATCAGAGTACAAGCTTGTAGTGCTTGCGTATTTATCGGCTCTGCGGCGCATAAAGAGGAAAATCCTAGTGCGAACAGTATCATGGTTTTTTTCATTGTTCTGACTCCTGTTGTTTTGGTTTGGCGCTGTAAAATTTGGCTAGAATGAGTCCTAGTTCAAACAAGAGTAGCATAGGGAGTGCCAATAGAGTTTGAGATAGAACATCTGGTGGAGTTAAAAACATTGCGATGACAAAAGCACCAACGACAACATAAGGTCGTTTCTCTTTTAAGCTCGCAGGGGTTGTCATGCCACTCCAACATATAAGCATGATAGCGACGGGAATTTCAAAGGCGATGCCAAAAGCAAAAAATAGCTTAAGGATAAAGCCAAGGTAACTGCTAATATCCGGTGACAATGTCATCATCTCAGGCCCCACACTGGTAAAAAAGCCAAGTATGATAGGCATGACAACAAAGTAACAAAATGCTATTCCGCCATAAAATAACAATACACTTGAGAGTAATATGGGGATAAGCATACGTTTTTCGTGTTTATATAAACCGGGTGCGATAAAGCCCCACACCTGATGCAAAATAAAAGGCACAGCGGCAAATAGTGACACAAAAAGCGTTAATTTAAACGGAGCAAAAAACGGCGCTGTAACATCTGTAGCTATCATGGTTGTGTTGCTAGGCAAGCTATTTACAAGCGGTGCAGCAACGAAGGCATAGATATCATTGGCGAAGTACACCAAAGCAACAAAGATAACGAAAACGCTCAATAACGCTCTCATTAAGCGGTTTCTTAACTCAACAAGGTGAGCTATAAATCCACTTTGGGCTGATTCTGTCATGTAACTTGACTCGTACGAATATAATTCCAGTTAGATATAACAAAAAGGAGCTGTTTGGGCGTCTAAATTACCCAAAACTAGCCTTTGACTGAACTATCTAACTGCTAGATTGATTAGTCTTTGTTTTTATTATTTTCGGTTGATTTATAAGAATGTCTGACTGATTCAGCCGCATCTTGTAACTCTTGAACGGATTGCTTGAGTTCGGGGGCCAAATCTTGCATTCCCTGTTGTTCCGCTTTCTTCAAGTTATTATGTAGCTCGTGAACACGTAATTCTTCACTCACTTCAGCCTTGACTGAATTGGCGACAGATTTTACCGTTTTTATCCATCTTGCTACGGTGCGGATTGCAACGGGAAGACGTTCAGGGCCAAGTACAATTAGGCCAACGATAAGAACGACCACTAACTCCCACATACCCATGCTGAATTACACCTTATCTTTTTCTTTCTCTGATACCGGTTGTGCTTGCTCAGTTGTTGTATTTTTTAACTTTTCAGGCTCAGCGTCAGTCGCAGTTTGCTCATCCGATACCGCCTTTTTAAAGCCTTTAACTGCACCACCCAAATCACTACCAATACCGCGTAGTTTTTTAGTTCCAAATAACAAAACAATGATGGCTAAAATAATAAGTAATTGCCAAATACTGATCCCACCGAATCCCATAATAACTCCATTGATACTTACTGCTTATGAATAATGATTATACGCCTAGCGAGCAAAAAATCACCCTGTTTTACGCCATGCGCCAATAAATACTAGCACGGCAATAATCGCAAGTAGGCTACTTGCGACAGGCTTGTCAAAAATAAAGCTCAATCCCGATATAATTGCAAAACTGCTCGCTGCTAAGCCCAATAATAGAGGCTTAGTCGCAGTATCTGCTTTTTGTGTGACAGCTGGAGGGGGGCGGCGCTTAAGATTTTGGTAAATCAAATCTGGCAGTTCAGGCATTTTTTCAGCCCAAAATGGTAAATTCGCATATAGCTTTTTCGCCACCGCGAGAGGGCCAACTTGTTCTTGCACCCAATGCTCTAAAAAAGGTTTGGCCGTTTTCCACAGGTCTAACTGCGGATAAAGTTGGCGCCCTAGGCCTTCTACATACAGCAGGGTTTTTTGCAATAATACTAGCTGTGGTTGCACTTCCATGTTGAACCGTCTTGCCGTATTAAACAAATTTACTAGCACATGACCAAAAGAGATTTCTGCAAGCGGTTTGTTAAAAATGGGTTCGCATACAGTGCGAATGGCAAACTCAAACTCTTCTACGCAGGTATCTGCAGGAACCCAACCAGAATCCACATGAAGTTGCGCTACTTGGCGGTAATCACGATTAAAAAAGGCGATAAAGTTTTCGGCCAAATAGCGTTTATCTTCGCGGTTTAAGGTGCCGACTATGCCGCAATCTATACCAATATACTTAGGATTATGAGGATTTTCACGAGAGACAAAAATATTGCCAGGATGCATATCTGCGTGGAAAAAACTGTCACGGAATACCTGTGTGAAAAAGACTTCCACGCCGCGCTCGGCCAGCAATTTCATATTGGTGCCTTGTGCTAACAAGGCTTCGGTGTCTGAAACCGGAATACCGTAGATGCGTTCCATCACCAGCACGTTTTTACGTGAATAATCACTATATACCTCAGGGATATACAGTGAATCTGAGTCTTCAAAGTTGCGTCTGAGTTGAATTGCGTTCGCGCCTTCTCGCATCAAGTCTAGCTCGTCGAGTAAGGTTTTTTTGTATTCCCTAACAACTTCCACTGGGCGCAGGCGTTTTCCTTCGCTGAGTAAGTTGACAACGATTTTAGCGAAACGCTCCATTAAAGAGAGGTCTGCATGGATTTGTTTCTCGATATCGGGACGAATAACTTTGATCACGACATCTTTTAACTCATCTTTGTGTTGTAGCTTGGCTGCATGTACTTGCGCTATCGAGGCTGAAGCTAGCGGTTTTGATTCAAATTCAGCAAAGTATTCATGAATATTGTCGATTTCTAGTGCTTGCTCAATGAGCTTTTGTGCCATCGCGGGGTCAAATGGTTGAACTTGATCCTGCAAAAATGCAAGTTCTTCAGCAATATCTGGTGGTAGTAAATCTCGACGGGTTGAAAGCATCTGGCCGAACTTGATCCACACCGGCCCCAAAGTTTGTAATGCCAGACGTAGGCGTGTGCCTACTGGTTTGTCTTTATGTTTGTTGCGTAGCCAAAACAAACTCGCTCGAGCGAGTTTACCGTACCAAGGCTGCTTATGCGCAGGGACGATTTCGTCTAAACCATAGGTTAAAAATGTTTTGGTGATCTGATGCAAGCGAAGTAAAGACAACCTAATTTCCTTTGTTTTGCTGAAGTAATGCGCTGAGGCGTTGATTTAAGCTTTCGACTTGATTGTTTAATGTTCTCACTTGCTGCTTAAACTGTTGAAACTCGAGCGGGTGAGGCGCAACCTTCAACTCATCTTGAAATAACCCAGTTAGGGTTGCCTTGGCTACCTGTCCATCTTGCTTTGCGCGATGCGCCAACTTATGAAAAGCATCTACGGCAACTTGTGCGGGCCCATCACCGACATATTTGGCGAGGTGTTCCGCCCAATCAATATCAAGTGTTGCTAATGCATTACTATATAGTTGTGCGAGCGCCAAATCCCCTTCAAGGTCGAGCTTATCTTGACGGATAAGCGCAGTGAGTTGGCTTGGATCTTTGAGCTCAAGCAAGGTTGGTAAATCGGCACTAATTGAACAATCGGCTTCGCCATCAAAAGGACATAAAACGTGAATGTTAATGCCTGTGTAAGTCACAGCTAAACAAGTATTTTGATCTCGAATATCAACACTGAGCACTTTGTGTTGGCCTTTACTTAGCACATGCTTTAGCTCAGGCGAGAGTTTAAGGCCTTTGTTTAAAGCCGTCTCAAGTACGGCGCCAAGTAATGAAGCTAACACAGCAACTCCTAGAATTTAAAGCCGCGATGAAGGGCGACGATGCCTCCGGTCATATTTTGGTAGTCAGTTTGTTCAAAACCGGCTTCATCCATCATGGATTTTAGCGTTTCTTGATCTGGGTGCATGCGAATAGATTCTGCAAGGTAGCGATAAGACTCACTGTCATTTGCAACTAATTTGCCCATTGCAGGTAATAGTGTAAATGAATACATATCATACAGCTTTGCCAGCGCCTCGTTATCGGTCTTTGAAAATTCAAGTACCAGTAAGCGTCCACCTGGCTTTAGTACTCTGTACATTGAGCGCAATGCTTTATCTTTATCAGTTACGTTACGTAAACCAAAGGCAATAGTGATGACATCAAAAGTATTATCGTCAAATGGCAGCATTTCTGCGTTCATTTGAACGTATTCAATATTGCCAACAAGTCCCGAATCGCGTAATTTTTCGCGGCCTACTTTAAGCATTGAGTCGTTAATATCACCTAAAACAACTTGTCCTTTATCACCAACTAATTCGCTAAATCTTGCGGTTAAATCACCCGTACCGCCAGCAAGATCAAGTACTTTGTGACCAGCGCGTACACCAGAGCAGGCAATAGTTTGACGCTTCCACAAACGATGGATACCGAATGACATCAGATCATTCATGATGTCGTATTTTGCAGCTACAGAATGAAATACGTCTGCAACCATAGAGGCTTTTTTGTCGGTCTCGACTGTTTTGTATCCAAAGTGGGTAGTATTGTCTTGTGACTCTTTCATGTGGGTTCCATCATTACTCTGCAACTATGGTTGCTAGTGTACTTGATTGGTAGCCGTAGGTGCAATTTCTTATCCGTGTTGTATTGTTGAAAATGCAAACAAAAGAGGATATTGCGGATCAGTGACTAATATAACAGTGTTGGCCGAGAGAATGTGCTTTCTGTGCAGCGTAACCTGCGCGTTTTGCCAACATATTAAAGTCTTGCTCTGGTGCAAGTTGGGCTATCCCAAGGGCCAGAGACACATTAGGTAATGGAATTTTCCCTTTCGCGCTGACAAACTTTAATCGCTCAACACCTTTACGCACTTTTTCCGCGATAACACTCGCGGTATCTAAATCTACATCGGCAAGGATAACCGTGAATTCTTTTTTACCGGTGCGACCAGGTAAGCCGCTTTCAACGACATAACGTTTGATATTATTGGCGATACGATTAAGCACAACTTCACCCACAACATCACCAAACCGCGTTGAAAACTCGTCAAGGTTATCAACTTGTATAGAAAGCGCACAGACGGATTTTTGCTGCGATTGCCATAGGGACACTTTTTGATGAAGATAGTGACGCTTATAAAGACCCGTTTGTGGGTCTAATAAGTGTTGTTTACGCAAGTCGAGTAGTAACTTTTGATTACGTTCATAATCTAAACGCGATTTTATTAACGCTTGTTTAAATTGTTTGTGCTGTTTTAGCAATAGCTCAGTTTGTTTGGTGAGTGTTGATAGTGCGCGCTTACTCTTTTGAATGTTGTGTTCATCTAAATTATGCACACATTGACTGACTTGTTGGGCAAAGCGAATAACCTGCTTTTGTGAGGTTTCTGCATTTTCGTGTAATTCAGTCACCAAAGAATCAACACCTTCAAGCAATTCAGATTGTGTTTTTTGTCCTTGATCTAGAAACTGATAGTAGAGTTGCTCAATGAATACACAGTCTATTTTTGTGTGCGCTTTGATGGCTTTGTTGATGGCACAGTCGAGATCTTTGTTCGTGGCGCTAATATGGGTATAAGCAACCTGATAATTTAAAGGCGTAGGCGGCAAATGATGTTGCTCTAAAAACAGGCACACCTGTGTCATTTTTTCTTGGGCAACAGCCATGGGATCATGGAACATCATTTCATTTACCACAACAATTAATTATCAAACGTTAATGAACTACCACCAGCTCCTTCGGTGTAACTCTTGTCCTAATTGCACTAGACCTACATTAATCTGTATCGTCCGAATTTAAAAGTAAAAAATTTGTCTTTGAAATAGAAAATTTACATTTTTTTGTTGAATTGCTGATTTTCTCATCAATTTTTACTAGGTTGGGTAAATTGTATTCGATCTGAGATATTCGTGATTCTATCGAATTAAGTTGCATCTGTTACGGGACTCTCCTACTTTGACTAGCAGAAAGTTCATTTCACCATAACAAAGCTCAGAGCGATGGATAATCATTATTTTTTGGCTACTTTACCGCGAACTGAGTAACAACAAAGTATTGAGGAAGTCAGCGTGTTATCACCAAAATTAAAGCTGTGGACTAAACGTTCAAGCGTCGCCGTTTATTTAACTGTCGCCTTATCTGGTTGTGCTATTACCGGAACTGACAATAACGCTGAGTTTACTCAAATAGCTGGCAGCGTTATGAAATTTAGAAGTGATAACAATGCCTATGGTCGCAGTGATACAAAAGCAGAGTTTCTGCTACCAAACCTCAGTGCAGAAAAGTTGGCGACCACAAATCAGCAGCGTCTACAGTTTTTGGCTCAGCTCGATAATATCGACACTTCAGCGCTAAGTGAGGAAAACCAAATCAATCTCACGATATTGCGTGCACAAGTGCAGAATAACGTCGATGAATATCGGTTTCATAGCCATTATATGCCGCTCACCTCGGAATACGGTTTTCATTCCGGTCTGTCTTTTATGATCTCGAGTCATGACTTTAAGAAACGTGCTGGTTACGAGCTATATTTGGCACGTTTGCAGCAGGTTCCACGCTATTTTGAGCAAAATATCGACTGGATGAAAGAAGGTATAGCGGTTGGCTTGACTCAGCCGAAAGCGGTGCTTGAAGGTTATGAAAGTTCTATCGAAGCTTATATCGTTGATGATGTGACAAAATCCGAGTTTTATGGCCCGTTTACACAAAACCAAGCGGGTTTGCCTGATACCGAATTTAAAGCACTGCAACAGCGTGCCAAAAAGATTATTAAAGGCGATGTGATCGCAGCGTATCAAGATTACCTTAATTTCTTTGTCAATGAGTATCGTCCTGCGGCGAGAACTGAAATTGGAATTTCTTCGACACCAAATGGTGAGGCGTTTTATGCGAATCGAGCGAAATACTATACCACCACGAATATGACGCCTAAGGAGATCCACGAACTTGGTCTCAAAGAGGTGGCTCGGATCCGTGCGGAGATGGAAAAAATTATTAAAAAAGTAGGCTTTAAGGGATCTTTTGCCGACTTTGTGCAGTTCTTAAGAACCGATCCACAGTTTTATGCCAAAACCCCCGAAGCGTTACTTAAAGAAGCTGCATATATAGCAAAGAAGATGGATGCTCAGCTACCTAAGCTATTCCATACATTACCAAGAAAGCCATACGGCGTCGCCCCAGTACCTGCGAGCATTGCGCCTAAATATACGACTGGGCGTTATTCGGGGGCACGCAGTGATACTGATGCAGGCTACTATTGGGTAAATACCTACGCACTGGATAAGCGCCCGTTATACGTATTAGAAGCATTGACTCTACATGAGGCCGTGCCTGGTCACCATTTGCAGATCTCCTTGAATGCCGAGCTTGATTACCTACCGGAATATCGTCGTAACGAATATATTTCAGCTTTTGGTGAAGGGTGGGGGTTATATTCTGAATTTTTGGGTATCGAAGCGGGGTTCTATCAAGACCCTTACAGTGATTTTGGTCGTTTAACCTACGAGATGTGGCGAGCGGCTCGTTTGGTTGTAGACACCGGCATGCATATGTTTGGCTGGAGCCGCGAACGAGCGATGAACTTTATGAAAGACAACACTGCCTTGTCCTTACATAATGTTAAAACGGAGACTGATCGTTATATCTCGTGGCCAGCTCAAGCACTGTCATACAAAATTGGTGAACTAACCATTAAGCGGCTACGTCGCAAAGCGGAAAAAGCACTGGGTGATCAATTTGATATCCGTGAATTTCACCACCAAATCTTACGTCATGGCTCTGTGCCATTATTTGTGCTTGAAGAGCAAATCGACAAATATATTGAAACCACGATGAATCAAGCGCGTAAGTAATCGAGATTATCCCTCTAATAAAAAAGCCCAAAGTAGTAACCTTGGGCTTTTATCATTTTATTAGCCTAAGCTAGTTTAGTTTACAAAACTAATAATTAGCTGATATACATCGTCGGTCGTTCGGCATTTATTGGCATTAATGATGAGCTGTTCACCTAAGTGTAGTGCTCGCTGTTGTACCGCTAAGCGCGCGTCTTCATCTTCAATCGCATCAATGTCTGCAACATGTGCGAGACCAATGGTGCGGCGGATCAATTCACACCCACAATAACCAACCGCGTCTTGCAGTACCTTAGTGAGGAAGTATTCCGCATAGCCATCTGCTTGCAATGAGAGATCGCGTGTTTGTGTTTTCGCCAGTTCAAGCCAAGTGGCATAGAAGTTAGATAGGGTGGTGGCGATATTATCGAGTAAATACACCTGCATATTTCGACGTTTTGGCAGAGCGTTAATACGAGCATGTTGGGCACAGTAGTTAAGCAGTAAATTGCCGATAAATGAGCCTAAATCAAAGCCTATGGGGCCAAAAAAGCCAAACTCTGGATCGATTAGCTTAGTGTGCTCTGCGTCGACGAAAATACTGCCTGTATGGACATCACCGTGAAGTAAAGTTTCTGGTGCATTGAGAAATTGGGCTTTGAGTTTTGCCACTTCAACTAATAACGTCTTATTTTTTCTCAGTATTTCCACAGACGATTGCAACGCCTCTGGAAAGTTGTTTCTTTCAGCATCGCGGTATGGGTCGTCAAAGAATAAATCTTCTGTGATTGCGCATAGCTCAGGATTAGTAAACTCGGTGACTAGGGCTTTCTTTTCACTCGGTGTTAAATAAAAGCTTGAGTGGTAAAAGCTGGTTTTTGCTAGATAATTTGCGACGTCTTTGCTGAGCCTTGTAAAGGTGTTCGCTTGGTTTAATTCACTGCGTAAAATGCGTAGATGACCAAGATCTTCCAGCACAGTTAGTGCTAACTCCGTATTATGGTGCAACACTTTTGCTGTGGTATCTGGGCAGATCTCACCATGGCGCTGTAATACACTGGCTTCAATTCTGGCTCTGTCTAACGTCAGTGGCCAGCTCTCACCCACACATCGAGCGTAAGGCAAAGCTTGCTTGACGATGATGCTATTTTCTTGCGTATCTTGTACGCGGAAAACCAAATTCAGATTGCCATCACCAAATTCATAACAAGATAAGGTTGCATCTTTATCAAAGAAGCTTCCTAAATTAGTAATGTAATCAATAACTTTTTCTGCATCAAATTCAATGTAGCTCGACATGTTTCAGCACCTTGTGGATATTTGCTGTTAGCATTCTATATTTTTAAGTGTTTAGATGTCTATACTTCTTTATATCTTGATGTAAAATATCATTAGTACACTTTGAAAGAGCGGGATGTCATGAAAACCTTAATTGCACGTAGTCTTAAATTTGAATCGGGCGTGGTACAGGTATTGGATCAATACTTACTGCCACATCAACAGGTGTGGCATGAATGCCGCGACGTTGCGACGATGAGCGAGCTCATTCTGACACTTAAGGTTCGCGGCGCTCCGCTTATCGGTTTAGCGGCAAGTTTGTTAATTGGTTATCTCGTCGAACAAGGAGAAGATAAAGACGCAATAGCCCGTTCGATAGATGAACTTGAGGCCACGCGCCCTACTGCGGTGAATTTAATGCACTGCATGGCGAAATTGCGTGAAGCGTTGCAAGCGATTGATTGGCAACAACAAGTGATCACAACCGCTGAACAGTTATTTGAAGAAGACACTGCGTTATGCGACCGTATGGCAAACATTGGTGCGGAGCTTGTGAATGCGGGAGACAATATTCTTACTCACTGTAATACTGGCGCGCTGGCAACGGCCGGTGTAGGCACCGCTCTTGGCGTAATCTATCATGCTGCAAAACAACATGGTGACATTCATGTTTGGGTTGATGAGACCAGGCCACTGTTACAAGGTGGTAGGCTTACTGCGTTCGAGCTAGATACATGGCAAATCCCATACACGCTAATTTGTGACAATATGGCTGCGAGTTTAATGGCGGCGGGTAAAGTCGATAAAGTCTTTGTGGGGGCAGATAGGATTGCGGCAAACGGTGATTTTGCGAATAAAGTCGGCACTTATAATCTCGCGGTGTTAGCCCATTTCCATAATATTCCTTTTTATGTGGTTGCCCCGATCACAACATTAGATCGCAGTTGTCCAAATGGCGCAGCCATTCCAATCGAACAACGCGCCAAAAGCGAAGTAACAGGTGTCAGTGGTAGTTTTGGTGATTGCCAATGGGCACCCAACAATGCTGAGGTATACAACCCAGCATTCGATGTTACACCAGCGAGTTTGATCACCGGATGGGTGTTAGATACGGGGTTGTTTACGGGTGATGATGTTGCCCTAGGTGTATTTTCACAAAGTTAAACATTTGTAATTACTTTAACTACTCGTAAATCAAAAATCTTGTTAAAATGTACCCATTTTGTGCTTCGATATAAATGGAGAAAGTAAAACAGGATGAAGAAGTTTATTGCTTTGATGTTGTTGCCCTTAGCTGCTAAGGCATTCGCTAAACAGGAAATACCACTAGAGTCGTTTAGTAAAGGTAGTGAGTTTTCCGATGTAAAGATATCACCTAACGGAGAATATCTTAGCTTTATCACAAAAAGGGAAGGTAAAAACACATTAGGTTTTTTACAACTTGATAAATTCAAACTCATTCACGCCGTGCGATTCAATGACAATGCTCAAATTGGCCGCTATGAATGGGTGAATGATGACCGTGTGGTATTAGAAAAGGAATATATTAGAGGCTGGAAAGATCACCCTGAGTTTCATGGTGAGTTATTCGGCGTAAATGTAGATGGAAGCCGTGGTAAATATTTGGTGGGTTACCAAGGTGAGGGACAAACGGGGTCTCGTTTGCGCAAAGCTACCCCGCTGTATGGCACATCTTATATTCTTGACCCTTTGGTCAATGACGAAAACAAGATGTTGATTGTGACCTATCCTTGGACTGGCTCGAAAGAGCCTACTACACGAGTTTACGAGGTTAACGTTCATACTGGTGTCAGACGCAAAGTGACAAATTCTCCAAAAAAAATGGGGCGCTTTTTGACCGATCACCAAGGAGAGGTTCGCGCCGTTGTGTCTGAGGATGATGATGGCAATTCATTAGTGTTCATCCGTGAAGAAGCAGGCTCAAAATGGGCTGAGCTCACATTAGAAAACAACTTAGATGATTTCTGGATGCATGGATTCGATAAATCTGGAACGTCAGTTTATCTTTCAGCATCTACGGCTGGTGAGCCCATGGCCTTCTATAAATTAGGCTTAGAAAGCAAAAAACTTACTCATGTTTTTCAAGATAAAGTGGTTGATCCAACAAAAGTATGGATAGATCCGATTGATAAATCCCCTTTCGCTATTGAACTAGACCCCGGATATCCTACCTATGCATTTATTGATGAAAGTGCTGATTGGAGTCAACGCTTAAAGTCTCTGATAGCTTCGATCCCTGGAAATCAAATACGTATTGTAAGTAGCACGAGAGATGGTGGACAAGTGGTTGTATTCGCAAGCAGCGATACCAATCCTGGGGATTATTACCTTTATGATAGTAAAGCCAACAAAATGAAATATCTGGCGTCTGCAAGAGGCTGGATTAAACCAAATCAAATGTCTACAGTCGAGCCTGTTAAATTCACAAGCCGTGATGGACTTACTATTCATGGATATCTCACAACACCAATAAACGCAGAAAAGAAAAACCTTCCTCTGATTGTTATGCCTCATGGTGGACCTCATGGGCCAAGAGATTATTGGCAGTTTGACCCTGAGGTACAAATGCTAGCGAGCAGAGGAATGGCTGTATTACAAGTTAACTTTCGAGGTTCTGGTGGTTATGGAGATGCATTTGAAGTGCTTGGCTACCAAAAGTGGGGCAAGGAAATTCAATATGACATCATTGATGGAACCCGTGACTTAATCTCCAAAGGTATCGTCGATAAAAAGCGGATTTGTATTATGGGGGCAAGTTTTGGCGGTTATTCTGCATTGCAAAGCGCAATATTAGAACCCGACTTATTCCAATGTGCAGTCGGTGTTGTTGGTGTATACGATTTACCACTGATGTTTGAAGAAGGTGATGTTGCTCAGCGTAGCTCAGGGGTCGCATATTTAGAACGTGTACTTGGTACCGATGAGAAACAGTTAAAGGCATTTTCTCCAAGCTATAATGTCGATAAGCTTAAGGTTCCTGTCCTTATCGTACATGGTGGTGAGGACCAAAGAGCGCCAATTGAACAAGCGGAATCTTTAATTGATGCACTGAAAAAGGCTGATAAGTCTTATCAGTATTACTTACTTGAAGATGAAGGGCATGGTTTCTATAAACCGGAACATCGTCTGAAATACTTTAAGAAAGTGCTCGAATTCCTAGAAGAACCTCTGCAGTTATAGTTTTTATGGAAGTGAAGGAAGAGCTACTTAGAACTTTGTAATTTAAAGCTATATTAGCTACAGTTTTGTTTCTGAGCATCGCAGCATGCTGTTGATTACTCTGTAGTATTTAAGTATGTAACGCCTCTATGGTACTGACTTGGTGCTGATCACGTTGAATTTGCGTGCTAATAGCCTGCTATTGGCACGCAAATGCGTTTTGCTTACCGCTTTTTTCGTGAAGTAGTCACAAAATCTTCATTTTATTTTTGGGGACAAGCTGTACTACTATGGGGATTTTGAAGTAAGGAAAGTCGCTAATGAAGGGATGGTTCATTATTGGTGTGGTTGTACTGGCCTTATGCAGTTGCCACTCTATTCAGCCGCAAAAAACCTACATCCATATAGTTGCAAGTTGCCCCCCTCAGGTGTTTGAACAATTGTTTATCGATACGACAGATAGCTTAGTTATATCGCCCTCTGAGGCTGAAATTCCTACCGGCATGCACACAAATACTTTGCTTTTTTCACCGCTAACAATGTCGTGGGATGTGGTGGATAAACTTTTGATTGAGTTGGATAACGCTGGATTTAAGTTTCAAGCAGATTTTTTCGGTAAATATAATCACGCTTATCGTGATAACCATATCGGTGTGTATTTTGTTGAAGGTTGCGAGCCTAACATGAGTAAGCAAGTACTCACAGCGCTTCGTTAGCACTGTGAGTATTTAGACTTGTATTAATCAAGTAATGGAAACTGCTTTGCAATTTCAGAGTCCGTGCTTTTTGCAACCCAACCCTCTTGATTATTGAATAGGCGAATGGCGGTAAATTCTGGATCGCTACCCATATCGAACCAATGAGGCGTATTTTCTGGTACTGAGATTAGGTCACCTTGCTGACATAAAACTTGGTAAACCTTATCGTTTAAGTGTAAGCAGAATAGCCCTTGTCCTTTAACAAAAAAACGTACTTCATCTTCGCTATGAGTATGTTCAAAAAGAAATTTTTGTCGCAACTCCGAGGCACTAGGGTTGCCCTTTGCGAGTGAAATCACGTCGACAGTTTGATAACCACCTTGCGTCTTTATTCTTTCAATATCGCTCTGGTAGGCATTAATAATGTCGTCTTGTGACATTTCAGCTGTGATATCGGTGTTAGCCTGCCATTGTTCAAAGCGTACGCCTTGCTCTGCGAGCAAAGATGCGATGATGTTTGCGTCTTGCTCTTGTTGCAAAGCTTGGCTTGGATTCTGTACTTGGTAGATAGTCAGTTGACTCATGAAAATGCCCCTTCATCAAAATGGTCAAAGCTTGATATAACTGGATGTTCAGGTGATGTTGTTTGTGCATCTCTAAACAGTTGTAATGTGTGCATACCAGCGGCCTTTGCTGCGTCTAGCTCGGCAACAATATCGCTTAAAAAGAGGATTTGCTCTGCTTCATACGGTAGGGCTGCAATAATGTTCTGATACGACGAGACTTCCTGCTTGGCACCCACTTTAGTATCAAAGTAGTCGCTAAATAGCGGGCGAATATCACCATAGTCTGAGTGCGCAAACAGTAGCTGCTGCGCTTTCACTGAGCCCGACGAATACACGTAGAGGTCGCGGCCGTTCGTTTTTTGTTGTGTTAAAAACTGGTAGGCATCTTCATACAAATGCCCGGTAAAATCGCCATTTGTGTAGCCAAACTGCCAAACGAGACCCTGCAGCTGTTTTAATGGCGTGATTTTTTTATCCGCGGCGATCCACTCAAGTAGTGCGGCAATCACGGTATCAATATCAGCGTTAGCATTATTCAATTCTGCTCTGACGGCACTAATTTGCTCGGCAACGGCGGTGTCATGCTGATGGTCGCGAATAAATTGCGGTAAATGCGCAGCGGCATACGGGAATAGTATCTCTTTAACAAATGAGATACGGGTAATTGTCCCTTCAATATCTGTTAAAATGGCTTTGATCATTGGCGCCCCTCCAATTTAATGCGTTCTAATTCGCAGGCAAATAAAAACTCTAAGCCCTCAATATGACGACGAGTTTCTTGCACTGTACGGCCCACTGCGTATAACCCGTGACCTCGGATCAATACACCGTGTATAACCGGTGTAGTTTGATGAGATTGCGCCACGCGCTGTGCTAGCCGCTCTATATCCTGATCGTTATCAAAAATAGCAATGGATAAGGTTTCTTCATGCGATTGAATGCCAGACAGTGACTTTTGCATTTCATAACCACAGATCTGAAATTGCTCGCCTTGAATAAACCGTGATAACACAGTCGCAGCAACGGAATGAGTGTGTAATATACACTGTGCACCCACGCATAATTCATATAATTTTAGGTGCAATGCAGTTTCGGCTGAAGGCTTGCCACTACCGGCAATGATGGTGCCTGTGGCGTCTAATTCCAGAAATTGTTCTGGTGTTAATTTACCTTTATCAAAGCCGCTGGCCGTGACAACAAAGCCAGAGTCTGTTTTGATAGAGAAATTACCACCAGTCGCGGGAACCCAGCCTTGCTGAGCAACCCAAGCTCCTGCGTCGATAAGCGCGAGTTTTGCGGCTTGTGTGTGCATAGTTAACACCTATAAATTAAATGCGTTTGGACGGCTATACATCTATTTTGAGCAATGATAGCATCCACTCACGATTAGCACCATAAGAAAGAGAGTGTTGCAGTGAAAAGTAAGTTACCTCAGGTTGGAATTAGTATATTTAGCCAAATGACGGCATTAGCGAACGAGCATGGTGCGATCAACTTATCGCAAGGCTTTCCGGAGTTTGATGCGCCTGATTACCTAAAATCGCAACTGAGCCACTATGTTAGCGAAGGTCAAAACCAGTATTCGCCTTCTGCCGGCGTACCGAGCTTGCAAGCACAAGTTGCGGCATTAATTGAACGTCGCTATCAGGTGAGTGTTTCAGGACAAGAACAGATCACGGTGACCTCGGGTGCAACGGAAGCACTCTTCGTGGCAATTCAGGCAATAGTATCTGAAGGGGACGAAGTTATTGTATTCGATCCAGCTTACGACTCTTATGAGCCTGCAATTGAACTCGCTGGCGGAAAAGCCGTGCATATTGCATTGACTGCGCCGCATTACCAAATTGATTGGCAACAAGTCGCAGTGAGTATCAACCCAAATACCCGTGCTATTATCATCAATACACCGCATAACCCGTCGGCTAAAACGCTGAAGCCGTCAGATTTAGAGCAACTAAAACAGCTGCTAAATCAGCATGACTTGTTATTGATCAGTGATGAAGTATACGAACATATTACCTTTGATGGTTTGCCCCATCTGAGCGCATTAACTGATCCAGCATTGTTTGAGCGTGCGTTTGTGATCTCTAGCTTTGGTAAAACCTTTCATAGTACAGGCTGGAAAATGGGTTACTGTGTGGCGCCAAAGCAAATGACTGTTGAATTTAGAAAAATCCATCAGTATGTAACGTTCTCAAGTTTCACTCCGGCACAACTTGCATTGGCTGATATGCTTGCTGAACACCCTGAGCACGTTGATGAGCTGAGTGGATTTTATCAACAAAAACGCGATGTTCTGGTTAAGGCGTTAGCGTCAAGCCGATTTACTTTGTTGCCAAGTGAAGGCACGTATTTTTTGCTGCTTGATTATAGTGATATTTCTGATTTAGATGATGTTGCTTTTTGCCGTTATTTAGTCGAGCAGGTTGGGGTGGCTGCTGTACCGCTCAGCGTTTTTTATCAGCAAGCGACCCAAGACAAAGTCATTCGATTGTGCTTTGCTAAGGAAAACCAGACATTAGAAGAGGCTGCAAAACGCTTATGTCAACTTTAACCGTTACCCTTGTTCAAACAGATATCCAGTGGCTTTCACCTGAGGCCAACTTTACCCATATTGAACGTTTGCTAGAAAATGTCGAGCCAAGCGATTTAATTTTGCTACCAGAAACATTTGCTACCGGCTTCGCCGTAAAAGAGCCGGATGTTGAGCGCTATGCTGATGCAGCCATCGAGTTTTTACAGCAATGTGCTCAGCGCTTTCAGGCTGTTGTAGCAGGCAGCGTACTGGTTCCGCAAGGAGATAAAAAGGCCAACCGTATGGTGTGGTGCCAGCCGGATGGAAAGATACTTCATTATGACAAAAGACACTTATTTTGTTTGGGTAATGAAGGTGATTTTGTCGTTGCTGGTGAGCATCGTGAAGTGTTCGAATTAAAAGGCATTAAATTCTTACCGCAGATCTGCTATGACTTACGTTTCCCAGTATTTCAGCGTAATCAGAACGATTATGAGGTTATGATTAATATTGCAAACTGGCCAGCGGCACGCCGAAATCATTGGGATACTTTACTGGCTGCTCGTGCAATCGAGAATCAGTGCTTTGTGCTTGCGGTAAATCGCGTAGGTGAAGATGGGTATGGCACCGCGCATAATGGTGGTACAAAAGCGATTGACTTCAATGGTAATAGTCTTGTTTCGGCAGCAGATGACCAAGCAGAAGTTATTACCGTAAAGCTAAAACTGAGCGACTTGCAACAGTATAAAGCTAAATTTCCAGCCCATCTCGATGCGGATAAATTTACGCTGGCATAATACACATTGGTACATGCATAACATGCCCAACTAAAGGCTTAGTTGGGCATGATTTAACTATCAAAGATCAACAGGTTCTAAGATGCATTATATTGATGCACAAGCAATTCACCTTCTCTGCTAGTGGAACTATAATCATTCTTTGATAAACGGAAATAGCTCAACTGGGTACGCATTTCATGGGCTTGCTCAGCCATTTGCCTCGCCGCTGCCATCGTTTCTTCGGTAATTGCAGAGTTTTCTTGAATAAGATCCGTTAGCCTTTGCACCACCAAGTCCACTTCTTTAATGGCTTGTTGCTGCATTGAAGTCGACTCATTGATTTTAATGATGTTGTTATTTACATCACTCACGGCACCAACGATTTGTTGCAGCTTTTCACCGGAACTATTGGCAAGCTCAGTACCTTGCTCTACCTTCTGATTACTGTTAGAGATAATTTCTTTAATTTGCTTTGCTGAAGCGGCGCTACGCCCTGCCAGCTCTCGTACTTCGTTTGCAACGACAGCAAAGCCACGGCCATTTTCTCCCGCTCGTGCCGCTTCAACGGCAGCATTTAGTGCCAGCAGGTTGGTTTGAAACGCAAGTCCATCAATCACCGATACAATCTCATTAATGTCTTTACTGGCTTTGTTCACTTCAATTATTGCAGCTACGGTTTGGGCAGATAAACTGCCTCCTTCTTTGGCTATGTTTTCTGCGTTTGTTGCTAGTCCTACGGCATCACCAGATTGGTTTGAAACCTTAGTGAGTTCATCTAACATATTGCCGGTGCTGGCACTGGCTTCTTCTAAGTTTGCTGCTTGCTCTTCTGTGCGTTGGCTGATTTCGGTGTTACTTGCCGCTATTTCACCGGCACTTTGAGCAACATAATTTGCTGCGGCTTGGATCCCTTCGATTACACTGGTGAGTTTTTTAATTGTGGTATTGGTGTCATTCTGAAGAGACTTAAACACGCCAAAATATTCACCCTTTACTTGGTTACTTAAGTCACCTTGAGCAACGTTAGCCAACACACTGCTGACTTCGGAGATAGCCCCAGAGACCTGTAAAGTCGAGTCATTTACATTCTCTTTAAGTTGTTGCAGTTGACCTTGTAGTGGCAACTCTATTTTTTGACTAAAGTCTCCTTCGGACATTGCGCCCATTACGCTGCCGAGTTCTTCAATGACTTGATTGAGGTTCTCGACCGAACGGTTAATATCACCTTTGAGATTATCGAGCTGACCAGACATCGCAGATTGAATGGTGCGGTCAAATCGACCATGGCTAATAGCCATCATCACCGTAGAGATTTCCGAGATAGCAACATCAACGGCGGTCACAGAAGCATTGATATTATCTTTAAGTTGCGCGAGCTGACCCGTTGCTGCTACGTCCACTTGTTGTTTAAAGTCGCCGTTGCTGACGCCAGCCATCACAGTGCCTATTTCTTTCATTACTCTGTCTAGGTTTGCCATGCTGGAGTTGATATCTTGTTTTAAGGTATCTAATTGGCCTGCGAGAGGGGCATCGAGTTGCGCAGAAAAGTCGCCTTGGCGTAGTGCAGACATAATCGTGCTGATACCGTCAATCGCACTGCTAAGGCTGCGTACGGAATTATTTACCGAATCTTTAAGTTGCGCTAATTTTCCTTTAGCGGGCACGGTGACTTGTTCCTTAAAGTTACCTTGCTCAATATTGGTCATCACATGAACAATACCGTTCATAGTCGAATTAATCGATGCCAAAGAATCGTTAATATTATTTTTGAGCTTTTCTAAATCGCCAGACATGGGGGCATTAAGTTTGGTATCGAAGCGACCATTTGCCATATCAATGGAAATTTCGTTGAGCTCAGAAATCGCTCGACTTAACGTATTGGCACAGTGGTTAGTGGCTTCTTTTAGGGTTTCAAGCTCGCCCCGACACGGTACTTTTATGCGGTCGTCAAACTTACCCGAGGCCATTTGATTCATGACGCGATTAGCCTCAGTGATAGAAAGCTGTAAGGCATCCAGTAGTGAATTAAATGCCTGTGCACTGTTGCCTATTTCATCGTGGCTACGAATGGGCGCTCGCAATGAAAAGTTGCCTTCCTGCTCAACTGATTTCATGGTTTCTACCAATTCGTGAACAGGTTTGGTAAGCGTTTTTGAGAACCAGTAGGCGACTATCAGTACTAACACTATAGTGACCGCTAAAATAATCATCAGGTATTGAGAGAGCGAGGTGATAGAAGCAAATGCTTCCGCTTCGTCAATTTCGGCAAGCAGTGCCCAACGGGTATTAAAGACTTCCACCGGTGTATAGGCAGACAACACGGCCTCGCCGTTGTAGTCTTCAATAACCTGTTGTCCAGATTGATTATTTAATGCTTGAGAGACTGCAAGCGTGGCTACCTTGCCGCGTTCAGGGTATCGAAATGAATTCACCACGGAATGATGTTGTGGATCTAAGAATGAGTCTGAACGCATCAGGCCCTCAGGGCCGACTAGGTAGGTTTCACCACTTTCTCCCAAGCCTTCTCGCTCGGTCATAATGGCATTGATGGCATCAATAGATAGCTGTGCAGCTACAATTGCAACGGTTTGGCCATTCACCACGATAGGTTTGGCAATAAAACTAGCGGGTGCATTATAGGAGGGGAGGTATTGTTTGTAGTCTGCGAAAGCGCTGATTGTCGGATCCGTTGAGTCCTTCAGTTCTCGATAAAGAGAAGCTAGATTACTATTGGCATAAGGACCCGATTCTAGTGACGTAGCAAAATCAACCTCTTTAAATACAGAATAGACAATATTTCCATTACTTGGGTCAATGATAAAGATATCGTAAAACTCATAAATGTCGGCGATATTAAGCATATATGGATGGTAACTGCGGTGAGCAAGGTCATAACTATCTAAGTGACCGGTTTCAATAAATTTGTATTTTTCACCAACTGGGTAGGGGTTGCTTGCTAAGTAACGTGCTTGCAGCGCAAGCCCAGACTCTGAAATGTTACCAATGAGCCTTGCTGTGCTCGTATCTTCGGGGTTTTCTTGATTGAATTTAGGTACGAACACTTCATCATAAAATCGAGATAATTTGGCATAGTTAATATCGGCCTGAGCGCTAGGAAAGCTAGTAATAAACTCTTGTGCAATCACAGGAAGCAATGGGTTTGCTGTAAAGGCATCGAGTTTATCCTCAACGGTCTTAAAGTAGCGATTAACCGCGCTTTTTTTGATCTCACTAACGGCACCAAGTTGTGAATATACTTGCGCTGTCATGGCATTCGATGCGGTATTAAGTGCGATGGAAATAATTACTATTAACGGCACGAGCGCGACGATTAGAAATGCAAAAATCAGCTTTTTAGTTAAATTAAGAGAGTTAAAAAATTGCGAAAACCCAGACATAACCTAATTCCCTGTTGCTATGGAAGTACCTATAACAGCATAGAACAGTATTGATTAAGATCTAGACAAAAAATAAAAAACCCGGCTATCTAGATAGCCGGGCTTGTAAACTTAACGTTTCACGCTTCAATCGTGCTACGTATTAGTGTTTCCAATGGTAGGTATGGGCCTTTTCTTCCATATACTCAGCAGTTGCTGGATGCATTTGGGTTTGCGCGCCATTTTCGAAGAAGAAAGGCTGACGTTTATTGTCATAGTTGCCGATTTCATTCATGGTTGCCGCATCGTAGACACGGCCATTGATCACGGTGTAGGCAACTTTCTCCGAATCACGGATGTTAGACAGCACATCACCATCTATGATGGCAAGATCGGCGAGTTTTCCTTGTTCAATCGTACCAAGGTCACGGTCCATACCTAGATATCTTGCACCGTCGATTGTACCGCTGCGAAGCGCCTGCCAAGGTGTAAACCCGCCTTGTGCCATAGACCATAATTCCCAATGTGCAGCTAGACCTTCACGCTGGCCGTGAGCACCAATGTGTACAGTCACACCCTTATCGCGAAGCTGTTTTGCGGTTTTGGCGACATTGATATGGTTATAGTGACGTTCAGGTGCTTTGCTTGGACGAATTGATCTTGGCTTTACCACATACTCAGGAACGAAGCTCATTAAGCGCTCGTTTTCCCATACATTTGTGTGTTGATACCAGTATTCTTCGCCAGAGATACCGCCATAGGCCACAACAAAAGTTGGCGTAAAACCAACGTTTGTTTGTCCCCACATTTGTTCGATATCAGAGTAAATATTCGGGATCGGCAGGGCATGTTCAACACCGGTATGACCATCGACTATCATGTTCATGTTGTGTTGGAATTTTGAACCACCTTCAGGCACAACCATGATTTCCATGTTCTTCGCCGCTTCCAATACTTGCTGACGTGTCTCACGGCGAGGGTGGTTGTAACTCTTCACTGAAATAGCGCCAGCGTCTTTTAGGCGTTTAACGTGGAACTCTGCGTCTTCAAGGTTACTGATTGGTGTTTTATAACCCGGCGCGTGGCCAGCATATAAAATACGTCCAACAGAATAGGTGCGTGGCGCGACCGTTAAACCCGTTCTTTGTAGTTCTGCCATAGAAAATACCTCGGCAGAGTTATTTGATGGATCATGGATAGTCGTCACACCAAAGCTAAGGTTAGAATACTGATTCCAGTTTTGCTGTGGCTGTAGGTTATAGCTACCGTAACTACCATGCGCGTGGGCATCGATAAGGCCTGGGATCACGGTTTTACCGCTAATATCCATTACTTTAGCTGTGCTAGGAACGTCTAGCTCACCTTGCTTACCGACTGCAACGATGCGATTCTCTTTGATTAGGATCACACCATTGTCGATGATTTCTTGTTCGTTCTCAGCGTTACGCATGGTCACTACTTTACCGCCAACTAGCGCAATCATACCTTCAGGTTTATCTGCTTTTTGCTCAAAACTCAAGTCGATGCCTTCAGCGGTTAGCTCGTCGGTGTTGTCAGATGCACCATCGACGAAAGCGAAAGTGTCAGTCAGTTTGCGCTGATAAAGTGTGGGACCAAATGCCCAAGTTAGCGCGCTGCTGTCTGCTTTCCAATTTAGGAAATCACCAGAGTACTTTGACACTTGCTTAACTGGGAAAGCTTTCTCACCCTTGTTAATGGATAAGGTTTTACCTGTACTGGTAAAAGGTGCAACAAACGTATTGAAATGCTCGATAAATGCAACGTATTGACCATTTGGAGAGACTTTAAAGTCAAAGACATAATCACCTTTGAAGTGGCTACGTTCTTCTTGACCATTGAGGTTAACACTTTTTAGTTCGCGATGTGTTTCATCACTCATGGTGGAGAAGTAAATGCGCTCAGAGTCGGCTCCAAAGTGCGGGTTGTCACCGCTTTTAATAATGCGTTTTGCTTCACCGCCGTTGGCATTAACTAGATAAATCCCTGGATGCATTGACCAGTCACCGCTTAGCAAGTAGCCACCAGTTACCTTTTTAAATAGCACGTTTTTGCCATTTGGTGAAAAGCTAGGTGATATATAGTGACCGGGTTCTTGGGTGATCACTTTACCTTTACCACCGTTTGCAGATACAACACGTATTGCGCCTAAGTCTTTATCACTCCAAGTTGTGTAAACAATAGACTTGCCATCGCGAGAATAGCTTGGGTAGAACTCAAAGTGGTCAGTTTGCTTAGTGAGGCGTTTTACTTTGCCTGACGCAATGTCTTTTACGTAAAGGTAGCCAAGCGCTTGGAATAGTGCAGTTTCACCATCAGGAGAAATTTGAGACCAGCGTGCAAGTTTGACTTTAAAGGTGTCAGGTGCGACATCTACCGCAAAGCGTAGTGCCGGTGTGATTTGTTTTTCAGCGACAACGCGAGTAGGGATGACGTTGACCTCGTGCGATGCAATATTGACGCGGTTGAATACCCCTTTCGCCCAAAAAACGAGGGATTTACCATCCGGCGTGTAAGCAAAAGAAGGCGTGTTGCCATGTGCGCCATTGGCTTCTTGTAAATCGCGATCAAGGCCAGCATAAACACGAGTTTCGACCCCAGAGTGTAGATCTTTAATATACAAAGCACCGATCATTTCATTGCCGTTATCTTCGCGTTTAACAAACGCAATAGATTTACCATCAGGACTGACAGTTGGACGAATAGCACCCCCAGCACCACGGATCACGGTCTCTTCTTCACCGGTTGCTAAATCCCAACTACGAATTTCGAAAACAGCGTCGAGCGAGTTTTTGTTATATTCCCAGCGCACGCCAGAGGTCGCATCAACTGAGTAATAGATTTTCTTGCCATCGTGAGAAAAAGCGGGTTCTGCAACGTTCTTTTGCGATTTTGCACCATGTAGACGCTCACGGACCAACACGCCTTTACCACCGCTGATGTGATACATACGAATAGAGCCACCTGGGATGGTACGCCCCGTTACTTGACCTTGCTTAACTGCAATGTATTGACCATCCGGCGACCATGCGGGGTTGTGAACAATATTATTCACTTCTTTTGACACCTGACGCAGGTTTTGGCCATCTACGTCCATCACCCACAGGTTATCGCCACCTGCGCGATCGGAGATAAATGCGATGTGTTTACCATCAGGCGAAAACTTAGGTTGAATGTTCCAGCCCATGTCGGATGTTAAGGCAGTTGCTTTACCACCGCCAATTGGCATGATGTAAAGGTCGCCAAGCATATCAAAGACGATGCTTTTACCATCAGGGCTAACATCTAAGTTACTCCATGTGGTTTCGTTGGTATCGATGGTGATGGTTTGCTTTTCACCTGGAGGGTTGAGCACATCCCAGCCTTTGGTTGACTTCTCTTCTGTTTGCGTGGCTGTAACGGCATCATCAGCGCTGGCTGGCTGAGCCAAACCGATCACAGCAGCACCAATAGCAATGGCTAATGGTGATTTAAAAAATGACATAGATGTTCCCTTAATTTTATAGTTATTGCCCAAGGCGAGCGGTTTGCCTCGGTTAAATTAGCGTTAATGTAAATGCTCACTAAGCATGAACAAGTTTTATTATGATGTCGAACAACATGCGTTTAATGACGCTTAACCCATTGCCTCTTTACGAACGAAGTGGAGATATGCCGCGAGACTGTCTTGCCATAGCGTCATGGCTTCTGTGAGCTCATCATGGCAAGATTTACCATCCAATAAACGGCGCTCTGCTTTTTTCAAGTTTGAGCCATAGCGATTAAATCCGAGTTGTAAGGCGGTGCTGGCTTGACGATGAAGCTGTCTGATGCATTGATCTTCGTCCTGCTCTAATAGCTGCTGAATATGGATGAGTTTATTACGAGCCGACAACACAAACTCGTTGTAAATCGAAGAGACTTCATCTTCACTAAATCCAGATTTTAGGGCGTTTACAGCCGTTTCATCGTATAGGATATCGGGCAATTCTACGCTGACATTGGCCTTTTTCGGAGACTGCGACTCACTAAGCGCTTGGCGTAATTTCTCTTGCTTTATCGGTTTGCCAACAATATCGCGAATGCCGAGTGCCAAGTATTCTTTTACCTCATCTGGACTGAGGCTGGCAGTAAAGGCTAGAAAAGGGGTTCGTTTGTTTTTATGCTCACAATTTTGTAGCTGCTTTAATACTTCTTGCCCGGAAAGATCGGGTAAGTTCATGTCTAACAACACCACATCGAAATGGTGCTGTATTAGCATCTCGATGGCGCTTTTACCATTGGTTGCCAATTTAACCTTATGCTCATCTTCTGCCATAAACTCAATAGCGATTTTTTGGTTGAGATCCAGGTCTTCTACCAACAGTACTTTCAGACCAGTGATACAATTATCGTGCTGCGGGCGCTGCTCCACTAAGCTCAGTTCACCAATGTTTAGCAGTAAATCAAAACTGAATGTACTGCCTTTGTTAAGCTCACTTTGAATATCTAGCTGTGAATTCAGACGGTTGAGTAGGCGACTGGTAATGGCAAGCCCCAAGCCTGTGCCACCCTTAACTTTACCCGCACTACTTTGCACGTATGGCTCGGTCAGTTTATTAATATCTTCACTATCAATACCTGGCCCTGAGTCCGTGATACTAAAGCGCACTTTATGCTCAATTTGTTGGTCTTTTAAAATCTCAACTTTGAGCTTTACTTCCCCTTTATCAGTGAACTTAATAGCATTACCAACGAGGTTGATAAGAATTTGTCTCAGCTTTTGTTGGTCAAAGTAATAGCACACCTGATCGGGCAGCTCGTACACCAATTCAAAGTGCAGCTTCTTTTGCTCCGCAAGCGGGCTTAACAATAAGCAAAGGTTTTGTAGCCAACTTCTAAGCTCAACGTCCTCTTCGTACAAGGCTTCATCACTTTGCTCCAAACTGGCGTAGTCTAGTACTTTATCAATCAGTAAGTTTAGCGATTCAGCAGAGTTTACGATGGCCTCACAGTAGGCCTTGTTGCGACTATCTCTGGTGCGTCCCAGTACGAGTTGGGCGCTGCCTAAGATGCCGTTAAGCGGAGTCCGTATCTCATGACTGATCGTTGATAAAAACATACCGCGTAGCTCAAGGTCTTGTTGAGCCTTCAATGCTAATTTATTAAGGTTTTGTTCTCTTTGCTCGTTACATAACAGCGCCATACCTGTTGCATAAAAAATAGGTGCAAGAACGCCATTGAAGAAAATAGTGATGGTAAACCAGTTCTCTTTGAAAAGCGTGAAATGCGTTACTTCTCCCATTAATAGGGTTCTGCCGGTAAATATCACCAATATAATAAGTAAAATGGTGATATAGACTATGCTGCCGTTAGGGTATTTATTTCGTGCAAAGCGGCTAAAGAAATAGAGCAGGAGTGTCGCTTCAGCTAAGTGTTGTAAGTCCGAGATAAGGATCCTATCTCTCAAGTTTGGAGAGAAAATACTGCTGTACATCAACAAAATGAAGAGCCCAGCAGTAACGCCGAGAAACACTTTAAAAGATGGGCCTTTAACCCCTAAAAATTGCCTTATCGCCATGCAGTGGATAATGGAAGCCGCAAACAGCAAGGTATTAGCAATGGGAATAGTTTCCCAGTTGTCAAAATAGCCGTGTAATGCAAAGGAAGAAATCGCACAGAGCAAAACCAGAGGGTAAAAAATATAGAGCAGCGTTCCGGGTGTGCTTTTATTTGCTCGCCACGTTAAAAAGGTAAGGAGCGCCATCATTGCTGTCATGACGAGACTAGTTAGGTAGAGGGTTTTTGGGTCGAGCATGTACCTAAGGCTGCTTTCAGTTGCGAAAAACTTAGCATAGAGGTATTCGCCAAGGCAGTAAAGCCTGTATGACGCAGAAGCCTCGATATCGCGATGTCAGCGCTGTCTTTCCCCCACTGACTTGCGTCAGCAGGTTAAAGACAGATGAAGCTTAGCGGATCTCGTCAGGAATATTCTGCTGAGCCCACGAAAGGAGTTCGATACGGTTACGACATTTGGTTTTACGAAATGCACTGTACAAATGCGTTTTCACCGTATGTGGACTGATATTTAGCTCTTCAGCGATCTCTTTGTTTTTCGCACCCTTACTCATCAGCGCGATAATTGCTTTTTCTCGCTTAGTGAGTTTCACAGGTTCGATATCACCTTCGGTTAGTTTATGTAATGCATCTTTATTAAATTGCAGCATGCGATTTAACACATTACACATCACGTCACGGCGATACCACAGTTGATCTTCAAGCAACAAACGGATCCCTTTCATTAGCACGTCGGCATTATCTGTCGTGTAGAAGACACCACGAATCCCGCTTAGCAGCGCACGATTGGCCAGCTCTGGGTTTTCATCTAAGTTGAATAGTACGATATCGCATTTGACTTTGAGGTTGACTAGTTGTTCTTTTAATTTACCCCAAGAATCGTTCACTGCGGTTTCGATGAAAAGTAATCGAGTGCCTTCAGGCACATCTGAGATATCAGTTCCAGTTGTAACATCCAACCCTTGGGTTTTTAACAAAGGTTGTAACACATTGATACCAATGGTGTTAACCGGTTCTTTATCTAATAACAAAAAAGCACTACTGCTCATTTTAGGACACACTCTAATTTTTCCGATTTCTCAATGCTAACATGGGATTCAGACCTTTTGTATTAGAATTTTTAGTACAAGATAGAGAAATCCGCTATATAACAAAGTGAAATAATAAATCGAAATTATGTACAGAATATGTATTGAAATGTAATTTGTTGAAATAAGTAAGCTTTTAGCATTTTCTGTTAATAACTTACTTATTTACATTGCTTAACAGAGAATAATCTAAACTGGTACTTTCTTCGTATTTTGATAAGGCGGCCAGCCCATTTCTTTTCCAGCTAATACATGTAGATGAAGGTGATATACGGTTTGACCACCGTGATCATTACAGTTCATCACTACACGATAACCATCTTCTGCAAAGCCGTGCTCTTTCGCTAATTTGGCTGCAACAACATACAAATGACCAACAAGATGAGCATTTTCTTCAGTCACGTCGTTGATGGTCGCAATTGCTGTTTTAGGAATAACTAAGACGTGAAATGGCGCTTGTGGATTAATGTCTCTAAACGCGAGTGCTTGTTCATCTTCGTAAACGATGTCTGCTGGGATCTCTCGATTAATAATTTTGGTAAAAATAGTTTCTGAACTCATGGTCCTTCCTTATCTGCATATTGAATTGCTCTAGCATAGCTAACTCTCGAGGAGACTCAATAGATTTGATGCGTTATCCCGCTGCGCATCAATTAAAAGGGTAGAGATATAAGCAGGTATGCAGTAATCTCATCAAGGTATAATGATTTGGTACTCACGAAGGAGTGAATAGATGCGCTTAAAATATACGCTTGCGACCGCTGTTTTACTGTTGTCACCGCTTTCACAGGCCGCGTTGCTAAGTTTTCCTGAAGAAATTATTCCCTTGCAAGTTGATGATAAAACCATTGAACACTCATTCTTCTCCAAAGTGCGAGAGTTGGACTTAGCAAAAGGTGAGTATGCGGTCAAAATGCGTTACACCGACTTGTATGAAGTGGGCTATGACGACCACGAAACCATAGAGTCGAAGCCATTTTGGGCAAAAGTAAGTATCGATCAAGACGGCGAGTATCAGGTTGAATTTAACCGACCTGACAATGTGGTTGCGGCAAAGGCATTTGCAGATCAGCCGTTGATTATGTTGCAAGCACCCAATGAATCGTTAGCGACAACATTGGTGGTGACGCAAGAAAGACCAAGAGTAACGACAACGATAGCAAGTGAGCATTCAACACCCACTGCACCACGTTATTCAACGCCAAGCACTGCCACACGAGCAATTACGCCAGCACCTGTAGCGCCTAAATCAGCACATCCAGATGTGGTTGGCATGTTGGACTATTGGTGGCAACAAGCAACCCCAGAACAAAAACGGTTGTTTTTAGAAAAAATAAAGGGCAATTAAGCCCTTTATCTGAATACGTCTTAATGTGATCTGTTAGTCTTTATTAACGGAGCTCAATCAAATTGGACCGTTGTGTATGTGCCGGAAACGAACCCGCAGGCGTAACTCGTTTTCGGCCCAAAAAAAGCTAGAAAATTTTGCTCAAAGGGGTATCAACGGTTCTGAGCGAATATTGCTTAGTCAGCATAAATTCGACGATATGTTTTAAAAATGGTGAACGAGTTCTCATTGAGTTAGCTCTAAAAAAACTGTATTTATATACAGCGCAGCCGTATTTCTCCTATAGTCAAGAAAACGACCCATTGGGTCGATATGAAATTGTTAGGTATCAGAAGGAGCGAAGATGAAGTTTGAATTTGGAGATCTATATAAATTTATAGTATCTCTAGGTGTAGTGTTGATAACCCTATCTATTTTGGCTCCTTGGTTGTTTCTAAAGGAGCCTTTCGATCTATTCCGACCAGAATCAGAGATAAACGCACTATCAGATGTGGCCAAGGCGGTAGTAATTAAAGGACAGTATGCCGTTTCGTTTATTGTTAGCTTTATTCCATGGTTCTCCTCAATCGGTTCTATTGTGGGAATGATATTTATCTTCCTTGGCTTGAAAAACTGGAGGAAAAACCAGCTTCATCTTGATGAACAAACAAGGCTCGATGTCGAAATAAAAAAGCAGTCACTTCGCGATGCAACCAAAGATGAAATAGAAGAAAAAGAAACATCAGAGTATGAAAGTCTTCAGGTTGCAGAATCTGGAAATTCTGAGTCCTACATTGTTAATTCATTTAGATTGCAATACTCAAAAGTGGAAGAGCTTGTCTACGTCAAGTTATCAAAGGTATATGGTAATAAGTTCGACGTTAGTCACAACAAAATGGTAGCGAACGTTGAATTGGATATATTGCTTCGTGGTAAGGCCCTGTTAACTAGGGACTATATAGTTGAAGTTAAATATATAAGAAAGGGGTTTAATTTCGGCTGGCTTCGGGAAGTATATTTAAAAAATATTTATGCGAAGAGCGTATATTCTCAGGTGACAAACAGGCTGCCTAATACACTTCTCCTCATTATTATTGATTCAGAGGCTTACAATGAAGAAAAGTACAATCGATTAATAAATCGACTTACTGCAGAGTCTGAAGGTCGAAAAGGAAAAGACCAAGTTTGCATAATTACGAAACAAGAGCTTATGAGCATTGATGATAAAGCGCTTGAAGAAAGGTTGGCAATCTATGCCTAACAAACGCAAGCGCGCGGAACAATCTTCCGCTGCGCTCCAAATTGTCCGGTGTTGCGGACGTTAGCTTTCATCGAACATCTATCAAGGATTCAGGTAATAAATGTTTATAAAAATAGTTAAGACGTTTTTGATCGCACTGTCTTGCATAATCACACTAGGAGTTGTTAACGCTTATGTGTTCGTTCCTGACCTTCAGCGACATGGCGAGATCGTGGCCTATCGAGGAGGGGGAAGCGCAGTTAATTATGAAAAATTAAATAAAACTGGCTGTACCGCCCTTTCAATAAAAGCATCAAACATCAATTCTGTTGAGAACACACTAGAAGCAGTGGCTTCTTCCGTTGCAGCCGGAGCTAACGTAATTCATCTAAATGTTCACAGAACTCGTGATGATCAACTGGTTGTTTTTCATGACTGGACGTTAGATTGTGCTACAAACGGGTCTGGGCCGGTACATAAAGCATCATTTGAGCAGTTGAAAAGTATTGATGCAGGATATGGATATACGTTTGATGATGGTGCGACTTTCCCATTTAGAGGAAAAGGTTTTGGGATCTCTAAGTTAGAGGCGTTTTATAAACGGTATCCAAAGCATGAGTTTTGGTTAAACCTAAAGGATAACGACATACGTTCATTCGAAACTCTATATGAGTATCTATCTGGAAAAAAATCTAGCCATATTGTAATTACCTCTTCAAAAGGTATGGAGTGGTTTCGAAACAAGGATTCATCTTTACGGTTAGCAAGTGTTGGTAGTGTAAAGAGTTGCGGAATAAATTATCTTTTAGTTGGATGGGCAGGATTAGTTCCTGAGTCCTGTAGGAACACCATTCTTTTTATACCTCCCTCGATGACAAAGTATTTTTGGGGCTATCCTGAACGCCTAGCATCAAGATTACAAAGCTATGGTTCGGATGTTTATCTATGGTCTCGACATGAATCGATCACCCAATCCTACGATGACGTTGTCGCATCGGGTATTGGAGTTATTACTAGTGATCTTGATTTTATTCGTGCAACACAAGCTAACAAACGCGTCAATCAGGGCGCTCGCTAGCTCGCGCTTATTACGCGGGCATTTTAGGCTAATAGGCAATACATCTGATATAATCGTTCATAGAACTTCAAAATTTAAAAATAGAACTTCTAAGTGCTTTACAGGGCGAAAGGCTTCATCTATAGTTCTCTTGTACTTCAATGAACCAAAAGAGAACTCCTATGAACGCATATATATTACGTTGTAAACCACACGGCTTTAACCGTGAACAAGAATTTCTTGATGGGCGCATCAGCATAGGCTGGCCTTGTGGCACTTCTTTAGCTAACAAATCTCGTGAAGAAGTTGCTAAAACTCTGGCTGGAAGATATGCAGACTTATCAGAAATTTCGGTTTCTATGGTGAATTTGTTTGTAGATATGCCTGCAAACTCAATTGTATTAACACCTTCAATTTCAAATAAAGCACTGATACATATTTTTAAAACAACGAGTGTGTATCAATATGACTCTGATGCTGACCAAGAAGATGTTGGTAATCCACACTATGTAACTGTCGAGTTATTGAAAACAGTTTCTCGCGCAGATTTACCGCCAGCGGTAATACGTTCTTTATCTGGTGCTCGAAAGACCTTATCTCAGATATCTCAGCACTATGATTTGTTAGACGATTACATCGTGTCTGGCTTTGAAGCAGAGTCGGCTCCTGAAGTCACGTGTTCAGGAAATAAAGCAGAAGCGTTGAATGTTCTCTATGAGCTATTAGCTAGTGAAAACGAAACAATTCGTTTAAATGCTGCAATTGCTATCCTAAACAATGAGAAAAATTAGCCTAACAAAGCCATTAAACCAAGGACCTAAAACGTTTTTATCCAAAAACGAGCTAGAGCGAACGTCTACTGTTCGCTCATAACTGCAGGGTAGGTGAAATATCAACCTAATCATCAAGGCTGTAGAGTCAGATATGAGCCACTACACTTTAACAATTAAGTTTATATTTTGATTCGGCCTACTTTTCGAAAGCACGCTTCATAAAGTTAGGTGTTGCTAATGCACCTTTATGAATACCTGTGTTGTAGTACTCAGTATCAAATGTTGCGTTATCAACGTCTTGCTCGCGGAATCCGGCAAACTTTTGATCTTTACGCGCCATTGTTGCTGACCACAGGCCGCTTGGGTAGATTGGCTGTGGGAAAGGCAGGGTTTGCAGATCAACAAAGCCTACTTCCAACATTGCATCGCGCATTTCTAGTAGCAACGGCATGTGCATCAGTGGTGATTCACTTTGCTGGATCATGATACCACCAGTGCGAAGCGCTGCTAAACAGCTCTTGTAGAATGCGTGGTTGAATAAACCTTCACCAGGGCCAACAGGATCGGTGCCATCAACGATGATAACGTCGATAGACTCTGCTTCGGCTTCACGCATATATTTGATGCCATCATCAAACATCACAGTTGCGCGAGGATCGTTATTAGACTCACAAAGCTCAGGGAAGTATTTCAAAGACATTTGCGTCACAACTTCGTCGATATCAATCTGCGTTACTTTTTCAACGCCAGGGTGCTTTAATACTTCACGCAATGTGCCACAGTCGCCGCCGCCAATGATCACAACATTTTTAGGTGCTGGGTGCGAGAATAGCGCCGGGTGACTCATCATTTCGTGATAGAAAAAGTTTTCACGCGTGCTCACCATAGTGCAACCGTCAATGATCATCAGGTTACCAAAATCCGTCGTTTCAAACATTTCTACTTTTTGAAATGGTGATTGGATTTCGTCTAGTTTTTTGTTGACTCTAAGTGAAAAAGCGCTGCCATCGCGGTCGCTAATTTCTGTAAACCAACGGTTTGCTTCTAAGTTTGCCATGATTGTGTTCACACTTGATAAAAATTAAGGCAATTTTGCCAGTGCTTGCGCCTTTGCTCAATCAATTTTAGTCAACATTTTGTACTTTGCCTCATATTAGTCCTAATCAAGCATGGGCTATTTATCAGGTTTGTAAGCTAATGAAAACGCAACTTTAGGTCGCATTGACTAGCCTCGCGTATTAGAATGAAGCTTTATAAAGAATTAATTGAGAGCAGCAATGACTTGGGGTCTGCAAACAGCACGTTCTATCTATAACGTTACTCACTGGAGTGACGGCTATTTTGATATCAATGAACAGGGCCAGTTAGTGGCGTTTCCTGATGGTGATCGCACTAAGCCACCAATTCTTCTTCCAGAGTTAACTGAGCAATTTAAAGCACAGGGGCTAACTTTGCCGGTTTTGGTGCGTTTTACCGACATTTTAAAACATCGTGTCGATACCTTGACTCAAGCATTTACTGCCGCACGAACTCAACGTGATTACCAAGGTCAGTACACTTGCGTTTACCCAATAAAAGTGAATCAGCAGCGCTCGGTTGTCAGCAAGTTATTGGCTCATCCAAGCGGTCTTGTTGGCCTTGAAGCCGGTTCTAAGCCTGAGTTGATGGCAATTTTGGGTGTGGCACACCAACCTATTACCATTGTCTGTAACGGTTACAAAGACAGTGAGTTCTTGCGTTTAGCTTGCATCGGTCAAGCGATGGGCCATCAAGTAAACATAGTCGTTGAAAAGCTCTCTGAACTGGATACCTTATTACAAGAAATCGACGATTTAGGCATTGAACCGTCGATTGGTATTCGTATTCGTCTTAATTCAGTTGGTAAAGGCAAATGGCAAAATACTGGTGGTGAAAAAGGCAAGTTTGGTCTTACTGCTAGCCAAGTGCTGCAAGCGGTTGAGCTACTTAAGTCGCATAATCGTTTGCACTTAATGCAGTTGGTACACTTCCATATCGGCTCGCAAGTTGCCAATATTCGCGATATTCAACGTGCGCTTAAAGAATGTGCGCGTCACTATGCTGAGCTATACCAACTAGGTGTTCCGCTGCGTATCGTTGATGTTGGCGGTGGCCTAGGAGTGGACTACGAAGGCTCAGGTTCTCGTAGTTCATGCTCCATGAATTATACGGTGGCGGAATACGCTAAAAATGTGGTGCATGCTTTTCATGATATTGCGGAGCTCAATAGCATTCCGCATCCGGATATTATTACTGAATCTGGTCGAGCATTAACTGCCCATCACGCGATGCTGATCACGGATGTGATCGACGTAGAAAAAGCGCCAAATCAAGTCGAACCGGTGCAACCACAAGATACCAGCCCACTAGTATTACAAGAGTTATGGCATTCGTTGTCACAATTAACCCCTCGCATGGCCTTAGAAACTTATCATGACGCTATGCACTTGTTCAGCGATGCACACGACCAATACGTGCATGGTTTGATCAGCATGCAAGAGTGGGCGCAGCTTGAACAGCTTTACTTCACGACACTTCATAAAGTGCGTGAGTGCTTAAATGAGAATGCGAGAGCACACCGAGAAGTATTAGACGACCTCAATGAAAAGCTGGCTGATAAACTGTTTGTGAACTTCTCGTTGTTCCAATCACTGCCGGATGTGTGGGGTATTGACCAGCTATTTCCGGTGATGCCTATCGACAAGCTCAATCAACCGTTGACGCAAAGGGCGATTATTCAGGACATTACCTGTGATTCTGATGGTCAAATCAACAGTTATGTTGAGGGTGCGGGTATTGAGTCAAGTCTACCCATTCCAGAGTATGTGCCGGGAGAGCAATATCACGTTGCGATGTTCTTGGTGGGGGCCTATCAAGAAATATTGGGTGATTTACATAACTTATTTGGTGACACAGACTCAGTACACGTTGAGCTTTGTGATGAGGGTTATAAACTCACTAATGCAATCAAGGGCGACAGTGTTGAAGATGTACTGCGCTTTGTTCATTATGACAAAGTGGTGCTATCTGAGAACTACGCACAGCAAGTCGCGGCCTTGTCGTTGCCAGAGTCAATTAAAGCTCAGTATCTACAAGAGTTAAACGCTGGACTTGAAGGTTATACTTACTTCGAAGATTGATTTTCAAATAGTGAAATGGAATAAATTATAGCCGACCAACTGGTCGGCTTAATTGTGTGTGATTTTCAAGGTATGATACAGCTCTGCCGTAAAACACGATGAGGGAATGAATGTCGTTTATTCGTAAAGTGATCAGCATCTTGCTGTATGCCGTTAACACTATATTTTGGTTTATACCGATCTTTATTTGTGGCTTGATTAAGCTCCTGCCCATCCCACCATTGCAAAAAGCCATGAGCTATATTGCTAAAGCGTGCGCGAGTAACTGGGTCGCGTGTAATTCAGTGAGCCAAAACCTCATTGCGCCGTATACGCTCAATGTTAGCGGATTGGATGAGCTAAAACGCAAAGACTGGTACTTGGTTATCGCTAATCACCAAAGTTGGGTGGATATCTTAGTGTTGCAGCGAGTGCTTCATGGCAAAATCCCGTTTTTGAATTTCTTTTTGAAAAAAGAGCTGCTGTACGTACCCGTGCTAGGCCTTGCTTGGTGGGCGCTCGATTTTCCTTTTATGACGCGAACCAGCAAGTCGCAATTAAAGAAAAACCCTAAATTGCGTGGTAAAGACATAGAAACGACGCGAAAAGCATGCGAAAAGTTTAAAACAATGCCAGTGAGTATTGTAAACTTCGTTGAGGGTACGCGTTACACCGAATCCAAGCATAGTAAGCAGAAAAGCCCATTCACACACCTGCTTAAACCAAAAGCGGGAGGCATCGCATTTGTGATGCAGGCCATGGGTGAGCAAATCAGCAAAGTGGTGAATGTCACCATCCATTATCCCGGTGGTGTACCAACTTTTGCAGACTTTATCGCTGGTAAAGTGAAGTCAGTAGATGTTCAGGTGGAAGTAATGCCGGTCAGTGCAAACTTGGTCGGCGACTACACGAATGATCCCGAATTTAGAGTGCGTTTCCAATCCGAATTAAACGCCTTGTGGCAAGCCAAAGATGCACAACTTGTGGAGCTTGCCGATAAAAAGTAGTAGAAGGATGTTGTGATGTTAAAACAAATACTACCTAAGTGGTTTCTCGGGCTATCGGCCAGTGTGTGGCTGCTGGTGAATACCTTTGTATGTGGTTTATTGGTGCTATTGTTTGGCATCATAAAATTGCTTGTGCCAGTTAAGTTTATCTCTACAGCACTGCACTTTTTTTACGGTATGTGGTGTAAAGGCAATTACCTTGGTTTGCGTATCGCGTGCGACAAAATCCAAGTGGGCTTGCCAAAAGAATTACACGCTCAAGGGTGGTATTTATTAATTTCCAATCATCTTAGCTGGCTTGATATCGTTGTGCTTAGTGCCATGGAGGTACTACCTGCACCTAAATTTTTCCTAAAAGATGAATTAAAGTACGTGCCTTTCATTGGTACTGGTGCATGGGCTATGGGCATGCCATTTATGAAACGTGCGAGTAAAGCGCAGATCGCCAAAAATCCTAAGCTTAAAGGGATGGATGTAGAGCGTACCAAAGCCAGTTGTCGCAATTTTCGTGATCATCCCACAACGGTAATTAATTTTGTGGAAGGTACTCGTCATACTAAAGCCAAACATGCGCATCAAAATAGTCCGTTTAAGCATCTGCTCAAACCAAAGGCGGGTGGTGTAGCGTTTGCCCTTGAAGTGTTATCTGAGCAACTTGACGGCATGCTCAACGCGACTTTGGCTTATGAGTTAGAAGGTGAGCATATTTGCCGTGCATTTACGCTTGGACGCTTGGACGCAATTGATGTAAAAATAGACTACATCGCGATGGAGAAAGTGCCGCTTGGTAACTATCAAGCCGATAAAGCTTATCGTGTACAGTTTCAATCTTTTATGAATGAAGTTTGGCAACGCAAAGATTGCCAACTCGAAGCGCATTGGCTGCATTCGACTGAGCCAAATGACACGCTCAATGAGGAGCTAAAACAGCTATGAAGTTTGATCACCTTCATGATGTCGTTCAACCGTGGTTAAAAGAGTTACCGCAAGGCACTGTGATCAGTGCGTTATTCACCAACGGTGTCGCGGTTGTTGGGTTATTGTTTTTATATTGGGTGATCCGCCGTTTAGTGCTACCCAATGTAGAAAACCTCGCGCGCCATATTTCACCACGTAAAATTGGTCACCTAGCCCCTCAGTTAAGTAAATTTAGCGGCCGCTTTGCCTTTGTATTGTGTTTACTGGTTTTTTCCGCCTACCACGAGCGTCTATTTGTCGCGCCAGCTTGGGTGTTTATCGTGATGGAAACACTGGTGTACGTCATGTTGGTGGTGGCATCTGGGTTTTTATTTAGCAGTTTAGTCAATTTAGGTAATGGCGTTTATAACCTCTTTCCATTCGCCAAAGAAGTGCCGATCCAAGGGATTATTCAAGTAATTAAGTTACTGATATTTATAGTTTGTTCTATATTGGTGGTCAGTATCTTGGTGGATAAATCACCGACTTATATTCTTTCTGGTTTTGGTGCTATCGCGGCAGTCATTATTTTGGTATTTAAAGATACGATTTTGGGATTGGTTGCGAGTATTCAAATAGCAGCCAATCGACTGGTAACCACTGGTGACTGGATCCAAGTTGACGCATTTGGTGCAGACGGCGAGGTGATAGATCTGGGTTTAAATACCGTTAGGGTACGTAACTGGGATAACACCGTCACCACCATACCAACTTATATGTTGATCTCTGATTCATTTAAAAACTGGCGTGCCATGCAAGAGTCAGCAGGACGTCGCATCAAACGCGCCATTCATATTGATTTTACTAGCATTGAGTCGTTGGCTGAGCAAAAGCGAGCGTTGCTAACCGAGCAATATCCACTACTGGAAAAGCTTGACGATGTACCAAGCGATATCACCAATTTAGGCTTATTTAGACGCTATGCAGAGGCCTACTTGAAGCAGCATGATGCCATTAATCAAGATTGTTTATGTATGGTCAGGGAGCTTGCCCCCACGCAGCATGGTTTGCCTCTGGAGTTTTACTGTTTTAGTCGCGATAAACGCTGGGTGTTTTATGAGCATCTACAAGCCGATATTTTGGACTACATGCTAAGCGTAATGCCAGCATTTGGGTTACGTCCATACCAAAGTGTGAGTGACTACTTTGGCGCACACCGCGTGAAAGTGCGCGCCGGTAGTAAACCTGACGCAACTGTAGAATAATCACCAAGGCCACAGAAAGGTGGCCTACACACTTCCAGCGATAACCCCAAACACCATAAAGGCAATAAGCAATTGCCATATCGCGGGCTTTAGCCATTTAAGTGCTGCAAAACCTAATATCACCGCGATGATATCGAGCAAACTATGCACCGCAGAAAGCCAAATTGGTTGATAAAACGCAGCGGCTAAAATTCCCACAACACCGGCATTTAAGGCCGCGCTGATGCTTGCAAACCTTGGCAATGCAATAAGTGATTGCCACTGTTGGTTAAACGCCCACATTAACAGTAGGCCCGGCAAGAAAATAGCGAGCGTTGCAATTGCTGCGCCCAAAATGGGATGGGTATTATCGACAACGGTGCCTAAAAAGCTTGCGATGGTAAACATCGGCCCTGGAATGGCTTGCGCGGCAGCATAAGCTGTTAAGAAGGTTTCTTGCGCGACTCCCTCAACACTAGTTTGTAGTAGCGGCAGCACGACGTGACCGCCGCCAAAAACTAAAGCACCTGCCTGATAAAACTCGGCAAATAGTTGATTTGGTAGCGCGGCAAAGGTTAACGCAAATAGGCCAATAAAGAGCGCAAATACAGACCAGTTGATTTGGCTTTTTGATTGACTCGGTTTACTTGGCGCATTGCTGAATGAGTAAAAGTAACCAGCAACGACAAGCACCATAAGTACACCCAATTGTGCGCTTAAGTTCGGCAGCATCAACAGCGTGAATGTGGCGAAAAATGCGACGAATTTGAGTGCTGTGGTTTTACAAAAGCTTTTCGCCATACTCATTACCGCATCGGCAACGATGACAACAGCAAACAATTTCAACCCATCGATGACATTCAACGCAGTGCCCGAAAGCTGCTCAGTGGTTAATGCCAGCATGATCATGAGCAAAAAAGACGGTAGCGTAAACCCTAAGAAGGCGGCGATCCCTCCTAGTATTCCAGCTTTTTCTAAACCAATCGCGAATCCAACTTGACTAGACCCCGGTCCTGGCAGTATTTGTGACAGACTGATCATACTGGCATAGCGCTCGTTACTCAGCCATTTTAAGTTATCGACAAAGTGTTTTTTAAAGAACCCAAGGTGGGCTGCAGGTCCTCCAAAGCTCGTACATCCTAATAACAAAAACTGGTAAAATATTTTCAGAAACATAGTGTACCTTGTGATATTGTTAACCTTATATCTTCACAATTTTATATGACATATTTATGACTTTTGGCGCGAGTGCGCCTCAGTTGGATAAGTATTATGCGAATGACTTTTTTATCGCCGTGTTTACTTTTTTTGTTGGCGAACTTCTCTTGTTTTGCTCAGCAAATTAATGTCGCTGTTGATCATGCGCCACCGTATAGCATTATTGAAGACAATGGTGAAGTGCAAGGTTTAATCTTAGATATATTGGCAACGGTGCAGGCTCAGGCTGGTGTTGATTATCAAATAAATGCCGTTCCCTGTCCTTTCTCTCGCTGTATGCGGATGATAGCGCAAGGTGAGGTAGACGTCATGGGTGGCTTGATCCGTACGCCTCAACGAGAAAAGTTAATCGACTTTGTCGAACCCGCCTACATGGCGCTGACATCTTCGTTTGTGTTCTATGCTAAGCAAGACAGCGATATTCGGGTGGAACAATATACGGATCTTTATACCAAGCGGATTGCGGTGATGCGTGGCGGCGTTTTTTACCCTCGCTTTGATGAAGACCGTCAACTCAATAAAGTCCCAGTGTTTAGTGAGCAAGTGGCGTTTGATTTATTGCTTAAAGGACGTGTTGACCTTGTGATCGCAGTTGAAGACACCGCTGAGGTGGCGATGGAAGTGCTTGGTCAGCCCATTGAAAAGTTGAAAAAAGTCTCCTATCACCACGCTCAGCCGATTTATGGCCATATGGCAATGAGCAAACGCTTCAGCGGCACCGAGCTTGCGCAAACCATTCGTTTAACGATGAAGCAATTGGCTGAGAGAAAGCAGCTTGATGCTGTGGTTGCAAAATATAAACTGCCACCAGTTTCTGAGCATATAAGCGACTTAGTCCCTGCTCATCCTTAAAAAAACCAACAAGGCTTCAGCCAGAGTTAATTGTTTATTGCAACAATATAGACAATCAAGTTGAAACGAACTCAGGTGGGAAGATGATTGCAAGAAATATGTTAATTGGTGCAGCCGTTGTGGTTGCTTTGTCTGGATGTGAAATGAATAACACAGGTAAAGGTGCGGCGATTGGTGCTGCAACCGGTGCGGTGTTAGGTAAGGCTACTGGTAACCACAAAGATAAGCGTCTTGCCATTGGTGCTGCGGTTGGTGCAATTGCAGGTGCCGCAATTGGTAACTATATGGACAAGCAGGAAGCCGCTTTTAACCAAGAGCTCGCGGGCACGGGGGTTGAGGTTGTTCGTGAGGGTGACCAAATGCGCTTAGTGTTGCCATCAAACATAACCTTTGCGACGGGTAAGTCAGCTATCAGCCCTGGTTTTTACAATACGCTTCAAGGCATCGCGCGTGTGATGCAGCAGTACGATAAGACATTCTTAACGATTGTCGGGCATACAGACTCTACTGGTTCAGCGAGCTTCAATCAGACTTTGTCTGAACAGCGCGCGAATAGCGTAAAGCAGTATTTATTATCACAGCAGGTACTTCCTGCGCGATTATACGCAGAGGGCATGGGTGAGTCTCAGCCAATCGCGAGCAATGATACTGAGCAAGGTAAGGCACAAAACCGCCGAGTAGAAATAAAAATTATTCCAAACCGCGCATAAGAAAAGTGCAAGGAGTGCTGCACAGCACTCCTTTTTTATAAAGTGTCACACACCACTTCAGCTTTGCAGGTAATTACGCTGACATTGGTGTAACCGATACGTGTTAGTTGCTCTGCGGCAAAAATAGCACGGCCACCAGCAGCACAGTGTAAATAAATTGGCCTGTCTGCGTCTTTTTCCAGCTCTGGAAGCTTAAACTCTAGCAATCCTCTTGGGATATTTACCGCGCCGTTGGCTGCCTTTTGACTATGTTCAGCCGGCTCTCTCACGTCGATAACCAGACCATTGTTTTGTGCAATCTCTGATTTTGCTTGTACCGCGTCAATGCAGCGTTGATTAGGCTTTACTGTCTTTAATACATCTTGGGCAGATATCAGCATATATAGCTCCTTATTGGGTTATCGGTTTCATTATGACTCACCTTTCCTGAATGCCAAGTTTCTTCAATATAACGATCATAGGGCACCAGTTAGTAAAAGCAGACTGCACTAAATTGACACAAATAAACACGCTAAACCAAACCCAATGTGGGTTGACAAAATGTGTGAGCAGTAAAGAAATGGCAAACATAACACCAGCGATTAATCTAAGTAGAGGATGTAAGGTCATAATGAGTGTTACCTTCAATATTAGATATTTCTAATATTAGACATTGCTAATGTTTGTGTCTATACTTTAAGCGCATTTATTTTTTGGGAGTCAACATGGAACTGCAGCAAATGGCGCAAAATGCCGAACAGGCAGAAGCCTTGTTAAAGCTTATGGCGAATAAAAATCGCTTGATGATTTTGTGTGCATTGCAAAAGCAAGAGCTCAGTGTTAGCCAGCTTAATGAAATGGTGCCGTTAGCGCAGTCTGCCTTATCACAACATTTAGCCAGCATGAGAAAGGCACAAATCGTGGCGACTAGGCGTGAGGGGGCGACGATTTATTATCATGTTAAAGATAGCCGAGTCGCTGTACTACTCGATAGTTTATATCAGCTGTTCTGCGCCTCAAGTGCAGAGTAACTAGGAACGAATGAGATGCAAAAGTTAGATGGTGTCATTCGGTATGCTCTACAAGGCAGCTTGCCAACGATTATCTTCTTGTGCGCTGTGGTACTTGGATTATTTGCATTGCAAATGACACCACGAGAGGAAGAACCACAAATAGTGGTGCCTATGTTGGATATTCATGTGTCGGTACCAAATACTGCCTCACCAGAAGTAGCACGATTGGTCACCACTCCACTTGAAAAGTTACTGCTGCAAATTCCAGGCGTTGAACACGTCTATTCTACGACCCAAACCGGCGGCACGGTTGTTACTTTAAGATTTCATGTGGGTGAAGACAGAGAGAAAGCCATTCTCAACACCTACACTAAACTGTATGCCAACCAGCATACTATGCCGGGAATTGTCACTCAGTGGCAGATCCGTCCAATAGAAGTCGATGACGTTCCAATTTTGATGCTTGGACTGACAAGTTCCAAGCCGCAACTATATGATGACTACGCGCTAACGCGCTTTGCACAAGAGCTAGCTATCCAGTTACAGAGCATCGCAGACACCAGCGAGGTTTCAGTTATTACCGGGCGCACGAGAGCACTTAGGGTTGAGTTGAACTTAGCTGCGCTTGCTGCACATCAAACAACACCAATGGATGTTTTAGGTGCTATCCAAAGTAGTAATCTAGTGACACGAGTCGGGCAAGTGACGGCAGGCAGTAACACGATTGCCTTTGAATCTGGTGATGTCCTTCGTAATAAGTCGGTACTTGAAGGTCTCACGGTGAATGTAATCAATGGCCGTGCCATTGTTTTAAAAGAAGTTGCTCAGGTTATTGATGGTCCTAGTGAACCCGATAGCTATCAGTGGTTAGCAAGCAGCGACAGTCAGGCTGATGCACCATTAGTGACGATTGGCGTGGCGAAGCAAAAGGGAAGTAATGCGGTAACGGTTGCAGAGCAAAGTTTAGCGCTTGTAACCCAGCTACAACAGGAGATCCTTCCCGCTGAGGTATCGGTAAAAGTACTAAGAAACTATGGCGAGACGGCCAATGACAAAGTCAATAATCTTACCTCTAGCTTGGCCTTTGCGGTATTTACCGTTGTGATATTTGTCGGTGTATTTTTAGGTTGGCGGCCTGCCATCGTTGTTGGTCTTGCAGTGCCAATTTGCTATGGCATTACACTTGGGTTGGACTTTGCGTTTGGTTACACCATTAATCGGGTCACCTTGTTTGCGCTTATTTTGTCGCTGGGATTGTTAGTCGATGACCCAATCACTGGGATCGATAATATTAGCCGCTTTATTCATCGCGGCGCGGCAGCTGACACAGATCATAACATTGTCGCTGCTATGGTCGAGATCAAATCTGCGCTTTTGATGTCAACGTTAACTATCATCATGGCGTTTATTCCATTGGCATTTATTACTGGCATGATGGGCCCATATATGGCACCCATGGCATTTAACGTCCCCATTAGTGTCATTGCCTCGACGTTAGTGGCTTTTTTAGTGACGCCTTGGCTGTCTAAAAAGTTACTCAAAGCGGATACAAAAACAAGTGAAGTCGCGCCTCAAGACTCGTACTACAGCAAAATCATGCTGCCAATTTTACAAAACCCCCGCACAGCCAAGTGGTTATTATGGGGCGTGTTAGGGTTATTTGTTGCGAGTGTGAGCCTCCCTATTTTTAGAGCCGTACCACTGAAATTGCTGCCGTTTGACAATAAAAGTGAAATCCAAGTACTGATAGATATGCCCGAGGGAACCAGCCTTGAGCAAACGGCCGCAATGACGAGGCAAGTACAGCAAATCGTTTGGTCAGAAGCTGAAGTGACCGACATCGCCGCTTTTGTCGGTAAGCCTTCCAGTATGGATTTTAATGGTATGGTGCGAGGCTATTATCGTCGTAGTGGTACGCATCTTGCCGAACTTAGAGTTTTACTGGTGGACAAGCGTGAACGCGAACATCAATCTCACGCCATCGTCATGCGACTGCGTGAAAAGCTTCAGCCTTTTAACCAAACTTTGACGCAAGTAAAAGTGGTGGAAGTGCCGCCGGGACCTCCGGTATTAAGTACACTCGTTGCTGAGGTTTATGCAGATCCGTTTGTTGCTCGTGAAACGCAAGAGCAAGCAGCCCAGAGGTTAGCGCATCGTTTAAGGCAGGAGCCACATGTGGTTGAGGTTGACACCTCAATGGCTTCGCCAACATGGTTAAAGCGGTTTGTGGTTGATAAACAAAAGGCTGCGTTATCAGGTGTGGCCACAGAGGATATTAATCAATCTTTAGTGGTTGCAAGCAGCGGCATGTCAGCAGGCTTTTTATATACTCAAGGTGAAGTCGCAACGGTGCCCATCGAGTTAGGTGTGAGTTACGCGCAGCGTAATCAATGGCAAAACGTATTGGCGATGCAAGTTCGTGGTCGTCAGGAGTTGGCTAAAACCACTCAAGAATATGGCTTAGAGCAGGCCGCGAGACCCCTTGTAGCGATTGCCGAACTGGGCGAATTAACAGCTATTCCTACGGCTCCCGTGATCCTTCGAAAAGACCTACAAGAAGTGATTTATGTGTTTGCGGAGCTAAATGGCCGTACCCCAGCTGAGGTGATTGCCGATGTGATTGCGGATGAAAACCAACAGATAACACCAAGCAATTGGGCATCTCGCACCTTTTTACACAGTGGCGGAGGAGTCACTTGGTCAATGTTAGAGGGAACTCATTATACCTTTAAAGGTGAAGGTGAGTGGCGCATTACCATAGATGTGTTTAGAGATATGGGGATCGCATTTGCATTTGCACTGGTGGCGATATTTATCATCCTGCGGATACAAACGGCATCTAGTAGCTTATCACTTATCATTATGTCGGCAATTCCCCTCACCATGATAGGGATTATGCCGGGCTTTTGGTTACTCAATCAATTTGGTGAGCGTGTGATTGCAGGTGCGCCAGAGCCTGTGTTATTTACAGCGACCGCGATGATAGGGATGATAGCGCTGGCCGGAATCGTGGTGAGAAATTCCCTGATTTTGGTGGAGTTTATTAATCAGTCTCGCGCGGCTGGTATGGCACTTATCGACGCATTGATTGCGGCGGGAAGTGTAAGAATGCGACCGGTATTACTTACTGCAGGCACGACGTTATTAGGCAACTTGGTGATTATCTTAGATCCTGTTTTTAGTGGCCTCGCCCTTGCTATTATCTTCGGGATCATTGCTTCAACGTTATTTTCACTGTTAGTCGTGCCTATCGTTTATTACTTAGTATTCAAAGAACCATCGACACCTAATCAATCTCTTAATGCCTCATCAGTTCAGGAGTTTTCTCATGTCTCGTAATAAAATCGCTATTCCTGTTCTTGCTATTTTTTGCCTATTATTGATGGTCGTATGGCTTGCTGGTGGATTCCAAAATAAGCTAGCTCCTGGTAATAAGTCTGAACTTCCCGCCTATCAAGGAGCACGTTATACCGTGCAAAAGTCGCTGATTGCGGTGATTGAACAAGTGCCTGCGAGCGTAGTCGCAAAAGAAAATACGTTAGTGTCCAGTCGGTTATTGGCGGAGCTTAAAACGCTTAACGTCAGAGCTGGTGATAAAGTCACTGCGGGACAGCTGATAGCAACACTCGATGATGCCGAGCTTAAAGCAGAGCTGCAAAGAGTGGCGGCGCAGCAAGCGGCGAATTCAGCCAAGCTAGAGCAAGCAACTAAGCAGTTAGTACGCAATAAATCTCTTAATGGAAAAGGGCTTATTGCGATTAACCAAGTGGATGAGTGGCAAGCCACAGTGAACGAGTTACAAGCGCAAGATAAGGCATTGCAAGAGGCGTATCGCAGTGCAGAAGTCGCGCTGGGTTACACGCAAATCACAGCCCCTATTTCGGGTAAAGTGGTAGCGCGCTTACAAGAGCCGGGCAGCATGGTTAGCCCCGGTGGCGCCATTATTTCGCTATTCAATCCGTTACAATTGCAGATTGAAGCGCCAATTCGCGAGAGCCAAGTTAAGCATATTCAGTTAGGAAGCGAGATTAAGGTGCGCATACCTGCGCTAGACATAAGCCAAACCGCGCGTGTATCGGAAATGGTGCCAATTGCCGACAGCCAAGCGCGCAGCTTTATTATTAAATTGGATATGCCTTTGCTGAAAAATGTGGTGCCTGGCATGTACGCGCTGGTTGAGCTTGTGCTTGGCGAGCAGGCGGTTATCCAAATTCCAACTAATATGATCAGCAAGTATGGTCAATTGGCGATGGTTGAAGTAATAGAAAGTGGCCAGCTTCACAAACGCTATCTCAGGTTGGGCGAAGAGACTGGTAATAAAACGATTGTTATTAGTGGCCTAAACGAAGGCGATCAGCTAGCTGTGCAGCGATAGTTAGCTGATCTGAACTTTTAAATAAACGAAGCGATTTCGGCGAGTGATTTTTTCACTGTTGCGTGCTCTGGAATAGTTGCATCTTCACTTGGATAGCCCGCAATCAATAACATATAAGGACGTTCGTTATCTTTATCTCTACCGCACAACTCGCTTAAAAAGCTCATAGGTTTAGGAGTATGGGTCAGTGTGGCAAGTCCTGCATTATGGAGGGCTTGGATAAGAAACCCAGTAGCTATCCCAACCGATTCATGGACATAGTAGTTGGTATTTTTGTCTTCCGCGTGGATCCCACCTTTTTTCTGACTAAAAATAGCGATAAGCCAAGGTGCATGTTCTAAGTAGGGTTTTTGTGCATCTGTGCCCAAAGGTTTTAACGCGTCCAACCACTCATCTCCGGCACGGCCTTGGTAAAACGAGCGCTCGAGGTCTTCGGCTGCAGCTCGGATCTGCTTTTTCTTTTCTGCGCTGCCAATCGCCACGAAATGCCATGGCTGATGATTTGCACCACTGGGGGCTGTGCCCGCTGCTTTGATACAGGTTTCGATGATTTCTTGCGGTACTGAGCGGTCGCTAAAAGCACGGATGCTATGACGTCTCTTACTGTTTTCCAAGAATGCTTCCGCACGACTTAGCATTTCTTCGTGAGGGTATTCAATAAAATCCGTCAGTGGGTGGTTGGCGTGATCTTGCATGTTAGTTTTCCTTGGGTTTTGTAAACTAAGAACGTTTCTTAGTGTTTCAGTGTTTACTTTTATTTGCAATTGATATGTTTATGTTAATTGTCACTAACCTAGGTAAATGTTATAAAAAGGACAATAATAAAAATCCGGAAAGGAAATAAAAATGCTCGAAATATCAGGACTTTCAAAAACCTATGATAATGGTGTTCATGCTTTGAGAGGTGTAAACCTGACTATTCCAAAGGGAATGTTTGGTTTACTCGGACCCAATGGCGCTGGAAAATCATCGTTGATGCGCACGATTGCTACATTACAGTCGGCGGATGCTGGCACCATACAGTTCGACGGTGTGAATGTCTTAAAAGAGCCCAAGGCACTCCGCGCACGTCTAGGCTATCTGCCGCAAGATTTTGGTGTTTACCAGCGCGTTAGTGCGTATGATTTATTGGATCATATGGCAATCCTAAAAGGGTTAAATAATAAAAAAGAGCGTAAAGAAGCCGTGGACGGATTGCTCGCACAAACTAACTTATATGATCACCGTAAAAATGCGGTAAGCGGATTTTCCGGAGGTATGCGTCAACGCTTTGGTATTGCCCAGGCATTACTTGGCGATCCTGATTTACTCATTGTGGATGAACCGACAGCGGGATTAGACCCAGAAGAACGTAATCGTTTCCACAACCTACTCGTTGGCTTAGGTGAGAGTAAAGTAGTTATCTTATCGACGCATATCGTGGAGGATGTATCTGAGCTATGTCCGAATATGGCCGTACTGGCGAGCGGACAAATTTTACTTGAAGGTAATCCAATTGCGCTCACTGAGCAGCTACAGGGGAAAATCTGGCGTAAGTCGGTCACACTTGCGGAAGCGAAAGAAGTAGAGCAAAACTTACCGGTTATTTCTAAACGCTTATTCGCGGGACAGACCTTACTTAACGTATTTGCAGATCAAGCACCTGAAGGTTTTGAAGCGGTACCTGCCGATTTAGAGGACGTCTATTTTTCTACTCTGCATACTCATCGAAATAATCAAGCAGCGTAAGGAGTGGGCAGATGCTATTTAAAATGATGCGTTTTGAGCTGCGGTATTTTGTCCGTCAGCCTTCCTTTTATGTGACTTCTCTGATTCTATTTTTGCTCACCTTTTTTGCCTCAGTTTCGGACTCGGTACAGATTGGTGGTGGCAGTAACGTCAATGTAAACTCGCCCTATGCCATCTTGCAAACCGTTGCCATCATGACCATTTTTTCCATCTTTTTGGTGGTTAACTTTGTTGGTAGTGCGGTGATAAGAGACGATCAAAGTAAGTTTAGTGAGCTTATTTTGAGTAAGCCTTTGCACTTAGCGCAATATCGATTGGGTCGATTTTTCGGAGCATATCTTGTCACCTTGTTAGTATTTTCAATGTGTTTAGTGGGGATCTGGGTAGGTTCTGGTATCGGCGGGTTAGTCGGTTGGCTGGATACCGAACTGATCGGGCCTAATAAACTCAGCTATTATCTAACGCCACTATTTTTCATTGCTGCCCCGTCACTGTTTTTTATGGCGAGCCTATTTGCACTAGTGGCGCAAAAATTCAGAACCATGATAGCAATGTACTTGGTTGCTGTAGGTTTGTTTGTGACTTATCTTGTGGCAAATAGTATTTTTTCAGATATTGAATACCGTACTATTGCTGCGTATGTAGACATGTTTGGCCTATCAGCTATTTCGGCGCAATCAGAATATTGGACCATTGCAGATCGCAATACGTCAGTCATAAGCCTGGTTGATGAACTGCTCTATAACCGCTTAATTTGGATGTCAGTTGCATTGCTCAGTTTAGGTGCTTTAGCTTTAAATACTTCTCATTATTTACCGCAAAAACAAAAAACCAAGAGTAAAGCCAAAGAAGATGGTAGCCAGGCGTCGGCATTGCTGAATCGTTTTGATTTTAAAGCGAGCGTAGGTAGTAGTTGGGTGCACTTTTGCACCAGAACCACTTTTGAAGTAAAGCAAGTGCTTAAAAGCTATCCATTCTTAGTGTTATTAATTTTGGCGGTGGCAACCTTAATACCTGCATTGGTTGGCTCATTTAATTGGTATGGCACAGAAGTATGGCCAGTGACCTTTAGAATGGTGGAGCTTATCCACGGCAGCTTCTGGCAATTGTTGGTCATTGTGTTGGTGTATTACAGCGCTGAGCTAGTATGGCATGACCGTGATTCGCGAATGGGAGATATTGTTGACTCTTATCCTGTTGCAAACTGGGTATTTTGGGGCTCTAAATATATCGCTCTAGTTGCGGTGATGACGCTGCTATGTGTATTTGGTAGCTTGATAACCATTAGCTATCAATTATTGTCGGGTGTGACACAGATAGATCTCGCCCAGTATATTGTGCGCTTGGGATATTTATATGTGTTAGGTTTTGCCTTCCAAACCACCTTAGCATTTTTGATACAGGTGATGAGTCCAAGCAAATATATGGGTATGGGAATATATGTCGTTTACTTCATTATTTCGATAGTCCTGAGCAACTTTGGCTTTGAGCACAATATGTACCACTTAGGTGAAACTTCCTCAGTGCCGTACTCAGATATTAATGGTTATGGTCATTTCCTTAGTGCGGCACATTGGTACAATTTGTACTGGTTTGGTTTTAGCATGATGTTAGCGACACTAAGCTATGCACTTTGGCCTCGTGGTGCGGGGCAAACGCTGAAAGCACGCATTGCACTGATGGGCTATCAGTTAGGTAATGCAGGTAAAGCATTATTAGCTTGTGGTGCTTTAATATTCGTGGGTAGTGGCAGCTATATTTACTACAACACGCAAGTGGTCAATGAGTTTATTACGCAAGATGAAGCTGAAGATATCGCAGAGCAATATGAGCAACAATTTGCCCAGTATCGAGATGACCCTGTACCAGTCACGTTAGATGTACAGCTCAATGCTGAGATATTTCCAAAGACACGTCGTATTGAAGCGCAAGTAAAGCTGTTGGTTGAAAACCGCTCAGATAAAGAGATTACTCGCTTCTTGGTCAATAAACCTGATCATACTTTAGCGTGGCAAGTGGAAATGGCTGGCGCTACGCTTGGTGAAGAGGATAAAACCTTTAAGCACGCTTGGCTTGAGCTTTCACAACCAATGACACCGGGTGAGCAGCGTGAAATTACGATGTCAGTTGTACGGCAAACGCTTGGCTTTGTAGATAGAGGCAATGATGAAACCTTAGTGAATAATGGTACCTTCATCGATAACACGACCTTGTTCCCGACATTTGGTTATAGCATCTATAAGCAAATTCAAGACAAAAGTGAGCGTCGTCAGCGCGGCCTTGAACCACTAAAACGTGGTAATAAGATTGAAGAAACACACTATCATCATGAACCATTATTTGCGGAAAATTTCGTCACATTCGCCGCAACGGTGACGACGGATGAATCGCAAGTTGCGATGGTGCCAGGCTATTTGCAATCGAAACACAGCAAAGACGGCCGCACGACCTATGTCTATGAAATGGATGCTCCAATGCTGCACTTCTATAACATCTTGTCGATGGATCTTGAGGTGAAACAGGAAGAATACAAAGGCATTGCGCTCGAGGTTTACTATCATAAAGATCATGCTTGGAATGTAGACACCATGCTGCAGTCGACTAAAGACTCTATTGATTATTTCACTCGAGAGTTTGGGCCTTACCAACATAAGCAAATGCGTATAATTGAGTTTCCTCGTTACCGAGACTTTGCGCAAAGTTTTGCCAATACAGTGCCGTACTCGGAAAATATTGGATTTTTAACGGACACCCGTAATACTGACAATATCAATGTACCTTACTATGTGACGTCACATGAGCTGGCACACCAGTGGTGGGCGCATCAGGTGATTGGTGCTAATGTGGAGGGGTCAAATATCCTGTCGGAAATGTTGTCGCAGTATTCTGCCATTATGGTGATGAAAGAAAAGTACGGCGAGCATAATCTCCGAAAATTCTTGAAGTATGAACTAGACACCTATTTAAGTGGACGAGGTTCTGATCCGTATGAAGAGCGGGCGTTATCCAGAACAATCGGTCAGCAATATATTCACTACAATAAAGGCTCTGTTGTGATGTTAGCGCTGCACGATTTACTTGGAGAAACGCGACTCAATAGCGCATTAAGAAGCTTCTTAAATGACTATCGTTTTAGAACAGATATCTACCCAACGACACTCGACTTTTTGACTTACTTGAAAGCGGGGGCTTCAGAGCAAGAACAGGTATTTATCGAAGATCAATTCAATGCGATTACGTTGTATGAGCTTAAGCTTGCGGGTGTTGAAGTGCAAGAAGCGACGCAAGCGGGAGAGCTACATACGGTGACCTTAACGGTTGAGGCGGCGAAAAAGCATGCAGATGGTGAAGGTAACGAAGAAGAAATCCCGCTTAATCAAGAGATTGATATAGCTTTATTCTCTGCTGATCCTAACAACATTCAAAGTGACGAAACGCTGTTATATCTACAAAAGCACGCGATCACATCGGGTGAAAATAAGATTGAGTTGAAAGTAACAGAGTTACCGAAATTTGCGGGAGTTGATCCGTTTGTAAAACTGATTGATAAGAAAACCGCCGATAACATCAAGGCACTCTAATCGATACATGGTAGGAGAGGGCTTTTTCGAAAGCCCTCATTTGTTTTTAAAGGAAAGTTATGCCAGATTTATTGCAAGTAACAGGAGTGTCGAAGCAATATGTTTCGGTAAAAGCAGTAGACAATCTAAGTTTTAGCGTTAAACAAGGTGAGATCTTTGCATTACTGGGTCCCAATGGTGCGGGTAAATCATCCCTTGTGAGAATGTTGGTTGGATTTACCTATCCAGATAGCGGCACAATCGCTGTGAATATTGATGGGCAAGCATATCAATCAATCCCCCATCAAAGTTTAGGTTATCTCCCTGAAGATCGAGGGCTGTACGCTGAAAAAACTGTGCAGCAGAATTTGCTCTATTTTGCCAAGCTACGCGGTGTTGAGAAAAACGCAGCGCTAGCACAGATTGAGTCTTGGCTAACGCAGTTTGACTTAAGTGATAGAGCGCATGAGCGGTTGAAATCGTTGTCAAAAGGCAATCAGCAAAAAGTACAGTTAATATCGGCAGTGTTGCACAAACCCAAGGTTGTATTGCTTGATGAGCCTTTCTCTGGTCTTGACCCCATCAACCAAGAAAAGGTGGTGGTGTTTTTAGAAGCGTTAAAAGCGCAAGGCATGACCGTTATTTTAAGCGCACATCAGATGGCGATGGTAGAAAAGCTTGCTGATAGAATGCTGTTAATGAATCACGGGCAAGCTGTGCTTTATGGCACATTAGCCGAAATAAAACAGGACGTTGGTGTTGGCATCGATATCACAGTGAGTTTCAGTGAGGCAACGAACTACGCAGCGCTCAATTTTGGTAACTACAAGGTCGCGTGTACTCAATTAAGTCAGAGTAAAATTAAGTTTGAGTTGAGTGACTCCTCAGAGCTTAATTTACTGCTCGCCGATTTGTCTAAATCAACGACTTTGCAAGGAATAGAAACCAAAACGATGGACTTGCATCAACTCTATCTTAAAGCAATCGAGTCTCATCAAGGCAAAGTGCAATCTCAGGAGCATGCCCATGTCTCATAAGCTGCAACAGATACTGCAAGTGACCAAATGGGAGTTTATGTACTTTTTTAAACTCAAGCAGGAGCTGATCGGTAAAGCAATTATGCTGGCGATAGGCTTGCTTATCTATTTTTGGCAAAGCACTTCGTTTTTTGAACCTGAGCAATATGTTATCGCAACACCGTCCGCCATGAACTTAACTCAGTTACCTGAGCCTTTGCTTCTAAAGCGAGTTGATGCTTCAAAAGCTGAACTTCTGACTCAGTTAGAACAAGAGGAAATTGACGGTATTTTGATACTTCAAGCCCAAGCGGGTGAGGCGTTACAGTTTGAACTGATTACCACAGGTAAAATGTCTTGGCAGAATGAAGTTGAGGTAGCGCTTACGCAGTTTTACAGCAACGAACTCGCACAGAGCTTTAATTTATCTGCGGCTCAGCTTGCCTTGTTACAGCAACCTGTGAGCGTTTCCAATCAATACACAAAGGATGCGGTTAAGGAGGCGCACAACCAGTCTTCGATGACCGCATTTGGCGTGATGCTATTGATGCTCATCGGTATTTTTACGTCATTTGGACAGATCTTCGTGTCTATCACCGGAGAAAAGCAGCAGCGTGTTACCGAGCAATTATATTCTTGTATGAGTGCGCAAACTTGGATTGACGGCAAAATATTTGGTCAAATGCTCCATAGTCTAAAGGCTATGTTAAGTACGTTATTTTCATTTTTGTTGGCGATGGCTTTTATACAAGTCGTTGTAAAAAACGAAGCCTTGGACTTTACGATGATAGACTTTGCAATGTTGCCTTGGTTTACCCTGTTTGCGATAGTAGGTCTTTATATGGCAACAGCCTTTATGGCAGCAATAGCCGCAGCTATTGACGATCCTAACCATAGTGGCAAGACTGGATTTATGATGATCCCTATATTGCCAATTGTTATCGCGTTTATGATTGTTGATAGTCCAAGCAGCCTTGCCGTGGATATTTTGAGTCTTTTCCCGCTTACCGCATTTGTGGTGATGCCAGTAAAAATGGCGTTAATTGAAGTACCCATTTGGCAAGTGTTATGTGCGTTGGTCAGCGCATTACTTGGTTGCTACCTTATCCGTGTCGCTGCGGGACGATTGTTTAAAGCGGGTATGGTGATGTATGGTAAGGAACCCTCAATTAAGGATATGGTGCGCTGGGTCTGTAAACCGGAATAATACAGTTTATATGATAACTTGCTAGCACAACGCTTTGGTTATGGTACGCTCCATAACCGGAGCTTATGGCAGTACAGAGAGGGTGAAATGTATCAACATATTGATAATGAAAACAATAAAATAAGTCTACCAGCGGGAAAAATCGTTTGTGTTGGTAGAAACTACGTAGCGCATGCCAAAGAGCTAGATAATCCCATTCCAAGCAGTCCGCTGTTGTTTATCAAACCAGCAACGAGCTTAGCACCATTTAATAATAAAATGATGTTGGACGCCGCACTTGGCGAACATCATTATGAGGCCGAGCTTGCACTATTAGTAGGCACCAAAATTGATGCAAAAACCCCTGCGCCTCTCAAGCATATCGCTGGAATTGGGCTGGCACTCGATTTGACATTACGAGACTTGCAAAGTGAGCTAAAAGCACAAGGGCACCCATGGGAGCGGGCAAAGGCCTATGATAATAGCTGCCCAATGACGCCTTTTGTACCATGTGATGAAAACACCTTTGCTGAGTGTATTGAATATCGTTTTTGGCAAAATGGAGAGCTTAAACAGCATGGCGATTCTAGCTTAATGATTTTTCCAATCGCTGAGTTGCTAAAGGACATTGCTCGTTACTTTACGCTTCAGCCAGGAGATATTGTCTTAACAGGAACGCCAAAAGGGGTAGGGAGCCTAGCGCATGGCGATGAACTTACGCTACAGCTGAAAAGCCATACTCCTTGGCATGGCAAACTTGCGATAGATTAGATTCTCGCTTTTATGTACATCGCTGCGTAGTCTGTTACGACTGCGCAGCAATGAGCTCAGCTTCCGGTTGATTGATTGTGCTCGAGCAGCACAGCATGATAGCAACGAGTGAAATTGCGCCTAATATTATCCAGCTGATAGCCAGGCTGACGTAGCCCAACAGTAAAGCGGTTAACGCAGAGCCGAGCAAGCCGCCAAAGCGAGTGGTCAGTGACATAATTGACTCCACACTGGCTCGCACGTTATCGCTACTCAGTTGATGTTGTAGTTGCAGTTGTGCCGGTTGCGCTAGTCCCATACAAAGATAAAAGCACAGCAGGGCTACAATCAGTAATGGTAGTGACGTAACCCAAGCAAGTAACAGCACAAAGGCTAATTTGGCGAAATGAGCGAACGCCATAACATACCCTAAGCGTTGACCAAATAGAGAACAGATCGGAGCGCTGATCGCAGCAGCGACGCCATTTAATACAAATCCAGCTGCCATCATTGCTGGGAATATCCACGCAATAGAGTCAACTGGTGCACTACTATAGCGCTCTGCTAGAGCAGGCCAAAACTTCTCTATGCTACTGGCAACAGGAATTGCAAAAACAATCACCAACAGCAGCCTTTGCATACCACTTTGCTTACAAGTTGCCAGCATGGTCTTAGCTTGGCTAATCAGGCCTTTCTCAACCACCTCTTGCTGAGGTCTCGTTGACTCTTTCACCACGACAAAAGTACATGCAAATACCACACACAATACCACTATCGAAACCAAGATTAAGGCTTGATACAAGTGGTTGAGCTGTTGTGTCGGGCTAGTCGCAAACGCCAAAAAGAGGGCGGCAAATAAAGCGGCGCTGGCGCCGATAAGATAGCCAATACCATACACTTTACCGAACCCTTTATTCAGTGGTTCGTCTCCTTCAAGCTTTTGATAAGTTTCAACAAACCATGCGTTGAGCGTGCCAGTTAACGATGCCTGACTTAATCCCCAACATGCCATGGCTAAGCTGACGTGCCAAAAGTCTTCACTCAACAATAAAAGTAAGTTGCATACAGCGGCAAACACCAAAGAAGCTAAAAATACTTTGCGGCGACCAATGGCATCTGCCGCAATACCACTTGGTACTTCAAACACCACGATAGTGATAGCCATGACCACCATAGCCAAGGCCACATCTTGCAATGCTAGGCCTAAGTTCAGCATGTAAGGTGTAAAAATAGGGAGCACCAGCATACTGGCAAACATAGTTAACCCAAGGTGGATGCCGTATCGTGTAGCAAATTGTGAACGAGTCATGCGCGTTGCTCCACAGTGGTTGCGGCGCTATTCGTTTGCTGCATTAACGCATTAATGTGTGACGCGATGATAGATAAGTCTTTAGCGTCGGTCATGATTTCATCGTGTGCACTTTCAAGCGTAATATAGTCTGCATTGGCAAGTAAATTTTCAAAACCATTTCTGTCACTTGCAAACGTCCGCTTATACAGCGCAGGTATGTCTTCCACTTGATGGATCAACCTCAGTGCCGGAAGTGGAATGGCCTCATCACTGACATGATCGGCGATAAAGAAGCTCACAGGGAAGGTAAACGCCGTCGCGGTTTGAAAGTATTGAGTAAAGTCTAAAAATGCTCGGGCGATAGGTTTAGCGTCATCGTCTTGCGAACGGATATACTCTTCTTCGGCGGCCTGACGCGCTGCTGAAGTAAGTCTTGGTAAGACGGGGTCAATCAAAAAGCAGTGGACAATTTCTCTACCCATTTCGGCCAAGTAACGCGCCACTTCCAGTGACAATGCCGCACCTTCACAAAAGCCGCCCAAGTAAAGTGGGCCAGTTGGCGATACCTCTGTGATACGCTGAGCATAATAGCGCACCATAGTATGCAAGCTGATATGTTTGCCTGTGAACAGTTTGATATTTTCTAATGCGTGAATGCGCAGGTCGGGCGCAAGTTTTTCACACAGAGGTGCAAAGCTATCAGCGGTTGCTGCTGCGGGCATGAGGTGAAGCAGAAACTCACTCTGTGGGGCATTGAAAAAACGTGAAGGAGCGAAATGCTCATGGGCAAGCGCAGCGTCAATTGCTTGATCTTCACTCATGGTGGCAAAATCAAGTCGGGTCTGATTATCAATAAATCTTGCCAGTTGCTGCACTGATAGGTGTTCAAGGATAAGTTGTGGAGTTAGCTGCCAATTACGCTTGCTTGCTGCACCACAAAAGCTTAATAAACTAATGGAGTCGGCACCTTGCTCAGTCACTGCCGTCGCACAACAAAGTGGACTCTGGCCTAAAACATCCTGCCAAATGGCTTGCACTTCCTTCTCTGTGTTGGTTTGTGGCACAACGAGTTGGTGCTGCTTTAGCTCAGGTTCTGGCAACTTAGTTTTGTCGAGTTTGCCGTTGAGCGTTAACGGTAACGCCGAAAGGACAGTGAAGCTATGTGGCATCATATAACTGGGAAGTAACTTGGTAAGCTGAGTTTTACAGTGGCTGAGTGCCGCAGCTTGATCGGCTGCGGGTTTGATGACCAAATAAGCATGCAGCAAGGTCTGAGCCTGCTGCTTTTTAGCAATAACCGCACAACTATCTATATCCGCCAGCTGATTAAGATGATGCTCAATCTCTGCCAATTCAATTCTAAAGCCTCGCACTTTGACTTGTTGATCGCCACGGTTGATATAACACAGTTGCTGTTGTGCATTCCAATACACTAAGTCGCCCGTGCGATAGTACTTTTGCATTGAGCCAAACAGATTTAGGGATACAAACTTTTCGCTGTTGAGTGTTGGGTTATTGAGGTAACGTGCAGCCACGCCATGTCCACAAACCACTAACTCGCCGGGACAGCCAAGTGGCAGTAATTCGTTATTGCGACCGACTACAGCCACTGCTCGCCCTGGGATTGGTTTGCCGATTGCTATCTCAGACTGCTGTTTAGACATCGTTTGCACTGTGGTAAACGTGGTGCACTCAGTCGGACCATAACCATTGATAAAGTGTTTTGGACAAGATGTGGACGCCAGCAATTTATTTACCATCGACTCTGTTAATGCTTCACCACCCACGAGTAAATGAGTCAGAGAAGCGAAAATATGCTCGTCTTGCAGCAATAAAGTGTCGAACAGTGAACGGGTTAGAAACATCGAAGTGATATTCAGCGTCTGCAATGTTGCACTGAGCTGCGCTGCAGAATTAAGGCTGTCCTGATAGCCTAAGTGCACCTCGGCACCGTTGAGTAATGCGCTCCATATCTCAAATAGAGTGGCATCAAAAGCTGGGTTTGCGAGTTGAATAAAGCTATCTTGGGGCTGATGCTGGTAGCTATGATTATCGAGTGCCAAAGAGCTAATTGCGGCGTGAGAGAGCAATGTGCCTTTAGGATTTCCTGTCGTACCTGAGGTATAAATAATCGTCGCGACTTCGCTAGGTGCGATGCACATAGGCTCAAAATCCACCGTGATATCAGTATCTGCCAGACTGGTATCACAGAAAACTTCAGCGATATTGTTGTGGTTGAGTGTTGCCAATGTTTGGCTATGTTCACGCAAGGTGACAATTACATCGGCATTACTATCACTCAGTTGATATTGATGACGCGCCACTGGGTCTTTGAGCGATAGTGTTGTGTATGCCGCGCCGGTTTTTAGTACCGCCAACATGGCAATCACAAACTCAATGTCGTTTCGCATGTAGAGTGCGACGACTTTGGGTTCAGGGCAGACTGCCAAGATTGCATTGGCAAGTTGCTTGGCTTGGTTATCAAGCTCTTGGTAGCTCAAGGTTTTATGGCGATTACTGATAGCGGCTTTATCTGGATAACGCGCTACTATTTCAGCAAACTGGTCGGTGATACTTGCCACGCTCGGATAGGCGTGTTGCATTCCACTTAATTGATATTGTTTTTGCTGCGCCGTGTTACTCAATAAAGGTAGGCTATAAAGAGGCTGTTGGGCGTTTTCAGCCGTTAGATATGCCTGTAAAACTGTTTGATATAACTCGAGGATCTGCTGCGCGTATGAGCTGGAAAAAAGTGCCGCGGCATAAGTTAACCCTAACTCAGTGGTCTTCCCTGCACTCAAGTGTAATGTTAAATCAAACTTCGCTTGGCACTGCTGGCTAAGATCAAGGTCAACGCTTTGCCATAAGGTATGATGTTGCTCAGGAGCAAACTGACTACTGCTAAACAACGTTTGAAATATCGGGTGCATGCTCGTGTCGAGCGGCACGTCTAAGCTATTCTTAATGGCCTCAAACGGTAAGGCCTGATGTTGCTTGGCTTGATTAACGACTTGATTAACTTGAGTGAACCAGCGCTCAAGTAAAATCGTCATGTCGATATCCGCTTTAATCGGCAATGAGTTAACAAAATATCCAAGTATGTTTTGCTGCAGTGCCGTTGGACGGTTCTCGCTTGGAATACCAACAACAAATTGATGTTGATGACTGAGTAGCGCAAGGGTGTGATACCAAGCCGCAAGCCCAAGTGTATTAATACTAATGCGGTGCGTTTTCGCTGTTTGTTGTAACTTTAGCGTCGTACTTTCATCTAGTACAATGCTCTGTATCGCGCCGCGATGATCAAAGGTGGCTGGGCGCGACTGAGTTTGCGCAAGTTTTAATGGTTCGTAATCAGCCAATTGAGTTTGCCAGTAACGTTGGCTTGTTGCTTGTCGCTCACGTTGGCCGGGTGTTGCCATGTAATAAGCATAATCACTAAATTGTAGACTCAGAGGTCGATTTTCCCCCTCATAGAGTGACGTTAATTCTTGTAAAAACAGTCCCAAAGACCATCCGTCAAAGGCGATATGATGCCAGACAAAAAACACATGTTGCTGCTCCTTTGAGGTGATGACATAGGCACGAAATGGTCGAGAATGCTGTAAGCTAAACGGCTCGTTAAAGAAATGCTCGCACTGCTCATGCAAGTTTAGATTACCAAGCTCATGATGCGTCACGACAAACGTCTCATTGGCAGGCTGTTGTATCGTCTTTCCTTGGTGATCATAGGCCACAACCATATCTAGCGCACTGTGGCGGATCACCAGTTGTTCTATTGCTGCTGTGAGTTTTTCAATATCGCAGTGCTTGGCGATTTTGAGTAGGCATGGAATATGATAAGTACTTGCCGCGTTGCTCACTTCTTGCGTAAACAGTAGTTGTTGCTGCCCAAGCGTAAGCGGAGCGCATCGCGTTTCCAACGGCAAGATAGACAGTTCATCAAAACGAGCTTTGCTATCTATGCCTTGCCTTGTGAGGTAGCGTAACAATTGTGGCTTATTCTGTTTTAACTGCTCAACAATTGCTTGGCCTTGTAAATTCACGTTGCTAGCAATTTTTAATTTATCCTCTTGCTGCCAAACGCTTATCCCACTTTGTTTTAGTTCATAAATAAATGATTCGATCATGCGTTATAACTCCATTTCAAATTCGCAGTCTTCGCTACTGGCGAGCGCGTTTAGCTGTTGTTCTACTTGCGTGGCAAATGCGTCAAGTTGTGGGTAAGTCAGTAAGGTCGCAACGGCAATTTCGTTGCCGAGCGCTTGACTACACAGAGCGGTAACTTGTGCTGCCTGTATGGATGAGCCACCCAAAGCAAAAAAGTCGTGTTGTAGGCCAATCTCTGATACTTCAAGCACTTGCTGCCAAGCATTGGCGAGTTGTTGTTGTAGTTCCGTCTCTGGCGCGATATAGGTAATACTATCTTGCAGCGTTGGAATGATGAGCTGAGCGGTATCAAGTTTGCCATTTACTGTCATTGGAAGTGCGTCAATCTGTGATATCGCAGCAAGCTGCATATAGCTTGGGAGTTGTTGATTCAACCATTGGCGAAGGTCGTTTACATCACACTTAGTGTTGGCGTTAAGTACGACATAACCCAACAGCACTTTGCCTGTTTCACTTAAATGTAAGTGTGCAACGGCATGGTCAATATCTGGGTGCGCTTTGAGTTTATACTCGATTTCGCCTGGCTCGACGCGGTGACCATGTAAATCCCACTGTTTGTCAGCTCTGGCAACAAACTCGAATTCACCTTGCTGATTTTTACGCACTAAGTCTCCGCTGCGGTAGAGCTTTTCGTCAGAAAAGTGGTTGTTGTCACAGCGAAGGTGATAGTCAATATAGTGTTTTGCCGTTTGCTTTGGTGACTGCCAATAGCCCAAACCGACGCAATCACCGGCGATGTATAGCTCACCCAACGCACCGTCCGGTAAAATCCGCATAAAAGAGTCCAACACATAGCAGCGAGTGTTACGAATAGGCTTACCAATAGTGATAGGTGTATTGGGGTGCACTTCACTAAGTGTTGCGGTAACACTTGTTTCACTTAACCCATATTCATTGAAATGATGCTCTGCCAACTTGTGGCTGACTGGGTCTAAGCGAGAACCACCGGCATACAATACGGTTAAGTTAATATCCGCTATCCAATTTGGAAACTGATTGATAAATACCGTAGGAATAAACGCGACGTTGACCTGTTTAGCTTTGAGATAGCGGCACAGCTGTTGTGGATCTTTGCGTATTGGCTCTGGAATGATTTCCAGTTTGGCGCCGGCTGCTAGGGCTGGGAATATCTCGCAAATACAGGCATCAAAAACATATTCAGCATATTGACTGGTGACTACCTGCGTATTTCCCTCTAATTTATGGGTGTTGCGCTTCTCGGTGCAGAGGTTAGCAAGGCCTTGGTAAGACAGCATCGCCCCTTTTGGTTCTCCCGTCGTCCCCGAAGTAAAAATGAGGTAAGCCAGCTTGTCTGTTGCATGATTGTTGGCTGAGAATGGCCGTAGTTGAGTACTTTGCTGTAGTGTCTGTACATCAAAGGTCAGTGTTGGCAACGTATTCCAGCTGAGTGGTGTGCGGCTAAGGAGCAGTTTTGCCTGCGCTTTTGCCATAATCTCTTGGCGCCGAGCAACGGGATGATTGGCTGAGAGTGAAACAAAGGGCATGCCCGCTTTTAGCGCCGCTAGCATTGCAATGGGGGCTTCTATACCTTTATCAAAATATAGTGCAACTGGTGAGCCTTCGTCATTGGATGCAATCAACTGTGCTGCTAAGTGATCAGAAAACAAGTCTAGCTCGCGGTAACTCACGGTTTGCTCGGCGAAGCTTAATGCTGTGCGTGCTGGATACGCTGCTACTGTCTTCGCAAATTGCACTAAAAAAGCGTCATTTGGTTGTGATAATCGAGTTTCTGAGATGACTTGCTGTAGATACTCAGTACTAACTAAAGGACATTGCAGTAAAGGCTTCTCGTTGTACTGACAGAGATTTTCAAGATAACGGCAGAAAAAGTGCACAAATTGTTGGCAGCGGGAAGACTGATAACGACTGCGAGCAACAATAAGCTGACCAATCAGTTGGTCTGGCATATCTTTAATCACCAAATTCCAGTCAAACTTGGCTGGGTGGTATTGGTTTTGCTGGGCGGTGTCGCTGGCGACTTCAAAATGTTGATATTGCGCTGTTGGTAGTGAGAACTGATCAAAGGTAAAAAACACTTGGAACAGTGGCGATACACCCACTTCTCGGATCAACCCAAGTTGCGCGGCAATTGACTCTAATGGCAATTGTTGGTGAGATTTTGCCGCAAGTAACAGCGTTTGGCTTTGTCTTAGATAGTCAGAAAAACTCTTATTTAAGTCGACATGCAGCGGCATCGGTAAGGTATTAACAAAGTAACCTAGCGTATCTTTAAATGCCGAATCGCGGTTATCGGTGGGGGAGCCAACGACAATACTTTCACGACTATCCCATGCACATAATGCGAGCTGAAAAGCGCACAGTAGTAAGTTGTACATAGATACCTGATGTGATTTTGCCAGCTCCCTTAACTCTGCTGTTAGTGTTGCTGAGAGGGTAAAGGGGAATGCTTCACCTTGGTGATCAAACAAAGCCTGTCTTGGCTCATCGGTTGGCCATGGGGTGACATCAATATCAATCAAGTGTTGCTGCCAAAATGCTGCGGCTTCGTCGTATTGTTGTGTTGATTGCCAATATGCATAGTCGCGAAATTGCAGTGAGGTTGGGGTAAGCGTCTGTCCCGATAGCAGCGTGTTCAGCTCATCCAACAATACTTGTGTAGACCAGCCGTCGAAGGCTATGTGATGAAATACCAGTAACACGCCAAATTCATCACCTTGGTGATACAGTCCGAGCCGCAGCGGCGCATCATTTTCAAGGTCAAATGTCTGAGCGATAAATTCACTATGCGGCGTGTTTATTAGAGTTTCGCATGTTGGCACGCCTTGCTCATCTTTATATGCCCAGCGACCTTGTTGCTGTTGAGTATAGCGGGTGCGCAAAATAGCATGACGCTCAACCAGCTGATAGATTGCGTGTTGTAACGCTTGCTGTTGTAGCCCACTTTGGCATTTTAGCTGTAGGGGGATATGAAAAGCGCCAGATTGTGTCGCTAATTGCTCGCTGGTGAGCATCGCTTGCTGCTGCGCGGGCACAATGATTTCATCAAGTGATTGTGATGTTGATGCGACCGGTAAAGGCTCACTGGCGTTGCTAGCTTGCTGTGATACCAGTTGCGCTATCGTTTTGCTTTGCAAAAATTGACTCAAACTGATGTTAACGTTACAGCTAGAGTGCATTTTAGCCACCAATGTCATTGCACTTAGAGAATGGCCGCCTAGGGCAAAAAAGTCATCATCAATGCCTACTAGCTCAACCTCAAGTTGCGTCTGCCATAAAGCACAAAGCTGCTGCTCTAATGGCGTGCGCGGTGCTCGGTATGGTGTCTGTGATACCAGTGCGACGCTCGGTAAGCTGCGGCTGTCCACTTTACCAGAGGCGAGCACAGGCAATTGTTCGAGCCAACAAATGGCATTTGGCAGCATATAATCTGGTAATTGCGGTTGTAGCCACTTCACAATCTCGGTGTGAGAGAGGGATTGCTCACCAGTAAAATAAGCAATGAGATGGTTGTTTTGCTGTACTTTGACGCAAGCTTGGTTGATTTGCGGGTGCAGGTTAAGTAGGTGTTCTATTTCTTGTAGCTCGATGCGATAGCCACGAATTTTTACCTGCTCATCGGCACGTCCTAAAAATTGGATCTCGCCGTTTGCCAGATACCGCGCCTGATCGCCCGTGCGATACATACGTGTTCCGTGCCAGTTAATAAAGCGCGACGCCGTCTGCTCTGCAAGGTTAACATAGCCTCGTGCGACACTTGCGCCACCAATCAGGATCTCTCCTTGACAAAAGGGTGGCAGCGCCTTGAGGTTGGCATCAACGATTTGAATATCAACATGAGCCAGCGGTGCGCCAATATTATTGAAATAGCGTGAGTGTAGCGGCTGATGGTTTGCTGTTGCCGTTACCGTGGTTTCGGTTGGACCATATTCAATATGAAGAAGAGGCGTCCATGCCTCCATGAGATTGCGGTCACAAGGCTCACCACCCGTGATAACACGACGTAGGGCATGGTGGTCGGGCGGCGTACCGATGGCACTTAAAAATGCCGGAACTGAGACTAAGTGACTGATCTTTTGGCTAACGAGCGCGTCACGTATCACGGCTGGCGACTTTGCACTTGCCTCATTCATGATCATCCAGCAAGCACCATTGAGCAGTGTTAAAAATAGTGGCTCTACGGACGCGTCGAAAAAGTACGGAGCCAGACTTAGTGTTTTTTCACTTGAGTTAAAATTGTAAGCCGCAGTTGCGCTTTGAACCAAAGCCTGAACTTGCCGCTGTTCTACCATAACGCCTTTTGGTTTGCCGGTACTTCCAGAAGTATAAATAATATATGCAAGTGATGAATGGCACGGTGAGTGTGCTTGATCTGAATTGAAAACAGGAGCTGGTTGTTGTGCTAACTCGTCAATGTTTTGCACCTTTGTGATTGCGCTAAAACACATAGCCGTATTCAAGGTTTCTTGATGACAAAGTAGCAGGTTGGCACCACTGTCTTGCAACATAAACTCACTACGTGCTTGGCCTTGCTCTGGATTGAGCGGTAGATATCCAGCACCCGCTCCAAGTGTTGCTAATATGGAGACTATCATCTCTGGACTGCGCTCAAACATCAGCGCGACAACAGGATTTTGCTCGTGGGTCAACTGTGCTTGGAGTTGCAAAACCAGGTGCTGAACACGCGCAGCGAGCGTTTGGTAAGTAATGACCTCATCGTTGATTTGTAATGCTGGTGCATCTGGAGCTGCTGAGGCGCAGGCTAAAAATTGTTGATATAGCGATAGGGTTGGAGCTTGCTTAACGGTAGTCGCTGGTGGCTTTGTACTTGGGTGAGAAGTTGATAATTGCTCAAGGGCGACGTCGCTGTGCTCTACCTGCTGTACCAATAATCGCTGATAGGTGTGGGCAAATTGCTGTGCAAACGCATCATCAAACTTATTGGGATCAAGACTTATCTGTCCTTGCAGATTTGTATTGCTATCATCAAATGCCAGACGGAAATCACATTTAATCGGGTTATATAAAGACTCGTTAGTAAAAGCATCAACCGCTGAAAATGGTAACGTAAACTCGTCCATAAGCTCGCTGGCAAATCTCTGTACACTAAACATCAGGCTTGGCTGAGGTGAGTGTTTGCCCTCACTCAAACAGGCAACTTGTTGATCATAAGGATAACTTTGGTATTGTTTTGCGGCGCGCACAGTCTCATGAACTTGCTGCACGAGGCTGGCAAAATTTTGGCGGTAATCTAGCTTCACTCTAAGCACTAAGGTGTTGACAAAAAAGCCAATCATTTCTTGCGTTTGCGGGTGATCTCGATTATCCGATGGCGCACCAATCACAATGTCTGTTTCACCGCTATGAAGTGCCAAAATATAACAGTAATGGGCAAGCAACACGCTGTACACTGTGGTATTTAATGATTTTGCTAGGGCACGCAATGCCTGGCTTTGCTGTGGTGAAAGTGCAAAATAGTGCGTGAGCGATTCGGTTTCATGTGTTTGTGTAGCGAACAGTGGTGCAATTTGTGTGGCATGAGCGCCTGCAAGTTGCGTTTGCCAATAACTGTGTGCAGCGCTTTGTTCTTGCCTTTGTTGCCACTTGGTATAGTCAAAATAGCTTAATGGCTTAATGCTTCCTCCTCGTAGCAAGCTAACTAGATCGCGCAACATGACTCGCATTGACCAAGCATCAAAGACGATATGATGCCAAAGGAAAAGCATAAAACGCCTTTGCTCAAGCTCAATAATACAGACTCTAAAGGGAGCTTGAGTATGGAGATCAAACGGCGTGTGAATGTGCTCTCTTACCAGTGTTTGTACATGAGCCAAAGTGGTTGCTCGGTGATACTCGACCGCAAGAGGTTGTAAGGTTGCTCGGCAGTTAAAATGCTCAGCATCGGTTTCAATCACACTTGTTAGGATAGGGTGATGGACAAGCAGCTGTGCTAGTGCCGAGATTATGTCTTGTTGCTGCGCTGGATCATTCAGCTCAACCAGCATTGGAATATGATAAGCACAGGACTTTGGTGCACGTTTGTCTACATACAGCAACCTTGCCTGGGCATTGGAAAGCGGCACTGGTTTTAATAATGGCCAACTTAAAAAGGCGGCTTCGGAGCAGATCTGGTGGGCGCTTAGTAGCGTCAATAGTTCAGCTTTATGCGCTTTGAGTGCCGTTAGCAAAGTTGGCGCTACGTTACCCTCATATCCCAGTGCCAAGGTATTTTGCTCAGACACCCACACGCGCAACTGCTGCGCGTGAAGGTCGTTCAGTAAAGATGTTAACTCCATGACTATAGCTCCATCACCTGAGAAGAGGTGGTGGCAGGTGCGTCTTGAGATTGGGTGATATCACCCAGCTCTATGGTGTCTAGGTATTGCGCCAGAGCCGCAATCGATGGGTTGGCAATGATCGCTGATAACGGGATCGCAATCTGGTGCCATTTCTGGGCATTGCGCACGAGCTGCACTGCTAAGATGGAGTTACCACCTAGACGATAGAAGTTATCATGGATACCGACTTGTTCCAGTTCTAATGTGGTTTGCCAAATTTGGCAAAGCGTTTGTTCAAGCGCTGTGCGCGGCGCGGCGTATTGGTTTGATGATGACATCTGCGGTAGCGGTAGTGCTTTGCTATCTAGCTTTCCGTTTACGGTGAGTGGCATCGCCGTGAGTTGGATGATGCTATCCGGTACCATATATGCTGGCAGCTGCGTTCGTAGATGGTTAAGTAATAGCTCGGCGTCAAAATAAGCATGGTTTTCCATCACAGCATAGCCACTTAGCGCCGTTTGATTTTGGCGTGTATAGGTGATCACTGCTGCTTCTTTAACACCGCTACAGCTGAGCAATTGGGATTCGACTTCACCAAGCTCGATACGATGACCCCTGATCTTCACTTGGTTATCCAAACGACCTAGGTATTCTAAATGACCGCTTGGTAATAATCTGGCGTTATCACCGGTTTTGTAAACGCGGGTGAGTTTGCCATTGAGCGTTAGCTCGAAAAAGCGAGTGGCGCTCAGCTCTGGTTGGTTCAAATACCCAATCGCCAAACCTGCACCAGAGATAAACAGCTCTCCAGGACAACCCACAGGTACGGGACGTAACTGACTATCCAGCACCCAAGCCTGCATATCATTGAGCGGCACGCCAATGTCAGCAATCTGGGTATTCATGTTAGGGTGTAAAGGTTGATAGGTGACATGTACCGTGGTTTCAGTAATACCGTACATATTGACCAATTGAATACGCTGACCAAAGCGTTGCCACCAAGGACTCAGTTTATCGTAGTTGAGCTGCTCACCACCAAAGATCACAGTACTAAGGCTATCGAGCGACGCCACCGCAGAAATGGCAACGTCACTAAAATTATAGAATGCACTGGGAGTTTGGTTAAGCACGGTGACAGCAAATTGCTCACACTGCTTTACAAAACCAAAACTGTCTCTTGCTTCTTCGTAGCTTGGAATAAACAACCGACCGCCATGACACAGTGCTCCCCATATTTCCCAAACACTAAAGTCAAAAATCGTATCGTGATAAAGCACCCAAGTATCTTCGCTATTAAAGTGGTAAAGCGGTTGACTGGCAGATAGCAAGCGCGCAACATTTTTATGGCTTTGAATAACGCCTTTAGGTTGGCCCGTCGTACCTGAGGTGTAAATTATGTAGGCTGCAGAATCAGGCGACGGTTGGCAAAGTGCAATATCGCAAGGCGCGAATGTATTATCCAAGTTTAACAGTGGCCAATTTGATTGCTCATTTTCGCTCAAGCTTTGCTGACTTATGGTGTTAGTTAATACTAACTTGAGTTGAGCATCGTCAATAATAAAAGCATTGCGGGCAGCTGGCGCTCTTGGCGATAGCGGCACATAAGCGGCGCCAGCTTTCATGATGGCGAGCATTGCAACCACTGTGTCAATGCCGGGCTGCAGGTATAGGCCGATATACTCAAGCGTGCCATACTGCTTAAGAATATGTGCAGCAAGGCTGTCTGACCGAGTACTTAACTCCTGATAGCTTAACTCCGTTTGACTGGTGATAAGTGCAGTTTTCTGGTTGCGAGACTGCGCGTGATGCGTAAATAGTGACAGCAAATCTTGGCTTTGGTGCTGCGCTATTTGAACATCGCGCTCAATATGGTTTTGTAAACTCAACTGCTCAAGTGGTAATTGCCCATCAACGCTGATAAGTTGCGCGAGAATATGACTAAAGTTGTCACTTAAGGCATCGATAAACCAAGGATCGTAGCGATTTAAGTCAAACTCCCATAACATAGTGACCGAATCATCCTGATCTTGCCCCATACGGGTAAGCACCACGATATTTATCTCAAACTTAGCCGCTTGACTGCTGATCGCCTCGAAATACTCAATATCACCTAATCCCGGAAGCGTGAGCTCTGGGAGTGGTGAATCATGGAAGCTAAAACAGATCTGGAATAACGGGTTGACGCCTTTGATGCGCTCAGGGTTTACGTCCGCAACGACTTCAGTAAATGGTAGGGTTTGATTGGCCAGCATATCGTTACTGACTTCAAAACAATGCTGTACCAGTTGTTCAACAGACATTTCTGGTGTTTGCTGAACTCGCGCCACTACGGTGCTGACGAGCATACCAATGGTATCATCCACATTGGTGTAGCCTCGGTTTGCAACGCCAGAACCAATACAAATATCCTGATCGCCACTAAAGCGCGAAAGGACAATATTTAATGCCGCAAGGGCAACGGCGAATGGCGTGATCTGATGCGTTTGGCTGTAGGCTTTTAAATTGTTCCATAGCGAACGAGGCAGTTTAACCCTGTGTGCGCGACCACGTTCGGTTGCGGTTTCGCCGAGACGAGAAACAGGCAAGTTAATACGGCTCGGTGCGTCTTGAAGTTGTGCCTTCCAAAATTGACGTTGCAACTCGGCTTGCTCTGTTCCCAACCATTGATGCTGATAGGCTGCGTAATCGGCGTATTGTGTGATCTCAGGCAAAGTACCTTGGCTTGCGCCATTCAAGCGCTGTTTATAACAACTAAATAGGTGATCAAGGAAGATGTTAGAAGACCAACCATCATGTACTAAGTGATGTTCAATATGAATAAGTACATGTTTACATTCGCTAATTTTTACAATTGCCCAGCGTGCCAGCGGTAATTGGTCAATCGCAAAAATATCATTCATATGACCATTAACGAGTTTATCGACCTCAGCTAATGCTTGTGCTTCTTGATACTCACTAAAGTCAAAGTAAGGCACGTCTTGCTGGTAGTGCTTTGCAATATACTGCAGCGGCTCATGTAAGTCGTAGCTAGTACGGAAAATCGCATGGTTATCAACGATATCCTGTAATGCACCTTGTAGTGCTGGTACATTTAAATCGCCACTGAAGGTGATTGTACACTTTGCATGATAGGCTTTATCGCTTGGATCGGCTTTGGCTAAAAACCAAATCGCGCGTTGTTGCAGTGATAGCGGGGCGACTTCCTCAAAATCAGCACCGCGCTTTGGAATCGCAATGGTTTCAAAGTGTTGAGTTTGCATTGCCTGCCATACTAGTCCAGCACTACGATAGCGATAGATTAGATGTGTTGGCACGCTTAAGCCGAGCTGCTGAAATAACTGGTTGCTAAGGTTTATTGCGGAGATGGAGTCTCCACCTTGTTGGAAAAAATCTTGTTGCCAGCCAAGGCCAGGTAAACAGAAACCTTGAAACTGCGCTAAAAAAGCTTGCTGTTCTTGGCTAAGCTGATCTTGCGGTTGGTCTTGTTGGCTACTTAATTCGTAATTAGCGAGTGCGCGGCTATCTACCTTCCCGTTTTCGGTCATGGGTAATGCGTCTAAACATTGATAGTGATCAGGCAGCATATAGTCTGGCAGTAGCTTTTCTGCTAACTGGCTGATGTGTTGTCCAAGGTCTGCTGTAGGTTCACTATGAGGAACGATAAATGCGACCAAGAACTTAGCATTACCTCGTTGTACTACTTGGCAGCTTGCAAGTTTTACTGCCTCATGTTGGGCAACAACTTTTTCTATTTCACCTAACTCAATACGAAATCCGCGTAGCTTAATTTGGTTGTCATTACGACCAACAAAATGATAATTATCACCGTCAAAACTTACTAAGTCGCCAGTTTTATAAAGTCTAGCGAAGTGCACAGGGTCGACTTCTGCTTGATAATAGGGGTTGGCGATAAATCGAGATTTTGTGAGTTCAGGACGGTTTAAGTATCCTTTTGCTAAACCTGCACCACTAATATAGAGCTCACCGATAGCGCCATTGGCTACTTGTTGCAATTGCTCATCTAGCACATAAAGTCTGGTATTCACAAAAGGTTGACCAATATTAAATTCGGAGTCGGCATTGGTATATTCATTGGCGCAGGTGCACACGGTATATTCGGTAGGACCATAACCGTTAAACACTCGAGTGACTTCTGAAAGTCGAGAAAGCATTTCTAGGTTTGGGGTTTCTCCTGCGACGATTAATTTGCGCATAGAGCGCAAATCTCGGGGATCCATCAAAGCCAGCAATGCAGGAGGGATAGCGCCAAATTGAATCGCATTTTTTGAGATCAATTGGCTTAGCGCTTTGGCATCGCGTCGCTCGGTTTCTGTCGTTACAAATACAGTTTGGCCCAACATGATATGCACGAGCAGCTCAAATACACTGGCATCGAAAATATAAGAGGCAAACATCATAACGCGGTCAAGTTGCTCTAGTTCAAAGCGGCCAATTTGTGACTCGGCTAAATAAAGTAAGTTTTGGTAAGGTACTTCTACGCCTTTTGGCGTGCCAGTGGTGCCCGAGGTGTAGATCACATAGGCAATATCACTCATTTTATAATCAGGAGTAACAAAGGCTTGCGTTGCAGGAGATTCGATCAACACTTGAGGTGTGTTGCCAAATTGTGGCAGCGCTTGATAATGCCCATGGGTGACGATAAGCGCCGGTTGGCTATCTTCAAGAATAAACTCGCAGCGAGCTTTGGGTGCCTCAGTGGAGATAGGGATATAACCCAATCCTGATTTGATTGCCGCTAAGATCCCCACGACCATATCAATGCCGCGCTCGAGATATAGTGCCACATAAGGCGATTGAGATTGGCTCAGATTCGCTTGTTGCTGAATATTCGCGGCGACTCGTGTTACCTGCTCTTCAAGTGCTTGATAGGTGACTTGCGTACCGTTAAATACCAGTGCAACTTTATTGGCGTATTGGCTGAATGCCTGCGTTAATAAGATCTGCGGCTGAGTGCTGTAATCAATAGGAGACTGGGCGGTCATTGAAGTAATCCTTTAAATATAAAAATGCTCTTTGTGTACAATATGTAAAGAATGTGTTTGAAATGTGTATTTTGTGATTTTGAGTTGGATTGCCGTCTTCTCAGCTTTTGCATATGACAAAAAGTCGCTACCATGGGGCATCAAACCAACCAAGGAATCATCATGAAAATCAAACCTCTGGGCACGCCCTTTTCGGCAACTGCTTGCAAAGTATTACTCTGCGGTGGTGGCGAGTTAGGAAAAGAAGTCGTTATCGAATTTAAGCGCTTGGGTGCAGAAGTGATTGTCTTAGATCGCTACGACAATGCGCCAGCGATGCAAGTGGCAGATCGCAGCTATACCTTGTCTATGTTGGATGGTGAAAAACTCAAAGCGATTATTGAACAAGAACAACCTGATTATATCGTGCCGGAAATCGAAGCCATTGCGACGGATAAGCTGGTGGAATTAGAGACTGAAGGTTACACGGTTGTGCCAACCGCCAAAGCGACTCAACTGACCATGAACCGAGAAGGGATCCGCCGTCTTGCCGCTGAAACGCTTGGGCTTGCGACTTCACCCTATCAATTCGTTGACACCTTGGCAGACTTTAATGCTGCTGTCGCGCGTATCGGCATGCCGTGTGTGGTTAAGCCTATCATGAGCTCGTCAGGTAAAGGGCAAAGTGTGATTAAAAGTGCCGCGGATATCGAAGCGGCTTGGCACTATGCTCAAGAAGGTGGGCGTGCAGGTCAGGGCAGAGTGATTGTGGAAGGTTTTGTTGATTTTGACTACGAAATTACGCTGCTAACCGTACGCCATATCGATGGTACGAGTTTTTGTGAGCCAATTGGACATGTGCAACAAGACGGTGATTATCAGCAAAGCTGGCAGCCGCAGCAGATGTCAGCACTCGCGCTAGAGCGCAGCAAAGCGATGGCTGAAAAAGTCACGGCAGCGCTGGGCGGTCGGGGTCTGTTTGGCGTTGAACTCTTTATTAAGGGTGATGAAGTTTACTTCAGCGAAGTCTCACCAAGGCCACATGATACCGGCATGGTCACGCTTATCTCGCAAGACTTAAGTGAGTTTGCGCTGCATGCTCGGGCAATTTTAGGTTTGCCTATTCCTACCATTCACTTCAATGGGCCATCAGCATCTAGCGTGATCCTTGTCGAAGGGGAGTCAACACAATTACAGTTCAACAATCTTGCACAAGCGCTTGCAGAGCCACTAACGGATATTCGTTTATTTGGTAAACCAGAGGTGAGTGGCAAGCGCAGAATGGGTGTGGCGTTAGCGCGCTCAGACTCGGCTGAAAGTGCTGTCGAGAAAGCAAAGCAAGTGGTTGCACAAGTAGGAATTACGTTATGAACGCAAATACCCGCGTACTTGACCCATTAGTATTGGGGTTTTGGCGGCTATTAGATTGGCAAATTACGCCGCAAGAAAATTTACGCTTTTTAAAGCAAGCGATTGAGCTTGGAATACGCGATACTGATCATGCTGATATTTACGGTGAGTATCAGTGTGAGGCGGAGTTTGGCAAAGCCTTAGCGCTTGAGCCTAGTATTCGAGAGCACATTCGGATCATCACTAAATGTGGCATTAAGCCCGCATTTCCGAGCTTGGGATTAGCGGGAAAGGCGAACCACTACGATTCGAGTAAGACGCATATCATTGCCCAAGCGCAGCAATCACTAAAGCATTTCGGCACGGATAGGCTAGATGTGCTGTTGATCCATCGCCCGGATTATCTGATGGATGCTGATGAAGTTGCCGATGCGTTTCATACCCTCAAACAAAACGGCGATGTGCTGCATTTTGGGGTCTCGAACTTTACACCCAGCCAGCTTGCCTTATTACAATCGAGACTCGATTTCGCTTTAGTGACTAACCAAATTGAGTTTTCACCTTATGAGATGAAAGCGCTTGACGATGGCACGCTTGATCAGTGCCAACAACTAGGCATAAACCCTATGCTGTGGTCGCCGCTGGCGGGGGGCAGAATATTCTCCAGTGAAGATGAAAAAGCCAAACGCCTGCGTGCGGTGCTACAGCAAGTGGGTGAAGAGATTGGTTGCACTGAAATTGATCAAGTGATCTACGCATGGCTTGCCATGCATCCATCGAAACCCGCCACTGTGCTTGGAACGGGAAATATCACTCGAGTTGCCAGCGCGTTTGCTTCACAGTCACTTAGCATGAGTCGCGAGCAGTGGTATCGCATTTGGACAGCATCTACTGGGCATAGCGTACCATAAAACGTTACATACGTGGATTGAAGCCAATTTACGCGACAGCCTTATAAATTCAGCCACAAAAAAAGGGCCTTTCGGCCCTACGTGTTGCAGCAAGTAAAAATAAGGTGATGCGGCTGTCACAGGACCGCTCACCTTTGGTCATCACAGATTAAAATCTAATCCATAACTTACGTATGCTTTGATATCGTCATTACTGTCTAGGTCGGTTTTTACTAATCCAAAGGTAAAGCCTTGCGTAGATAAACTCACCCCGTAATCCATATAAGCATCGTCTTCACCTGTCCACTCAAGCACTGTGTCTCCGCTGGAGCGACCAATATGTAGAGTTAATTCACTGTCTTTAAAAATGGGGAAGCTGGCCGACACTTCGGCATATAGCATGTCTTCTTCTGTGGTTGAGTCGCTTTGCGCTGTAGCTAGGTGGCTGAGTTTAAACGTAAAGTATTGCCAGCCAAGCGCGGCGTAAATCTCGCCAAAATCAATATCTCCACTGGCATCGGGATAGGCGTAGTGGATATAACCGAAATCAAAACTCATGCCCTTGATTTCGCCAGCGTAACCCGCGTACAGATCCATTTCGTAACTGGCGGAGTCGCCAAAGTCGATGTTAGAGACCCAAGTGCCTGCATAAAACCCAGACTCATTACTATAATCCAAGCCGCCAGACACCGCTGCGCCGTCATCAGTCTGGGTGATACCACGCCAGTAATAATTTGAGCTTGCCGCAATATTCGCGGTCACTTCCGCCTGAGCAGAGACACAAAAGCACGCAGTCAGGCCGCCGAGTAGCATAAGCAAAGGTTTGTTTTTCATTCTGTTTTCCCCATTGAACACAGAGTTATTATTCGGTTGTTGTCATTGCATTTTCTGCAAAGAGTAAGTGCAAGAGGGAGGCCAATGTCAGGAAATGGCGGAGAATTTATTCTATGTTGTTAAAAATATTGGAATTTAATTTCTGAGTTTCGAAAGTAGGACATAATGATTTGCATAAGTGTTGCACATGGCTGGTGCAAAGTACCACAGCCTGCACAGTAATAATGCAAGCTGTGTTTGGAGTCAGTCGTTATCCAAAGATGGTGCGCATTAAGCTGATGGTTTCATCAACACTGCGGCCTTTTTCCACTTCAGCGACTATCGAGTCACGTTTGGTGCGAATATGCTCTGGAATAGACTCATCCGCGAGTGCGCGGTCGACTAACACTTCTGCTGACTCTTTACCGCGGCGTAGTGTTTTTTTGCCACCACTGGTGCCGCTGCGCTGAGGTTTATGCAGTAGCTTAAAGTAATTGGAGTTAGTGGCGGTGTCTTTATCCGCGTAATAAAACAGGCATGGTAGCAGCGCTTTAATTTCAGCAAGTTGCGTTTCAAACTCATCCACAGGAGCGGCCATCGTATACCATGGCATTGCTTTAATGGTGCTGACGACATCGGTCCAGTAACGCTCAAAATCGCGATTGTTTAGCTTAGCAACACCAAGCGCTTGGCATAAAGCGTCAAGCTTGCTCGAGGTTATTGGTGTGAACACATCTGGGCGACGCATTGCTAATAGGCGAGTAGCTGGTGCAAGCGTTGGCTTTTCCTCGCTGCCAGCAAAGGCACTTAAATACCCGACCATAAATGATTGGTAATGCTCGAGCGTCACGTCACCTTCTGCCGGGATTGCGGCTAGCGCTTCATCAAAAGCACCCGGAAGGTCGTCTAATAACTGGTGAAAGCCTTTTGCACTTTTGGTGGAGGCAAACCACTCTACGTCAAATTGATACACGCTGGTATCTAAATTTGCAGCATGCTTACCGCTAAAGGCAAGGCGATCTTCTTTGATCATGTCTTTAAGTGGGGTGCTGCGCATTGGTTTAAGGTATTCAATCAGTTTTAATTGCTCATCTAGTGCAATTACTTCTTTGTGACTGGTAATAAATGCAGCCACCATAGGCCAAGGCGCAATGCGTAACGTTTTGATTTGTAAAAAGCTAATCGCTGCGATGAGCAGATCTTGTAGCTTTTTCACTGTGGGTAATTGATGGTCATCCAGTAAATCAAAATTGATACGATTTTTCGCCACATCAAGCAGTTCATAACACCAACCAAGAAAATCTTCAGGGTGATTTTCCACCTTAACCGCCATCAGATTAAGGCTGATCTCCGTGGCCTGTTTGAGGATATTTTGATAGATCTGACTTTCTTGTTCGCCCAAGGCCATGTTTGACGGTGATATGAGCAGTTTCTTCATGCGGGTTAGATACTCCAAGTTTGATTAATAAACCAACCAGTAAAATATAGCTAATGACGCTAAAAACTGGCAAGGGCGAGGATCATACCGATTAGTCAAAAGGTTGCAATCGCTCAGTACAAATTATTTGCCTTTATTCATGGTATATTCGACTACAGCCGTTATCATAAAGAGAACCAAGCCTTACGAAGGAAAAGCAATGAACCGGCTAGTTAAAATCGTAGGCGCCATTGTCGCGCTTATTATTATTCTTGTTATCGCAGCCCCGTTTTTAATCCCCAAACAGGCAATTATTGACCAAGTCACGTCACAGGTTGAGTCAGTGACAGGTAGAAAACTGTCGATCGATGGCGACTCTGACATCGGTATTTTCCCAACGCTGCACATTGAGCTAAACCAAGTGCGATTTGCCAACATGGCAACGGGCAGTCGCCCAGATATGTTTGCCATGGAGCAACTTACCGTGCATATTCCGTGGTTAAGTGCGCTGTCTGGTGAAGCTAAGCTTGAGCGCTTTGTGATCAATAATCCTAAAATTATCCTAGAAACCGACAAACAAGGTAATGCTAATTGGCAGTTGCTACCCACCAGTGCAGAAAACGCGCCAACGGCGCAAACCAGTTCACAAGGTAATATGCAGTTACCGGAAGGCTTAGATGTTAGCCTTGGCGAAGTGGCGATTTATGGTGGCTCGGTGACTTACCTTGATGGTGTGACAGGCGCTGAATATCAGGTAACTGATTTAGACATTAGCGTGATGCTATCGTCACTGTACCAACCACTAGAAGTCGACGGTAAGCTGACTTTTCAAGGTCAAACTTTTAACCTAGTTACTACACTCGATAATCCAGCAAAGGCGATAGAAGGTGAAGCCTTTAATGTTGAACAACAAGTAAAATCAGCGCTGTTCAACCTTGACTATAAAGGTGAAATTGCAGAGCAAGGTAAAACCATTCGCGGTCAATTAGCCTTGACTGGCGACTCGGTAAAAGCGCTAGCTAAGTGGCAGGGCGTTGACCTAAAAGCCAAAGAAAATGCGTTCAATGACTTTGGCCTAAACGCCAAAATGACGATGCAAGGGCAAGTCTTTACTCTCACTGCCTTAGAGGCAACCTTGGACGAATTGGTAATAAAAGGTCAAAGTAAAGTCACCCTCTCAGGTAAGCCAGATATTACCGCGAGTGTTGACCTTGGCATGTTAGATCTTAACCCTTATTTGCCAGAACCTGTGGAAAAACCACAAACGCAACCTGAGTCAGAAGGCGCACCAGCACAGCCTATCGTGTGGGATGACACTGCAATTGATTTGTCAGCACTTAATAGCCTCAATGCGAATGTGAAGATCACCTCTACAGGGCTACGTGCGAGAGAAATTAAGCTTGGCGAAAACCAAATCAGTCTAGTACTTAACTCAGGTAAGGCAACATTGAGCCTAGATAAATTCCAAGCCTATGAAGGTCAGGGTAAAGGTAAGGTTGTTGTAAATGCAGCAACAAAACCTTATGCCATCAATACTGACTTTGCGTTAACGGCAATTAATGCCGAGCCACTACTGACTGATGCCATTGGCTTTGACAAAGTATTGGGTAAAGGTAGTCTTAATTGGGCGTTAAACACACAAGGTGTCAGTCAAAAGCAATTTGTGAATGCTCTAGGTGGTAAATTAGGTTTTGAGTTCAAAGATGGTGGCGTAAAAGGCGCAAACCTTGCTGAGATGATCCGTAAGGGCAAAGAGATGCTCAAAGGTGACTTCTCTTCGGTATCGCAAGGACTCAATGCCAATTTCGACCCAGATCAAAAAACCGACTTCTCAGCCATGACTGGCACCTTTGTCTTTACCAAAGGCGTAGGTCAAAACGATGACTTCTCGTTGGCAAGCCCGTTACTACGAGTGACAGGCAAGGGCACCGTTGATTTACCACAAACTTTAGTTGATTATCGTGTGGTGACTGGAATTGTTGATACCATTGAAGGGCAAGCCAGCAGCGATGACAGTACCGGCTTTAAAATTCCGGTGCGGATCAAAGGTCCATTCCACAAAGTTGAAACTAGCTTAGACCTAAAAGAAGCGGCAAAAGACAAAGCCAAAGACAAGGTTAAGGATAAGGTAAAAGACAAACTTAAAGGTTTGTTTGGTGGATAGATCTTTATGACGCTTCAATAAACAGCTCATCTGTTTGTTTTAAATCAATTTCAGCTAAACAAGGGCTTGCCGATGGTAGCCCTTGTTCTATATTTATCGCGAGTTAATTATCTATATGCAGTTATAGTGAGCTTATGATGGCTTATGCCTATAAGTTGTAACCAGCTGTAATAGAATTACTGCTATTCATGTGCTTAGATAGATGCGAATAGCTCTATAAACAAACGAAGGATAAAAGAATGAGTACACCTATTTTACTCGAATACACGGTGACGCCAAAAGCTGAGGGTAACTGGATATTTTCAAACGACGATAAACCAGTTGAACTTAAATTAGCTCAGGGTGAAAGCGCTGTTCTAACTTATAAGCTCGTTACTGATGAAGCCGGCTGGAGCTTTGCTGAAAACGGTACTTTTTTTACCGAAGCGCAAGACAATTTCAATTATAACCTTACAAGCACATTAAAAGATGAGTTAACGGTTGAGGTGAAGATTGAAGCATTGAATGTTGCGAATACGCTAAGTGAAGATGATATCGAAGCGCTTTCAGCTAACCCTGATGCGAGAGTTGTTACACTCGTAGAGAATAACAACTCGAAAATTGAGTTCAGACTTGTTGCTCAATATGATTCCGCAAATGGTGCTGTGCGTTATTTTTCTCAAGATCCAAGGGTGATAATTGACAACCCAGATGCTCCAGTCTAATTCATAATTTGCACTTGGCACAGATAGGTAAAGTGTTCTGTGCCAATTCTTAATTCAAGTGATGGCGAGTGACATAGTGTCTTGAACCATGACAAGCGATAAAAAGACGGGCTCCAGCCTAAATCAATGCTTTTTTTCAGTGAAGCCATCGCGGAATACTTTTCTTCTATCAGTGTTTGAATTAACGATTTTACGTAAAAAGCTTCAGCTGAATCGGGATACTTTGCCAAATATTCATCAATTGCTATTAATGCCTCTTGGTGCCGACCTAGGTGTGCTAGAGCTTGGATGCGCACGACTTCAACTTGGTTTGCTGGAGCACTGGCTAAAATTTGCAGATACACTTCACTGGCTTTCGCCTTCTCGCCCATTAGTGAGTATATGTCTGCGTAGTTAAGCAAGATTTCTACATTGCTGGGCGCCAACTGAGTTGCTCGTTCAGCAAACTCGAGTGCCCGCTCTAAATCACCTAATAGCATCAATACAATGGCATAATTGTTAAAGGTAGCAGTACTTGTATATGAGCGATTAACTAGAGCTTGATAAGATTTCTCTGCGTCATGGAGCTTACCAAGTAGAAGAGAGATATCGGCAATGGCCTTTAGTGTTTTCAGATTATCAGGACCGTAGTGGCTGGCTGCTCGTAAGTAAGGTAAGGCCTCTTCATATTGGCCAAGCTTCATGTTGAGCAAGGCTGCATTGCGGATGACTTTTAAGGTTGGCCTAAGTTCATAGGCAAGCTCAATGTGATGAAGTGCCGAAGCGTAATCGTTTATTAAATGATAGTAGATACTGATAAGTGCATGCTTTTGATACTCGTCCTTGACTGAATTCTGGATTGCTAAAAAGGTTCCTGTGGCACGGATTTTGTCTTTTGCAAACGCATAAAACTCGAGATAGGAAGTTTGAATAATTGTACTTGCCTTTAACCTCTTGGGGGCTTGCTGTAATACTTGCTCCCAGTTTAGAAGTACTTGATCATTTGAACTATCTTCATACAACTGAATTGCGAGTTCAGAGTAAAGTGAATACAGCGGCAGGAAGTCCGGCGCAGTATCAATCAGCGTTGTTAACTCTTTTAATATCGCAGCGCGGTCTGCTCCCTTTACTAAACTAGCATCATGAAGTGTAGCGTAGTTATTTAGCAATGTTTTATTGCCAGTGGCTAAATCAGTTGAGCGTCCAGTTAATGCAGTGAGGGCCGAAGCTGTAATAGCAAAAACATGGCTGTAGTTTTCACTCGACGTCATCGTTCTAGCACTATTAATCAAGGCTCCATTAGACGCATCAACTAAGTCGATAACGATGTCACAGCTTTGAATATTACAGTCTAGTTTTATCGTAACGAGCTCATTACTATTTAACGCTCGCCCCAATGCCTTTAATGGTGCGTCAACACCAATAAATTTTTGTGTTTGATCTACTTCTCTGTCTGAAATGAAGACGTAATCATTGTTACTTAAAAAATGTTGTTTAAGTGCATCGTTAATTGCTAACTCAATGTTTTGTTGATGCGCTTCAAGTAGTTGAAAAGAGTTTGTGAATTTTATCGGCAACGCTGCAATATAGATCTTAGGTTTGGTTTCCTGCCAATAGCAGTATCCACCAACGACTAAGCACACTAAAACGGTGAAAAGTGCTGCAATACTTAGCTGCTTTTGACGTGCTTTGGCTTTGCTCTTAGCTCTATCTTGTAACTCTATTTCTTCAAGGGATAATGTCGCTTCGCTATTATCATAGCTAAGGGTGTGCAGAATTTGTTTTAACTGTTGACTGACTTCGCCTGCGCTGCTCGGGCGAGCGTTTTTGTCGTATTGCAATAAGCGATCAATAAGCTGTGCCAGTGCAGGGGGAATATCTAAAATACGTTTAGCACTGGCTTTTAATGGCTGAAACTTGATCTGTTCAGCAATAGACTTGTCACTGCCATCGTCAGCTTGCTCGAAGTAAGGATGGTGCCCAGCTAACAGTTGATAAGCGATTAGCCCAAATGAGAATAAGTCACTGCGGCTGTCTAGTGTTTCATCACGCAGTTGCTCTGGTGACATTGCTGTAAGACTACCGTAACTGGTATGTGGACGAGAGGCTTGGTTGTCTTCTAATTGTGAAATACCAAAGTCGGCAATTTTGGCTATGCTCTGTTCATTCACCAGTATATTGCCAGATTTTAAGTCTAAATGAAGAATGTTCTGGCCATGAGCTGAGGCCAGGCCATCGGCAATATGGCTTAATAGTTCGACTTTTTGCTCGGTAGTTAATACGTGTGTTTTTGTGTAGTGCTGTAGAGTTGCACCTTGCACATACTCCATTTCCAAAGCCATTTGGCCATCGCTTTCAAATACATCATAAATTTGTACTATATTTGGATGGTTAAAACGCGCTAACAGTCGGGCTTCGTTGAGTGCATCTGATTGCGTGTGCTGAGTTAGTGACATCACCTTTACCGCCACTCGGCGGCCTAATTTTTTGTCGGTAGCAAGGTACACTTTGCTCATTCCGCCTTCGGCGAGCAAGATCACGTCCTGATAGTATTCTTCTAACTTCAACACAGCGCTGTCTTTCTCTTTTATTATTGGGGTTAGTGTATCGCTAAAAATACTAAATTAGTACCATTTGCGTTGGGCTTAGTCGCAAATAACAAGTTGAAAATTTAACACTTTGTCATACTCACAGCCTCATATAGGTTATAAGGATAAATAACAATAAGGACAAACAAATGGCAAAGTTATCTTCTAATTTAGTTTCTCACTTCAGTTTGGCTGCCATGATGGCAAGCGCTCTGCTCGTAAATACGTCTAGTATAGCGGCTGATAGCAACCAAACCTTTAATTACCCCAATAATGCTCGTAACGCAATAAGCCTTACGTTTGATGATGCAAGGCCAAGCCAAGTTGATGTGGGAGTGCCGCTACTCAATCGCCATAAGGTGAAAGGCACATTTTATGTTATGCCATCACAGGTGGAGGAAAAGCTCGGATTGTGGCAAGCCGCGGTGAAGCAGGGGCATGAAATAGGCAACCACACCAGTGAACACTTATGTACGGGTAACTTTGCCTGGCTGAGGGAAAAGGACAAAGGGCTGGAACAAGTTGATTTGGCCTACATAGAACGCGATGTAGTAAGCACCACAAAATATATTGAAAAGCATTTGGGCGTAACCCCCAGAAGCTTTGCATATCCTTGTGGTAATACCTTTGTTGGTCGCGGCGCTGAAGTAAAAAGTTATGTGCCTGTGATTGCGAAGCACTTTGACAGTGGCCGTACGTGGTTAGATGAAACCGCTAACCACCCAACTTATACTGACTTTGCGCAACTCACCGGAATCAGGATGGATGGTGTTAGCTTTGAAGAACTAAAAGGGCTGCTGGAGCATCTTAGGGCAAATAACAGTTGGATCATCCTTGCTGGACATGAAGTGGGTGAAAAAGGCATGTACACCGTCGATACCAAAATGTTAGACCAACTTATTCCTTACTTACAGGACCCTAAAAACGGTTATTGGTTAGACACCGTAAGCAATGTGGGTGATTACATCAAAAGTAAAAGAGAGCCGTAGGTCGAGATTTATCTCGACTATTTTCTTTAAATATCGTTTTTGATTAAATTTTGAGTTTCTCAGATTTAAAATTCGAGATGTTTTTGCTCAAAGCATCTGAGTAAATAATAATCGAAACAAAATTTCCGTTGTAAAATTTGTTCAATATATGCGCAAGTGGTTGAATTCTCGATTGCTTGTCGCCATATCCCCAAACTGTAATTGGTACGTCATGTTAACGCGTTAAATTAATTAAAAATTGAACTATCTTTGATGCGACATTGCTGGTACAATTGCCCGCCCTTGAAAGACATAATCACAGTTTTTTGAGTGGAATTTAACCTAAATGCCTTGATTTTGAACGAAATCTAGGCGAGTTGTAACTACACCGGAGGTCATTAAGATGATCCAAATGCAAACTCAGCTGGACGTTGCTGATAACAGCGGCGCTCGCAAAGTGCAGTGTATAAAAGTCCTTGGTGGTTCGCACCGTCGCTACGCAGCGGTTGGCGACATCATTAAAGTTTCTGTTAAAGAAGCGATTCCTCGCGGCAAAGTGAAGAAAGGTGATGTTAAAAACGCAGTAGTAGTGCGTACTAAAAAAGGCGTACGTCGTCCAGACGGCTCTTTAATCCGTTTCGATAGCAATGCGGCTGTTATCTTAAATGATAACTTACAGCCTATTGGTACTCGTATCTTCGGCCCTGTGACTCGTGAACTTCGTACTGAAAAGTTCATGAAGATCGTTTCACTAGCACCAGAAGTACTATAAGGAGTCGATCATGGCAGCAAAAATCCGTCGTGATGACGAAGTAATCGTACTAGCCGGTAAAGACAAAGGTAAGCGCGGTAAAGTGCTTTCAGTTGTTACTGAAACTGGCCGAGTATTTGTTGAAGGCGTTAACATCATCAAGAAACACCAGAAGCCTGTACCACAACTACAGCAAGCTGGCGGTGTTGTTGAGAAAGAAGCGTCAGTCGACGTATCAAACGTAGCGATTTTCAATGCCGAAACTGGCAAAGCGGATCGTGTAGGTTTTAGATTTGAAGACGGTAAAAAAGTCCGTTTCTTCAAGTCTACCGGTAAAACTATTTAATAGTTGGAGTAGACGATGGCGAAACTGCATGAAGTGTACAAAGACAAAGTGGTAAAAGAGCTTCAAGAGAAGTTCGGTTACAGCTCTGTCATGCAAGTCCCTCAGATCGAGAAGATCACACTTAACATGGGTGTGGGCGAAGCCCTAGCTGACAAGAAAATTCTAGAAAACGCAGTAGCAGACCTAGAATCAATCTCTGGTCAGAAGCCTCTAGTGACTAAAGCACGCAAATCAGTTGCTGGCTTTAAGATCCGTGAAGGTTACCCAATTGGCTGTAAAGTAACCCTACGCGGCGAGCGTATGTGGGATTTCCTAGAGCGTTTAGTCTCTATCGCGATGCCACGTATTCGTGACTTCCGCGGTGTTAGCGCAAAGTCTTTTGACGGTCGCGGTAACTACTCTATGGGCGTACGTGAACAAATCATCTTCCCAGAAATCGATTATGATAAAGTAGACCGCGTTCGCGGTATGGATATCACAATCACTACTTCTGCGAAAACAGATGACGAAGGCCGTGCGTTGTTAGAAGCGTTCAACTTCCCATTCAAAAAGTAAGGGTAGGGTTATGGCAAAGAATTCAATGAAAGCACGTGACGTAAAACGTGCTAAATTAGTTACTCAGTATGCTGAAAAGCGTGCTGCGTTAAAAGCTATCATCAGCGATGTTAATGCATCTGATGATGAGCGTTGGGATGCAGTGTTAAAGCTACAGTCTTTACCACGCGATTCTAGCCCTTCACGTCAACGTAATCGTTGTAACATCACGGGCCGCCCTCATGGTTACCTTCGCAAGTTCGGCTTAAGCCGTATTAAAGTTCGCGAAGCAGCGATGCGCGGTGAAATTCCTGGCCTTAAAAAGGCTAGCTGGTAATAGAATCACGGGAGTAAGACATGAGCTTGCAAGATCCAATTGCGGATTTGTTCACACGTATCCGTAACGGTCAGTCTGCGAAGAAGGTATCTGTTTCAATGCCAACTTCAAAGCTGAAAGTAGCTGTAGCTAAGGTACTTAAAGACGAAGGTTATATCACTGACTTCGCAGTATCTGGTGACGTAAAAGCAGAATTGACTATCGAACTTAAGTACTTCGAAGGCAAAGCTGTAATCGAAAACATCCAGCGTGTTAGCCGCCCTGGTCTACGTATCTATAAGAGACGTGACGAATTACCTAAGGTAATGGGTGGTCTAGGTATCGCTATCGTATCAACTTCTAAAGGCCTGATGACAGACCGCGCTGCGCGTACCGCTGGCGTTGGTGGTGAAATCATTGGCTTTGTAGCTTAATCGGAGGGGAACTATGTCTCGTATAGCGAAGGCTCCAATCAATGTTCCTGCCGGTGTTGAAGTTACAATTAACGGCCAGGACATCAAAGTTAAAGGCAAGAACGGTGAATTAACTCGCACAATCAACGATGCGGTTGAAGTTTCACTAAACGACAACGTTATCACTACAGCTCCTCGTGAAGTTGCTAATGCTTGGGCTCAAGCTGGTACTGCACGCGCGCTAATCAACAACATGATTGTTGGTGTTAACGATGGTTATGAGAAGAAACTACAGCTAGTAGGTGTTGGTTACCGTGCGGCAGTTAAGGGTAATACATTAGATTTAACCCTTGGCTTTTCTCACCCAGTGAACTTCGAGATCCCAACAGGTATCACTATCGAAGCTCCAAGCCAGACTGAAATTGTTGTTAAAGGCGCAGACAAGCAGTTAGTTGGTCAAACAGCTGCTAACATCCGCTCATACCGTGAACCAGAGCCTTATAAAGGTAAAGGTGTACGTTACGCTGATGAGCACGTGCGTCGTAAAGAGGCTAAGAAGAAGTAAGGTAAGACGATGGATAAGAAAACAGCTCGTCTACGTCGTGCTAAGCGCACTCGTAGAAATATTATCGAACAAGGCACAACACGTCTTGTTATCCACCGCACGCCACGTCACATTTACGCTCAAGTAATCAATGCTGAGGGTAATGTACTGGCTGCTGCTTCTACTGTTGAAAAAGCAATTGTTGAAACAGTTAAAGGCACAGGCAACATCGAAGCGGCTCAAGCAGTTGGTAAAGCAATCGCTGAGCGCGTAGCTGACAAAGGCGTTGAAAAAATCGCTTTTGATCGCAGTGGCTTTAAATATCACGGCCGTGTGAAGGCGCTAGCTGATGCTGCGCGCGAAGCCGGTCTGCAATTCTAGGAGTAGACAATGGCTAACGTAGAAGCAAAAGCACAACAGCCTGAATTGGCTGAAAAGCTAATCGCGGTAAACCGTGTGTCTAAAGTGGTTAAAGGTGGTCGTATCTTTAGCTTCACTGCACTAACAGTAGTTGGTGATGGCGCTGGTAAAGTAGGTTTTGGTTATGGTAAAGCACGTGAAGTTCCTGCTGCTATTCAAAAAGCAATGGAAAAAGCACGTCGCAACATGATCACTGTTGAACTAAAAGGTAACACGCTACAGCACCCAATCAAGGGTCGCCACGCGGGTTCTAAAGTATACATGCAGCCAGCATCTGAAGGTACAGGTATCATCGCAGGTGGTGCGATGCGTGCAGTACTAGAAGTAACTGGTGTACAGAACGTACTATCTAAAGCATACGGTTCAACTAACCCGATCAACATCGTTCGCGCAACTATCGCAGCGCTAGAGAATATGAATTCTCCAGAAGGTATTGCTGCGAAGCGTGGTCTTAGCGTTGACGAAATCTTGGGGTAAGACACCATGGCAAACACAGTAAAAGTAACTCAAGTACGTAGCTCAATCGGTCGTTTACCGAAGCATAAAGCTACATTACGTGGCCTTGGTTTACGTCGTATCAATCACACTGTTGAGCTAGAAGATACGCCAGCAGTTCGCGGTATGATCAACCAAGTTTCTTACATGGTTAAGGTTGAGGGGTAATTCGATGAACTTGAATACACTTTCACCTGCTGCAGGTTCAAAAACAGCTGGTAAGCGTGTTGGCCGTGGTATCGGTTCTGGTCTTGGTAAGACTGGTGGTCGTGGTCACAAAGGTCAAAAGTCACGCTCTGGCGGTAAAGTACGCGTTGGTTTCGAAGGCGGTCAAATGCCTATGCAACGTCGTCTACCTAAGTTTGGTTTCACTTCACGCAAGTCTCTTGTGTCTAAAGAAGTGAATCTATTCGAAATCGCTAAAGTTGAAGGCGATGTGGTAGATCTAAACGCGTTACAGGCAGCTGGTATCGTTAAAAAGAACATCCAGTTCGTAAAAGTTGTAAAATCTGGCGAAGTTTCACGCGCTGTTACTGTTAAAGGCATGAAAGTGTCTAAAGGTGCACGCGAAGCTATCGAAGCTGCCGGAGGCAAGGTAGAAGACTAAGGAAGTACGCTATGGCTAAACCAGGTCAAGATATGCAAAGTGCACAAAGTGGGCTTGCGGAACTGAAGCGCCGATTACTATTCGTATTGGGTGCTATCATTATTTACCGTCTGGGCTCTTTTGTGCCAATCCCTGGGATTGACGCCGCTGTACTTGCCGAATTCTTCGAGCAACAAAAGGGCACCATTGTTGAGATGTTCAACATGTTCAGCGGTGGTGCGCTTGAGCGTGCATCGGTATTGGCGCTAGGTATTATGCCGTACATCTCGGCTTCGATTATTATGCAGCTATTAACGCACATACATCCTGCGATGATAGAGCTTAAGAAAGAAGGTGAGCAAGGGCGTAAGAAAATCAGCCAGTATACGCGTTATGGTACGCTTGTGCTTGCTACATTCCAATCGATAGGTATCGCTACTGGTCTACCTAACATGATGGAAGGCCTAGTTGTGAATCCAGGCTTCGGCTTTTATTTCACAGCTGTAGTGAGCTTAGTCACAGGAACTATGTTCCTTATGTGGTTGGGCGAACAAATCACTGAGCGTGGTATCGGTAACGGTATCTCAGTTCTAATATTTGTTGGTATTGTAGCTAACCTGCCGTCTGCAATTGGTTCGACAGCAGAAATGGCGCGCCAAGGTGATCTGCATATTTTAGCATTGTTATTGATTGCGGTAATCGTATTCGCCGTAACTTACCTAGTTGTGTTCTTCGAACGTGGTCAACGTCGTATCGTTGTAAACTATGCGAAGCGTCAACAAGGTCGTCAGGTATTTGCTGCTCAAAGCACGCACTTACCACTAAAAGTTAACATGGCGGGTGTTATTCCACCAATCTTTGCTAGCAGTATCATTTTGTTCCCTGGTACAATAGCAAGCTGGTTTGGCCAAGGTGAAGGTCCGGTCGCTGATGTGCTACAAGCTATCTCAGCAGTATTGACTCCAGGTCAACCACTGTATGCGATGGTATTAGCTGCGGCTATTATCTTCTTCTGCTTCTTCTACACTGCGTTGGTGTTTAACCCGCGTGAGACAGCAGATAACCTGAAAAAATCTGGCGCTTTTATTCCAGGCATTCGTCCAGGTGAGCAGACATCTAAATACATTGATAAAGTGATGACACGCCTGACATTGGCAGGTGCTTTGTATATAACCTTTATCTGTCTGGTGCCCGAGTTTATGACTATGGCATGGCAAACGCCATTCTACTTCGGCGGTACATCGATTCTGATTATCGTTGTTGTCATCATGGACTTTATGGCACAAGTACAGACTCATATGATGTCACATCAATATGATTCTGTGCTGAAAAAAGCGAACCTTAAAGGCTACGGCCGTTAAGGTCAGTTTACGGAGTTGAGTAATGAAAGTACGTGCTTCCGTTAAGAAAATTTGCCGTAACTGCAAAGTAATCAAGCGTGCAGGTGTTGTACGTGTGATCTGCAGTGAGCCAAAGCACAAGCAAAGGCAAGGCTAAGCAAATTAAGTCGTGCAGGCTGAGTAACTTTACTTAGCCTGTTTCTTTGGTAAAACTTGAATGTCGGTTGGGTATCCTATACGGGCTTTCCAGCAAGATGATAATCAAGTTTATTTATAGGAGATATGTTAGTGGCCCGTATCGCAGGCATTAACGTTCCTGATCATAAGCATGCTGTTATCGGTTTAACAAGCATCTATGGTGTAGGTAAAACTCGCGCTAAGGCGATCTTAGCTGCGACAGGTATCGCTGAAACTACTAAAATCGGCGAGTTAAATGACGAAACACTTGACATCCTTCGTGAAGAAGTTGGCAAGTACACTGTTGAAGGTGATCTTCGTCGTGAAGTTACACTAAACATCAAGCGTCTTATGGACCTTGGTTGTTTCCGTGGCTTACGTCACCGTCGTTCGCTACCACTACGTGGTCAGCGTACTAAGACTAACGCGCGTACTCGTAAGGGTCCTCGCAAGCCTATCAAGAAATAAGGTGGGGTAAGTTATGGCAAAAGCACCAATTCGTCGTAAAAAGGTCAAAAAGCAGGTTGTTGACGGCATGGCTCACGTTCATGCATCTTTCAACAACACGATTGTGACCATCACTGACCGTCAAGGCAATGCTCTTTCTTGGGCGACTGCGGGTGGTTCAGGTTTCCGTGGTTCTCGTAAGTCTACTCCATTCGCTGCACAGGTTGCTGCGGAGCGTGCAGGTGTTGCTGCACAAGAGTACGGTCTTAAGAACCTAGAAGTATTCATCAAAGGTCCAGGTCCAGGCCGTGAGTCTGCTGTTCGTGCATTGAATGCTGCTGGTTACCGTATCACTAACATCACTGACGTGACGCCAATTCCACACAATGGTTGTCGTCCACCGAAGAAACGTCGCGTATAACAATAGGTTAGGAGAAAGAACATGGCAAGATATTTGGGCCCTAAGCTCAAGCTGAGTCGTCGTGAAGGTACTGACCTGTTCCTTAAAAGCGGCGTAAGAGCAATTGACTCTAAGTGTAAACTAGAAACAGCACCTGGTCAGCACGGCGCACGTAAAGGTCGTCTATCTGATTACGGTTTACAGCTACGTGAAAAGCAGAAAGTTCGTCGTATCTACGGTGTACTAGAAAAGCAATTCCGTAACTACTACAAAGAAGCTGCTCGCCTTAAAGGTAACACAGGTGAAAACTTGTTACAGCTTCTAGAGCAACGTCTAGACAATGTTGTATATCGCATGGGTTTTGCAAGCACACGTGCTGAAGCACGTCAGCTAGTAAGCCACAAAGCGGTTATGGTTAATGGTCGTGTTGTTAATATCCCTTCTTTCGTAGTTACTCCTGAAGATGTAGTAGTAATTCGCGAGAAGTCTAAAAAGCAAGCGCGTATCATCGCTGCTCTAGAGTTGGCTGAGCAACGTGAAAAGCCAACTTGGATTGAAGTTGACGGTAAGAAAATGGAAGGCACTTTCAAGCGTCTACCAGAGCGTTCTGATCTGTCTGCGGACATTAACGAACAACTAATCGTCGAACTTTACTCGAAGTAAAGTTAAGAGTTAAGAGAGGATAAAATGCAGGGTTCTGTAACCGAATTCCTAAAACCAAGATTAGTCGATATCGACGCTGTAAGCTCAACGCGTTCTAAAGTAGTTTTAGAGCCTCTAGAGCGTGGTTTTGGCCACACACTAGGTAATGCTCTACGTCGTATACTTCTTTCATCTATGCCTGGTTGTGCTGTGACAGAAGTTGAAATTGACGGCGTATTGCACGAGTATAGCGCGAAAGAAGGCGTACAAGAAGACATCATT
>NZ_CP024625.1:3732500-3792500 GCF_024746855.1 Pseudoalteromonas maricaloris | reverse complement strand
AATAGCTCACTAGTCGAGTCGGCCTGCGCGGAAGATGTAACGGGGCTAAACATACCACCGAAGCTACGGCTGCAGACTTTGTCTGCGGGGTAGGGGAGCGTTCTGTAAGTGGCTGAAGGTGTGCCGGGAGGCATGCTGGACATATCAGAAGTGCGAATGCTGACATGAGTAACGACAAGAGGAGTGAAAAACTCCTCCGCCGGAAGACCAAGGGTTCCTATCCCATGTTAATCAGGGTAGGGTGAGTCGACCCCTAAGGCGAGGCTGAAGAGCGTAGTCGATGGGAAACGGGTTAATATTCCCGTACTCGGTATGAATGCGATGGGGGACGGAGCAGGCTAGGCAAGCATGGCGTTGGTTGTCCATGTGAAAGGCTGTAGGCTGGTGACTTAGGAAAATCCGGGTTGCTAAGGCTGAGAGTCGAGACGAGCCACTAAGGTGGTGAAGTTGTTGATGCCCTACTTCCAGGAAAAGCCTCTAAGCTTCAGTTCATACTGAATCGTACCCTAAACCGACACAGGTGGTCAAGTAGAGAATACTAAGGCGCTTGAGAGAACTCGGGTGAAGGAACTAGGCAAAATTGTACCGTAACTTCGGGAGAAGGTACGCTCTTGTTTGTGAAAGACTTGCTCTGTAAGCAAACGAGAGCCGCAGTGACCAGGTGGCTGGGACTGTTTATTAAAAACACAGCACTGTGCAAAATCGTAAGATGACGTATACGGTGTGACACCTGCCCGGTGCCGGAAGGTTAATTGATGGGGTTAGCTTAGGCGAAGCTCTTGATCGAAGCCCCGGTAAACGGCGGCCGTAACTATAACGGTCCTAAGGTAGCGAAATTCCTTGTCGGGTAAGTTCCGACCTGCACGAATGGTGTAACCATGGCCACGCTGTCTCCACCCGAGACTCAGTGAAATTGAAATCGCAGTGAAGATGCTGTGTACCCGCGGCTAGACGGAAAGACCCCGTGAACCTTTACTACAGCTTGGCACTGAACATTGACCCTACATGTGTAGGATAGGTGGGAGGCTTTGAAGCAGAGACGCTAGTTTCTGTGGAGCCGACCTTGAAATACCACCCTTGTAGTGTTGATGTTCTAACTTAGGCCCCTGAATCGGGGTTGAGGACAGTGCCTGGTGGGTAGTTTGACTGGGGCGGTCTCCTCCCAAAGAGTAACGGAGGAGCACGAAGGTTTGCTAAGTACGGTCGGACATCGTACGGTTAGTGTAATGGTAGAAGCAAGCTTAACTGCGAGACAGACACGTCGAGCAGGTACGAAAGTAGGTCATAGTGATCCGGTGGTTCTGAATGGAAGGGCCATCGCTCAACGGATAAAAGGTACTCCGGGGATAACAGGCTGATACCGCCCAAGAGTTCATATCGACGGCGGTGTTTGGCACCTCGATGTCGGCTCATCACATCCTGGGGCTGAAGTCGGTCCCAAGGGTATGGCTGTTCGCCATTTAAAGTGGTACGCGAGCTGGGTTTAGAACGTCGTGAGACAGTTCGGTCCCTATCTGCCGTGGGCGTTTGAGAATTGAGAGGGGCTGCTCCTAGTACGAGAGGACCGGAGTGGACGAACCGCTGGTGTTCGGGTTGTGATGCCAATTGCATTGCCCGGTAGCTACGTTCGGAACTGATAACCGCTGAAAGCATCTAAGCGGGAAGCAGGCCTCGAGATGAGTTCTCACTTTGACTTAGAGTCAACTGAAGGGCCGTTGAAGACTACAACGTTGATAGGCGAGATGTGGAAGTGCTGTGAGGCATTAAGCTAACTCGTACTAATTACCCGTGAGGCTTAACCATACAACGCCAAAGTGGTTTATAAGTGACAGAAGTTAATAGACTAAAGTAGACAAAAGAATTTAATAGCTTTTTCCGGATTTACATTGATGAGGGAGACTTCATTGATGAACAGAATTTCCTGGTGACTATAGCGTTTTGGACCCACCTGACCCCATGCCGAACTCAGAAGTGAAACAAAACAGCGTCGATGATAGTGTGGATTACCCATGTGAAAGTAGAACATCGCCAGGGCCAAATAAGAAAAACCCGTTGCAGTAATGCAGCGGGTTTTTTGCTGTTTGGGATATAGAAAACCTCGCGAGATGAACTCGCTCCCACCACAGTATCAGCATAGTGCAACATGGTAGGTGGTGGTTAATCAGCCCTAAATCTTAATAATCTATTTCTTATTGCGTAGAGTCGTAGGTTATGCTCTGAGGCACAGACTTCACTTCTTGTTTAATGGTGCTCTAATTAATGCTATTAGCAAATACACTTAAAATATGTCGAATAAAGAAACATTTGCGATTTTTTTTGAGCTGTATATACTTACAGTAAATAAACCACTGTATGGAACACCAGTTAATGCGTCCTCTAACAAAACGACAAGAACAAATCTTTGAATTAATAAAAGTATTCATAAAAGATACTGGCATGCCTCCAACTCGTGCTGAAATAGCTGATGCTTTGGGTTTTAAGAGTGCAAATGCAGCGGAAGAGCATCTTAAGGCGCTTGCGAAAAAGGGAGTTATCGAAATGGTCCCAGGCGCAAGCCGAGGGATTCGACTTGTAGAGGATGAATCCGAACAACTTGGTTTACCTATTATTGGCCGTGTTGCTGCTGGTGAGCCTATTCTGGCAGAGCAACATGTAGAGAGCCACTGTAATGTAGATGCGAGTTTTTTTAAACCTAATGCTGATTACCTTTTAAGAGTTAATGGTATGAGCATGAAGGATATTGGCATTATGGATGGTGATCTACTAGCTGTTCACAGCACTCAGGTGGCTGAAAATGGCCAAGTGATAGTGGCTCGCGTAGAAGAGGACGTGACAGTTAAACGCTTTGAAAAGAAAGGGAAGAAAGTTTTATTGCATGCTGAGAATGAAGAATTTAAAGCGATTGAAGTGGATCTAGAGCATCAAAATTTCTCCATTGAAGGGTTAGCTGTCGGCGTTATCCGAAGTGCTGACTGGATGTAGTTTATGAGAGCGAGTGTAGCGTTAAATATAAAGTTGCGCTTGCTTTAACTATATTTTGTTTAAAAAGTGATAATTAACTTTTCTAACTATGTGAAAGTAGGATGATTATAGTGACTTTAATCATTTAGTAATATTTTTAGTTTTCTGATCTTTATACACTATTTTTCATCATTCTTTGTTTTACCCCCTATAGTTCCCAGTTTTGATTCTAAAGTCGGTCTTCTCGAAAATCTTGCAATTTGTTTGTTTTTTGACTAATTGGTTAATAGTCGTGCAGTAAGTCTATGTACAAATAGACAATATGACAGTCATCCAATAATAACAAAAGACAACCACGAGTTGTCTTGAAGGAGACGTCAAATGAAAATTTGTCGATTAGTTGTAGCATTCATCGCAGTGCTAATCGCCATGCCCTCACTTGCTAACAGCGCTTACAATATGAGGCAAGGTGTTACAGACATTAGTCATCAAGTGTATGAGCTTCACATGACCATATTTCTAATATGTTGCGTCATTGGGGTTATTGTATTCGGGATTATGTTTTGGGCGCTTATAAAACACAGAAAGTCAAAAGGCGTTGTTGCAGCGCAATTTCATGAAAGCACCAAAGTGGAAATACTTTGGACAGCAATTCCTTTCCTGATACTCATTGGTATGGCAATACCAGCCACAAAAACGCTTATTGCTATGGAAGACACGAGTAAAGCTGATCTGACCATTAAGGTCACAGGCTCTCAGTGGAAATGGCACTATGAGTATATGGGGCATGATGTTGAATTCTATTCTTTGCTCTCTACTCCGAAAGATGAAATTAGTGATCTCAAAGAAAAAAATGAAAATTACCTGCTTGAAGTTGATAAGCATTTAGTTATTCCCACCGATAGGAAAGTTCGCTTTTTGATGACCTCAGATGATGTCATCCATTCTTGGTGGGTGCCCGATTTTGCGGTGAAGAAGGATGCCAATCCAGGCTTTATAAATGAGGCATGGACAAAGGTAAACGATGAAGGAATTTACAGAGGCCAATGTGCTGAATTATGTGGCAAAGATCATGGCTTTATGCCTGTCGTTGTCGAGGCCGTAAGTCCCGATAAATTTGATAGTTGGCTCAACGATGCTAAAGCTGAAAAAGCAAAAGCAGAGGCTGAGTCACAAGCAGTTGCCCAACAAACCCTTTCGAAAGAAGAGTTAATGGAGGTTGGTGAACAAACTTACATGGCTTATTGCGCAGCTTGCCATCAACCAACCGGGCTTGGGCTACCAGGTGTCTTCCCTGCAATGAAAGGGAGTAAAGTCGTCACGGGAGATATTAAAGCTCATATAGATATTCTACTTTTAGGTCGCCCAGGAACTGCGATGCAATCTTTCGCAAAGCAATTAACAATCAAGCAGATAGCGGGGGTTATCACCTATAAAAGAAATAGTTGGGGTAATGACACCGGCGATGTTATTCAGCCAAGCCAAATACAGCGTGAGATAGATGCATTAGAGGAGGGTAAGTAATGAGTGCCATCGTAGAAGAACATTCACACCATACAGCTCCAAAAGGCTTAAAGCGCTGGCTGTTTACCACTAATCATAAAGACATTGGAACTCTGTATTTATTGTTCTCGCTAACCATGTTTTTAATTGGTGGTGCTATGGCTATGGTGATCCGAGCCGAGCTTTTCCAACCTGGGTTACAGCTTGTAGATCCGCATTTTTTTAATCAAATGACGACAGTACATGGACTAATAATGGTATTTGGCGCAGTAATGCCCGCATTTACTGGTCTTGCCAACTGGATGATCCCAATGATGATTGGTGCTCCTGATATGGCGTTACCGAGAATGAATAACTGGAGTTTTTGGATACTACCCTTTGCATTTGCAATTTTACTGATGTCGTTATTTTTGGAAGGCGGCGGGCCTGCTTTCGGTTGGACTTTTTATGCGCCACTATCTACAACGTACAGCAATGACAATACTGCATTTTTTGTTTTTGCGATCCATATAATGGGCATTAGCTCTATTATGGGTGCTATCAACGTTATCGTGACCATCGTCAATCTTAGAGCTCCAGGTATGACATGGATGAAGTTGCCTTTATTTGTCTGGACTTGGCTGATAACTGCATTTCTTCTGATTGCTGTTATGCCCGTACTCGCTGGCGCTGTGACTATGGTATTGACTGATAAGTTCTTTGGAACGAGCTTTTTTGATGCAGCAGGTGGTGGTGATCCTGTTATGTTCCAGCATATATTCTGGTTCTTTGGTCATCCTGAAGTGTACATCATGATATTACCTGCCTTCGGCATAATCTCTACGATAGTACCGACATTTTCAAGAAAGAAACTGTTTGGCTATGCATCAATGGTTTATGCAACCGCTTCAATTGCTCTGTTGTCGTTCGTCGTTTGGGCTCATCATATGTTTACTACGGGCATGCCTTTAGCTGGTGAGTTGTTTTTTATGTATGCAACTATGCTCATATCAGTGCCTACTGGCGTTAAGGTTTTTAATTGGGTAGCTACAATGTGGCGAGGTGCTATTAGTTTTGAGGTGCCCATGCTTTTTGCCATTGCGTTTATCGTACTTTTCACAATTGGCGGATTTTCCGGTTTGATGTTAGCAATTACGCCTGCAGATTTCCAATATCACGATACCTACTTCGTTGTCGCGCATTTCCATTACGTGTTAGTTACGGGAGCTATATTCTCAATAATGGCCGCCGCATATTATTGGTTACCAAAGTGGACAGGGTACATGTTTGATATCAAATTGGCTAAATTTCACTTTTGGCTCTCCTTGGTTAGTGTGAACGTACTGTTCTTCCCAATGCACTTTGTTGGTCTTGCTGGCATGCCAAGGCGGATCCCTGATTATGCTCTACAGTTCGCTGATTTCAACGCGATCATTAGTATCGGAGGGTTTGCATTCGGTCTTTCTCAACTGTTGTTTGTTGCAGTGGTTTATAAATGTATAAAAGGTGGAGAGCAGGCCTCTGGGAAAGTATGGGATGGGGCAGAGGGATTAGAGTGGCAAGTACCATCTCCGGCTCCTTATCATACCTTTTCAACGCCACCGGAGATTAAGTAATGCAACATGGACGCCTGCTTAAGAAGCTTATTTTGTTGACGCTAGGTATGTTTGCTTTTGCCTTTGCACTGGTTCCTCTATATGACGTTTTTTGTGATGTCACAGGCCTAAATGGTAAGCCATCCATGGAAATCGCAAAGCAGAGCGAGTCAATTGCGCAAAGTCGACAAGTAGATGTGAGCTTCACAACGCACAGTCAAAGCCAGGCGCCATTTAAGGTCGATGCAGTCGAGCACTCGGTTAGAGTTCAACCCGGTAAGCTAACCGATGTCAAATTCATTGCAAAAAACTTGAGTGATAGTGAGCGTGTGTTGCAAGCGATCCCTTCAGTGTCTCCAGGGAAAGCGGCAAAGTATTTACACAAAATGGCCTGCTTTTGTTTTGATCAGCAACCAATGAAAGGCAAAGAAGAAGTTGAGTTTGTCTTGAGGTTCTATGTAGATACGGAGCTCCCAAGTGATGTTGAGGAACTCACGCTTTCATATACGTTGTTTGATATTACAGAGCGAGTTAGCAAACAAAACAGTGATGGACTGAATATGCTAGCCGCTCGAGAGGAGTTCAAATATGAACCATGAACAAGAAAAATATTATGTGCCTGAGCAAAGTCCATGGCCAATCGTCGGGGCTTTTGCACTTTTCTTTATCGCTGTTGGCGCTGGCTTAACGATTATTCAACTTAAATCAACCAGTAATAGTGGAGTAATGCTACTGCTCCTGGGTATTGCTGTGCTGATCTATATGATTTTTGGTTGGTTCAGGAATGTGATCCAAGAATCTCAAACTGGATTATATTCTGCCCAAATGGATCGTTCGTTCAAGCAAGGAATGGGATGGTTTATCTTTTCCGAAGTTATGTTTTTTGCTGCTTTTTTTGGTGCACTTTTTTATGCACGAATGATAGCTGTGCCGTGGTTAGGCGGTGCAAGTAATAACGCCAGCACCAACGAGGTTTTATGGCCTCAATTTGAAGCTGTATGGCCATTGCTCACAACTCCAGATGGAACTGTCACTCAAGCTATGGGTTGGCAGGGACTTCCGCTGATCAATACGATTATTCTATTAGCATCATCAGTAACGCTTAGCTTTGCCCACGTAGCTTTAGAAAAAGAGCAAAGGGCGAAAGTGAAGGCATTCTTAGGATTAACAGTACTACTTGGCGTCGCATTCTTAACCTTGCAAGTGGAAGAGTATATTCACGCTTATCAAGATCTGGGGCTAACTCTCCAGTCGGGGGTTTACGGTAATACATTCTTTTTACTGACAGGATTTCATGGCTTCCATGTCACACTTGGTGCGGTTATTCTTTTCGTTATATGGATCAGGGTGTTGAAGGGTCACTTTACCGCTAAGAATCACTTTGCTTTTCAAGCTGGGGCTTGGTATTGGCATTTTGTTGATGTTGTTTGGTTGTGCCTGTTTGTATTTGTTTATGTGTTGTAACAACGGGTGAAGAGTGTAGTTTTATAAAGCCAAATTGAGCAGCAAGACAGATTAGAAGTACGACAGCTATTGATGCATAAACTCTTTGTTGCAATAGCCTCGCCATCGACTCTTGTTGCTCTGACTTGAGCATGACTAGCATAGCTCTAAATAGATTTAGAAAAACGAGTAGTAGCAGTACAACAATAATAATTTTAATCATAAGGGGTGTCCGATGGATTTAGGTGCACTTTTTAAAGGTAGATCAAAACCCCCCATATTGGCAGCATTAATCGTTGTTCTTTTATGTGGCTCGCTCTCTTATTGGCAGTGGCAAAGAGCGCAGCAAAAACATGTGTTGCAGCATAAAGTTGAGATTGAAAAATCGCTAGGCTTAGCTAATGAGCAGCCAGTAACATCCCAGCCGCTCACGCAATATGTTAATGCTGAAGTGTCGATTACAGGGAATTTTGTAGGCGATGCGGTTTGGTATCTAGATAATCAAGTCGTGAAAGGCCGAGTCGGTTTTGATGTAATTGGTATTATAAAAATTTCCGAAACTGATGAGTATCTAGCTGTTAATTTAGGTTTTGTGCCACAGCAGGCTAGTCGCGTGCCTACCGTTTTTTCTCTTCCAAGTGACACCGTTTCTCTACCTGTCTATATCAAATCTAGTGCTAGTAAGCGGTTCACCTTAGCTAAGTCTGCGGCTGAGGAGGCAACAAAACAATCTGTGATTCAGTATATTGATGTTGATTACTTATCTGCGGAGTCAGGTAAACCTCTTTTACCTCTAATTGCCTACATGACTAAAAACAGATTTGCAGGGACTGAGCCCCATTATCAACCGGTCGTAATGTCACCGCAAAAACATGAAGCTTATGCTTTACAGTGGTTGCTTATTGCCTTGGCCGCGGTAGTGATTGGCTGGAAACTTTCAAAAAAGGAGAATAAAGATGTCTAAAAGCGCGGCATGGTTTATAGGGCTGTTTATATTCCCCTTACTATTGGCATTTGTTGCCTTGAAGGTCGGCTGGATACCACATAGCACGACTAATCACGGTGAATTTTTAAGTCAGGAGGTTCGCCAATCAGAGCTGGTTTTAGATACTGAGTGGAGTATCGTTTATCAGCGACCAAAGCAGTGTAATAAGCAATGTTCTTTACTACTAGATAGCTTACCTAATTTGTATTTAGCGCTGGGGAAAAACCAGCAGAAAGTATCGCTCGTGGTATTACAAGAGCGAAATGAAAAAGGTATTGAGTACGCTACTTCTTTGCCGATATACCTCAACCAGTTAGATGACAACTATCTCTACCTGGTTGATAAAAAGGGGTTATTTGTACTTAAGTATGCACCAGTAGCAAGCTTAGAAGAAATGCGAAATGTACAAAAAGGGCTACTGAGTGATCTGAAGAAATTATTGAACTACTCTCGTTCAAGTTAGGAGGTAAATATGTCCAAGGTAAGAATAAAAATCGCAATATTTGCCTGTTTCGTCGCAATAACGGTAGTGACACTTGGCGCCTTCACACGTTTAAGTGATGCGGGACTTGGATGTCCAGATTGGCCTGGGTGTTACGGCTTTTTAACAGTACCAAATGAGACTCATGAACTATCTGCGGCTAAAGACAGTTTTCCACATTTAGAAATAGAAGCAGAAAAAGCATGGATTGAAATGATCCATCGCTATTTTGCCAGTTTCCTCGGGTTACTTATTTTGGCACTTGCATGCATAAGGCTGTTCAAGAAGCAAAAAACAAAAAGCCCTAATCGTCACTACTACTTACTGCTATTGCTTGTGTTATTTCAAGGGGCACTTGGGATGTGGACCGTGACGATGAATTTACAGCCAGTCATTGTGATGGGTCATTTACTAGGTGGGTTTAGTATTCTTGCATTGCTGGTGTTATTGGTTTTAAGGCTGAAATACACCACTATTACTGCTAGTGTAACTAGCCTTACCTGTCGTTTATGTTATGTGGCTCTTGGTGTGTTGATTATACAAATTGCGCTAGGTGGATGGCTTGCAGCCAATTATGCTGCTCCACATTGTACAGGGTTGCCGCTATGTGACAATCTTCAACTTTTCTCTTGGCAGAGTTTATTCACACTTCCTGAAGCTTCAGCGACTTATGAGTTTGGTGTTTTGCCATTCGAATCTAGAGTATCTATTCACTTTATCCATCGGATATGGGCAGTTATTACCGTTTTAACGCTACTTGCTGCATGTTGGCCACTCCTTAGAGCTGGTCAAAACCGCTTACTCCGACGCTCAGCACTTGTTGTGTTAACTTTGGTTGCGATACAGGTTTTGGTGGGGGGGGCAATCGTACACTTCCAATTTCCTCTGTTGTTAACCTTATTCCATAACTTCATGGCAGCAATGGTGTTATTAGCAATGGTGAAATTGTGTTTCTTTATCAGCCTGACGCAAAAAGTAGGAGTAAAATATGCTTCAATTAACTAGTTTTTCAGAGCTTCAAAAAGCAACTACTTTATTCAAAGCCTACTTTGGCATGTGTAAGTTCAAAGTGGTATGTATGTTGGTTATTACTGCTTGGGTCGGGATGATGTTAGCACCACAAAGTGATAAAACATTATTGGCACAATTAATGAGTTTGTTTGGCATTGGTTTACTTTCAAGTAGTGCAGCAGCTGTAAATCATATCGTGGATAGAGAAATAGATAAAAAGATGGCGCGAACACGAAACCGACCGTTAGCGACAGACTCTGTTTCTGTATCATCAGCGTTAATCTTTGCGACGGGTCTCGCTATTTCTGGGTATGCTCTATTAACTATTTTCGCCAATCAGTTATGTGCGCTACTTACCTTAGCCGCGCTATTCGGTTATGCCGTGGTTTATACGTTATTGTTAAAGCGCGCAACACCTCAAAACATAGTAATTGGGGGGTTAGCAGGAGCGATGCCACCCTTGCTAGGTTGGGTCAGTGAGACTGGTCAGCTTGGTGCAGAACCTTGGTTGTTAGTAATGATCATTTTTGCTTGGACACCTCCCCACTTTTGGGCATTAGCTATTGCTCGTAAACGAGACTACGAAAAAGCCGAAGTCCCCATGTTACCAGTAACGCATGGAAACGAATTTACAAAACTCTGTGTGCTATTTTATACCATCATTTTAACTATAGTCTGTTTGCTACCTTACCTAGTGGGAATGTCTGGTTGGATCTACTTGTTGGTCTCTGGCATGGCAAATGTCGCTTTTATTTACAAAGCCACCAAGCTTATGAGAACAAATAGTTTAGAGTATGCTATGAGGGTATTTTATTTCTCTATCTGGCATCTTTTGATAGTGTTCATTGCACTCTTTGTGGATAAAGCATTTATATGAAAAAATTTATCTTAATTATCTCTATGTTAATTCTGTTTGGTTGTGGGCCTGCACCAGATGTCTCTGAAAAAGTGGTTTGGTATCCAAAGCCTAAGGACGTGAATGCGTTTGAATTAAGGGATCAATACGGTGAGGTTGTCTCAAACCAAGACTTTACCGGTAAATGGAATTTGCTGTTTTTGGGTTACACCAGCTGTCCCGACGTGTGTCCAATGACGTTGTTGAAATTAACTCACGTATATCAATCCGTAAAAAGCAAAGGTGACTTACAAGTATGGTTTGTATCGGTCGATCCTAACCGAGATACTGAAGAGAAGCGTTTGGCCTACATCAAGCACTTTGATCCTGATTTTAAAGCGGTATCTGCCGAGCATTCGGCTTTATTTCCTTTTGTGAGAGATCTAGGTTTAATCTACGCAATAAATCAGGAACAGACAGAAGAGTATTATGTTGATCATAGTGCGTCTGTAGCATTAATTAACCCAAAAGGTCAGCTTGAGGCTATTTTCAAACCTACACATACAGCTGGAGCTGTCCCTACAATCGATGACAAACTACTTCTCGCTGACCTAGAGAAGATCATCAATTAGTCTTATATCGACACTGGTCGACCCCAGTGTCGTTGTACTATCTTACCTCTAACGCTTTAATTATTTGCGGATTTTTAATCAATCTTTGTGGCATTTTTACCATCACGGTCTAAGCTAATTTTATTACTCATTTTTACAAGGATAGTCTTCAGCTCATGTTGAAACTTCCACCTGAAATGGCGATTAACCATGTGGAAAGCCTGTACCATCAGATTTTCCAGGACTCTATGGAAACATCAGACATCACGATTGATATTAGTGAAGTGCAAAGAGCCGACACAGCATCTATACAACTGCTCTGTGCCGTGCAAAAACACTTGCTCTCGTTAGAACATAAAATTGTATGGCATGGTGAAAGTGACGCTTTAGCGCAGGCGGTAAATGAGTTGGGATTAACCCATTATTTATTCCATAGTATTGAAAATTAAGAGGTGAATATGAAAAAGATTTTAGCTGTGGATGATTCGGCGTCAATGCGCCAAATGGTTGGCTTTACTTTGAAAAAAGCAGGTTTTGATGTCACGGAAGCCAAAGATGGCAGTGAAGCACTATCTATTGCCAAGCAACAAGGGTTCGATGCCGTGATCTCTGATGTAAACATGCCTGTAATGGATGGGATCACACTTATTAAGGAGCTGCGTAGCCTACCCAACTATAAGTTCACCCCTTTACTAATGCTGACCACCGAGTCTGGATTGGATAAAAAAACAGAAGGTAAAGCGGCGGGAGCAACTGGTTGGATAGTGAAACCATTCAACCCTGAACAATTGCTAGCGGTATTGAAAAAAGTCATAAGATAGATACAGAGAGGCGTCGATATGAGTATTGATTTAAGCCAATTTTTTGATGTCTTTTTTGAAGAGAGCTTTGAAGGTCTAGACATAATGGAAGCTGAGCTGCTGAATTTACAGCCAGGCCATGAAGACTCAGAAACGATCAATACTATATTTCGCGCAGCACACAGCATCAAAGGTGGCAGTGGAACATTTGGTTTTACTTCTGTCGCTAACTTCACGCATGTGTTGGAAACCTTACTCGATCAGATCAGGGATGGGCGTCGACAGTTGACCGCTGAACATGTCAATTTGCTGCTCCAATCTGTTGATTGTTTAAGGGCGTTACTAACCGCATTACAAGCCGAAGAAGAGCCAGATCTTTCCAATGCGAATGAGTTGAAAGTTAAATTTGAAGAGATTTTAGGTGGTAAAGAGAGTGTTAGCTCAGATACTGCCGATAGCATACCTCAAGGGCAAGAATCTCAAACCTATCAAATAGACTTTAAACCGCTCCCCCACTTGTTTAAAACCGGTAACGAACCGCTCTATATGTTAAGTGAGCTATCGGAATTGGGGGATTTAGAAACTCATGCGTTTTGTGATGCAATACCTGAAATTGATGACTTCAATCCAGAGGATTGCTACCTCAGTTGGCGGTTATACTTAACAACCAGTCATCCAGAGTCGGCGATTAAAGAAGTATTTGAGTGGGTTGAGGATGATGCTGAAATTTCTATTACCTTATGTGGTGGTTTATTTGAAGATGATGTGAGTGTCTCCACAACGCCAGAACCAGAGAGTGAGAAGAAAGAAACGTCGAGCAACGACACTCAAAATATTGATGTACCAAAAACACCCTCAGCGACAGCGACAAAGGCTAAGCCTGAGGCTAGTAAGAAATCAGCAGAGTCGACTTCGATCCGTGTTGGGATTGATAAAGTAGATTCGCTTATCAATATGGTAGGGGAGTTGGTTATTACCCAAGCTATGTTGACTCAATTAGGCGAGCAAGAACCGACCGAAAATACACTTGCTGCGATGCAAGAAGGCCTCGCTCAATTAGCCCATAATACGCGAGATTTGCAAGAAAATGTAATGCGAATCAGGATGTTACCTATTAGTTTTGTCTTCAGCCGATTTCCTCGCTTAGTAAGAGATACGTCACAGAAGTTGAATAAACAGGTTGAACTAAAGCTGCTAGGAGAGCAAACAGAATTAGATAAAACCGTGATGGAAAAGATTTCCGATCCTATGGTTCATTTAGTAAGAAACTCTTTGGATCATGGCTTAGAAACACCGGAAGACAGAATTAAAGCCGGAAAAGATCCCGTGGGTACGGTGACACTGAATGCTTTCCACCAAGGTGGAAATATTGTGATTGAAATCATGGATGATGGCAGAGGCTTGAATACCGAAAAAATAAAAAGTAAAGCGATTGCCAATGGCCTTATTCAAGCAACTGATGAGCTGACTATTGAAGAGGTTAATGAACTTATTTTTAGGCCTGGATTTTCAACAGCCGATGAAGTGAGTGATATCTCTGGTCGCGGCGTGGGTATGGATGTTGTTCGACGAAATATTCAAGCATTAAACGGCAGCGTTGAAGTGACTTCTGCAAAAGGGGTTGGCTCAACGTTTACAATTAGGTTGCCATTAACGCTGGCCATTCTTGATGGTCAACTGGTTAAAGTTGCAAAGCATACCTACATCATTCCACTTATTTCTATTGTTGAGTCTTTACAAATAGATATTAAAAAAGTGAGCAAAGTAGGTAATGGCTTAGAGGTGCTTCGGTTACGAGATGAATACATACCAATACTAAGGCTATATCAACTATTTAACCATGGTGGTGCAATAGAAGAGTTGGATAAAACACTGTTAGTAGTTGTAGAGAGTGATAATCACAAAGTGGGATTGTTGGTGGATGATTTACTGGCGCAACAACAGGTCGTTATTAAAAGTCTCGAAGCGAATTATCAGAAAGTAAATGGGATCTCAGGGGCGACAATTTTAGGTGATGGCAGAGTCTCTTTAATTGTCGATATTAGTGGTCTTATCAAACTGAGTGGCTTAAAGCGTCCAGGAACTCAAGAGTTATTAGTAGAACAAGAGTTAGATGAGGTGGTGTCATGATCACTGAAAAAGCCTCGATTAATGAACAAGTCATGCTTGCAGACAGAGATGACGATACACAATTTCTCACCTTTATGATGGCGGGCGAAGAGTATGGCATGGATATTCTGGCCGTACAGGAAATAAGAGGGTGGGAAGAAGTCACTGCAATTCCAAATGCTCCTATGTATGTAAACGGTGCGATTAATTTACGTGGCACGATAGTGCCAATCATAGATTTAAGGGTTCGATTCGGCTTACCACAAATCGAATATGGAGCGCTAACCGTGGTTATCGTTGTCTCCGTTGTAATAAAAGAGGCAACAAAAATTATGGGGTTAGTTGTTGATGCGGTGTCTGACGTATACAGCATCAACGAAGAAACAGCGAAGGATGTTCCAGATTTTCAAGACTCGGAAAATAGTCAATTTGTACAAGGACTTGTAAATGTTGGTGAAAAAATGGTCGTACTTTTAAATTTGAAGAAGATATTAGATCTTGAAGTAAAGCAGAATGAGCAATTGGTTGTCGGGGGATAACATGAGCGATCAAGCATTAGCAAGTCAACTCAACAATAGAGTTCTGATTGCGGGTGCCATAATATTTGTGGGCTTGGCAATTAGTGTTCAAATGTTGAATATTAATATGTCTACACAAGCCTATGTGGCGATGGTTATAGCAGCTGTCAGTGTGGTGCTGGCAATTTTACTACTTAAGCAAAGCGCAAACATTCTGCTTTCTAAGTTACAGGATGTTGAGGAAATTGTTCCCGCGATAGAGAGTAAAGATGTTAGCTTACTCAATGCAAGTAATGCATCACGCCAATCATCTTTATACAAAGCGGTTGCTAATTTATTAAATGGTGACGCACTAGATGGTCAAGACCATAGCCATAGTTTGTTGCTAGCTTTAAAGGTCTGTCAGGCTAATGTTATGCTTGCAGATGCCTCTCTCAACATTGTGTATTTGAACGATTCAGTAACCAGTATGCTGCGTAAAAATCAGGCTAAGTTACAGCAAGAGTTACCTGGTTTTAATGTTGATAGCTTGATAGGTGCCAACATTGATACGTTCCATAAAAACCCTAGCCATCAGAGAGGCATACTCGCTAATTTGACCCGTCCATATGTCACACAAATCAAAGTGGCAGGTTTGACCTTTGATCTTATTGCCACGCCAGTTTTCGATGATGAAGGGCAAAGGATCGCGACTTTAGTTGAGTGGAAAGACCTTACAAGAGAATTAGCGTTAGAGAAAAAGCAGGCGGATTTGGCGAGCCACAATGCTCGTATATCGAGCGCGCTGGACGTTTGTCAGGCAAACGTAATGCTAGCGGACGAAGGGTTGAATATTATTTATGTTAATGATTCGGTTGTACGAATGCTGAGAGACAATCAAGCACAGCTTAGAAAGTCACTGCCGAATTTTGACGTGGATACGCTTGTTGGGCAATGTATTGATGTATTTCATGCTAACCCGAGTCATCAAAGAGGTTTGCTCGAAAAGCTGAGCGATGTATATCGCACAGATATCAAAGTTGCTGGCTTCACCTTTGGTTTAATTGCGACCCCTGTGTTTGATGATGAGAAAAAGCGGATTGGTACCGTCGTTGAGTGGGACGACAAAACAGAGCGTTTAGTTCGTGAAGAGGAAGAAAAAACTGCCGCAGCTGAAAACTTGCGCGTCCGAAGAGCATTAGACAACGTTTCAACGAATACGATGATAGCAAATGAGCAGTTTGAGATCGTTTATTTGAATCGTGCAGTGAAAGATATGATGAGAAATGCTGAGAGTGATTTAAGGCGTGACCTGCCTAATTTTGATAGTAACCATCTTTTGGGGGCGAATATTGATGTATTCCACCGTAACCCAAGTCACCAACGCAGTATGCTCTCTCGGCTTGAAACTGAGTATAAAACGGAAATTGTTGTCGGCGGAAGAACCTTTGGCCTAGTCGCGAATCCGATATTTGATGGTAATAACGAACGCGTGGGCACCGTTGTCGAATGGGAAGATAGAACCAAAGAAGTCACGATTGAGAAAGAGGTGAATGGCCTAGTTCAGTCGGCTAATGCCGGTAATCTTAGTGTTCGTTTATCAGAAGATGGGAAAGATGGCTTCTACTTACGACTAACCAAAGGGTTAAATAGTTTAGTGTCTACTGTTGATGAAACAGTTACAGATATGGGGGACATGTTAGACGCCTTAGCAACTGGTAATTTAACCAGACGTATTGAAGGCGATTATCGTGGGGCTTATGAAAAGCTGAAAAAAGACGCAAATACTACAGCTGAGAAGCTAACTGAGGTGTTAGGTCGGATCCGTACTTCTGCAAATTTAGTTGCCAGTGGTGCTGATGAAATTTCCCAGGGTAACGCGGATTTGAGTCAGCGAACCGAAGAGCAAGCCTCCTCACTAGAAGAAACTGCTTCTAGCATGGAAGAAATGACCAGCACAGTTAGACAAAATGCAGATAACGCGAAAGTAGCTAATGAGTTGGCCGAAGATACTTGTGACAAGGCGACCAAAGGCGGTGAAGTAGTTACTCGCGCAGTTGAAAGCATGTCTGAAATTAATGATTCAAGTAAGAAAATTGCTGACATTATAGGTGTTATTGATGAAATCGCTTTCCAGACAAACCTTTTGGCGTTAAACGCAGCCGTTGAAGCTGCTCGGGCCGGAGAGCAAGGTCGAGGCTTTGCTGTGGTTGCTGGTGAAGTGCGCAATCTCGCTCAGCGTTCTGCAGCAGCAGCGAAAGAGATTAAAGATCTAATCAGAGATAGTGTAAGTAAAGTCGAAGATGGCACGTTACTGGTTAATGAATCTGGTGAAACACTAAAAGAAATAGTTGAGTCAGTTAAGCGAGTAACGAACATGATTTCCGACATTGCCGAAGCTTCTATTGAGCAGAGTTCAGGTATTGAGCAGGTTAATAAAGCAGTGTCACAAATGGATGAAATGACGCAGCAAAATGCTGCCTTAGTTGAAGAAGCATCTGCCGCTGGGGAGTCGATGGCTGAGCAAGCAAATGATATGAGAAGATTATTAAACTTCTTCACACTTGATGAATCCTCACATCGTAGTTTAGAAATATCTGAGTCACCGAAGAACTATAAGGCGCCAGAAAAGCAATTACCAAAGCGGACAATGAACTCCAATAAGCCTCCCCAGCAAAATACGAGAAGTAATCAGTTTGCAGATGACTCGGAAGAGTGGGAAGAGTTTTAGGGTTAGGTAATAGATCAATTCCTTAGTGGGGGTTGGCTGAAGGAATACGACGATGCGAGAGTTTCTGTTGACCGATAAGGATTTTTCCGAAATTTCGGCTCGGGTCTATGACACATGCGGCATAGTACTCGGGCCGCATAAAAGGGAAATGGTTTACTCAAGGTTGGCAAGACGCATAAGAGCCAACGGGCTAAATTCATTTGAGGCGTATTTATCTTTTTTGGAAGAAAATCAAGATGTTGAGTTTAGCCATTTTATTAATGCAATAACAACTAACTTAACTTCTTTCTTTCGAGAAAATCATCACTTCGAGTTCTTAACGAAAAGAATAGTTCCTGAAATTATTGCCCGACACAAACACGACAGAAGAGTTCGGATCTGGTCTGCTGGATGCTCGACAGGTGAAGAACCTTATAGTATTGCGATGACCATTGCGAATGCTTTCCCAAATGGTTGGGATGTCAAAGTGCTGGCAACAGATTTAGATTCCAACGTTTTGGGCAAAGCGAGTCTCGGAGAATATACGGCAAACAACGTCACGGGTTTAGATGAAGATAAGCTCAAAAAATGGTTTCTTAGAAGTGCTGATGGAGCAATGTATAAAGTGAAGCCTAAATTGCAATCTTTCATCCATTTTAAACGACTTAATCTTCTAGAACCATGGCCAATGAAAGGACCTTTTGATGTTATTTTCTGTCGTAATGTTTTGATTTATTTTGATAAAGAAACCAAAGATAAACTATTTGAGCAATATCATGACATGTTAGTTCCCAATGGTTACTTACTTATCGGACACTCCGAAACGATGGGAAAAGAGCACCTAGAATTTAAAAATCTAGGTAAAACCATTTATCAAAAAGGCCAGTTGAATGAGAGAGTTTAGACCTGTTCTCAGAGGCTTCGAGCATGTAAAACGCTTTTGGGATTCAGGGCGTGCCAAGGTCGTCGCAAAAGTACTTCCGGGGGAATTTTATGTATCCAAGCAGGACGAATTGATTTCGACTGTACTAGGTTCCTGTATTGCCGCCTGTGTATATGACGAGAAGCTGGGGATTGGTGGCATGAATCACTTTATGTTACCCGGAGCGAAGGCACTAAAAGAAGTACATGCGGATGACCTAAATTGTCGTTATGGTAACTGGGCGATGGAGTATCTGATAAATGAAGTACTCAAAAATGGGGCGTCTAGAAGCAATTTAAAAATCAAACTTTTTGGCGGTGGAAAAATTATTAGCGCAATGACTGATATTGGGGAAGGGAACATCAGGTTTGCTCAAGCTTATGTGGAAGAGGAAAGTTTGAATTTAATTTCACAAGATGTAGGCGGCCCCTGGCCAAGAAAAGTTATCTTTCATCCTCAAAGTGGCAAAGCGCAAGTGAAAAAGTTACGAACCATGCACAATAACACAATTGAACAACGTGAAGTGCGTTACTTACATGACATTGAGGCTCAAGACAATAAAACGGATATTGAGCTATTTTAGGTGTGAAATATGATCAAAGTTCTGATTGTTGACGACTCGCCGTTAATTCGTGGGTTGTTAAAAGAAATTTTAGGTCAGGCGGATGGTATTAAAGTCGTTGGCACCGCGGAAGACCCTTATGAAGCTAGAGAGCTCATTAAGTCTACTTCACCTGACGTATTAACTTTGGATATAGAAATGCCAAAAATGAATGGCATTAATTTTCTTAAAAACTTAATGCGTTTAAGGCCTATGCCTGTTGTGATGATCTCTACGTTGACCCAAGAGGGATCACCCGCCACGATAGAAGCACTAGAGTTAGGTGCAGTTGATTTTATTTCTAAGCCCACCAGCAATGTTGCTGATACCTTAATGTCCTATTCTGATTTACTGGTTAAGAAGATTAGAGTAGCGGCAGGTGCACGAGTGAGGGCTTTTAAAGCACCAAAACAGGAAAGCGAATTAGAAATTGGCCGTAATTATACATTTTCGCGTAATACTATTTTAGCCATAGGCGCCTCAACAGGGGGAACTGAAGCTATCAGAGAGGTGCTTATGCGATTACCAACACACGCGCCTCCTGTTGTTATCACGCAACATATCCCACCAGTTTTCAGTACCTCATTCGCACAAAGAATGGATCGCACCTGTGCGGTATCAGTCAAAGAAGCGGAAGAGGGAGATGTTTTATTACCAGGTCATGTATTCATAGCACCGGGAGACAAACATCTTAAGGTGGCACACACAGCAACCGGATATGTCTGCCGATTAGATGATACTGAGCCTGTTAATCGTCATAAACCTTCCGTTGAAGTGTTATTTAACTCCCTTGTGCCAATGGGTAAGCATGTTTGTGCTGCTATGCTCACGGGAATGGGCAGTGATGGAGCAAAAGCAATGCTAGCTTTGAAAGCTGCAGGTGCTAAAACATTTGCACAAGATGAACTTAGCTGTGTGGTATGGGGAATGCCTAGAGCTGCGTACGAGCTTGGTGCAGTGCAAAGCCTAGTACCTTTGAGTAAAGTGACTGAAACCATGCTGAGCGCGGTTAAAAAGTAAGGATAGGAGCTAATTTGCTCCTACCCAAAGCTGTTATTTTTCAATAACCCAAGGTTGTGAAAACCAATAATATCGTCCTGTGTCTTTGATTGAAGGTGCAGTACAGTTATATCGTGACCGTCCTATGGATAGCGCTTTCGGGGTTTGGATACGTACGCTGGTTTCTGATAGCCACGTCAGCTCAGCTTGCCCAACACCTGAAACGTAGCATGCAAATTGACTCTGATGAAAATCCTTATTGTTAAAATGCAACGTGATTGCTGGGGTTTTATTGTTCGTGACGCTATCAAGGTACTCTAATTTTTGTAGAGAGAAGGCTTTGGTCTCGAGCTTAGTTTTTAATGTTTCTAAGTTGCTGTAGTTTCCCGATGCGGGAAAGCGAGCGATACGTGTAAAATCTGAAGAAATACCAACCGCACCAGAGTGTTGCCCAATACCAATAAGTCCAAGCTCTGCTACTAGCTTTTGTAATTCATGATTAAATTCGCCGTACGGGTATGCGAGGTAGGGGTAATCGTGGCCAATCTCTTCTTTAATTCGCTGCTGTGACCATCTGATATCGTGCTCAACACGCGCACGCCACTGCGCCGCTGTTTCATCTTTTAGTTTGAGGTGGAGGTAATCGTGCTTAGCACTATGATTTGCGATAATAGCTCCACGTTTTGCTAATGCTCTCAGTTCATCCCACGTCATGACATAGCTTTTCTTTTCGTCAATAAGTTGAGGGTTGACGAAAATAGTATAGGGAAAGCCAAAAGATTCCAGGATCGGGGCCGCCGCAGTGATATTGTTTTCATAGCCATCATCAAAGGTGATAGCTAACGTTTTTTCTGGTAGAGACTTACCGGACTTCAGGCTATCTAACAACTGTGGTAAAGGTATCACCGAAAAACCATGTTCTTTAATGTGGTTAAGATGAGATTTAAAGGTTTCTTCACTCACGCTGGTGACCGCTGGGAGTTTCTCACTCACGTGATGATACTGTAAGATAACCGCACTCCAACTATTTGCTGAGAATAGGGCCAAACCAAAAATAATATGTTGTATCAATTTCTTAAATGCCATAAAGCGCAACATCTGAGCCTCTTACTACTTGCAGGTCCGATGATACTATCAAATATTACGGTGCCACTGTTAGGATTAGTCGATACGGCAGTAATTGGTCATATGGGGGATGCGCATTTTTTGGCTGGGATTGCGCTTGGCTCTAGCGCTATCTCGGTACTATTTTGGCTTGCAAGTTTTCTGCGAATGAGTACAACAGGAGTGATAGCTCAATCAAGCGGCCAGCAAGACCATGACAAGCTAACACGTTCACTATATACCAGTATGCTCATTGCGCTGCTCTTTGCCGTGAGTTTGATTGTGTTATCTCCTCTGCTGATCCAAGTTATTGCTCAGCTTTCAAATGCTTCTAGTGAAGTATTTGAGCAAGCAAAATTATATTTTCAAATCCGTGTATTTAGTGCGCCTGCAGCAATGTTAAATCTTGTGCTGCTGGGCTTTATGCTTGGGATGCATTACGGGCGAGGGCCATTCTATCTGGTGTTGTTCACAAACATAGTGAATATAGCTTTGGACATTTTATTTGTTGTCGGATTTGAGTGGGGAGTAGCAGGCGCAGCTTGGGCTTCACTGATTGCAGACTATTCGGCATTAGGCTTATCCTTGTTTTTGAGCGTATTGGTCGCAAGGCGTCACGGTATTGCGTTGAAATTCACTCTACCAAAGCGCGCCGAGTGGCTCAGTTTACTCACCTTGAATCGTGATATTTTTATTCGCTCCTTGATCTTACAACTCTGCTTTAGTTTCATGACTTTTTATGGCGCAAGGCTTGGTGAGATCACGCTAGCGGCTAACGCCGTATTACTTAATTTTTTGATGTTAGTTAGTTTTGCGATGGACGGCATCGCTTACGCTGCGGAGGCTAAGGTCGGCAGAGCAAAAGGACAAGGCTCGTTGGGGCAATTGCAATTATGGGTAAAAGTAAGCCTGTTTTGGGGGGCTGCATTTGCGCTTTTATACAGCGCTATTTTTTATCTAGCTGGTGGCTGGATCATCAGCTTATTAACCAATATCCCCGAAGTGATAACATTGGCAGGTACTTACTTACCTTGGTTGGTGCTATTACCTTTGATTGCCATGAGTTGCTTTTTGTTTGACGGCATCTTTGTTGGGCTTACTCGTGCTAAAGAAATGCGAAACAGCATGTTAGTTTCTGCGGTATTCGGTTTCTTCTTGCCGTTTTTGATTGCATTGCCACTCGGTAACCATGCACTCTGGCTTGCGATGAGTTGTTTTATGGGGTTGCGTGGATTAACCTTAGCATATAAATATCACCAGCTCACTCGAGAGGTCGCCTTACTCGAATAATGGGGCTATGTTAAGCAAATGGGTCGTTATCTTTTAGAGTTTGGCGGCGTTTTTCTCTGGCTTCTATCACTTGAGAAAAGCGATTAGCAAAAATACCAATATAACCGTAAAAGGCACAGCACAAACCAGGAAGTAAAAGCACCAAACCTGCGATTTGAAAGCGATGATCTTGATAGTAACCCAGTGCGATAAAAGCACCAGCGAGTAACACAATAACAAGGCCAAAAAGGAAGAACTTGAGGCTTCGCCTAGGGTGAGACCCTAAGCGATAAATGAGGGTTTTGCTCATTAATAGTAAGAGTGTTCGCCGCGAGCGTGCTCCGTGATGTCACGTACGCCGTTGATTTCTTCAAACTTAGCGATCATCTCTTTTTCGATGCCTTCTTTTAATGTGACATCAATCATTGAGCAGCCGTTACAACCACCGCCGAATTGAAGTACAGCAATACCATCTGCGGTAATTTCTACTAGGCTAACTTGACCACCGTGATTGGCCAGTTGTGGATTTACTTCTGTCACAAGCATGTGCTCTACGCGCTCAGCTAGGCTCGCATCGTCACGTAATCGTTTAGCTTTGGCATTTGGTGCCTTAAGCGTCAACTGACTCCCCATTTTATCGGTAACGAAGTCGATATCGGCTTCTTCTAAAAATGGTGCGCTTTCTTCATCAACGATGGCTTCAAAACCATTAAACGGTAAGCGGATATCGCTTTGTTCAACGGCATCTGCTGGGCAATATGACACGCCACACTCAGCTTGAGAGGTGCCTGGATTAACCACGAAAACTCTAATATTAGTGCCTTCAGCCTGATCGGCTAATAGTTTCGCGAAATGGCTTTGGGCAGAATCTGAAATATGGATCATAATTCGCTCTATACTTGACTAAATTACTCGGTTAATACGTATCATACTCTCCTCGTCGTGTTGTCGCTAGTGTTCGGCGTAAAAATTTGGCAATCGGCGGTGCGCTTGTTAGCTTGAAAAGTAATCGGAATTAAAGGACATTATCATGCGGTTAATAAGCTGTATTATCGTGCTGTTGAGCTTTAGCTTGCAGGCCAAGCCCATTGCCTATTATTTTGGCGATGAAGTAAAATTTGATCCCACAATAACTACGCCAAAACAAGCATTTGGATATGAAGTTGGGCAGTGGCATTTGCGCCACGATCAAATCGTTAATTATCTACATACCCTTGCAAGTGAAAGCCCAAGGTTGAGTGTCGAAACAATCGGGTTTAGCCATGAGCGACGTCCTTTGTTACTCCTAAAAGCGAGCTCGCCACAAAACCAACAAAACTTGGCACGTATTCAGCAAGATCATATTGCTTCATTGAGCAGTAGCCAAAACCGTTCAGACCAGCCTGTTGTGATGTGGATGGGCTATAGCGTGCACGGTAATGAGTCTTCAGGAAGCAATGCCGCGGTACTCATGGCATATTATTTAGCTGCGGCGCAGGGCGAGTCAGTTACGCAGCTCCTTGATAATGCGGTGATATTGTTAGATCCAGCTTTGAACCCTGATGGCTTATCACGTTTTGCTACATGGGCAAACGCCAATAAGAGCATGTCTCTATCAACCGACCCTGCACATCGTGAGCATAATGAGTCTTGGCCTTCTAGTCGCACTAACCATTATTGGTTTGACCTCAATCGTGATTGGTTACTACTACAGCATCCTGAGTCAAAAGCACGTATCAAAGCGTTCCATCGTTGGAAACCTAACGTACTGACCGATTTTCATGAAATGGGACCAAATAGTACGTATTTTTTCCAACCAGGGATCCCATCAAGGACTCACCCAATTACCCCATTACAAAACGTAGCGCTAACCAACGAGATTGGTAAGTTTCATGCCAAAGCTCTTGATGCGCAAGGGGAGTTATATTTTACTCAAGAGAGTTTTGATGACTTTTATTATGGCAAAGGTTCTACGTACCCCGACGTAAATGGTGCGGTTGGCATTTTATTCGAACAAGCGAGTAGTAGAGGGCATGCACAAGAAACTCAGTATGGCGTGTTGAGTTTTCCTGAAACGATTAAAAATCAGGTCACGACGAGTCTCTCGACATTTCAAGCCAGCACGACGCATCGACGCGCTTTACTTGATTATCAGCAGCAGTTTTATCAACAAGTGAACGAGCTTGCGAGTAAAGATGAAATCAACGGTTACGTTGTTGCTCGCGGCAAAGATAACTACCGTTTTCAAGCGTTTGTGGATTTATTGAAGCAGCATCAGATAGAGGTGAAATACCTCTCAAAAGCCAAAGAAGTTGATAACACCGAATATCAGCAAGGGGATTTATACATTCCACTGGCCCAGCCGCAATATCGCTTGATAAAAGCACTATTTAGCACACAGACGCATTTTAAGGACAACACGTTCTACGATGTTTCAGGTTGGACGATGCCGTATGCTTATGATTTAGATTTTGCCGCAGTAAAAAGTGGCTGGGGTTTAAAGCTTCAAGGTGAATCGAGCACTGACTCAAATCTATTGGCTCCCGTTGCAGGAAGTTATGCCTACACCATAGAGTGGCATCATTACCTAGCGCCACAATTAGCAAATCGCCTCTTACAGGCTGGAGTGAAAGTAGCAGCTGCAATGTCACCATTTTCAGCATCAACCACCTCAGGCTCTCATGACTTTCAGGCCGGGACACTGGTGATAGCAAGTGGTATTCAGCAGCAAGCGGACTGGTTTACTCAGCTTGAAACAATCGCCAGAGAGCTTTCACTTCCAGTATATAGTGTGACTACAGGCATGACCCAAAGTGGCGTCGATTTTGGGTCAAGACAAATGCTGCAGCTGCAAAAGCCAGAAGTCCTCATCATAGGTGGTGCGGGTGTAAGTCAATATGAAGCGGGTGAGCTTTGGTATCATTTGGATAGGCATTTAAAACTTGCCCCGTCAATTGTGGAAAAGCAGCATATCGAGAAACTCGATCTTACGCGCTATACCCACATTTTATTGGCTGATGGTAAATATGGAGATTTAAGTGACAAGAGCAAAGCCAAGCTCTTGAGTTGGGTTGCTAAAGGCGGTGTGATTTGGGGGCAAAAGCGTGGTGCGCAGTGGCTAATCGAACAGCAGCTACTAGACGCTGAAATGGTTTCAAGCAAAGAAATGCGAGCCCAGTTTGACAGCAAAAATCTCACCTTTGCAGATCAAGATAGCCTTTCGGCAAAACAGCGGATTGCCGGCGCAATTTTTGATGCGCGTTTGGATTTAAGCCATCCTTTATCTTTTGGCTTTGAGAACCGGGAATTACCTGTCTTTAAAAATAGCACTTGGGTGATGCATCGTATTAATAAGCCATTTATCGAGTCGTTGACGTATACTAAAAAGCCTTTATTGGCAGGGTATGCTGATAATATTAACGTTGAACAGATCGCAGGTTCTTCTGTCTTGATTGCGTCAAAGTCTGGACGTGGAGTGGCTGTAGGAATGACTGACAACCCGGTATTTCGTGGCTTTTGGTTCGGTTCTAGCCGACTGCTAAATAACGCGCTGTTCTTTGCACACGGCATATAAGGTCCAGAACAGCTTATCTGTGCAGTGAGACTTTTAGCGATTTGATTGATATCTATTGTCGTGATATCAAGCAAATAATACGCTTTTAAGCGTCGAATGGTGTGAGGCTGATAGCCATCGCCCACACCATTTTCGCCCCGTTTTGTTTACACACTTTTGCCGCTGCATTCATGGTCGCGCCCGTTGTGATCACATCCTCAAGTAATACGATATTTTTCCCCTCAACAGATTGGTTGAGCGCAAAGGCATTGTTTAAGTTACGTTTTCGTTTAGCCTTGGTCAGCTCAGATTGCGGCTTGGTGTGCTTTGTTCTTTTCAGTATTGTCTGGGTGAGTGGTAGCCCTTGCCAAACTTGCTCAACTTGATTGTAACCTCGTCGGATTAACCGTCTTCGGTGTAGTGGCATACAACAAACAAGGTCTACGGGGAAAGCATCCTCTTCACTGAAGCGCTGCCATAGTGTTTGAGCCAGCAGGTTCAAGGCACATTGATACGCTTTGCTATGGTTAAACTTTACTCCTTGCAACCATGTGTTTATAGGCGTACGGTACCAACTCGCCACGGTTAACCCATCGCAGTCTTCAAGGCTAACCATACGTTGGATATTGGGGTAATTAAGTAGATTAATCTCTTGATCCATAAAGTCTAAGCACGCTTGTAAGCAGTGTGGACAAAGCAAGGCTTCTGTTGTGCGTTGTTCACAGCATACACAAGGCTGACACCACTTTTTAGGTAATAACCGATTAAGTTGGATCATTGCTTTCCATCCCGGGTTAGCTATCATGGCGTCAAGTTTGGTATAGAGAACAGATAAATGCAAAATGAAGTTGTGCTGCTCCATGGTTGGGGGATGAACAAAGCGGTGTGGCAGTTATGCGAGGAAGCCTTAGCACCTACAACAGCAATTAAAGCGGTCAATCTTCCTGGATTTGGTGGCACACCAAGCGCCGAGGGTGATTATTCTCTTGAGCGTAATGCTTTACTTATTGCTGAGCAGCTGATGCCACAAAGCGTGTTGATAGGCTGGTCTTTGGGGGGCTTATTTGCATTGTATTTAGCTGCTCATTTTCCAGACAAAGTTAGCAAGGTTATTTTGGTCGCTTCAACGCCATTTTTTTGTGAGCAAGCTGATTGGCCCGGAATAGCCCCTAAGGTGCTAAACAACTTTGAGACTCAACTGCAAACCAATAGCGCAAAGACGATAGAAAGGTTTTTAGCTATTCAAGCGATGGGCAGTGAACACGCCAGAGAAGACATCAAACAACTTAAAGCGCTACTAGGCACACTGCCGGAAGCGGAGGCGAAAGCACTAGCTGGTGGACTGGAGATATTGAAATCGCAGGACTTACGTGATGAATTTTCACGGCTGCAGCTCCCCACAATAGGCATATTCGGCCGTTTAGACTCTCTTGTGCCACAAGTGGCTGTAGAGAAAATGCAGGTACTCAATCCAAATTTTAAGGCTCATACGCTTGCAAAGGCCTCTCATGCGCCTTTTATCTCTCATAAAGAAGCCTTTTTATCACTCCTTAAATCAATTATTTAGATATTTGGAATAATAAAGCGGCAAAAAATTGCCGCTTTTACTTTTCTTTGTTGATATTTTGCGCAATAATTAGTCAGTAAGAAAAGGTTTATCTAGGTGCGAATATGCCAATAGGTGATGTGTTAAATAATGGAATTGACGGTTATAACCGCGCTGCTCAGGGGATTGCCCAAGCAAGTGCTGATATTAACCGCGCTGCCATCGATCAACAAAGTGATTCTGAACGTGCATCTGGGCGGCAGTTGCAAGGTGCTAGTGCCGGTGAAGCTGTGACGGCTCCTGTGAGCGAAACCCCAAGCTTGACCGAATCAGTGGTAGCCTTAAAAGTTGAAGAGTTTAACGCGAAAGCCAATGTGCAAACTATTCGCACTGCAGATGAAGTGCTAGGTACGTTGATTGATATTAAAGTGTAATGAACATAGTAACGCCACCACCGGCGATGAATTTAAACACTGCCAACGTGTACACCGAAACGGTTGTACGCGATAATCAGCTGCGTGAAGCGATCCCAAAACCTGCACCAACTAATCCCTCATTTACCGAAAACCGCAACCTTTCCGATTCTGAAAAAGGCCGCTCTTCTAACGTAGACGATGCAAAAGTTTACGGTTCTGATGGTAAAACAGAGCAAAGCAAAACCATTCAAGGCAAAGAGCAAGGTGAAAAAGGCGAAGGCCAAGAAAAAGAAAAGAATGAACAAGAGCAGCAACAAACAGAGCAAGATGAGCAGGTCGTTCAAGAATTAAAATCTCGAGATAGAGAAGTAAGATTACATGAGCAGGCTCATGCCAGAGTAGGCGGGCAATATGCCGGATCACCGAGTTATGAATATCTGCGCGGTCCTGATGGTAATAACTACGCTATTGGCGGTGAGGTGATGATCGACGTTGCGCCGCTTGAAGGTGATCCGCAGGGCACGATTGAAAAAATGCAAACGGTGAGAGCGGCAGCGTTAGCACCAGCAGAACCATCTGGCGCTGACAGAGCCATCGCAGCAGATGCGACTCAAAAACTCTCGGCGGCGCAGGCTGAGTTGGCAAAAGCTTCTATCAGTGGTGAAGAACAAAGTGATAGCAAGCGGGTGCAAAACATTCAAACTCGCCGCTTGAGTGGTGAGCAGGCAAAAGCAGAGAGTGAAGAAGAGCAAGCCAAGCTTAAGCAGGATGCAGATCCTTATGCTGTTGCGATGCCAATTGAAGCCGACCCTGAAATCCAAGCAAGATCGCTCAGGATCTCAAATTTTTATCAACATGTAGCGATGCCTAATCAACCCGCATCGCTATCAGTGCAAATTTAACCGTAGGTATTGGCCTTCTCCTCCGCGGGTCATTGCAGTGAAAACGAGTTAAAACCCCCGACAAACGAAAAGCGCGACCAAGGCCGCGCTTTTCTTTGTTCGTTGCACTGTTGAAATTACTTCTTCAGCTTTGCGAAGGCTTCAGCAAACGCATTACCCATCGCGGCGTTACCTGCATCTCGTGACTTTGGCTTAGAAGACTTAGGCGCCGCTTTCCCTTTGTGCGGCTTCGCGTTTTGTTTTTGCGCTGGAGCTTGAGATATTTCATCGTTTAGGCGCATGGTAAAGCTAATGCGTTTACGAGGCACATCAACCTCAATCACTTTGACCTTAACGATATCTCCCGCTTTAACGACTTCACGCGGATCGGAAATAAACTTATCCGTGAGTGCTGAAATGTGAACAAGTCCATCTTGATGTACACCTACATCCACAAAAGCCCCAAAATTGGCAACATTAGAGACCACACCTTCTAAAATCATACCGACTTTAAGATCTGTGATTGTCTCAACACCAGCTTTAAACTGCGCTGTTTTAAATTCTGGGCGAGGATCTCGGCCTGGCTTATCTAACTCTTTGATAATATCAGTGACCGTTGGTACCCCAAACTTATCATCTACATAGTCGTTTGCCACAAGGCCATTCAAGACTTCGCGATTACCGATAAGGGTATTCACTTCTAGATTTTGCTTTTTACAAATCGCTTTGACAACAGGGTAAGCTTCAGGGTGCACTGCTGATGCATCCAGTGGATCGTCGCCATTGGCGATACGTAAGAAACCAGCTGCTTGTTCAAATGCTTTAGGTCCTAATCGCTCAACTTTTTTAAGCGCCTTGCGATCCGTAAAAGAGCCATTTTCGTCGCGGTATTTTACGATATTGCTGGCTAATGTTTTATTCAAACCCGAGACGCGCGTTAATAATGGTATCGATGCCGTGTTCACATCGACACCTACTGAGTTTACGCAGTCTTCGACCACAGCCGTTAGTGTTTGTCCTAACTGGCTTTGAGAAACATCATGCTGATATTGGCCAACACCGATTGATTTAGGTTCGATTTTCACAAGTTCTGCTAACGGATCTTGTAATCTTCTTGCGATAGAAACTGCACCACGTAGAGATACATCAAGATCTGGAAATTCGTTTGCGGCAAATTCAGAGGCTGAGTACACCGATGCGCCAGCTTCACTCACCATGATTTTATTGAGCTTTAATTCGGTAGCGCTTTTTAGCAGTTCTGCGGCCAGTTTGTCGGTTTCGCGAGACGCGGTTCCGTTACCGATAGCAATAAGCTCAACTTTGTATTGGCGGCACATTTGCTCTAGTGTCTTCAGCGACTTATCCCACTGGTTTTGAGGGGCATGAGGGTGGATAGTGCTGGTTGCAATCAGTTTGCCTGTGGCATCGACAATGGCGACTTTACACCCGGTACGTAACCCCGGATCGATACCCATTGTCACTTTTGCACCAGCAGGCGCAGCCATCAGCAGATCTTTTAGGTTTTTCGCGAAAACTTCGATAGCGTCTAGCTCTGACTTTTCACGCATTGACCCTAAGAATTCGTTTTCCAAGTGCAGGGCGATTTTAATCTTCCATGCCCACTGGACCACACCCATTAACCAATCACTGGCAGCTTTACCAGAGACGGCTAGGCGGTAATGATCAGCAATGATCTGTGCACAAAATTGAGCAGGGTCCTCTGCGCTTGGTTCTGGGTTGATAGATAACTGCAAAAAGCCTTCGTTACGTGCTCTTAGCATCGCCAGCGCGCGGTGTGATGGAATTTTATTTAGCAGCTCATTATGTTCAAAGTAGTCACGGTATTTGCTTCCTGCTTCTTCTTTACCCGCAATGACTCTTGCTTCGATTTGCGCGTTGTCTTTAAGGTGTGCACGGAGTTTAGCAAGTAGCTTTGCGTCTTCTGCAAAACGCTCCATGAGAATAAATTTAGCGCCATCTAAAGCCGCTTTGCTGTCTGCAACGCCTTTGCTCTCATTAATGAAAGGAGTCGCTTGTTGTTCTGGGTCTAACGTTGGATCTGCAAATAAAGCGTCCGCTAGGGGTTCCAAACCTGCTTCTATCGCGATTTGGCCTTTTGTTCTGCGCTTTGGTTTGTATGGGAGATATAAATCTTCGAGTACGGTTTTGCTGTCAGCGGCTTGTATTTCTGCATTTAACTCGGCAGTGAGTTTACCCTGTTCATCGATGGTTTTTAAAATAAACTCGCGACGTTCATCAAGCTCTCGTAAGTAACCTAACCTTTGCTCAAGCAAACGCAGTTGAGTGTCATCTAAGCCACCCGTTACCTCTTTACGGTAACGTGCAATAAATGGAACGGTTGCCCCTTCGTCTAGCAAACTAATAGCAGCATTAACTTGCTGTTCTCTGGCGTTAAGCTCCGTTGCTAAACGTTGTGTGATATTGCTCATGCAAAATCCTTATACTCTTCTTAATCGGTCTGTGTTGCCTAGACAATACTCATCTTTGGCAAACAAAATTTAGCTCAATGTTATCATTGTTCGGTGTTTCTGCGATATTCGATTTGGTTGATATACCAAAGTCTTCGGCCATGCGGTGTGGTGACTGTAATTTCATCATCGACTTGTTTGCTTAGTAAAGCCCTAGCCATTGGCGCATCGATGGAGATGTAGTCATTGCGTTCGTATATTTCATCAGGTCCAACAATTCGAAATGCACGAACCTCGCCTTCTTCGCTTTCTACTTCTACCCAAGCGCCAAAAAATACTTTACCTTCTTGTTCGGGACTATATTCCACGACTTTCAGTTCGGGCATACGCTTTCGCAAAAAGCGTACCCGTCTATCTATTTGCCTTAATAAACGTTTATTGAAGGTGTAGTCGGCATTTTCGGAGCGATCGCCTAAACTCGCTGCCCAATTCACAATTTTGGTGATCTCTGGGCGCTTTTCAAACCACAGGTGGTCATGTTCTTGCTGCAGTTGGCGGTATCCTTCGGGCGTGATCAAATTCGTTTTCATGTTTCTCAGGTATTTTGGGTTAAACCCTTGTAATGTTCGGTAACAATCTAGTATCAATGTATGGTGTCGAAAAGCACCAAATTCAATTATATTTAAGCATAATAATATCATGGTCCATTATCGCCATGAGCGTTAAATGAACAGGATGATGATTTGTGCACGAAATGTCGCAGATCAGCAAGCTTTAGTAAATTAATAAATAGAAGAAATATAAATGGGAAATGAAACCACCAAAGTGCTCGTAGTTGACGACGATATGCGTTTGCGCAGTCTTTTAGAGCGTTATCTCGTAGAGCAGGGATTTATCGTCCGCAGCGCAGCCAATTCTGAACAAATGGATAGACTACTTGAACGCGAAAACTTTCACTTGATGGTGTTAGACTTGATGCTTCCTGGAGAAGATGGCCTTTCCATCTGTCGTCGTTTAAGACAAAAAGAGAATGAGATCCCAATTGTCATGTTGACGGCGAAAGGTGACGAAGTTGACCGTATTATTGGTCTTGAGCTTGGCGCGGATGATTACATTCCAAAACCCTTCAACCCAAGAGAACTGTTGGCGCGAATAAAAGCCATTCTTCGTCGTCGTGCCAAAGAAGTACCAGGTGCGCCTGCGGCAGAAGAAAATGAAGTGAGCTTTGGTAACTTTACCCTTAATTTAGCGACGCGAGAGATGCAACATGGGGAAGCGACGATTTCACTTACCTCAGGTGAGTTTGCGGTACTTAAAGCACTGGTGAGTCACCCTCGAGAGCCGCTTAGTCGAGATAAGTTAATGAACCTTGCTAGAGGGCGTGATTATAGCGCACTTGAGCGTAGCATTGACGTTCAGGTTTCGCGCTTGCGTCGTATGATTGAAGATGACGCCTCTAATCCTCGCTATATACAAACGGTGTGGGGTCTTGGGTACGTATTTGTGCCTGACGGCGTGAAGTAGCCAGCATGTTACCTCGTAGTGCATTCGGGCAAACCGTCTTCTTTGTCGGCGCGTTACTATTGATAAATCAAGTCGTGTCTTACATTACCGTTACCTTATACGTCTTCAAACCAACTTTTGAACAAGTGAACCTGATGCTTGCTAAGCAGGTTAAAACGGTTTTCATTGATTGGGAGAATGGTGTTGAAGTTGATAACAGTGTATCTCGCAAATTCTTCGAGATAACGGGTATTGAGGTGATGACGCAAAGAGAGGCCTATGTAAATGGGCTGGGGCAGGCCAAAGAATATACATTGCTGTCTCGTAGTATGTCGGATCAGCTTAATGGTTCCGCGCGAGTCAGGATAAGCCAAGGAGATCCGGTTGTTTATTGGGTCGAAGCACCGCAAGCGCCAGGGTATTGGGTAAGAGTACCGCTTAGCGGACTCAGTGAAACAAAAATGGAGTTTTTAGTTTTTTACCTCTCCAGTATTGGTTTTTTAAGTGTGTTAGGGGGGTGGCTTTTTGCTAGGCATCTCAACAAACCGCTAAAATCGCTACAAATTGCAGCTAGTCGAGTAGGCGTCGGGGATTTTTCAACACGTCTTGTCGAAGAAGGTTCTACTGAAGTCATAGAGGTGACTCGGGCATTTAATAAAATGTCTAAGGGGATCGCAGACCTAGAAAGTGATAGGCGACTGTTAATGGCTGGTGTTTCACACGATTTACGTACACCCTTAACCCGAATTCGTCTAGCAACTGAAATGATGTCGGATGAAGAAGACTACCTGCGCGAGGGAATAATCGACGATATTGAAGATATGAATGCGATTATAGACCAATTCATCGAATATCTCCGTCATCACAACGGTGCAGAAATGTCGGCAGATGACGTTAACACGGTTATTGAAGAAGTCGTTCATGCAGAGCAGCAGCATCAGCGACCAATTCACTTGCAAGCAGAGGAATACTTACCTGCGGTGATGATGAATGCTGTTGCGTTAAAGCGGGTGTTCACTAATATGATTGAAAATGCGATCCGTTATTCTGAACAAGATATTGAGGTGACGACAGAGTACAGCCCCAAGCACCGTGCTGTTATCGTAAAAGTAATGGACAGAGGGCCAGGTATTCCTGAGTCAGAGTTGGAGTCTGTATTCGAGCCATTTAAACAGGGAGATCAGGCTAGAGGGAGTGAGGGAAGTGGCTTAGGGCTTGCCATTATCAAACGTATCGTGACCACACACGGCGGTAAAGTAAGACTACGAAATCGAGATGGCGGTGGTCTGATCGCGGAGGTTTCTTTGCCAGCTTACCGTGGTAAACTTGAGGAAAATAACAATTAATAAACTTTAACGGCTTGAGGTATAACACTGGTTTTTCCGGGCCGTTAAGTAATAGTAAGGAATGCTATTGTGGCTATAGAAGTATCCAGCGCACGATTGATCCCTGTTTTGAGGCGTATTGTCGCTGTCAAAAAGTTTGCCAAACTCCACCCAACGCTCATTCCCTTTATGCTCTATCTGGCCGTCAGTGGTATCGCTCTGTTTTATGTTGCTCGTTTGCTTAATTCGTTTGGGTTTTCTGCACTGAAGCACATAGGGATAAGTGACTTTTTAACCGTGATCATGACTAATTTTTTATTTCTACCGGCATTTACTTTCGTTGTCTTCAGCTTACTCACGATAATCAGGCAAGATAAAAAGCTTGTTCAGGTTAAGTTTCTTGGCGTTGATAAGTTGAACTATATAGTTAACCAGCCACTCTATAATTTTCCACTTTCCACAACGATTATTACTACGCTTATTTTGTCTACATATGCGGCTGATTTCGCAGCAAAAAGTGCTGTAAGAGACGTAAAGGCTTTACAGCGTGGAAACACTGATATTTATTTAAGTTATCCGATAGATTGGTTTGGCGAACAAGTAATGACAATTCCTTCAGTTGTAATTGTGTTGTCGACTTCACGATATACTTTTATATATCACCCTGAAACAAAAAAGGCGGTGGCCATTCCCGATGCGAATTTAGGTAGCATTACTACACTCTCGGCTTCAGGGGGAGGGAAATGAAAAAAATTACCAATGACGCTGAATATTACGCTTGGTTCGATGAAGTAAGTAAAAAGACCGCAAAATTTATTTATGAACAACCTGGTGTTCTTATTACTTTGGGATATCTGACACTAAATTTGGCAGGCTTCGTGTATCTTACTTCTTTATTCAATGCTTTTTCTATCGAGATCATCAAATATATGGAACTTAGCGACTTATTGATGTCATTCTTGGCAGAGCCAGATATTCTTTTTGCAACATCTTGCGCAATTGCAGTGGGAGGAGGAGTGGCTTATGTAGTGAGTAAATTCGATAGAAAGCGTGCTCAGATTAAAGAGCTTAAGGGGTGGAAAAGTTGGCTCTTGAGCCACCGTATTTTATATCGACTCAATCCTTTCTATAGTTTAGTTGTTGTAGCTATGCTTATTTATCCAAATGCATACGCTGGACTACTGGGCTCTTGGAACGCTGAGAGCATAAAAGAAGGTAATGGTAAGCTTTACAATTTTGATTTAATTAACTCGATTAGTCTTGATCAACAAAAAAGGCGTCACTTTCAAGATATGCAAATCATACTGGAGTCTGAACGCTATGTTTTTCTCTATGAAAAATCTAAAAATCGTTCAGTGATCCTATCGAGAGATAACATCGCGAGTATTCAGATAGTTGCGCAGGGTGTGGATAATTGATGCGAAGCATATCGAAGAAGGTGTCATATCGTGATTTGACCTATACCCAAAATGTTTTAACAAATGCTCAGTTGGCTCAATTAAAGTGCATCATTGCAACGAGCTTTTCCAATGTAGAGGTTGAGCATTACTTTGCTCTGTACTTTGAAAGAGGTGAAAGCACAAAGCGTAGACTCCGTTTGTTTTTATCAGGTGGTGACATTGTCGGCTATTGCTTATTGACCTTTGATGATAGCAACAAGGATGTATGTATTGTTGGCGCTTCAGCTGCTTTTTTACCTGACTTTAGAGGGAAAAACAGCACCTTTAGGTTTTCTCTTATAGAAGTATTAAAACGTTATATACGTAACCCTCGTAGAAAACTTTTATATGCAGATACTATGCTCAGCCCTGCTATGTTCAGGGCCATGGCAAAAAATATCGCCGAAGTTTATCCAAATAACTTACCTCAAAATAGTGCGATAGCAACGCTCTATGACACCATTAACCCGAGTGGCTTGGTAAGCCCTCATAATGGCCTAAGGTGTTTGAAGGCTGTTGGACGCAAAACCAATTACAGCGAGGCTGAAATCGCACGCTTTAGAGAAAGCAGCAAAACTGAGATTGCACTTTACTGCAGTGTTAATCCTGACTTTGATAAGGGAATTGCGCTTGTTGTTATCATTCCTATTTCGCTTACACAATTTATCTTAACACTAAAGAAAATATTATCGAGTAGAGTATCTGGTGTGTTAGGGCGAGGATAAGTACCGTCGCTAGATATGTGTTATTGCTTCTAAGTCTGTCAAAAGGTCTTAGCCGATTAAGCTGGTTTAACTTTATGATATATCTCCTTTTTCCTTAATATTTACTAAGCTGAATTCAGTTCCTATTGTGAACTAGTGAAGAGTAAGTTCGAATTCCCAAGCAACGTTTTATTGTTTTCAATGTGCTGATTTAATGTTTTATTTATGTAAGTCTTTTGGGTGATAGTTAACTTAATATAAAAGGAAAATTGTATGAATAAGCTATTACCCGCAGTTGCTTTACTTGTGGCAACTTTAACTATGAGCAATCAAGCACATGCCAATGAAAAAAATGTGACAGTTGGTGAGTTTGGCGAAATTAGTGCTAATGGAGATATTGGCACTGCATCTATGTCTATTCCAGAGTTTAAGCAGTACTTTCGGTATATTATAGATACGGACGAAGTCGCTAATATCACTTCACAATGTCGTATCTTGACTTACATATACCATGATATTGATTTTAATTATATATACCCTGTTGAGTATCGAATTGAGGCATACTCAAAGACTAAGCTTTATAAAACCTATAAAGGCCAAAGAGGACGCTTTGCTTCTGAGCAACGGCTATGTAATTGATTAAAAAGCCTTAGCGTAATACAATAAACCCACTTGAAGTGGGTTTTTAGATCAAAAAAACGCCCAAACAAGGGGCGCTTTTGATAAAGGAATCTTTCTTAGGTTTAGCCGCGAGGACCTGCTGCTTTGATTGCTTCAGAAACATCGTATTTAGCGAAGTTTTCTTTGAAGTCAGCCGCAAGTTTAGCTGCATATTCCGCATACTTAGCCTGATCTTGCCATGTATTTACCGGATTAAGTAGCTTGCTATCAACACCTTCCACTGCCACTGGTACATCTAAATTTAGTGCCTCAATGTGCTGTGTCTCAACGCCCTCTAATGTATCGTTTACGATTGCATCAATCACGGCGCGAGTTGTTGGAATGTCAAAACGCTTACCAATACCATAAGGACCACCAGTCCAACCTGTGTTTACTAGGTAAACTTTAGCGCCAAACTCACGCACGCGTTTCATTAGTAGCTCAGCGTACACGCCTGCTGGACGCGGGAAGAAAGGAGCACCAAAACAAGTTGAGAAAGTTGATTCGATATCAGAGGTTGAACCAATCTCTGTTGAGCCTACTTTCGCCGTGTAACCACTAAGGAAGTGATAAGCCGCAGCTTCTTCGCTTAGGATTGAAACTGGAGGTAATACGCCGCTCACGTCACAAGTTAAGAATACAACTGCACGAGGCTCGCCCGCGCGGTTTTCAACTTTACGCTTTTCAACATGCTCAAGAGGGTAAGCTGCACGCGTATTTTGCGTTAAGCTTGAATCGGTATAGTCAGGAGTACGCGTTTCATCTAGCACGACGTTTTCTAAAATAGTACCAAAACGGATTGCATCCCAAATAACTGGCTCGTTCTTTTGTGACAGGTCGATACATTTCGCATAACAACCGCCTTCAATGTTGAATACGCTACCTGGCGCCCAACCGTGCTCATCATCACCGATAAGAAAACGCTTAGGATCCGCAGAAAGCGTAGTTTTACCTGTTCCTGATAGACCAAAGAATAACGTTGTGTCGCCAGCTTCACCTACGTTTGCACTACAGTGCATAGGTAGCACGCCTTTTGCTGGTAGTAAGAAGTTTTGTACAGAGAACATCGACTTCTTCATTTCACCGGCGTAATGCATACCTGCGATTAGCACTTTGCGCTGTGCAAAGTTGATGATAACGGTACCATCGCTGTTTGTGCCATCACGCTCAGGATCACAAACAAAAGAAGGTACGTTCATCACCTGCCATTCAGGTAAATCAGTTTTGTTATAAGAGTTAGGTTCGATAAACATGTTTTTAGCGAAAATGTGGTGCCAAGCAGTTTCAGTCGTTACAACGACTGGTAAATAGTGCTCTGGATCCGCACCGACTTCTAAGTGAGAGACGAAGTGGTCATTTTCAAGAACGTGCGCTTCTACGCGAGCCCATAAAGCATCAAACTTAGCACCTTCGAATGGGCGGTTTACGTTACCCCATTGGATGTCATTTTCTGTGCTTGATTCTTTTACGATGAAACGGTCGTTTGGTGAACGTCCAGTACGACGACCAGTTTTTGCAACAAAAGCTCCATTTGCGGCTAAAGTGCCCTCGCCACGACGGATAGCGTGTTCGACAAGTTCAGCTGCGGTTAAATCGACAAAACGAGTAGCGCTTGAAGTCATGTTTATACCTAAAAAGTGAGAGTTGAACGGGATAGCTCTGGGGTACTCTTGCCCTTAGCTAAATTTATAGTAACAGATGAAATTGAGATATTCGAGCCTTTAGAGTGCTTAAAATTACATAAAAACGTCAAAAAACTTGAATAATTTCAATGATACCGGTGTCATAACTTTTGTATGTTTTATGACACCGGTATCACCCAATAGACATTAAAAAACCGCCAAAAATGGCGGTTTCATTTTGCAATTAAGGGCTAAAGCGCAACTTAATTAAATAACGATTTAATATCTTGCTCGTTAAAAACGTAGTTTTTCAAGCAGTAATGACAGCTAATATTGACTTCGCCGTGTTTTTGCAAGTCTTCCATTAAGGCTTCTAGTCCGACATTGGCCAGCGCATTCTCGGTTTTTTCACGGCTACATCCACATACAAACGAGATAGCTTGTGGTTCAAAAAGTTGAGGATTGTCTTCGTGATACAGTCTTGTTAGTACGGTATTGGCGTCTAAATCTAGTAGCTCTCTATCTTTAATCGTGTCGCTTAGTGCTTCAAGATGTTGGAAATCGGCAACAGACTTTTCTTTATTGACAGGCAGTACTTGTAAAAACAGACCTGCCGCTTTCACTTTATCGCCAACTAGGCTTGTTGCGAACCATAAACGGGTTTTCAATTGCTCTGATTGCTCGAAGTACTCTTCTAAACATTCGGCAAGTGATGCTTTAGAAAGAGGAACTATGCCTTGATAGCGTTCGCCTTTTGTCGGCGTAATGGTGATAACCATATACCCTTTGCCCATGAGCTCAGGTACAGATGATCCTGAAACCTCAGATTGCAGCCTTGCCACGCCGCGCATCTGTTGTTTGTGATTACCATTGATCACCGCATATTTTACTGGACCATCACCTTGAAGCTGAACCGCAATGTCACCTTCAAATTTTAACGTAGCGGTAAGCAAACTCGTCGCAACCAATAACTCGCCTAATAGCTGTTGCACAGGCTCTGGGTAGTTGTGACCGCTAATGATGTCAGTAAAAGTTTGTTCTATTTGTACAAGCTCACCACGTACATCTAACTTGTCGAAAATATAACGATGAAGTAAATCAGTCTGCATCAATGAAAATCCTAGTTTGATTTCAATTTAAGTAATTCACGGCGTTGTTTCTTGTCCGGCTTAGTGGCAGGACGAGGCGCAAACAAACTATTGTTTTGGCGCGCCAACGCGTTTTGCGTTCGTTTTTCAATACTTGCTTCAGACTCTTCATAAAGAGTTTGAGCAATTGGAGCCGCTTGTCGCTTTTCCATGATTTTGAGTATGGTTACTTCTTTCTCTTCATATCCTTGGGCTAATTTCACTACCGCGCCGACTTCAACCGTTTTACTTGGTTTACAGCGTTGACCGTTGTAATGTACTTTGCCACCTTGGACCATATCGCGAGCAAGCGCTCGTGTTTTGTAAAAGCGAGCTGCCCATAACCACTTATCAATACGAACTTTCTGTTCAGATTGGTTGTTTTCCTGTTGGAGTTTTGTCACAATTCGTTAACTATTTGCTAGTGTGAAATTTAACCTAACAAATTTAGCATATTTCGTTATGCAAACAAAGTAGATGACAGGCACTAAACTTGTGAGTTAATCGCACTTTACCTAAAAAATGAACTAATATGTGTGTCTATGTTCCAAGGTTAAGTTTAGATTCAGTTAATTGGCCTACGGTGTACCTATTTAATTAAAAGTTTAACAAATGCACGCTTGTTGAAAAAATTTCGAGGCGGTACACTGGGGCGTTCAAGAGAATAAGAAAAGTATTATATGGAATTACAGTTACAACAGCTTCAGAAGTTTTGGCTTGGTTTGCCTCATGCAAAATTGAGTCGTATCATTGTTGTCCTGTCGGTTGTTTACGTTGCGTTTCTATTTTCGCAATTATTTTGGTTGTTATGGCCTGTGCCACAAACTCAACCCTTGCTCCCTGCATCACAACTGTATAGTCAATCAAGTAGCGGTATCACAAGCCAAGGAATTGTCGCTCAAAATTTGTTTGGTGAAGCAAATGCTAAGCCTGATACCAAACCACAGCCCGTGGTTTCTGATGCACCGGAAACAACGCTTAACGTTAGGCTAACTGGCATCGTGGCTGTTAGCCAAGATGATGGTGCAGGCCTTGCTATTATTGAATCTCAGGGGCGGCAAGAGACCTATTCTGTTGACGCGCCAATCACAGGCACTCGCGCAAAGCTTGCTCGGGTATTACCTGATCGTGTGATTTTAGATGTTAGTGGGCGTTTTGAAACGCTGATGTTAGATGGCATAGAGTTTAGTCGCACTGTGGCGATGCCAACTAAGCCAAAGAAAATCGTCAACAGCACAACTTCACCTACCCCACCTCGAAATGAATTAGCTAATCGTCGCCAGGAATTGCTCAGCGATCCAGGTAAATTATTTGATTATATTAAGATTGCTCCGGAACAGCGTAACGGCGAAGTTATTGGCTATCGCCTCTCACCTGGAAAGGATCCTGAATTGTTCGAACAGGTGGGGCTTAAAGCGAATGATTTAGCGATCGCAATTAATGGGTTTCAGCTCACGGATATGAAACAGGCTATGTCAGCTATAAATGAACTTAGAACGAGCACAGATGCAAACATCACGATCGAGCGAGATGGTCAGGTGATGGATGTGCAGTTTAGCCTGTAAAGTTACTAATTTTGGAGTTTTAGAATAATGGGTAAAAAGCTACACCTCACAAAAACCAAAAAAGGGTTAGCTAAGTATGCAACGCTCTTGATTGCTGCTGGTATTTCACTTTCTGTTTCTGCGGTTGAATATGCCGCGAACTTCAAAGGTACCGATATTAATGAATTCATTAACATCGTTAGTGATAAGCTGAATAAAACTATCATCATAGACCCTAACGTGCGCGGAAATATCAATGTTCGCAGTTATGAGCTGATGGATGAAAAACTTTATTATCAGTTCTTTTTAAACGTGCTTGAAGTATATGGTTATTCAGTTATTGAAATGGATAGCGGTGTGCTTAAGGTAGTTCGTAGTTCTGATGGTAAAAAGTCGAACGTGCCTTTGGTATCTGGTGAAGAGCTAGGGAATGGTGACGTAATGGTAACACGCGTTGTTCGCGTGAAGAACGTTAGTGTGCAAGAGCTTGGTCCACTTATTCGTCAATTCAGTGACCAAAAAGATGGTGGTCACGTAACCAATCTAAATTCAGCAAACGTGATGATGCTAACCGGACATGCGTCCTCGGTTAATCGCCTTGTTGATATTATCAAAACGGTTGACCAAGCGGGCGATAAGCGTGTTGATATCGTTAAGCTGAAGCATGCCACTGCTGAAGATGTTGTTAAAGTCGTTGAAAAGATTTTCCAAGACTCAGGGAAAGGCGGTGTACCAGACTTCCTTATCCCGAAAATTGTGTCAGATACCCGTACCAACAGCGTCATTGTTAGTGGCGAATCACAGGCCCGTAGCCGCGCGGCTGAACTCATCAAGCGTTTAGATGATGAACTACAATCTCAAGGCAATACTCAGGTTTTCTATCTGAATTACGCAAAAGCGGAAGATTTGGTTAAGGTTCTTCAAGGCGTGAGTAAATCAATTGAAGAAGAGCAAGCCGCAGGTCAGCAAGCAAGAACTCGCAGTAGTAGCAAAAATGAAACCAGTATTGAGGCGCATGAAGACTCAAACTCGCTGGTGATTACCGCACAGCCAGATACAATGCGCTCATTAACTCAGGTGATTAAAAAGTTAGATATTCGTCGAGCTCAAGTACTGGTTGAAGCGATCGTTGTTGAGGTTTCTGAAGCTGATGGTATTAACCTTGGCTTACAATGGATCTCTGAAAAAGGCGGTATGCTGCAGTTTAATGATGGCAACACTGTTCCGATCGGTTCACTAGCTGTTGCTGCTGAACAAGCACGTGATAGAGAGATTAAAGGAACTATCGTTGGAACAGACGATAATGATGTATCTAATACCACCACTACCGAGCGCGGAGATTATAGCGGTTTGGCAGGCCTACTGAAAAATATAAATGGTCTGGCGGCTGGTATTGTGAAGAATGATTGGGGGGCAATCATTCAAGCGGTAACTACGGATACCAACTCAAATATTCTAGCTACACCGTCTGTTACTACTATGGATAACGAAGAAGCCTCCATGATCGTCGGTGAAGAAGTACCGATCGTGACTGGTTCTACTGCAAACGACAATAACTCAAACCCATTCCAAACGGTGGACCGCCAAGAAGTGGGTATTAAATTAAAAGTAACCCCTCAGATTAACGATGGCACAGCGGTTCAACTGACGATAGAACAAGAAGTATCAAGCGTGAAAGGTGCGACGTCGGTGGATATTCGAGTGGCTAAACGTGCTATCAATACCACGGTTATCGCTGATGATGGCGGCATGGTTATCTTAGGTGGTCTGATTGACGAAACCGTTCAAGAAAGTGTTTCTAAAGTACCACTATTAGGTGATATTCCAGTGTTAGGTCACCTATTTAGATCAACAGGGACTAAGAAGGAAAAGCGTAACTTACTCGTCTTTATCCGTCCGACTATTGTACGTGATAGCCGCAGTATGAACGAGATTAGCCATTCAAAATATAACTTTATCCGTGGTGAGCAGCATAAACAAAGAGAAGATGGTATCGAGTTAATGCCATTTGAAGATACGCCAATCCTTCCTAAGTGGGACGACAAGCTTACTTTGCCACCGACGTATGAAGAGTTCTTGAAAGAACAAAACAGAAAAGAGCGTGAAAATGATTGATGAAAAAGTCACGCCAGATTTAGGAGCTGAAGCTGAAGAGATGGCAGCGCAGCTACAAAGCGCTGAGCCAATACTAGGCGAAGTGGCTGACATGCCTGTCGTACCAACGATTTCATTGCGTTTACCATTTTCGTTTGCACGTCGAAAAGGGGTGTTACTCAGCCCAGATGGCGATCAGGCTAAGCTCTTTCACAAAGGCACACTTGACCTTGAAACGCTGATGGAAGTACGCCGCGTTGCAGGCAAAACATTACATCTTGAAGCGCTAGATGAAGACCGCTTTGAACATATGCTTGAAGCGTCTTATCAAAGAGACAGCTCTGAAACACAACAGATGATGGAAGACATCGGCAACGAGATGGACTTGTTCTCGCTTGCTGAAGAATTGCCACAAACAGAAGATCTGCTTGCTGCGGATGATGATGCGCCTATTATCAAGCTCATTAACGCCATGTTGAGTGAAGCGATAAAAGAAGGTGCGTCGGATATTCATATCGAAACCTTTGAGCAAGAACTGGTTATTCGCTTTAGGGTTGATGGCGTACTGAAAGAAGTATTGAAGCCAAATCGTAAGTTGTCTTCATTATTAGTGTCTCGTATCAAAGTAATGGCTAAGCTCGACATCGCAGAAAAACGAGTGCCGCAAGATGGCCGTATTAGTCTGCGGATTGCAGGGCGAGCCGTGGATGTGCGTGTATCAACGATGCCATCAAGCTTTGGTGAGCGCGTGGTGCTGCGTCTACTAGACAAAAATAATGCGCGATTAGATCTTGAAGATTTGGGCATGACCCAAGCAAACCGCGACGCGTTTGCAGAGATAATTGCTAAACCGCACGGTATTATACTGGTTACCGGTCCAACGGGTTCAGGTAAGAGTACGACCTTGTACGCCGGCATGACACAAATCAATTCTAGGGATCGTAATATTTTAACGGTTGAAGATCCGATTGAATATGAGATCCCAGGCATTGGCCAAACACAAGTAAATCCAAAAGTGGATATGACATTCGCTCGAGGTTTACGTGCGATCCTACGTCAAGATCCCGATGTAGTGATGGTCGGTGAGATCCGAGATTTAGAAACCGCGCAAATTGGTGTTCAAGCATCTTTGACCGGCCACTTGGTATTATCCACACTACACACGAATACGGCCGCCGGTGCTATCACGCGTATGGAAGATATGGGGGTTGAGCCGTTTCTTTTGAGTTCATCACTGCTAGGCGTGTTGTCACAGCGACTGGTAAGAACGCTTTGCCCTAACTGTAAAGAAGCGCATTTGGCGGATGAACGAGAATGTGAACTACTGGGTGTGGCTAAAGACAGTGGCACGCAAATCTTCCGTGCTGTCGGCTGTGAAGAGTGTAATTTCAATGGTTACAAAGGCCGTACAGGTATTCATGAGCTTCTCATCGTTGATGAGCCTATCCGTGAACTTATTCATAACGGTAAAGGTGAGCAAGCGGTAGAGAAGTATATTCGTAAGCGTACGCCAAGCATCCGACAAGATGGCTGTTCGCGAGTACTTGCTGGTCAAACAACCTTAGAAGAAGTAATGCGTGTAACGCGTGAGGAAGGCTAATGGCTGCGTTTGAATACCGCGCCTTAGATGGTAAAGGCAAAGAGAAGAAAGGAATTTTAGAAGCAGACACGGCAAAGCAAGTTAGGCAGATGCTGAGAGAAAAAGCCATGATGCCACTTGAAGTTTTGCCTGCTGCTGAGAAAGATAAAAACCAAAGTAGTGGTGGTTTTACGCTTTTTAAAGGCTACCGTCCCTCGGTATCAGACCTTGCCTTGATCACGCGCCAGTTGGCGACCTTGATCCAATCTTCTTTACCTGTTGAAGCTGCGGTGATGGCTGTGGCTGAGCAATGTGAAAAGCCAAGATTAAAGCGTATGCTGATGGCGGTAAGATCAAAAGTCGTTGAAGGTTATACGCTTGCAGATGGTATGTCGGAGTTTCCTCACGTATTTGATCACTTGTACCGTTCAATGGTTGCCGCTGGAGAAAAGTCAGGGCACTTAGATGAAGTACTAAATCGCTTGGCCGATTACACTGAACAGCGCCAACATATGCGTAGTCAAATTACACAAGCGATGGTGTATCCCATTATTTTGGTTATCTTTGCTATCGCGATTGTTTCCATTCTATTGGGAACGGTAGTACCAAAGATCTTGAAGACCTTTGAGAAGTCTAAGCAAGCACTGCCTTGGACAACCGAGTGGGTTATGGCTGCCAGTAATTTTGTACAAAACTACTGGATGATCACGTTGGCAGTGGTTGTCATTGGCACCTACGCGATTAAAAAAGCATTACAAAAACCTAAGATCCGTTTTTGGTATGATAGCAAGCTGCTGAGTTTACCGGGTCTTGGAAAGGTAACTCGTAGCGTGAATACTGCACGATTTGCGCGTACCTTAAGTATTCTCTCATCGAGTTCTGTTCCGCTACTTGAGGGCATGAAAATCTCAGGTCAAGTACTTGAGAACGAAAAAATCAAAGCCTCTGTTGCAGAAGCCGCGACTCGGGTGAGTGAAGGTGCAAGCCTTAGAGCGTCGTTGCAACAGACTAAAATGTTCCCACCTATGATGCTGCACATGATTGCCAGCGGTGAAAAGTCGGGTGAATTAGAACAGATGCTTGAACGTGCAGCGAATAACCAAGAAAGAGAATTTGAAAGTATGGTAAATGTCTCGCTGAAGTTGCTAGAACCTGCGATGATAGCGACGATGGCAATTATTGTACTGTTTATAGTTATGGCGATTCTTCAGCCAATTATGGCGATGAACAAAGCCGTAGGATTGTAGTCAAAAAGGAAAGGCCATCGCATGTTTTTGCATGGTCATCAATAACAGCATTGAGGTAAACATTGTGAAAAAACAATCAGGTTTCTCACTACTAGAAGTGATGGTGGTACTTGTTATCATCGGTATGATCTTATCTATCGTTGCGCCTAACGTGATGGGTCAACAAGAAGAAGCAGCAAAAGAAAAGGCACGTCTAGATATTCGTCAGATTGAAGACGCAATGAAGATGTACAAGCTAAAAAACAAACGCTATCCAACCACAGAGCAAGGCTTGGAAGCTTTGGTAACGCAAACCAATATTGACCCGGTACCAAAACGTTTCCCTGAAGGTGGCTTTATTTCTAAGCTTCCAGAAGATCCATGGGGTAATCCTTACCAATTAGTAAGCCCTGGCGAAATGAGCCAAATCGATATCTTTTCAATGGGTCCGGATGGCGAAGTTGGCACTGATGATGATATCGGTAACTGGGATACGGAAGACGAACGTTAATCTATGTTAGCACCTCTGCATAAACCGGCATTAGCTAAGGTAAAGGGCTTCAGTTTACTTGAAGTCCTTATTGTCTTGGTGATCATTGCTTTTTCAGTAAACCTCATTACTTATACCGTCAGTGATAGTGATGAAGAAGAGCTCGAAACCATGGCTATGCGTGTGCAGGGGACGATTAATCTTGCGTCAGAATTTGCAGTACTAAATCAAGTTGAACTTGGTTTTCACTTAGATAAAGGTGTGATTGAGTTTTTGGTTTTTGACGGTGAGAAGTGGCGAACTTTCGAAGCCGACGATATCTACAAACCTATTGAGCTGCCTGAGCAGTACAAAGTGGAATTGATCTTAGAAGATCTGCCGTGGTCTCAAGATAACTTACTTGAGCAAGCAAATTGGCGAGAGTTGATGAGTGGCGGCGACGACGACAATTTACTTGAACTTAAAAAGCTCAAGATCCCGCAAGTACTTATTTTATCTTCCGGTGAAGTCAGCGCATTTAGATTAAGTGTGGAAAATAAAGAACTGCAAGAGCCAATATATTTTGTCGAAGGCGAATTTATGGCGCCGGTAGGGCTGAAGCGGGAACCTGAAGAATGAACGCTAGAAAAAGCGTAGGCTTTACCTTACTTGAAGTCATGGTTGCGCTAAGTATTTGTGCTGTCGCTGGTATTGCTGCAATGCAAGCAACAAGCGAACATATAAATCATATCAGCTCGCTTGAAGAGCAGACCTATGCGTCGTGGGTGGCAGAAAATCGTTTGGTATTTTTGCGCGCGCAAGGCGATGACTGGCATGGGAAGAATGGTAACAAAGGCGAAGAGGAAATGGCCGGGGTCACTTGGTATTGGCAACAGCATATCCAACAAACCGCAGATCCTAGCTTTGTAAAGCTCACCGTACACGTTTTCCGCGAACCTGAACTCAAAAACTCAGTGTATGACATCACCACTTTTATGTACCGGAGTAAGTAGTGACAGTGCATACACCTCAGCGTGGTTTCACGCTAATAGAAGTATTGTTGGCACTGGCTATTTTAGCGGTGGTGGTGACGGCGACTCATCAAATTTTAGATTCAACGTTGAAGGCCCAAGCGGCTTCAGCGGAAAAAATTGCCGAAATTGAAGGTCTACAAACGACTTTCCGCTTGATGGATCAGGATTTTAATCAGATCACTAAGCGAGAAGTCAGAAATGAAGCAGGGGATTTTAGCCCAACTTATATTATCCATGGCCGTTATGAGCTTGAAAGCCAATATGATGGTATCGCTTTTGTTCGTGATGGTTGGACTAACCCTATTAGTTTATTGCCACGTTCTGAACTACAGGCTGTGGGCTATCGAGTTATCGATGACAAGCTGGAGCGTATTTATCGAGTATATGTTGACCAGCTTGATGGAACAGAGCCCCGAGCGCAGGTCATCTTGGAAGATGTAGAAGAGTTAAAGTTTGAATTTTTGGACGACAAACTAAAATGGCAAGCTGATTGGAAATCGAAATCGTTACCTAAAGCGGTCAAAGTGACGTTGCAAAGAAAAGACTCGGATCCAATAAGCCGTTTATTTTTGACGCCAGGCAGTGGTGTCGCTGATGATAAGGGGCAACAGCCATGAAGCAGCAAGGTGCGGCGCTTGTTATCGTACTTTTCATCGTTGCGTTGGCAGCGACAATTGCCGCTGAAATGGCGAGTAGTTTAATGGTGCAGGTACAAAAGGCCTCGAATATTCAAACTCAGCAACAAGCCAAGTGGTATAGCTATGGCGCTGAGGAATTAGTCAAAAGAGCGTTGATACAAGCGAAAAAAGATGATCCTGATAGCGTTAATCTAGACCAGCCTTGGGCTCGTGAAGAAGTGCCTTACCCTGTCGATCATGGTACGTTGAGCGGTAAAGTGACAGACTTACAGGCATGCCTAAACCTGAATGCCTTGAGAGCAAAGTCACAAACAAATGGAAATGACCAAGGTGGTCGGCAGATTGGTGGAAAGAATACAAACCCAGCCCATGCTGCGCTATTGGAACTTTTGAAGAATATCGAGGATTTGCCGAGTAACGAAAGCGAGGAAGCTCTTGCTGATAGTGTCTACGATTGGCTTGATGAAGATAGCATTACTTACCGCTCAGGGGCAGAAGAAGACGAGTATATGTCTAATCAGATGTCTTATTTAACGGCTAATAATTTGATGGCGTCTGTCAGTGAGCTACGCGTGATTAAGGGCTTTAACCCGCTGGTGATGGAAAAGATTAAGCCTTATGTTTGCGTGATCCCCGGAAGTGAGGAACTCGCGGTAAACGTCAATACGATATTGCCAGAACAAGCGCTTCTACTCAGTGCGCTTATACCTGGTTTATCGAAGTCAGGTGCTGAAGCTATTATTTCAGCAAGACCAAAAAAAGGTTTTACCGATATTAATGAATTTTACACGGAAGTCGCGAATCAAGGGGTCAAAGACCCTAACAAGACTTCCAAAACTTTTACGATTAACAGCAATTATTTTCAGTTGCGAGCAACAGCTGTGTTTGATGAGCGACGCTTTTCTCTCACATCAATTATAGAAACAAAAGATGGTAAAGCGTACGTGCTTGCTCGTAAATTTGGAGGCGTAGAGTGACAGAACAATTATTGGTCCGTGTGGATCAGTCACACCAGGCGACAATACACTGGTTAGTGTGGTCAACAGAACAACAACAAATTATTGCCAGTGGTGAACTAGAAGGGAGTGAACAGCTTAGTAGCCTTGCCGAAAAAGCGCAAACGAGACCGGTTGTTTTGTTACTACCAGCGACTGCGGTGCAATTACGCACGCTAGAATTACCAGCAAAATGGAATCGGAAACTAGAGCAAGCCTTACCGTTTATGCTTGAGGAACATGTCGCGACCGACATCGATGCGCTATTTATCGCAATTGGTAAGCCGGGCATGAAAGCCGACACACATACTATCGATGTTGCGATTTGTGATAGCAGTTGGCTACAAAGCTGGTTTAGTGCCTTCGATGATGCAGGGATCAGTGTAAATAAAGCGCTACCGGATGCTTTATGTTTGCCGCTTCATGAAGAGATGACTAGTGCCGTGCAGTTAGGCCAGCAATGGCTATTCAAACACAATGCTTGGCAAGTTGGCACTGCTGAGCTTAGCTGGGTTAACGAGTATCTCGCCATTGCGGGTGTTAAGCAGCTGGCGCATTTTAGCCCGGCAAGCGATTTCTCGGAAACGATAACGCTTACTGCGCAACAACAAGATTACGATTTACCTTTAGCCATCTTCGCGAAATCGTTATCAAATATTGATTTTAATTTGCGTCAAGGTCGATTCGCTGCGAAGAAAAAGCAGCCGCAATGGTGGCGTGACTGGCGCAGTGGCCTAATAGCGGCGAGCGTGGCAGTAGTGAGCTTTATCGCAATTAAAGGCACTCAGCTGTATGTGATAAGTCATCAAGCTAATCAGCTAGAAACCCAAGCAGTCGCTATGTATCAACAGGCATTTCCAAATAAAGTAGTGCGTCCGCACTTATTGAAAAAACAGATCCAAAATGAGCTTGATGCGTTATCTGGTACGGAACAAGGTGGTTTGCTCGAATTAACTAATCACTTTGTGGCCATTTATGAAGAGGTTGATGCTTTCGCTCCTGAGACGCTGCGTTACGACAAACGTAGGAATGAGCTTAGAATTCGAGCACGCGCAAAAGAGTTTCAGGTATTTGGTCAGGTCAAAGCAATTTTAGAGCAACGCGGTGTAAGTGTTGAACAGGGCGCCCTGAACAATGATGGTGACTTTGTGGTGGGTGAAATTCGCATTCGAGGTGCAGCATGAAGCAGCAAGTAGTGAACTATTGGCGTGGTTTAAAAGAGCAAGAACAAAAACTGTTGATTGTTGCTGGCGTTATTTTTGTCGTTTTTGTTCTAGTAATGGGTATATTCAAACCTTTGAATCAGGCTGTCAGCGATGCCGAAGCTAAGCTAAAACGTAACCACGAACTCGTAAATTGGGTTGGTCAAAGCGTGAGTAAGCTGAAATCTAGCAGTCCCGCACAGGTGATCAGCGGCGGTAATATCAGCCAGATAGTCAATAATACCCGTGGCCGTTTTCAAATTGATATCAGCAAAATGCAACCTAGTGGCGAAAGCTTGCGTTTAACCATCGATAATGTGGAATTTAATAAACTTGTTGCTTGGATAGATGAACTGACAAATAAGCATGGAGTAAAAGTAGAAAACCTAGACCTTACACAAGGGAATTTACCTGGCTTTGTGCGTGTTAGTCGCTTGGTTTTAGAGAAATAATTATGAAAAAAACACTATCTCTACTCATTATATTTTTACTCGCATTTATTATTTTTAGTGCTTTTACTATGCCAGCAGCGGTGTTGCTGCAAGTTTTTAAAGGCCAATTGCCAGCTAATTTGCAGCTAGGCGCAGTAAACGGTTCTGTTTGGCATGGTCAAGTGAGCGGTGTGAGATTCAATAACATTCAATTGAATCAGGTTAAGTGGGAGCTTGAACCGTCGTCATTACTACTCGGTGAGTTGGCAGGCAATGTACAGTTTGGTAATGCGAGAGATAAAAATGAGATCTCAGGAAAAGCTAATTTCTCATCGAATTTAGTAAGTAAATCCATGACGGTAAATAATGCCTCACTTCGTTTCAGTGTTGAACAGGCTATGGACCAAGTAACTCTGCCATTGCCGGTTGATGCCAAAGGGCGCGTTATTGTTAATGTGAAGGAGTACCAAAGTGGTGCACCGTACTGCGAAGGACTAAATGGTGAGATAAGTAGTCCAAATATTGATGTTAAAGGCATGAATGGTTGGTTTAGTATCGGTGATCTTAGTGGCCTGCTCGATTGTAAATCAGGAGATATTGCCGTGGTTGTTGACCCTGAAAACCGCTTGGGCTTACAGGCTGATGCGACACTTGCTGCCAACTTCCAGTTTCGCGTATCTGGTAATATCAAGCCGGATGCGAGTCTACCAAAAGAAGTACACGATGCGGTTAAGTTTTTGGGTAGACCGGATGGCGAAGGTCGCTACCCAGTAAATTTATAATATACTTCTGTCATATCAGACTTTAGTTAATCTAATCTCAGGTTAGTTATTAATATAAAAGCATTTTTGTAGGCGCTGATACGGCGCCTAAGTTCAAGGCAACACTATGCACGACTTCTCTTTTACTGCAGCTGATCAGCTGAATTTAGAAAACTACTTTTCTGCGCGCAAACTTTCTATTGATATTGCTTTTTTACAAGGATATTTATTTGCTACCTGTATAGACCCAAACGGTATCGAGGTAGATAAGTGGCTTAAGACTTTAACCAACGCAGATCCCGAACTAGATGAGAGTATTGCATTTGCATTGATGGCTTTACATCATGAAATTTCTGAGCAGGTATACGAAACTGAATTTCAATTGCCTTGGAATGGTGAAACACCACTTGAGCAAAAAATTAATTGGGCCGAAGGGTTTTTAATGGCGGCGACGCCCTTTTATGAGCAATTGATGTCCAGTCCGCTCGCCGAGGATATTAAACAAGCTTTGCAAGTGAGCACAGAACAACTGGGGCTTTTTGCACTTGGTGAGCAACAGTTAACGATTTACTGTGACAAAGTAGGACAGTCACTGACCGAGTTTCAACTAACTCAAGCGCAATTGGCTGACGAGTTTGCTGCTTCTTATGCTGAGTTAGTCGAAGTTGCCGCAGTGAATAGCGGACTATTTGATTAATCAAAAATGCTTTACGCGAGATCTAACTCGATAAATGTGCAACCCTGTTGGCATTGTGCCACAGCTCTATTTGATGTCGATTGGCTTAAACTGAGCGCAATGGGTTGCTGACAGCTGGGGCAATTGACAACACGTCCCTGACTAAGCTTTTTGATGAGTGCTTTTTGATCATTAAAGGATTTTGCCGACTTTTTATTTAATTGACTAAAGTCCATTATAATCCCTTCGCTTCATGAATGGCTTGCTCTGCAATTTCACAGATTTTGACGAGATCGGGGCCGTAAAAATACAAGTTATAGTCGTTTTCTTTACAATACTTGAGGTGGAAAAGCCTTACTTTTTCATCTGTTGCAAGGGCTTCGTCAATATAGCGCTTTTCGTCATCTGTCATGGTAATTGTTTTTACGACATTGGCTCTGGCGATCCTTGCGGCCGTACTGCGTTGTACTTTGCTGGACTCGCTTAGCACTTCAACGCCTTGACCGAGTAATCTATCTCTTGGCTCTTTAATCAATGGATGATCCACAGTAAACAGAGCAACGACTATAATGGCTAATACTAAGAATTTTTTCATAATCTGACGCTGATTTGATCTAGCTAACAAAAATCTTGTTCCTAGTGTAATAAACTTGTCTGTCAGGTCGCAACAAGTCTCTCATCATTTATGGTGGGTTTTAGCTCAACTTACTATTAATCATAGAGTTTCAAAGCGTATAATAGTAAGCGCTAAACTATGTCATGGGGCACATTGCAATAGTTTAGCCTGTATTTTTTAAGGTCACTGTAGCAAGTGCATCTCGTTCCAAAGCACTAAGGAGCTTCCATGGAGAACGAAAGAATCAAGGTTAAAAACATACCGTCTGAAGTAAAAATTCAAAAGCCAATAGGTGGCACTGAAGGGAAATCGCTCAATAGCTCTACGCCCGATCGTTTTAATCCTCGTAATCGCATATATGTCCGGGCGGTGTCTGGCCTACATCAACTGCTAAGAAGGCGTATCGGCTTTATTGGTATGTTGGCATTTATGGCTTTACCTTGGTTAAATTTTCACGGCCATCAAGCGGTGTTGTTCGATATTTTTGAGCAGAAGTTTAATATTTTTGGTATGACACTATGGCCACAAGATCTGACTATCTTTGCTTTTATTCTGATGATAGCGGCATTTGCTCTGTTCTTGGTGACCACCTTCTATGGCCGGGTATGGTGCGGCTACACCTGCCCGCAAACCGTTTGGACGTTTATCTTTATTTGGTTTGAAGAAAAGTTTGAAGGAACGGCAAACCAACGGAAAAAGCTAGATCAGAGGGCGATGGATTTTGACAAGTTTTGGCGAAAAACGGCAAAACACGGTAGCTGGATACTCTTTTCACTGTATACCGCAATCACTTTTGTTGGTTACTTTACCCCAATCCGCTCGTTGATCCCTGATTTACTTACTTTCTCTGCAGGCTTTTATTCCGTCATTAGCATTATCGTGTTTACCATTTGTACTTATGGTAATGCCGGTTGGATGAGGGAAATCATGTGTTTACACATCTGTCCTTACTCTCGTTTCCAATCAGCCATGTTTGATAAGGACACATTTACCGTCGCCTATGATAGCGAACGAGGTGAAAGTCGAGGTCCTCGAGGACGCAAACAAGATCCAAAAGCGCTAGGGCTAGGAGATTGTATTGATTGCAACCTGTGCGTTCAGGTTTGTCCTACCGGTATCGACATTCGTAATGGCTTGCAATATGAATGCATCAACTGTGGTGCGTGTATTGATGCCTGCGATGGTGTTATGGATAAGATGAACTACCCGCGTGGATTGATTGCTTACACTACAGAGCGCAATTTAGAATCATCCAGCGAAAAGACCAAACCAGTACGTGGTAAATTAATCGGTTATTTAATGATTCTGGTCGTTATCACTGGTGCATTAGTTGCGAACATTGCGATGCGTAAGCCGATGGATCTTGATATTATTCGGGATAGAAATCAGCTTTATCGTGTCAATATTGAGGGATTGGTAGAAAATACCTATACCTTGAAGGTGATAAACAAAGCGCAAGTTGAGCAGAAATTTTCTATTGCAATAACAGGTCTAAGTAATTATCAGGTGATCGGTAAGCAAGAGGTGCACTTAGCAGCAGGCACGACATTAGATGTGCCACTCTCTGTTGTGATTGATCCATATGATTTGAAAAAGCCAGTCACTGAATTTGAGTTTGTGCTTATTAACCAAGACGATCCTGAAGAACGGCTGGCGCAGCCGACCAATTTCTTCAAAGGAAGATAACAAGGTAAAAGCGAGGTATAAAACCTCGCTTTTTTATAAACATTATGAACGATTTTAGTTTTAACGCGTTGACACCGGATCTTATTTTAGATGCGATTGAGGCACTTGAGATATATCCGACAACGGGATTATTGGCCTTAAACAGCTATGAAAACCGTGTTTATCAATTTGGTGCTGAGGACGGCAAACGTTATGTGGTGAAGTTTTACCGCCCAGCGCGTTGGACGGATGAACAAATTCTTGAAGAGCATGAATTCGCACTGGCAGCGAAAGAAGCTGAAGTGCCTGTTGTCGCGCCTTTACTTATTACTGGGCGTAGTCTGCATTTTTATGAAGGTTATCGCTATACGTTGTTTCCAAGCGTTGGTGGACGCCAGTTCGAGCTCGATAATCTAGACCACTTAGAAATTTTAGGTCGCTACCTAGGTCGCTTGCATTGTCTGTCGGCTGAGCGAGCATTCGAGCATAGACCACAGCTCAATACCCAGCGTTTTTTAATTGATGCGCAACAAACACTGCTAAAAAGCCAGTTAGTGCCTAGTCATCTACATACTCCATTTGTTACTATTCTTGAGCAAGTTATTAACAAAGCAACCTCAAAGTATCAAGTTGCCAAAACACTTCGGCTTCATGGGGATTGCCATGCTGGAAATTTATTGTGGTCTAGAGATCAATTGATGTTGGTGGATCTTGACGATTGTCAGCAAGGCCCTGCAATACAAGACTTGTGGATGATGTTAAATGGCGACCGCAACGAGCAATTGGTACAGTTAGACACCCTGCTTATGGGTTACGAAGAATTTATGCCGTTTGATTCAAAAGAGCTTGCGTTAATTGAGCCGCTACGTGCCATGAGAATGGTGAATTATATGGCTTGGTTGGCACAGCGTTGGCAGGATCCTGCATTCGAACGGAACTTTTCTTGGTTTGCGACAGACAAATACTGGGAACAACAGATCCTAGCGTTAAAAGAGCAATTTGCTGCATTAGATGAACCAAGTTTGAGCCTATTTCCTTAAAATTAGAGAGAGTAACATGCTAAAAAAATTAAAAATCGCACTTATTGCATTACTTTTGCCCATTGCTGCGATGGCTTCAGACTTTACCGAAGGTGAACACTACACAACCTTAACAACCGAACAGAGTAACTCAGAGAAAGTTACTGAGTTTTTCTCTTTTTACTGTCCTCACTGTTTCCGCTTTGAGCCAATTGCAAAAGCGATTGAAAAGAACTTACCTGAGGGGGCGTACTTTGAAAAAAGCCATGTGAACTTCCTGCGAGGCGTTCCTACAGAAACGCAGAGCAACCTAAGCTATGCCTATATTATTGCGGATCAAGCAGGCAAAGCGGATGTGATTGCCGAGAAGATTTTTAATACTATTCATGTTGAAAGAAACAAACTGTTAGACATTAAAGATTTGAAAACGCTAATGGAGTTAAATGGGATTTCTGCTGAAAAGTTTGATCAGGCTGTAACGAGCATGCCAGTAGTGAGTGCGGAAAATAACATGCTCAAAGCACAAGAAAAGTTTTCTGAAGCGGGTGCGCTTACAGGCGTTCCAACTTTTATCGTAAACGACAAATACAGAATCGAAATGAAAGGTATCAAGAGTCAAGAGCAGCTTGATGAATTGATCGCATATCTATTAAAAAAATAAGGACTGGAGAAAGTTAGTATGTTGAAAGTATTAAAAGGCTTAGCGGTTGCACTAATGCTTCCTCTTCTTGCTCAGGCTGCGCCATTTGAAGAAGGTGTACATTATGAAGTTATTGCTGAGCGTGGCACGAAAAAGCCTGAGGTAATGGAGTATTTTTCTTTTTATTGTCCAGCCTGTAACGCAATGGAAAATTTAATCGTTGACGTTAAACCAAAGTTGGACGAGGGCGTTAAGTTTAAAAAAAGCCATATAGATTTTGTCGGTCCAAGAGAGCCTGAGATCCAACAGGTGTTAGCACAAGCACTTGCAACTGCTGAAGTGCTGCCACAAAAAGATAAGATAGTTGCAGCCATGTTTAATCATATCCATGGCAAGCGTGCAAAAATCAATGAACTTGCTGATGTAAAAGATATCTTTATTGCGCAAGGTGTTGAAGAAGAGAAGTTTGATAAACTTTATGCCAGTTTCTCTGTTCGTACTAAAGCTTCAAAAATGCAACGTATGCAGAAGACTCTTTCTGATAAAGGCGCGCTAACAGGGGTACCAATGTTCGTGGTGAACGGTAAATACAAGCTATTACTTCGTGAATCTGGTACGACTAAGCCTGAGCAAATTGCTGCTTTGGTGAATTATTTAGCAAAGAAATAAAATCTAATTTGTATTAGACTAGCCCTGCAATTATTGCGGGGCTTTTTTATGTTTAAAATTTTAGTTTCTAGCTGTTTATTAGGTTATCCGGTGAGGTATGACGCCTCTTCACAAAGCCTTCAAGACAATACATTACAGTATTGGCGGCAAAAAAATTGGGTCTTACCGCTATGCCCCGAAGTATCTGGTGGTTTACCAACACCTCGCCCATCGGCTGAAATAGCAGATGGTAAAGTTTTGAGTAAACAAGGGGATGATTTTACCACCGCGTTTGAACTCGGTGCTAAAAAAGCGCTAGCGGCTTGCCTTCAGCACGATATAAAGTTTGCGTTGTTAAAAGAGTCCAGTCCGTCTTGCGGCAGCAATCTGATTTACGATGGTAGTCATACCGGTAAAAAAATAGTAGGGCAGGGGCTGACGGCGTCTTTATTACAGCAATCCGGTATTCAGGTTTTTAGCGAAACTCAGCTGCCAGCACTTATCACAGCGATGGCAGCCAGTCGTTAATCGTTAGAGATCACTTTCTCACTAAGTAAACGCCAGATTCAATATGATGGGTATAAGGGAACTGATCGAAAATCGCCATACGTGCGATTTTATGTGTTTCACATAACAAGGCTAAGTCACGCTCTAACGTGTCTGGATTACATGAGATATAAATAATGTTGTCGTAGTTGCTGACTAAGCGACAGGTTAATTCATCCATGCCAGCACGAGGCGGGTCGACAAGGATCGTTTGGCAATCATAGGACTGTAAATCAATACCATCTAATCGAGAAAACTTCTGCCCTTTCATGGCTTGTGTAAACTCTTCACTCGACATGCGAATAATATCTAAGTTATCGACTTTATTTGCTGCAATATTAAATTGTGCAGACTTTACTGATGATTTAGAGATCTCAGTAGCCAGCACTTTATTGAATGAGCCTGCCAATGCGATTGAAAAGTTACCGTTACCACAATAAAGCTCTAATAGGTCGTTGCTTAGCGGTTCACTAATGGACTGCGCCCAAGCTAGCATTTTCTGATTCACTTCCGCATTCGGTTGCGTAAAGCTGTTCTCAACCTGCTGATAAATATATTCTTTACCGTTAACGCTTAGTTTTTCAGTTACATAGTCGTTGCCAAACACAACCTTTTGTTTTCTAGCACGACCGATAAAATCAACTTTATAGGTTTGTTGCAATTCGGCTCTTAATGTCTGCATGGCAGTTTGCCACGCTTCATCTAACTGCTTGTGATAAAGTAAGCTGATCAGTATTTCACCGCTCAGCGTCGTGAGATAGTCGATCTGAAACAGTTTACGACGCAATATCTCGTTGCCTTTCAGCTGATGTATCATCACCTGCATCATTTCATTGACAAGCGGCGCACCAGGATCAAAGCTATCAACACGGATCTTTTCTTTTGTTTGCTGGTCAAACATGATGTGAAACAGATCTTCACCCTCATGCCATACTCTAAATTCACAGCGCTGGCGGTAATGGCGAGTTGCAGATTCATACACTTCAAGTGCAGGTGCATCAAACTGTGCAAATTGTGTTGTGATACGCTCAGCTTTATCTGCTAACTGTTGCTCGTATGCTGAATCATCAATTTTTATTACTGCCATGCTAAAACCATCTATGTTGAATTAAGAGGCGCTATTTTAGGGAGCGTTGCTAATTTGTCCAGTCTAGCATCACTGATGCGTCTGGTTTGCTGTTTTTTTAATCATTATACTTTAGCTTTGCGCAAATATGCCGATAATCTAACTAATATATCGGAGGGCATACCATGAAAATCGGGCAATTAAATCAGTTGCTCAATCCAGCGATGCAGCATAAGCCTGGAAAGAGCAAAGGGATAGGACCAAATATCCAAATTAATTCAGACAGCTATGCGGGGAATAAATCTAAGCTAGCAGCTAAAATTCTTGATGATAAGCTTGCAGAAGCGTTGGGGATTGAGAAGCCGACACAAGATAAAAAAGACAAGCCACTATTTGATTTTGAATCTATTGTCAAAAATGTACTCGATTTTGTTCAGGGTGCAGTGAAGAAAGCCAAAGTCGACGGCAAAAATGATGACGAATTGAAATCTATGCTAGATGGGGCACGTAAGGGCGTGCTACAGGGTATTGATGAAGCCAGCGAAGAGTTAAAAGGCATGGGCGCTTTCAATTCCGACATCGAAGATGGTATTGAAAAATCACGAGAAGGGATTTTTAAAGGTTTAGATGATTTTGAAAAAGAATTGTTTGAAGAAAAGTCGCCAAAGGCATTAGCGATCAGTGCCGCACAGTTTGCAAGCCTCTCTAATCAGGCTGAATATGCATTTACTACAGCTGAAGGGGATGAAGTCGTTATTTCATTCTCCGATGCGTATGCTCAGGGGGCCGCTGCGAGTGTCGCGCAAAAAGGTAATGATTATGGCATGGCATATGGCACTAAGTCCTCTCACGAAGTCAGTTTCTCAATTAAGGTTAATGGTGAGTTGAACGAAGAGGAGCAGCAAGCAATTAACGATATGATGGAAGATATCCGTAATGTCAGTGACTCGTTTTTCGGTGGTGAATACGATGAAGCTTTCGATTTGGCAAAGTCGCTTAGTTTAAATTCCGATCAGATCACTAATTTCACGATGGATCTAAGACAAAGTAAAACGTCAGCTGCGATTGCTCAATATCAGCAAGGCAATCCAATGAAAGAGTTAGAGAAGGCATTTATGCCACTCAATAAGCAGTTAGCAGATGTGCAAGAGCAAGCTAAGGGACTCAATGCCGATAATGAGTTGCCAAACCTGCTTGCTTGGATGAATGAAGGTCAGTCGAGACTAAATGAGTTTTTGGATTATGCTAGTAGCTTTTTTAGTAAACTGAATGAACTAAATAAAGAGCAAGTAGAGCAAAAACAAACAAGCTAAGCCAGTTTCTTTTCGCGAGGACTCATGGCAAACTTCATACTTCATTGATTTGAGGTATGAAGTTTGTCGCATATTTTGGTTTTCGATTCGGGGATCGGTGGCACCAGTGTGCTGTCGCACTTAAAGGCATGTTTGCAGGGGGTTTCATTTAGTTATGTTATGGACAATGCTTTTCTCCCATATGGCCTTCAGCCTCAAGAGCTAATCAAATCACGTATCAAGGGGCTGATTTGTTGGCA
>NZ_CP024625.1:3427500-3727500 GCF_024746855.1 Pseudoalteromonas maricaloris | reverse complement strand
GTAGGGGAGCGTTCTGTAAGTGGCTGAAGGTGTGCCGGGAGGCATGCTGGACATATCAGAAGTGCGAATGCTGACATGAGTAACGACAAGAGGAGTGAAAAACTCCTCCGCCGGAAGACCAAGGGTTCCTATCCCATGTTAATCAGGGTAGGGTGAGTCGACCCCTAAGGCGAGGCTGAAGAGCGTAGTCGATGGGAAACGGGTTAATATTCCCGTACTCGGTATGAATGCGATGGGGGGACGGAGCAGGCTAGGCAAGCATGGCGTTGGTTGTCCATGTGAAAGGCTGTAGGCTGGTGACTTAGGAAAATCCGGGTTGCCAAGGCTGAGAGTCGAGACGAGCCACCAAGGTGGTGAAGTTGTTGATGCCCTACTTCCAGGAAAAGCCTCTAAGCTTCAGTTCATACTGAATCGTACCCTAAACCGACACAGGTGGTCAGGTAGAGAATACTAAGGCGCTTGAGAGAACTCGGGTGAAGGAACTAGGCAAAATTGTACCGTAACTTCGGGAGAAGGTACGCTCTTGTTTGTGAAAGACTTGCTCTGTAAGCAAACGAGAGCCGCAGTGACCAGGTGGCTGGGACTGTTTATTAAAAACACAGCACTGTGCAAAATCGTAAGATGACGTATACGGTGTGACACCTGCCCGGTGCCGGAAGGTTAATTGATGGGGTTAGCTTAGGCGAAGCTCTTGATCGAAGCCCCGGTAAACGGCGGCCGTAACTATAACGGTCCTAAGGTAGCGAAATTCCTTGTCGGGTAAGTTCCGACCTGCACGAATGGTGTAACCATGGCCACGCTGTCTCCACCCGAGACTCAGTGAAATTGAAATCGCAGTGAAGATGCTGTGTACCCGCGGCTAGACGGAAAGACCCCGTGAACCTTTACTACAGCTTGGCACTGAACATTGACCCTACATGTGTAGGATAGGTGGGAGGCTTTGAAGCAGAGACGCTAGTTTCTGTGGAGCCGACCTTGAAATACCACCCTTGTAGTGTTGATGTTCTAACTTAGGCCCCTGAATCGGGGTTGAGGACAGTGCCTGGTGGGTAGTTTGACTGGGGCGGTCTCCTCCCAAAGAGTAACGGAGGAGCACGAAGGTTTGCTAAGTACGGTCGGACATCGTACGGTTAGTGTAATGGTAGAAGCAAGCTTAACTGCGAGACAGACACGTCGAGCAGGTACGAAAGTAGGTCATAGTGATCCGGTGGTTCTGAATGGAAGGGCCATCGCTCAACGGATAAAAGGTACTCCGGGGATAACAGGCTGATACCGCCCAAGAGTTCATATCGACGGCGGTGTTTGGCACCTCGATGTCGGCTCATCACATCCTGGGGCTGAAGTCGGTCCCAAGGGTATGGCTGTTCGCCATTTAAAGTGGTACGCGAGCTGGGTTTAGAACGTCGTGAGACAGTTCGGTCCCTATCTGCCGTGGGCGTTTGAGAATTGAGAGGGGCTGCTCCTAGTACGAGAGGACCGGAGTGGACGAACCGCTGGTGTTCGGGTTGTGATGCCAATTGCATTGCCCGGTAGCTACGTTCGGAACTGATAACCGCTGAAAGCATCTAAGCGGGAAGCAGGCCTCGAGATGAGTTCTCACTTTGACTTAGAGTCAACTGAAGGGCCGTTGAAGACTACAACGTTGATAGGCGAGATGTGGAAGTGCTGTGAGGCATTAAGCTAACTCGTACTAATTACCCGTGAGGCTTAACCATACAACGCCAAAGTGGTTTATAAGTGACAGAAGTTAATAGACTAAAGTAGACAAAAGAATTTAATAGCTTTTTCCAGATTTACATTGATGAGGGAGACTTCATTGATGAACAGAATTTCCTGGTGACTATAGCGTTTTGGACCCACCTGACCCCATGCCGAACTCAGAAGTGAAACAAAACAGCGTCGATGATAGTGTGGATTACCCATGTGAAAGTAGAACATCGCCAGGGCCAAATAAGAGAAACCCGTTGCAGTAATGCAGCGGGTTTTTTGCTATGTGTGATTTGAAAACCTCGCGAGGTAAACTCGCTCCTACTCCCACCACAGTATCAGCACAGTGCAACATGGTAGGAGGTGGTTTACCCGCCGATAGGTTGCAATGTAAGTTTCGGCAAAAAAACCATGTACATCAAAATCTGTTTCAGCAATGTGATAGTTTTTTGCTGTTTGGGGTATAGAGATTTAATACCAATTGTATTAGGTAAATGAGCTATTTGAAGCGGAGAAATAGCTTTAGTAGCTAGGCAAAAATTTTGCTATTTAGTTGTTCTAAATGAGAAATTTTTAACGACGCTAATATGGTATTTCACCCTTCAAATTGATTGGAGACTTAGTGCAATTGGTATAAGATATAAAACCCTCGCAAGCCAATCAACACATCGCGAGGTGAACTCGCTCCCACCATAGTATAATCATAGTGCAACATGGTAGATCGTTTATCCGCAAGCATTCATCCTAAACATTTCATAAAGTCAATTTTCTCACCACATTGATAGCTGTAAATATCGGCGATGCTACTACCTTTTGTGTGAGATCTTCGTTATGATTTTGCTTTTGTTTCACAACTAATTACGAAATGTCAGAACTCTATCATTGGTTTGATCTCTTGGGTGTTATGGTTTTTGCAATCTCGGGAACCTTAATTGCGCATAGTAAACATATGGATGGCTTTGGTGTGATTGTCCTTGCGACGGTGACTGGTATCGGAGGGGGAACATTACGAGATTTGATTTTAGATCAACCCGTTTTTTGGCTTCATGATACTAGCTATATTTACGCTATTTTATTTGCTGTCGCTGTGAGTATATGGTGGCTAAATCGGCATCAAAATATTCCAAGAACTGTACTGCAGGTTGCTGATGCTATTGGGCTTGCTTTTTTCGCTGTAATGGGAGTACAAAAGGCTTTAAGTATTGGGATGCCTGACACTACAGCTGTGATCATGGGCGTATTGACTGGGTGTTTTGGTGGAGTCATCAGAGACGTATTGGCCCGAGAAATCCCACTTCTTCTAAAAGGAGAGTTATACGCGATCACCTGCATTTTTGGCGGGGTAGTCTATACTCAAGCAATTAAATTGGGCATGGCAACAGAATACGTAATGGTATTGTCCATGGCGGCAACCTTGTTATTGAGATTAGCGGCTATGCGATACCACTTGGTGTTACACGTATTTAACTATAAATATTAAGTAAGCAGGAGACATGGATGTCTTTAGCAAGAGTCTTCACTCGAGCACAAGTTGGTATTACCGCACCCGAGGTAATTGTTGAGGTACACCTTAGCAATGGTTTACCTGCCTTTAGTATTGTTGGATTACCCGAAACCTCAGTTAAAGAAGCCAAAGAACGCGTTCGTAGTGCGCTTGTGAATGCTGGCTTTTTATTTCCAGAACAGCGTATTACAGTAAACTTAGCACCAGCAGATCTACCCAAAGACGGTGGCCGCTTTGACTTTGCAATCGCACTCGGTGTTCTCGTCGCATCAGGGCAGTTAGATAGCCATGCTATTGCTGATAAAGAGTTTTATGGTGAGCTTGCGTTAAATGGTGAGCTGAGGACGGTCACAGCGATTTTGCCATCTGTTATTGCAGCAGCGAAGGAGGGGCGAACTGCTTACCTACCAATTGGTAACGATGCAGTTGCGAGCCTCGCCGCTGATGCCAATCGTGTTGCCATAAGCTGCTTGCGTACAGCTTGGTTAGGCTTAAGCGGCCAGCAATCACTCAGGTTTAATCAACTCTACCCAGATAATTTAAATATTGAAGCTTCAGGTGGGAGCTTGCTGGATATGGCTGAGGTGAAAGGGCAAGAGGGGGCGAAGCGAGTACTAGAAATAGCCGCGGCAGGTGGGCATAACGTTTTATTTCTTGGTCCTCCTGGCACTGGAAAATCGATGCTTGCTCAGCGCCTACCCACGATAATGCCATTAATGACTGATAATCAGGCATTAGAAACAGCTTCTATCTATTCCATACTGGGAAAAACAATCAGCCAATCAAACTGGAAAACAAGGCCTTTTAGAGCTCCACATCATACTTGCTCTGCGGTAGCCTTGGTTGGAGGCTCGTCGAACCCAAAGCCTGGGGAGATATCATTGTCAAATAATGGCGTTCTATTTTTGGACGAGTTGCCAGAATTTGATAGGAAGGTACTGGACTCATTACGTGAGCCGATGGAAACGGGCATGGTAACGATTTCGCGCGCAGCTCGGCAAGTTGATTACCCTGCAAACTTTCAACTGATCGCAGCATTAAATCCCAGTCCAACAGGTTGCTACACTGACAAAAGAGCGTCTCCAGATCAAGTATTGCGCTATTTGGCTAAGATTTCAGGTCCATTTTTAGACCGAATAGATCTACAAGTAGAATTACCTCGTCTAAAAACGGAAGAGCTACAATCCCAGAGTGATGGAGAGTCTAGCGCGACAATAAGGGCTAGAGTGGAGCAGGCCTATAAAACAGCTTTAGCACGTCAGGGAAAGTGTAATGACCAATTGAGTGTAAAAGAGCTAAATCATATCTGCTATCTTGCTGATGCTGAACGTTTATTTCTAGCAAAGGCTGCAGAAAAACTAAAGCTATCACCACGTTCATATCATCGAATAATCAAGGTTGCACGTACCATTGCAGATCTGAGCTCTACACCTAATATTGGCTTATCACATTTAAAGGAAGCGCTTAGTTATCGCGCGTTGGAGAGGCTGTTAGCTCAGTTAACACAGTAGTAGCCAGCGGCATTTCAATAGAGAGGGGGCGTATTATTGGTAAAGATTAAGCTGACAACATATAACCTTTACCACGAACCGTCACAATGCGTTTTTGCTCTTTTTCATCGCCGAGTTTTTTGCGTAGTCGGCCAACTAATACATCAACCGTTCTGTCACTTGGGCTCCAATCAGGTTGCCCAATGTCTTCTGAAATACGCTCTCTGGATGTTGCCCTTCCAGCATTGGAAATAAGACAAATCAATACTTTATGCTCTGCTTCGGTAAGTCGAGACTCAATACCATGTTGATTGATTAAGGTACGGTTATCAGGGTGTAGTTTAAAGTCAGCATATTCGATAAACTCTTCCGATTCATCGTCTTTATTACCAACTAAACGTTTGTATAAGGCACGCATACGCAGTTCAAGCTCAAGCGTATCAACAGGCTTACAGACGTAGTCATCAGCACCTTGCGCAAGACCTGCGATTCTGTCGGCTTGAGAGTCTCGACTGGAAAGCATGATGACACCAAGGTCTGATAAGGTATTAATTTCTTTCGCAAGTTGCAGGCCATCAGTGGCGGGTAAAACAACATCAACAATAGCAAGTGCAAATGGGTTTTGGGTTTGAGCTTGAATAAGCTCAAGCGCAGTAGCACCCGTATTGTCTACAGTGATACTGAACTCGGTATTTTCAAAGTGACTACACAGTCGCTTTGCTAAGAGTTCATCATCTTCAACTAATAAAACCTTTATGCTCATGTTTTCACTGTTAATTGTTGTTTAATTGTCGTTAATATAACACTGAGAGATCGCTGCTTGGAAGTGCATGAAACGAATTCTTACAACTCTGTATCTGGCACGTTAACCTGACAACCTAGTTCGATCAAGGGGAAATCAAGCTTTATTATTAAATTATATACAATGATGTGTTTGATTGCTGCTTCGCTAAACAAAAAGGCGACACAGAGTGCCGCCTAGCGTTGATTACTTACCGTATAGATGTTCCCACCATTGTGGCTCTTGCTTTAAATGTTTGTCGAAATAAGCCAGCATGGTGTTCCACCAATGGAAACGCTGGTCGCGAGCCAAAATTTGATGATCTGCGCCTTTGTATTCGACCAATTCAACATCTTGGCCAAGGATCTTCAATGCGGTATACATATTGTGACTTTCACCTGGCGGCACATTGGTATCCGCGTCACCGTGAATTAACAATAATGGCGTTGTTACTTTGTCTGCATTAAATACCGGGCTATGTTGTGAGTAAAGCGTTGGATTGTTCCAGGGGAAACTTCCTTTTGAGGCCTCGCCAGAATACAAATAACCCCACCAGCCTTGGCCCCAGTATGAAGTAATATTAGAAATACCAGCATGTGAGATAGAAGCTGAGAATAAATCAGTTTTTGTTGTCAGCAGCATAGTCATGAAGCCGCCGTAAGAAGCACCTAAATTACCTAAACGCTTGTCATCAACGAAAGGGTAGGCTTTCACAAACTCTTTGGTACCCATGATGATATCGTTAGCGGTGTGTTCACCCCAAGCATTAACGTGTTCTGCTGAGAATTTCTGACCGAAACCTGTCGCACCAGTTGGTTGCAAGACATAAACAACATAGCCTTTTGCTGCCCATAAGTTAAATGGGTAACGCCCTGTAAAGCCACGAGTCACTGGAGAAGTGCCACCGTAGTAATAAACGAGAGCTGGGTATTTTTTAGCTTTGTCTAAATCGTGTGGTAGATACACGCGGCCTTTAATCTCCACGCCTTCAGTATTAGTAAAATTAAACTCTTCTAGGTTGGCAATTTCCGCATTCTGGTATGCGATATTTGTTGAGTCCCAGAGCGTGTCAGCTCGCTTATCTGAGGCAGACATGGTTTTTAACTGCTGTGGAGTTGACGCAGTAGTTCCTGTGAATAAGATCTCTGGATTACGTTCACTAGACACTGAATAATTCGTGACAACATCCAGTCCGGTATTTAAGCGTTTGAAAGTGGACTTACTTTCGTCGAAGAAGAAAAGCTGTTGACGATCTTGGTCAGTCGCTTTCAGTACCACATCGCCATTACTGAGTACGGTAAAGCTGCTTATGGCTGGATCAAAGTTTTTACTCAGTGCTTTTACATTGTGGCCTTTGCGATCTATCCAATAAAGTTGGCCATCATAGTTATTCGCGAGCATACCTTCAGGTAAGTTGCGCCCCGCACCTTCGGCAAAATCAGGACCTGCAGTTACATAAATACCATTTTTAGTGTATTGCGCGCCACTAAATGTACGATACTGGCCAATGACACTTTGCTGATTGTTTGTTAGATCGATTTCTATTAGCTCTGTCAACATGTGAGGAGGTTGCGCGTAGTCTTGCTTATTACGCGTTGCTAAAACCGTGTTTGCTTGTGCGTCAAAGTCGGCCAAGCTGTGGCTTTGTGCGCCAACGGTCACAGGATTAAGTAGCCCACTTTTGATATCGAGTAAGAAGATTTGCGATTGGGTGCGAGCATATGACCATCTATCTTCTAAACCTTGATAATGTTTAGTCAGTTTGCCTTCTTCTTTGCCGCTGTTGGTCCAAGTAAAAATAAGCGTGTCATTATCAAAAAACTCTATACTATTCGCGCCATTGAGCTTAGTAGCAACTTGAGTACGTTTAAAGGTTTTTACATCTAGGACGTAAGCTTTATTGTCTTCTAAATAGGTGAGTTTGCTGCTGTCATCACGCCATGCAAAGCCAGTTGCAGTCATGCCATCGAAACTGTAAAGCATGTCACCATCTTCATTGTATAAAGCTGTTTCGGTGATTGCTGCGTTGCCTTTTTCATCATCATAGTGGCGTACGGTAGAAATGTAATATTCGCCGTTAGGTGCAAGTGAGATAGCACTCACTGTTGGAGCATCAAACAATTGCTTTGCAGACAGCGCTTTGGTTTGTTTTTCTGTTAGCGTGATAACGTCATGCGCTGCTTCACCTTCAAAGCTAAGATCAACTTTATTCCAGTCATTTACCTGCTCAGCGATTACGAGGATTTGATGATCGCCCTTGACGACATCAAGCTGAACTTCTTTAACACCGGCGACTGGCTCTCCATTTAGAAATACTTTGGCTTTCTCGACGCCCTCAAGCTTGAGTTTACCTGAAACAAAACGTTCAGTAGTGAAATTAAACTTTAGAGCCTGCAGTCCAGGTATTGTTAATTGTGTTGTTTTGTTTAGAGGCTGCCATTTGCTTTCATTATTGAATAGCGTTACCTGTTTAGCGTCTTGTTGTAATGATGGTAGCAGGTTTTCAATAATTGCATCACGATGAGCTGTATCCACTGGCTTTATTGTTGATTCGCCTGCGATGGGACCCAAAAATTGTATTTTTGATTCGTCTAATGGGCTTGCTGAAAGTTGTGTTGAGACTGCCGTAAATAGTAGAGTGACGGCTGTACGTAGTTTCATTTATGTGCGCCTATTGTAGGTAATTATACGATAAAACTATATCATAGTATTTTGAACCGGTTGTATTGCTGCGATAGACGTCCTAAATTTAATAGTCTGTGTTGATGAGCAACATAACGTATGTGGTTGAGCAAACACTTAGCGTTGAATAAAGAGGAGAATTTACTTGGTTTTATTATTAACCTACATGTTTTTGGCAATAGCTATCTCTTTTATCTGTTCGGTGATGGAAGCGGTGCTACTTAGTATTACGCCAAGTCATATAGGGATCTTAAAGCAAGACAATGATGCACTAGCATCGCGAGTTCAACGCCTTAAAGATAATATTGATCAGCCTTTATCTGCCATTCTAACGTTAAACACCGTTGCGCATACCGCCGGTGCTGCAGGGGTTGGCGCGCAAGCTGCTGTGGTATTTTCAGATGCAGCTGTCGGTATTGCGTCAGCGGTGATGACGCTACTGGTTTTGGTGCTATCAGAAATCATTCCGAAGACCTTAGGGGCGACTTATTGGCGCGGATTAACGCCTATCGTTTCCAGTGTGTTGGTATGGCTAGTTCGAATATTGAAGCCATTTGTGTGGATGTCTGACCAACTTACAAAAGTGATAGGCCGTAAAGAAGATGAGGCTCACTATATTCGTCAAGAAATCGAAGCGATGGCGGAGATTGGCTCTGAAGCAGGTGCACTGCATCAGGACGAGACTGAGACCATTCGTAGTTTATTACGCTTTCGCCACGCCAAACTCGAAAGCATCATGACACCAAGAACGGTACTGTTTAAGGTGCATAAAGATATGACAGTGCACGAGTATTTGTCTGAGCATGGTTCAGTTGCCTTTTCTCGGGTGTTGGTATTCGATAAAAACACAGATGACATCATCGGCTTTGTACACAAGAATGATATTATGCTTGCTTATCATAGGCTTGGAGAAGAATATAAAATTGGTAAGCTATCTCGCCCTCTTTATACCGTACCAGAGACGCTAGCTGCGCCAGAGTTATTCAAAGCGTTACTGGCAAAGCGTCTACACATTGCGCTTGTCATTGATGAATATGGCGATGTACAAGGCATAGTGACATTAGAAGATTTGCTTGAATCATTAATGGGAATGGATATTGTTGATGAGCGAGAGCAAACCACCAATATGCAAGCTGCTGCTAAGCAAAAGTGGCGAGAGCGAGTAGATAATCATGATAATTTGATTGAAGACAGCGACGAAGCTGAAGAAGCGTCTGAAACGCAAAGCGATGGAGAGGAAACTGCCTCTCCAGAGGTTAAGGGTTCGAATTAATCATACGCTGCCAAGAGTGTATCCACCCGACTAGGTCTGTTAGTGGTTTAGGTTTACTGATTAAAAAGCCCTGCATTAACAGGCTATGCTTGTAGCGGTCAAGGTATTGTAGCTCTTCAATCCGCTCTATACCTTCAGCTACTATGTCTAACTGTTGATTTTGTGCGATGTCGATTAAGCTGTCGATAAGTACCTGTGAAAAGCGATCGGATTCCACATGGGTTATTAAAGAGCGGTCGATTTTGATCTCGGTAAACGGCAAAGACTTTAATTGCTGAATATTGGTAAATCCAGTACCAAAGTCGTCTAACGAAATATCAAACCCCCGGATCCGTAACCGGTTCATTGTTTCCAGTTGAATAGACTGATTCATCGGTTGGTTTTCGGTAATTTCTAAAATGATATCACTAGGCTTTAAACGGTTTATTTCTAGAATCAGTGCCAATTTATCTGGACAGCTTAAATCATTTAATTGCACAGGTGATAAATTAAAAGCCAGTTTAATCGGATAATTGAGTTCAGATTTGATTGCTTTAAACTCGTCCGTTGCCTTTTCAAAAAGCTGGAAAGTAATGATGTTGATTAGATCGGTATCTTCGGCCACGCCAATGAAATGGTCTGGTAAAATGACCTGCTCGGTATTTTTAGACACAATACGGGCAAGCACTTCGACACTTTTTATCTTTTTGTCACCACGGTGAACCTTTGGCTGATAGTAAGGCGTAATTTCATTGTGACTAATGGCGTGCAAAAGATCGCTTTCGGTCACCTTTTCAATACGGCTACGTTTAACAGTGGTATACGTCTCCATTTTTTTGAGCATGCGCTCGACATCAACCAATTGTACGGGCTTGGAAATATTGCCGATAAGATGTGCATTGGACTGTCTGGCAAGGTTGGTTGCTAGATCAATAATCTTTTCGTCCATTTCGGAAATAATAATAATGCCGCCAGAGAACCTTAGCTCTCCTAGTTGGCGAATAAACTCCATGCCATCCATTTCGGGCATATTGAGATCTGTAAAAATGGCGTCAAATTGATGAGGAGTCTGCCGTATTTTTTCTACAGCATTCACCGCACTTGAGCAGGTTGTGACATGCTCAATACCAAGCTCAGTCATAATAGCTTGCATTACGACGAGGATCGCGGGTGAATCATCTACTACCATTATCCGATGTTTTGCTAATGACATTAACAATTCCTTCGTATACCTTACCTCCTTAAAGTCTAGTACAAATAATTTAAAGTGCTCAAATCTCAAAACGCTTTAAAAGGTGATTTTTACTCAATTTGAAGCGCAATAATGACACTTTGCCTGCATTTTTCTAATTCAGATTTCGGCAGCACTTTATGAAGCGGGCGCTTTTAGCGATAATGCCCTAAATGACCTTTGGATCTGAATATGAATAGAGTCGAGCTTTCGCTAGCGGACAAAGCGGTATCTATCTTTTTTAACCAACAACAAGTAGTACAGCTTTTTGTCGAGCAACAAGCGATTACCTTTGAAGAGCAACATAATGGCATTTTCGCGACCATTGATGGACAAGCACTGGCGGTAAATACAGAGCAGTTACCTCAGGGGTTACTTGGTATTGCAGTAAATGGATCTGAGCTTCGGTGGCTCGAAGTGAGCACCGAGACACCTAAAGAAAAACGCAGCTTATTTGGTTTGGCAGCATTGGGCTTAAAGTTATTTAAAAGTGCCAAGGTGGTCAAAGCTGCGTTGGCTGGCGCATCCGTGGCAGGGTACGCATGGCTATTTTCTTGGCAGTTTGCGCTTATGCTTGTGGCTTGCTTAGTCGTTCATGAATATGGCCACGTCCGCGCGATGCGCTATTTTGGAATTAAAACAAAAGGCATCTATTTGATCCCTTTCGTTGGTGGCCTGGCTGTAAGTGACGATAAGATCACGACCCGCTGGCAAGATGTAGTTATTTCGTTGATGGGACCGGCCTTTGGTTTGATAACCTCAATCCTTGGAGTGGTGTTGTATTACGCGACAGAGATGGAAATCTTTGCTGGTGTTGCAGTATTAAGTGCGCTGTTGAACTTATTCAATTTACTACCCATTTTGCCGTTAGATGGTGGGCATGTTCTAAAAAGTATAAGCTTTTCAATGCGCTCTTGGGTGGGGTTATTAGCGTGTATGGCAGGAGTATTATTCGGCCTTTGGATAAGTTACACCTTTGGCTTAATCCTATTGGTGATATTCATATTGATTGGTAGTTTTGAAATCCTGATTGAGTGGCGTGGCCGTAATTACAGTCACTTATTACCCCTTGACCGATATGGGCAAGTGGTCAGCGCTATTATGTATATAGTTGTTATTACAGGTCATGTTGCGGTAATGATGCATTTTGCTGATTCAGAGAATCCAATCCTTAGCTTACCAATGAAAATTTTATCAAGTTAATCTGTGTAAGAAGGTGCATTACGCACCTTCTTACAGGGGGAGCAACAATAAAGTTGCGATAATTACACCCGTTACCAGCAATTGTATCAGGCAAAATCCCATAATATCTTTGGCTTTAAGACCTGCAATTGCAAGTACCGGGAGTGCCCAAAAAGGCTGGATCAGGTTAGTCCAAGCATCACCCCAAGCAACTGCCATCGCGACTCTGGCTATGTCTGCATTAAGCGCTTCTGCTGCGGGAATGATAATTGGTGCTTGTACCGCCCACTGACCGCCGCCTGAAGGCACAAATATATTTACAAGGCCTGCGCTTAAAAAGCTCCACAGCGGTAATGTCCATTGACTGCTAATAGAAACAAATCCTTGAGATATTTGTTGCGCTAATCCAGTTTCGACCATCATAGCCATGATCCCAGCATAAAAAGGAAACTGGATCACGATACCGGCACCACCTTGAATTGCTTGTTGTAGGCTATTGAGAATATTTGCAGGGGTTTTGTGTAGCAGCATGGCTAAAAACAAAAACAGGGCTATGACGATATTCAATGTCAATGTGCCGGCATTAAAAATAAAGTAAAAGCCCAAGTAGCTAAGACCGATTGCTCCTCCTAACATACCAAGCCATGAGGCATTTTCTAATTTTGCAGCCGGAGTATTGCGGGTACTGATATCATTACTTTGTTCAATGAGCTTTTCTTTATCAACAATAACTGCGTCATCATCTTTGGGAAGCATGAGTTTATTTATAAGTGGTAAAACGATAAAAATACTAAGTACGATGAGTAGGTTAAATGGTGCAAAGATTGTCTCTGAAGTGGTAACAATACCTATGCTCTTTTCACTAAAGTGCCCCGGAGTTGCGATAGTCAGGGGGACTGAGCCTGATAGGCCTGCGTGCCAAACAACAAAACCAGAGTAAGCACTTGCCACTAACAGGCGATAATCAACTTTCACTTTTCGAGCGATGGCCTTTGCGAACAAAGCTCCGACTACTAAGCCAAACCCCCAATTTATCCAGCTGGCGCTCATCGCAACAAAGGTGGTGAGTATAATTGCTTGAGAAGGAGTTTTAGCTAGGCCTGCGATACGGTCTAGCGCTTTCGCTATTGGAGGGGTAACAGCAAGCATGTGACCACATAATAAAACTAACAACATTTGCATCGCAAAAGTCAGCAGCTTCCAAAAGCCATTACCCCATGCCTCAAGCACCATGACAGGCGTTGCTGGAGTAAACAATGTAGCGAGTACCATCACCAAAAAAGTGAGTAAAAGTACAATCACAAATGGATCGGGTAAATACTTGTCGACTAATTTTGTTAGCGGGGTGGTAAACTTGCCAAGCATAAGACATCCTGTTTTCATTATTATTTTATGTAAATCAAAGTGATTGAATTACGCATCATAATATAGCTAAACTTTAAGCTAAAAGTTAGTGGTTTAGGCTAACTTATAGTGAACAGAAAACAATGAGCTTCATTGGTTTCTTTTAAAATCAAAGTGTTAGGGTTGGCATGAAATCTGATACATTAAAAAGAAAGACTTTAAGTAACTAAGAGAGGTAACTATGTCTGGACAAGGTTCTGGTGGTAATGTAATTGCAGCGATTTGTAACGTCTTTTTCCCTGGCCTTGGTCAGTTGGTTCAAGGTCGTATATTGGCGGCTTTAATCTTCGCAATTGTTGTTGTAGGTGGGTATGCACTGTGGTTTTTATTGGTTCCACCTGTGATTGCAGCCGTTTTCCATTTGTGGGCTATTATTGATGCTGCTAAGTATACGCCGCCTAGGTATTAACGGTTATACCAAAAAGTATAACCACCCAGTCAGGCTGACCATACTCAGCACAGTAGACAGCACAACGGTAGCCGCAAGCGTTGCTTGTTGGCTGTCGAGCTGTCTAGCAACAAGATAGGCATTGACTCCTAAAGGAGAGGCACTCATTAAAGTCACCACCTGAACTTGCTGAGTTGCCAATCCTAAATAAGTGGCAAAGAGATAAACCAATCCCGGTAGTAGTATCAGTTTTACTGCACTTAGCCATATCGCACCGTGTAACTTTCCTCGCACGCCATACTGTACCAAGCTCGCACCCAAAATAAATAGCGCCCCAGGAATGGCAGGTTTTGCCAACCAACTAAAGCTTTCAAGTATTAAGCTTGGTAGCTTTAATCCAGCAACGTTTAATATCAAACCACTCGTAATACTTATCACTATTGGATTTAACAGCAGGGGTTTCGCAATATCCACCTTATTCTTGTGTCTTGCTGCCAGTAAAAAAGTCATAAAAAACAGCATTGCACTGTGGAATGTAATAATCATAAATACCATGGCAGCGGCTTGCTCACCGAGCGCCATTAGGATAATCGGTAATCCGACTAACACGGTATTAGAGTAGGTGCCACTTAATGCTAATGCTGCACTGTCTGCTTTCGAGCGATGTTGCGCTTTAAAGAGAAATAGGTATAAGCCTGCATAAGTCAGAGCGACTGGGAGATAAAAGGATAATAACAAGGAGCCCGTCGCGAGGCTTTCCAGATCTGCTTGCACCATACTGCTAAATAACAGCACAGGAATACATAAATTAAAGATAAAAGTACGCAAGCCATCAAGCTGATTGATGGCGATAAAGCCTATCTTTGCACTTAAAAACCCAGAAATAACGATAAAAATGAGAGGAAATAAGATCTCAACAGGCGACATGCGTTGACCAATAATCGAGTGGTTAAAAGGTAATTCTATCAATGAATGCTTAGCGGACGCCACTTAGGTATAATAAAAGAAGGTGATTTAGTTAAGAAGTAAAGATGGAATATCAGTTTATTCGTGACCCACTTTCTGGGTTTCGAGCTCGCTTAAATGACGAGCACGCGTTGATAGGTCGGTGGCTGAGCGAAGAGCTAGCACATGAGCATATTGTCAGTCTGCTGACACAGCTTGAAAACCTGCCAAATCAAAAAGAAGAGCTTGTGTTGGCTGGAAAAGAGATCCGAGCCACGTTCACGCCGCAAGAAGCATTATTTGAAAGCCACGCTCTGTTTCATGAAAGTGATGACATAGCACAATACCAAGAAGACGCACTGGCTTTAGATGAATCGGGTATGATGGCGGTGTGTGGCTATGAAGATTTTTTACCCATGCTGATAGAGTGGGCTGAATTTACCAAAGCTAAATAAGTTCTGTGGGGCTTGTTGATCTTGTATGCTTGAGTTCAACAGCCCTTGAAGTATAGAGATAGCTTATTTGGGCGTACCATAGAGTTGCTCTGCTCTATTAAATAACACCCATGAAGTGAGTATATACTTATCATTAGAAACCGGAATATTGCCTCTATGTGTATGTGTAAAATACCCTGGCGCTATCACCATAGAGCCTTTTACTGGGGCAATTTTACGCTGCTGATAATAAAACTCGGTCTCGCCACCTTCCTCGACATCATTAAGGTAGAACATAAATAACAGCACTCGGTGTAAGGCTTCATTATGGTCGTGTTGAGGGTAGACTTCGCTGTGCCAGTAGGGGTAGCCGCCTTTATTTATTTGATAGCGCTGAGCTTGTATAGCGCCCAAACGAAACAGCTGTTGAGCAAGGACCGGGAGTTGTGGCTTGCCGACTTCTTCAAAGTTATCCACAGTGAGATCGACAGGCTCACCAGTTTTGGGGTGATACACTTTAAGTCCAAATGCACCGATGATCATAAAGAAATGCTCTTCAAGGTATTCAAATAAGTGCTTTGCCGTAACCTGTTGAATGTGTTGTAACTGTTTGGCATAGTCAGGATAGGAATTTAAATAAAGGTCGTGACTGACTTTTTTACTCAAGTCGACACCACCAGACGTAGTCCCCTGTTTTAAATGTGGGCTTTGATCGAAGGTCTTTACGAATTCATCGCAAAAGTTTGAACTGAGTGCGTTATCGTAAACGCGAATAAAATCACTCATGTTTTTCCCTAGTTTTTATTGGAGTTATTATGCTGTCTGAAAAGCTTATGCCGCGTTTTTGCGACACAGATGTGCTTGGACATATCAACAATACCGTACTCCCTGTATGGTTTGAAGCCGCGCGCACACCTATTTTCAAAATATTTACACCAGATTTAAATCCAAAAGAGTGGAAATTGATTGTTGCTAAAGTCGAAGTCACTTTTAAAGGGGAGCTATTTTATGGTCAAGAGGTCGAAATAAAAACGGCTGTTGAACATATCGGCAACAGCTCATTTGTCATTTTGCAGCAGGCTTGGCAGCATGGAGAATGCTGTGCTGAAGGTAAAACCATTATGGTGCGATATGACTTTGCGGTTAAGCAATCTCAACCGCTGAGTCAGCAAGAGCGCGATGCGCTAGGCACCTTTATGGTTGCTGCGGCTTAAACTGATGACCAATTGCCGCTGAAATACAAGGCTTTACTGTATAGGTGTAGCCGTATTCTGCGGCGTTATCCGGCATGATCTCTAAGATCTCATAATCGTTTAATTCAACAATATTACTGCCTTCGCTATGTTCACAACGTGAGTTTCCGTCAGACTCAAAGCGAAAGATAAAGTAAGCCAGTATTTGGTTAAGCACATCGTTATAGTTTTTGCCTTGCTCGTGCAAATCGGGGTTGGGATCGTTATTAATAGATACCGTTAACGACTCCGGCTCATCTGCTGTGGACTTTGCTTCATCTTGTTGTGGAGTATCGCCACTCATGTCGGCCACTTGTGGCTGAGTTTCCGATGCTCCTTCGTTTTCTTCTGTGGAGTCTGCAGAGCGCGATTCTTTCGCGTTGGCTTGGAAAGAAATTCCGTCCTCATCTATTTTGAAATCAGAAGAAAACTCAGTAAATGCGGTTGAAGCACCTGATTTAGCAATGCCAAGCACCAAAAAAGCCAATAAAACAAAACACATGATCAACCTGATGATTGCTGTTGTTGCCGGATAACGATAGTGATTCTGATGCCAAAAAGGCTTTATTCGTAATGGTTTAAGTAGGAAAAGCACAACGACATAGCAGGTCATAAAGAGTTGCGCGAGAATTAACAAGAAGGTACTGGTAATAAAAAACCAAGTAGGTAACGACAGCAACACACTCAAATTATGTGTGTAAGGGAAATTATCTGTGTTGACCCCAGTTAAATCATTGATACGGCCATCAGCTTGCACTAACACAAAGTTGGCGATAAAGGCATAAAATAACAGTATTAGTGCTTTACCAGGCACACTTTCCCAAAAGGTCATGATCCTTGGCCAGAATTCATAACATAGCGCCGTTACTGTGGTTATTAAGATCAAAAAAGCAGTGAAGTTATTATCTTCAGTTTCACTCAAGCTGAACATAAAAATGATAAAACTGACCAAATAATAGCGTTGAGCCAGCGTTAGGCTTTGCCAAAATTGGCCGATGGAAAAGCGCAACCTTGCTAGGTATGCGGTTAAGTTTTTTGGCGCGAGAAGTTGGTGCATAATAAATGAATTTGTAATTATTATGCACCAATAATAGAGACTTTTAGAAATTAAGACAATAAGGGCTTAAGGTACTTACCCGTATGCGAAGCCGCAAAGTCAGCCACCGTTTCAGGCGTACCTGAGACGAGTATTTGACCACCTCCTGCTCCTCCCTCTGGACCTAAGTCTACAATCCAGTCCGCGGTTTTGATGACATCTAGATTATGCTCGATAACCAGCACCGTATTACCATGATCGCGTAGACGGTGTAATACCGCGAGTAGCTGCTGAATATCATGGAAGTGTAGACCTGTGGTTGGCTCATCGAGAATGTAGAGTGTTTTACCGGTATCTCGTTTTGATAGTTCACGAGCGAGCTTAACACGCTGCGCTTCACCACCGGACAAGGTCGTGGCGGCTTGCCCCAAGCGAATGTAGGAGAGGCCAACGTCCATTAAGGTTTGTAGTTTGCGATTGATTGCGGGAATTTTATCAAAAAATTCTCGAGCGTCCTCAACGGTCATTTCCAACACTTCGTGGATATTTTTACCTTTATACAGCACTTCCAGTGTTTCACGGTTATAGCGCTTACCAGTACAGACATCGCAAGGAACATAGACATCCGGTAGGAAGTGCATCTCAACCTTGATAACCCCATCGCCTTGACAGGCCTCACAGCGACCGCCTTTAACATTAAAACTAAAGCGGCCAACCTTATAACCGCGTGAACGCGACTCTTGTGTCCCCGCAAATAGTTCACGGATAGCAGTAAAGATCCCGGTATAAGTTGCTGGGTTTGAACGTGGTGTGCGACCGATAGGACTTTGATCAATATCGATAACTTTATCAAAGTGATCTAGCCCATGAACTGATTCATATGGTGCAGCTTCTTGCGTTGTTGCACCGTTTAATTCCTGATGGGCAAGCTTGAATAGGGTGTCATTAATGAGGGTAGATTTACCCGAACCAGATACTCCAGTTACGCAGGTCATGAGACCAACAGGCACTTTTAAGTCGACACTTTTTAGGTTGTTGCCCGTTGCACCTTTAAGTTCAAGCCACTTGTCATCACATTGATGACGTTGCGCTGGAACTTCAATGCATTTCTCGCCACTGAGATATTGACCCGTTAATGAGTCTTTACTTTGCATTATCTCATCGCGAGTTCCCTCAGCGACGACATAGCCGCCGTGTACGCCTGCGCCTGGACCGATATCGATGATGTGATCGGCTGCACGAATGGCATCTTCGTCGTGCTCTACCACAATCACGGTGTTGCCAAGATCTCTTAGGTGCGTGAGTGTTTTAAGTAAACGGTCGTTATCGCGCTGATGTAGACCAATTGAAGGCTCATCCAGTACGTACATTACCCCCACGAGGCCGGCGCCAATTTGGCTTGCAAGACGGATCCGCTGAGCTTCACCGCCAGATAAAGTATCAGCACTACGCTCCAAAGAGAGGTAGTTTAGGCCTACATTGATCAAGAAAGATAAACGGTCGCGGATCTCTTTGAGTATTTTGTCCGCAATTTGTGCTTTTTGGCCTGTGAGTGCTAAGTCGATAAAAAATTGACTGGCTTCGCCGATACTCATCGTTGTTACGGTTGGCAGGTTGGTCGAGCCGATAAACACATGGCGAGCTTCCTCGCGCAGGCGTGAGCCATGGCAACTTGGACACGCTTGGCTGGTTTGATATTTGGCGAGCTCTTCTCTTACTGAACTTGACTCCGTTTCCCGATAACGGCGATTCATATTGTTTAACACGCCTTCGAACTCGTGATTGCGAGTGATAAGATCGCCTCTGTCATTACGATACTTAAACGCGATTTTAGTTTTGCCTGAGCCTTCTAATACCACTTTTTGAAACTTACTCGGCAGATCCTGAAATGGCGTTTCTAAGTCAAATCCATATTGCTCAGCAACCGAGCTTAACATCTGAAAATAGTAAAAACTGCGTTTATCCCACCCTTTGATTGCACCGCCAGACAAGCTTAGTTCTGGGTTTTGCACCACACGTTTGGGATCAAAATACTGCTTTACCCCCAAACCATCACAGCTTTGGCACGCACCTGCGGGGTTATTGAAAGAAAACAATCGTGGTTCAAGTTCGCTCATGGCATAGCCACAAGTTGGACAGGCAAAGTTGGCTGAGAAGATCAGTTCGTCTGCCTCGCTATCATCCATATAGGCGATTTGCGCAATGCCATCAGCCAAATCAAGCGCGGTTTCAAAAGATTCGGCTAACCGCTGCTCAAGCCCTGCTTTGACTTTGAAACGATCCACCACGACTTCTATGGTATGTTTTTTCTGTAACTCTAGCGTGGGTGGATCTGAGAGATCGCATACCTCGCCATCAATACGCGCACGAATAAAACCTTGGCTCGCAAGCTCTTCTAACAGTTTTACGTGCTCACCTTTACGGTTTTTCACCACCGGTGCAAGTAGCATGAGTTTGCTACCCTCTGGGAGTGCCAATACAGTATCAACCATTTGGCTGATAGTTTGTGCGGCTAACGGTAAATCATGCGTAGGGCATCTCGGTTCACCCACTCGAGCAAAGAGTAACCTTAAATAGTCGTATATTTCGGTAATGGTTCCCACGGTTGAGCGAGGGTTGTGAGAAGTCGACTTCTGCTCAATGGAAATCGCGGGAGACAAGCCCTCAATGTGATCCACATCTGGTTTTTCCATCAGCGATAAAAACTGCCTCGCGTACGCAGACAAAGACTCAACATAACGACGCTGGCCTTCTGCGTATAAGGTGTCAAATGCTAAAGACGACTTCCCTGAGCCAGAAAGACCCGTGATCACTATCAACTTGTCTCTTGGAATAGTGAGTGAAATGTCTTTTAAATTGTGGGTGCGGGCACCCCTAACTTCTATTTTATCCATACGACCCTTGTGTTTTTTCGTGCGCTGTACTGAGTACGCGATACTAATCCACTAAATTGAAACCTGGATCAGTCAAAGCATGATGTGAAGTGAACAGATTACCGCATCCCGAATACAAAATTAAGTTATCTCTGCTAAACGAACTAAACTTATTAAACCGATCAACTTGGGATATTGATTTTGTATCGACTTTTATTGCTTTTGGCGCTGCTTTGCCAAAATGTCTTCGCCTGTGAGCTGGTGGTGCGGTTTGAGAATTATGCGGCGCAGTCTAAGTTAAATGACGACCTTGTTTGGCACGGTATGGACGTTGATTTCGCTAAAGCCTTGTTAGATGAAGCTGGGTGTAGCTATCGTTTCGTGAGTATTCCTTGGGGTCGGGCGCTGAAGCTTTTAGAGGAGGGTGATATCGATCTTATTTTGAGCGTCACAAAAACACCAGTACGTGAACAATTTGCGTATTTTATTGGTCCCCAACGCATGGAAACCATTGTTTTTGCTATGAACTCAGGGGAGCCTCATCAGCTTGACTCACTTGAGTCGTTATTTCATCTGTCAAAGCCCATCGCTATTCAGCGTAATGCTTATTACGGTGAGGCGTTTACAGCTCGCCTTGCGCGTCGTACCGACAGTGAAACACAATTTATTTATGTACCCGACAATCAGGTAAAATTGAATTTGCTCAAAAAAGGACGGATCGCAGGGTTTTTAGAAGAAAAATTCAACATCCTGTATCAAAGTAAAAATAACCCTGATTTTGAAAAGTTTGCGATTAGCCCGTTGGTTATTAACGAAAACCCAGTATATTTTGCCTTTAGCAAGGCACGCACCTCGAGCGAGCGTTTGCAGCGTTTGAGTCAAGCATTTGAACGGGTTAAACGTAGCGGAAAATTAGATCAGATCACGGCCAAGTACGGCGTCAACTAGCGCTTTTCTCTCTCGAAGTAAGCCACTCAAATTCACGATGGTAACAATCGCATTGCAAAGATCCGTTCGCGCTAGTGTAAGTTAAGAAAAGAGTTTGTTAAACTTGCGCGTGATTTTCGATAGTGATGAATACCGCCTTATGTCTAATGACTCTTTAAATCCAACTGAAAAGCGCGCCGCGATTTCTCTTGCTGGCGTTTTCGCTTTCCGCATGCTTGGTTTGTTCATGCTGATGCCTGTGTTAGCTGTTTACGGCCAGTCTTTACAGGATGTCTCGCCACTGTGGATTGGTTTGGCTATTGGTGCTTATGGTTTGACTCAAGCTGTACTCCAGATACCCATGGGTTGGTTGTCTGATAAGTTCGGCCGCAAGCCAATCATCATTGGTGGGTTGTTGGTATTTGCATTAGGATCCGTTATCGCGGCATTAGCGGATTCAATCTATTGGGTGACATTTGGTAGAGCCCTGCAGGGGATGGGCGCGATTGCAAGTGCTTTACTTGCGCTTGCTGCGGATTTGAGCCGTGACGAGCAGCGTCCCAAGGTTATGGCGGTCATCGGCATGTGCATTGGTATGAGCTTTGCTGTAGCCATGTTATTAGGACCAATGATTGCAGCGTCTTTTGGTATCGCAGGGATCTTCTGGCTGACGGCGGTATTGGCAATTGTAGGTATCGCTATCATTACCTTTATGGTGCCAAATGCGGTAAATAAAGCCCCAAAAGGCGACACAATTGCAAGCTTTGCAGATACTCGTCGCTTGGTGCAAAACCCACAGTTACTGAGGCTTGATCTTGGGGTATTGCTATTGCATTTGACGCTGACTACAATTTTTGTAGCCTTGCCAGGTCAGTTGATCCGTGACGGCCTTGCAGCAGATAGGCATTGGCAACTCTACATTCCGGTATTTTTACTCGCCTTCATTTTGATGGCACCGATGATGATAGTGGCGATCCGCAAACAAAAAGAAAAGCAGACATTCTTGTTGTCTATTGCAATGCTAGTAGTAAGCTCGGTTACTTTGTATTGCTTTGTAGATTCACTTTGGGTGATCGCAGGTGCAATGCTGGTCTATTTTATTGCCTTTAATTTTCTCGAAGCAACTATGCCTGCGTTGGTTTCTCGCATAGCTCCAGCCAACCAAAAGGGATCGGCGATGGGAGTATTTTCATCTGGCCAGTTTCTTGGCGCATTTATAGGTGGAGCTTTGGGTGGTATCTTGGCACAAAATTTTGCGGTCGATACGATATTTGCCGCAACGGCCATTATTGGGGTAATATGGTTTGTTATCGCATGGGGCATGCAAGTGCCACCTAAGAGCAAAGCGATCAGCTTAGTTTCTGCTGTAGAAAATGAGCAACAAGCGACGGAATTGGCAGACCAATTGGTTTCATTACCTGGGGTACTTGAGGCCACGGTAGTGAGAGATGAGAATCGTAGCTACCTAAAAGTAGATGATAAAATTTTTGATTTGAAGCAAGCCAAGCAAGTGCTGGGCTTGTCATAGTGTGAGGAGACAATGCCATGGCACGTGGTGTTAATAAAGTAATTTTGGTAGGTAATCTGGGCCAAGATCCTGAAGTTCGCTATATGCCAAACGGTAACGGCGTGGCTAACATCAGCATTGCAACTACGGATAGCTGGAAAGATAAAAACACCGGTCAATTGCAAGAGCGTACAGAATGGCACCGTGTGGTGTTGTTTGGCAAACTTGCGGAAGTTGCGGGTGAGTATTTAAGAAAAGGCTCGCAGGTTTACATTGAAGGTCGTCTACAGACTCGTAAGTGGACAGATCAAAGCGGCCAAGAAAAGTACACAACGGAAATCGTGGTGGACATGGGTGGCCAAATGCAAATGCTAGGTGGCCGTGGCGAGCAGCAGGGTCAAGGTGGCGGCCAGTACCAAGGTGGTCAACAGCAGCAAAATAATTATGGCCAGCAAAGCTATAATCAAGCGCCTCAGCAGCAATATTCGCAGCCACAGCAAAGCCAGTCAAACCAACAGCAAGGTGGATTCGCACCACAGCAATCGCAACAGAATTCTCAGCAGTCTTCTGGATTCGGTGGCCAGTCTCAAGGTGGTTTTGCACCACAACAGAACCAAAACAATGGTCAATCAGGTGGTAGCTCAAATCCTATGGAGCCACCAATTGACTTTGATGATGATATTCCGTTCTAATTTCTGGTGTAGCATCTACGAAAACCCTAGCATCATGCTGGGGTTTTTGTTTTTTACTGGTATAAATATCTCTAAGAAAATGGTGACAAGTAAGCTTAGATAGAGCTTACCATCTTGTACGATTAATAAACTTAACGCATTTCTAGTTTTGGCTCAGTTGCTTATCCTTTCTGTACAATTAAAAGCCGCATCTCGCTTGAGTTTTGCACTATTTTGAACAACACTTCAGTTATCTTTCCACCCAATAAAAACATTATGCCAATTCAGCTGTTAGATGGATTTAGTCGTCAGTATCAAAAAAAGCTAGTCGCGGTAAGTTTGGCGGTGTTGTTGTGTCTAAATTTCCTTCTTAATCATTTATTGCACCTTCAAGTTCACACACAAGGAGAAGAAGCCGCGGCTGAAATTTCGCAGCTATCAGCTGAAGCTTTTGCTATGGGAGTAAGTGAAATAGCTACGAAGTATGGTTTTTCGTCGTTACCTATTGCGAATGCAGAAGAACATCAATTTGTTGCCGATGATCAAACCGTTACCTTGTACCATGAATCTATATGGATAAGTCATGGATATATATTGATATTTTTCAATTTGTTGTCAATTGGGCTGGTGTTATTCGTACACCGGTGGTGGTTTTTATACGGTAAGGCTGAGTCTACCTCACATGCGCAAAAGCCTGTGGCTTTACCAGCCCCCGCTCCTGAAGGGCAGTACGCACTATTTGCGTTAATCCATTGGCAGTGCAGTACGCCTAAAGAAGTTGATCTGCAGTTACATTTTCAGCTTGCGCTGGTTAAAGGCGTTGGAGAGTTTGGGACGGTGGCAGTTAAATATCTAGCTTCTGGGGCATTAGCCGTGACAGTAAAGCAGATTGGGGCGACTAAAGGTATGGATTTGGTAAAGCAAATGCACGAAATCGTTTATCGAGTGCTGTTAGAGTTTCGGGGGGATTTATCTCGCAGCAAAGTGAAACTTGGCGCTTGTTTTTATCAGGAAAATAAACAACAGACACAGGTTTATCAGAGCGCAAAATCAGCGCTTTCGATCGCGCAAAATCAAGTGTGGCAACATACTCATTTAGTTCATCTCACAGAGTTATTGGCAAAACGCCTTAACGAAGATGGTGAGGCTTTGCTGAGTTATCTGAAAGCCGGACAGTTTTCCTTATTCTTCCAGCCGTTGTTCGACTTTTTAGCCGAAGACGTAATTGTAAGCGAAGCGCTACTAAGAGTGACTCACAAAGAAATGGGGCGAATTTCGGCCAAGCAGGTGATGCAACACCTCTATACCCCAGAGCAATTTCAGTTTCTGGATAGAGCGATAGTTAAACAGGTGTTGTCTGTTTATGAGCAGGAAAGGAATTTTGGAAAGGTAAGTATTAACTTACATATTTCGAGTTGGGTGGATAGCCAGTTTATTGATTGGCTAGAGGGGCAGCTCATTGCGTCTCATAGTGGTGCGGCAATTGGGTTTGAACTTAGCATAGAAGAGGTCTATCAACATGGAGAGCGATTGCTAGCAGCTTTTGATAGGTTGAACCGACTTGGGTGCGATATTTATTTGGATAATGTTACGCAGGCTCTGACGCTAGGGCGCTCACCGCTTGCCGAGTTGGTAAAAGCTGTCAAGCTTAGCTATGAGCTGGTACACGGCATTGAAAAGTCTGCGTATCGTAAACGCACAGTAAAGCAAATAGTCGCTCAAGCAAGAAGCTTGGGTATTCCCGTGTATGCAGTGGGGATTGAAACCGTTGCTGAACTGAGTTGCATCAAAGGGCTTGGAGTGAAAGGGGCCCAAGGTCATTATTTCTCCGCACCGTTACAACAGCTCGCTGATATTCACTAAAACGCTAACCGCATGAGCTGATTAGGTCTACTTTTTATTTGCCAGATATCTCAAACCATCTAATCCTTGTAAGCCGCCGGTATGGATTGCGGTGATCACACTGCCTCTTTTGAAGTATCCTTGTTGAGCCAAAGTGAAAATGGCGTAAAACAGTTTACCAGTGTAAATAGGCTCAAGAGGCAAACGATATTTTACCTTCATTTCATGACAAAAACTCAGCAATTCAGGTGTAGTATTGGCGTAACCTCCGTGGTGAAAATCATGGAGTAGCTGCCATGGCGCACGGCGCTGAATTGTGATTAATTCATGTATTTCCTGTGCTAGGTATTCAGCACCTTTTAGTACCGTAACACCTAAAACCTGCGTGTGGTTAGGCAATCCCGAGATTAGTCCTGCCACTGTGCCGCCACTACCCACTGCAGTCATGACATAATCACTTTGAGGCAAGGAATGCGCTAGCTCTTCAACGCCTTGCAGTGCAAGTGCATTAGTGCCGCCTTCTGGTATGAGATAAGCATTAATAAACTTGGCTTGCAGAGTTTGAATGTATTCAGGTTGATTTCTTTGTCGATATTCGACTCGACTCACTGGATGAAGTGTTAGCCCGCAAGCGCTTGCCATTTTTAGCGTTGGGTTGTGCCGGTCAATCTCTGGGCCTCTAACAATTAAGTGACCTTTGATTGCGAAAAGTTTGCACGCCATGCTAGTAGCATATAAGTGATTGGAAAACGCCCCGCCAAAAGTGACTAACTCTTCAAGGCCAGCTTGCTTTAGGTGGAGTATGTTGTATTTTAGCTTACGCCATTTGTTTCCTTGGATCACAGGATGGAGCAAATCATCACGCTTAACCTGCAACGTTAAACCGTATTTATCCAATGTCGGGTGGTGGATAGTTTGGATTGGTGACTCGGCGATATTGGTGATGGTTTGCATGATGAAATCAGTCTGATATTTTGCACACTATAATAAATAACCCGAGCGTTTCACTCCAGAGGTTATCATACATCCTTGATTACCTATCTTCTATTTTGGACTCGAATTAGTAACACATCGCGATGTTAGAGAAAAATAGACAAAATCTCAGCTAAAAACTGGCAAGACGCTGGTTAATAGTTGTAAACTCAGATATTAATTGTGCAAAGCTTGTGTTTTACTTTGTAAGTACATAGCATAGAGCCCTAACTATAAGAAATAACAAGACCAAACAATTGCCGCTGTTGGGAATGGAACATATGCGAATTGCTCCTTTAACTTTTATTGTCTCGGCCTCGATCCTGGCCATGGGTACTGTTGCTCAAAGCGCTATGGCGCAAGATACTGCGACGGTCACTGCCATCGAGTCTGAATTGTCTAATAAGCAAAGCGAATTAGACAGATACTCGGTCGTTTTAGAAAAACACCTAGCTGAGGAAACGCGTCTGCAGTCTCAACTTGAGTTATTGAGAAAACGTTCAGGTGAGTTAGACAAAGAAAAAAATCAGGCCTTAGATGCAATGAATGAGTTGTATCGTCGGCTAATTGATGATCCTTCCATTGATATTTCTTCTGCGCAAACGCGTTATCAGCAAGCAGTGGCAGATCACAAGCAGAATAAAGAAGACATTGCGATGCAGATTGCGGCGATTGCATCACAGCGTAAAGATATTGAGCAGGTCCGTGTAACTAAGCACACCTTAGTAAATACGCTTGAAAACTTAAAAGATCAGCTTGGCACAGCGCGAGTAGAGCGACTACGTAATGAGTTTACTCGTGAAGGTACGCTAGAGGTAGACCACACGATTAACTGTAAGCGCACAGAAACCTTGGCGGCTTGCGAACAGCGTGGTCAGCAAATGGGGCTTCAAAAAGCAACTAAGCGCTTTATTGATCAGATTTTTGCTAACCTAACCGAGAGCCGTGTTGTCGAGCCAAAACGCAATATGGCTGGCGCGCAGGTTCAAGTGGTGAGCAGCCATGTTGTAAATAGTGGATTTAGTGGACAAGGCAACTACAACGTTAATCTCAGCGTGACGATGCGTGGTGATGTAAATAGCAGCCGCTTATGTAACCTGCTGAGCTTAGACAATCGTTATTGTGCTGAGTATGGCACTCCGCTTGCCGTAAATTACCAGTCGAACTACTCGACAGTCTACAGTGATAATCAACTGACTTTTTCGGACGAGCAAAGTGATCCGGTTGAAGTTGCGACTATTACAAAGCAGCCAGTCGTGGAGACCCCTCTTGTAAAAAAGTCACAAACGGCTGATAAAACAGTCGAGTTAACTTTAAGATCAAATGTTTACGACGACGAAGTATTTATTAATGGAGTCAGCTACGGCGCGACAAAAACGACAGTAGCAATTCCTGCCGGATTTTATGATGTTGAGATCCGAAAATTAGGTTATGAACCTTATAAAGCGCGCATTAACCTACGAGCGGCACAAACTATTAATGCGAAATTGGTGAAGAAACGCCAATCGGTAACGTCTGTTGTAACGAAAAAGCCTGAGCCTGAAGCGCAACAAGCACAAGTGGTCGCCGTAGCAACCACCGAAAATGAGCTAGCTATTATCCCTGCAGGCACTTTTAAAATGGGCGACCTGACGGGTAATGGCTTACCAAATGAGCGTCCCATTGTTGAAAAAGTGTTGAGTCATTCATATGCCATGCAGAGCACTGAGGTTACAGTGGCGGCTTTTCGCCGTTTTGCACAAAGCACTGGATATAAAACCTTAGCCGAACAAGGTAAAGGCTGCGCGTACTATAAAAATGGCGAACCGGTTTGGGAGCTTGAATATAATTGGGAAAACCCCGGTTACGAGCAATCAGATAATTTTCCCGTTGTGTGTGTTGCTTATGATGATGCCAAAGCGTATGCCAACTGGTTATCTGGCGAAAAAGGACAACAATTTAGATTACCCAATGAAGTTGAATGGGAATATGCGGCGCGTGCAGGCACTGCATCTGAGTACCCATGGGGTAATGAAATCGGAAGAAACCTAGCTAATTGTGGTTGGTGTGGCAGTGAGTGGTCTAATAAAAGTCCTTCACCAGTTGCCCAATTTTCACCGAATAGCTATGGCTTATATGATACTGTAGGAAACGTCTGGGAGTGGACGCAAAAGCGTGCTTCTCAGAGCGATGTTACAGTGCGTGGCGGTGCATGGAACTTCGCGCCGAGTTTGGCTCGAGTGTCAACTCGCTTAGCGTTAGCGCCAGATTTTAGAGCGAATTATATAGGTTTTCGACTTGTTCGAGAGCGATAAGTAGTAAATTAAGAGCAGCAGGTGATGCTGCTTTGTTTGACAGAATTCTGAAAGGTCACCCAGCCTCATGTTTAAAAAATTACGCGGATTATTTTCTAACGATCTCTCTATCGATTTAGGGACGGCAAACACACTTATTTATGTAAAAGAAGAAGGCATCGTACTGAATGAGCCATCGGTGGTGGCAATTCGTCAGGAGCGAGCTGGTGGCCCAAAAAGCGTTGCATCAGTAGGTACTGCGGCTAAGCAAATGCTAGGTCGAACGCCGGGTAACATCAAAGCTATTCGCCCGATGAAAGACGGGGTGATTGCAGACTTCTATGTAACAGAAAAAATGTTACAGCACTTTATCAAACAGGTGCACAATAATAACTTCATGCGTCCAAGCCCTCGTGTACTTATTTGCGTACCTTGTGGTGCAACGCAAGTTGAAAAGCGTGCTATCCGTGAATCCGCAATGGGTGCTGGTGCACGTGAAGTGTACTTAATTGAAGAGCCAATGGCTGCTGCAATTGGTGCTGGCTTACCAGTATCTGAAGCAACGGGTTCAATGGTTGTTGATATAGGTGGTGGTACGACGGAAGTGGCGATTATCTCACTAAATGGTGTTGTTTATTCGTCTTCAGTACGTATCGGTGGTGATAAGTTTGATGAAGCGATTATTAACTATGTACGTCGCAACTTCGGAAGCCTGATTGGTGAAGCGACGGCTGAGCATATCAAACATGAAATTGGCTCAGCGTTTAAGAGTGAAACACCGATTGAGATTGAGGTTCGCGGCCGTAACTTAGCTGAAGGGGTGCCGCGCTCTTTCACACTCAACTCACATGAAATCTTAGAAGCGTTACAAGAACCTTTGATGGGGATTGTAAGTGCAGTAATGGTTGCGCTAGAGCAGTCGCCACCAGAGCTTGCCTCTGATATTTCTGCCCATGGCATGGTATTAACAGGTGGTGGCGCATTACTCAAAGACTTAGACCGTTTGTTGATGGAAGAAACTGGTATTCCAGTGGTGGTTGCCGATGACCCATTAACTTGTGTGGCAAGAGGTGGTGGTAAAGCGTTAGAGATGATAGACATGCACGGTGGTGACGTATTTAGTTACGACTGATGAATTTATTATTTGGCCGAACCGTTCCTTTACAACTGCGACTTACTGTCGCAGTTGTGCTTAGTATTATTCTGATCATTGGTGACCGCTACACGGTTGGTGGGACTATGGTGCGAACCAGTTTAAACACTTTGGTCAGTCCGCTACTGTACGTCGCTAATATTCCCTATGAAGCGTTCAACTTGGGCCTGAAAAGCCTTAATACCAGAGAAAAGCTACAACAAGAAAACCAAGCACTCAGAGAAAAACAATTAATACAGAGTGAGCAATTACAGCAACTTCAGTTTTTGCAAAAAGAAAATCAAGAGTTGCGCGCTTTATTAGGTGCTTCAGCTAGGGAAACCAATCAACGTTTAATATCTCAAGTGTTGTCTGTTCATTCTAACCCTTATAGCCATCAGGTGGTGATTAATCGCGGTACTATTGATGGGATCAGCGAAGGGCAGGCTGTTATTGACGAAATGGGCATTGTTGGGCAGCTCACTCAAGTCGGTACAACGACCTCAAGAGTGCTGCTTATGACTGATACCACCCATGCGACACCGGTCAGAATATTGCGTAATGACGTTCGCACTGTGGTAGAGGGGACGGGTAAAATCAATAATGTTCGCCTTGCTCATGTACCGCATAGCATGGATATTCGCATTGGTGATGTGTTGGTCACTTCCGGGCTTGGTGGTACTTTCCCTGAAGGCTATCCGGTGGCTGTAGTTACTGAAATAGATAGAGACGAAGGCCTACCGTTTGCACAAGTACAGGCAGAGCCGATTGCACAACTAGATCGCATTCGCTTACTCGTGGTGTTAGGTAAACGTAGCCAAGAGGCAATTAATCATGAGTAAACATAGCAACTTATTGATTGCATTAAGTGTCTTTGTTGCGTTAATCATGGCACTTATGCCATTGCCTTTTTCACTTGAACCATTTCGTCCTGACTGGGTATTGTTGGTGTTGATGTACTGGTCTTTGGCCGTTCCTCACCGTGTGAATATTGGTTGGGCTTGGATGACTGGCCTAATAATTGATTTAGCGATGGGCGCGCCGCTCGGGGTGAACTCGTTGACCTATTCCATTTGTATTTATATTACCGCCAGTAACTTTCAGAAAATTCGTAATTTCTCCATCTGGCAGCAAGCAGTGCTGATCGGGCTATTTCTCGCGCTCTATCATTTGTTACAATTTTGGCTTAATCATTTCTTGCTTGATATCTACTTTAACCCGCATTATCTCTGGCCTGCAGTTACGGGCATGGTGTGCTGGCTGTGGATATTCCCACTGCTGAGAAAATATCGTAGACAGTTTAGGATCAGATAATGTCTATTTCTTTATATTTAGCTTCGGCTTCTCCGCGTCGCAAAGCGCTGCTTTCTCAGCTTGGCTATTCGTTCGAGCAATTTAGTGTTGATGCTGATGAAAGTCCGCTAGACGATGAAAGCGCATTACAGCTTGTGGAGCGTTTAGCGTGTTTAAAAGCGCAATCAGGTGTGGCGCTAGGGTATACCGATAAGCCGGTTCTTGGCAGTGACACTGTGGTTGTCATTGACGGAGAAGCGCTTGGTAAGCCTCGTGATAAAGCGGATTTCAAAGCGATGATGCAGCGCCTTTCTGGTCATACGCATCAGGTGATGACGGCGATTGCACTTGCAGATACAAGCAAAGTACTGAGCGATGTGATTGTGACCAATGTGACTTTTAAAACGCTCAGCGAAACCGAAATTGATGCCTACTGGGACACCAACGAGCCGCAAGATAAAGCGGGTGGTTACGGGATCCAAGGGGTAGGTGGACGCTTTGTAACTGAGATCCAAGGTAGCTATTTTGCAGTTGTCGGCTTACCTTTATATGAGACAGACGAATTAATTCAACGGTTTTTAAAATAAAATATGAGTAGCGAACTACTAATCAATGTCACCCCAAGTGAAAGTCGCGTAGCCTTAATCGAAAATGGGGTGCTGCAAGAAGTTCAAGTTGAACGGATCGGTAACCTCGGCATCGTTGGTAATATTTATCTTGGCAAAGTAAGCCGAGTTCTTCCTGGTATGCAGGCTGCTTTTGTGGATATCGGCTTGGAAAAAGCGGCGTTTCTACATGCGTCAGATATCGTGAACAGTGCTTCCATCGAAGAGGGGGTGGCCGAGTCCCCAGTTAAGAAAGTGCAGGATATTCGTGAGCTGGTTAAACAAGGCCAGTTCATTATGGTACAAGTGGTCAAAGATCCGCTTGGCACAAAAGGCGCTAGACTGACAACGGACATCACTATTCCTTCACGTTATTTGGTGTTTATGCCTGACGCGACGCATGTGGGTGTGAGTCAGCGTATTGAAACCGAACAAGAGCGCGACCGATTAAAAGAAATTGTCGCACAATATAATGACGAAAACGGTGGTTTTATCGTTCGTACCGCTGCTGAAGGCGCTTCGGAAGCAGAGTTACAGCATGATGCGGAGTTTTTGAAAAAGCTTTGGCAAAAAATTGTGACTCGCCGCCGTAAAACGAGCAAAGCAAAAATTTTGCACGAGGATCTTACCTTAGCATTTCGCACCTTGCGTGATTATGTTGGTGAGGACATGGAACGTATCCGTGTTGACTCAAAGTTAACTTACCAAGAGCTAAAGCTTTTCACTGAAGAGTTTGTTCCCCAACTCGCAAGTGCACTTGAGTATTACCCCGGTGAACGCCCTATTTTTGACTTGTTTGATGTTGAAACTGAGATCCAAAAAGCACTACATCGCAAGGTTGAGTTAAAGTCTGGTGGCTACCTTATCATTGACCAAACGGAAGCAATGACAACGGTTGATGTTAATACCGGCGCGTTTGTTGGCCATCGTAATCTCGAAGAGACGATTTTTAATACCAATGTTGAAGCGACGTCAGCAATTGCGAGGCAACTAAGGTTACGAAACCTTGGTGGTATCATTATTATCGACTTTATTGACATGGTATCTGACGAGCATAAACGCCGAGTATTGCACTCTTTAGAAACCGCGTTGTCTAAAGACCGAGCGAAAGCCAATATCAATGGACTCTCTGCACTTGGGCTTGTAGAAATGACCCGTAAGCGCACGCGCGAGAGCCTAGAACATATTCTTTGTGATGTGTGTCCATCTTGCTCCGGTCGTGGTTCACTAAAAACGGTCGAAACCGTTTGCTATGAGATCCTACGGGAGATCGTGCGTGTGAATCGTGCTTATGATGCCGACAAGTTTATGGTTTATGCCTCGCCAGCGGTGAGCGAAGCCTTGATCAACGATGAGTATCATAATTTAGCTGAGCTTGAATTATTTATTGGTAAGCAGGTTAGCATTCAAACTGAGAGCTTATATAGCCAAGAGCAGTTTGACGTAGTAATGATGTAAAGGGTAGCTGTACATGCAGGCTAAGGCCGTCTGTTTTTTCTGCCTGCGTAAAGCGTGGCAAATCTTTGCGATCACTTTAGTGACACTCGCGGTGCTGGTGTCTGCGCTGAAGTACGCCTTGCCCTATGCAAATGATTATAGAAGTAACATCGAAGCGCTGATCCAAAAGCAACTGAATGTTGATATTAGTATTGGCCAGATCAGTGCGAGTTGGGAGGGCAATGGGCCTGCTCTGGTGTTGGAATCGCTCTCTTTTAAAGATAATAAAGACTCGCCAATTTCCATTAATATTGCCAAAACCTCGTTGCAGCTCAATGTATTTGAGTCTGTACGGCAAATGCAGATCGCATCTAACTATTTTGTACTGGAAGGGTTTGAAGCCGATATAGATCTGAGCAAGTTAAACGCGGCTCAAGATCAAGGTGCTTTTGAGCAGCAAGCATTAATTGAAAGCCTTTTCTTAGGCGATGTTGGGCATTTTGCGGTGCAAAACAGTCGTCTAAATATCACCTTTTCTAGTGGTAAGACCCACAGTTTACTATTGAAAGATTTAGTGTGGCAAAATTCTAGCGCATTACATGAGGGGGCGGGAGAAATCGCATTACCCGGGTTTTCTCAAGGTCAGTTTAACGCTCGTCTTTCTTTATCAGGGCGAAAGCTACGTGAATTGGCGGGGAATATCTATGTATCTGCGGATAAGGTTAATCCGGTTGATTGGCTAGAAGAGCTTATCACCTTAGCGCATCCAGACCTAAAAGCAGACATCAATGCTCAGCTATGGTTAGGCTTTGATCAAGGTACATTGCAAGATATCACCGTGGATATCAAACCCAGTACGTTGACTTGGCAAGAAGATGAAAATCAGCGCACGTTAGCATTAGATGATGCGCAATTTCTGTTAAAGCCAGATCAGCAAGGTTGGTGGGTGCAAAGTAGTGGTATCCAGTTTAGTCGCAATCAAGAAGCGCTTGCTCCTATTTTATTTGAAGCGAAATGGCATAAAGATAACAAGACCTTTTGGCTAAAGGATATTAACGCCAACTTTTTAGCTGAGTTAGCACAACTTGCTAAATTCCCTGGACGAGATTTGTTGTATGGTATGAATCCCAATGGTCAACTGAGCGCAGCGAAATTCAGTCTAGGTACTAATAATGCTTTTGCGGCATGGGGGGTCATTGAGGAGATAGCTTTTGAGCCATTTCATGGGATCCCTGGAATTTATGGTACTCGATTAGAGGTGAGTGCGACTGATGAGCAAGTTAGGCTCAATTTAAGTGCTGAACAAACTGAATTGCTATCAAAAGAGACTTTCAAAGATAATATTAAGCTCCAGCAGCTCAGTGGTGATGTCTATATTCGCAATCAACAAACGCAAGGCTGGCAAGTTTCCAGTCCCAACTTTTGGCTTAGTAATCAAGACGTAGCGTTAGCCACAGAATTTTCCTTGCAGTTATCAGATGACCCTCGGCTTGATTTATATGCGGAGCTACTCGGTGGGCGTGGTGAAATCGCTTCACAGTACTTTCCTGTCAGTATTATGCGTAAAAGCTTAGTCGATTATTTAGAAGCAGGGATCCAAGGTGGTCAGCACTTGCAGACTCAAGTCTTACTGAGTGGAGCGCTTTCACAATTTCCATTCGCTGATAAGCAAGGTCAGTTTGAAGTTAAATCACGTTTGAATGAGGTTACTTTTGGTTTTGCGCCGGATTGGCCTAGCGTTACTTCAGGTGATGTCACACTACACTTCGAAAACGAAAGAATGGATATCTACGCACACCGTGGGGAACTTGTTAATCAAAGTATTGATGAGGGTGTCATTGTGAGTATTGCGGATTTAAATCACGCTGATGTGCTGATTGTTGATATTAAGCACACCACAGAAGCGAGCACGTTACAGCCTTTCTTTGCGGCAACACCGCTCGCAGATCCGCTCGCGAATATATTAGATATTGTTCAAGGTAAAGGTGATGCAAAAGGGGATGTGCAATTGGCCGTCGACCTGCACTCAGGTGCCGTACATGCTAAAGGTGACATCTACCTAGACAACAATCCTGTTTTTTTGGCAAAGCCTGGGATGCAATTACAGCAAGTGAAAGGTGTGGTTAGCTTCGATGATGACACTATCAAAGTGAATAATTTGTCTGCTAAGTGGCTGGACATGCCCCTTTCGTTAGACTTATCAGGGAGCGGAAATAAGCAAAATTATCAAGTAACGACCAAGGTCAGTCTTGAAGCAGGGATTGAGCAACTGCAACCGCACGCAAATGGAATTATTGACGGCTACTTTGAAGGCAATAGCGTGCTGAGCACTGAGCTTATCCTTAATTTTTCCGATGCTGGATTTAACTATAAAGCCAAATTTGCGAGTGATTTACGGGGGATTGCAAGTCACTTACCCGATCAATTCGCTAAACCCGCTGATCAAGCTAAACTGCTAAGTGGCACTGTATTAGGGGATGATATTTCGAATCTTGTTACGGCAAGCCTAGATAATCAATTGTATTTTAATGGCATCATTGATAATGGATCCGGTGCGATGCGTAATGCACACCTGATAATTGGCAGTAAAGATGAAGGCTTAAATACATCCGGTTTTGATATCACAATCAAACAACAAGAAGTCGAGCTGCTGCCTTGGTTACCACTGATCAACCGCATTATCAAAGCGCCAAGTTCAGGTTCCGACCCTACATTTCTACCAGCACTGAATCAGGTAAATGGCTCTTTCTCAAAAGTAACGTTCTCAGAGATCCCTTTCCATGATGTTGACTTTACTATGGCCGCGATTGACGGCGCGATGCAGCTTAAAATCAATAGTAAAGAAATGCGCTCACAAGTGGCTATTCCAGCGTCAAACTCAAGCCGGCCTATTCACATTAATAGTGATTATTTACGTCTAAATTTACCTAAGACAGAGCCGCAAGCGCAAGAGACAGTGGAAAAAGACGTTCACTCATTAGATTGGTTGTTGAGCTTACCTGCAACCGAATTTGTATGCAGTGACTGTAAAGTCGGTGAATATCAGTTAGATCAGGTCAATATGTCGTTGTTTGGAGATGGTAATAGACTCAATATCTCAGAGTTAGTGATTGACAAAAAAGATCATAAACTCAATGCCAGTGGCCGCTTTGAGCAAGGTAAAACGACGCTAAGTGGCGCGTTAAACAGCGATGATTTTGGTGAACTAACGGATGAGTTTGATATTACTTCGACTATCAAAGATTCCCGCGCCAACATTGATTTTTCCCTCAATTGGCAAGGTGCGCCATACGAAATGGATTTACCTAGCCTAGGAGGCGAGTTGACTTGGCGCTTAGGTGAAGGTCATTTGGCAGAAATAAGTGATAAAGGGGCACGCGTCTTTTCTCTACTGAGTTTGGACTCTTTGATCAGAAAGCTACGCTTGGACTTTAGAGATGTGTTTTCTAAAGGCTTTTTCTATAACAGTATGAGTGGTTCGGTACAACTAACGAATGGTATTGCGATCACTGAAGATTCAAAGCTCGATGGCGTGCCTGCAGATCTAACGATACGTGGCTATGCTGACCTCAATACTCACGAAATTAATTATGATTTGGCCGTAGCACCACAAGTCACGTCGAGTTTACCTGTGATTATGGCATGGGCGGTGAACCCTGTGACGGGATTAGCTGCACTAGCATTAGATAAGGTTATCCACTCCGCGCGAGTGATCTCTGAGATTAATTTTAAAATCACCGGAACGATGCAAGAGCCAGTGGTTACCGAGGTTGATCGTAAGAGTAAAGAAATTGAGTTACCTAAACCGGTTGTGCCTCCTAGTGATGAAGCGACGCCAGATGGAGCTGATAAGAATACAAGTAAAGAAGCACCAGCATTGAATTCAGAATCACATCCAAGTGCTACACTTAAGCAAAGTGAGCAACCTCTTGTGTCGCAAAATAAGGAAAGTGGTAATGGCTAAGGTGATTGCATTGCCAATGTGCTCGGCTAAAGCACCCCAAACAAATATAGAGTACCTTAAAAACCAGCTGGCTAAGTTAGTGGTTGAAGAGCCAACCTTAGTTTGTTTACCTGAAACTTGGCTGGCATTTTGCGACAATGCGCAACAGAGTTGGGAATACGCGCAGTATAATGAAGCGCTGCTTGGAGAGCTCTCAGCGCTTTGTCAACAACATAACATTTGGTTGGCGGCAGGTACCATCGCGATACCAAGTCAGAACGATAAATATTTGGCTGCGAGTTACTTATTTAATTCGAGTGGCGAAATCGTAGCACGCTATAATAAGATCCACCTGTTTGACGCCGATGTGAGTGACAAAACTAAACAATATCGAGAGTCTGAGCGAACAGAGCGTGGACAGGATGTCGTGGTAGTGGATAGTCCATTTGGCAGAATTGGATTAAGCGTGTGTTATGATCTGCGCTTTCCTGGTTTGTTCCAAATGATGAGAGCGAAGGGAGCTGAGCTATTTTTAGTCCCAAGTGCTTTTACCTGTGCAACGGGCAAGGCACACTGGCAGCCATTATTACAGGCGAGGGCGATAGAAAACCAATGCTATGTAGTTGCAGCCGCGCAAGTAGGTCGTCATGAAAATGGCCGAGAAACCTATGGACACAGTTTAATTGTATCGCCTTGGGGTGAAGTCTTAATTGACTCTGGTGAGAGTTTAGAACCCATTTCACAGCAGCTAGATAGCGCGTTTCTTGATTCGATCCGGCAAAAAATGCCGGTTGCGGATCATAACCGATTTAAAAGTGAGTTTTTATGAGTAATGTAGAGCAGAATTTACTGACCAATAGCCAGCTGACACGTGAGCAATTATCACAAGCTCTCGAGTATATTCATCAGCACAAAGTAAATTATGCCGATCTGTACTTTCAATCAAGCTACCATGAAACTTGGGTGCTGGAAGACGGCATAGTCAAAGATGGCAGCTACAACATCGAACGTGGTGTTGGTGTGCGTGCAGTGAGTGGCGAGAAGACTGGCTTTAGTTATTCTGATGCCATCAATATTGAAGCGTTAACCAAAGCAGCAGAAGCTGCGCGTAGCATCGCGCAAGCTGGCGAAAGCAGTAAAGTCCAAGTATTTAGCGATGTAAAAGCACCCATTCAATTTCAACCAGCACAGCCAATTACCAGCATGAGTGATGCGGATAAAGTGGCTTTACTAAGAGAGATTGAACAGTGCATTCGCGATTTAGCACCTGAGGCGCAGCAAGTAGTCAGTTCGCTGTCTGCGGTATATGAAGAAGTGTTAATTGCCGCAAGCGACGGCACATTTGCAACCGACATTCGCCCGTTAATACGTTTAAATTGCTCGGTACTGCTTGAGAAAAATGGTCGCAGAGAGCGTGGCAGTGCCGGTGGTGGTGCGCGTTTAGACTATGGTTACTTTAAAGAATTAGTAGACGGTGCACCGAGATGGATGCAGTTTGCCAAAGAAGCTGTGCGCCAAGCACGTGTGAATCTTGAAGCCATCGATGCACCAGCAGGTGCGATGCCTGTGGTGCTTGGTTCTGGTTGGCCGGGCGTTTTGTTACACGAAGCTGTTGGACATGGCCTAGAAGGTGATTTTAATCGTAAAGGAGCCTCTGCATTCAGTGGCAAAATAGGTGAACAAGTCGCTTCGAGTCTTTGTACTGTGGTGGATGATGGCACGATAGCCGACCGTCGCGGCTCTTTGAATGTGGACGATGAAGGTACGCCAGCGGCATACAATGTACTGATTGAAAACGGTATTTTGAAAGGCTATATGCAAGACAAGCAAAACGCGAGCTTAATGGGTTTGGCGCCTACAGGTAATGCGCGTCGTGAGTCTTATGCCCATTTACCGATGCCGAGAATGACAAATACCTACATGCTTGCGGGTGAGCACAGTCAAGAAGAGATCATTCGTAGCGTAGATAAAGGCATTTTTGCTAGTAACTTTGGCGGTGGTCAAGTGGATATTACCTCCGGCAAATTTGTATTCTCAGCATCTGAAGCATACCTAATAGAGAATGGTAAGATAACCCAACCAATTAAAGGCGCAACGCTTATTGGCAATGGTCCAGAGGTGATGAAAAAGGTCTCTATGGTAGGTAATGACCTTGCGCTTGATAAAGGCGTTGGAGTATGTGGTAAAGATGGTCAAAGCGTCCCTGTGGGAGTCGGTCAACCGAGTTTGAAGATTGACGAAATTACTGTCGGTGGTACAGCGTAATACTACCTGCGATAACTATTCATAAGCAAAAAGGCGCATCAGCGCCTTTTTGTATTGTATCAGAGCACAATATAGCGTTACGGCATAATTGCTTCTTTTAAATACTGGAACAGCTCTTTGTAGGCTTTGCCTGGCTTCTCAGCTTTTACTTCTTTACTTGCTTGGCGCGCCATCTGGCGCATTTTTTGACGCTCAAGTTCAGGATACTTATCCAATAGCTCATTAATCTTGCTATCTCCTTTGGCAATCACTTCATCGCGAATAAGCTCAATCTTGTTCAGCAATACGTCTGCTTTATTGTTCTTATTTAGCATCAAATCCATCGCAGCCTGAATCTCTTCGACATTTGGAGTACTACGCAATGTCTTGGCAATGTAGTTCATATGACGACGGTAAGCATCTGTTTTAGCACGGATCCTATCCGCAACAGTCATGGCCTCTTTAAGCTCGTCCGTTAGAGGTAACTTCTCACGCTGCTTCTTGGCAAGCCCTGCAATTTCACAGCCTAGTTCATGCAACTCTAGCGCCTCGCGCTTAAGCTCGCTTTTTGAAACGTAAATAATCTCTTCTTCGGTCGTTTGCTCGTGTTTAGCCATTGCTCTTGTCTATACTAGTAAATATTAAGGTCTCTAACATTAGAGTATACCACAATTGATCACTACAATAGTTAGTAGCTGTGATAGCATATTAACTAATATGTTTTAGTTAGACGAGCGAGCGGATAAGGTATCTATGACTCAACCTCAACAACACCCTATATATAATCAAATTGATGATGTGAAAAATGCAGTTGCCGATGTGTTAGCGCATGCTAAAAAACTAGGTGCAACCTCGGCAGAAGCGGCGATGTCTAGCACCTCAGGTCTGTCTGTAAGTACACGAATGGGAGAGGTTGAAACCATTGAGTTTAATCAAGACGGTGGTCTTGGTATCAGCGTGTATGTGGGTAATCATAAAGGCTCAGCATCAACCGCGGATCTGAGTCCTGACGCCTTACGCTCTGTGGTTGAAAAGGCCGTAGATATTGCTCGATTTACCTCGGATGACCCCTGTAATGGTGTGGCTGATAAAGCCTTGCTAGAGATGTCACCAACAGATTTAGATCTTTTCCACCCTTGGCAAGTTTCTCCCGATGAAGCCATTGAGCAATGTATTGCTGCTGAAAAGGCCGCGTTAGAATTCGACCCTCGAATCGTCAATTCTGATGGCGCGAGCTTATCGAGCCACCAAGGGATCCGTGTATATGGCAATAGCCATGGCTTAATTGCAGGGTTCCCACGTACCAGACACAGCCTAAGCACCATGGTGATTGGTAAAGAAGGTGAGCAAATGCAGCGGGACTCAGCATATGCCTTATCTCGCGTACACACAGAGCTAAAATCCCCTGAAGAAGTTGGTTTAGAAGCAGCGCAATCTACGCTAGCAAAATTAGGCAGTCGCAAATTATCGACGCGTAAAGTGCCTGTTATTTTTCGAGCGGATATCGCGAACAGCTTATTTGGGCACTTAGTGTCAGGTATTGGCGGCGGCGCGCTATATCGTAAGTCTAGCTTCTTGTTGGACTCTTTAGACACACAAATTTTTAATCGCTGCGTAAACATTGAAGAGAAGCCACACTTACTAAGAGGGCTTGCTTCGAGTCCTTTCGATAGCGAAGGTGTAAAAACCATCGACCGTGAAATTATCACAGATGGCGTGCTTAATACTTACTTATTGGCAAGCTATGCCGCACGCAGAATGAATATGCAAGCGACAGGTCACGCAGGTGGGATCCATAACTGGTTAGTAAAACCAACACACGACGATTTAACCAGCCTACTTGCGTCGATGGGCACTGGCTTATTAGTCACTGAACTTATGGGGCAAGGTGTTAATACGGTAACTGGTGACTACTCAAGAGGAGCTGCTGGTTTTTGGGTCGAAAATGGAGAACTTCAATATCCTGTAAGTGAAATTACTATCGCTGGTAATTTAAAAGATATGTTTATGGGGATTGAAGGCGTTGGCGGTGATATTGAATGCCGAGGCGCAGTACAAACCGGCTCTATACTACTCAATAATATGCAAATAGCGGGCGAATAACTCCCTTCATCAGCTCAAGAAATGCTGGTTTTGACCAGCATTTCCCGCCATTTCGACACTCTTACTGTTACACTAATAACCAAGTTGCGGTGCCAAGGAATGCAAAGATCCCGACAATATCGGTAACCGTTGTTAGTACCACACTACCAGCTAGTGCTGGGTCGATATTCATTCTCTTTAGCATAATTGGAATACTGGCACCCGCGATACCTGCTGCGACTAAGTTCATAAACATTGCGAAGGCAATAACTGCACCGAGTGTGAAGTCCCATTGCCATACAGCAATAACCCCAGCGATCAATACTGACCACAGCACGCCGTTTAAGGCGCCGATCGCCAGCTCTTTACCCATTAAAAACTTTTGGTTAGTCTGGTTAATATGGCCAAGGGCAATACCACGAATCACTAGGGTTAGCGTTTGGCTACCGGCAACGCCGCCCATACTTGGTACTATGCCATTTAACACCGCGAGAATAGGTAAAATATCCAGAGTACCTTCGAAGAAGCTTGCAACAAACGCTGCCATTAAGGCGGTTAACAGGTTAATTCCAAGCCAAATAGAGCGGCGCTGGCTACTTTTTAGAACTGGCGCAAAGGTGTCTTCTTCATCTTCAAGACCTGCCATACTTAACAAGCTGTGCTCAGCATCTTCACGGATGACGTCAACAACGTCATCAATGGTGACACGACCAAGCAAATGGGCGTTATCGTCAACTACAGGAGCCGAGATCCAGTTGTGACGCTCAAAAAGCTGCGCCACTTCAGACTCATCCATGGAGATAGGGATCGTTTCCTTATCTTCATCCATCAAGTCTCGAACCATACTGTCAGGAGACTTAGTTAATAAGGTATTGACAGGCAGCGTGCCTAAAAAGCAGTTGTCTTTATCAACTACATACAACTCGTCCGTACCGTCTGGCAATTCGCCTTTAAGACGTAGATATCTAAATACAACTTCTAAGGTAACATCGGGTCGAATAGTGACCGTGTCGGTGCTCATTAGCGCACCGGCCGAGTGTTCCTTGTAGGACAATGCTTGTGTCGCACGTTCTCTATCTTGGCTATCCATCGCACCGATAACGTCTTGGTAGACGGTATCAGGCAGGCTTCTTAGGACATCACCAAGGTCATCGTCGTCCATGTCTTCTGTAGCGGCAGCAATTAGCTCCGGCTCCATCTGGGCGATGATCCCAAGTCTTACGTCCTCTGACAGTTCCTCTAAGACATCCCCTTGGATATCTGGGTCAACGAGCTGCCACAGCATAGAGCGAACTTTATGAGGGGATGATTCTAAAAGCAGTGCTGTATCACAAGGAGCTGTTTCTGCGAGCATACGCCTAACTTGAACAAACTGACCACTGTTTAAGGCTTTAGTTACCTTTTGGAGTTGTTCCAGTGTGTAGTCTTGTTCAAATACTTCAGGCATAGGCATCCTTTTTGATAATAGTGTTGGCTAACGTGATTAAGTTAACCCTATTCATTTATTTTATCGCAGAAATCAATTTCTTAATTTGAATTTTATTCGTGTTGTTTCTGCTGGTGGGTTGTTATCGTTAATACACGTTAAAGGTGTACGCAACGATAAAGTAGGATTTTCTCGGCAACTCGCTTTACTGCACGAGAGAAACCTAAATTGGTATTACAGTGTAACTCAGTTTATTGGGAACTACCAAGGTTTACGCTTAATTATGAGAGACTTATTATACCAATTCGATTAATTAAGTGATCTATTTTTAAGCGAGAAAACCTTGTCGATAACACGGCGAAAATTTTGCTATTTAGTTGTTCTAAATGAGAAATTTTTAACACAGTTAGCGTCAGGTTTGCTCCTTCAAATTGAGTAAGTATTAAGACTAATTGGTATTAGACCAGTCTGGTTACGGAGGGGGAGATTAGCAGGGACTAAATGAATCAGACCTTAGTGCTATTTTGGTGCTAGTAGCCCAAGTTACTCGGATTCATTAAATTTATTTTCTATTAGTCCGCCAATGGCGTCTAGTGCATACTGAGCATCAGGACCTTCACAAACCACTCGGACTTCTTTCCCTTGGCTGCTTTCAAGTAACAACAGCGCTAGTACGCTGTCAGCAGCTGCACTTTTGTCTCCTTGATATAAGGTCACTTCGGCATCAAATTGGGTTGCTAATTGTGCAAGAACCGTCGCTGCTCTAGCGTGCAGACCAAGCTTGTTCTGGATTAAAAACGTATCTTCTAACATTTAACCCTCTTGCTCACGGTGGCGAATTTTGACGTTGGGATGGGTTTTAGCAAAACGCTCACCAATGGTTTGCGCTAAATATACCGAGCGATGTTGCCCACCTGTACATCCTATTGCAATCGTTAGATAACTGCGATTGTTACGCTCTAAGTGTGGTAACCAAGTTTGTACAAAGGTTTGGATCTGCCAAGTAAACTTTTGCACGATGCTGTGACTCGACAAATAGTCTTTGACTGGCTGATCTAGGCCAGTTAGCGGCTTAAGCTCAGGCTCCCAATGTGGGTTGGGCAAAAAGCGCGCATCAAAAACGTAATCCGCTTGTTTTGGGATACCGTGTTTAAAGCCGAAAGATTCAAAGGTAATAATGAGTTGTTTGTCTTTTTTACCTAAGATTTTTTCGCGGATATCTTCTGCAAGTTGATGAACGCTCAGGCCTGTAGTATCAATGAGAAAATCGGCGCGAGTGATCAATACGTCTAACAATTCCCGTTCTTTCTTTATTGCAACATCTAGTGGAAGATTATGCAGTGAAAGAGGGTGCAAACGGCGTGTTTCTGAGAAGCGTTTTATCAGGGTTTGATCGTCACTGTCTAAATAAAACAGGGTAGGTTTGGCAAAGCCTGGTAAGTATTCAAGAATGTCATTAAACTCGTCCTGTTCTTTAGGTAAGTTTCTGACATCAATACTGACTGCTATTTTATTATAATTGTCCGAAACGCTGCGGACTAAAGACGGCAGCAAATTGACCGGAATGTTATCTACACAATAGTAGCCTAAGTCTTCCAATACTCGAAGCGCTACAGATTTACCAGAGCCTGAGCGGCCACTGATAATGATAAGCTCGAGTCCTTTTTCTTCATCACTCATCAAGTTCACCTTGGATCACTGCATATAACTCATCGTCACTTTTTGCTTGTCTAAGCATTTTGCAAAAAGACTTGTCTTTGAGTGTATCAGCAATCGCCGCTAAGGTCTTCAGGTGCTGTTGATTATCACCTTCGGGTACGATGAACGCGACAAAAATATCGACAGGCTGCTTATCTATGGCTTCAAACTGGATCCCTTGCTCGCTGACAAGCACCATTGCAAGGATTTTATCCAAACCTTCAAGTCGACCATGGGGAATGGCAATGCCTTTACCGATCCCTGTGCTGCCTAATTTCTCTCGCGCCATTAAAGCGTCCAAGATAGCATGCTGACTGGTATTTGGAATTTGGCTATGAGCCAGTTCGCTGATGTATTCTAAAATACGTTTTTTGCTATTAAAAAGGACCGCAGCTTTACTGCAGTCCTTGTTCACTAATTCACTTAATTTCATCTTAGTGTCGAGTGAGCTTCTCTTTGTGTTTAATAACTTGACGATCTAGCTTGTCGATAAGGCCATCAATTGCGGCATACATATCTTGATGCTCTGTTGATGCAAATAGCTCGCCGCCGTTTACGTGTAATGTTGCTTCTGCTTTTTGTACTAGTTTCTCGACATCAAGGATCACATGCACGTTATTGATATGATCAAAGTGCCTTTCTAGCTTCGCAAACTTGTTGGTGACATAGTCTCTTAATGAGTCAGTAATTTCTACATGGCGACCAGTTAGATTTAGTTGCATAAGCATTTTTCCTTCTTGGGTTTTACGTCTTATATCAAGCTTTTACGCTGATTTGACGGTGGAATGGCTAGGGATTCACGATATTTTGCAATCGTGCGTCTCGCTACCTTAATTCCTTGCTCAGCTAAAATATCTGCAATTTTGCTGTCACTCAATGGCTTAGCGGTATTTTCTGCAGCTATCAGCTTTTTGATAAGTGCTCTAATTGCTGTAGAGGAGCACTCACCTCCATTTTCTGTACTTACATGGCTAGAGAAGAAATACTTCAGCTCAAATATTCCCCGAGGTGTATGCATGTATTTTTGTGTTGTCACACGGGAAATTGTGGACTCATGCATCTCAACCATTTCAGCAACATCATTTAGCACCATAGGGCGCATTGCTTCGGGGCCATGTTCAAAGAATGCCTGTTGTTGTTGCACAATGCAATTGGTAACTTTTAATAATGTATCATTTCGGCTTTCTAAGCTTTTAATAAACCACTTTGCTTCTTGTAAATGTGAGCGAATAAACTGACTATCCGTACTGGATTTCGCTGTTCTAGACATCGCAGCGTAATGGTCGTTTACTCTTATTTTAGGCATAGCATCAGGATTTAGCTCTACGACCCAACGACCTTTTACTTTTTTCACCGATACGTCAGGGATCACATATTCAGGCTCTTCATGAATAATGCTTGCCGCTGGTTTTGGGTTAAGGCTATGAATTAACGTCATGACCTCTTTGAGATCGGCTTCTTTAAGGCGCGTTTTCTTTGCCAAAGTTCGATAGTCACGGCTGGCAAGCAAGTCGATATGCTCTGTCAGAATCATTTTTGTTTCGGCAATCCATGGCGTATCCGGAGCGAACTGATTTAGCTGAATACACAAGCATTCTTGTAAACTACGCGCTGCGATACCGACAGGATCGAAAAGTTGAATACGTTTGAGCACGGCTTCGACTTCATCCAGCTCAATAGGCTCTTCGCTACTCTCGTCATTAATGCTTTCTAAAATGTCTTCGCAAGACAGTGTTAAAATGCCTGACAGGTCGACCGCTTCAATAATCGCAATCGCAATCGCTCTATCTGTTGGACTAAATGGTGTCAGCTCAAGTTGCCACATGAGATAGTCGTGGAGAGATTCAGAGGTTTCCCCTTGATAAACATTATCGTCATCAGGAAGTGGGCCTGAACTTGCAGCGGGTGCTGCGCTCATATATTCATCCCAAGTGACATCCATGGCAAGGTCATCACTGACAGTGTCTTTGCTCATGGCGGTATCTGAGTCTATTTCATAGTCACTAACCTGCGCTTCATCGCTTGAATCTTGATTGTCGTCAGCACTACTTTTTTCTTGGCTGTGTTGGTCAGCGTTTTCGCCGTCAGTATTATCACCTTCTTCCACTTCCAACAATGGATTGCTGTCTAATGCTTCTTGTATTTCTTGTTGCAGATCCAATGTACTAAGCTGCAGCAAGCGAATGGCTTGTTGCAGTTGTGGAGTCATTGTAAGTTGCTGCCCCATGCGCAGCTGTAATGATTGCCTCATGTATCTCTAACAATCCTTTTTAACAGTTATTAATACTACGTCTTAACTATAGCTTGAATTGTTCGCCTAGGTAGACATCTCTTACGGTTTGATCTGCCAAAACATGTTCTGGCGTGCCTGCAGCGATTAACTCACCATGTGAAACGATGTAGGCTTTTTCACATACGTCCAGTGTTTCTCTAACGTTATGATCGGTGATTAGCACACCGATACCGCGGTTTTTTAGGTGCTCTATGATTGTCTTTATATCTAACACCGAAATAGGATCAACACCAGCAAAAGGTTCATCTAACAGGATAAACTTAGGATTAGCGGCTAAAGCGCGAGCAATCTCTACGCGTCTTCTTTCGCCTCCCGATAATGCCATGCCCTGTGAGTCACGGATGTGTTGAATATTAAACTCATCCAGTAACTCATTGAGTTCAGCTTCTCTCTCAACTTTAGATAAGTCTTTTCGAGTTTCTAAAATCGCCATCAAATTTTGATAGACCGTGAGTTTTCTAAAGATTGAAGACTCTTGCGGTAGATAGCCAATACCAAGTCGCGCGCGGCTGTGCATCGGTAGCAAAGTGATATCTTCATCATCAATCTGAATAAAACCTTTGTCGCTTGGTACTAACCCTACAATCATGTAGAACGTAGTGGTTTTACCTGCACCATTTGGTCCTAATAAGCCTACAATGCTGCCAGCCTTAACACTTAAGCCAACATTTTTGACGACTTCACGACCTTTATAACTCTTTGCTAGACCAGTTGCTTTGAGCTCGCTCATTAATTGTTACCTTCTTCCTGCGCTTTTTTATCTTTTGCGTTTTTTTTGTCATCAACAGGAACAAGGATGGTTCTTACCCGAGAATCTTCTTGGTCTGAGCGCTCAGCACTGATCAATTGCTTTTCAATGTCATAGGTGATGACTTGCGCATTGATTTTTTGCCCAGTTTGATTGATTTCCGCATCGCCAGAAATGACTAAGGTGCCTTTCGCAACGTCGTAACGAATTTCGTTTGCTTTGGCTTCTAGCAAATTACCATCAGGTTGACGTTCGCTGAAAATAGCTGGGCTGCCAGTTGCAACAAGCAGTTGCTTGTTAGTACCAAGCTCCGCGCGGCGGTGGACTTCTAGGCGATCGGCATTTATTTTTCTGTTGCCATGAATAATAACAACATTCTGTTCAAAAATACCGATGTTGCTTTGCAGTTGAGCTTGCTGACGGCCAGCATCAATAATGACTTCATTTTGTTCTGCAGCATTTGCTAAAGTAGAACTTGCAAGCAAGCCGATGAAAACTAGTTTGTTAATGATTTTACTGGTCATAATAAATTGTCTTTGTGTGGTTGATGAGTTCGATCACTTGCTTTTGTAGATCCGCATGCAGCCCTTTACCCGTGATCCTAAGACTAGGACCGGTGATAACGACAGGGTGTTCCGATTTCATCAATTTTTGCTTAATTTCAACTCTTACATTATCGGCATTGATATTGGTGATCATGGCGTTAGGCGTTAAATTCTTTGCCAGTACATTGCCTTCTAATATCAAGGTATTGTTTTCGTACAGTGTTGCTTCTAATGCACTTATTTGCCAATTCTGCTCACCGTTATATAAGGTGAAAATAGGCTTTTCAAAGTGACTAAAGCCAAGATCTTGATACAACTCCATCTTATCAGCAGTTACCTGATAGTTTAATAAGCCATTTTCACTATAGGTCGTTTGCTGAAGCGTGGTTGCAACATAATCGGGCTTAGCTAACGGTTCATCTTCTTTTGCTGAGTCCGCCTCTGATGGATTAAACATGGGCGACCACATCCATACCATTAAAGAAGCGAAAACAATGAGTAAGATGACACGTAATACGGTCATGTACTTGATCCTTTGGAAGTCAATAAGTGATTTTGGCTGAGCATTAGAAGATCAGTCAACTCTCTCACGGCACCAAAACCACCAGGCATCAAGGTCGTGTAATGGGCGATATGTTTAACAAGAGGATGTGCATCATTGACGGCAACGGCAAAACCGACTCGCTCCATTACGGGTAGATCTGGGCCATCATCACCAATATACGCAATTTCGTCATCACTAAGGTTGAGCTTAGTCTTCAGTTCATCATATGCCACTAACTTGTTTTCTTGGCCTTGGTAAATATAAGTTACATTTAAACTAGTCATGCGTTGCTGAACTATTTGTGAATGCCTACCTGTGATAACGGCGACTTCGATACCACTATCAATCAAGGCCTTAATACCAAACCCATCTTTGGTATTAAATGCTTTCAGTTCTTCTCCATTATTACCAAGGTATATACGTCCATCTGAGAATACGCCATCAATATCGCAAATCAATAATTTGATTTGTTTTGCTTTTTCCCAAGCTTCAGGTGAAATCGTCTGATATAAATCTTCAAATTGCATTACAGCACCCCCGCTCTAAGTAAATCTTGCGTATTCAAGGCGCCAACCGGTATGTTGTTTTCGTTTACCACAATCAAGCCATTAATTCGTTTGGTTTCCATGATATTGAGTACCTCAGCTGCGAGCATATCGGCGCGTGCCGTCGTACTTTTAGCCGTCATTACTTGCGTGATTGGGGTGGTATGAATATCGACCTTTTGTTCGATAATACGCCGCAAGTCACCATCGGTAAAAATACCTTGTAATTGCGAGCTTTCATCTACGATTGCCGTCATACCTAAACTTTTAGCTGACATTTCAAATAAAGCTTCTTTAACTGTGCAATGACTATTGACCATAGGGATTGCATCCCCTTGATGCATGACATCAGCAACGGTTAGTAGTAGACGCCTTCCTAAACTACCGCCAGGATGAGAAAGCGCAAAATCATCAGCCGTAAAGCCTCTGGCTTCAAGTAGCGCAACCGCGAGCGCATCACCCATCACTAGTGTAGCTGTGGTGCTAGCCGTGGGTGCAAGTCCTAATGGGCAGGCTTCTTTTGATACTTTAACACAAAGGTGAACCGTCGCATTACGAGCCATTGTAGAGCTCGGGTTGCCTGTCATGGAAATAACGGGGGCTCCTAAACGCTTTATCACAGGCAGGATTGAGATCACCTCTTGGGTTTCCCCTGAGTTGGAGATCATCAAAACCACATCATCTTTGGTGATCATACCCAAGTCGCCGTGACTTGCTTCACCTGGATGAACAAAAAATGCGGGGCTGCCAGTACTTGCGAGTGTCGCTGCGATTTTGTTACCAATGTGGCCTGATTTACCCATGCCAATCACGATGATGCGACCTTGGCAGCCAAACATAATTTCACAGGCTTTTACAAATTGTTGATCAACAAACTGTTGCACTTCTTCTATTGCTGCAAGTTCGGTAGCAAAAACTTGATTTGCAGAATCAATAAATGGGTTCGTTGTCACAAGGCTTCCTTAAATGATGTAGTAAATATAACCGACGAAGCTAGCGACAAGTATGCCACCTTCCAAGCGGTTGATGCGGCGCTGACCTGTTAGGCTGAGGCTCATTAGGATAAGCAGCAGTGTCGCGCCAAGCATAATAAAGATATCACGTGACGCAATATTGGCGTCGAGGACAGATGGGTTGATAATCCCAGCAATAGATAGCACTGCCAATATATTAAAGATGTTCGAGCCAATAATATTGCCAAGCGCTAGATCGTCTTCTTTTTTAAGTACGCCAGCAACACATGCCGCAAGCTCGGGTAAACTAGTACCAACGGCGATAATGGTTAATCCTATTAGCAGGTCACTCATGCCAAAATATTTGGCGATGTCAACCGCAGCGCCAACGAGATAGTCCGCGCTAATAGGCAGTAAAATCATACCCACGATTAACCAGAAAACGGCTTTTTGAGTTGGAATATTATTTGGCACTTCTTCACAGGCTTCACTGACAAATGGGTCATCATTATCTCCACCACCACGCTTGGTGATAATGATAAGTGCAAGAAGAAAAGCGGCGAAACCGACTAATAACAAAACACCTTCTACGAAACTAAAGTGGTTATCACTAACGATATACCAAGCAGCCAATGAAACGATGACTAACAGCGGCATTTCGCGGCGCAAAATACCAGAGCCTACGGAGAGTGGCCTTAATAACGCAGTGAGACCCAAAACGAGTAAGATATTAGCGATGTTAGAACCTATGGCATTGCCTACGGCGGTGTCTGTTTTATCTGCAAGAGCGGCTTGCGCAGCAACCATCATTTCTGGTGCTGAAGAACCCATGGCCACGATAGTTAAACCAACAATTAATGTTGGCACACCAAAGTTTCGTGCAAGAGCGGCCGCACCAAAAACAAAGCGGTCAGCACTCCAAACCAGTGCAATAAAGCCAAGAATGAGAATAACAAACGATAAAACCATGAACCTCTAGCCAATAGGATTAAAATTTCGATAGATACTACCAAAAGCGCTCTGGAAAGTATAAGCAAACCGTTACATTTCACTACTTACAAAATTTTACCAAAACGATTTTCCATCTTGTTTGAAAAAAAAGTATCATACTTGGATGAATATAGTCTGGATCTGGAGAGCGACTTGTCGCAGTCAATTGTAGAAATCAAGGATGTAACCTTCTCTCGGGGTGAAAGGATCATCTACAAAAACATGAGCTTTTCTGTACCAAAGGGCAAAATTACCGCAATAATGGGACCGAGTGGTATTGGTAAAACCACCATGCTGCGTTTAATCGGTGGTCAGCTTAAGCCTGATAGCGGTGATATTCTTTTTGCTGGAAACAGTATCCCTAACATGTCACGAGCAGCTTTGTATCAAGCTCGAACGCGCATGAGTATGTTATTTCAAAGCGGTGCTTTGTTTACCGATATGAGCGTGTTCGACAATGTGGCATTTCCTCTACGCGAGCATACCGAATTATCTGAAGAACTAATCCGTTTAGTGGTGCTAATGAAGCTTCAAGCGGTTGGTCTTCGTGGTGCAAAAGATTTAATGCCGGCAGAGCTCTCTGGCGGTATGGCAAGACGCGCGGCTTTAGCGCGTTCTATCGCACTTGATCCTGAATTAATTATGTACGATGAACCGTTTGCAGGTCAGGACCCTATCTCCATGGGTGTTCTAGTTCGCTTGATTAAGTCCCTTAATGAAGTGTTGGGATTATCGTCGCTGATAGTCACTCATGACGTTACTGAAGTGCTGAGCATTGCCGATCACGTCGTTATTATTGCTGAGCAAGGTGTGATTGGTACAGGAACCCCTGAGCAGATGCTTGAACATGAATCGCCATTAGTGCAGCAGTTCTTACAGGGCCTTGCGGATGGGCCTGTGCCATTCCACTTTAAAGCGCCTGATTATCAGCAAGCGCTGTTGCAAGGAGAGTGAGTATGGTCGACTTTTTACAAAAACTAGGCCACAAAACCCTCAGCCGTTTTGCTGCACTTGGCCGTGCCACAACAATGCTTTTTGGTGCGCTATGTAGCTTACCTAATTTCCGAAAAGGCACGCCGCTGTTGATTAAGCAACTTTACATGGTTGGCCATCAATCATTGTTGATTATCATGGTGTCTGGTTTATTTATCGGCATGGTATTGGCATTACAAGGCTATACCGTGTTAGTTGGGTATGGCGCTGAAGATAGCCTTGGACCTTTGGTTGCTTTGAGTTTACTTAGAGAGCTGGGCCCTGTGGTAACCGCACTCTTATTTGCAGGACGTGCAGGCAGTGCGTTAACTGCTGAAATCGGTTTGATGAAGGCTACGGAACAATTATCTAGTTTAGAAATGATGGCGATAGACCCGCTTAAACGCGTGGTTGCTCCTCGTTTCTGGGCCGGTTTTATTAGTATGCCGTTACTCGCATTGATATTCTCTGCGATCGCTATTTTAGGCGCACACTTGGTGGGGGTTGATTGGTTAGGCGTAGATTCAGGTAGCTTCTGGTCAATTATGCAATCGCAAGTGTCGTTTCAACAAGACATCTTAAATGGTCTTATTAAGAGTTTCGTATTTGCACTATTAGTAACTTGGATCGCGCTATACAAAGGCTATGACTGTATTCCCACTTCTGAAGGAATAAGTAAAGCGACGACAGAGACGGTAGTACATTCTTCACTGGCTGTACTTGGCTTTGACTTTGTATTAACAGCGGTTATGTTCTCAAGTTAAAAGGTTTTAAAAATGAATACACGGAAAATAGAAATTTTAGTTGGGTTGTTCGTGGCATTGGGCATTGCTGCATTTGTTATGTTGGCGCTAAAGGTAGCTAATTCAGGCTTAAGCGGCAATGGTGAAACTTACACTTTGCATGCTAAGTTCGAAAATATAGGCTCGTTGAAAACCCGCGCCCCAATTAAGGTGGGTGGGGTTGTGATTGGTCGTGTTGATGGAATTCACATCCATCCACAAGAGTTCGTGCCGGTAGTTTCAATGAGTTTAGATAAAAACTACGAGTGTCAGTTTTCCGATACGTCGTCGGTTTCGATTTTGACTTCGGGCATTTTGGGAGAGCAATACTTAGGTATTTCTCCCGTTATTGCTGCTGAATCTGCGAAGCAAAAATGTCTTGGTCAGGAGGTAACGAGTGAAGATAGCGTTGATCTTGAGTCTCTTTTTGGTGTGGAAACAAAAGCGCTAAAAGACGGTGACATGATCACAGATACAAAATCGGCACTGGTATTAGAAGAGCTAATTGGTCAGTTCCTATTTAATCAAGGGAGCGAGTAAATATGTTAAAAAACATCTATGCAAAATGTCTGACTTTGCTTGTAGCATTGATGGCTACCGCATTGGTTCAGGCGAAAGAAGTGGACTCAAGTGATCCTTATAAAATGGTTGAGCAAGTTGCGGCGCAAACTTTTCAGCGTGTTACGAAAGAGCAAAACATCATTGAAGAAGACAAAGAACACTTACGCGTTATCGTAGAAGAAGAGCTCTTGCCTTACATTGATTACAAATATGCTGCGTATCGTGTATTAGGTTCTTATATTCAAAAGGTTCGCAACATCGAAAGTAAAGAGGAGAAAGCTGCTGCTGTCGAGCATATTAGAGAGTTTATTGAGGTATTCAAAAATTACTTGGTAGCGACTTATGCTGGTGTATTTACTCAATATAAAGACCAAAAGGTAGAGTTTGGTGAGCATCGCCCATTTGAAAATGAAGGTGTGGTGGTTGTTAAGACCAAAATTGTAGAGCCTGGTAAGCCTGATATCAAAATTGATTTCAAAGTTAGACGCGGTCAAGACGGTGACTGGCGTGCTTTTGACATGATGGCGGAAGGCATTAGTTTACTCGATGCCAAACAATCGGAGCTACATGGTATTTTACGCCAGCAGGGTATTGAACATGTGATCCAACTGTTAGATAAGAAGAGCAAGCTTCCGGTGCAATTTAGAGGGGATGATGGTGACGCCTAGTATTTCATTCACCGAAAGTAAAGGTGAAATCGTGTTAACTGGTGAACTTACGAGAGCGAGTTTACCAAGCGCACTGAAACAGTCGACCATCGTTCAAGTGCTGAAAAATGCACAATCAACCGTCTATTTTAACCTTTCTGAGGTGACAAGGGTTGACACCGCGGGCTTAGCTTGGTTAATTCACTCTTTAGGTCAATTGAAACAGCGCGACATTCGTCTCGAGCTGAAAAATACGCCTGAGCAACTGCAAAATTTAATGGAGTTGGGGCAGGTGACAACCCTATTTGAGTGAGTCTAATGGAAACAAATCAAGTCGAAACTTTATTGAGAGATGCACTATCGCTTGACGAGATCATCGTCAAAGCTAATGGTAGTCACTACGAAGTCATTGCTGTTGGAACGTGTTTTGACGGATTAAGAAGGCTGAAAAGAGAACAGCTGATCTACGGCCCACTGATGGATACTATTAAAGACGGCACCATCCATGCTGTTAGTATTCGTGCATTCACACCTGATGAATGGCAAAAAGAGCGCAAATTTATTCTTCCACAATAACGGAGTGCCGCAATGGATCAGTTTGTTATCCAAGGTGGCACCACTTTAGCCGGTGAAGTCACTATTTCAGGGGCTAAAAATGCAGCCCTACCTATTTTATTCGCCGCTCTGCTTGGCGATGGTAAAAGTCGTTTTTCTAATGTACCGCACTTACGCGATATAGGTACCACTGAAGCCTTATTAAAAACACTGGGCGCTGAAGTTGAGTGGGATGGCGATATCTTAGAAATCAATGGTGCAACGGTAAATAGCGTGCTTGCACCTTATGAGCTCGTTAAGCAAATGCGTGCGTCGGTACTGGCGTTAGGCCCATTAGTTGCAAGATTTGGTCAAGCGCAAGTATCCCTACCGGGAGGCTGTGCTATTGGTGCTCGTCCAGTCGATCTGCATATTTCAGGCCTTGAGAAAATGGGCGCTAAGATCAAAGTTGAGAATGGTTATATCCATGCGGTAACCGAGGGTCGTCTTCGTGGCGCCGAGATCTTTATGGAAACCGTCAGCGTTGGTGCTACTGAAAACTTACTGATGGCTGCAACCCTCGCCGATGGTAAAACTGTGATAGATAATGCTGCGCGAGAGCCAGAGATTATTAACTTAGCGGAATGCTTAGTTGCCATGGGTGCCAAGATCAGCGGTGCAGGTTCGAGCCGAATTGAGATAGAAGGCGTTGAGCGTCTTAATGGTTGTGAGCATAAAATCCTTCCTGATCGCATCGAAACAGGGACCTTTTTGGTTGCTGCGGCAATGGCAAAAGGCGAAGTGCTGTGTAAAAACACGGATTATCATAGCCTTGAACCTGTGCTTGAAAAGCTACGCGCCGCCAATGCGATTGTGGAGGTAAGTGAAGACAGTATTTACGTGGATATGCGTCAACGCGCTTTGAAAGCCGTTAATATCAAAACTATGCCACATCCTGGTTTTCCAACAGACATGCAAGCTCAGTTTACCGCATTAAATGTGGTGGCTGAAGGGAGCGCGACAATCACAGAGACTATCTTTGAAAACCGTTTTATGCACGTACCAGAGCTACAGCGTATGGGCGCGAATATTCGTTTAGAAGGCAACACTGCAATCTGTGGTGAGACTGAGTCGTTATCTGGTGCGCAGGTAATGGCAACCGATTTACGCGCTTCAGCGAGTCTTATCCTAACGGGTATTGTGGCAACAGGCAAAACCATAGTCGATCGCATCTATCACGTTGATAGGGGCTATCAGAAGATAGAAGATAAGCTAAGTCGGTTAGGTGCAAATATAAAACGCCGTAAAACCTGAGCTTAATTAAGCGAATTGGTAAAAAACAAAAAAGCGTCCCTCTGGACGCTTTTTGCTTTGCTTAATACAGTCCTGTTTCGAGTTCAGCGACTTCCACCGTAATAGTGAGGCGCTGACCACCTCTGAGTACTTCAAACTCGAGTTTAGTACCAGGCGCGGTATTGCCAATCGTCTTCAGTGTCCTTTGCGGATTAGTCACAGGCTCTCCACCTACTTTAACCACAATATCATGCTCTTTCATGCCAGCTTGCCAGGCGGGACCTAGCGGGTCTAATTCGCTCACAGCAAGGCCGACAATTGGTGTGTAGAGATCCGTTACGCTTTTACCTGTATTGTCAACTGGTGTGCCTCTAAAGCCGAGGTAGCCTCGGATCACTCTGCCATCCATAATGAGTTTATGCATGACGTCCATTGCAAGATCATAAGGGATCGCAAAAGAGATACCTTGGATATCAATATTCAAACGCGTGCGAAATTGCGCAGAGGTAATGCCAACTAGCGCGCCATTAGAATTGACAACGGCACCACCTGAATTACCAACATTAATCGCGGCATCCATTTGCAGCAAATTGTTGAACTGGCTTTCTGTGAGAGTCTGTTTGCCTGTTGCACTGATAATGCCTTGCGTAATGGTTTGTCCAATGTTCAATGGGTTACCAATTGCGAGCACCACATCCCCAACACGTGGTGAGTAGTCATGATCGATAGGAATGACAGGCAAATTCTCAGCTGGAATTTTTAATAAAGCTAAGTCCGTAATCGTGTCAAAGCCTATCAGTTGCGTATCGCTATACTGGCGGCCATCAGGAAGAAGGACAATGATTTGGTCGGCATTGTTCACCACATGATAGTTTGTCAGTATGTAGCCATCTCGGCTCATGATTACGCCAGAGCCAAGTTCTCTAACCGTGCTTTGGCGCTGATATCTTGGCTGATTGCTAAAGCCCTCGGAAAAAATCGTCACGACCGCTGGAGCTGTTTTTTCTACAGCATCAGCAAAACTCATATGATGGGCCTGAATATGTGGGGCCTCAAGTTTTGGCAAGTTATCCCTTAGCTCAGGATTAAACCAAATGATGATAAAAGCGATCCCAAGTCCGGCAAGCAGCGGTGGAAAAATGAATTTAATTAATTTGAACACAAGAGCTTATATTTATCGTTATCTAATACTGCTAATAATGACACAAAAAAAAACACAGCGACAAGTTTCGCTGTGTTTCATTTTTAATATTTGTCTATTTCGTTACTGAATGAGGTAGAAAACCGTCTCGCGATCGCGTTTAATCCCAAGTACGATATTACCTTTAATACCATTAATTAGTTTAGACATATCTTTAACACTCGTGACACGTTGGCGATTCACTTGCATGATCACATCGCCTTCTTCAAGGCCAACACGTGCAGCTGGTGAGCGAGGTTCTACTGAGGTAATGACGACACCTTCATTGCCATTGCGCTCGCCACTCTCTAGTACTGCGCCTCGTAGGTTTGGATGTACATCCTCTGCATTCGCCTGTTCTTCTTGCTTACCACCAAGCTCTACGTCGATAAACTTGGTTTTGCCATCACGGTAGACACCAAGTCGTACCTCACGACCTTCACCCATGGTAGCCACTTTACCGTGGAGTTCATTAAAGCTTTCAATGTCGTCGCCGTTTAGGCTGACAATAACATCATTGGCTTTCAGCCCGGCTTTGTCCGCTGCAGAATCTTCCACTACGCGCATGACATAAGCACCACGTTTAACATCAAAGCCTTGTGCTTTAGCAAGACCAGCATCTAAGGTACGACCCAATATACCCAATGAACCGCGACGAACTTCTCCGTACTCAACAATTTGATCTACTAGGTTTTTCATCATGTTTGACGGAATAGCAAAGCCGATCCCGACATTACCGCCAGACGCGCCTAAAATAGCAGTGTTGATACCAATAAGTTCGCCGTTTAAGTTAACTAGCGCACCACCTGAATTACCTTGGTTGATTGCCGCATCTGTTTGGATAAAGTCTTCATAGCCTTCGATATTTAAGCCGCTACGGCCTAGTGCACTGATGATGCCTGAGGTGACGGTATGACTTAATCCAAATGGATTACCAATAGCAACGGAAAAATCACCCACTCTCAACTTGTCTGAATTAGCGAGTTTGATTTCTGTTAGGTCTTCGCCGTCGATTTGTAGCAATGCGATATCAGATTCGGCGTCGCTACCGATTAATTTGGCCTCAAACTCTCTGCCATCCTTTAAAGTGACCAGCATCTCGTCTGCATCATCAATAACGTGATTGTTTGTAACGACATAGCCTTTATCTGCATCGATGATGACACCTGAGCCGAGGCCACTAAAAGGGCGCTTTTGGCTGCGAGGCTGCGGTTGTCCAAAGAAAAAGTCGAAAGGGTCGACACGGCGACGCACTTCTTTAGCACCTTTTACTTGGATACTAACAACGCCCGGGGCTACCTTTTCGAGCATAGGTGCTAGCGTTGGTAGTTGTTGGCCGTCTACGGCAACAGGAAGTTTGGCCATGCTTTGCTGCGGTAACAGCAATAAGCTAGAAGAAAGTAAAGCGGCCGATAACAAAGATAGTTTAAATTTCATAGTCGTGAAGTACTCCGCTATTAGCGTTAATATAAGTCATAAGGGGCTGATAACTAGCCTCTTATTAGGGCCTGTTGACCTTTGCTGTTTGACTTTTGTTCCCCTGAGAGGGTTTTGGTCGCGGCGCTCGACTTGCCGCCTAGTAATCTAAGCAAAAGTTGAGCAACAATGAACAAAGCGCACTCAGGGGAACCCAAAGGGCAGCGTTTGATTGGCATTTCTACTGTGTTATCGCCTGACTTACATAGACAAACTATGCTACACAGGCTCTGCCTTGTATAAATACCAATCAAACTGCTGCAAAAGCAAATTCGAAAGATCAATAGGCCCTAGAATCAATAACTTCTTTTAAAGACTATGGGGTCAACAAAAAGTTTCATCAAGAGGCTTTAATTTGCTCACTTTCTTTTTTTTGACCAGAAAATAACCCAGTTTCACCTTCGGCATAGTCACTAGGTGGAGCCTCAAAACTTGGATCTTGTTTACGTCTTCTCTCTGGGCGTGCTTGAAGAGAAGCTTGTAGTTGTTCTGTGGTTTCTTTCGAGAAAAAAGGATCCGCAGGATGAGATGGACGATCCTGTGTCAGTAGTTGGTTGGTTTCTTCCACATGGGTAAGCAGTTGCTGATAGCTATCCTGCATTTTATTTACTAGTTTTTTGGTGCTAGCAAGATGATCTGATACGTCTTGGCGATATTGCTCAAGGTCGTGTTTAGCTTGTTGTGCTTGCACTTCCAGTTCATCGTGTTTGAACTGCTTTTTCGTTACAAAGCCACCTAAAAAGAATGCAGCAATGGCAACAATGATCAGTAATCCAAGCCAAGTAACGGTAGTCATAGGTTTCTCCCTGTGTGCCTCAACGGCAAATAAAATTAAAACTCTGTTAGAGTTAAATATACGCTGTGAATACAGTCGTGTTAATATAACCTACAAACAAATCGTAAAAAAATATTTAAGTCGATGACGCCTTGGGAAAAATATCAGCAAGATCTACAACGTGATGATTTTCAATATGACAGCGCGCAAGAAAATGCCGTAAAGCATTTACAGCGATTGTATGACGACCTTATCAATCAGCCCCCGGTCAAACAAAACTTTCTCTCGCGCTTGTTTGGTAAAGCTGAGCCGCCAAAAGTGAAAGGGTTGTACTTTTGGGGAGGAGTAGGGCGCGGTAAAACTTATCTGGTTGATACCTTTTTCGATGCGTTGCCGACGGAGCGCAAAATGCGGGTGCATTTTCACCGCTTTATGCATCGTGTTCACGCAGAGCTAAAAAAGCTTAATGAAGTGAAAAATCCTCTGGAAAGCATCGCTGATACGTTCAAATCTGAAACTGACATTATTTGCTTCGATGAATTTTTCGTTCAAGATATCACTGATGCCATGTTACTGGGTGGATTAATGCAGGCGCTGTTTGCGCGCGGTATCGTGTTAGTGGCCACATCGAATATTGTGCCTGATGATTTGTATAAAAATGGCTTGCAGCGTGCGCGATTCTTACCTGCTATTGAATTGGTAAAAGCCAATACTGAGGTCGTTAATGTGGACTCGGGCATTGACTATCGCTTGCGCACGCTGGAACAAGCGGAAATTTTTCACAGCCCACTTGATAAACAAGCGGATGAAAACTTATTCGACTACTTTAACAAACTCTCTCCGGAGCCAGGTAAAGCCGAACAGGCGATTGAGATTGAAGGTCGGATGATCCAAACTCGAATGGTGTCTGATTGTATTGTTATGTTTGATTTCCCAGCGCTATGTGAAACCGCTCGTTCGCAAGTGGATTACATGGAGATCAGTCGCTTATATAACACAGTGATCCTATCTAATGTGAAGCAAATGGGTCAGCAAAACGATGATGCGGCAAGGCGCTTTATTGCGCTCGTCGATGAGTTTTATGAGCGCAATGTGACGCTTATCATCTCGGCTGCAGCGCCTATTACTGAACTTTATACCGAAGGTACATTGAATTTTGAGTTCAAACGCTGCATTAGCCGCTTGCAAGAAATGCAATCCCATGAATATTTAGCAAGAGAGCATTTAGCCTAACGGCAATTACTTTTTTGTTCAGAGGACTTGTTCGGTGTGGGTGTTTGTAAATATCCTATTTGAACGAGTCCTTGTCACGCACACGTCGTCATTTCGTTGGATTTTTTGCCTTTTCTATTTTTTTCGAAATTCTTCAGATTTTCTTGTAGAAAAAAGCACCAAGCGCTGGTTTTCACCCAGAAGGCTTGCTATAATCCGCGGCCTGCCACGTTGCGTTCTATTGCCCTCGTCGGCTTAGCCACTGACTTGAGCGGCATAAAAGTCTTAAACTCGAAGGGGTTAAAGCAAATACAAGTAGAGCGGTAGTCCAAGGACTGCCTGTGGTTTTAAAATTGAAAACTTTGGATTTTTATAATGAAAACGTTTGTTGCTAAACCAGAAACTGTAAAACGTGACTGGTACGTAGTTGACGCTGAAGGTAAAACTTTAGGTCGCATCGCTACTGAAATCGCTCGTCGCCTTCGCGGTAAGCACAAAGCTGAGTATACTCCACACGTTGACACTGGTGACTACATCATCGTAATCAACGCTGAGAAAGTTACTGTAACTGGTAACAAAACTCAGGACAAAATGTACTATGCTCACTCTGGTTACCCAGGTGGCCTTAAGTCTATCAACTTTGAGAAACTTCAAGCTAAAAAGCCTGAAATGATCATCGAGAAAGCGGTTAAAGGCATGTTACCTCGCGGTCCTCTAGGTCGTGAAATGTTCCGTAAACTTAAAGTTTACGCTGGTAACGAGCACAACCACGCTGCACAGCAGCCTCAGGTTCTAGACATTTAAGGAGCACTATCATGGCAAATCAATACTACGGTACAGGTCGTCGTAAAAGTTCAAGTGCTCGCGTATTCCTACGCCCAGGCACTGGCAACATCGTAATCAATAAGCGCTCTTTAGAAGAGTTCTTCGGTCGTGAAACTTCTCGCATGGTTGTTCGTCAGCCTTTAGAGCTAGTTGAAATGACAGAAAAGTTTGACCTATACATCACTGTTGCAGGTGGTGGTACAACTGGTCAAGCGGGTGCTATCCGTCACGGTATCACACGTGCACTAATGGAGTTTGACGAGTCTCTACGTCCAGCTCTACGTAAAGCTGGCTTTGTTACTCGCGATGCTCGTAAAGTTGAGCGTAAGAAAGTTGGTCTTAAGAAAGCACGTAAGAAGACACAGTTCTCTAAGCGTTAATTTATTACGTTTCAAGAATTCAAAAACCCAGCTTATGCTGGGTTTTTTGTTTTTAGCATCTCCTATGCACATCAATCTCTCGTATTTACGAGGTATCTCATTCGTTTTGTCCTACTTATTTGCTCAAAAATATCGCGTCGAGTTAAAAAAGTTCAATAAATATAATAATTAGTGCAATTCGAGCGGTAACTTGGCGGTTTTTTTTGCTACAATTGGCGAAGCAAGTAGAAAGACCTGAGATCCAGTCACGCGATTTGGTGCGTATCCTTAGTCGGGGGTTGATCTTAGTCAGTATATTGTTGTGTCAGATGCGATATCATAAATACTCGGTTTCATGCTCGAAGTAATCATAGATGATTTTCTGCGGGTTTATTCGGGCATGGATCTGGAATAACCTTGTTTTAATCAAGGTATTTATTTATGATCGCGTCTATTTTGTAATTTCTTAAATTAACCTGCTGTAACTGATGTTCTCAATATAGCAAGTGTTGGGAATCAAGTGGAGATAAGTGGATGAGCAATGCGCCTGTAGACAACAGCCGACGTCGCTTTTTAACTATCGCTACCTCTGTTGTAGGTGGCGTTGGTGCGGTTGGAGCTGCTGTTCCTTTTATTGCGTCCTGGAATCCAAGTGAGCGAGCTAAATCTGCAGGTGCGCCTGTAGAAGTAGATATCAGCAAGCTTGAGTCTGGACAACTTATTCGTGTTGAGTGGCGAGGCAAACCAGTTTGGATTGTTAATCGTACACCAAAAATGCTAGAACAAATGAAGCAACACGAAGACAAACTTCGTGATCCTAACTCTGAAGAGCCACAGCAGTTGGCATCAGCGCAGAACGGTTACCGTTCTAAGCGACCTGAGCTTTTCGTCGCGGTTGGGATTTGTACTCACTTAGGGTGTTCACCATCTTTCCTTAACGGAAGCTTTGGTGAAAAAGTAGAAGGCACTGATAGTGGTTTCTTCTGTCCTTGTCACGGTTCGAAGTTTGATATGGCGGGGCGCGTATTCCAAAACGTACCTGCACCTCTAAACTTAGAGATCCCTCCGTATACCTTTATTGACGACACTACCATTTTGGTAGGTGAAGAAGAAGGGGTTGCATAATGTCTGTTAATGTAGATAAAGCAGCAAATACGGGCGTTGTGGGCAAAGTTGTTGATTGGATCGATGCTCGTATTCCGATGACTCGCGTCTGGAATATGCACATTGCTCAATACCCAGCGCCAAAAAACTTTAACTTCTGGTACTTGTTTGGTTCACTCGCCATTCTAGTACTGGTAAACCAGATTGTAACGGGTATCTGGCTAACCATGAACTTTGTACCTTCTGCTGAAGGTGCATTTGCATCAGTTGAATACATCATGCGTGATGTTGAATACGGTTGGTTATTGCGATACCTGCACTCTACCGGCGCATCCGCATTCTTTATCGTGGTCTATCTTCACATGTTCCGCGGTATGATCTACGGTTCTTATCAAAAGCCACGTGAATTACTGTGGTTATTCGGTATGTTTATCTTCTTAGCGCTAATGGCTGAAGCTTTCATGGGTTACTTATTACCATGGGGTCAGATGTCTTTCTGGGGTGCTCAGGTAATCATTTCATTATTCGGTGCAATCCCTGTAATTGGTGATGACTTAACACTTTGGATCCGTGGTGACTACGTTATTTCTGGTGCAACGCTTAACCGCTTCTTTGCACTACACGTTATTGCCCTACCATTAGTACTGGTTATCTTAGTATTCCTTCATATCGTTGCACTGCACGAAGTAGGCTCAAACAACCCTGACGGTGTTGAGATCAAGCGCAAGAAAGGCTCTGTAGCTGAGGAAGACAAACCTAAGTTTAAATTCCATGAATACTACACTGATAAAAAAGATATTGTGGATGCAATTCCATTCCACCCTTACTACACAGTAAAAGATGTCTTAGGTGTTGCTGGCTTCTTAATTTTCTTCTGTGCCATTGTGTTCTTTGCACCGGAAATGAATGGTTTCTTCCTTGAAGCACCAAACTTTGAAGCGGCAAACCCGCTTAAAACACCAGAGCACATTTTCCCAGTTTGGTACTTTACGCCATTCTACGCGATCCTTCGTGCTATCCCTGATAAGTTAATTGGTGTAATTGCAATGGGCGCTTCAATCGTAGCATTGGCACTACTGCCTTGGATTGACCGTGGTTCGGTTCGTTCAATTCGCTACCGTTGTGGTTTCCATAAGTTGAACATTGCTCAGTTTGTTGTCACATTCGTTATCCTTGGCTGGATTGGTGCAACACCGCAAACTGACTTTAAAACGCTATTGTCGCAAATCACGACAGTAACTTATTTTATGTTCTTCGTGTTGCTATTCTTCTACAGTAAAAACGAGAAGACGAAGCCACTACCAACGAGGTTGACGAAATGATGAAAAAGCTAGTAATCGGTTTATTCGCATTGTTGCCAACGTTATCGATGGCAGCGGGCCCATCAGTGCCTTTGATGGAAGCAAACAATGACTTAACTGATAAAGCATCTCTACAGCGTGGCGCTAAGTTATTTATGAACTACTGCCTTGGCTGTCACCAAATGCAATATCAGCGTTATGAGCGTACTTTCCGTGACATCGGTATTCCAACTGAAATTGGTCAAGAAACGCTTATTTTCGATGGTTCAAAAGTAGGTAGCCATATTAAAAATTCTATGGCTAAAGATGATGCTGCAAAATGGTTTGGTGCTGCGCCACCGGACTTAACACTTATCTCTCGTGTTAAGTCTCCGGACTACATCTATACTTACTTGAAGTCATTCTATAAAGATGAGTCTCGCCCATTTGGTGTGAACAACGTTGTTTTCCCATTGGTGGGTATGCCTCACGTACTACAAGAGTTACAAGGCTTGCCAACACCGATCACTGAAGAAGTGGAAGAACATGGTCACACAGTGACTAAAGTTGTCGGCACTGAAACAGATGGTACCGGTGAGATGAGTGTTGATGAATATGACCAAGCAGCACGTGACCTGACAAACTTCTTAGCTTATGTAGGTGAGCCTTCTCGCCTAGAATCAGAAGCTATTGGTATTAAGGTTATTGGTTTCTTAGTTATCTTCTTCATCCTGGCATTCTTCTTGAAGAAAGAATACTGGAGAGATGTTCATTAATTTGAATATTCAAAGGTAATTTTTGCAATAGGGGCGTTCGCCCCTTTTGCTGTTTAAAGTGATTTAATTACTTTTAGTTTTTTAATGGAGGTAGGCATGGCCGTTGCTGCCAATAAGCGCCCTGTAATGACACTTTTTTCTGGGTCAAACTGTATGTACAGTCACCAGGTACGTATTGTACTTGCTGAGAAAGGTGTAAGTGTTGATATTCATCAGGCTGAAAAGGACAACTTACCAGAAGCTCTACACGAGATTAACCCGTATGGCACTGTTCCTACGCTAATCGATCGTGAGCTTGGCTTGTACCAAGCGAATATCATTATGGAGTATCTAGACGAGCGCTTCCCGCATCCTCCTCTGATGCCTGTATATCCAGTAATGCGTGGTCGTAGTCGTTTAATGATGCACCGCATTGAAACTGACTGGTACTCACTTGCTGAAAAGATCACTGCGGGTGGTGATGAAGCGGCTCAAGCTCGTAAAGAGTTAACTGAAGCGCTGCTAGCTGTAGCACCTATCTTTAATGAAGCACCTTACTTCATGAGTGAAGAGTTCAGCTTAGTTGATTGTTATTTAGCTCCACTACTTTGGCGTTTACCACAGCTTGGTATTGAGCTGAATGGTGCTGGTAGCAAAGAGCTAAAAGAATACATGCTGCGTTTATTTGAGCGTGACTCATTCCAAGCATCGCTAACGGATGCAGAGCGTGAGATCAGATCGTAATGACGTCTAATCGTCCTTACTTACTACGCGCGTTTTACGAGTGGATTGTCGATAACGAATGTACACCGCATTTAGTGGTGAACGCAGACTTTCCCTCGGTACAGGTTCCAACACAATTTGTGCAAGAAGGGCAAATTGTGTTGAACGTAAGCCCGTCTGCTGTGACGAATTTCTCAATGGATAATCAAGCGCTGAGCTTTAACGCCCGGTTTGGTGGCCAACCGATGCAGGTATATGTGCCTAATGGTGCAGTATTGGCTATCTATGCAAGAGAAAATGGTGAAGGCACGGTATTTACACCTGAAGAAGAAATCTTTGAAGATGAAGAGTTTGATTTGGTAGAAGAGACGGAAGTCCCACAATCTCCAGAGACTAAGCCAGAACCTGAAAAGAAAAAAGGTTCTCACCTTCGAGTGATAAAATAAAAAAACCTGCGAATGCAGGTTTTTTTATGGCTATACGTTATTGTTTATATGTACTCAAAGGCTTTGATCACACGTTTTACACCATTAATATTTCTGGCGATTTCTACCGCTGAGTTTGCTTCTTGCTTAGAGACTAAGCCCATCAAGAACACTTCGGCATTCTCGGTAACTACCTTAATATTTGCGCCATTGACTTCGTCGGCCGTCAGCAGTTTGGTTTTAACTTTGGAGGTCAGCCACGTATCATGTGTTTGCGTCGTGATGCCGATGTTTGAGCTTATTCTCAACTGATTATGTACTTGCTTAATCCCTGCAACGTTCTGTAGCGCACGCTCAGCTTCCGTTTTCATTTCTTGATTAGTGACCTGACCAATCATTAATACTACGCCATTAACACTCACCAGCGTGATATTGGCATGATCAGCAAGGCGCTTAATCTCTTTGATGGCAAGCGTGCCTTTGATCTCGATATTGTTATCGTCAATTTGTGCACCGATAGTGCGTCTATCATTTGCTGCTGACACCGCACCGGCTGTACCAGCAACTACCGCAGCAGCGCACCCTTGTAGTAACAAGATGGCGGCAAGTAAAGAGGTTATTCTCATCATCATACTTCGTCCTGAGGGAATAAAATTGCGTCGATTAGCTCACTTAAACAGTGAGTATTGAATAGTTGTGACTCGATTATCCGGCTTGGGCGTTTACTTGGGATCCGGATCTCTACATCCTGTGGGCCCAACAGACCGGTAATTTCACCACCATCATCACCAACTAATGCGATGACTTTCATATCTCTAGTAAGGGCTGCTTCCACTGCGCCAATAACCGCCTTTTCTTGCCCGTTTATGGCATACGCCACCAGCAAATCTCCTTGCTGCGCAAATGCGCGTATTTGCTTGGCAAAGCGCTCTCTGGCTTTGCCATTTTCTGGTGATGCCAAATTATATTGCTCATTCGTTAGTGCAATCGCCGGCAGACACGGGCGTTCGGTTTCGTAAAAGTTGCTTAAGATGGTTGCGAAGTGGTGCGCCAACATATGATTACTTGGCGCGCCGCAGCAGATGATTTTATTGCCATTGATCAGGCTCTGAGCCATGGTCATCGCTGCGGTTTCTAGCGCTTTAGGCAATACTTCGCCTGCTGCTATCTGCGCTTGAATTGACTCTGTAAATATAGACTTTATAGATTCTTGCATGCTAAAAAATATTTCTAATCCAGTTTATTTCAGGGGGATCGGCCCCTTGAATGGCAACAAAGTCGACTCTAAGTTGCGTGTTATGCAAATTTTGCTGTGCTAAATAATTATAAATACTACGCTTTAATCTTTGAAGCTTAGTTTTTGATAGTGCGTTAATTGCGCCACCAAAGTGGCTGCTATCGCGATACTTTACTTCAATAAACACTAAGGTTTGCGACTCTCGCATAATGAGATCTATCTCTCCGTATTTACAGAGATAGTTTCTGGTAACGGGGGTTAATCCTTGTTTTACCAAGAATTGCTCCGCAATCACCTCAAAATGCTCGCCTTTACTCCGTGTGTTGCTAAATAGTCCTTTAAACATCCAGATATCCTATCTGATCAAAGAGTCTCCCGCAGGTTTCTCTTGTTGCATAAATAATGGTAGTGGAGGCTGTTCATCTAAGCTCACCAAACGAATTTGTTTATTATGATACTGTGCCCAACTGAGCTTTCGCACAACATCACTGCCACCGCGGATGCTGAGCTGGCCGGTTAAGCCATCAAAACTTTTCCCCGAGAGCCAAGCCAATTGGCGCAGCTCGGGGACTAAATTCGTGGCGTCATATGCCATTGCAAACAGGCGCTGCTCCAAGTCGGCCTGCTCAGGCCATAAAGATTGATAGGCATCTCGAAGCGGTGCTTTTTCAACAGCACCCGGTAGCATCCAGGGCTGCTCGGTAAAATAAAGCCCTTCTAAATCGCCCTTATCAGTGACATCAATTTGTTTACTATAACTGCGAGAGCTTGCATATAAAGGGATCCTATCGGCAAATGTACTGACATTGACGTCTAAATAAGGTTTGAGCAGTCTAGTTTCCATTGCATCACCTAAAATATAGATGGCATCAATGTCGCGTCTAGAGCGTGTTTCGCTTTTGACCTCTTTGCGAAATAGACTTTTGATGACACTAGTGCGTGCTTTGGATGCATCGACCTCTAAAATATCCGTGATGACATCCGCCATGTTGGTACTATTGGTATAATAACCCACTTCTGGTGCGGTCTCACTGTAGCGTTTCCAACCTTGATCAAAATACTCAATTAAACGCTTACCAGAGGCGTTCGCTGGAGCCAGTAACATGGGTTTTTTATAGCCTTTAGCAAGAAAGTGCTTCATTGCTTGCTCGACTTCATGCTCAGGGTTAAGCGCAAAAAAGTACTGTTCACTGCTGCTAGGCGTAAGGGTTTCGCGAGCATTTAAAAATAAGGTGGGGTAAGCCGCAAAACCTTTATCTGCGAGTAGTTTTTCAACGTTGGATTTTAATAATGGACCAATGACAAAATCGACATTTGCCTCAGCAAGTTGTGTTACGATTTCAGATTCGGATGCCATTTCATCAATGAAGAAGACCTCTTCAATCGCCCCTTCGTCAGTAGCAGCCAAGAAACCATTTTTCAAGGCTGTGCCGAGTCGCTCGCTCGCACCAGATTGCGGTAATAACACCGCAAGTCTTTTAACTTGGTAAGGTTCAAGCGCAACAGCGCCTTGCAAATCTTTAGGCAGCAAAGCAACCGCAGGGTGATTAGTAAAACGACGACGCCAATTATTCATGGCTTGGTCGAGCTGGACGCTCGAACCCAAATAAATTTGTTGATATTTAGCTAGTGTCACCCAACCACGCTGTAAAACAGAGCCAGAATCAAAGCGCTCTAGGGCGTAACTTGATAGCTGCTGTAGCGCGAGCCAAATCTCTTCGTTTAGCCCCGCCACCGCTAAGTTATGTTCATTGGCAATATCGGCCGCTTTAAAGTATTCAACCAATGCTTTTTTTGGTAGTTGCTGAGAGGCATAAATACTACCCAGTAAATACTCATACCAAGCTTGGTGTTCAGGGGTGTTGAGTCGGCCCTCTAGCGTGTTTAGTATGGCTAACGCATTGGCATACTGCGATAATTCTTTGCGAGCAAGTGCGATGTATAATTTGTTTTGAATATGATCAACACTGGCTTTAGCTTCCATCGCTAAACCAATTTGCTCTAATATTTGCCAGTCTTTTTCTAAGATAGCAGCGTCTCTGGCTGCATATAGCAATTGGATTTTGGCAACGCCTTCTTTAGTCTGCGCCTTTGCAAATAACGACGCGGCATTGTCATCCGATTGGCTAAAGGCTTTAGTTGTTTTAGTTTCTTGGGCGGATTTGGTGACATTTGTGCTTGTACTACAAGCGGATAACCCCGACAATATGGCAACTAAAAGCGCTATCTTTTTAAACTGCACAGGCAAACCTTCTTTTTCACGACTGAGTGGATATCTTACTGACTGATATTGGAGAGCTCAATGGCTAATCTTCACAACGAAAACAAAATCGGCACCCTACATATTGTAGCGACACCAATAGGTAATTTAGATGACATCAGTGAACGTGCACTGAAAGTGTTAAGTCAGGTCGATTTAATCGCTGCCGAAGATACGCGCCACACTGGCAAATTATTGAGCCACTTTAGCATTAAAGCAAAAACTTTTGCACTGCATGATCACAACGAGAAGCAAAAAGCGCAGCAAATTTTAGATTGCTTAAACGAAGGTAAAGACATCGCGCTAGTGTCTGATGCGGGTACGCCGCTTATCAGCGATCCAGGCTATGCCGTGGTAAACCTGTGCCGTGAAGCAGGTGCCACAGTGACTCCCGTTCCTGGCGCGTGTGCCGCCATTGCTGCGGTGAGTTGTTCAGGCTTACCGACAGATAAATTCCAATTCGTGGGATTTTCACCTGCAAAAAGCCAAGCACGTCAGCAGTTTTTTAAAGATGCAGTTGCCTCCGGTATCACCAGTATCTTGTACGAAAGCACCCACCGCATTATGGCAAGTCTAGAAGATATGAAAATCGCGCTGGGCGAAACACAACAAGTTGTTTTTGCTAAAGAACTGACCAAAACCTACGAAACCTTTTTCAGTGGCACGGTTACAGAGCTTATTGAGTTTTTAACCGCAACACCTGAAAAGCAAAAAGGTGAACTGGTGCTGATGCTACCCGGTGAACAAAGAGATGAGCAAGCATTAACGCCAGAAGCGAAAAAGCTGATTGAGTTACTAGAGCCAGAAATGCCATTGAAAAAGGCCTGCGGCGTGGCAGCTGAATATTTAGGGCTAAAAAAGAACGCCTTGTATAAGGCTATCATTGCTGAGCGAGAAGCGTAATACACGCAATTTATCGCGTGCGTTATTGCATTAAAGTGCGTATAATCGCCCGCCTGAGTCAGCCGGATAATCGCTGCCTGTGACGAAAATGATCAGGGGGAGGAAAGTCCGGGCTCCAATGGGCAGGGTGCCAGCTAACGGCTGGGGGGCGTGAGCCTACGACAAGTGCAGCAGAGAGAAGACCGCCTAAGTCCTTCGGGACCGGTAAGGGTGAAAGGGTGCGGTAAGAGCGCACCGGGCCACTGGTAACAGTTGGTTGCAAGGTAAACTCCACCCGGAGCAAGACCAAATAGGGTTCCTTATGGTGTGGCCCGCATCGGAACCGGGTAGGTTGCTCGAGCCTAGGAGCGATCCTAGGCCTAGACGAATGATTATCGATCTCCTTCGGGAGTGAACAGAACCCGGCTTATAGGCTGACTCACCCTATTCAAGAGAACCGCTTGATTTGCTGAAGTAAATCGAGCGGTTCTCTCAAACTACCAACTTTTAGTATTAACTTCCTAACTGACTTTGTATCTTTAAACTTAATCACTTTCATCTAACTTTTTGATTTTTGCGTCAATGCACTATTTTGCTAGTATGTAATCATAGTAATAGCAGCGTTAGATTTTGCATAGGCTATTGAGTCGAGTAAGTTAGCTCAATTTTATAAAGTAGGCTTGCTCAATAAAATGGAATAAGAGAGAGAAGTTGTGAGCAGCAACCAAACTAAACAATCAGCCCGAAATATTGTGATTTATATAGAGAGCTATAGCAGGCCGGGTGAAGGTGACAAAGTAGAGTATATTATCGACTTTTGTTGCTATCAAGATGCTCAGGCGGTAGCTCGGTTGTTTGGGCAAGAGTTGATACCTGAAGTGGCAAGGTTTTACCGGCTGACTACTCCACATATGAGACATAGCCGTCTAGCTGCTGGTTCTTTCTATAGCATGCCGTATACCTTTTTTGAGGAGTTTGAATTAGAAAATGAGGAGTTTGAATTAGAAGACGGTGAGGGAAGTGCTTTTGTCGCATACTCACTACGCACACGCTCTCATTTTTCATTCAGTCAGTATCTCACCGATACGCAATTTATTTCTCCCTCTACTCCTACTCTCCCGTTTATTAAGTTAGAGCATCAGTGGAATAGTTTGACCGTTGTTAATTGTGGCCAAGGTAATTGGAATGAAGTGCACAGCTCCGAGTATGTCTTAGTTTATGATTTTGGAGCATCTCAACGATATAGTGACAGGCAAGTGAAAGATCTCATTTCTAGAAGAATGCGTGCAATGAATGGTCGTCGCTATACCGTTATCATCAGTCACTGGGATATGGATCATTTTCAAGCGTTAAAGTTTTGCAGCCCCACACAGCTCGCTGATTGTGACGCTGTATTTGGTCCAGATAATATTCCCGATACTTTAGTTTACAGAGATACCATAGAGCACTTAGAGAGTAATAATGTTGCTATTGTATGTTTACGTTCAACAATTTCGCGAAAAGGAAGAGAAATCACGCTCAGCTCGATTTACTCTTCAGCAACGATAGATGTCTACAGAGCTAGCGCCGGCAGCTCAAGAAATCAAACTGGTATCATGTTAGCGATTAAAGGTAAAAATAAAGTGGCTCTGCTTACAGGGGATCATCATTATCCGAAGATATTGGACGCGGTAAGTACCTCCTCATTTAGTGATAGGGGAGTGATCCTAGTGACCCCTCACCATGGTGGTGAAGCGGGTTATTTAAGTGTCTCTAGGTGGCAAACTGCTTTTCCAAATATTGAGTGCCCTATATCTGTTGGCGACAATAGTTATGGTCACCCTCAGCAAAACATATCTCGTCTACAGGCTTTAGAAGGGAAAATGCCAAAGCTAACCGTGATAGCTAATGACAATGACATTGAGTATCTACTTTAATTGGTTATACCAGCTAAAACTATAAAACTCACATCTGTAACTCTTTTGATGCAGCACATAAGCAACTCGGATTTTTGTAACTAAACTTACATAAACCCAAGGGGAACTACCCCGAGCGAAGAAATGAGTAAAAGCGATGGCAACAATTACCTTCCATGGGGCTGCGCAAGAAGTTACAGGGTCTTGCCACCTTATTAGCTCGCCTTCATTAGGTGATGTACTACTTGATTGCGGTATGCATCAAGGGATGAGAGCAAAGCACCTTATCTCGCGTGAGCAATTTGAATTTAATCCAAATAGTATTGATATGGTTATTCTCTCCCATGCGCACTTGGACCATTCGGGTAGGCTGCCTTGCTTATTACATGATGGCTTTACAGGCCCAATCTATTGCACAGAGGCGACGTCGCAATTGTTGCCCATTATGCTATTTGATGCGTTAAGTTTATACGAAAATGATTTGCGTAGAGAAAACAGAAAGCGTGCACGTAAGGGGCTCGATGATATTCCCGCACAGTACACGAAAGAAGATGTACTGGATGTATTGGACTGTCTCAAGCCTATTGCTTATCATCAAGAAGTAAAAATTGCAAAAGTCGCGAGTGTGCGCTTTCACGATGCTGGGCACATTCTTGGCTCGGCAATCACAGAGCTAACCTTTGATGAGCAAGGGAAACAGAAAAAGGTGGTTTTTTCGGGTGATCTTGGTAATAAAGATACACTGTTGATGAATGATCCTACGTTGCTAGAACAAGCTGATATTGTATTAATGGAAGGTACCTATGGGGACCGTGAACATAAGTCTTTAGGTGATACACAAACCCAACTAAAAGGCATTTTGGACGATGCGTTTGCACGCGGTGGTAATGTGATGATCCCCGCGTTTGCAGTGGGCAGAGCGCAGGAACTATTGCTTTATCTAGGTAAGTTACAGCACGCCGGTGAGCTTGATAATTGGCAAGTTTTTCTCGATAGTCCAATGGCTATTGAGGTCACTGAAGTATACGACCAGTGGCTCCCGACTTTGGATTGTGAAGGCGTTAAAAAACTTCATACCGGAGAGCAAAGCTTACTCAAGAATTTCTTATCTACATTGCATTTGATGGTAGATGCCGAAGACTCAATGGCAATCAACAAAATAAGCGGCGGGGCATTAATCATCGCGGGTAGTGGAATGTGCACAGGTGGGCGGATCACGCATCATTTTAAACATCGCATTTGGGATAGTCGCAATACCATCATCTTTGTCGGATATCAGGCTAAAGGCACCTTAGGAAGGATATTGGTTGACGGCGCCCAACACATCAAATTATTTGGCGATGATATTATAGTGAAAGCAAATATCGAAACACTAAACGGCTTTTCAGCACATGCCGGGCAAGCGGCATTGATTGAATGGGTTAGCCATTTTAAAAGTTGTCCTAAAGTGATACTTGTTCACGGTGAACCCGACGCATTGGAAGGACTAGCAGAAGCGCTTAAGCTGCAACATAACATTCAGGCTGAAATTCCCGTATTGGGGGAAACAATAGAGTTTTAGCGACTATCTGCTAAAAATAGTTATATAACTAACGACACAATAATAAGTGATAGCAAATAGTAGTATGTGTCATTGCAGTGCCAACTAATGAGATTTTGAGTTTGAGACTTTGCTTTATCTTATATTTATTCAGTGTTTTAGCTTGTACTCTTGGTAGTGCAAAAGCGCGCGCGTCAGATAAGCCATTAGCACCTTATCAGGAGTCTAACACTGGCCCCTAAAACAATGCTTAATACTGACGGTGAGCCGGATGGCTATGCGGTAAAGGTGTTGCAAACATAACTTCAGCGACTTGATTGGCCGATAAAGATTGAATATTTTCTGTGGCCCAGAGTGTCATATATGGCGCAAAAAGGGCTGTGTAATATTGTCTTGACGGTACTTATGCGGCAAGATTACGCAAGTTATATGGTTTTTCAAAATCAGCCCATCCTAAATCAAAAAAACGTGATCATAGTCAGAAAAGATAGCACCATCACATTTGACGGAAACAAAGCCATGTTTTTGCGTCAACACTTAGCGAAGCATATCCAATTAACCAATACGTCCCAAAGTAGTTTGCAAATGTTGCTATTAGGGCGGGTTGATGCTGTATTTGAAAATGATTTAACTGCAATTATGGAGTTAAAAGCCCTATATCACGTTACCCAAGTTTGGGCGTTTGGCCGAACGAGCAAATGAGTTTGATGCCGCGATGCTCTCTTTTAAACAAACAGCAGCGTTTAAACAAATACAGCAACAATACCTTGCCGTTGAAAGAGAATGATCGTGCTGTATGCCTCATTATTCAACTGTTCACCGAAATCCCCTGATGTGTTCGTCAAATTCACTATTTCTTTATCTTTTTCACTATTTTGTTTTTATGTAGGCTTAACTGGAAGCAATAATTTTTAATTAAACTATTGAAAATAAAGCAAATTTAGTTTTGGCATAAGACTTGAAACTAACCATCTCATAATGTAAATGAACGATGGAACAATCATGTACAAGAACAACAAAGTTTTACTATCAACCGTGTTATGGTTTGGCACGCTTTTATGGTCGGCATTATTTTCATCCTTGGTGAAGGCTGAGTCGGTAGACAAGCTGATCAAAACCCTCATGAAAGAAAGGCATATTCCCGGATTACAGTTAGCCGTGGTTAAAGACGATAAAATCATTAAGCAAGGAAGTTATGGTTTTGCAGACTTACAGCATCAAGTGCCTGTGACTGAGCAGACGGTATTTCCGATTAATTCGATGACAAAGGCGTTTACCGGTGTTGCGATTGTACAGCTTGCTGAACAAGGTTATCTAAACATTGACGATGAAATTGGTAAGCACTTACCCGATTTACCAAAGGCTTGGCAGCAACTTAAAATTAACCAATTAATGGGTCACACCACAGGCTTGCCACCGATCCTAGCATCAAATTATGCCCTAGAAACCATTGTACCGAATGATGCGGAAGCCTCATGGCAAGCTGTGCAAAAGCAGCCTCTTCAATTTACACCTAACTCGCGTTTTAGTTATAACCAAACCGGCTATGTGATTTTGGGTAAAGTCATTGATAAATATGCACCTGAAGGGTTTCCTGCTTTTATCACCAAGATGCAGTTAGCACGTGCCAATATGCCGCAAACCGCGCAGGCAGGTTTTGATTATCTTGAACTTATGGTGCCAAATCAGGCTCGCCAATATATTCATTTAGGTGAGGGAAATTACAAAAACTTTTACGGTGAATTCCCTTATATGTTGAGAACCGCAGCGGGAATGAGTTCAACCGCAACGGAGCTGGCTAACTATGTTGTATCACTGCAACAAGGCGAGCTGGTTAAAGAGTTAGATATGCTATGGACGCCAGTTAAGCTGAACAACGGGCGTACAGAAGCCTTTAACACCAAAGAAAACGGCTATGCAATGGGCTGGCAAGTGATTCAGCGTAAATATCACCCTGCAATCAGCGCAAGCGGTGGAAATGCGACTACAGTGATCACCTACCCTGAAGACAAGGTTTCGGTGATTGTGCTTACTAACCTGCTGGGTGGATTACCCATTGAGTTTGTTGATGATATTGCCGCTTACTATATTCCCAACTTTAACGACGCTAGTAAGCAAAAGGCTTATCAGCCAATGGCATACTTAAAGCAGCTTACAGATAAACATGGCTTTGCCGACTTCGCGACTACGTTTGCAAAAGCGCAGCAAGATACCGGTGTAATGTATGATTTAGAGATCTTGGTGGAGTGGGGCAATAAGCTTGTTGAAGATGGCCAAGTTAATAATGGTATCGAAATCTTTAAATTTGCGCTGACACAAAATAACGAGCAGCCATATTACCATAACAGCATCGCGCAAGCGTATGAGTTAAATAAGCAGTATGCACAAGCACTTGAGCATTATCAGCAGTTACTTGCGATAAACCCAAACAGTCAGTTCGCAAAAAATAAAGTAGCGGAAGTGAAGGAATATCTTTAACTCACCATAAGACTGTGACGGCAGCCTAAACAAATTGAAAGCCGCAAGTTCAATTACTTGCGGCTTTTTGGTATTTAATCTGAGGTTTGGATAAGGAATGAGCTAACTCATTGTTTTTAAAATTACATTAAATTACCTCCTTGTCTAGCCAGAAAGTTTTGGGGATAACTCCGCTCTCGCGTCCTGCTACCGCCTAGGTACCTACATCCTTGTAGGCAAGGCGAATTTACGCACCAATAGCTAGCTATTGGAAGTGAATTCAACGCAGTTAGCGCAAAAACTGGCTGCTAGAAAGGCACTGATTATCCGAAGCTCAGGTTATTTACTATTGGCAATAAATTGCTGTCTATACTTAACGAAGTATTAGAAGCTGCGGTATACTACGCAATCACCTATTTGAGCTATGTACTGCTATGGACATAACTAGTACAGGTCATTGATAGTAAACCTGATTGAGAAAGTCATACCATGAGCCAACAACCTACTCCACCCTTAGAGCCACAAACACCGAACCACTGCGTTGATGCCTTTCGCCGCTTTAGCGTTGCACCCATGCTGGATTGGACGGATCGCCATTGTAGAACCTTTCACCGTAAGTTGACTAAACATGCGGTGCTTTATACTGAGATGATCACTACAGGTGCGATTATTTTTGGTAAAGGGGATTATTTGGCATTTGGTGCGCATGAGTTACCGGTGGCGTTGCAGCTGGGGGGCTCTGATCCTAAGGCGTTGGCAGAGTGCGCTAAGCGTGCTGAGGAATATGGCTACAGTGAGGTAAACCTAAACGTGGGTTGCCCGTCAGATCGCGTGCAAAATGGTCGCTTTGGGGCGTGTTTAATGGCTGAGCCTCAGCTCGTTGCTGATTGTGTGGCGGCGATGAAGGCAGAAGTGAATATTCCGGTAACGGTAAAAACGCGTATTGGTATTGATGAACAAGATTCTTATGAGTTTCTTACGGCGTTGATTGAAGCCTCGCAGGCGGTGGGCTGTGATGACTTTATCATTCATGCTCGTAAAGCGTGGCTGCAAGGTTTAAGCCCGAAGGAAAACCGTGAGGTTCCACCGCTTGATTATCCTCGTGTATATCAATTGAAAAAAGATTATCCCGATCTACATATTAGTATTAACGGTGGGGTAAAAACCCTTGAGGAATGTCAGCATCATTTGGCTCACCTTGACGGCGTAATGGTTGGCCGTGAAGCCTACAGCAATCCGTTTATGTTGTCGCAGGTTGATGAACTGCTCTATGGTGAAGCTGCGTTTACGCAAACTCGCCACCAGGTGGTAAGAAGCATGTATGACTATTTCGAAAGCGAAATGTCGAATGGCGCTAACTTCTGGCATATTGCGCGTCATATGTTGGGGATTTTTCAAAATCAGCCAGGTGCCCGTGGTTTCCGTCGTCACTTATCAGAAAACGGTCACAAAAAAGAGGCTGGCATTGAGGTGATGGAAAAGGCGCTGTCTTTTGTACCTGAAGCGTAAAATATATTGCTCCAATCCTGTGTGTGAAAAAGACGATTTTATCGTCTTTTTCACTATTTAATGTATCTCAATAAATCTATTTTTCTTTTCAAAAAACCTTAACTCAATGATTTAATTTTGTTTTTATTTTTGGCACGGCTCTTGGAATAGTCTAACTATATTATAAAAGGAGCCGAACAATGACCATCATCAACAGAATTGAAGATCTTATCAAAGCAGAACTTAACGCGTTACTAGACAAAGCAGAAGACCCACAAAAAATGGCAACTCAGTTAGTGCGTGATTTAGAAGAAGCGCTATCCGATTGTCGTGCAACGGCAGCTGAGCTTATTTGCCAACAAAAAGTAGCGCAGCGTCAAGCTGAGCAAGCAAATAAAGCTGCGGCAACGTGGCAAAGCAAAGCCGAACATGCTCTTGAAAAAGGTCGTGAAGATCTTGCCCGCTCAGCCCTTGAACAAAAGCAGCGAGAAACCGAAAAAGTACAAGAAGCACAGCAAAAAATTGATGACCTAACGCCTGCCCTTGAAAAGCTCAGCGCAGATGCGGACAAGTTGCAAAGCAAAATTCAGCAATTAAAGGCAAAAGAAAAGGCCATGTTGCGCCGCTTGGAAGCTGGTAAGGCAACGTTAACCATCAAACAAACGCTGAATAGTGACGATATGCACTCTGCAACGCGCAAGTTCGACGAGTTAGAACGTAAGGTGGCGCGCCTTGAAGCTGAAGTCGAATCCTATGACTTAGGGCAGCCCGATGTATGGCAGCGCTTTGAAGATGAGCAAAAGCAACAACAAATCGACGATGAATTAGCCCAACTGAAGCAAAAAATGGCGAGCTAGGCTCGCCCACTGCAACGAACTGAGCAATCAAAGCGAAAGGAGATAAAGATGAAAAATAGATATCAATCAACACTGTCTCAAATGAATAGTTCAAAGAAAATTGGTGGCGTATGTGCGCAACTAGCACAACGTTTTGATATGCCAATTTGGTTAACGCGTTTACTAACGGTATTGCTGTTTTTTAAGTTTCCAATGTTGGTGTTATTGGCGTATGGCGTCGCTTGGTTTGCAATGCCAAAAGCGCAATACGAAAACTAAGTAACGGCGACGAGGTAGGTACTATGAAAGTCGTGGCCGGTATATTATTAGCGCTGGTATTTTTATTGGCGCTATCTTGGGTGTCGCTGCCACTAATATGGTTAGACATCAGCGATTTGCAACTCGATATGGGATTTGACCTAGGTTGGTTTGGCTTTGAAATACTCACGTTGCTATTTGCAATTGTAGCGCTGGTGGTGCTAGGAGCACTCTTGAGCGCAGGTGTTTTAGGGTTGCTCCTTATTGTGTTCATTGGGCTAGTAATGACATTGCTATTTAATTCGCTGATAGTGCTATTTCCACTCATCTGTATTATTGCAATTGTGTGGTTAGTGGTAGACAAATCTGCTCAAGCAAAAGTTTGAGCAGTGGGTTTTTGTTGGCGATAGGAGATAAAAAACACGCTAAATTGGGATCTGTGATATAGTTATTTGCAGTTATAAATCCAAGGAAAGCCAACATGAAATCAAGTGTAATCAAAACCTTAATTTTTGCTTTATCAACTTTTATCGGCTTTAACGCTTCAGCTCATCAAGGGCATGAACATGGTGAACATCATCATGGTTCGGAGCAACTTTCTGTTCACAATGCAACCGTGCGTGCATTTTTACCGGCAGCGCCATCTACTGCGGGTTATCTCGTTATTGAAAACCCAACGCAGCAAAATAAAACGTTGATTAAGGCTTCGCTTGAAGGCGTTAAGCGTGTTGAAATTCACGAGCATGTTCATAAAGAAGACATGATGAAAATGCAACGTGTCGACGAGCTCGCTATTCCTGCGGGTAAATCAGTGACATTCCAGCCAGGTGGTTATCACTTAATGGTGTTTGAACCAGTAGAAACATTAAAAGTCGGTGAGAAGCGTAAGCTTACGCTATATTTTGCTGATGGCGATAGGATCTTCACCATGGCGGAAGTCGTCGCACTTGCAGACATGTTTGGTGGCAAAGAAAAATCAAACGCCGGACATCACTCTCATCACTAAAAACAGTGAGGTATTAAATGGGAAATCATACGGGAAAAATCATCTCTGGCATTATCGCTGTCATACTTCTGGGTTATGTTATAGCTGTGTATTGGAGTGTGGAACCAGAGCAATTTGACGTCGTCGCGGCAGCAAAAGCGGATGCGCAGACAAATGGCAATACATTAGTCACTGGATATGTAACGACACATACCTTGATTAAAGTGACGGATACGCTTTTAAATAAGCCAGGTGGTTACTTGTCGAATGACATGATGCCACCAAGTGTAATGATGGATAACATGCCTGCTTGGGAATACGGCGTGCTTGAGATGACACGAGATCTTACACTTTCGATGCGTAAAGATTTTAGTCGTTCACAATCTCAATCGACTGAACACCCAAGTTTAAAGCTAGCACAACCACAGTTTAATATCAGTTCAACAGCGTGGATGTGGCCAAGTGCTGAAGGTGAATATCAAAAAGGCAATGACTTACTGCGTCAGTATTTGACTCAAATTTCTGATAACAGTAACCGCGACAGCCAGTTTTATGCGCGTGCTGATAACTTGAGAGCTTGGCTAAAAGAAGCTGAAAAGCGCATGGGCAGCCTAAGTCAAAGATTAAGTGCAAGCGTAGGTCAAGACAGATTAAATACCGATTTAGCTGGAGATTCGGCAGCCGATCAAGCAACCATGACGCCAAGCCATAATATGGTGAAAACCTCTTGGTGGCTGATTGATGATGTATTTTATGAAGCCAGAGGCGCCACGTGGGCGTTACTACACTATATGAAAGCGGTAGAGCATGACTTTAGACCTGTGCTTGAAAAGAAAAATGCACTTGTCAGCCTACAGCAGATCATCAGAGAGCTAGAGGCGACTCAAGAGACAGTGTGGAGCCCTATGGTATTAAATGGCAGTGGCTTTGGCTTGGTAGCGAATCATTCTCTGGTTATGGCAAATTATATTTCGCGAGCCAATGCGGCTCTCATCGAACTTAGTGAACTTTTAGCGCAAGGATAACATCATGAAAAAACACTTTTTAGCAGCGGCATTATCTCTCGCTTGCTTAGCACCTGCTGCACACGCAGACACGGTACTCGGGCTTTATGTCGGTGCAGAAGGGTGGGATACCGAAACTGAAGGTAGCTTTGCTGAAAAAGGCAATATGCAAACCTTTAACTTTGACGATGAAACTTTTACGAGTTTCTATGCTGCACTTGAGCACCCAGTACCGCTGGTACCAAATATCAAGTTACGCTATACCGAGCTTGAGCTAAATGGTCAAACGACGTTAACAGAGTCTTTTGACTTTGGTGGCCAAGTTTATACGGTAGGTACTGATGCGACAACAAACGCAGATCTAAACCACATCGACTACACATTGTATTACGAAGTGCTAGACAATGACTTGTTGACGTTAGACTTTGGTGTGAACTTTAAGCAGTTTGACGGTTCTATCATGGTAACTGGTACTGCAAATGGTCAAACTCGCACAGAAGAAGTTGAATTCTCAGGCTTTGTTCCTCTAGGTTATTTGCGCGGTGAAGTGGGTTTACCACTTACAGGGCTAAGTGTTTTTGCCGAAGGCAGCATGCTTGCAATTGATGATAGCAAAATCCAAGATTATCAAATTGGTATCGCTTATGAGTTTATCGACAATATGGCTGTTGATGTTGCGGTAAAAGTGGGTTATCGCTCTATGGTACTTGAGCTAGATGATATCGATGATATCTACACTGACTTAGATGTCTCTGGTCCATTTGCAGGGATCCAACTACATTTCTAAGATAGTGTAGTTTACTCCTTTAGCGGCTTGGTGCGAGTGATCGGCCAAGCCGTTTTGGTTTGTGTTGAGTAAATAACCTGAGCTGCGGATAATTAATGCCTTTCTAGCAGCCAGTTTTAGCGCTAACTGCGTTGAATTCACTTCCAATAGCCAGCTATTGGTGCGTAAATTCGCCTTGTTATCCCTAAAACTCTCTGGCTAGATAAGGAGAAAACTAAGTTGTGCTTTAGCAACAATGAGTTGGAACATTCCTTATCCAAACCTCAGGTTAAATAGAACAACTTCCTTATCTATCTTCCCACTCGAGAGAAAATTCGCTTTCAAAGGCCTTTTCTACAAGTTGCTTGTATTGTTTATTGATTGGGCTTTGGAGTAGTTTTTTTAGCTCGTCCCCGGTTTGCGTCAGCTTGTAATAGCTCAGTACCAAGTCATTGGATTTGGCCGTTAAGGTCATTTTTTTACGTAAATAAACCAGCTGCATTGACTGTCCTTTTTGTAGCGATGCGGACTCAATTTCTTGCCGGTAAAGGATATTAATATCCATCAGCGTAAGTATATTTGGGAAGTTCAGCCCAGCTTGACTTAAGTTGATGGATTCGGTGCTGCCTTTGCGTAGCAAATCAAAAATAGACGGCTTTTTATAGTAGCCATGAAGAATAAGGTAGCTGTCTTCTTTTTCTAAGTAGCCACACAATGGTGCACATCTTTGTAACGCGGTTGCTTCACGCTGGGTCATCATCTTTAGGGTTTGCAGACTTTTAATTGAAAAAGTGCCGGGTGTAATACTTTCACCCACTAATATCTTTGCCCACAACTTTTGCATAGAGTGATTGGCAATGTCTTCTGCAAGGGTGATGAAGTGCTCCAACCAATCGGGGTCGGGGCGACCTCGGGCGGTGACCTCGGGGCATAAAGTCAGTGCCATGCCCATAATGGCCTCAAGATTTTGCTGGCGCTGGATTTTGATTAATTGTTGGCGCTTTAGAGCACGTTTTAGCGTGCCGTGCTCAGTTCGCACCGTGTATTGGTTATCTTTATTTTTATCAGACTGATAACGGTCATTTTGAGTGACAAGCGGTGTGATCCGTTTCACCATAGGGTAGCCGAGCTTTTCTTCAATCGAAAGCGCTAAAGCTGACTTTACTTGTGCATTTTTGACTGCCATATCAAGCTCGTAGTTTATACAGTGTGTGCATATGGTTCACTGCAGAGTTAGTTAGTTGCTGTAAATACTGCTGCATAAAAAGTGCGATAAAACTGCCAATAAACGGCGTATTGGCTCTTCCTTCAATCGTGATGGTCAGTTTTTTATCGGCCTGAACGGTCAACAAATTAAGGCTGATTTTGGCTAAATGTTCATCGTCTACATGTAATGACAGCTCTAAACTCTGTTCGTTGATTTTGGTGATGGTCATTTCAGCTTCTCCCCAAGGATGCACTAACACAGCTGAGCCTCCCACTCGTTGCTTTTTTGGCAAAATACGAAAGTGGATGTCTTCGGTTGCTTGCCAATTAAATAATGCTGGCCAATGGGATAATACCAATGGAGAGAGTGTTGTGTTATTTGCAGAAATATCGGTGCTTTTTACCACTTTATAATGGTGTGGCATCGCTAAACCAGCAATCACAATGATAAGTGCCAAAATCATCAGCATTCTAATAGGAGTAGATAAACGTTTGATACAGAATCCTCTTTGGTAAAAAGTATGCTAAATCATCTATTTTGTTCTATGCTCGACTATAATATTTCATGTATGTTAATCAAACAGAACTGTAATAGTAAAAATGTACCATATTTTGTAAGATGGTAAACACTGGAGTGAATCAGTGCCTATAATTAAAGAGTAGTGCGGATTTAAAGGGTAAAACATGGCACCTGAGCAAGAAGATTATTTGTTTGCAGAGCACGAAGAAGTTACTCAAGAAGAAGAAACGACAAGTGCTTTTTGGGATGTGTTAGTCGTTGATGATGACCCAGAGATCCATTCTGTTACTAAACTTGCGCTGTCTAATTTAGAGTTTTGGGGCAAAAAGCTCAGGTTTTTTCACGCCTATTCTGGCAAAGAAGCCATTGAGATTTTAAAAGAACAAAATAATATCAGTATCCTTTTACTCGATGTGGTGATGGAAACCGACGACGCAGGTCTTAATGTTGTGCGTCGAGTGCGCGAAGAGATCAAAAATATGGCAGTACGTATTATTATGCGTACAGGTCAACCGGGTTATGCACCGGAAGAAAAGATCATTCGTGAGTTCGACATTAACGATTATAAAATGAAGACAGAACTCACCCGCAGCAAACTGGTTACTTCTTTACTTACTGCTATCCGTTCTTATCAACAAATTTGTGAGCTCGAAGCGCAAAGCCACGCACTAGAGCAGATCCTTTCAGCTTCTCGCGCCATACTCGGCCATACCGATATGGGCTCCTTTGCAGCAGCGGTCGTTGCCCAATTGGCAAATATTTTAGATGCGTCAGGCGAAGGCTTAGTGAGTGGCTACCTAGATGATGATATGCATTTAAGGGTGTTTGGCGGTAGTGAGCAGTACCGTGAATTCTTTGGTCATGGTATAGAACAGCTTGATAATGGTCGTGTCATCATGCAAGTACAAAACTGTATTGATACCGAATCCCACCAATCTACCGCACATGACATTACCTTCTTACTTGAAAGCAAAAACAAAAAAGCAGCCATTTATTTAGAACTAGAGGCTGAGCCATCGGAAGCGCAATTGAAGTTTGCTGAGATATTCCTGACTAACGTTGGTGTTGGTCTTGATAATATTAAGCTATTCAACGAATTACGTGAGGTTGCTTACAAAGATAATCTCACCAAACTGCCTAATCGCGCTAATTTTATCGAGAAAATAGAGTCTTACTTTAACCAACAACAGTCGCTCGTTTTTATTCTTGTTGATATTGCTCAATTTTCTGACATCAATAACGGTTTAGGCCAAGAAGTTGGGAACTTGTTGTTATTAGGAGTTGCTGAGCGAATTAGTATTGAGTTTCCTGAGGCCCAGTTAATTTCACGTATAGGTGCGGATGTGTTTGGCTTTTTAATGCCAGAGTCGCAGTTTGATGAAGAGTCTTTTATTGATAACTTGTGCGTGCCCTACCATGTCGGGGAGCATTTGTTGACTATGCACTTTCATATTGGAGTGTGCCGTCAAGAAGACTTTCAACCGCAAGGAATAGAGACCTTAAAACTTGCGTATATTGCGCTTAACCAAGCAAAACAGTCGAGTATTCCACTGGATTGGTATACCCCAGATTTAGAAGAAAAAATGGCTTGGAAGCTGGGGTTAATAAGACAGCTCAGGCAAGATTTTGAGATGAAAAAACTCGAGGTCTGGTATCAGCCTCAGTTTTCTATTGCTGATCGCAAGGTGATTGGCTGTGAGGCTTTGTTGCGTTGGCCTTCTGGAAACGGGAATTATATTTCCCCTGCGATTTTTGTTCCGCTTGCGGAAAATGCAGGGCTTATTGTCGAAATTGGCCAATGGGTATTAGAACAAGCCTGTCAGTTGCAGGCAACGTTGCAGCAACAGGGATTCGGTGAGCTTAGCATTGCTGTTAACGTCTCTGTGCCGCAGTTTAAGGTGCCAAACTATGCACAGCAGGTTAAGGACACTATCTTGTCGTTTAATGTGGAGCCTAAGCATATTGAGCTTGAAGTGACAGAAAGTGTAGTCATGGATGAGGTAAACTCGGTGATCAATACACTCCAAGAGTTACAAGAATTTGGTGTTGAGGTGGCCATTGATGACTTTGGTACTGGATTTTCTTCTTTGAGTTATTTGCAAAAGCTTCCTTTAGCACGGCTTAAAATTGACCGTGCTTTTGTCAAAGACATCCCGCATGATGACAGCGGTGCAATTGCCGATCTTGTCATCTCTTTAGGTCAGCACCTTGGCCTAAAAACCATTGCGGAAGGTGTTGAGACAGAAGAGCAAATGACTGTGCTACAAAAGCTTGGCTGCGATGAGGTACAGGGATTTTTATTAGCAAAGCCAATGCCTGAGCAAGACTTACTTGAATTTTTAGAATCAAATTAGTCAATTGTGTTGTGAAAATCGGTGCAATTGCTTTTCTTTGTAATGTTGATTAGACTAAAGTTTGAACACTCCGTTCTTAAATGTACTTAGGTACTTTGTATTATCAATAATAAAGGATTTGCTATGAAAATCGCAGGAGTTTGTGTTGTCCTATTGGTGCTTCTGACGGGTTGTAATTCAACGACCGAGTCGGCAAAAAACAATAATGAGAGCACGATAGCTAAGAATCAAGATGATTTATACTGTAAGCAAGATATCATCACTGGTAGTAAGTTTACAAAACGAAGATGTCGTACTAAAGACCAGATCGAGCATGATCGACGTGCGGCGAAAGACATGCTTAACCGACAGCAGAGTACTGTTGGCGTTCAGGGCGGTCAGTAAATTTCGCTTTGTTAGGCTAGCACGAGCAGTCTAATTATTTGCTCTAATTGAGGAAACGGTTGCGAATTGCGCTGAAAACTCCTCTTTTAGAGCAATTACCTTTCTTTCTCTCAAATTTAAATTACGCTTTATCTTTCCTGACTATCTCCACTTATTTAACCTGAGGTTTGGATAAGGAATGAGCTAACTCATTGTTTTTAATAACACATTAAATTATCCCCTTATCTAGCCAGACAGTTTTAGGGATAACAAGGCGAATTTATGCACCAATAGCTGGCTATTGGAAGTGAATTCAACGCAGTTAGCGCTAAAACTGGCTGCTAGAAAGGCATTAATTATCCGAAGCTCAGGTTATTTAATTGTGATTACGATGTATGAACGTTAGTGGTGATAGATATTATTGTGTGCATGGTATCTCATGTTTTAATACCAAATAGTCTTAATACCCACTCGATGTGAGAGAAAAATCTGACGCTAACTGCGTTAAAAACTTCTTTTTTAGAACAACTAGGTGCCTTGCTGCTAGCTGGATGCGGAGCAAGCGACAAGACTTTCTAACCTCAAAAATAGCTCACCTTATTAAAAAGCTTTGATGTCAGATGAGTAGTTAATAGATATTTGCCCTCTAGGCATCATGATTAAGCAGTGGTGTGAGAGTGACGTTAAACTAAAAAAAGCCCCCGCAGCTTTAAACTTGCGGGGGCTCATAGTTACGACTAAATCTTGCGGGCTTTAGACTACAGTCTAAATGTGAAACCTGCGAAGATATAGCGACCCAAAGAATCATAGAAACCAGGGTAAGTGTTACCATTTGCTGGGCCTGCAGGACCATTTGGTACTAGTGGAGCAGTATTATCAAAGATATTATTTACACCACCGCGGAATTGCAGGTTATCCGAAGCATTCCATGTTACTGCAATATCAACGTAGTCACGCGCAGTCATTGGAACTGGTCCATCGATTACTTGACCGTCGTCATTTCGTGCGAATTCCTTCACTTCACTTACATAACGGTAGGTTGCTGTAACGTTTGCATCCCAAGGTGTTACCCAAGTTGTTGAGAAGTTTGACTTAAAGTCAGGAACTGGGTATTCACATACCGCTCTATCCCAACGACCAGCACAATCGTCAATATCACCACCTGGTAAGTTTTGCGTTGCAAACTTATCTAGCCATGTACCGATTAGCTTGAAGCGTAAAAGACCCATATCATCAGGTAGGTTATAACGGTAAGATGCATCAAAATCGATACCGCTTGTTTCTACGCTACCAATGTTGGTATCAATCGCAGTGATCGCATCCTGGCCTAGCCACAATGAGCCTGTTGGACCACGGTTAATAAGTCCACAGAACTCGTCGTTACCATTAATCGCACATTGATTGAAGATTGTTGCTTCAGGGATTTCTTGAATTGCGTCTTCAACAGTAATGTCGAAGTAGTCAATCGCAATGTCTAAACCTTCAATGGCTTCAGGAGATAATAGAATACCAAACGAGATAGTATCTGATTTCTCAGGCTCTAGGTCTGGGTTACCACCAGTGATACTATTGTATTGACCTGCTGGGTTGATTAGTGCGTTAGAACCATATTTAGATGGATCAAGACCTGTTCTGGCACACTGCTCAACAGTTAAAGTTGGATTCGCGCCACCACATGGATCTTCCCAGTTAAACAAACCTAAACCAGCAGATCTGAATAGGTCACGTACGTTACCTGCACGCACTGCGCGTTGGAAGCTTGTTCTCAAACCAAGTTGGTCATTAACGCGGATATCAAACGCACCTTTATAGGTGTTAGTTGTTTTATCCGTTGAATAATCAGAGTAGCGGTAAGCTAACTCTAAAGTAATATAATCAGCAAATTCAGAGTCTTCAACTAAAGGTACGTTGAATTCAGTAAAGAATTCATTGACGTCAAATTCACCACTTACGCCAAGAACTGGACCACCTTGACCTGCACCGTCACCCGACTGGAAGCCTTGATCCGGATTGAAGTCTAGCGACTCTTTTCTGTGCTCAAGACCAAATACCACGCCCACACCAGTGGAAGTCCCAGGTACTACAACACCGTACTCAGTAAGGTCACCAGTAACATAACCACTAATTTGTTTTGTTCTCGTGTCACCACGAGCAAATAGAGGCATAGTTAGATAGTCAATTTGCTCTTGAGTGATGTTCGCTGGATCGAAAATATTCCAAGGAATACAGGTTGGATCGCTACCATCTACAACTGACTTACATACCACGTTACCGTCATCATCTGTTGTTGCTTGTAATGAACGAATGATTCTGGTTGTAGACATGTCGTTTTGGTAAGTCTGAGCATATGATACGTTACCAAAGTTCATATACGCATCATAACTCCAGTTGTCATCGATTTCACCGCGAACACCTAGTACAAAACGAGTTGAGGTATGGCGAATATCGTCTTGACGAGGGCCACCTTCAACATTACGTTTACCGATGAAAGCACCCTTAACAACACCATCTGTTGCAACACCATCAGGTCCGCAAAGCGTATTTCTTTGTGAAGCTGAAAGTAGTGGGTTATCACAGCTAATATCAACTTGATTCAGGAATGAACCAGAAGGTGCGATCTGAGCCACTGTGCGGTTGTCCATGTAGTTAAACTCAGCATAAAACGTATGGCTGTCGTTAAAATCATAGTGACCTAGTAAACCAAATGTTTTACGTTTGTCTGGACGTTGGAAATAGTTTAGTGGGCCGTAGTTGTACACTGTGCCAGCTGTAGGAACGAGATCGGTACCAGATACTTTGTAGTCATAGGTATCGAAATCGGTAATACGGCCATCTGGAATTGTTCCTGAACCACCACAAATACGTGTACCTGTCGCGTTTATATTCATAGCACAGGCACTGTAGTCACGGTTATCTTGTGTCACCTCTTCGATATCACGCCAAGTCGCGTAACCTGTGATGTTAGCACGGCCATCTGCAGAGTTTGCACCAAAAGTCAGAGAGATATCATGGGTGTCGCCATCCCATTGACTTCCGTCAGGTACCGGGAAGCCTCTATCTTTTAGTGCTCGTTGCATGTCTTTGTGGTCGTTATCATGTTGATAAACACTACCTTGATACTCAACTTGGAAGCCTTCAAAGTCGTCTTTCATGATAAAGTTTACAACACCAGCAACAGCGTCTGAGCCGTATGTTGCTGACGAACCACCAGTTAACACATCGACACGATCAACTAAAGCTGCTGGGATTTGGTTAAGGTCAGCACCGATACCACCAGCAACAGGAGAACCAGAAGGCAAGCGACGTCCATTAACGAGTACCAATGTACGTTCTGTGCCTAAGTTACGAAGGTTTACTGTTGCGGTACCTGTAGCTCCATTTGCTTGGCCTGAAGTTTGGTCAGCAAAGATTGCAGGCATATCGTTGAGTAGATCTTCTACCCTAGTAATACCTGCAACTTTAATGTCTTCGGCCGTAACACTTGTTACAGGGCTCGCACCGGTCATGGCAGCTCGCTTGATACGAGTACCAGTAACCTCAATTCGTTCTACGCTATTAGTAGCGTTGGCATCTGTTTCTTCAGCGTGGGCGATACCTGATACGCCTGCAGTCAGCGTTGAACAAGCCAGTAGAGATAGCCTGATCGTTGCTGATAGGTTAGAAAGTTTCATCTTATTTCCTTATTTATTTATTTATTAGCAGAGTAGGAAAATGTTCCTGCAACATAGAACTTACAACGCATCTACTGAAAGTTCAATGGTTCGTTTGTAAAACCGTCAAATGTAATGGAGATATGAGCTTTTTTATAACGAAATTATACGGATGAAAGTTGAAACAAAACATTTCTAGATAAAAGTAAAACAAAGGAATGAGTAACTTGTTGCCAAAAAAAAGGACACCGTGATGGTGTCCTTGACGATGAATACCTGTGGAGTTGCTTACTCTTCCGTGATAAATGCTTCACCGGATTGAATCCACTCTGCTGGTGGCAATCCTTTCAGGTGATAATCAAAGTATTCTTTCATACGAATTGAATAATCTAGCTGATTTGGCAGCTTTTTCAGATGGTGCGGTTCACCTTCGTATTGCAAGAAAATAGCGTCTTTATCATGTCTTCTTAAGGCTAAATAGTATTGAATTCCTTCTTGCCAAGGCACTGCGCCGTCGTTATCACCAAACATGATCAAAATTGGCGTGTTTACTTTATCTGCGTAAAACACTGGAGAGTTTTCTATATATAATTCAGGCGCTTCTGTTAGCGGTTTACCGATACGGCTTTGGCCTTTTTCGTACTGGAACTGTCTTGCAAGACCCGATTCTAAACGGATCCCACTGAACGCAGAGGTCATATTAGATACTGGCGCGCCAGACACAACCGCTTTAAACATATCTGTCTGTGTGATCATAAATGCACTTTGGTAACCAGCCCAAGAGTGGCCTTGTAAGCCAATTTTATCCGGATCCGCAACACCTGTATCAATCAGCGCTTGTGCTGCATTGATCATGGTTTGTGTTGAAGAGCGCCCTGGGTGGCCGATTTCAAAACGAATATCAGGCAAGAATATCGCATAACCGTTTGAGGTATACATTGGCAGGTTTGGTCTGTGATTTAACTCCATTTTCGGGAAGTCATACATGCGCTGGCTCATATAGCGGTAGAAGTAAATCACCACTGGCACTTTATCACCGGCTTTATAATCAGCAGGTTTAATTAACACGCCTTGAAGATCTTCGCCATCGTAGCCTTTGTACTTCACAAGTTCAGGTTTTTGGCCCCAAGCAAATGTCTGCTGCTGTGGATTTAAATCTGTGAGTTTTGTCGGGTTATTAAAGCTGCTATCTGAGACCCAATAATCAGGAAATTCTTGATAAGACTGTCTTGTGAAAATATAAGTTTCCGCCTCTTTGGCTTTTCTCACTACACCATATTTAGCTTCGCCAGACAAAACAGTTTGCAACTTGTTATCTTGTAGGGAAAGCGTTGCAATATGCGTTTGTTTATTTTCGAGGTTGTGCGCACTTAACAGTAAGGTATCGTCTGGGTTAAAGCCTAGTTTGTCCTTATCTTTATACTCAATGCGGTATTGTGTTTGGGTCTTATAGCCGTCAGTTAGTCGAGTTGCTTTTGCCGTTTTGGTATCAAATGCCCAAATATCATATTTACTGTAGGCGTAGAGCGTCGAACCATCGAGCTGCCAACCAGCAAATCCAAACCCTTCGTTTGGTTCTGGTTTATCATGTTTATCATCAGCAAACAGTGCGTTTTTAACCGCTTTGCTGACCGGGGTAAGCTGTTGTGTGGATAGCGATTTCAACCAGACTTGTTCACCGTCGAAATAGGCCGCATGTTTACCATCAGGCGCGACGGTAGGGCGATTTGAACTTTCTTTAACAATGAGTTGTTTATCACCACTGCTGATATCAACGCTGTAGTAGTCGCGATAAAAGCCTTTGTACATAATCTGCTTTAGGTAGGGAGTATCGTCGCTGCCCAGCACAAAATTTGCGTTTGTGCGCAGTGAAATAGCAGGCACCTGAAGGTTTTCAAGCTGTACTACACGCTTGCCATTAATATGATAAACCGCTTGATAATGTTGATCTCGACGGCTTTCATTCCATGTTTTTATTTCTCGAGTTTTGATTTCAGGATCGGCATTGTGCCAAACCTTTAAGCCTTTTTGCTGGCGAATGGTATCGTAATCAAAAAGTGAGCTTTCATCTGTGTATTTAAGCACTTTGGCTTTTTCTTCAAGCTGTGGACGATTTTCAAAAAACAGTCGTGAGCCATCTTCAGACCATTTGATTGATGCTGTCTTACCTGAAAACCAACCGCTTGGGTTGTGGATGTCGGTTATTTTATTGCTTGTTGGAGACCATAATTTGAGTTGGTAGTCGCGGCGGCGCTTGTCATCGTTGACATAATTACCTAAATAAAAAGCGACATGTTGAGAATTGGGTTGCCAAGCAATGTCTCCTAAAGTCACACCGGGCTCATCAATAAGACTTGTGATTTGATTGCTTGCTAAGTCAATAACGGCCACACGGTTTTTACTGCCGTATTCACTGCGCTGATTGACCAGTATCGCGTTACTATTTGGTGCTACTTTGTATGCTGCGATGTCGTCATAGCGAGTGCTCTCATTGTTAGAAAGATTCAGCACTACAAGCGTTAAGGTTTCGTCGCCTTTATCTGCACTGATTTTGAGTTCATTAGTTTGCTCGTCTGTATTCGCTTTTGCGTCTGATTTGTTGTCGCCTTTTTTTGCATCCTCACGATACACCAGCCATAGGCCATCATCTGAAAGTTGATAATCTTTAACCGAGCTAAAGGTTTGCTGGGCCTTAGTTGTGGTATTCACCAACACTAAGTTGTTTTTTAGTGTTTTTTTCTTCTTTTTATCTGCCGTTTCTTTTTCAAGTAGGGTAGGGCGCTGGGTAAAGCCAACCCATTGACCGCCTTTATTGATAACTGGATTCGTGCCACGGGGAACCGATGCAATCAGTGCTTTATTATTGAGAGAATACACTTGGCCTTCGCTGTCACCACGGTAAGGCTTGGCACTTAGGCCGAGGAATGTGCCTTGTTCGGAGATCACCGTACCCTGAGGGTAACGAAAATCAAAAACATCTTTAAATTCAAGGCTGGGTTTAGCTGCTAAGCTGCTTACACTAAAAAGTGCTGCGCTTAAGAGAGAGAGTTTTAGAGTCATATTTAGAGCATTTTAGTATGTATTTATGATGTTTTTATCACTTTTAACGGTGAAACTAAAATGCTCTGCGGTGTGCGGATGTATTTAAGCGGCTAGCCGCAGGTGCTTAAAGCCAGATTTTCTCAAGCTCAACCCACTGTTTATCGAATTGCGCGGTTGGTTTTGCTTTAAAGTCACTTCTGACAAACTGATTCATCTTACCCTCAACAAAAGCTAAGAATAGGTTAGCCAGTACACTTTCTTCGCTCGTGAATGCCTTACCTTCTCGTAGTTTACGCTCTCTTAATACTTGTTTGAATTGTGTCTCAAGCTTTTCAAATAAGCTTTGTACTCGTTCACGTAAGCGTTCTTGCTCACCTTGTAGTGCATCACCCGTTAAAATACGTGTGATCCCAGGGTTTTTCTCTGCAAAGGCTAGGAGTAGAGTAAGAATGTTGTAGATCCGGTTACGGGTTTCTTTTTCGTTTTCTAGGATTAAATTAATGCGTGACAGTAACGTATCTTCGATGAACTCAATAAGCCCCTCAAACATTCTCGCTTTACTTGGAAAGTGGCGATAAAGCGCAGCTTCTGAAACCCCGACTTCAGCAGCGAGTTTAGCTGTGGTAATACGCTGTCCCGGGCTGGTTTCCAGCATTTGTGCGAGTGATTGAAGAATTTGCTCTTTGCGATTACTACGTTTTGTCGCTGGCATGAAATTTCCCTTATTTTTCTAATTGTTATATTGTTTTTGCCGGGTTTATTAAGCACAGAGAGTGATGCGCAGAAGTGCAAACCCCGACTCGTTTACACGTTATCGGGGTATCATGTTAATGTTTTATTCAGTTTCTTTCCAGTCTTTTACATGAAGGTTATTTTATCTTTTCGGCAATAGCTTGCATGACAGTAAGTGCTAACTCTTTTTTGCTAGAGTGAGGGAGTTCAAGTCGGTCTTTTTTCCAATATAGGGTCAATGTGTTGTTATCAGAATTAAAACCACCTGTGCTATCCGACACATCATTTGCACAGATCATATCCAACCCTTTATTGACCAATTTTCCTTGCGCATATTCGGCGACATTCTGTGTCTCAGCGGCAAAGCCAACGGTATAAGGACGAGATTGTTTTAGTGCTGCGACAGTGGCGATAATATCGGGGTTTTTGACCAGTGTAAGTGTGATTTCATCGCCTTGCTTTTTAATTTTTTGCTCGGCAACGGTGGCTGCACGGTAATCAGCGACCGCCGCGCAGCCGATAAAGATATCCGATTGTACGGCATACTCGAGTGCGGCTTGTTGCATCTGCTCAGCACTTTCTACATCAATTCGAGTAATTCCAGTGGGGGTATTCAGTGAAACCGGGCCCGCGATCAGATTTACGCTTGCACCCAAAGCCTTTGCCGCCTCAGCAAGGCTAAAGCCCATTTTTCCTGAACTGTGATTGGTAATAAACCGCACCGGATCTAATGCTTCGCGCGTCGGTCCTGCAGTGATAGTTACCGTTTTTCCTGCTAATACTTGCTCAGTAGGGCGAAGTGCAGCTAAACACAGTTGCACCAACTCATGGGGTTCAAGCATGCGTCCTGCGCCTACATCTCCGCAGGCTTGCTCGCCTTTACCGGGTCCCCAGATTTGGACATGGCGTGAAGCTAAGGTATTGAGGTTTGCTTGAGTCGATAGGTGCGCATACATCTGTTGATTCATTGCCGGCGCTACGGCAACAGGCGCGGGCGTTGCGAGCAGTAATGTGGTCAGTAAATCATCTGCAACACCCGCCGCCATTTTGGCGATGATATTCGAGGTCGCAGGAGCAACCAGCACTAGGTCTGCCCATTTTGCAAATTCGATATGGCCCATTGATGCTTCTGCTTGTGGGTCAAGCAAAGAGTCAGAAACGATTTCACCAGAGACCGCCTGCATTGTCAGTGGCGTGATAAAGTGCTTGGCAGACTCTGTCATCACCACTTTGACATCTATTTGCTGTTCTTTTAGGCGGCGAACGAGTTCTGCGCATTTGTAAGCAGCGATACCACCGCTGATCCCAAGTAAGAGGCGTTTATTTCTTTGCATGTTTGTTTTATACGATCACAGTATCAATAAACTAAAGATATCACAGTCTGTGTTTGCTTTTGAATAATCGTGATCACCCACTAAGCTTAATTTAGTCAAGGAGACATACAAAGATAAGGAATAGTAGGATGCAAATATCAGCCTTACCCAAATCTGCACGGCCGAGAGAAAAGTTAATTGAGCAAGGCCCTGAGGCGTTATCCAATGCCGAATTATTGGCTATCTTTTTACGCACTGGGATCAAAGGATTAAATGCCATAGAGCTTGCCGAATCCTTGTTACAAGAACAACAAACGTTACAGCGCTTATTCAATGCCTCGTTAGAAGAGTTTTCAGCGTTAAAAGGCTTAGGCGTTGCCAAATACACGCAGTTACAGGCCGTTTTGGAGCTAAGTCGGCGTTATCTAAAAGAAGAGTGCTTAAGAGAAACGGTATTTCAAAACCCGACAGCGGTACGTGACTATTTGAGTGCTCAACTGCGGGGGCTTGGGCATGAAGTGTTTATGGTGCTGTATCTAGACAACCAAAATCGCCTGATAAAAGATGAAGTGTTGTTTCACGGTACAATTAACGCGGCTTCGGTTTATCCAAGAGAAGTAGTAAAGGCGGCACTAAAATACCACTGTGCAGCCGTGATTTTTGCCCATAACCACCCATCGGGTGTGGCAGAGCCCAGCGAAGCGGATAAACTCATCACGAAAAAATTGCAGCAAGGTTTGGCACTGGTCGATATTAATGTACTTGACCATTTAATCGTCGCCGGAAGTCATTGTATTTCGTTTGCCGAACGAGGACTGATTTAAGCTGAGTTGCTGTTTTATCGGGTGGGTTTCGCTTTCTCAAGCTGTCCTTTTGAACTGAGCAAAATAGAATGGAGCTTGATCACTCAGCTTTTACTCGAAGTGTGAGGTAGCTGGTGGAGTGTTGCTGCCCAAATATACGTATAAGCACGAAAATTAAACAGTGAAAATTACGATGTAGAAAGGGCCAAAAAAGAAATTTGCTCGTTAAATCAGCATATTTGTATAAATTTTATAAATTAGTTCAATTTAAATGCAGTTTTTACTTTCCTAGTGGGCTTCGGATCATTATAATTGGCCGCTATCAAATTTACCCATGAGCTGATTTCAGTAGGATCAGATCCTTGATCTCTGCCTGTAGATACTGTATAAAGAGCGCCCTTTGATTTTACCTAGGGCACGCAGTTAAAAGGCCTTTAAGGGAAAATTAAGCTCGAGCGAAGTTATTGGAGATACATAGACATGTCTAAAGTCTGTCAAGTTACAGGTAAGCGCCCAGTGGTTGGTAACCACCGTTCGCACGCGCGCAACGCTACTAAGCGTCGCTTCCTACCTAACCTACAAACACACCGTTTTTGGGTTGAAAGCGAAAAGCGTTTCGTTTCTCTACGCACTACTACTAAAGGTATGCGTATTATCGATAAAAAAGGCATCGACGCGGTATTAGTAGATATCCGTGCTCGCGGCGAAAAAGTTTAAGGAGCTGAATCATGCGTGATAAGATCCGTTTAGTTTCAACTGCTGGTACTGGTTATTTCTACACTACCGACAAGAACAAGCGTAACATGCCTGAAAAAATGGAGATCAAAAAGTTCGACCCTAAGGTTCGTAAACACGTGATCTTCAAAGAAGCGAAAATCAAGTAATTCGTTTCAAGAATCAATAAAAACCCAGCCTCGGCTGGGTTTTTTGTTTTTGTACTTTAATTTTTTACGGTTAATTGCCAAAGCTCACCACTTGGTTGCTTCAGCTCACTGAAAACCACATCGCCATTTTGCAATATATCAAACTGTCCAATAAATCGTTGTGGCGGGGTGAAATACAGCTTTTCTTGTTTAGTCTTCAGGTCAAATCGCCAGATACTTTTGTCTTTTTCATAGTAAAGCGCATTATCTCTGAGCCGCCAATTCAACCAATTTCTCACCGGTACATCCGTCACAACTACAGACTCTAGCCCGTCTTTCAGTTGCCAAATTCCGGGCTGTGTAAACTTGGTAAAATACAACACATTATTAAGCTTGTAGCCGCTGTAGCCACCTTGTGTTGTAAGTTGCTGATGTTGGTTTGTTATTAGATTTAAAGACCATAACTGCCAACTACCAGAGCGTTCACTGCTGTAAATGATTTCATTGTTATCTTGGCTGTAATTGGCAACGTAAGGCTTAAGCTCAGAGCCTATAAGTTGTGTTGTTTTTTGGCTGTTGATAGCAAACTGGTAAATGGCGTCTTGATATTCAAAAAGTATTTTAGAAGCGTCATTGTTGAGTTGATAACGTTGAAAGTTAAAAATGTGAGGCAAGTCAACTTGAGTGTGTTGTTGTGTTTCAGTGTCGATAGACCATAAAGCGGAATGCGCGCCATGATCTGAAATATACCAAACTCGCGGCATTTGATTTGCGCGAGGTAAGCGATTCAATGCCTGATTATCAACAAGTGGTACAAAGGTTTGCTCCGATACGTCGAAAAGGTGAATTAGGCTAGTTAACTTATATTGGTTAAAGAGCAGGGTTTCATTGCTATCTTGTAATACTAGGCTTTCGATTGGTGCTGTGAGTTTGTGAAGCAGTTCTGCTTTGCTCGATTTTATATCGGCGCGATAAATGCTGCTGCCTGCGCTAAAGTAAATCGATTGCCCGCTAGCAGACCAAGTTAGTGCCGTGAGATTATAAGGTAACTTAACGGTGCTCTTTACTGACATGCTTGGGTAATCGTACACCGTCAGTTCGTGTTTATCTTCTCCAAGGTAGCGTGCGGCGGCGAGCTGGCCTCTAGTTGTGGATAAACTAAATAGGTGGTCGCCTCTGAGGTTTCCTGAGATTGGAGGAAGCGTTAGCTGGATATGTTGTTTTGTATTCAAGTCGAAACGGTAAAGGCCGTATCCACTATGTATATTTGTACGTTTTCGATAAATGATGTCGTGCGGATTTGCGCCCCATATTAGTTTAATGTTTTCGATAGGCTGGCAAGAGAATAGCGTCGTGTGCTGTGCCTGCGTGATATCAAACTGTTTTACGGTACAGCCATTATCATCGTCGATATAGGCAATGTGTTTGGCGTCTGAGCTTAAGGCTTGTGCGCTGATGTTGCCTGAAAACAGCTTTCTATGTTGCTCGCTGTGATTGAGCCACAACTCCGCCTGCTGAGTGTTCGTAGGATGCAGGTAACTAAAGCTTTTATATTGAGTCGCGCTACTTAACTGCAGTTCAATACCGCTCTGGCTCGTTAATTTTTGGGGCGCGAGTGGTTCGTTATTTTGCGCAGGCTGCATGAACTGATAGGCAATAAATGCACATACGCTGGTAATAAGTAGTGAAGCACCTAAAAGTGGCGCGATCCGGGAGCTGGTCTTATTTATTGTAGCCGGAGTATGACTTATGGCCGCGGGAATCAATCGGTATCCAAGGGTAGGGATAGTCTCTATATACTCAGTTTTACCATCTAATTTATTCATATACTGGCGCAACGTCGACACGGCTTTATTGATTGCGCTTTCTGTGACTACGCGACCTTGCCACACTTCTGCAATGAGCTTATCGCGCGAAACAACATTACCATTTGCTGCAATTAAGGTTTGTAGCAATAAGTAAGGCTTAGGCTCAAGTCTGATGGAGTCAGTGCTACTCGTCAGCGTTCGATTAACCGTATCAAACCGAATGGCCGCAATCTCATAGCGCATTTATTATCCCTTTGATTATATTGTTTATATTTATTGGTAAGGAATTCCTCACAACGATTTCATGTGAATTCGTCGCGCCCTTTTTCAAAGTATTTAGAGTACATGAAAACAATAAAATAGGAATGGCCAACATGACAAGTCGAATGTTTTTAAAACAGGCGTTAGGTTTAACACTCGCAGCTTTAGTCGCGGGCTGTGGCAGCAGTAGCGACAGCAAAAAGGCGTTAAGCAATGACGATGGTGTGTTAAAACCCGTAAATGGTTTTGAGGTCCATCAACTCAATGAGCGTTACTATTATATGAAGCCGATTGAAAAGCCACATAAAGCGTACAAGCTGATGTTGGCTTTTCATGGTTCTGGAGGGACTGCTTACGGTATGGCAAGTTTAACCAAGCTACATGAGCAAAACGATGATTATATTGTTGTTTATCCCAAATCAAAAAATGAAGAGTGGAATGAAGGCTGTGGTTGTAACAAGGCACATCGTTTAGGTGTAGATGACTTAGGCTTTGTTGATCAGATGATTGCAGAAATAAAAGCCAAATATGATGTCATTGACGGTGAAATTTACGCGACTGGCTTTTCTCAAGGCGGGTTATTTGTACAAAACCTATTATGTAACCGTTCGGAGACGTTTAATGCGATAGTAACGGTTGCCGCACCTATGTCCTACCAATTAGGTGATAGCTGTAATTTTTCGACACCTACAAACTACCGAATTATGCACGGTAAAGCAGACTCAGTATTGCCTTATAATGGCAAAAGTCACGCAAATTTTGGGCTACTCTCGTCACCTCAAGCGATTAACATTATTGCTAATCTAAACTATGAGGCTGCTTTATCTGTTGATGAAGAAATAGCGGAAGGCGTGACGTTAACTCACTATCCTAATCGCAATATTCAAACGCAGCTAATTAGTGTAGGCGGGGCTCATCATAGCTGGAATTTACCACCTGTCCAAACCACCGAATCGATAATGACATTTTTTGAATCGACAAGTCGTTATGCACTGCCCCAAGGTTCTGATCTTATCGCAGTAAACAACGATTATTACCATGTTCGACAATTAAAACAGCACGCTGATAAACCAACTGTGGTCATGCTCTCGGGCGCGAATATGCATTTTCATAGTGACAGTGCTTGGTTCGCGTTACTACAGCCTTACTTGGCAGAGAGTTTTAATGTTTACGTCATTGATAGGCTAGGGCAGGGATTAAGTAGTGTTGATGACGCGCCTTCCATGAATAAATTTGCACACGACCTCCCTGTACTATTTGAAAAGCTCAATCTCAATGATGTGCATTTGTTGAGTTACGCAAATAGTAACTCGGTGCCGCTAATTGCGATGCAAAAATCACAGGAGTTTCAACAAAAGATAGCAAGCATGTTGTGGTTAGACCCTGATATTTTACTGCCACATTCTATTGCTCAGTATCAAGGTTACCCAGTTGATGTTTATCGTCAATACGGACAAGATTTGATTGATCATGTTGCTGCAGGTAATTGGCAAGAAAAAATGGATAGAAAAATAGCTGAAGAACAGGCGCATATTGAAACACTACTTGAAGGAAGCGAGTTTTCAGCTTATATGGATTGGCAATATTTTAATCTTATTATGCAAACCCGCCATAGTGTTGAAGCTCAACTTACTCGGGTGCGCGAGATGATGAATTACCACGATGACTTAGAGCTGGTAAAAAATTGGCAGCCAGACAGCAGCATTCCAATTTCAGTGATAGACAGTGAGTTTGAAAAACTAGATATCGCCAATGCAGACTCTGAAGAAGCGAAAGCCAATCTAATAAAATGGGAGGCTGAGGGGAGAAAATGGTCACAAGAAGTTGCTGAAACCAGCGGTGGGCAGTATTTACCAATATCATCAACTGAGCACCTGATCCCATTTACCCATCCTGAGCTTATTAAGCAGGCATTGACTGAGCTTGCGAACCAATGACGTCTATCCAATTTGCTCGATGAACGCTTGAAGCGTTGAGTTAACATATAGAAAACGCGAGGTAGTAATCGACTCGCGTTTTTTATTTTTAAAACCTAATGAATTAAATCAGTCTATTACCTCATAGTAAAGCATTACCGTCACACGTAGAATCTGGAAGATTTCTGTAAAGCCTTTAGTTATAAGGGCTATGTGTGTTTTCCAGAAAAACAGCAAATTTCCATAATTTCTCCCGAAAAAACAAATCGCCTATCGTATTTTCCAGACTTTATATGAGCGGCTTTCGTCCTATAAGCTGGATACTTAATCATTTTTCTTGAAGTGATAGACTTTAATCTCATCACCTTTAACTTTCATTGATGATATCAAATTATGCTGTAAACAGATTAGCAGTAGTGCGTATGCTATTAGTGCTTTTCGCCTTGTTCGATCTACTCAGTGCAAACTTCTATTAATTGGCTATATTTACAAGTTACTCAGGGGGCTTGGTGCAATAGTACCACTTTCTAACTCCCTAAAAACAAGTAGGATAGTACTTAGAAGGGTTTCTTATGCTGATATACGTAAACAATTTCATTCTATCAGGAAGCAATGTTACAGACAAAGTGTTCTCGACAATTGTAGGTTGGCTAAAGTATAAAACTAAAAGCCACTTTTCTATAGATAAATTAAAAAGTGGTGAGTCATTTGATATCGATAGAACTAACATATCAACGTTTGTATCAACTAAATTTGAACCTGAACTGTATTGTGTTAAGTTCAGCCACCCGGACAAAGAAGTCTATGGTCGTTTTTGGCAGACAGAGATTACAATTAAAGTTGAAAACGCTGAAACCCATGTATTTGTGATGGTAGAAACAAATGAAACTAGCACACAAGTTACTGAGCTCCCAACTAGCACACGCCCCCTGTTTGTAAAATTCTTATTAGAAAACGTACAGCTATCTGGGTCGGTGATAGGTTTACGAGAAAAAATATTACCTAATAATCACGATGACTTTAGAGGGTTAAGTTACGAAATAGAGAATGAAAGTAGAAAGCATCCGCTAGTTATACTTAGTTGCTTAAAAAACGGTAAGTCACTTGTTGATGCTAAGGTTCTACAAGAGCAGCTGGCTGGTCTAGCCCAAGTAATCTATTTGGATAATTCAATAAATAGCTATGACTTAGCTAATGAGTTAGGTGAAAGGTATTCCGCATGGGATGGAGCTATCAACATAATTTATCCTAAAAAAGGGAAAAATAACTGTCATAATAAGTTACTTTCTAGATTGGCTATCGAGGAAATTGAAAATAATGGGAAAAATATAGTTTATGAGGTCCTATCTAATGTCACTCACCTAACCAACGGACCAAACCGAAAAGTACATATAAGCTCTGTAGACGTCAAAGCCAAACGACAGAGAGATTATCGTTTAGAACTTAAGCGAAAATTTAATGAGCTATCTAGTGACAGTGAATACAAAGAACTAGCAGAACAAGCCTTTAACTATCTAGACAGTCAAGAAGAAGCTTTTGAGCTGAAAAAATGCGAGCTGGAAGAGCGCTTATTGAGCACTGAAACCTTATTGGAGGAAGCTAATCAGGATAAAATAATTTTACAGTCTAGATTGGATGGCTTTTTAGAGAATAGTAAAAACTCAGGGAAAACATTACTTGCTTTTGGTATAGAGAAAGACCTCTATCAGGATGAAATATTGTCAATGGTTTTGGAACTAATTAAAGAGAAGCGTTCAAACGCCAAAGAACACTCAAGAATGTGTGATGTGCTAGACGACGTATTGAACGCCAACCAAAGTTCCGACTACAGGAATGATCTAAAAGATGTATTTAAAAAAACTTTTAGTAACTACCAAAGAGTAACTTCTCAATCTAAATCCGAGTGGCGGTCCATGGGTTTTACGGTATGTGAAGAGGGGCAGCATCATAGTCTGAAGTTTGAACATGATAAACGCTATAAGGTGACTTTTGCAAAAACTCCAAGTGATGCACGTGCAGGAAAAAATATTATATCCGAAATAAATAAAACGTTTTTCTAACGCGCGGTAGGTCGGTATAAACGCAGCGCCATCTGACGTTGTACCGCATGTATTAACTGTTTTATCCAATGGGCGAAATAGGGTATGTAGTGCCTACTTTTATTTTTTGGGGGAGTTACAAATTGACTGAGGTGTTTTGGTATTCATCCACTTTGATAAACCCACACATCGGCTTGTTCACGGATAATTAAGAAAAAAGCGAGTGTTTTGACACTCGCAGAATTATTTTAAATTCAAATAAGTCAATTGCTTATCTCATAGTAACAAATTCCTCGGAGCCGGTTGGGTGTATCGCGACTACCGAGTCAAAGTCTGCTTTGGTTGCGCCCATCTTCATTGCGACGGCGAACCCTTGGATCATCTCATCTACGGCAAAGCCGATGCCGTGTAGGCCTACTACGGTTTCTTCTGGGCCTGCGCACACTAGCTTCATACGACACGGTTGGCGGTGCTGAGTGACCGCGGTGTACATTGCAGCAAAGGTAGAGGTATAGACCTTGATGTTGTCTTTACCGTACTTTTCTTCCGCTTCTGGCTCTGTTAGGCCAATGGTGCCAATTGGTGGGTGGCTAAAGACGACGGTAGGGACTAAGTCGTAATCCATTTTTGCGTTTGGCAATTCTGGATTGAATAGGCGCTCGGCTAGCATTCGACCTGCTTTCACGGCAACAGGTGTCAGCTCTATGCCACCATCCATAATATCACCAAGCGCGTAGATACCTTTGGCTGTGGTGTTTTGCCATTCGTCGACTTTAATATGGCCGCTAGGCGTGGTTTCTACATCTGTCGCAGCGAGGTTGATAAGATCTGTCATTGGTTCACGGCCAATTGCCCAGATCAGTTTGTCTACGGTATAAGACTCACCATTTTCAAGGTGTAAGGTGACTGAGCCATCCTCTTCTTTGGTCACTGACTGTGGTACTGCGTGAGTGTGCAGCGTTGGGCCTTCTTTTTCCATTACCTCAGTTAAGGTTTCAACCAAGATAGGATCAAAATTACGAAGTGGAGCATGCTTACGAACAAATAGATGGGTTTCTGTGCCCAAGCTGTGCAATACGCCCGCAAGCTCTACCGCGATATAACCCGCGCCCACAACCGCTACGCGGCGAGGTTGCTCTTTAAGCTCAAAGAAACCGTTTGAATCGATACCATGCTCAGCGCCTGGAATATTAGGGATCGTTGGGCGGCCACCTACGGTAATGTTGATATGATCGGCAGTGTAGTGCTCGCCGTTGACCTCAATGGTGTTGTTATCAACAAACTTAGCAAAGCCATTGATCACGGTGACGCCATTTTTCGCTAGGTAGCCGTTGTAACCTTGGTGAATACGGCCAATGTAGGCTTCGCGGCTTTCTACCAGCTTACCCCAATCGAAGTTCTTTAGTTCAACATCAAAACCATAATCTGGTGCGTATAGTTTAATGGCTTCAGCAACTTGAGCGCCGTGCCACATCGCTTTTTTTGGAACGCAGCCCACGTTTACACAAGTACCGCCTAAGTGCTTTGCTTCTATTAATGCCACCTTGGCACCTCGCATCGCCGCTCGGTTTGCAGATGCGATCCCGCCGCTACCGCCACCGATTGCGATATAGTCAAAATGTTGAGCCATAAAAATTCCTCGCCAATTATTTGTTTTGCTTAAACCCTACTACTTTATATTAAGTAAATAGCAAAAGTGCACAACCGAAGACCGATATTAAGCAAAAATCTGTTCAGATACTTGTAAATGCGGTCATTCACCCTTATTTCAACCTCAATATTAGATTAGAAAATAAAGAGCGTGCCCATGAGTAACCCATTAATCGGGCTAGAAGGATTGCCTCCTTTTTCGAAAATTAAGCCTGAACATATTGTTGAAGCATTAAAATCTGCCATCGCGCACTGTCGTGAAACTATCGACACTGTTTTAGCGCAATCGAATTATACCTGGGACAACTTTGTACTACCGCTAGAAGAAGCGGACGATAAACTTAGCCGCATGTGGTCGCCGGTATCGCATATGCACTCAGTGGTCAATTCAGAGGCGCTGCGCAAAGCGTATGATGAGTGTTTGCCATTAATCTCTGAATATTCGACTTATTGTGGCCAACATCAAGGACTATATGAAGCCTATAAAGCAGTAAAAGAGTCAGCTGAGTTTGGTAACTTAACGATTGCTCAGCAAACGTCGGTGGATAATGCACTGCGTGATTTTCAACTTTCTGGTATTGCGCTGGAAGCTGCGAAGCAAAAGCGCTATGGCGAAATTGTGGCACGACTGTCGGAGCTGGCATCAAAGTTTGGCAACAACGTAATGGATGCCACTCAGGCATGGCAAAAACATATTACTGATGAGTCTGATTTAACTGGGCTACCGGAATCTGCCTTGGCACTTGCCGCTCATACTGCCGAATCCAAAGGATTAGAAGGCTGGGTATTTACGCTAGATATTCCTTCTTACCTTCCTGTAATGACCTACGCAGATAGCCAAGCGCTCCGTGAAGAGGCTTATCGTGCGTTTGTAACCCGTGCTTCTGATCAAGGGCCTAATGCTGGCGAGTTTGATAACTCAGCGATTATGCATGAAGCACTTACGCTTAGACACGAACTGGCTCAGCTGCTTGGCTTTTCTAGTTTTGCAGAGAAATCACTGGCAACTAAAATGGCTGAGACACCAGAGCAAGTGTTTAAGTTTTTAAACGACCTTGCCGCTAAGTCAAAACCACAAGCCGAGCAAGAAGTGGCTGAACTACGAGACTTTGCGAATAAAGAACACGGTGTAAGTGAGTTAAAACCTTGGGATTACGCATATTATGGCGAAAAGTTAAAACAAGCTAAGTATGCGATTTCTGACGAAGCGCTACGCCCTTACTTCCCTGAGCATAAGGTACTTGCCGGTTTATTTGAAACTGTAAATCGCCTGTTTGGGATCCGTGTGAGTGAAGTTAAAGACGTTGATACTTATCATCCAGACGTACGCTTTTTTGCTATTCACGATGATCAAGGTGAGTTGCGTGGTCATTTCTATCTCGACCTATATACCCGTGAACATAAGCGTGGTGGTGCTTGGATGGATGACTGCATGGGCCGAAAAGTACGCGCAAATGGTGAGTTGCAGACTCCTGTCGCTTATTTAGTGTGTAACTTTAATAAAGCCGTTGGCAATAAGCCTGCGCTATTTACCCATAATGAAGTAACTACTTTATTCCATGAGTTTGGTCACGGTATTCATCACATGCTAACGCAAGTGGATGCAGCGCCAGTTGCTGGTATTAATGGTGTGGCATGGGATGCGGTTGAGCTGCCAAGTCAGTTTTTAGAGAACTGGTGCTATGAAGAAGAAGCGCTGAACTTTATTTCAGGGCACTATGAAACGGGCGAGCCGTTACCAAAAGAAATGTTAGACAAGTTACTGGCAGCAAAGAACTTCCAATCAGCCATGCAAATGCTACGTCAGTTGGAGTTTTCGTTGTTTGATTTTCATATTCACGCTGACTTTGAGCCAAACACAGATTGCCAAATTCAAGCAACGCTCAATGCGGTGCGTGAGCGCACAGCAGTTGTTAAAGCACCCGAATTTAATCGCTTCCAGCATAGTTTTAGCCACATTTTTGCTGGTGGCTATAGCGCGGGCTACTACTCTTATAAGTGGGCAGAAGTGCTGTCTGCGGATGCGTTTTCTAAGTTTGAAGAAGAAGGGATATTCAATCCGCAAACCGGACGTGAGTTTATGCATCACATTCTTGAAAAGGGGGGGTCAGAAGCGCCGATGGTACTGTTTACTCGCTTCCGTGGTCGAGAACCAAAAGTAGATGCGCTATTACGCCACAGCGGGATCGCCGCCTAGTACTTTTTCCATTCTATAACGCCTTCTTCTGAAGGCGTTTTTTTTGTCTTAGAAAGTGTGACTTTTTGTTAGCAAATTCAATATCTCTGACTATTCTATAAAGATATGAATTAATAGGGAAAGCCACATGACGAAACTGGTTCTTGCCATTGATGATGACAAACTCGTCCATCACATTGTTGATGAGGCGCTATCGCGTACGTGCAAAATATTACATGCGAAAAATGGCGAGGAAGGCTTACGGTTGGCTAAAAAATATCGTCCGGATATTATTTTGCTTGATGTCGAGATGCCTGGACTGTCGGGCTTTGAGGTATGTGAGCAACTCAAAAAACTAGAGGACACCACTGAGATCCCAGTTATGTTTTTGTCTTCTCGTGCCGATATTTCAGAGCGGATGCGGGGCTATAATGCCGGCGCTGCGGACTACATAGTCAAACCCTTTAACGCCGAAGAATTACTAGCGCGTATTAATGTCCTTGATGACTATAGAAAAACCTCGTCGCAGCTCAAACAAGACGTACAGCGCGCCCAAACCACAGCCGAAATAGCCATGACTGACTCTGGTGATATGGGTCGTATAATGCGCTATGTTGGGCAATCGTATCACGCGCATGATCTCAATACTTTGAGCGCTCATTTTTTAGAGTTTTTTATGCCGATGGAGCTCGATGTTGCGGTGGCTTTTTGGTATCACCAAGACGCGATGTTTTACTCCAGCGAGGGAGCTATTCAACCGATAGAGCAAGAGCTATTTGAGAAACACAAAGATGGCAGTCGCTTTGTTGATTTTGGCCGTAGAACTATCATTAACTATCCTAAAGTCTCTTTACTGATTAAAAACATGCCTGTGGACGATGTTGCGGTTTATGGTCGCTATAAAGATTTGTTTCCGCACATACTGGAAGCCACTGATGCCAAAATCAGAGACATGGAAGTCAGTGAAGATGCGCTTAATAAAGTGGAACATATCGGACAGGTATTTGCTGAGCTGAGCGATCATTTAAGCGGCGTTGGCGATCATTACAGTGGCAAAGTTGCTGAGTTTCAGACTGTGCTGGAAAGCGACAAGCTTGCAGTCTTAGAACCAAGCGAAAGAGAGCGGTTGCAAGAGCTCTATGAGCATTTCACTTATTTAAGTGATGAGCTAACCATAATTAAATATAAGTTAGGAGAAGTGACTGAGGTACGCCAGCAGCTTATAGAGAGTTTAAACAAAATAGCGAAACCTTGGGGTGAGGATGAAGTGGCGTCGCAAGCAGATATTGAACTGTTTTAAGCCACTGGATAATCAAAGACACTAGAAAGGGAAAGGGGTATACTGCCACGGTTGGTAACCCTTGGGAGCTTAGCTTGTACATTCACACCCCTTTTGAAGAAAACAGATCCTACCTAGATACGCTAACTAAGCTGTTTAATTTATCCGCGCTTAATATTAACGAGGCGGAGTTTCAATTGGTTTATGATGAGCTAGGCTTACAATTATTCAAAAAAGATGAGCCAAAACTCGGTGCTATCCGAGTTGACTTTGTGACTGGCGCAGTTGCTCATCGACGCAAATTTGGTGGTGGTAAAGGGCAAGCAATTGCAAAAGCGGTTGGCCTAAATAAAGGTGCTGTGCCTACAGTATTGGATGCAACTGCGGGACTTGGACGCGATGCCTTTGTGCTTGCGTCTATGGGTTGCAAAGTCGTGTTACACGAGCGTAATCCGGTAGTCGCAGCGCTGCTATATGACGGCTTGCAACGCGCCTATCAAGATGCTGAAATTGGCGAATGGGTGCAGTCAACTATGCGACTGGAATTTGGTTCCAGTCATGACTTGCTAGAGCAAGCGGGTTGGCGTCCAGACGTAGTGTATCTTGATCCTATGTTTCCACATCGTGAAAAATCGGCGCAAGTGAAAAAAGAAATGCGTGTATTCCAAGACTTAGTTGGCAATGATTTGGATGCGGACGCACTGTTACCTTTTGCTTTGCAGTTAGCCACTAAAAGGGTGGTGGTAAAACGTCCAGACTACGCCGGCTTCTTAAATGATAAAACGCCAAGTATGCAAATAAAAACCAAGAAAAACCGCTTTGACGTTTATGTTAATGCCGCGATGAAATAGTACACCACTACCTGATTTAATTTTGTGCAGTAGATATCTAGATGGATATACGTAAAAAGTATGATTTTGTACTATTGCACAGAAAAGGTAACCAGATTTAATCAAGTTGTCATAAATCCTTAATACTCTTGCGGAGCATTTTGATAAAGGGGTTGTGATTCTATGCGCGTGTCTACATTTACTCGGCTATTGGCAATATTATTGACCACTGCGAGTATTCTACTTGGGGCGAGTCTGTTTTGGGCGAGCCAAGTATTAACAGAGCTTGATGTGCAAGACGCCGCTTACAATCAAGTTAAAAATGCGGTGATCATCGAGCTTGAGGGTACAGTAGAAGATTACTTGAGTGCGGGCGACAGTCAGTATTTAAGTAAGGCTGATGAACAAATCAAAGCATTACAGCAAAGTGTGGAACAGTTGCCACCAGCGCTTGCTGAGCAACTTAAAACTAAACTCACACAACTACAACAGGATATTGCAGGTAAATATCGAGCACTTGGCAAGCTCTCAGGTAATGAACTTGCGCTGTTGGATAATGCACTTAGGCAAATGTCAGGTTCAGCATCGAGCCTCGTTAAGTACGCAATTAAAGCACAAGATAGTGCCGCCAAAGAATCCTACTTTAATCTCGCTTCAGACTACTTTAGCGAAGTCTCGAATTTGAGCTTATATACCTACCAATTAGTTATGGCTTACGAACAGCAAACCGAGCAGAGTTTGATGTCGAGCTTAAGCCGTTTGCAGGATATTGCCGCGCGAATAGACCGACTCGAAAACTTAGGGGTAATGAGTGAGGTAGACGAAGACGAGCTATTTTTAGGTGCCGAAGCCGAAGACTTAGCGTTAGAAATAAAAGCAGAGCTTGTGAGCTGGCCTAAACGTTATGCCCGCGACTTAGAAAACACCTTGCAGCAGTCCAAACAACGTCAAGCTGGCATGCTGGCACTGCGAGGTGACATTAAAGCAATCTCAGAGAATATCCTACAAGCAGAAACCAACTTAAAAACAGAGCAGGCTGACGTAAAAACTAATGTATTTATGCTGTTTGGTGTGGCGATTGGGTTACTCGTACTGCTTGCGGGTGGTGTGTATTTTGTACAGTTCAATCAAGTATTAACTCCGCTAAGACAACTACGCGATGGCTTTGCTCAGCTTATCGAAAGCAATGAGTTACGCAATATTGAAAGTAAAAACCAAGACACTGAAATTGGCGAAATTGCGAGTTACTTTAACCAGTTAATCGATAGGCAGCGAGCAGAAGCGGACGAACGCTCAGAAATGCTGAGTGTGATCAACACCTTTATGGAGGAGATGAACACTAACTTGGCGCAGATCTCTGCACAAGCTGGAGGCACGTTTGAGCAGGTGGAGCAAAACCAAGCACAGCTTGACTCACTTAGGGCGCTTGGGGCGGATGCCAATCAAATCAACGCGCAAGTTGCCGACAATGCAAATAACACCTTTGAAGCAATGACACAAAGTGTGTCCTATGCGGATGCTATGTTGAGTGCTTCATCTACCACGCAAAAGCGCGTAGAGCAGGGATTAGAGAGCTTAAATGAATTACTTAATGGTGTTTCAGATGTGAGTAAAGTGATTGATATGATCAGCTCCATCGCAGAACAAACGAACCTACTCGCGCTCAACGCGGCGATTGAGTCGGCGCGCGCAGGTGAACATGGTCGCGGGTTTGCGGTCGTTGCGGACGAAGTACGAAAGCTTGCACAGCAAACACAAGCCTCACTGACTGATATTCACCAGCAATTAAATGTTTTGAGTGATAATTCAAACAAAGTATCGACACAAATCTCGGCTTTGGCAGATGAGGCACAGCAGCAAACAGGCCATGCACAAGAGTTGAAACGCAATTCAGAAGGTGTGGCAGAGAGCGCACAAAGCGCCAACCACGTTGCCGCCCATGCAATGGATCTTGCCAATCAGCAATCAGATCTACTAGATACCTTTGGCCACGCCATGGACAGCATGAAAGGTCAGGTTAATAGCTCACATGAGCAAGTTCTGCAAATTCAACAAAGCCTTAAAGAAAAAATGCGGGAGATCAGGGGCACTTTAGGTTTGCAGTAATCAAGATTGTGCCGTAGGTCGAGATTTATCTCGACAGCATAAGCCAAAACGTAGCAGCCGCTTCACGCGGCGAGCAGTTAAAAGATCGCGAGGTAAACTCGTTCCTACCAGCGCGTTTTGTAGGTCGAGATTTATCTCGACAGCATAAGCTAAAACGTCGGAGCCGCTTCACGCGGCGAGCAGTTAAAAGATCGCGAGGTAAACTCGTTCCTACCAGCGTGTTTTGTAGGTTGAGATTTATCTCGACAGCATAAGCTAAAACGTCGGAGCCGCTTCACGCGGAGAGCAGTTAAAAGCTCGCGAGGTAAACTCGTTCCCACCTGTAGGTCGAGATTTATCTCGACAGCATAAGCTAAAACGTCGGAGCCGCTTCACGCGGCGAGCAGTTAAAAGCTCGCGAGGTAAACTCGTTCCCACCAACGCGTATTGTAGGTCGAGATTTATCTCGACTACTGTAAGCTGAACCGCTCTAAAAAATAATTAAAAAAGGCCGCAAATGCGGCCTCTCGTTGGGGAAAGAAGACTCAATCTGAGCCTACTAAATTTTGCTTATGGCTTGTACTGCGCGTCTAACGTTAGGCCAGAGAACGTACGGTAAGCATTAACGCTTAGGTGCCATGTACCCGCTTGCGGATTAGTGATTACACAAGTCTCGGTATTACCATTTTCATATGGACGACAGTCATAGCTGCTTGCTGTAGGTTGAGAGCCAAACTTAACGAATAAGTCAGCGTCACCTGAGCCACCAAATGTTTTCACGGTGAAGTCGCTCATACCCTCTGGCACTTCGATTGTGTAGTGAACCCACTGACCGCTTGAAGCTGAAATATCTTCAATTGTACCGCCACCTGCTTGTGGACCACCTGTGCTAGAGCCCGAAGTTGCAGCAACTAAGCTTACGCCTGAATAAGCTTTATAACCGTTAATCATTACATGGTATGTACCAGCTTGAGGTGCGTCAAAGCTACAAACTTCGGCATTACCGCCTTCATAAGGACGACAATCATAGCTGCTTGAAGTTGGTTGACTGCCAAGTTTTACATAAAGGTCAGCATCACCAGTACCACCGCTCATGGTGAAGGTAACATTGGTTTTACCTGCAGGTACATCAAAAGTGAAGAACTGATCACTACCAGCTGCACCACTTAAGCCTGTTTTCGCTACACCATCTTCAAGCGTATTACCTGTAGGTGGCGTGACAACATCGCCTAAAGCTTCATTTACCGCAGCGGCTGCATCAACAACACCCGTACCACAGTTTGAACAGCTACCAGCGAAGCTACGTGTAGTGTTTTTCAAGATAGTTTCTACTTCGTCAGGCGTAGCAGATGGTTTAGCTTGCTTGATTAACGCAGCAACACCCGCAACGTGAGGTGCCGCCATCGACGTACCTTGTGAGTAATGGTAGCTATCATTTGAAGGTGCACCAGAGCCTGAGTTATGCGTAGACAAGATACCTTCTGGATCATCAGCAAAACTTTGCGCGCCACCCGGAGCGGCAACGTCGATGTTTGCACCATAGTTTGAGTAGTAAGCACGGCTACCATCACGACCTACAGATGCTACGTTTACTACGCCATTACAGTTACCTGGGTTGTAGTTTGCTGAGTTATCGTTATCGTTACCTGCCGCAATAACAATGACTGTACCGTTGTTACGTGCTTGGTTGATTGCATTTTGTGTGGTTGCGCTACATGCACCGCCGCCACCTAAACTCATGTTGATAACATCAGCAGGGTTAGCATTTGCAGGCACACCAGATACAGAGCCGCCAGATGCCCAAATGATGCCGTCAGCGATGTCAGACGTTAAACCACCACATTTACCAAGAACACGTACAGGCACTACCTTAGCGTCGTAAGCAACACCAGCTACACCTTCACCATTATTTGTTACCGCAGCAACTGTTCCCGCTACGTGTGTACCATGCCAGCTTGAGTCTTGATCCGCACGTGGTACAGGCTGACCTGAAGAGTCAGTTCCACATTCACCACGAGTGACTGCATCACCAGGGTCACGAGCATCGTTGTCACGTGCGCCACCATCGTTAGCAACAAAGGTATTAGAGATCATGTCATAGCCAGGCAGAATGTTGGCATCTAAGTCTAAATGTGGGCGATAACCTGTATCTAGTACCGCAACTACCACACCTTGACCTGTTGCTTTATCCCACGCAGCTGGGGCATTAATACCAGCAGCAGCTTCGTAGTAATGCCATTGATCGTTATAACGAGGATCGTTAGGCGTTGCGAATGGTTTTAACATCTGGTCGATTTCAATGTATTCAACATTACCAGAAGCCATCACTTCGTTCATGAATGCTTGTGCTTCTTCTGCTGAAAGTTTTTTGTCAGTACGCATAACGTGGTGATTGCTAAGTGCCATTGGGCGTACGTATTGAGCGCGAGCACTCGCTTTACTGCTCTTAAAGCCTTGTACAAAGCTTTCTGCACGTTGTTGCATTTTAGCAGGAGCAAGATCCGCAGCTGAAAGGCCCATCATTTGCGAACCAGCATCTTTGTACTTGATGATGAACTGTGTACCAAGCGTGCTTTGTGATGATAGTTTTTGTGCCGTTGCTGCAAGCGCTGCATCTTGGCCGATTGATTGTGCTGGTGCGGCTGTAACTGCTGTTGCAGTGAATAATGCGCTCACTGCGACGCTTAGTGCAGCGCGCTTAAAGTTTTTATTGATTGTCATAATGTTTCCCTAGTTTCTAACTTGTTGTTCAGCTGTTAATAAAAAGCTGATGGTCAGTGAAAGTAAACTCCTAGTTAAAAAAAAGAAAGCGCTGTTTTGTTATTTGCACTAATTTTTTAGTTATATGTGGATGGATAAATGGCTATAAAAAATTCTTACTGTATTGTTTTTAATCGATATTTTTCACTTTTGTGAGAGAGCGAATAAATTTCAGTTACATTGTAAATGACTGTAAACAAAATAGTGTTTTTAACTTTGTGAAGCTTTTGTAGCCAATAGAGTGGATACTTTTTTAGTATTAAAGGGTGGGTTTGTTGTGGTGTGCTAGTTGTATTTTCTTGTTTTTGAAGGTGTGAGAAATGATAGCGCTGACATAATGTTTACAAGTGTTTAAAAGGTATGCGAGTGGCTATTGATATTCGCAGCTGTGATTAGATAAAGAATCTAGGTATAATTTTCGCTTGGTCGCGATTTTGCCGCTTAAAGCTAAACTGTTGGCAAAACGGTAAGTGTAGAAATCTTAGATAAAAAGTAGAGTGAGTTTATGCAACAAATAGAGGTAGTCGTTATCGGCGCAGGTGCTGCAGGGTTGATGTGTGCTGCACAGGCTGGATACCGAGGGCGACAAGTTGCAGTGGTTGATATGGGAAAAAAGCCTGGTCGTAAAATTTTGATCAGTGGCGGTGGTCGCTGTAACTTTACCAACGAAAATGCTTCACCTGCTAACTATCTATGTAAAAATCCACACTTTATAAAGTCGTGCTTGAGTCGCTATACCCAACATGACTTTATTGAATTGGTAGACCGCCATGGCCTTGCTTATCACCATAAAACACTTGGGCAGTTGTTTTGTGACAATAGCGCGCAAGACATCGTAGATATTCTTCTTACCGAATGTGACTGGGCGGGCGTGTCACTCCATTTACGTCAAGAAGTATTAGCGGTTGAGCATCAAAGCGATGGCCGCTACTTAGTCAAAACCACAACTCAAACCTTCAACTGCGAGTCAGTGGTGATCGCCGCTGGTGGCCTAACCATGCCAAAACTTGGCGCAACGCCAATCGGCTACAAAATAGCGGAGCAATTTGGCTTAAAGGTATTACCAACCACGGCAGCGCTTGTACCATTTACACTCCATGATCACGACAAAGCACGCTTTGATGGTTTGTCTGGTATTAGCGTAGATAGCCTGGTGACTAGTGAAAGCGGTATCCAATTTAGAGAAAATATTCTCTTTACCCACAGAGGCTTATCTGGCCCTGCAATTTTGCAGATCAGCTCATTTTGGAAAGCAGGTGAGTTTGTTAGCATCAATTTACTACCTGACTTAGATGTGCAAGCACAATTTCATGACTGGCGCAGTGAGCAAGGGCAAAAGAGCCTGAAGAACTTGCTTTCGACCATCTTACCAAAGCGTTTTATTGAAGCCTTAATCAGCGACGGCAGCATTCCAGATAAAAACGCCAACCAACTCAGCCACACAGAGATTGAAAAGCTCACCGCAATTCTCACTAGCTGGAAAATAAAACCAAATGGAACAGAAGGTTACCGTACCGCAGAGGTTACGTTAGGTGGTGTAGATACCGACGAATTAAGCTCAAAAACCTTCGAAGCTAAAAAACAAAAAGGCCTGTACTTTATCGGCGAAGTAACCGATGTTACCGGATGGCTCGGGGGCTATAATTTTCAATATGCATGGAGCTCTGGCTGGGCATGCGGACAGGCTTGTTAGCTGTTTTCGCATAATAAAGTTTGTACATTGAATAAAAAGTTTGTACATAACTTCAATTTGGAATAATAAAGTTTGTACATTAATCTATACTGGTAAAACAAAGATACAGTGGAACCAGCAACTTGCCCCGCTTCAGAGAAATAAAAACGTTCAATGATTTTCAAAGAGCGCTAAAGAACAAGTATGGTATTGGCGAAGGTGAAAACTATAAGCCTTGGCTAAGAGTTCAGGATGTCCCCTCGCATGGTAGCAGCGCGAAAATTCAAGGTATAAAGATAGACAGAGAGCACCACACTTTGTCGGAAGGTGAGAGTTCGTTTTTATATCTGGCTGAATTTAGGGATAGCGTTATTGATATACGAGAGCAATTTCCTCTTCTTCCCATTGATCTCTCAATCAAGATTGCAAACACATTAGATTTGCGTCATCCGACCATTCCTGATTCTAAAGTTCTAAATGTTCTGACTACGGACTGCTTACTAACGTGCTATGACAAGCATAAGGGTGTTTGGTATGAAGCTGTGTCTGTGAAATCTAAGGCTGAGGACTTGGCAGACAAGCGTACAGCGGAAAAGCTAGATATTGAGAGAGTTTGGTGGGAACTGTTGGGGGTACCCTTTCGTGTTTATATTAACACTCCCGAAAATCAAACTGTAGTGGTCAACTAATTTTGGCCACAGTTTTAGAATCTTGGTATCTAACCTCAGATTCATTTGGCGCTAAACCAGCATTATAATGATGAGGCCTAACGTTGTTATAATATCCGTTGATATAATCACTCACACCATATTTAGCATCTTTAAAGTTTTCGTATCCAACCTTTGGCATCCACTCCGTTTTAAAGCTTCTAAAAATCGCTCCATTGGCGCATTATCCCAACAATTTCCGCGCCTGCTCATACTTTGTGTAATTTTATAGCGCCATAAACGTTGGCGGTACTTCAAGTTTGTATAATGGCTTCCTTGGTCTGAGTGAAACATCAATCCACTTGGTTTACCTCTGCTTTCATACGCGAGTTCAAGCGCTTTTAGCGTTAAGTTAGTATCTGGCGACAACGACATTGCCCAACCAACGACTTTACGTGCAAATAAATCAACAACGACCGCTAAATAGGCCCAGCGATTGCCTGTCCAAATATACGTCACATCACCGCACCCTATTCGGCTCAACAACATCAAACTGCCTATCTAGCAAATTTGGGATTTCAAGATGCTCATTACCACCCCTTTTATATTGATGTTGTGGTACTTGGCAGCTCTCTAGTTTTAGTTTAACCATTAGCTTAGCGGCGCGATAACGGCTGAATTCAAAATCGTTATTCGTTGCGATTGTCCGTGCCCCAGCTGAACCGCCGCTCATTGCATGTATGGCTTTAACTTCAGCTTCTAGCCTTATTTGCTCTGGTGTAGGCGTTGTATCCCGTATGGCCCAATATTTATAGCTGCTGCGATGCATATTGAATACGCTACACAACACGCTAATTGGGTAACGCTCTCGTTGATTTAATTTCTCAATTAACGAGAATTGTTCAGGGAGTCGGACATCAAGAGAGCGGTAGCCTTTTTTAATATATCCTTTTCTAATTCAATACGTTGGATTTGCTTTTTAAGTTCGCGGATTTCAATTTGTTCGGGTGTCATTGGTGAAGCTAATGGGGACTGGCCATTCCGTTCTTGCTTTAATTGAGTTACCCATTTACTTACAGTTGATTTACCAACCCCCATAGCTTTGGCTGCATCTTCTTGCGTGTAGCCTTGATCAACTGCAAGCTGAGCTGTTTCTAATTTGATTGCAGCAGAATACGTTGCGCGTTTTAATTTCGTCATTTTTTCACCCAAATTTGTATGCAAATAGCATAACATTTCTTTCTTCATGGGTGGCCAAATTAACTATGCCACTACAGACAGACTTGAATCTTTGCTTAATATGTATGATTTGGAGGAGTACTACAACCATGAAGAAAGAAAGAAGCAGCAAAATGAGTTTGATGAAAAAGTGAAAGTTTTGCTCAATGAAGAGCAACAAGAAAAATATAGGTGGTTGTCAGGGCTAAGTAACCATAGGGAGGCTTCATTTAGCAGAAAGTGGGCGCAACGGTGGGTTTGTAAGAGGGCTTATGAGTTTGGCTGGAGTGATGAACTTTTCTCTGGTTTTGAAAAATTTTGCTCTTATGGGCGAGGCCACAGTCTTGGTGGTGGAGCCATGGAGCGTGTAGGGAAAAAGTATCAATGGATGGCTTTTCATGAATTTCTAGCTAGACTTTCAGATACTTATCAATGGATTAATAGAGGTTATAGCGACCTTCCCGATGATGATTATGGAGGCCCATGGCAAATAAATTTAAGGGATATAGATCCTACAATTTGGGCTAAACGAAATGGTGAATATAAAACCTATCATAACGAGCACTGTACTTGGTGGCAGCCCTATAACTTTCCGTTTCCAGCTGAAGATGATCCAAAAGCTAAGGCTGGCTTTCTTTGGGATGAAAAAACTATACCTGAATTCTCGAAAATACTTAAACGGAATAACCCTGAAGAAGAGGGGGAATGGGCTGTTTTGAGGGGGTTCTGGTCTGAGAATAAAAAATACTCTGCTGATGAGTTAGATAGCCCTTATCTAGATGGATGGTTTAGGATTAATGCAATTTGTATACGTAAAGGAGACTTTGATTCTTTGCTCAAAAGGCTTAAGGGGCAAACATTATGTGACCCATCTCTTGTCAGCGTGCCATCAACGCAACATGAAGGTTTTTTTGGTGAGTATCCATGGCACACAATTTACAAACATTTATCAGGATGGCAAGAGCGGCAGGACAATTCTAGAGGCAGAATACCCGTTAAACACTTTGTCCCATACGCACAGTATGAATGGGAAAGTGGTGGTAATGACTATTCCATTGATAGTTCACTTCGCTTCAACGTTCCCGCTAAAGAATTAATTCAAGAAGCTGAGTTAAAAAGGGCACAGGGGAAGTGGGGGTGTTGGGAGCATGGGGGAAAAGTAGTGTTTTCGGATCCTAGTATAGAAGAATACGGGCCATCTTATGTCTTAATGAGCACAGATTTTCTTCAAAAATGGCTCAGTGATAATAATATGGAGCTTATTTGGTTGATTGGTGGAGAAAAGCAAATGTTTTCTAATGAGGGCGGCGAATTCTTTGGACGCTTAGTTTTCAGTGGCATTTATAGGTATGAACAAGGCAAACCTACAGGAAGCATGAGGTTTACAAAGGAACAAAGAGACGGATAGACATATCCGATCTGACATACTCTGTTGGCAGTTTAGACTCGACCTGACAGGCAGATATGAGCGAAAAAGTGACAATCATGAAGTAGAAATTTGGACTGCCGACCAAAATATCTCACATACGATGAGATCTCTCCAAGCCTTATCACAATGATCTGCTAAAATAAACGAATAGACGCGACCAAGTTAAAGGAATGAGTATGAAACTGGTAAATATTGTGGCTTTGTCATGCATTGTTGCACTGAGCGGATGCGAATCAACTCCCCAAGAAAATAACAGTTTACCCACCGGAAGTAAGTATGCCTCAACGAAGTTTTCACCCAAAGCAGTAACAGCTAGGGTAGAATTTTCAGCCCAATGCAAATTCAAAACCGATAGGCAAGGCATTAGCGAATTCCTCGGCTTGTTTGTTCCTGCCGCTATCGAGCTGGCTGTAGATAGTTTAGTCGGTGCAGTACAAAAAGCCGGGGAAGACAAGACCAAGTCTTTATCAGCTTACACCGACAAACACTTTTACCGGGTTAAAACTGGTTTAGACGGCTATGATTCCAACCCAGCCACCTCATGTATGGCATTATTCATTCCCAACAACGATCCCAACGCAACGACTTTTTCCAACCAATATGCTTTATATAGTGCAGAATTTGGTGCCTATAGTCTGACCGCAGAACCTGCATTTTTCATGGAAATGTTTGTGGAAAAATCAGCAGACGGCAAGATGTTTAGATTGCACCCTATATTTTTACTCAAGACCAAACATCTGCACGGTTCAAACAGCGGGAATGTTAAGGATATGGTCATCGCCCTAGATTTTAGAAAACCGAGTGGCACCGGGGATAGTGATACCTTTGCGACGTCGTTAATTGAACTTAGTGATCTGCAACTGGGCACCATTTATGACAGTGATGCATTAAAAGGTACTGTGACGCCCTGGATGAAATTACCAGGTGTCGAAACCGAAAGAAGTCAATTGATTGAAGACTTAAAATCCTCCATCTCGGAAGTCAATGCTTTGCAGCGTGAACTGTGTCTCGACGCTTATCACTATAATCTGTATCCGGATGTCCGAAAAAACCATCAGGTTACCGATCCGTATTTGAAGAATCTTGCCACCAATATCAAGTGTCAGGATATCCCCTGGAAGGATGAATCTCATGTCGCGATAGCAACCTATGACACCGCCTATAAAAAGGCTAAATTTTCAACCGAAGAAACCCTTAAACACTCGCTGGTAGTCAATCAGGCTGGCAAAGAAAGCGAAGCGGAGAAAAAACTACTCAAGCTTACTGATACTTCGACACGCAATGCCGAATCTTTTGCAGCCTTAAAGGCAATTGGTCCCAAAATGGATTCTCTTGAAAAGCATGAAAACAAAGTAACTCGTGTCAAAAAGAAAGTAAGCGAAGTCGCTAAATACGGCGGCCATTTTGAGCTTTTTGCTGAAATCGTAGAAGTCAAAGAAGGCAATAAGTTTTTCAAAGCACTTGGCACTATTTTAGGCGCATCAAAAGACCCACTGAAAGATTATCTCAAAGGCAAATATGACCCTGCCACCAAGGCTGCGGCTGCAGCGACCGCAGCGACAGAGAAAGAGACTAATACACAAGCCAAGTTCGATCTGAAGGTAAAATTGTTTGAAGCGGAAAAGCAAGTTGAGCTGGCAACCATTGCAATTGGCAATGCCAAAGATGCCACTGAACTGGCCACGGCAAACGCAAACTTGCGTAAAGCCCAACTTGAAGTTGAGGAGTATCAGCGACGCCTGGCGCTATTGCCTTAGGATAAAGCTGCTTGGATATTAATATTTACAACCTTTATCAAAGCTCTCAATACAGCGATGCGGTATTGAGGCGCAAAAAAGGCTGGCCGAAGGCACAAGCAGCCGAAGTCAACTTTGCTTACGAGAGCCTTGAATACGGTGAGGCATTTTTCGAATCCGAATTGAATGTCGATACAACAGACGTTGATGTCAAATGTTTAGTTAACTATGACATTTTCAGCAATGTTGCCATGTGGGATAAGCCTTACCTGGTGCTTGGCTCAGGTGACACCAGCTTAAATAACATGGCATTTGCTATTGATGTCATTGTGCATGAACTTACCCATATAGTGCTTGAGAAAGACAGTATGCTCAGACAAGGTCTGGAGCATCAGGGTATTAATGAACACATTTGTGATGTTATTGGGCTGACTTGCCGGTATTACGCCTATCAGACACCGCCAGAAGATTTCACTTGGTTGATAGGTGACCTGATTGCCAAGGATAATCAACGAAGAGCAATACGGGATCTTGCCAATCCCGGTAGTGCCCACCCAAATGATCGGCAGACATCAGATCTTGCGAGCCTCATGAGGCGGCCCAACTGGCAACTCGATACTTCGTCGTATGATCTTCTTGGGCCGCTTAACTACCTTTTCTTTGTTGTCGCCAGTAGTGGTATCCGCCCCTTGGAAGACTACGGAAAAATTTGGTGGGAAAGTGTCAAAAACGTTCCGGCTCACAATGCCTTGTTTCATTTCCTGAGTAACCTAAAAAGTACACTCGAAGAGGAAAGAACGCAATTTTTCAGTGCCTGTGAACAAATAGGATTGGCACATATTCCTAATCTTGAACAACTACTTAGAGCGTAAATTGAGACAATGCTATGACTTCGATAACTATTAACTGGGACCTCATTTTCAGTTGTTTAATGATAGTGATCATTCTATCGATGTTGGTGGAGAGAGTGCTCGCATTACTATTTGAGTCCCCGCTTTTTATCGGCATGGTGGAAGATAAACCAGACAACCTGCTTACCATCAAACCACTCATTGCCTCAGTGCTGTCAATCGTCACCACTTACTATTGTGATATCGACCTGTTACAGGCCATCCGAAATGCCCCTAGTACTCATCCATTTGGTTTTGTTATGACCGGGCTATTGATTGCTGGAGGTAGTAAAGGCTCAACAAAACTGTTTCGCGACTTAATGGGATTACAAAGCAATACGTTCAGAGACTATCAGCAACGCAAGCGAGACAAAAGAATGGCCTCTGATATACCGCAGGCCGTTCTGCAAGCATCCCGTCAGTCTAAAAGTTGTGTGAAATAGTACACCGAAGGGTAGTGTTCAACTATTTGTGTAAATGGCTTTCTTTACTCGTTGAAAGGAAATGTTGAATGCTAATATGAGACAAATTCATCGTTCAGCTCCTTGGCGGTTTACCCGAAAACCCCAGTACAACTGTGTATAGTGCACCAAATTGGCCATTCATTGTGTTACGTGAACTGGAAAAAACAATGTGTAATTTGCAACTATGATTCTATGGCTTGCTCACACAGAATAATAGTTGCTATACGGGGATGTATAAAAACGTAAGGACAAACTCTATTGTTTTAAAAGCCGCTAACGGGCAAACTTTATTGTCTGTTCACAGCCCAAATCACGATCAAAAGCGGCTATAGATTGAAATAAATTGTAGCTTATCAAAAGAAAGGTTTTTACCAATTTAAAGGGACACTAAGCATGGCACTTAGTGTCCTTTTGGTTATTAGCCAGTTATCACGTCATACTGACTTTGCCTACCAATTGCGCTTCTGGGTAGGTTTCAATGGTTTCGGCTTCGCCACGGTGATCGCTGGCTAGCTTTTCATAAAGCAGCGGTAAGACAATCAAAGTGAAGAAAGTACCGATGAGCATGCCTGCGACTAATATAATACCTATGCTGTTGCGCGCTTCTGCGCCTGCGCCAGTTACTAAGACCAACGGGAAGTGACCAAGCACAGTTGCACCTGTAGTCATCAATATAGGTCTCAGTCGTGTGGCCGCAGCCCCTTTTACGGCTTCAAATTTCGATTTACCTTCAAGCTGTAAATGGTTCGCAAATTCAACAATCAAGATGCCATTTTTGGCTATTAAACCGATGAGCGTAATTAGGCCGATTTGGCTGTAAATATTGACTGTTGTGAGTGATAAAAACGGCAGCATCAATGCACCAGCGAGTGCCAGCGGTGCGCAGCCGAGTAGTACCACGAGCGGATCTCTAAAGCTGTTGAACTGGATAGTCAGTAAGAAAAACACCACTATCATGGCAAACAAAAGTACGCCAACCATGGTGTTGCCTTCTTTTCTTAGCTGTCTTGATTCACCTGCGTAGTCAATGGAGTAGTGACTAGGTAAGACGTCTGCTGCAATTTCTTCTACCTGTGTGAGCGCTTGCTCTTTGGTTATGTGTGGCAGTGTGCCTGCCAATATTCTAAACGAGTTTTGCTGATTGAATGAGCCAAGCACTCTAGGGCTTGTAAAAGTACGTAAGGTAGCAAACGCTGAAATTGGAATAAGATCGCCAGCATCCGTCCTTACTTGCATATTGAGAATGTTCTCAGGATTGTACCTTTCGCCATCGCCGACAATGGGAATGACGCGGTAGGCTTTGCCTTCTTTATTGAAGTAGTTGGCAAAATTATTCGACATATAAATGCTAAGTTGCTCGTTTACCGACGACAAGTTTAGACCTAAGTCAGCAACCAGCTCTCGGTCGATTTCAAGTTCGGCTTGCGGCAGGTCGATTTTTAGGTCGGTATTGACGAACATAAAGCTGCCACTGGCGGTGGCGCGTTGAATAATCTCATCGGCGTACTGCTTCATCGCGGTTGGGTCGTCACTGGCACGGAATACTACTTCAACGTCAAACTGTCCTGCGGTAGGAAGCGATGCTGGTAGAATAGGGAATAAACTTAGTCCAGTCACGCTGCCTAACCGGCCGTATAGATCGTATAGTAAGTCGTGTACTGAATTTTCTCGCTCATCAAATGGTGCAAGCTCTACACCACCAAAACCTGCTGCCGCCGTAATAATCTGCCAAGTAAACTCAGCGCCTTCAGTGGCGTTCATGACCTCGGCTGTGTCATTCATTTTCGCTGAAGTATAAGCTTGAGAAGACTCAGGTGGAGCTTCCACTACGACTTGGATACTGCTTTGATCTTCGATGGGCGCTAGCTCCTTTTGTGATAACAGGTAAAACGGCACCGACAATAAAGAGAACACGATAGCGACAAAAAAGACCTGTGGACGCCACTTAAACAAGGTATCGAGCGCACGAAAATAGAACGCTTGTAATCGATCAAAATAGCCATTGACCTTTTGCGTTAATTTACCTTCTTTACCGCCTTCAGGGTTAACGTAAGCACTCATGATGGGCGATAAGGTAATAGCAACCAATCCAGAAATTAACACCGCAATGGCTAGGGTGAACGCGAACTCTCTGAATAAGAACCCCGTTAAACCTGTTAAAAATCCGATTGGCGCGTAGACCGCTGCAAGGGTCAGCGTCATGGCAATTATTGGGACGAGTAATTGACGTGAACTGATAAGTGCCGCTTGTAATCTGGGTTTGCCTTCGCGCATATGACGCGCAACGTTTTCAACCACCACGATGGCATCATCCACTACTAAACCAACAGAAAGCACGATAGCCAAAATGGTCAGTAGGTTGAGTGAAAAGCCCATTGCTGAGATCACCGCGATTGCGCCTAAAATCGAGATAGGAATGGTAACCAGCGGCACCATGGCGGTTCTAAACGAGCCCATCATGGCGAGTACAACAATTCCTACGAGTAGGACGGTTTCCCCAAGCGTGGTGAAAATTTCTTTTATGGAATCACGCATATAAAGCGTGCCATCGTAGCCAATTCTTAAATGCATGCCGTCGGGTAAGATGGTATTTATCTCATCAATCTTTTTATACAGGGCATCACCAATATCGATTTCATTGGCACCTGGTAATGCCCACACCGCTAAGAATACTGTATCGTGGTCATCAAGGCGTGCAGTTACCATGCCTTCGGCTTCACCGAGTTCTACCGTGGCGATGTTACCAAGCTGGAGTTGCGTGCCATCGATTTCTTTTACCACTAGGTTGTTAAAATCAGCTACCGTTTTTAACGAGGTATTGGCCATCAGGTCGATGCGTTGTCTGTTATTTTCACTGTAACCTAAGGTGGCAATGGTATTGTTTGCTTGTAGCGCGGCAAATACATCGCTAGCACTTACGCCATAAATAGCGAGTTTTTCGGTATCAAGCCAAATTCGCATTGCTGGATCGCGGCCACCTTCCAGTGTCACTTTTTGCACACCGGGAATATCAGACATAGAAGGGACAACATTACGGATCAAATAATCGCTCACGTTATTACGTGGCAGACCCTGAGATTCCACATCGAGATAGAATACCGCATATGGGCTGTCGGCACGCACAATTTGAATGGCTGGATCTTCCGCTCCGCTGGGTAACTCAAACTTAATCTGGTTTAATCGGGTGGTCAGCTCAGCCAAGGCGTCGGTGGTACTGTGATTAAGTTCAAGCCAAGCGGTAACTTTGCTAAGTCCCGAGGTAGTTATTGAGTCTACATAGTCTACACCCGGAACGGTAGAGGCCACTCGCTCGATGGGCTCGGTAACATAGCCTTTTACAACGTCTGCGGCAGCGCCCGTATAGACAGTGTTGATCACCAGTGAGGCACTTTCTATTTTTGGATATTGCTGCACCGATATATCTCGGGCGGCATTAAAACCCGCTAGTACAATAAGCAATGACACCACGATCGCTAGTACCGGCCGGTTAACAAAAATATCCATGATAGACGGCTTATTTTCGTGTAATGCGCTCATTACTGGCCTCCGTTATTGCCATCAACAGCAGCAACCTGATCAGTATAAACCAGTAAGTTTTCTTGTAGCTTAAATGCGCCTTCAGCAGCAATAAATTCACCACCGCTAAGGCCTGATAGCACAAGTTGCTGATCGTTGACCTTATCGCCTAATGTGATTTTTACCGGTTTTGCCCGCCAGTTTTGGCTGTCGTCCTTTTCAAGTACATAAACAAATTCGCCAAAGTGATTGCGCGTAATCGCATTGGTTGGCACTACAGCGGCGCTCACGACCTCGGTTGGTACATTGACTAACACCATTTGATTGTGGCTGAGTGTGCCATCGCTGTTTTGTAGCTCAGCACGATAACTTTGTTGACGCGATGCGACATCGACCATTGGCATTTTGGCTGATACGCGAGCAGGCTTTTGGCCGCTGGTATTAGAAATTGCCACGCTAACGTCTTCGTCTATATTAGGTTGTGGTAAGGTTTGTGGAATTTTGAAATCCACCCAAATGCTGTCGTCTAACCCAACCAAGAAAGTGATTTCGCTATTGGCATCAAGTAATTGACCAACCTGATATTGCTCTAACCCCGTTTGACCCGGGTAAGGTGCACGAATGGTTTTTTTCTCGATTAATGTGGTTAGTCGTTTTACGTCTGCCTGATTAATTGCCACCTCGGCTTCGGCTTTGTCCACCTCATCTGGGCTGATCCGTTTTTGTTCTAGTAATTTGGCAACCCGTTGATAGGTTGATTTAGCAAGCTTTACTCGAGCTTTAGCCGCTAATAGATTCGCCTCATCAATGCTGCTATCTAGGCGTAGTAATACTTGGTTCGCTGCTACTTGCTCACCGGGCTGAAAACCGACGAAAGTGATAAGACCGGGATACTCGTTACTAATGGTAACGGTGCGCTTGGCATGGAGCTGACCTACAACCTTAACCGATTTAATATGCTCAGTGGTTGATACATACGTGCTTTTGACCGAAGCCGAGGGCTCTGGGAAAGATTCCCCAAAGGCGATTGCCGCTTGGATTTGTGTAAACTTCACAAAACCAAGGCTGGTAATAACGATGAGAATGATGACAACGGCCATAAGCCAACGTTTGATGTTCATTGTGATTTCCTTAAGTTAACGAAGCTCGAGCGCTTGCAATTCTTTCTCTATACGTACCAGCGAATCTTGAGTGATAGGTTGTTGCCATGGATAACTGTTAAGTAATCGCACGGTACTGCGAATAACAGGGTCATTAAGCTCAAGTGGTGCGAGCAATGAAGCCGTGCCCTCAACAATTTGCTTAGTTTGTTGCAAGCGCAGTACTTGCTCATATCCTACGGTAAGCGCCCATCCGGTGATGATGATTTCTTCTATCATGTCGTGTAGATCTGGAGTAGCTTGCAACTCACCTGCTTCAATGCCATCAATCAGCGCCTGTTTAAACACGTTTTCACAACCACCACAGGATTCGATAATTTTATTGGTCCAAAACTCAGAAGCCCTTTTGATCACCGCCTCATTGGTAGAGTAGGACTGCAATTCATAATCAAAAGAGAAGCGTTTTAGCTTTTGTGGCGAGATAAGACACACTGCGAGCATGCGTTCTGGCGTGCTAAGTGGTAAGGACAACACTTGCTTAAAAACACTGGATGTATGGGTAAAAGACTCATAGGCCAGCGCCATTACTAGGTCTTCTTTGGTCTGCACAAATTTATAGATTGAGCCCATAGACAATCCTGCAAGCAAAGAAACTTTTGCCATTGTAAAGTCAGTGACTGAAGACTCATTAATACATTGTTCCGCAGCGTTTAAAATCATGCGTTGCTGAGTTTCTTTATCATATTTAGGTGCCGGTGCCATCGTTTCTCCTTAGGGTTTGAATCTTGTTCGAATATCATTCGAATAAGGTTCAATTATAGAGAGCAATTTTAAAAGTGCAATAAGTAAACCGGGGGGGCTTGCTTGAAAATGCGATTTAAAGATATCAAAGGGAGTAGAATGAATGCGCTGTACGGCGTTCCTCTGAAAGAACGCCACGCTAATTAACCGAAGCTCAGGTTAATTTATTTAGTGGTTTAAAATCCAGCTTTTAACTGGCTTTAACCATTCGTCTCTCGGGAGATAAAAAGCGCCGTGTTCCTTACCGGTTGAAATCGAAATCTCTGAAAAGCTTTTGAGGTTTGCAGAGCGTGCTTTCACAAAATCGCAAGAACCCACTTGATCTGAGGTTTCGTAAACCGACAACACCTTGCCGTAGAGTTTAATCTCGGTTTTACTTTTGATAAGCCCAGCGCAGCCTGCTAGTACCACGTAGTGAATGGCATCATTTTTTAATGCATCACTTGCCATTATCGTTAACGCTCCACCGCGAGAAAATCCCACGAGTGTAATGTTGCTAGCACTGACGCCCGCGTCCAGTAACTTGTGAACCTTGCTAACCAAGGTTTTTGTATACGCGTCTGGTGCGACGCCTTTAGGGCGATGCTCAGCAATTAGCGTATAAGTATCGTCGCTTAATGCTTGTTTGATGGCTGGAAAGTCATATTTACCCCAGCGCTTATGAATAGGCGTTTCATTATCACCTTCAACGATATAGCCATGAGAGTAAAAAACATATTTGGCAGATGGATTAATCTGCTCAGGTATATCTGGGAAAACTGCTTTTGCAGAGGCGATTGATGCCACGCAAGCGGCAAAGGAGGCGCATACAGCGCGTAGTAAAGGATTCATTTTTTGAGTCTTTTTAGTTGATGTAGCGAGATGGTAGCCAAGCTTTGATAAAAGAAGCAAGCGTAGCGCGACGGGTTATTTTGTATGAGAGAGTTGTGAGAACGAGTTTATTTTGTGAGATCCGACTCATTTTGTGGGAGCAGGCTCATGTTGTGGGAGTGAGTTCACCTCGCGATCTTTTTACAGCTCGCGCATAAAGCGGCTCCGACGTTTCAGCTTATGCTGTCGAGATAAATCTCGACCTACAAAACGCGCTAGTGGGAACGAGTTTACCTCGCGATCTTTTCACAGCTCGCCGCATAAAGCGGCTCCGACGTTTCAGCTTATGCTGTCGAGATAAATCTCGACCTATAAAACGCGCTAGTGGGAACGAGTTTACCTCGCGATCTTTTTACAGCTCGCCGCATGAAGCGGCTCCGACGTTTCAGCTTATGCTGTCGAGATAAATCTCGACCTACAAAACGCGCTAGTGGGAGCGAGTTCACCTCGCGATCTTTTTACAGCTCGCCGCATGAAGCGGCTCCGACGTTTCAGCTTATGCTGTCGAGATAAATCTCGACCTACAAAACGCGCTAGTGGGAGCGAGTTCACCTCGCGATCTTTATATCATTTGACGTTTCAGGCTTACGCCATTGCCAGCTCGCTCTTATCACCCATCCAGCGCCAGATAATCGGGTCAACAATATCGCTGTGGCTTTTAAGCACGGTAAAAGCGAGGCTTCTCACTTGCGGTAATAAATGTTTATCACGGCTAAGATCGGCAATTTTTAGCTCCGCCAATCCAGTTTGTTTTGTACCAAGCACTTCACCCGGGCCGCGGATCTCAAGGTCGCGCTCAGCGATGACAAAGCCGTCGTTACTTTCTCTAAGCACCCCCAAACGCTTTTGCGCAGTGACCGACAGTGGCGCATGGTAAAGCAGTAAACAATGTGATGCGATTTGTCCGCGACCAACACGGCCGCGTAATTGGTGAAGCTGCGCCAGACCCAAACGCTCAGGGTTTTCAATGATGATAAGGCTAGCATTGGGTACATCCACGCCAACTTCAATCACGGTTGTGGCAACCAGCACATGGGTATGACCTTGTTTAAACTCGTCCATGATGGCCTGTTTTTCTTGGGCTTTCATACGGCCATGTACCAGCGCAATATTAAGTTCAGGCAAGGCTTCGGCAAGTGCTTTGGCGGTGTCTTCTGCGGCTTGGCATTGTAACGCCTCCGACTCATCTATCAGCGTACATACCCAGTAAACTTGACGTTTATCTTCAACACAGGCCTTTTGTACTTTTTTTATCACTTCATTGCGTCTGGTGTCTGGCACGGCGACGGTCGTGATTGGTGTTCTGCCCGGTGGTAGCTCATCAATAATTGAGGTTTCAAGATCTGCATAGGCCGTCATTGCCAAGGTTCTCGGGATTGGGGTTGCGGTCATCACCAGCTGATGCGGATAGCAATCGCCAAACTTACCCTTTTCTCTCAGCGCTAGGCGCTGATGCACACCAAAACGATGTTGCTCGTCGATAATGATAAGCGCAAGGTTAGAAAACTGCACTTGCTCTTGGAATAAAGCATGGGTGCCGACCACCATCTGTGCTTGCCCTGAAGCAATACGCTCAAGAGCATGAGTGCGTTCCTTACCTTTGGTTTTGCCACCCAGCCATACGGTTTCTATGCCCATAGGTTCAAACCAATTAAGGAAGTTGATGCCGTGTTGTTCGGATAGGATCTCAGTGGGTGCCATCAGTGCTACTTGATAACCCTGCGCGATAGCCGTTAACGCGCTAAGCGCTGCCACAAGCGTTTTTCCTGAACCAACATCCCCTTGCACCAATCGCATCATGGGGTAGGGATGTTGTAAGTCGCCTTTAATCTCCGCCACTACTCTGCTTTGGGCATTGGTGGGGGCAAATGGCAAGGCCGACAAAAACTGAGCTTCAAGTGGATTAGTGGGCGCTAGTGCAACCGCCTTCACCGCTTGGCCTTTTTGCCTAAGCTTAAGCAAGCTGAGGTTTTGCGCCAATAACTCTTCAAACGCCAAACGTGTTTGTGCAGGATGTTGCCCGAGCTCTAATTGCGCTAAATCCACTTCCTGTGGTGGACGGTGCAGTAATAACAGCGCTTCTTTTACGCTTTGCTGTGATGGCCGATACTGAGCTGGTAAATAGTCTGGTACATCATATTTGCGCAGCAACTCAACGGCTTGATCGGCAATTGCCCGAATGCTCAGTTGTTTTAATCCTTCGGTGGTAGGATAAACTGGGGTAAGCGTCGCAAGGCTCGGATCGCTCGGTGCAGAGCGCGTCTCTTTGATGCTGTATTCTGGATGCGCCATTTCAAAGCCATAATGACCGCGGCGAACTTCACCAAAACAGCGGATCACTTTGCCCGCTTGCATGGCATTTTTTTGTGCCGCATTAAAGTTGAAAAAGCGCAGCGCGATCCGCCCCGTCCCATCATTAACATAACACACCAACATGCGGCGTTTGCCTTGCGTGATTTCGCTGCGTTCAATCTCGGCTTCAATGCTGACATGGCTATGCGCTTGCAGCTCGCAGATAGGATAAGTGCGCGCACGATCTTCATAGCGCAGCGGAAGGTGAAATAACATGTCTTGCACCGATTGAATGCCAAGTTTGGCCAAACGCTCGGCCGCTTTCGGGCCTACGCCTTTTAATTCGGTGATTGGATAAGTGGCCAAATTTGGTGTCGACATGCTAATCCTCTAGCGCGATCCGCGTTATTTATTTCTTCTGCGTAAACTTAAGAATGTCCCAAAAAGCGTCGTCTGCAACGATTTCACCGTGCTCATCAAGTGCCGGGTAAGGTAGCCCTTTTTCGCGACAGCGGGTTGCTATGATTGGATGACATCCTTCAAATAGTAACTTATGTTTTACCACAGGATCCATCATATCTGTACGTTTGTACAGTCCTGCTGCATCTCTTTGGCGCTGCGCTTCGTATAAAATAAGCGCTGCTGCAACAGACACATTGAGTGATTGCACCATACCTTGCATTGGGATCACGATGTGCTGATCCGCATGCTCAAGTGCGCGCTCTGAGATCCCTAAACGCTCTTGACCGACAATAATAGCGGTAGGTTTGGTGTAATCAATTTCACGAAAATCAACGGCGCTATCGCTAAGGTTGGTTGCTAATAATTGTACACCTGGGTTTTGTTCACGAATTGTCGCAACAGCGTGGTCTATATCCTCATGCATATGGGTTTCAACCCAATTTTTGCTGCCGCCAGAGGTATTGTTTGTTAACCGTCTTTGATCTTGTGGCCATACTGCGTGTACGTGGTGGCAGCCAACCGCGTCTGCGGTACGCACAATCGCTGACAGATTATGGTGCTTATGTACTTCATCTAGGCACACTGTGAGGTCGGTTTGGCGTCTATCTAATACGCTTTTTACACGATGGAATCTATTCTCAGCCATCTACTTACTACTCTAATCAAAAAATTCCCGCGATTATAACAAAAAAGAAGCTAGGGCATAACGGTGCGCTGAATTGGGTTTTGCAGTGAGATTAGTGTTTCGGTTGACTGGATCGACTCAATGGTTTGCACTTTATTGATAAGCACATCTTGAAGGTGGTCGATGGAGCGCGCCATCACTTTGATAAAAATGCTGTAATTGCCCGTGGTGTAGTAAGCCTCAACAACTTCTTCAAATTCTTTTAAACGTGCAATGGCTCCCGGGTAGTCGCCGGCGTGTTTTAAGTTTATTCCGATAAAACAGCAGACATCATAACCAAGCCGTTTAGCATTAATGCTTACTTGAGTCCCCTCAATGATCCCCGCTTGCTTCATTTTTTCGACCCGAACATGGATGGTACCGGCGCTAACAGCAAATCTTTTTGCTAATTCCGCGTAGGGCGTTCGTGCATTTTCTTTTAAAGCGTGAAGGATGGATCTATCCAGATTGTCGATCTCATAATTTTCCATGTAAATATCCATTAGTAATTGTCGTTTATATAAAATTTATAGCATATTTTTGATGAAAATAATTATGTAAAGGTGTTTTTGTTGCGGGTTATTGATGTTTGTGTCGGTTTCTTTAAATATAGACTCAACAAAACGACAAATTCGGGAATGAGGACCTAACCATGTTGAGCAAGTATCAAGAGACACAAAAACAGATAGCACGAGTAAAACAAGTATTTTCAGCACAGCTAACCGAGCAATTGGGTTTAGTTGAAGTACAAGCGCCTATTTTGGCGCGTTTGGGCGACGGTATTCAAGACAACCTAAGTGGCCACGAGCAGGCGGTACAGGTAAAAGTGAAAACGCTACCAGATGCGCAGTTTGAGGTAGTGCATTCACTTGCTAAGTGGAAGCGCAAAACACTAGGCGATTATGGTTTTGCTAAAGGTGAAGGCCTCTATACGCACATGAAAGCGCTACGCCCTGACGAAGATAAGCTATCGCCAATCCATTCTGTCTATGTGGATCAGTGGGATTGGGAAAAGGTGATTTGCGAAAACAGTGAGCGTTCGCTGGCAAAACTAAAAGAAACGGTTGAAACCCTTTATCGCTCAATTAAAGCAACGGAAAAAGTGGTTGAGGATGAGTTTGGCATTGCGGCATTCCTTCCTGAGAAAATTACCTTTGTGCACAGCGAAGAATTACGCACTATGTATCCAGATTTTACTGCCAAGCAACGTGAAAAAGCGATTGCCCAAGAATATGGCGCGGTATTTTTAATTGGCATTGGTGGTGAGCTTGGTGATGGTAAAATTCACGATGTTCGTGCGCCGGATTATGACGATTGGTCAACGCCAACGTGTGACAAATACCAAGGGCTTAACGGTGATATTTTGGTGTGGAACCCGGTGCTAGAAGACGCATTTGAGATCTCGTCAATGGGCATTCGGGTTTGTCCTGATTCGCTAGCAAGACAGCTTAAATTAACCGATGACGAAGCACGCTTGAGCTTAGATTGGCACCAACAGTTAGTTGCGGGTGAATTACCACAAACCATAGGAGGTGGTATTGGCCAATCGCGTTTAGTGATGTTGTTGTTGCAAAAGCAGCACATTGGTCAGGTACAAGTTGGGGTATGGCCTGAAGAAGTACGTAGCAGCGTAGCAGATTTGCTTTAAACAGATCGCGAGGTGAACTCGTTCCTACGTGGTGAATACTTTGGTAGGAGATGCTTTACGCAGCGAGCGGTTAAAAGATCGCGAGGTGAACTCGCTCCTACGTGGTGAATACTTTGGTAGGAGATGCTTTACGCGGCGAGCAGTTAATAGAGCGCGAGGTGAACTCGCTCCTACTGGGTGAATACTTTGGTAGGAGATGCTTCACGCGGCGAGCGGTTAAAAGATCGCGAGGTGAACTCGCTCTTACTGGGTGAATACTTTGGTAGGAGATGCTTTACGCGGCGAGCAGTTAAGAGATCGCGAGGTGAACTCGTTCCTACTGGGTGAATACTTTGGTAGGAGATGCTTTACGCGGCGAGCGGTTAAGAGATCGCGAGGTGAACTCGCTCCTACTGGGTGAATATCTTGGTAGGAGATGCTTTACGCGGCGAGCGGTTAAAAGATCGCGAGATGAATTCGCTCCTACTGGGTGAATACTTTGGTAGGAGATGCTTTACGCGGCGAGCGGTTAAACAGATCGCGAGGTGAATTCGCTCCTACTGGGTGAATACTCTGGTAGGAGATGCTTTACGCAGCGAGCGGTTAAAAGATCGCGAGGTGAACTCGCTCCTACGTGGTGAATACTTTGGTAGGAGCCGCTTCACGCGGCGAACTGTGAAGAGATCGCGAAGTGAATTCGCTCCTACTGGGTGAATACTTTGGTAGGAGATGCTTTACGCAGCGAGCAGTGAAAAGATCGCGAGGTGAACTCGCTCCTACTGGGTGAACACCGTGGTAGGAGCCGCTTCACGCGGCGAGCAGTTAAAAGATCGCGAGGTGAACTCGTTCCTACTGGGTGAATACTTGGGTAGGAGCCGCTTCATACGGCGAGCTGTTAAGAGATCGCGAGATGAACTCGCTCCTACTGGGTGGACACCTTGGTAGGGGCGCTTTACGCTGCAAAATAACACTCCGTTTTAGAGGAATAAATTTAGCACAGTGATAGGTTTCTGGGTTACTCACAACGCTGAATTTATTCCTCGACTTTTCCTTATTCTCATCCCTAGTGTATTCTTATACGTTACTCGGTATAATGCCCGCTTTTAGCTCTGCGGCAGACTTGAGTAAACCAATACCACTCGGCCGGTACTTATTGTTGAGAATGACTATGACATCACTTACACGCGGTAATCTGTTTATCCTTTCTGCGCCTTCTGGTGCGGGTAAATCAAGTTTAATCAAAGCGTTATTGGAAAAGCACGACGATATTAAAGTGTCGGTGTCTCACACTACGCGTGCTCCTCGTCCAGGCGAAGAAAACGGCGTACATTACCATTTTGTCTCGGTTGATGAATTTAAGCAGCTGATCGATAAAGGCGATTTCTTTGAGTGGGCACAAGTATTCGAAAATTACTACGGCACTTCAAAACAAGCGATAGAAGATCAGCTTGCCGCTGGTATTGATGTGTTTTTAGATATCGACTGGCAGGGTGCGCGTCAGGTGCGTGAGTTGATGCCTGAAGTAAAGACCATCTTTATTTTACCTCCTTCAACTGCGGAGCTAGAAAAGCGCTTAAATGGTCGTGGCCAAGACTCTCAAGAAGTAATTGCAGGTCGCATGGCTGAAGCGAAATCAGAAAGCTCACACTATAACGAGTTTGACTATATTCTTGTCAATGATGACTTTGAGCAAACATGCGGTGAACTTGAACATATTGTTATTGCCGCAAGACTTGAGCAACAAGCACAGTCTATCCGTCATCAAGCACTTATCGCCGACTTGCTAAAATAATTACTTTTAAACCTGAGGTTTTTTAACCATCAATACTTGGCGAAAGGCTAGACATACAGTAAACTAGCCTTTTGCATAATGAACTGAATTTGGAGTGCTTCGATGGCTCGCGTAACTGTAGAAGATGCAGTAGATAAAATTGGTAACCGCTTTGACTTGATTTTAGTAGCAGCGCGTCGCGCTCGCCAAATTTCTGTAGGCGGTAAAGATCCTATGGTTGATGCTGAAAACGACAAGCCAACCGTAATCGCGCTACGTGAAATTGAGCAAGGTTTTGTAACCACTGACTCGCTTGATATTATCGACCGTGAAGAGCAGCAACACCAAGAAGCTGCAGAGCTTGCTGCAGTAGCTGCAATCGTTGGTGGCAATCGCTAATCCAACCACTGTCTAGATTCAATAATGCCAGCTTTTTTGCTGGCATTATTGTTTTATAGCAATTGAAATTAAGCAAATTGGTATAAATCGCCAGCACATTACACAACGCGTAACGCCTTTAATTTCCTAACAAGTAGCATAAATTGTTCATTGGCATTGCTGGTGTTTCATCGTATATTCTTAAGTAACTAGCTTGTAACCCGTTTTATACTCGCCGAGTATAGCTTCTCTGAAACATTGGAGTGTGAATGTATCTGTTTGAAGGCCTCAAAAAGAAAATCTCAGAATATTTGTCACCAGAAGACGTCGATTTGGTGCAAAAAGCCTATGTCGTGGCCCGTGAGGCACACGAGGGACAGACGCGCTCTAGCGGTGAGCCCTATATCACTCACCCAGTAGAAGTAACCCAGATCCTTGCGAGCATGAGGCTTGATCATGAAACACTCATGGCTGCGCTTATGCACGATGTTATTGAAGACACTGACTTTAGCCAAGACGACTTAGCGGAGATCTTTGGTGATACGGTCGCTGAGTTGGTGGAAGGGGTGTCAAAGCTCGATAAACTGAGCTTCAAAGATAAAAAAGAGTTCCAAGCCGAAAACTATCGTAAGATGATCATGGCGATGACGCAGGATATTCGTGTCATCCTTATTAAGCTTGCAGACAGAACGCACAATATGCGAACGCTAGGCGCTTTGCGTCCTGACAAGCGCCGTCGAATTGCCCGCGAAACATTAGAGATTTATGCACCAATTGCAAACCGCCTTGGTATTCATGATATTAAAAATGAGTTAGAAGATCTCGGGTTTCAGGCGTTATATCCAATGCGCTATCGTGCGTTACGTTCAGAAGTCGCCAAAGCACGTGGTAATCGTAAAGAAGTGATCAGCAATATTCAGTCTGAGATTGAATCTAGACTGGAAGAAGCGGGTATTCAAGGCTCAGTAAAAGGCCGTGAAAAGCACTTATACAGTATTTACCGCAAGATGTTGAATAAAGAGTTAATGTTTAACGAGGTGATGGACATTTACGCCTTTAGGATCAATGTCGACAACCTGGATACTTGCTACCGTGTGCTAGGCGTTGCACATAATTTATATAAGCCAATTGAAACTCGCTTTAAAGACTATATTGCCGTACCGAAAACCAACGGTTACCAGTCGCTTCATACGTCGTTGGTAGGTCCGCACGGTATTCCGGTAGAAATCCAAATTCGTACTCATGATATGGATCATATGGCGGATAAAGGGGTAGCAGCGCACTGGATGTATAAAAAGTCAGGTGATAATGCCGGCCATACCGCGCAGCAGCGTGCGCGTCAGTGGATGCAAAGCTTGCTTGAGCTACAGCAAAGTGCAGGCTCGTCTTTTGAATTTGTGGAAAACGTTAAAACCGAATTATTCCCAGAAGAAATTTACGTCTTTACGCCAGATGGCCGCATTGTTGAGTTACCTATGGGCGCAACGGCGGTAGATTTTGCCTATGCCGTGCATACCGATGTGGGTAATACCTGTGTAGGTGCTCGTGTAAACCGTAAGCCTTATCCTTTGAGTAAAGCGCTGGATACCGGCCAAACGGTCGAGGTTATTACTAGCTCAGGTGCACACCCTAACGCTACTTGGCTGAACTTTGTGGTAACGGGTAAAGCACGCCTTGGGATCCGCAATTACCTCAAGAGCCAACAAGAAGAAGAGGCGATCCAACTAGGCCGTCGTTTGCTCGACTCGGCATTGGGTGAGTATAAGCTAGACGATATTGCTCAAGAGCAAATCGACAACGTACTTGAAGAGCATAACCTCAATACCTTGTTGGAGCTGCTGGTTGAGATTGGCTGTGGCAATATTATGAGTGTATTGATAGCGAAGCGTTTACTGCAAGATGATAATGCGGTAGAAGATATTGCTAAACGTGCTAAAGCCGCGATAATCGGAACAGAAGGCATGTTGGTAACCTATGCTAAATGTTGTCGTCCTGTGCCGGGTGACGCTATCACAGCATATATGAGCCAAGGCAAAGGCCTAATGGTTCACCGCCAAGAATGTAAAAATATTAAGGGTTGGCGCAACGAGCGTTCGAAGTACTTCGTCGTGAAGTGGGAAGACAACCCAGAGAAAGAATATATAGCAGCGCTGCGTGTGGAAATTATTAACCACCAAGGTGCGTTGGCTAAATTAACCAATGTGGTTGCGACGACTCAAGCTAATATTGTCGAAATCGCAACGGACGAAAAAGAAAGTAATTTATACGTGATTGATTTAGGTATTACCGTGAAAAACCGAATTCATGTTGCTGATATTATGCGCCGAATTCGAGTGATGCCAGATGTACAACGCGTGTATCGTAAAAAATAAAGGAACATTAATGAACAAAGCTATTATTTCAACAGATAAAGCGCCAGCTGCAATTGGCACATACAACCAAGCGGTAAAAGTTGGTACTGCGGTCTATTTATCTGGCCAAATTCCATTGGTACCAGAGACGATGGAATTTATTTCTGAAGATTTTGCAGAGCAAACGCACCAAGTGTTCAAAAACCTTATCGCAGTATGTGAAGAGGCTGGTGGCGAGTTACAAGATATGGTTAAGGTTAATATCTTCCTAACTGATCTGAGTAACTTTGCAACGGTCAACGAGATCATGGCTCAGTATTTTAGAAAGCCATATCCAGCTCGTGCTGCAATTGGTGTAAAAGAGCTACCAAAAGGCGCACAAGTTGAGATTGACGGCATTATGGAGTTACCTTCAACTAACTAGTAGTTAGATATATCTCTTCGCTCCAGTGTCAATCGCTGGAGCGGCTTTTCAAAAAGCCAGCACCGTCAGTCCATTCATTTTCCCCTCGCTTTACATTACAGGAAGTCCCATGACCGCAGCCAGCGCACTTACTAGCCGTGCATTGAAATTAAAAACAAGTACTGCTGATCTTCATGACCGGATAGATAACAGCATTATGGCAAAAGACCCGTTTGCCAGCATTGAGCGTTATCTCCAGTTTTTGACTCTTCAGTACCTGTTTCTTAAAGATGTCGCTGCATTGTATGAGCACCGTGAACTCTCTATGCATATTGACGATCTCAAATCGCGTCGACGACTTGGGTTGTTGGAGCAGGACTTTGCTGACTTACAGCACACATTACCTGTGCCGTCTTTGTCGCCGTCTATCACAACTTCAACCGAGTTTGCGACTGCTTTGGGAGCGCTTTATGTCGTTGAAGGCTCTAAGGTTGGGGCCGCAATGCTTGGGCGTCAAGTGCAGGCGCGTTTGCCCGTCACAGGTGAGTATGGCGCGCGTTACTTAGCAGGCCCAGGTTCCGGGCGCGGCAGTGCGTGGCGTCACTTAATTCAATTTATCGATACGGTTGAATTAACTAGTACGCAAGAAGATGCATTGATCACCGGCGCTCGTCAGGCCTTTATGCGTTTTCAGCAGTATCAAACAGAGGTCTATGCTTAATACGATTGGTATAAGTTGAATGGAGAATAACAGGGTTGTTGTCGCGACATAGTGTCGCGACAGGTTAGTGACTAGCACATATTGGTTGGGCAATCACAATGTAGTGTATTTGGCTCAGGAACACATGCTAACGCCTTTGATGGGCAAACCATCGTTGGGCCATCGGTGTCACAGTTTAAATCGCGACTACAATAGTAGGAACAACCACCACCAATCTCACGGGTCTTGTTGTTATCCAAAATTAGCTTACTACCTGCTAATGACTTCAATTGCTTTTTGTTCAGTTTTAAATCCATCGTTTATTCCTTCAATTGATTTAGGGTAAAAGCAGCACAGATCACTATGACCTATGCTGTGGCTCGGATTTTTTAAGCGTTGAGTCTTCTTCACTTTCTTTAATTGGCGCAGGACGAAAGCGTTCAACGTAAACTGTTGCTAGGAGTACAGTTATGACACATGAAAGCAGAATCGATTTAATGTAGGGGTAAGCCTTATAAAACCAATTCCAGCTCCAAAATTGTTTTGCAAAACTTTCATCTACTCCAAAGTATTCTAGATTTCGAATAATGTTCTCAGCTAAAGTTGCCAGATCTACTATCATAAACAAAAAGAATAAACCGACCAGCAGAATATCAGCATGTGTCATATAGATATATTCTTGCTTCTCCGGGGCAAATCTATTTACATAATAGGTGGATAAGCGAACTCTATTTTTGAGATAGAAAAATACCCCAAGATCCATCAAAAGTTGAAATGATAATGTTAGGGTGTTTTTTACATAGGCTGGATGCTCAGCGAACCATAGTTCTGCAATTAACTCATAGCCAACAAATTCAATAGCAATAAATAGGAGTAATCCGATAGTAATATGTATTATATTTTCTTGTTCTTTTGCTATGTAAGAGAAAGATAAAACTAGTAATAGCAAGGGGATATCAACGAAACGTTCAAAATAAATATGAAAGTACGAGATCAATCCCCAAAGGGTTAGCATGATGAGAGCAAAGCCCCATGTTCTGTTCATTAGATAACTCCAAACTTCATACGTGTTAACTTCCTAAATCGGCTGTTACATTTTCTGTTTCAACTTTTGGATCGTCGCCAATTTTTCCTGTACTACCACCACTCACCAATTTGGCAGAAGTAATATATATAGGTTGGGTGTAAATTAGCTTATTTTTTGGTTTTGTGAGTAATAACTTTTTTACAAAATGGCGATTCAAGAGTTTCATATTAGTGTTCCTTGCGGTCTTTGCAGTAGGTTAAACTTGTTAATACTGTACCCTGAAAATCACCTATTGAGAATCACTTGTAAAACTGAGAGGTTTTAAATGTGATCTCTTGTTCAGCTGTTTGCTTGCCTGTAATCCCACCCCTTCTGGGTTTACTTTAGTCTTGATTGCCTTACTCACCTTTTGTGATTTTGGGATCTATTTTTAATAAACCGTCACTACCCCCGATTACGGTATTTAACTGGTGAATATCGAGCACTTGGAGCTGCGTTGCCTTTTGAGCATGAAGGCTTAACTTCGGATCTTTTGCTGTTCCGCCATGACTTCCCCCAGTTACCTTCTTGATTTCATGAAAGTATATTTTTCTGGAGTTTAAATTTTTGGGTGTTGTACATTGCATTAATGAGTTCATTTATTTTTATCCTTTTACTACTTAAACCAGCTGAAAACATGACTACTTACTCTTCCACTTTCTTTGCATCAGGAGAGGTCGGGCTTTTGCGTCTTAATTGGGTATCACTAATTAAGCTCCGTAGCGCTTGAAACTGTTTAATAATGGGAGAAAGGTCAATATCACAGTAGTTACACCAAACTTGAAAGTGATCCCAAGGTATACGGCTTACACCATTTTCATAGTTTTCGTAGGTTTGGCGGCTAATACCAACAAGATCGGCCATTTGCTGCGTGGTTTTTTGGGCAGCAAGGCGCATTCTTCTGAGGTCATCACCGTTATATTTAAAATTGGGATTGCCCACCAATTTAATCCTTTCTTGTATGGGAGAGTATGTTCACTCTATCTAAGTTATTTTTATGTGTAATCTTTGTTAACTTGTAATTGTAATCAATAAAAATGTTTCTGCAAGAGGAAATTTAATCAGTCAATTATGGATATATCGCTCAAGAACCTACGTATACTTTTTACTTTATTTTCATCATTTTAATAGAAAAATGGGTTCGACAAGATTTTTTAGCGAGGCTTTTGTTACTGTAGTGTGAAATGAAAACAAGGGTAACAACTGACTGAGGGTGATATGGATTATCTACGTCAATATAACGACTTAAATATTCTCTATGAAGCACTTAAAAAATCGAGTCGCGGAGAGGTTGAGATAGCTGAGACGACTGCTAAGTGGTTTTCTCTTGTAGAGAGTACCTTATTTGAGCTTCAGGAGCTGGCGTATATGGAAAAGGCGTATATGCAAAAGTCGCGAACCATGAATAATCTCATCGAACTGGTGTATGCCAGTGTTCCTACCACTGAGTAGGGTAAATAAAAGAAATAAAATTGTATGTTTTGCAGTGGTAAGAGTGCCAATCTAGCTCAATTAAGTATTGGCACTCTTTTTTAGTGATTTATATGACTTTTAGAGCTCAAATGGCGCGACGCCTTTGGCTTCCATCATATAACCTGTTTGCGCGATGTCGCCCTTCCAAGTAGAAACCTTAATCGTGCCACTGACTGTGATTGCATCATATAGGCTCTCAATTGGAACACCGCCTTTGATTTTGACATGAACAATTTGATTTGGCGGCGGAGGCGGCACGTGGATGCAAGCGCCAAAGTAGGGAACCAACAAAAATTCGGTGATCACTTCACTGTCACCTTCAAGTGGTACAACAAAGCCGGGTAAGCTGACTAGTTGGCCGTCTAACTCTTTGACGACTGGGGCGTCTAAGTCAGGTTGCACCCAATTTTGCTCGGCGCCATCATGGCTTGCTGCGTCTTGATTGCTGATCTGGACATGTCCTTTTGGAATTAAATCTTCCCAGAATATCTCTTTAGGTGGTGCCGCATTTGCAATACCACTGAATACCATCGCAGTGATGAATGCAATGAAGTAAAAAACGTGAGTTCGTGCGGTTAACTGCATCTTGATCCTCTTAGGTTTTAATTTGCATGCCATCGGCAAGCGAGTAAAAATAAGCACGGGCGGCAGGAATGGCGCCGATCAAAGTACCTGCACCTATAATAACGCTTAGTAGCGTGAGTTCATAGGTTGACAGCGCTGAGATACTTAGGACTACGCCAAATTGACTTTGTAGGCTGGATTGGGCAGCAATGAGCAAGGTATAAAAAAGCGCTACACCGAAAGCACATCCTAACACGGTAATAAAAATTGCTTCGCTAATGAGAAGTGTAAAAATATGCCAAGGCCGCGCACCAACGGAGCGTAGGATAGCAAGTTCTCGGCGCCTTTGATTCAGCGTGGCGAGCAATGAGGTTAGCATGCCAAGCAAGCTTATCAACACCACAGCAAGGGTAATGAGAAGCAAGATTTTTTCGACGATATCAAGCATTTCCCACAATTCCCTCAATGTCACCCCCGGCATAATTGCCAGTAAAGGCTCACCCTTATACTGATTAATATTTCTGCGCACTTGTAGGGTATAAAGTGGTGACTCAAAACCAAGTAAAAATGCAGTGATTTGTGTTGTTGAACCGATTAAATCACCGGGCTTAGAGTCGAGGTTGTGAAGTAGAACGCTATTGTTTTTACTGTCATGCTCATGCTCATGCTCATGCTCATGCTCATGCTCATGCTCATGCTCATGCTGCGTTGCATCTTGTTTTCGTGCAACTATTCGTGATGGCTTGGTGTGGCTTGAGCTATGCATGCTCTCGATGGCACTTAACGGCACATGTAATGTTTTATCTACGGGCGTTCCCGTGGCTGCCAAAATGCCAGAAATAACCAGCGGATTGTCATCATGATGATGGAAACTGGTATTGCCCATGCCATGAGAAATGACGATTTTTTGTCCCAGCTGATAACCCAGCTTTTTTGCGACCATAGCCCCAAGCACCACTTCTTGGCCATTGTGAAATGGTCGACCAGCGGCAAAGGTGAGATGCTGTTTTTTAGCGTATTGATAATGACTGAAGTAACTTGCATCTGTGCCCAGCACAGCAAAGCCTTTGTGGCTATCGCCTAAACTAATGGGAATGCTCCACGCAACACCGCGTTGTGCCTTGATATACTCGTAACTTTGCCATTGTACGGCATTATTGGCATGACCAATTCTAAATACGCTTGAAAGCAATAGCTGAATATCACCAGTACGTGCGCCGACAATCAGGTCTGTGCCAGAAATAGTGTTCGCGAAGCTGGATTTTGCGTCTTGGCGTACACGCTCAACCGACAGCAGTAACATGACACTAATTGCAATGGTCACTAGAGTTAGGGCGACGCTGGCTTTTCGGTTTAGCGTACTTTTCCACGCAAGTTTGATTAGCATAGCGGTGCTCCTTGTTGTAAATCAGGCAAGCTTATTTGCCTATCAAATAACGGCGCTAAGCTTTTATCGTGACTGACAAAGAGAATAGATGCACTGTAAACCGCGGCTTGGCTAAAGAGTAATTTAATAAAGCCATCACGGCTGTCGGCATCGAGGGCTGAGGTTGGCTCATCGGCAATAATGATTTCGGGCCTGCCGATAAATGCGCGAGCGGCGGCTACGCGCTGCTGTTGCCCAATACTTAACTCCGCGACACTGCGCTGCTGAGTGTGCTCGTCTATACCAAGATCAGAGAGCAGAAGTTTGGCTTCCTGCTCAAGCGATTTATTCTGTGAGGAAATGTTTTGCCTGCGCTTTTTGGAAAATTCGCAACCAAGAGTAACGTTTTCAATAGGCGACAAATAGGGCAACAAATTAAAGTTCTGAAAAATAGTACCTATATGGTCGGCTCTAAACTTATCTCGTTGGCCATGGCTCAGTGCGCTCGCGTTTGTACCTGCAATTTCAATTTCTCCCTGCTGGCAATCCAAGGTGCCGGCAATAAGTCCTAGCAAAGTCGATTTACCGCTGCCGCTTGGACCATGTAAAAACACGTGTTCACCCCGGGCGATATGTAGCTTAGGTATGGTTAGCACCGGAGTGCTCGACTTAGGCCATGTAAACTGTAATTGAGATATCGTAAGCATAACGCCTCAACGCTGGCAAATAATGTTGTGATGGTATAACAAGAATGACTAAAGCAAAACTAAGTTAAGCTCAACAACAAGCGTGTAAGTTAAATTGTGATTTTTGTTCAGCTCGACTATTATAGCGACCCTAACCCCCTCATTATTTTGTGCCCTTTAGCAAGGCGCATCCTGTCATTGGAGTAACAATGAGTAGCTACAAAGTTTTAGACGTTAATGACGATCTTCCAATTCGCACTAAGGGTGCGGTTCACAGTGGTAAAGTACGTTCAGTTTATTGGTTAACCGACGCCGACAGTGCGCGGTTAATTGAAGAAAAAGGCTATCAAGTCCCGGTTGGTACAGAGCTGGCAATTATGGTCATTTCTGACCGTATTTCAGCGTTTGATTGTATTTGGCAAGGTGAAAATGGTCTTAACGGTGTACCGGGTAAGGGCATTGCGCTTAACAGCGTTGCTTCACATTGGTTTTCACTTTTTGATAAAGCAGGTCTTGCAGGTAATCACATTGTTGATATTCCACATCCTTATGTTTGGATTGTGCGTAAAGCCAGTACGGTAAGAGTTGAAGCGATTGCGCGTCAATATATTACCGGCAGCATGTGGCGCGATTACGCAAAGGGCGTAAGGGAGTTTTGTGGCTTGCAATTACCAGAAGGTTTAGAGGCCAATCAAAAACTAGATAATGTCTTAATCACACCATCAACCAAAGGGATCATCAAAGGTTTAGCAGACGTACCAGAAGTGGATGACGTAAACATCTCTCGTAAAAACATCGAAGATAACCTTGCAGCGTTCAACTTTAAATCTGCGGCAGATGTGGATAAGTACGAGCAGTTGCTAACCGAGGGCTTTGCCCTGATTAGTAAAGAGCTTGAGAAGCTTGATCAGATCTTTGTTGATACTAAATTTGAGTTTGGTTACGTTGAAGATAAAGACGGACAAGAGCGCCTAATTTACATTGATGAAGTGGGTACGCCTGACTCGTCACGTATTTGGGATGGACCTGCTTATCGCGATGGTAAGATCGTTGAAAACTCAAAAGAAGGTTTCCGTCAGCTATTGATAAACAACGTACCAGATAGCGATGTGCTGCTGAATAAAGACCGCATGCCTGAGCGTGAAGCACTTGCTCGCGACTATCTATTGCCAGAAGCTGTGATGATGTCGGTAAGCGAAACTTACGTTGGGATCGCAAGTAAAATCGTTGGCCGTGAGCTAACGATCCCTGCTGATCCTCGCCAAGAAGTTATTGATATTCTTGATAAGCAGTACGGTTTAATAGATTAATTCTTTTTCAATTGCCCTGATAGACAAGTTTATTAGGGCAATTTCCTCAATTCACTTGCTTTTCATTGCAAGGTCTCTTTTACTTAACCTAATTGTTGCAAAAAATAGAGTCAGATATGCGAACGTCTGTTCTACTCCTATTAAGTTTTTGTTTTTTACTCCTTTTAGATTCAAGCTGCGCAAATGCTGGGCAATTAACAGTGCTAGATGGCAGCGGCAAGCCCTTGCAGCATGCCGTTGTTGAATTGACGGATGAGCCTGTTGAGTCAGCAGCAAAAGCAGTGGCGGTTATGGATCAAATCAATAAACAGTTTGTTCCTTTCATCCTTACCATCCAAAAAGGACAATTGGTTAATTTTCCCAATAGCGATGATATCCGTCATCACGTTTATTCGTTTTCTGCGGTAAAACCTTTTGAGCTAAAGCTATACGCTGGCACGCCAAATCAACCGCTTAAGTTTGAAAACGCTGGTGTAGTGGTGTTAGGTTGTAACATTCACGACTCTATGGTGGGCTATATTTACATTGCAGATGACAAGCAAGTATTGGTATCTGATGCGAATGGATTAGTAACTTTGCCGAATTCTACGAAACAAGTAACGGTATGGCATCCTTATCAAGATAATGACATAGATAGTCGGCAAACCGTACAAATAGTGAACACAACGGCGCCAATGTCCGTAACAATAAAAACAACTTATCCAGCGCCGCGTAATACCTTTGGCGAGCGCTTTGGACAACATGAATGAATAACAGCTTTAAACATAAAATAATTAGTCTCTGTATTTTGCTGATCCTAGTCACGGCGGGGATGAGCTTGGCAAGTTTTTGGTGGTCCACAAGTAAATTCAATGAAGCGCAAGTGCAAAGAAAAATTCAAGTGGCGCAAAATGTTTATCAACAATATTTAAAAGCGCGAGAGCAGCTATTAGTTACCGCAGCGACTGTACTGACCGCTGACTTTGGCTTTAAACAGGCAGTCGCGACGAGAGACGCACAAACCATCAGTAGTGTGTTGCTTAATCACTCCCGCCGTATTGATGCTGACTTAATGCTGCTGCTGGATGTGAAAGGCGACCTGATCTCCGCTAACAGAGAAGGACTCGACTTCCCGAGCGATACCAGAACTTGGATGCAAGCGTTGCAAAGCCACACCGACCACTCAGCTTTTGTGGTGCTTAGTGAGCAGTTGTATCAAGTGATTATTTTGCCTGTGCGAGCACCTAGAACGATTGCATACTCAATTATTGGCTTTGAGGTTGGATCTGCTGTGGCGCTAGAGCTCAAAGAGCTGACAGGAATGGAAACGAGCTTTGTTGGTGCCGCTGATAACCTAAAAGCAAGCTCGCTGACCACTCTTGCACTCGGTGGTGATTTATTTACTTTCTTAGCGGCGCAAAAAACGACACGGTGGCTTAGCCAGTATCCGGTATATGAAAGTGCAGAGGTGAGTTTACCTTCTCTTGAAAGTAACCCGGTGAGTTTGGTACTCAGTGCGGATTTAACTACTCAGTATCAAGAATTCGATAAAATGGTGTTGACCATTATTTTACTCTCCTTCGGTACTATCCTTATTGGTTTTATCACCAGTGGTATTGTTGCCAAGAATCTTACGACACCGCTTAGTAAGCTTACTGAGTTGGCAAAACGCTTTGCTAAAGGGGATTACTCAGCCAAGCTGGAAGAGGCTCGACCGACCCAAGAAATTTGCCAACTCGTTGACGCTTTTAATGATATGGGCGAAGACATTCAACAGCGTGAAGAGCAGATCCGCTTTCAAGCCAGTCATGACCATTTGACTGGATTTTTTAATCGTAATGCGGCTTTGGATAAACTACATAGTATGCTCAGCAGTGGTGCAGAGTATTACTTTATTGCCATAGACATAAAGGGATTACGCCATATCAATGACAAGCTTGGCCCTCGGGTAGGAGATGATTGTATTAAGGCCGTGGCGAAACGGATAGCGGAGATCAATACAGCAGAAGGCGGATTGAATGTTAGGCTTGGTGGCGATGAGTTTTTAGTTGCGCATCAAGCGAGTGTGTATGCTGATCCGCAAAGTGCTGTGCTCGGTATTGTTGAATGTGCTGAGATGCTAAATCAAGGCCTGAGTAAACCTTACACTGTGCAGGGATTAGATATTTCGCTTCACTTTAGTATCGGCGTAGTGCATTACCCCAAACAAGCACATACTCCCGAGGATGTCGTTCGCCGGGCTTTGATCGCAGTTGATACTGCAGCGCACGATGGTCATGATGTTTACTACTACCAATCAGGTGAAGATGAAGCCCATCTAGAGCGCCTGCAAATTATTGATGAACTAAAACACGCTATTGCCAACGATGATGGTCAGCTTTTTATGACCTACCAACCAAAGCTAAATATGAAAACCAATCGTATTGATAAGGTTGAGTCTCTTATTCGTTGGCAACGTAAAAATGGTGAATGGGTGTCGCCCGAACTATTTATCGATCTTGCCGAGCAATCAGGTTTGATTGTTGAGTTAACTCAGTGGGTAGTAAAGACTGTGGTGTCTCAAGTTGCTAATTGGGTACGCCAAGGTGAACGCATCAAGGCTGCCATTAATGTATCGGCACAAGACATCGCAGATAAAAACTTCTTGTCTCATCTTAAGACGCTACTAGACACATATAACGTCAAACCTGAGTTGATCACCATAGAGCTTACTGAGCGAGACATGATTGAGAATGAGGAAAAAGGCATTGCGGTTCTCCAAGCGCTTAAACAGCTTGGCGTGCAGGTCTCGCTTGATGATTATGGTGTCGGTCAAACTTCCCTTGGTCGATTAAAAATGTTACCTATTGATGAGCTGAAACTCGACAAGGTATTTATTTTAAAGCTCGCACAATCGGAAAAAGACCAGTTTATTGTGCGCTCCACTATCACGCTTGGTCACCAACTTGGTTTTAGCGTGGTCGCGGAAGGGGTTGAAGACAAAGCATCGCTTGAGCTACTTGAGTCAATGCAGTGTGATTATGCACAAGGTTACTATCTAAGTAAGCCACTCAAAGCCGCAGACTTTGACCTGTGGCTGGGGAGATATAATGAAGTGGGCTAATGTTTTTGCCGCATGCTTAATAGTATGCGGACCAACTTACGCCGCAACAGGAAAGTTACTAGCGACTCCCGGAGTGTCACAGGTTGAGGGTAGTGCCGGTGGTGGTATTGTGCCATGGGCGCAGCTTGCCGGATATGCTTCGGAAGATGAATGGTCGGCGAGCGGGTTTTGTAGCCGAGCTAGCCTAAAAGACTACCAGCTCGATGTGTGTGGCGTTCAAGCCAACTTATTCAATCGCGTAGAGTTAAGTTTCGCTCGACAAAACTTCGATGTGGATGCGCTTAATCTTGATATTGAGCAAGATATTGTCGGTGCTAAGGTGCGGCTATATGGCGATATCGTCTACAGTAAATATCCACAATTGAGCTTTGGTATTCAGCATAAGTCCTTGGATGATGCAACGGTTGCCAATTTACTTGGCGCTGAAGAAGACTCAGGAACGGATTATTACTTAGCTGCAAGCAAACTGCATTTGGGTGCTGTAGGCGGTTATAACTGGTTCTGGAATATTACGATGAGACATTCTAGAGCTAATCAACTTGGCATTCTGGGTTATGGTGGGGCTAACGACAGTGCGCCTTGGCAACTAGAAGCCAGCAGCGCAGTATTTTTATCTAGGCATTGGGCTGTCGGTGCAGAATACCGCCAAAAATCCAATAACCTTGGACTTGGTGAATCAGATTGGAAAGATGTTTTTGTCGCTTGGATCCCGAATAAGTCAGTGAGTGTGACGGCGGCATGGCTAGACCTTGGAAAAATCGCAGGGCAGCCTTCTCAAACGGGTTGGTATCTATCTGTTACGGGGTACTTTTAAATGAAATGGCTATCACTAACGGCAATCTTGCTTTTCCTCGTGGCGTGTAGTGCTTCAACTCCACAAACCTCCCTATATGAGCAAATAGGGGGCAACGCCGGCGCAGAAAAGCTAGTAGACGCGTTTATTAAACAGATTGGCAATGATGACGTTATTTTACCGTATTTTAGAGAGTCCAATGTTAGGCACTTTCGTGAAGGGTTTATCACTCATCTGTGCGATACCTTAGATGGCCCTTGTGATTATGAAGGTGATAGCATGGTGCAGATCCACACCGGCATGGCTATTAGTGAGTCTGACTTTAATCGAGTGGTTGATCTCTTGATCAACGCAATGAATGAGGTTGGGATTGCTCACTCTGTACAAAATCAAGTTCTGGCGCGCTTAGCACCGATGCGAAGTGAGATAATCAAATTATAATCAATAGCTACAGTTTTTAACTTTATTTACATTAAATTATCATATTTTGAGTCGTAAAATTCCTAGGTATCAAATTGGTACTACACATTTATATATAAAAGGAGTTTTACATGAAGTTTAAATCTATCATGCTTATGTGCTCACTGGGCGTTAGCATATCTACTTTTGCGGCAGAGCAAATTGATTCAACTGTTAATTTAGCTGGTACAGGTTCGAATTACGATTTCCGTATAGGACTACAAGCTCTAGATGATCGTGGCAGAGACCCTGGTGCTGTAGAGTATACTAAGTATCTTTCTGCAGGTTCTAATGTTCAGTCTGATTGGGCTGTTGATCGAGATGCATATGACCCCGATGCATTACGTTTACACTTATCTGTACTTAACCAGATCCCGACAAACCGTGATTTCCGATTAGCTATCCAAGCTGCAGACCGAGGCGGCCGAGGTGATTTTGGATACTGGCAATACACTCCTTGGGCGAGTGAAGGTGGTGGTTGGTCTGGTATGGCATTTGATACAGACCGATTCGACCCTGATGCTTTTCGCATTCGCATCGAAACCAGAGCTTGGAACAGTAGCCGCTCTTTAAGCGATTTTCGTATCGGCTTGCGAGTATCTGATAGGGGTGGGCGAGAAGTTGGGAACTCGACGTTCACTCCATGGGCTTCCAATGGTGGTGGCTGGACTGATTTAGCGACAGATAATGACGCTTATGACTTTGATGGTTTTGAAGTAAACCTAGAAGTCAGACAGTACTAAAAATACCGTATAACCAAGTTGTTTCGCAGAAGTGACTTGGTTATAACGTTTCACACTTCTTTAAAAGCCAATCAAGTAAACGCTCAAAAGCGTCATATCGTTGTAAGAAAATCAATGAATGCTACAATCACATTCTACCTTCGGTACTTATAGTTCATAAGATTAGAAGGCGCTGTTGATACTTCATATAGTGTTTACACATAAACTTATTAACGAATGAAGAGAGCCAAGTTGAAAAAAGTTATCACATTTGGAACATTTGATGTATTCCACGTTGGTCATGTCAATATTTTAGAGCGAGCGAAAGCTCTGGGTGATTATCTCATTGTGGGGATCTCGTCGGATGAACTTAACTTTTCGAAAAAAGGTAGAAATCCAATATACTCAATAGCAGATCGCCTAAAAATCATTAGTTCATTGCGATTTGTAGATGAGGTGTTTGTGGAAGAATCTCTGGAGCTAAAAGCGCAATATATCAAAGACTTTGATGCGGATGTTCTGGTGATGGGTGATGATTGGAAAGACAAGTTCGATATATATCAAGATATCTGTGATGTGGTTTATTTAGAGCGCACCCCATCAATTTCAACAACGGAAATAATAGAGGTCGTGCGCAGACCCGAAGGAAAGTAATAGCATGAAGCATGTGGTCGATAGGGAATGGCTCTTTGCAAACCTTGGCAAAGTGAAAGTATTGGATGCTGGTATTGTGAAACCGGGTCAGTCAGGCCCTTATCACACCCCTGCAATCATTCAAGGCGCGCTGCGTTTTGATATTGGTGGTGCGCTAGCTAATCCCCGTGCTACATCACCCAATATGTGCTGCAGTCCAGTTCAATTTCAAGCAGAAATGCGACAGCTTGGTATCAACCAACATGATGTGTTAGTCGCTTACGATGATAAGGGGATGTTTAGCGCTGCCAGAGCTTGGTATATGCTCAAAATGATGGGTCATAAACAAGTGTATGTACTGGATGGCGGATTACCTGCTTGGTGTGAAAAACAATACCCTTTGAGTCAAGCATATACGCAAGTCCAACAAGCAGGAAACTTTGTCGCTGCATATGATGAAACAGCATTTGTAGATAAAGCCGCTGTGCTTAGTAATATTGACGCCGAACTGAGTTATCTATTTGATGCTAGAGGTGCAAAGCGCTTTACTGGTGAAGAGCAAGAGCCTCGTGCAGATATGCGCAGCGGTCATGTGCCTAAAAGTAAAAACCTACCATATACGAGTTTGCTAAACGCCGATGGCTGCTTTAAACCACTCACTGAGCTTGAAGAGTTGTATAGCGACTTATCAAAGGATAAAACTAAGCCTCTGATATTCTCTTGTGGCTCAGGTGTTACAGCCTGTATTTTAGCGCTGGTGGCTGACGAGCTAGGTTATAAACATTTGACGGTATATGACGGCTCGTGGAGTGAATGGGGCGCTGATCCCGATGTGCCCGTTGAGACAAATTAATCCACTATTTAATGTGAAAAAGGTGCCAATGGCACCTTTTTCATGTGTGAAACGAGCTATTTTCTCGCTTCAAAATAGATCATTGATGATAAGCAAGGCACGCTTCAACTTCGTGCTTTGAACCTAAGATAACACCAACGCGTTGATGTATTTCTTCAGGTTGAATATCCAAAATGCGTTCACGACCTGTGTGGGCAATACCGCCTGCTTGCTCGATAAGCATCGCCATTGGATTGGCTTCGTAAAGTAGGCGAAGTTTAAACGGCTTGTTTGGATCTTTACGATCTTCTGGGTAAGTGAATAGTCCGCCACGGCATAATACGCGGTGAACATCGCCAACCATTGCCGCAATCCAGCGCATATTGAAGTTTTTACCACGCGGTCCGGTTTCACCTTCAAGTAGATCGGCAATGTAATTTTGCATTGCTGGGGTCCAGTGGCGTTGGTTTGAAGCGTTGATGGCAAACTCTTTGGTGTCTTCTGGAATGGCTGCAAAGTCTTGAGTGAGTAGGAAGCTACCGTGTGTTTTGTCTAGGGTAAACAAGCGAGTTCCCTTGCCTGTTGATAGCGCTAACATGGTTGATGGGCCATATAACACATAGCCCGCTGCTACTTGTTTATGACCCGGCTGCATAAAGATTGCAGGATCGCTAGGATCTGAACCTTCAGGGGCTTCCATAATAGAGAAAATAGTACCAACTAGTGAATTAATGTCGGTATTGGATGAACCATCCAACGGATCGAAAGCGACAATATAGTTCGCTTTTGGATTGCCGGCGACGGTGTAATCTTCTTCTTCAGAAGCGATGGCTTTGACATAGCCAGATTCAAGCAAAATATCTTTCAATAGCTGGTTTGAAAGTACATCGAGCTTCTTTTGCGTTTCACCTTGAATGTTTTCATCTAAGGTTGAACCTAATACACCTGAAAGTGCACCTTGGCCAACACGGAACGATATTTCTTTACATGCCGCGAGAATGGTTCGGATTAGAGAAACCAACTCACGAGAACAACCATCTTCAATTAACACCGGAGGGAGTCTACGCATTTTTTAAATCCTGATCACCTTGTGTTTATGGCAATAAATAGTGTGAGAGGTGCCATAAACAGCGCTGTAATTCGTCTTGAAAGACTGTAAATTGTATACGATTTCATATACAACTGGGGTTAAGCCTCAAAACCATAAATAACAAAGAGCAGCCATGAGAAAAATAACGTGCTTCACTCAAACTGTATCCGCTTTGCTACTGTGTATGATAACCCAAGCACACGCAGCAATTAAGTCTATTGATGAATTTACTGCCAGTTTTAATCATCATCCCGGTTTTTACGCCTTCTATAGCGATGATTCGAGCGGCAAACTGTACTTAGACATCGACAAACTAGACGCCCCTTTCTTGTTACAGCATAGTTTACCTTATGGTGTAGGTTCGAATGATATCGGTTTAGACCGCGGGCAGTTAGGCGGTACGCACTTAGTTCAGTTTGAACGTTTTGGTGATAAGGTCATGCTGCGTGCTATCAACACTTATTATCGCGCAAGTGCGAATAATATGGCCGAAAAGCAAAGCGTTAAAGAGGCTTTTGCTTCAAGCATTCTACACGGGTTCAACGTGGTTGCAGAAGATAAAGACAGTGTGTTGATTGACTACACGCCTTATCTACTCAGCGATGTGCATGGTGTTTCTCGCACCTTGGCAAATCGTAATCAAGGTAGTTTTAGCTTAGACTCAAGCCGCAGCGCTGTGTTTATGTCGCGTTCAAAGGCATTTGTTAAAAACACAGAACTTGAAGCCGTGTTGACATTCAAAGGTACAAAGCCTGGTGAATATGTACGCCAGGTGAGTGCAGATCCTTATGCGCTTACAGTACATCAGCACCATTCTTTAATTGAGCTGCCTGACGATAACTACCAGCCACGTGCATTTCATCCGCAATCGGGTTATTGGAGTATCGAGCATAAGGATTACTCAGCACCGCTTGGACAGTCAATGTTTGAGCGTTATATCCCACGCCACCGTTTACAGAAAAAAGACCCAACGGCACAAATTTCGGAGGCGGTAGAGCCAATCATTTACTATCTTGATCCTGGCGTGCCTGAGCCTGTCAAAACTGCATTACTTGATGGTGCTAAATGGTGGGATCAAGCATTTGAAGCTGCTGGCTACAAAAATGCATTTCAAGTCAAAGTACTTCCTGAAAATGCCGATCCTATGGATATTCGCTATAACGTGATCCAGTGGGTGCATCGCGCTACTCGTGGGTGGTCATACGGCGCGTCTGTGATTGACCCTCGTAGCGGTGAAATTTTAAAAGGTCACGTGACGCTAGGCTCGCTGCGTGTCCGTCAAGATATTCTTATCGCCGAGGCACTTTCTGCGCCGTTTGTTGAGGGTAATGAGGTGACTGAGCGACTTCATGCTATGGCGCTAGACCGTATTCGTCAGTTGAGTGCACATGAAATTGGCCACACGTTGGGCATTGCACACAACTTCTCAGCGTCGGTAAAGGATCGCGCGTCAGTCATGGACTATCCTCATCCGCTGGTGGGATTTGAAAATGGCCAACTGGATATCACTAAGGGCTACGCAAAAGGCATGGGCACGTGGGATACACAAGTGATTAAATATGGTTATAGTGATTTCGCTGGTGCTGATGAAGCCACTGAGCTTGCAGCTATTCTTGCTGAAAATAAGGCGCATGGGCTTGAATTTATCTCTGACTCTGACGCCAGAGCGCAGGGCGGGGCACATCCAACGGCGCACCTTTGGGATAATGGGGCAGATCCTGCAGCAGAATTACTGCGTGTGTTGGATGTCCGCAAGCAGGCGTTGAATAGCTTTGGTATTCACAGCATTCAAAAAGGAGTTGCTCTGTCGCAGCTAGAGGAGAAACTGGTACCACTGTATCTTTTCCATCGTTATCAGGTTGAAGCCGCAGTAAAATTGATTGGCGGCGTGGATTACGACTATGAAGTTCGCGGTGACGAGGTAATAAAAGGGGCGAAAGTTGTGGCTAAAGAGGCGCAGCAAAATGCGGCCAATGCGCTTTTGAGTACGCTGTCGCCTGCGGTGTTGACTATTCCTGACTCTATTTTGGCGTTAATACCTCCTAAGGCTTACGGTGAGTACAAAACTCGCGAAAGTATTAAAGGGCGAACTGGGCTAACCCTAGATGCGATGGCATTACCAGAAGTCGCCGCACAGCATAGCCTTGACTTGCTGCTTAATCCACAGCGATTAAATCGTCTTGCACAGCAGCACGCACGTGATACTCAATATTTTGGTACACAGGCACTTTTAGAGGCTTTATATCAGCAGGTATTTGCCCAGTCAGGTAGCAACGGCATGGCTCAAAAGCTACAGCAACGAGTGCAATACCTAAGTGCAACTCAGCTTGTAAAACTGAGTAACAACGATAAAGTCGCACCTGAAGTGCAGGCGCAGTTAAAGTTTTATTTAGCAAAAGTTGCGAAAGACTTTAATCAGTCGTCGGTATTTAGTGATGTTGCTTTTGAGCAAGCATTTAAACATATGCTCGCGCAGCAAATTAATCACTATCTAGATTCAGGAGAGTGGCCTGAAAGCTTTAAAGCGCTTGAAATGCCGCCAGGCTCACCAATCTAGCCTGAAAAAGGGCGCTCGAGTGAGCGCCCTTTTTAGTTATAATTAATACCAATTGAATTAATTCTCTAATCAATTTGAAGGGTGAAATAGCATATTAGCTTCGTTAAAAATTTCTCATTTAGAACAACTAAATAGCAAAATTTTTGCCTTGCTACTAAAGCTATTTCCCCGCTTCAAGATAGATCATTTACTTAATACAGCTGGTATAAGCAAAGCAACTTTCTCTTATTAGCTGCTTAATAATATCCTGACTTGGCTGGATTTTTTCCATTGCTAAAAACTCGTTGGGTTGGTGTGCTTGATTAATTGAACCCGGCCCCATAACGATAGTTTCGCAGCCTAGCTGTTGTAGAAAGGGTGCTTCGGTACAATAGTTTACAGCAATTGCTTGTTGTCCTGACAGGCGCTCAGCCATTTTCACCAAAGCAGAATCTGTCGAGCCGGTAAAAGCCGGAATGGGTTCGTGCATATCTATAACCGAGACACTATTCGGATAATGTGTATTGATGGGTGCCATAGCTGCCGTGAGCATGGCTTGTAGTTCTTTGATGCTAAGACCTGGCAAAGGGCGCATATCAATATGTAGTTCACAACAGCCACAAATACGGTTGGCATTGTCGCCACCATGAATGTGCCCAAGGTTTAAAGTTGGGTAAGGAATAGCAAAATGTGGAGTTGAATATTTATTCTTTAATTCTTCTCTTAACTTTAATAAATTTGCAATCACCTGATGCATGATTTCAATGGCATTTAAGCCGCGCTCTGGATCTGAGCTATGGCCTGAACGACCAACGATGCGGATGGCGGTCGTCATATGGCCTTTGTGGGTAAATACCGGCACCATATCAGTGGGTTCACCAATAATGCAGCGCGCCGGCTTCAAGCTTGGATGTTTTGCGATTTCCTGAGCACCAGCCATAGTGGTTTCTTCATCGGCGGTGGCTAAAATCATGATAGGAGCACTTTGCTGTAATTCATCAAGCTCTGAGATTGCATTCAATACGAAAGCAAAAAAACCTTTCATATCAATACTTCCAAGGCCATATAATTTATTATCTTGCGCGCTTAATTTAAAAGGATCAAATTGCCAGCGGCTATCGTCGAACGGCACGGTATCCGTGTGGCCGGCCAACATTAATCCACCATCGCCATTACCTCGTCTTGCAATTAGATTATATTTTCCTTTTGCATGTTCAAGCTCTGTTACTTCGACAGTAAATCCTAACGTTTCGCACCACTGTGCGAGTAGCTGGATCACACTCTGATTACTCATGTTGAGACTTTCTTCTAATGCACTGATAGATGGCGCGGCGATCAGTTGCTGATACATTTCCATAAAAGCGGGCAATTTCATAAAAATTCCTAAAATACTTATTCAAAGTTCTTGCATAAAAATATAAAGATGTTTAGAGTGAATATCAATTCACTTTTTTAGCATAAATATATTTTGGAACAGCAATGCGACGATTTGACTTCAACAACTAGCAGAACCAATCCTAATCAAACTTTTTTAATCTTGAGAACACTATGTTGAAAGTATCTATAATCGGAGCGAGCGGCTACAGTGGCGCTGAGCTTGCTAAGCTGGTTGCCAAGCATCCTGCCTTCACACTTGCGCATTGCTTTGTATCTGAGCAAAGCTTAGACAAACACAAATTCATCAGCGATTTATATCCAGAATATTCGGGCTTGCTAGATATTGAGCTGCAACCCTTAAATGAGCAAGCTTTTTCGTTGATAGAGCAATCATCGGACTATGTGTGTTTATGCACGGATCACAAAGTTAGCGTAGAACTTGCACCGGTATTTTTACAGATGGGCAAACGGGTTTTTGACCTATCTGGAGGTTACCGTTTATCTAGCAATGAAGACTACGAAACTTACTACGGTTTTTCTCACCCACATCAAGACTGGTTAGCGCAAGCGCAATACGGGTTAGCTGAATGGTATGGCGATGCTATTAAAACGGCAAAGTTAGTGGCGGTCGCGGGCTGCTATCCGACTGCGGCACTCAATGCACTTAAGCCATTACAACAAGCTGATCTGATAACAGAGCAGCCAGTTATCATTAATGCTGTTTCTGGTGTTACCGGCGCAGGTAGAAAAGCGAATGTCGCCACACACTTTTGCGAAGTATCTCTTGCACCATACGGTTTGTTTACGCACAGACATAGTCCAGAAATAGAAAAATACCTTGAACACCCAGTGTTGTTTACGCCGCATTTAGGGAATTTTAAGCGTGGTATCTTGGAAACGATCTACGTCACTCTGAAAGAAAATGTCACACCAAATCAAGTTGATGCCGCTTACCAGGTGCTTGCCGATGAGCCGTTGATCAGATTAAAGGGGAGTCAACTCCCATCAATCAAAGCCGTTGAAAATCAGCCTTTTGTTGATATTGGTTGGCAGCAAAAGGGCAATCAACTGATTGTAGTGGTCGCGATTGATAACTTGCTTAAAGGGGCTGCAGGCCAAGCATTACAGTGTATGAACTTGGCGGCGGGACTTGAGCATTATCAAGGTTTAGGAGTATCAGCATGAGCAAACAAACTTGGGTAATAAAACTAGGTGGTGCGGTGTTGAATCAAGAGGGGGCAGCGCAAGCATTGTTTTCAGCTATCAAGCAAATTCAACAGGATGCACCACACAAGCAGTTTGTGATTGTTCATGGTGGCGGGGCGCTGGTTGATAAGTGGCTGACCGATGCCGGTTTTGCTACTGCAAAACATCAAGGACTGCGGATCAGTCCACAAGAGCAAATGCCCTATATTGTTGGTGCACTTGCAGGCTGTGCTAACAAGCAACTGATGGCAGACGCCATTACCGCCACGCTCAAGCCCGTTGGATTGTGCTTATATGATGCTGGGTTTTCCACAACTCAAAAGCTTAAAGCGCTTGGCCGTGTAGGTAGCTGTGAAGCGAGTGAAGGTGGCATGCTTGAAGCAGTGTTGGAGTTTGATAGGTTGCCTGTTGTTAGTTCAGTTGGTATTGGTGCTGACGGCCATTTATACAATGTGAATGCGGATGAAGCAGCAGCTGCTATCGCCAGTAAACTTGGTGCAGAACTTATTTTTATGACTGACGTTGAAGCGGTACTTGATGGCGATAAACAGCCATTAAATCAACTTAACGCGGAACAGATTTCAACGTTAATCACGCAAAAGGTCATTGTGGGCGGGATGGAGGTCAAAGTTAAGACCAGTCTTCACGCTGCCCAACACTTACGACGAGGGGTGTACATCTCTAGCTGGCAAAAGCCAGAAAATTTAATTGCGTTGCTCAATGGTGAGCACGTAGGTACACAAATTCTGCCGTAGGAAAACATCATGACTAAGCATTTTTTAACTGGTTTGGAATTAGACCAAACTAACGTTTTGAACTTATTAAAGCTTGCAAAAAATATTAAAAATCAACCGCAAGAATACAACCAAGCCTTAGCTGGCAAGTCGATAGTCACGCTATTTGAAAAGCCGAGCTTAAGAACACGGTTGTCGTTCGATATCGGTATTCATAAATTAGGCGGCCATGCTGTGTATTTAGATCAGCAAAACGGTGCAATGGGTGCGCGTGAATCCGTAAAAGATTTTGCGCTTAATATTTCGACTTGGGCCGATGGCCTTGTGGCTCGCGTAAATCACCATAGCACGCTTGAAACGCTCGCTGAGTTTTCGTCGGTGCCTGTTGTGAATAGCCTATGTGATTTATATCACCCTTGCCAAGCGTTGGCTGATTTTCTCACCTTATTTGAAACTTACGACGATGTCAGCCAGATCAAAATCGCTTACCTCGGTGAAGGCAATAACGTAACACATTCATTAATGTTGCTTGCGGCAACATTAGGCACTGATTTTGTGGCGGTTTGTCCTAAAGGCCATTCTCCAGATGCACAAATTGTAAAGCAGGCTGAACAAATTGCAGCGGTAAATGGTGCCTCAGTTCTGGTCAGTGATCGGGTAGAAGCGGCGGCTGGCGCTAATGTGCTCTACGCTGATACTTGGGTTTCTATGGGGAATAAAACGCCAATTGAACAGGTGAAAGACACCTTTATGCCATATCAAATCAACCAACAATTAGTTGAAGCGTGTGGCGCACAAACCATTTTGCATTGCCAGCCAGCACATCGTGAGTTTGAAATTACTTCAGAAGTGATGGACGGGCCAAAGTCAAAAATTATTCAACAAGCTGAAAACCGCATGCATGCCCAAAACGCATTGCTGGTATCGCTGTTAAACAAAGATTACGTTTGAGGTTAAAGAACATGAGCAAGATTAAAAAAGTGGTACTGGCTTACTCTGGTGGATTAGACACATCAGCGATTGTGCCATGGTTAAAAGAGAACTACGGTTGTGAAGTTGTCGCCTTTGTTGCCGATGTAGGTCAGGGTGAAGAAGAATTGGTTGGGGTTGAAGAAAAGGCAATCGCATCGGGTGCCTCTGAGTGCTATATCGTCGACTTAAAAGAAGAAATGGTTAGCGACTATATTTATCCAACGCTTAAAACTGGCGCTACCTATGAAGGGACATATTTACTGGGTACTTCAATGGCGCGTCCTATTATCGCCAAAGCACAAGTTGAAATCGCGCGTAAAGTTGGCGCGGATGCACTTTCTCATGGTTGTACTGGCAAGGGGAACGATCAGGTGCGTTTTGAATCTTGCTTCTCAGCGCTTGCGCCTGATCTTAAAGTGATTGCACCATGGCGTGAATGGTCGTTATCAAGTCGTGAATCGCTGCTTGACTATTTGGCTGAGCGTAATATCCCTTGTGCAGCCTCTGCTACCAAAATTTACAGTCGTGATGCCAATGCTTGGCATATTTCTCACGAAGGTGGTGAATTGGAAGATCCATGGAATGAGCCAAGCGATCAGGTTTGGACCATGACTAACTCTCCAGAAGCAGCTCCGGATCAGCCTGAATATGTGTCGGTATTAATCGAAAAGGGTGAAATCACCGGTGTTAACGGTGAGCGTTATAGTCCTTATCAGTGTCTAGTTAAGTTAAACGAGATTGCAGCACCGCATGGTGTTGGTCGTGTGGATATCGTTGAAAACCGCCTAGTCGGCATGAAATCTCGTGGCTGTTATGAAACGCCGGGAGGCACTGTGATGATGGCTGCGTTACAAGCGATTGATGAGCTGATCTTGGACAAATCTTGTCGTAAATGGAAAACCGCGCTTAGCGAAGAGTTTGCACACTTAGTTTATGACGGTCGCTGGTTTACCCCACTGAAAGATTCAATTCTAGCTGCCGCAGAGTCTTTCGCACAGCAGGCAACTGGCGAGGTGGTGCTTAAGCTTTATAAAGGCCATGTACATGCAGTGCAAAAGCAATCAATCAATAGTTTATATAGCGAAGATTTTGCCACATTTGGTGAAGATGACGTATATGACCAATCTCATGCGGAGGGATTCATTCGTCTATTCTCATTATCTAGCCGGATAGCGGCGTTAAACAAGCAAAAGCAGTCTTAAGGTAGGAGAGCGAGATGGCATTATGGGGCGGCCGTTTTTCATCAGGTCCTGATGAGGCATTTAAGCAATTTAATGATTCTCTGCCATTTGATTATCAATTGGCAGAGCAAGATATTGTTGGCTCTATCGCTTGGGCGGGTGCGCTAAAGCAAGTAGAAGTATTAACTGAAAGCGAACATCAGCAGATCATTTCAGCGCTGAAACAGCTTTTGGATGAAGTGATTGCTGATCCGCGTAGTGTAGCAACCGCGGGACATGAGGATATTCATTCTTATGTTGAAGCTAAACTTATCGACAAAGTGGGTGATTTAGGTAAAAAGCTGCACACAGGTCGAAGCCGTAACGACCAAGTAGCCACTGATTTTAGACTGTGGAGTCGTAAAACGGCGCAGCAACTGCTTGTGGCACTGAGTTCACTAAAGCAAGCTCTAGTAACACTCGCAGAGAAGGAGCTTGGTACTATTTTGCCAGGCTACACCCATTTACAGCGTGCTCAGCCAGTACTCTTTAGTCATTGGTGTATGGCTTACGTTGAGATGATTGAGCGTGACGAGTCGCGCTTAAATGATGCGCTTGAAAGGTTAAATGTATGTCCACTTGGCTCAGGTGCACTAGCGGGGACTGCCTATCCTATCGACCGTGAAGTGTTGGCCGTTAACCTTGGCTTTAGAGAAGCCTCTCGCAATAGTTTAGATGCGGTCTCTGATCGTGACTTTGTGGTTGAGCTACTCAGTTGTGCGTCTATTTCTATGATGCATTTATCTCGTTTTGCTGAAGATTTGATCTTTTACAATTCTGGTGAGTCTGGTTTTATTGATTTGGCCGACAGCGTGACGTCCGGCTCATCCTTGATGCCACAGAAAAAGAACCCTGACGCCTTAGAGTTGATCCGTGGCAAAACAGGTCGAGTTTTTGGGGCCTTTAGCGGCATGATGATGACGCTTAAAGCTTTGCCTTTGGCCTACAACAAAGACATGCAGGAAGACAAAGAAGGCCTATTTGATGCCATGCCAACTTGGCTTGCGTGTATTCATATGGCTGAAGCATGCGTTAAAGGCATTAAGGTTAATGATGATAAAACGTTAGCGGCTGCAAAAGGTGGTCACGCCAATGCAACAGAGCTTGCTGATTATCTCGTTGCTAAGGGAATACCGTTTAGGGAAGGCCATCACATCGTCGGTGAATTAGTGCAGTTAGCAATTAGTAAGGGGCAAAACCTCGAGGATCTGAGCTTAGAGGAATTCCAGCAAGTCAGCGCAGTAATTGCAGAGGATGTCTACCCGGTACTCGAAATTGACGCTTGTATTGCCGCTCGTAAAGCATTAGGCGGCACCTCATTGCCACAAGTAACCAGTGCCATTAAAACGGCAAAAAAAAAGCAAAAAATCCTAGTACGTGATGCCAATTTAGATGATGTTGAAGCCATTGCTGGACTGATCCAATACTGGGCTAAAGTAGGTGAGAACCTACCGCGAGCGAAAAGTGATATGATCCATAGTATCAATGAGTTTGCGGTGACAGAGGTCGATGGCAAAGTGACAGGATGTGCATCTTTGTATATTTACGACACTGGGCTTGCTGAAATTCGCTCTTTGGGTGTAAATCCCGAGAGCGAAATAAAGGGGCAGGGGCAACTTTTAGTCGAGCATTTGCTAGTGAAAGCCAAAAAATTGGCACTCAATCGTATTATTGTGCTAACTAGAGTGCCTGGCTTCTTTATGAAACAAGGTTTTAACAACTGTACCAAAGATAGCTTGCCTGAAAAAGTGATGAAAGACTGTGAGCTGTGCTTGCGTAAAGATAACTGTGATGAAATTGCGATGGATTTCATTATAAAACAGACATCTAGCTTAAGTATTCCATGTAAATTTGTGGCTTAACATCCAGCTTTTATAGGATCAAAATGAGCGCTAGTAAGCGCTCTTTCTGTATGTAAATCAACCGATTGAAGTTGATTTAACAAATGTTGGCATGTCTCGTGCTATGTAAATCTCGATAATTTTTAGGTGACTCACTTTTTAGAGTTAAGACTAATTTGTAAATATTGAGGGAAATTCAATGCTAAAGATGATTCTAGCGAGAAAAAATCAAGCTAAAACAGCTGGTCAAACAAAGTCGCTTTCTGATAAGGTAATTCAATCTGGAAGTAAACTTGAGATGGTATCTGGCGCACGTGGAAGTGTAATTACTCCGCCTGGGTCTAAAGAACCGTACTAATGATTAATGTTAATTTATGACTTTTTTGGTATGAGTATAGGAGCCCTTGTTATATGGGGCTTCTTGATGGCCACACTGCTACATCTATTTTTTTATATACTAAAAGTCCAGAAAAATTTACAGCTACTCCTTGCTTCTACTCTGTTATTTATCTCCTACTTTGTAAGCGATTTTATCATTGTTTCTGATAGCTATAACACAGCTATTCACGGCATATTTGCTTTATTTGATCTCTTTACTTTATTAGCTCTTTTTCTTGCCACTTATACTTTTTTTAAAGATGAAAAGCTTGAGGTGGGTGTTTTATATACTATGATAGGTTTGGCTATTAATACTGTTATGTTCTTCTTTATGTATATTGATACATATATTTATGAAAATGTAACGCGCTGGCTGTTATGGTATTTGTACTCATATTTAGTGATTTCTGTGGACTTTATTATGGTTACTTCTCTATTAGTCAATAAAGATTGGTTAGGTATTAAATGGGCTATAAGTAAGGTGAGAGCTAGGGTAGCTTGAAGTTGTGGTCGATTTTCACTATTTGTTTTACTTGTTTCTTAGTAGTTTGCACTCATGGATTCTACTGTTTGTTGCACTCTTTAACTTTGTTCGAGCAACTAAAAACCCTAAATTTAAGCAGCTCAGTGGCATTTCGTTTCTCCTCGCAGGTTCATATTTTCTCACAATACCTACATTTTATTTTTGCGAGTCAAAAGGCTGGTTAACTGGTACAGCGGGGTTCTATGATCTTTCAATTTACTTTATATTTTTATTCTTAGATATCTCTACAATACTTTTGCTAGTTAAGTTATTTAAGTTTCCAGAATTTAGACTGACAAGAGTAGTGAAGTCCTATGTGATAGGTTTTTTAACAGTAAACTCATTTCTTTTTGTTTTAATTATAAGTGAGGATATTATTACTAATCACCGAGTGGATAAAGAGTATCGTGATTGGGTTTACTGGTTATACACTATCGGAATGTATATAACCGATTGGCTTTTAATTGTCGTTTTGCTTATTCTTAAGGACTTTCTTGGATTATACGCCATAACAAAAGAGCGGCGATGGCCGCTCGTTAAAACTGATATTCTACGCTCAACGTAAGTGCTGCGTGGCTTTCGTCTTCTTCCTGAGACTTATCTTGCCATGCCTTTACGCCAATTTTAGCAAGCGCGCCAAACACACCTTGTTGGTAACCGAGCTCGAGCTGGTTTCGCTCAACGTCTAGTGTGTCAAATTCAACTCGTTTTAGTTTGGCATAAGCACCAATGCCATCTGTGCTGAAGTAATCTAACGCGAAAGTGAGGTTTTTAGCGTCCAATCCCGAGCTTGCTCCAAGCCAGAGGTCGCGTTCACGGTAGTTCGCTGAATCCACGGTATTGTCTCTTGGGCAAAGCGCGAGTTTTAGCTCGTCTTTACAATCAATGCTTGTATCTGAGTATTCAACAAAGCTTTTAAGGCGATAGTCTTTACCACCCCAATAACTTTCAATACCTAGGGTGTACATTGGATTGCTTGGTAACGCACCACTGTCGTTATTGCCTGCAAACTCACCGTATAAAGCGAGTGGTTGACTAGCTATCCGAGTGGAGTATTTGAAGTCAACGCTGGTGAGGCGCTGCGTTTGCTTTTCGCTTTCAAGGTTTTGTTGTTGATAAACAAAGTCGCTAGATGTTGTACTAAAGCCAAGCTCTAACCCTTGAATTGGAAAAACGGCCGCTCTAAACCCCCAAAAGTCGCCATCCTTTTTACTGGCTATATTCGGGCGTTGTTTTGCCATAATGGCCGTCACTTGCCAAGGGCCAACGAAAGAGAGAAAGCTCGGTCCAATGTAGTTGTTATTGGCACGACTCAAACGAACCGCCTTCATGGGGGCTGCGTTGTTTGAAAGCATCAGCGCATTTTCGTTGCTCGGTCCCCACCAGTAGCTTAGCCGCTCAGCGCTGAGAGACCAATTACCAAACAGCACTGCGAGGTGGCTGCCGTGGTGATTAACATATTTCCCATCTTGGCCTTCATCTGCGTAGTTAACCGCAACTTTAGCGCTAACAGCACCGCCTGTAATAACGCCATAAGTACGCAAGCCAGAACGTTCATTTTGACGTTCACCAAAGCCTGTTGAGCGCTCTTCGGCACCGTTAAAATGTGCTTTTACACTGCTGTATCTTTCTCTTTTTGCTTGTTTTAGCGCATGGCGTAAATGTGCCAATGCAAAGCTTGCGGTTTCAGAGAGATTTCTGTCATCAATAGCGGCGAGGTCATTAACAATGCCGCTCCATAGTAGAGGATATTGGTTAACTGGGCGATTTATCACGCCTTCTGCAACCAGTAAATCTATGCTGTGTTTAAGCTCACTTTGCGACACCTCTATCCAAGGTGAAGCGTGCGCATAAGTACCAACCAATACGGCTAGGGATAATAGGCACTTTTTCATCCGTGTAGTTTTTCCTCTAAAGCTTTGGCAACCAGCGGGTGAACAAATTCACTGACATTGCCTTTATGAAGCGCAACTTCTTTTACTAAAGTTGACGAGATAAATGAATTCTTTTCAGATGGCGTTAAAAATACGCTTTCCAAATCAGGATGTAAACGGCGATTCATATTGGCCAGCTGGAACTCATAGTCAAAGTCAGACACTGCGCGAATGCCGCGGATCAGCACGTTGGCTTTTTGCTCTTTTGCTAAATCAACGAGTAATCCTGAAAACCCAATCACCTTTACATTTTTATGTGACTTTAAAATTTCTTCAGCCAAAGCAACACGTTGCTCTAGTGAGAAACAAGGCTGTTTATTTGGGTTATGGGCAATTGCCAAGATCACGGTATCAAACATTTTTGCTGCACGTTTGATTAAGTCTTCATGTCCATTAGTGAGGGGATCAAATGTGCCAGGGTAGAGGGCGATGACTTTCATAAGCGTAACTATGTTGAATTTTTTTGTATGGTAACAAGGTTTTTTTGAAAAAACACTGGTCAGCTTTGTCGGATCTAAGCTTATCTAGAGGTAAAATTAGTGCTATTTTTTCACATGGAGCGCGCAATAGCCTAGTAACCCTAGCAATAGCGCGACCACGTTATCAACAAAGATAGAGAATCGTAATGAATACCAAGGAAAAAATAATACGTACCAGCATCGCGTTATTTAATTTGCATGGAGAGCGCGCGATTACGACAAACCATATAGCGTCCAGTTTGGGGATTAGTCCTGGCAATTTGTACTATCATTTTAAAAATAAAGAAGACATCATTCGGCAGATATTCGCCCTTTATAGCGAGCATTTAAATACGCATTTTAAGCCACTGGAGCAGCACAACGAACCACTTGAGCAGCTAACTCAATATTTAGACTCCTTGTTCGACCTGATGTGGCGTTATCACTTTTTCTACGACAATCTGACAGACATTTTGGCTCGTGATGATGAATTGAAAAAAAACTACATTGCTTTTCAGTCACGCTTACTTGAGCAAGTAAAAGCGGTAGTAATTGGCCTAAGAGATACAGGCGTGATCACCATAGATGATGACGATGCTAAAGAGCTCGCGCATATGTTGAAAATGACCGTTAGTTTCTGGACTCCTTATGTTAAAGCCAGAAGAATGACAGGCGTCCTTGAGCAACAAGATATATACAATGGCATTGTTAAAGTACTGATGATTTTTAAACCTTACGCGACGCCCATGAGCGCACCGAAAGTGGCACAACTTCAGCAGCATTATCAAGCACTAGCAGAGGCGAGCTTACCGAGTATTGCTTAGCCTTAAATAACTAAGCGGGCCTTCTGCCAGGGGGAGTACAGGCAAAAGGCTTTGTAGAGCACAAAGGGAAAAGGTTTGTTTATTTCCTAATCGGCTCTGAGTTTGATATACTCGCGCGCCCGAACTGTCCTCGGTCAGTGTGCGCCACGATAAAGTCCGCTTAGGTCAAATCAGTGCGTCATCGCAACCGATAATCGATCTGTAGTAGAGTGACTTTTATGCTTAAATTTATCGTCAAATTACATCCCGAAATTGCTATTAAGAGCAAATCCGTCCGTAAGCGTTTTACCAAAGTATTAGAGAAAAACATCAAAATGCTGTTGGTTCGCGTTGACGAAAACGTAAAAGTTAAAAATAACTGGGACAATATCTCAGTAACGAGCGAGCTAAGTGACGAGAAAACCCGCCTTGGTCTAATTGACCACCTTAAACGCACGCCAGGTATTGTGCAGTTTATTGAGGTGCAAGAAACACAGTTCGATACGCTTGATGATATCTACCAACAAACGATTGCTTTGGTTGAGCCATTGATCAAGGGCAAAACGTTTTGTGTACGCGTAAAGCGCCAAGGTAAGCATGAGTTTACTTCAAGCGACGTGGAGCGTTATGTTGGTGGCGGTTTAAACCAAAATGTAGAGGGTGCCAGTGTAAGGCTGAAAAAACCTGATGTGACGGTTAAAATCGAAGTCAAAGACAATAAAGCCTACATCGTTCGTCACCAGCACTTTGGTTTAGGTGGCTTCCCACTACCAACGCAAGAAGACGTGCTGTCTTTGGTTTCTGGCGGATTCGACTCGGGTGTTGCGACTTATCAAATGATGCGAAAAGGGGCGCGTACGCACTTTTTGTTCTTTAACTTAGGAGGCGCAGCCCACGAAATTGGCGTTAAGCAAGTGAGCCACTACTTGTGGAAACAATTTAGCTCTACCCACAAAGTTAAATTTATTACGATTGACTTTGAGCCAGTTGTCGCTGAAATTCTTGAGAATATCGAAAGCGGACAAATGGGCGTGGTACTAAAACGCATGATGATGCGTGCAGGTGCTGTGGTCGCAGAGCGTTTGGGGATCCCAGCACTGGTAACTGGTGAAAGTATTGGTCAGGTATCAAGCCAAACCTTGGCTAACCTTAACGTGATTGACCGTGTTACAGAGATGCTGATCTTACGACCGCTTATTCAACACGATAAAGAAGAGATCATTCGTATTGCCAGAGCGATTGGCACCAATGAAATGGCAGAAGCAATGCCTGAATATTGTGGTGTGATCTCTCAAAAGCCTACGGTAAAAGCACAGCTTCACAAGATATTAGCTGAAGAAGAAAAGTTTGACTTTGATGTATTGAATACAGTTGTAGCTAACGCGACGGTAAAAGATATTCGTGACATTGAAGCTGAAGCAAAAGAAGAAGTGAAAGAAGCGGAATCGGTAAGTGAATTACCAGACAACGCGGTGGTACTAGATATTCGTTCTCCAGAAGAGGAAGATGCCAACCCTCTAGAGCTAGATGGTGCACAAGTGATCCACTTACCTTTCTTTAGATTAGCCACTAAGTTTGGCGACTTACCACAGGACAAAGAATACTACTTGTACTGTTCGAAAGGCGTAATGAGCCAGTTACAAGCACTTATTCTGCATGAAAATGGCTATGCTAACGTCAAGGTGTACCGCCCTTAGAATAAAGCATGTTAACAAGCGTTGGGTGAGACTTTAGGATTTACCCAACGTACGTTTTTTGTGGGGAGGTAAGAGGCCGCTTGTTATTGCTCACCTATCAATTTGTTTGCTAGTATTTTGTAATTACCCTTAATGGTTCGTATCAAAGCACATCTATGCACTCCTCGTTCATTCTTTTAAAACGGCGCGATAGAGCGAATCAAGAAAACGTCGCCCCGACATCATACTGAATCCTAAAACCAAAAAAACTGATAGGAAAGCAACCGACGTCCCGCCGGCGCATTGCATATCGGCTTATGCTTCTCAGGTGTGATGAAAGGGGAATTATACCAGTTGTATTAAGTAAATGATCTATCTTGAAGCGGGGAAATAGCTTTAGTAGCAAGGCAAAAATTTTGCTATTTAGTTGTTCTAAATGAGAAATTTTTAGCGAAGCTAATATGCTATTTCACCCTTCAAATTGATTAGAGAATTAATTCAATTGGTATTAGCTGCTTATGAAACCTTCTACGGTTTTAGCAGTTAAGCTGCTTGCAAGTATTACAAAAACTCTCAACGAGCTGTATCCCTAATTCGCTGTGCAAATAACTTTGTGGGAGACGGTTTACCCGCCGAGAAGTTAAGCCTATTGTTGGGCTGGCTGCCAGCGCTTATTCACTTCATCAAATAACTGTTGATTAAACGGTACATCAATATTTTGTTTTGCTGCTAGCTCGCAAATATAGCCGCACATAGCGTCAATTTCAGTGCGCCTGTTATTTGCGATATCCTGATTCATTGAAGAGCGATTGTTTGCTGTTTGCGCCATTACAGTGTAAGCAAGCGTGACTAGCTCGCTAAGCGCTAAGTTTACACCTGTACTTGTGGCCACAAGCTGTACTTCATTCATTAAATTAAGGATTTGGGCTGCGTATTTGGGCTGTCTTAGCTGACCATTTGCGACTTGTTCCAATGCACTTAACGGGTTAATGGCAATATTAACCGCCAGCTTTTTCCAAAGTGTTGGCATGATATCAAACGTGGTTTGGGCATTTTCAAATGTGCTAAACAGTTGCGAGAATACGCGCGGGTAGTGGCATTCTGCTGGTGAATTTAACGGCCCAAACCAAGTTGCACCTTGTCCTGTATGATGCACAATGTCTGCGACTTTATAGCCCGCAATGGATGTGCTTAAGAAGTAGGCGGATTGTGTTTTTTCAAGCGCTGCTAACTCACCAGACCAATCTACCATGCCATTATGACTAAGGATTAGTGCGCCATTTTTTGAAAGTGCGGGTCGAAGCGCTTGGAGTGCTTCGATTACTTGATATGCTTTAACGGGAATGATTAGCGTATCTATACTGCTGGCAGGGAGTTCTGCAAGTGTTTTGGTGCTGCATGGGATGGTTTGTTGAATACTTGCTGTTTGATAGCGATAAGTCGCCGCGCGTTTATTTCGAGTGATCAGCGTAATTTGATGAGATTGACTAAGGTGCTGGGCGAGCAGTAATCCTATCGCCCCTTCACCTAAAATATGTATGTTAGCCATGTTTTCTGTTGCGCCAACTTGTCCAAATATAAAATAGAACAAAATAACTGACCGCACCGGCTAAATCAGCTAAAAAATCAGCGGTAGATGCTTGGCGATACGGTAATGAATGTTGCATCCACTCAATTCCTGCTCCATACAATGACAGCAATACTATGTGTGTCCATACTTTCACTTTAAAAGCATGGTGAGAGATAAACGCAAGCACAAAAAATACACCAAAATGTGCCACTTTATCGATATTTGGGAACAGCTTTGGAGACAAGCTAATTTCCTTTGCGAATAGCACCGTACATATAATTAAAGAGATAATCAAAAGAGCTTTATAAACGCGCCGTGTCACAATACATCCTACTTCTGTATGACTAAGAGAGCAGTATACCATCGAAAACTGTCCATTGGGTGAACATCCTAATACGCTGTTTAAAAACTTAAAGTAACTCAAATTAAGCATAAACTGCTATAATCGAGCCAAAATGACTTTAGGAGAGAAGCATGCCTTCATTTGATATTGTATCTGAAATTGATATGACAGAAGCAAAAAATACCGTAGACAACGCGGTTCGTGAGCTTGATACACGTTTTGATTTTCGTGGCGTAGATGCGTCAATCGAGCTAAGCGGTGAAATGATTAACCTCAAAGCGGAAGCAGAACAGCAAGTTATGCAATTGTTCGATATGTTAGTGGGTAAAGCGGCAAAGCGTGGCCTTGATGTGGCAAGCTTCGAGTTAAAAGACATTGAGCGCTCTGGCAAATACGTTTCACGTAAGGTGGCGTTAAAGCAAGGCATCGACAAAGAGATGGCGAAAAAACTGGTTAAGCTTATTAAAGACTCAAAAGTTAAAGTTCAAGCATCAATTCAAGGCGATACGGTACGTGTAACGGGTAAAAAACGTGACGATTTGCAAGAAACGATGCAACTGGTTCGTACCGGTGAGCTTGGCCAACCATTTCAATTCAAAAACTTCCGCGACTAATTACGCTTTACTTCATTCCAAAAGTGCATAGATTGCACTTTTGGATTTCTAGACGTCCATTGACAATCATTCCGAAACCCAAGACAATAGCCTCGCATTTTCAAGGTGCTGTACACAACCTAGTGTGGTTGCTAAGTGTATAGATAATCGGGAAACTGGTGCGAACACAAGGGAACATCTAATTGCGTTAATCAACAATAAATTGAATAAGACAGTTTATTGCACGTGATTAGCTTGGATCGGTTCTATGCCAGCGCTGCCCCCGCAACGGTAGAGTGAACTGCTAATTTGCAGGTTTACTGAGCCCGGAGACCGGCCTTGAAACAGTCACTTTGTGTTCTTGTACGGTGGGTACAAGTTAGGGGAAACCATGTTAAATAAAACTGCTCTAAGCGCGGCGATAGCGACGGCGCTCTCTTTTTCAGCGTTTGCTGATCAAAATGTTGAACATATCACTGTTACTGCCAATAAATTTGAACAATCTCTAGAAAGCGCACTGTCTGCCATTACGGTTATAGGTCGTGCTGATATTGAAAAAAGCAATGTTCAAGATGTCGTATCGCTACTCGATAATGTCGCAGGTATTCAAGCGGTTAGAAACGGTGGCTTCGGCCAAAGTGTGAGTTTATTCCTACGCGGTAATGATGCTAAGCATACGCTAGTGTTAATCGATGGGGTTCGAGTGACGGATGCAAACTCCGGTGACAATTCGCTCACTAATTTACCACTTAATAGCATCGAAAGGATTGAGATCATTCGTGGTGCCAAAGCTGCGATTTATGGTTCAGATGCCATTGCTGGCGTGATTAATATTATTAGTCGCGAAGGGAATAACAATACTATCGCGCTTACGACTGGGAGTAACAATTACTCCAAGACCGAAGCAACGGTAAATTACAAAAAAGACAAGTTTAGTATTGCAGCTAATGCGGGTTACACTCATACCGATGGCTATGATGTGATAGAGAAAGACCCTGAAGCTGCAATCACAAAAAACCATGACCGTGATGGATATTATAACGGTAATGCCGGTTTAAATGTGCAGTATGGTGATGAAGAAAGTGGCATTTTTAGCTTACGTTCACAGTACAGTGAAGGTGAGGGGGAGTATGACTCTTTTGGTAGTGATGCTTACCGTTTCCATAACTACACCAATAAGTTGACGTGGAAAAGACGTACTGACAAGTTTAGCCAAAGTGCGTCATACAGCTTAGGTAAGGAACAAAACGTTCAAATCGGTAATAGTGCTGACGATAACGCTTATGTCACCAAACGCAGCCAATTTGAATATCAGTCGCAATATAGTTTAACTGAAGCTTTGATCTTCACGGGTAACTTTACCTTTCTAAATGAAGATGTTGGTGATTCTACCGCCTCTTTTTCAGAGCCTGAGCGTGATAACTTATCTTTAGCACTAGGTGGGTTTTACAACGATGAAAATTGGCTGGCAGAGGTTGTACTGAGAACGGATGATTATGATTTTCATGGTCGTGCAAACACCTACACAGTTGCTGTAGGCAAGCAACTCATGGATGGCCTGAGTGTTAAGTTGAATCATGGTACTGCCTTTAGAGCACCTTCTTTATCACAGGCGTTTGTGATTGATAGTCCTTACTATCTGCCTAACCCAAATATTAAGCCGGAAGAAGCCACTAATAATGAAATTATTGTCACATGGAGCGGCGAGAACTTCCGTGTGGAAGCTGCGGTATACGATAACCGTATTACCGATAAAATCGTTTATCAGCAAAATGATAAATGGAAATACGTCCCTTACAATGTTCAGCGCGCTGACTTTGAAGGTGCTGATCTTTCTATCGAAATTGAAGACAACTTTGGTATCGAGCATACGGTAAATGCGAGCTATGTGAGTGCTAAAGACGCTGATACCGATAAGCAATTACAGCGCAGAGCGAGACGTACCTTAACTTATTCAGTCAGTAAAGAGTGGGAAAATGTCGACGCAACACTGACCTTAGTCCATAGAGGTAATCGCGACGATAAAGTATGGGGAGCTGAAGGTGCATATACAGTGACTTTACCGTCATATACGCTGTTTAACTTAGCTGCTAACTATACGTTTTTCGACGGATTCAAGTTAAATGGCCGAATTGAAAACTTAACCGATAAGCGTTATTTCAATGCCACAGCGGGCGAAGCAAAAGATGGCTCTTTACTGGGCTATAAGCCACTAGGTAGACAAGCCTACGTTGGTGTGAGCTACAGCTTCTAATGCGTTAACTGCTTTTCTATACCCAGAGTGATCCATCATGAGTAATGGATCACTTTTCTTATTTATCATTTAGGGCCTGTTGACCTTTGCTGTTTGATTTTTGTTCTTCTGAGTGTGTTTTGATCGCGACGCTCGACTTGCCGCCTAGTAATCTAGGCAAAAGTTGAGCAACAATGAACAAAGCGCACTCAGGTGAACCCAAAGGGCAGCGCTTGACTGGCATTTCTACTGTGTTATCACCTGACTTACATAGAATAACTATGCTACGCAGGCTCTGCCTTGTATAAATACCAGTAAAACTGCTGCAAAAACAAACTTGAAAGATCAACAGGCCCTAGTTGCATTACATTTGTAACTGGTGTTCTGCTTTATGTGTGGTTGATAATAGCTTTGATTTGTATTATTACTACCTTAAGGAAAAGAACATGAAGTCACTATTATTTGGGTTACTCACGCTTGGGATTGTCACATCAGCACAAGCCTCACAGCCTGAAAGCCAGCTTGAACCTCAATTTTCAACACAATCAATGACGGGCGATTTCGCTTGGTTTAACGCGCCATCGCAAACCTGTAGTCGGATCCGAAGCATGATGTACTATCGTCATCCTGGCAACGATCACCTAACGCCTATATCTGTGCCTGTGATTTATACCGGTGGAGAGTGTTGGTCTACTGGCAGGACAACATCTAGCCAAGGTCCAAAGGAAATGTATACGCAGGTTTCAGATATCATTCATCAGCAATTTTCGAATGTGGAACATAACTACAAAGAGTTGACGACCGATATCGTCAACAATATTGCCGCGCAATCTAGTTCAAATAAAGTGAGCCACACGACTAGTCTCTACGGCACGATGCATATGAAAATCGCAGGTAGAGTCGATGCGCAAAATAAAGTACCGGTGTTGATCGATGGCTTCGATTTGAAGTCTCACGCTAAGTTTCGTAAGAAGCAGCTTGGAATGAATATTTATATCCATGTCTATATTAGCAACGAAAATGTCACCATCAAAGGTAAGTATGATGTACGTACCCAGCAGCTTGAGTTAGACCCTTTAATTTCTAGCTTTAAGCCTGTGGTGACGACAAAAGTAGAGCTGCCGTGGATCCTCGATTTGATAGATACCTTGACTCCGGGGATTTTTGACAAGCTTTATACAGAATTTAGCCGTATTGTGATTGATGTGTTTGAATTCTTGGGTGTGGATATGAGCGAAGATATTCCGCAGGTCATTAAACACAACGCCCAGTTAATCAATTCAGGTGTCGTTCCGCTTAAAGGCTTAGATACCTTAAGACCTGGTGATACTGCGAATTTAGAAATGGAAGTAACGCGTGGGCATTTGCGGATTAAAGATGGCCGCACTAGCTTTTATATATTTGCTATACCTATGTTGCCGTAAGCCGTAAGCCGTAAGCCGAACGCAATCTATTGCGTTCGGCACACAAGTTTAGTGCTTTAAATTTGCCGCAAAATGACTTTCAAACTTTGCAATTTTAGGGGCAATCATCACACTGCAATAGCCTTGGTTTGGGTTTTCAGTGTAATAATCTTGGTGATAGTGCTCAGCAGGATAAAATTCAGGCGCTGGGCTAACCTCTGTCACTATTTTTTCACTCAATTGGCTTTGAAGCTGCGCAATACAATCTTGAGTTTGCTGCTGTTGCTGCTGGTCATGATAAAACACCACACTGCGGTACTGAGTACCAATGTCGTTACCTTGGCGATTCAACTGTGCTGGGTCATGCAGGGTAAAAAACATGTTAAGCAAAGTATCAAAGCTGACAATATCGGCATCAAATTGCAGTTGGACTACCTCAGCGTGGCCACTGTCTCCCCGACATATCATTTGATAGGTGGGATTATCTGTGTGGCCACCTGCGTAACCTGACTGCACTGACTCAACGCCATTGACGCGGCGAAATGCCGCATCAATACACCAAAAACAACCACCACCAAAAGTTGCGGTTTGTAAATTTGCCATTATACCTCCTGCTCAGGATGTTGTTTCGACTGCTCCTCAAGACGTTTTGTCGTCTCTTCTGGAGATTGCGTCTTCTTAGCTAGTAAAGTATAGGCGGTTGGGATAACAAACAAGGTTAAAATGGTGGCAACACTGACACCTGCAAAAATCACGACACCGATCACCATGCGGCTTTCGAATCCTGGGCCTGTTGCAAACACAAGCGGGATGGAGCTCATCACGGTTGTTAGCGAGGTCATGATAATAGGTCTTAATCGCTGCGCTGCAGCATCAACAATGGCTTGTTCGAAGGCAATGCCTTTGTCACGCAATTGGTTAGCAAATTCCACGATTAAGATACCGTTTTTGGCGCTAAGGCCAATCAACATGACAATACCAATTTGGCTATAAATATTGAGCGTGCTGTCGGTGATAAATAATCCATACATCGCACCGACTAAGCCCAGTGGTACGGTGAGCATGATAACCAGTGGATGGACAAAGCTTTCAAACTGTGCGGCTAATACCAAGAACGTAACGGTGAGCGCCAGAATAAACACATAGGTCATTGCTGATGCACCTTCATAAAACAGCTGTGATTCGCCTTTGTAGTCGATGGCGCCGTCGATATCATTCTCTTCGGCGGCAACTTTATTTAAAAAGTCGAGGGCTTGCTCCAGTGTATAGTCGCCAGCGAGGTTTGCCGTGATAGTGATTGCGCGCATACGGTTGTAGCGGTTTAATCGAGAAGCTGTGGCTTCTTCTTTTATGGTGATCAAACTGTCTAATGGCACGAGCTCATCGCTACGAGATTTCACATAAATATCAGAAATATTATCTGGGGCAGAGAAGTCGGCTTTGGTGCCTTTTAAGATCACATCGTATTCTTCACCGCGGTCAATAAAGGTGGTAACACGACGTTGTCCCAGCATGGTTTCTAGCGTTTGGCCGATGGCACTTACCGACACGCCTAAATCTGCGGCTTTGGTTTTATCAATGCTTATTAAAAACTGTGGGAAGGTTTCTTTGTAATCGTGATCGAGACGAACCAGTCCTTTATTTTCTCGTGCGCGTTCTAGAATGCGATCGCGCCATGCAGCTAACTCATCGTAGTCGTTACCTTGCAGTACAAACTCAATGGGACGTGAGTTACCGCCGCCGCCAATACCACGGCGCATAATAGCAAAGGCGCGAATATCTGTAACGTCTTGCATTTTACCGCTGATCTCATCCATGACTTCCCAAGTAGAGCGTTTTCGCTCATCCCAGTCTGGCATGCCGATAATAGCAACACCGCCTTGACCACCCCAACCAGGCACCCGAATAAGCACGCGGCTAAGTTCCTCTGAGTCTACATAAGGAAGTAGGCGCTCTTCAATTTTTGCCATATTTTGCGAGTTGTTTTCGTAGCTTGCCCCTTCTGGGCCATTCATCATAACGAAGAAAGTACCACGGTCTTCTTTTGGTGTCAGTTCAGACGGGATCTGTTTAAACAGGCTGTAGCTGGTAAAACCCGCTAGTGCCAACATCACAATCAGGCTGTATTTGCGCGATAAGTTGTCTTGTAAAACACGGCGATACCCTTGTTCTAGTCGTCCAAATTGACGGTCCATCCACTGACTAAAGCGGTTTTCTTTACTACTAGGCTTTAATACTTTGGAGCAAAGGGCAGGAGACAAGGTCAACGCGGTAATACTGGAGAACAGCACTGCAGCACTTACTGCAAAGGCAAACTCGGTAAATAGGGCACCAATACGACCATCCATAAAGACTAAGGGAATAAACACGGCAACCAAAACCAGCGTTGTTGCAATGATGGCAAAGCCTACTTCTCGCGCGCCACGGTAGGCTGCCAGTAACTTGGGTTCGCCAAGCTCAATGCGGCGGTAGATATTTTCTAGCATCACAATGGCGTCATCGACCACCAGGCCGATGGCAAGCACGAGCGCAAGTAGCGTCAGCAAGTTGATTGAATACCCCATGGCCAGCAAGAACATAAAGGTTGCAACTAAGGCTACCGGCACGGTAACAGCAGGGATCAGCGTAGCGCGGATATTGCCAAGGAAGATGTAGATAACGAGTACCACCAACGCCATGGCAATCGCAAGTGTGCTGTATACTTCAGCAATGGACTCACGGATAAAAATAGAAGAATCGTAGCTGTCTTCTATGGTCGTGCCTTGAGGCAGGTTGCGTTTTATTTTTTCAAGCTCTTTACGGGCGTTGTCGACCACTTCTAGCGTATTGGCTTTGGCTTGCTTGACAACGCCAAGGCCAATCATATTTTTACCATTACCACGGAAGGTACTTTCGTCGTCAGCGGCTTCAAGTACCACCTGCGCGACTTCACCAAGTCGCACCAAATAGCCTTGTTCACCGCGCTTAATTACTAGGTTGTCAAAGTCTTCTTGAGTCTTATAGCTTCTGGCAATACGAACAGAAAAATCACGGTCAACGGATTCAATTTCGCCAGCGGGTAATTCTACGTTTTCTCTGCGTAGCACTTGTTCAATATCACTGCTTGTGACTCCACGAGCGGCCATCGCCTTTCGGTCTAGCCAAATTTTCATGGCGTATTGACGCTCACCGCCAATGCGTACATTTGATACGCCATCAACAACCGCCAGACGGTCAACGATAAAGCGCTGGGCGTAGTCTGAAAGCTGCAAGGTATCCATGGTTTCGCTATTGAGTACAAACCAAGCGATAGGGCTTTCATCGCTGTTTGATTTCGATACTTCAGGCGGCCTAACTTGCTCTGGCAACCTATCCAGCGCTCGAGAAACGCGCTCACGCACATCATTTGCAGCAGCGTCGATATCACGATCGATATTAAATTCGATAGTGATATTGGAGCTACCGTTGCGGCTACTGGAATTTATGCTTTTGATCCCTTCGATTCCCGAAATCCGGTTTTCTAGTACTTGGGTGATCTTGGTTTCTACTACTTCCGCTGATGCGCCGGTGTAGTTAGTGCTTACACTGACAATTGGGGTTTCAATATCAGGGTATTCGCGCAGTGGTAGCATAGTAAATGCCACTAAGCCAAAGGTCAGCAGCAGTAAGTTAATGACGATCGCGAAGATCGGGCGCTTTACCGCCGTATCAGTGATTCTCACGTCGCCTTACCCCTTTACTTCAACTTTTGAGCCCGAGCGGATCTTCAAGGTGCCTTCCGTGATCACTTGTTGCCCCTCTTTAAGCCCTTCGTCGATAGCCACCCAGCCGCTAAAGCGAGTTTGCAGGTGTACTTCGCGTTGTTGCGCTTTACCTTGGTCGTCAATGACAAATACAAAATGCTTATCTTGTCTTGGAATGATGCTTTTTTCTGGCACTACAAGGGCTTGTAATCGAGCCAGTTCAAGCCCCATATGTAGCAGCATACCTGGGCGAAGTTTATGGTCTAGGTTGGTGAAGCTCGCTGTCACTCGTACCGAGCGCGTTTGTTCATTAATGCGCGGGTCAATATGGGAAACCTTACCGGTAAATAGTTGCTCTGGGTAAGCTTCACTTTGTGCATTCACTTGCATACCAAGCTGCAGTTGCGCTAGGTATTTTTCAGGTACCTGAAAATCCACTTTGATGATGCTAATGTCATCGAGTGTGGTGATCACAGTATTGTTGTTTACGAAGCTACCGATAGAGATATTTCGAGTACCCAATAACCCATCGAATGGCGCATAAATGGTCATCTCGGCGAGTTTTGTTTTGGTGGCTTCCAATTGCGCCGTTAAGGTGTCTACCTTTGCTGATTGTGCTTCTAGTTGAGAGCGAGCCGCCGATTGAGTTTTGGCGAGGTCTTTAAGGCGGTTTAGTTGTCTAATTTCTTCTTTTAGCGTCACTTTCAGCGCTTCGATATCGAGTTTCTCTTCGGCATCACGCAACTGGACTAGCTTATCGCCTTGTTTTACTACGTCTCCGTCATCGAAATATAGGGCTGCCACGTAGTCGCTTTGGGCGCTACTCACGTTGATTGCTTGATTTGCTCTAGCGGAACCAATAGAGTGAACAGCAATAATACGTTCTTCTTTGGCTACAGTATGAGCTTGAACGGAGGTTACGGGTGCCGAGTTGCCACTCATTTTGCCTTCCGAGGCTGGTAAATATAAATAGCCGCTGATAACGACTAGCACTACAATGATAAAAGGAAACAGTGCTTTTCCTGATTGATGACGCATAAAAGTGACCCAGATTATAATTTGTCTCTAGTTTACAAAATTAAAGGCTAACAAAGTCGGCGGCATATCCTGTAAATTTGTGCATTAAACGAAAATGTAATTCAATTTAAGTGTTTGTACCTAAATTAAATATTATGAAACACAGTCATTCATGTAAACGATGCATCACAATACGTAAATTAGTCGCATGGGCGATCATCATGTATATTTTTTATGTCTGGTATACCCATGCTTGAAGCAAAACTACGTGCAACCGCTGACCGCAATGGCGTTGAATTTATGCTGGTTGGTGCAATTGGATTGGTTGTTATCATGCTTTTTGTCAACTTGCGTGGTACAGCTATTACTATTGTAGAAATATTTCTTGCCAGCGCCATGTTAGTGGCTATTTTTGTTGGCTTTCTTAAAAGTCAGCAACCATATTTTAGTTTATACTTTACAGAACAAGAGTTTAGATATGTGCATAAATATGGAGCTTGGCCGCTATCCATTGTAAACTTCCACTCCAGCGGCATTCCCAAAGTTCAACAAGGTGTTGAAACACTTGAGTTAAATGCAGTTGGTATTAAACTTAATGATATTGATGCGTTTTTATTAAATTTAACACCTCGACTTGCGGGTAAATTATTGATCGAGCAGCGGCATATTTTTTTACAAGCTGTTAAAATGCATTGCGAAAATGGCAACTGCCCATCTGAATGGTTGATAGAAGAAACCGTTTTTCGCTCCAAGGCGGGAAAAGAATATACTGGTTTAATGGCAATGTTTGCAAACCGGATGGATAATTTAAAGACAGTGACGGGATATGATTTATTGATCCCCGCGACTGCCTTAGACAGGGATATTTGGCAATTTTCAGTCATGTTAAACCGCTGGAAACTTAACCCTAAAGAGGTGGTAAAAGCATTGTTAGAAGAACAAACCACCTACTGAAGATGTAACAGGATACACCAATATGAGCTTAGAAACGGCCTATATTAAAAGTGGGCGTAATACCATTATTCACAAAGAGAAGAAGTTAGATCTTGTGATTGTAAATGGTGAAGCACACCCAAAAATCAAGGTGACTGCAAATGGTTTGGTGCCTTTTAAGGAAGACTTACCTAGAAATCGAAGAGAAGCTAAAGAGCGTTATTTAGAGGTCGTCCACGTTTCGAGTATTGATGTATTTGGTGAAGTAAAGCGGTTGTTGTTTATTCAGGCTTTAGACGGCCGAGAATACAAAATAGATTACAGTAAAGTTGGCACTAAGTTGTTCGTGCGAATACATCAAGAGAGTTATCTATAATTCATAAGGAATAATATGAATGCATTCAAGGGAAGTTGGGTTGTACTTGCGCTAATATTAACGGGTTGTGGCGGAGGTTCTGGAAGTGATGAACCGAGCCAAGTCAGCGCATCGGTTAACGCGGGTGCTGATGTCCAAGTAACCGAAAAAACAGAAGTCACCTTGAATGCACAAGCATCACCTGCTGGCGGTACTTTTAACTGGCAAGTAATCTCTGGTGCAAACGTCAGTGAATTTCCAATTACGGAGCAGCAAGCCGCTTTTGTTGCACCGGATATCAAAGCCGATGTTAATTTACTTATTCAGGTTGATTATGTTGCGCCTGATGGCAGTCTTGCAAGCGACCAAGTGACGGTTGCTATCAAATCTAACAATCAATTACCTATACCTAGTATCAGCCAAACAGCACCGGAAACATTACCAGCCAAATATAAAGATACTATTGTCCTAAGTGGCGCAGGCTCTTCCGATCCAGATGAAAATGGCCAAGTGGTTACTTATCAGTGGCAGCAAGTAAGTGGTCCCACAACAATACAGGCAACGGGATTGAATACAGCTACTTTATCTTTTGTCCATCCATTATTGGCGAGCTCTCAGGCGTCAATCTGGCAGTTGACGGTTACCGATGATGAAGGCGGACAAGCCAGTACCCAGTTTACCCTCGGGCTACTTGCGAATTCGGATGTGGTAGTGGCTGATGCAGGGAGCGACCAGCAAGTGCAAGAGTTTGATGAGGTCACGCTTGATGGCTCAAACAGTGATACTGTATCTGGTCAGAAACAGTGTGTATGGCGGCAAGTGACGTCTGGCACTCAGATAGCATTAAGTTCTGTTACCGGGTGTTCAACAACTTTTAACGCACCAGATCAAAATATTTTGTCGCAAGTGGAATTTGAGCTGACCGTTACTGACTCGCAAAACCGCTCTGCTACCGACACCGTGCGCATTGATATCGAGAAAAAGCCATTAGGTAAACTAAACGATAGTGGCCAAACCGCGTGTTATAACAATACGGATGCGATCACCTGTAGTATGACGCAGTTTACGGCTCAAGATGCGCAGCGTGGGCGTGATAATTTTGCCTCTCAGGTGGCGAAAGAAGGCAGTGGTCGAGCAGGTTTTGATTTTACCAAATTAAATCGCTTTGCGGATGAATTGCCTGATGACGCTACGGACTTTGCTTGCGTTCGTGATAACGTCACAGGACTGATTTGGGAAATAAAAGAAGCAAGTTCGGGTACATTACCAAATACTTCTTCTCGCAACGCACAAAATAGTTATACCTGGTATGTTGAGGTAGACGGAGCAATTGCCGAGGGGAGTGTTCAGGCTGCAGCAAATACAACCTGCCCGCAGGATAGTCATTGTGGTATTCAAGCTTTGATTGATGAAGTGAATAATCCAGCCATTGGAGAGCAAAGTTACTGTGGTGGTAACAATTGGCGCTTACCAACTTATATGGAACTACTTGGACTACTAGATTACGGCAGTACAAGTACTGCGGTGATAGATGAAGCGCTTTTCCCTAATTTACCTAGTACAACCACGCTTGGTCATCGCTATTACTGGACCTTGCAGTCGAGTTTAGATGGTACCAGTGGCACGCTGAGAAGAGCTTATGTTGTCGACATGGATACGGGCAATGATTTTGCAGTAGAAAAGTCTAGCAGCGCATTTGTTAGGTTGGTAAGGAATCCTTAGGGAGCGTGGTATGAAAATTATCGCAACTATACTATTTACTTTGTCATTAACGGCTGTTTGCCAAGCGCAAACTTGCGTTGGTACCGGCTCCAATACCAGCCGCTATACGATAAACAGCAATGGTACTGTGCTTGATAGCCAAACGGGATTAATGTGGCAGCGCTGCAACTTTGGGCAAAGCTACAACGCAACTGCTCAAAGCTGTGAAGACAATGCTCAGCAACTTACTTGGCAGCAAGCATTGGTGGTTGCCGACGAAGACAAGTTTGCAGGGTTTACAGATTGGCAAGTGCCTAACGTTAAAGAACTAGCCAGTATTGTGTATCACGAGTGTGTGACTCCAGCAATAAACATAACGGTATTTCCAACGACCAAAAGTAATAATTATTGGTCGGCAACGACCCAAACGAACCAACCTCAGTTTGCTTGGGTGTATCAGTTTGCTGATGGTAAAAATAATCCAACCATTAAAACTGCGGATGCCTTTGTCAGGTTAGTAAGATACTATCAATAGCCCTTATTAGTGGTATTGCTACTGCCTTTGATGCTAACGGATATGGATCTCTAATATTGCCAGTCAGACATAGCTTGTTACTTTCATCCGTCTAAAATGGCTTTGGGATTGTTTGATCTTTTGGTACTCTCCTGAAGCACCCCTTTCCCGTCTTACATTCTGCACACAGGAGGCCATATGAATCGATTACTCAGCGCGATAGCCTTGTCTTGTGCCGTATTGACGTCTTCTGCCCATGCTAACAATAAGTGCGATGTTGAACTTGGGCATGGTCTTATCATCACTGACAACGAAATTCGTATCGTTGATGATGGTCAGACCCGAATTCAAATCAACAATGATAGTCAGCTTTTTATTCTAGGCCGCTGGATTGAGTTAGATCAGGAAGGGGAGAAAGTTGTGCGCGAGTACTCTCTAGGAATACGGGATACCGTTCCTGAGCTGGTTAATCTGGCGACCGATGGCGTCAACCTCGGATTGAGTGCGATCGAGCAAGTAGTTGAGGGGATGTCCGACAAAGAACCTGAAGTGCTCAAAACGCAGTTGCAATACGTTGAACGTGCGCTGATGGATAAGTTTAAGCGTGGAGATGATTTCTTTTTTATCGCACCACAGTCACTTTCTAAAATTGATGATTTCTTTACTAAAGAGATCAGCCAAAAAATTCACTCTGCTGTTCATGGTTCGTTGGGCTCTATTTTAGTCTCTTTGGGAGATGCGTTTAAATCTCGCGAAGGGAATATCGAAGATCGCATTAACGATATGGGACAACGGATGGAGATTATTTCGAAAGAGATAGATAAATCGCTGCAGAAAAAGGCCCATCAATTAGAAGAAAAAGCGGCAGAATATTGCGAGTGCTTAAACACCTTAGATCAAACGGAAGAAAAACTACAGCGTATAGTACCTGAACTGGTTGCTTACGATCTCGTCCAGATCCGCTCATAATCCATAGCAACTTTTGGCATTGTCTCGGCTGAGTTTATGCCAAGTTGACGATATGCCTATCACGTCTAAATAATCCTGCCATATTTGCCAATAGCTTTTTTGCATAAGAGAAACCGGATAATTCGAACCTAGCATTAGGCTCTCTTCTCCTGCATGTGTGATTAAGTGAGTAAGCCACTCAGAGAGTGTGAGTGGGTTTGCTAACATTTCGTGGCCAGAGCACTTGATCATGACATTATTAAGCGCTCCAATGCGCCTTAATATATCTGTACAAGGGCTAGTAGCATCAATAAAACCAGCATGGTTAAATACGATTTTAAGATCAGCTTTTTGTTCTGCTAGTTGTAATAAAAGGTCTACTTTTTCGCTTTGTTTAAATTCTAATTGCGCTTCAAAATGTAGTCCATGCTCGGCAAGACAGGTGAGGTTTTCGAGCACGAAAGGCGCAGATAAACGTTGGCTGTCACTGCCTTCGGTGATGTCTCTTATCGCCACGAGGTGAGGATGTGCTAAATGCGCTATAGCTGCGCTAAATTGCTCAGGCGTCGCGTTTATAGGTGCGTAACCGACGGCTTTAAAAGGAAAGCTGCCTAGTTCTTGAGTTAACCAATGTAATTCGTTGATGGGATTGTGATTATCAAAACCGGCTTCCACATGCACTAAGGCTTCGAGTGTAAACTGTGGATGGTGGGGGAGACTTGTCAGGGTATGGTTCTGCCTTATTTTTTCCAGATTAGGCCAAGCGGGCGGGTTGTGTTTGAGCCAAGAATATTGTCCCAACGCTAAATCGAAAAAGTGTAGGTGGCTATCAATAATTCTCAGACTCATCACGCATTCCTTTTTTACTGTGCGGTATAACCGCCATCAATGCTTTGTAGGCTACCTGTGATAAAACTCGCATCCTCACTTAGCAAGAAAGCGACCAGCGCAGCAACCTCTTGCGGTTGCCCTAATCTACCCAATGGTTGCAACTGGGCTTCTTCTGCAACGATTTCTGCTTTATCAGCGCCGCTGCGCGCGCAGTAACTATCAATGGCATGATGGAATAACGGAGTTTCAATTGTGCCAGGGCACACTGCATTCGCGCGAATGTTAAATTTGGCGTAATCCAATGCTGTGGTTTTCGCCATCGAAGCAAGCGCACATTTAGACAGGTTGTAAGCGAAGGAGTTAGGTTTACCAATAACTGCCTGATCCGAAGACATCAATACGATGCTACCGCTACGCTGTGATTTCATGCTTGGTAATACGGCTTGAATGGCAGCGTAAGCGCCTTTCACATTCAATGCAAAAAGGGCGTCAAGTGTGGCTTCGTCGGTATCTTCGATTGTAGCACTCAGATGTTTCCCCGCGTTTGAAACGAGTGCATCTATTTTCCCTGTTTCTGCGACTATATCTGCAATTGTTGCTTTTACATCGGCGACTTTACTGACGTCACAATGGCGAAAAATCCCTTGTTCACTGGGCTGAATATCGAGGTTATAAACGGTGTATTGTTGCGATAGCAGCTTGTTGACAATGGCGGCGCCAATGCCAAAGCTGCCACCGGTAACGATGGCAACTTGGTTCATCATTAGTGTCCGCAGCCGCCAGCAGCGTGTACGTGACCGTGTGAAATTTCTTCTGCAGTTGCTTCGCGTACAGAAAGGATCTCAACATCAAACGTTAGTGTTTTGCCTGCGAATGGGTGGTTTAAGTCGCAATCCGCATTGAAGCGTCCTACTTTCACTACCTTAACCTGATGACGACCTTGGTTTGAATCGACAATAGCAGTCATGCCTGGCTTCCAAACTTTGCTGTCACCAAGACCTTGAAGGTGCTTAATAGGAATGCGCTGTACTAGACCTTCTTGATATTCGCCATAAGCTTGCTCTGGCGTTAAAGTTACCGTAAAGCTATCGCCACCGGTTTTACCTTCAAGTTCACTTTCAAGACCTGGTAGCATGCCTTCAGTACCGTGCAGGTAGTTTAGTGGCTCGCCTTCTTTGCTTGATTCGATTTGGCTGTCACCTTCGTGAAGTGTGTAGTGAAACTCTACCACTGTGTTCTTTGCAATTTGCATAAGTAAACCTTAAATAAATAGTGTTCGGTGACGCCATTTAGCATCCACCTGTAAAGCGTGTAGTTTACGTGAGTGCGCTTCTTGGACGCAAGTTTATCCCTTTAATTTGGGCTCTCACTTTGCTTTGGCTTGCCATGGCGCAGTATTGATTGGAGTGCTTCAATGCTAGAGATTGAGGAGCTAGCTGGTTGAGTCTTATTGCTTTTTGGTGCAGCAGGAGCTGGTAAAAACACCATTAACACTTTGCCAGGTTTTAATAGACTCTGTGCCGTGAGTGAATTCCAATTTAATAGATCTTTTACCGCGACCTTGTAGTGACGGCTGATAGTCCACAAAGACTCGCCTGATTTTATGGTGTGGTGATGTTCCACTTGAGGTATGGGCTTGGCTTTTATTTCTTTAATATAAGGGCTTACGTCATAGTCGATGAGTAAGTCTAACTGCTCATTACTCTCGGAAACTAATAGCTTTTCGCCAACTCGGATCAAATCAGAGCGCTTATTGTTTAGCGCTTTTAGTGCACTAACACTCATCCCCGCATTTAATGCGATGCGGTAGAGTGTGTCGTTGGCTTTGACAGTGTAGCCTTGGCTGAAGTTTTCCCTGAAAAATGCACTTTTCAATAATGCTTGCTCGGATAATGGTAATAACACTTTGTGCGGACCGTTTGGAGAGCTTCTATGTTTTAAGATCCCTTGATTGAGTGCGTATAGTTGACGCTTTTTGATACCGCTGAGTTTAGCCAGTTGATTGACGTCAAATTGCTGTCCAATATCAAGTATCGACGTAGTGGCCTTGTTGGGCAAACTTGGTATCTTAAAACCCTTGGGTGAGGTTTTTAGTAAGTGGCTGAGCGCTAAGAGTTTGGGCACGTAGTCTGCGGTTTCTTTTGGTAATGTTAAGTGCCAAAAGTGGGTCGACTTTCCTGCTTTTCTATTTTTTGCGATGGCCTTTTTGACGCGCCCTTCACCACTATTGTAGGCTGCAAGCGCGTGTAGCCAGTCGCCATCAAAGCGTTCATGCAAATACAGCAAATAATCAAGCGCGGCGTCAGTCGATGCTAACACATCCTGTCGACCGTCATACCATTCGTCTTTCTTGATGCCGAAATGGTAGGCAGTGGCATCCACTAGTTGCCAAACTCCAACAGCATTTTGTTGCGATTTGGCCTTTGGTCTAAAGTCACTTTCGACAAAAGGGAGTAATGCGATTTCAATAGGAAGACCTTTGCGCTCTACCTTTTTTACTACGTGATAAAAATAGGGGGCGGCGCGCTTATTTACTACATTGAGATAATTAGGCTGTGATAAATACCATTTTATGCGCCTATCAAGCCTTGGGTGAGATGCAGTATTAAAACTGAGCTTTTGGCGTATGTGTTGCCATAAATCATCGTCTCTGAGGGGAGCTTTAACGGTAGTGATTTTGGGTGGTTCTACCTCAACGATAGCAGGAGACGTGACTGGCTTTTCTACGGGCACTTGAGTGAGAGCCGACAAAATGGCTTGCCTGCTCACCTGTGGACTGCTACTGCTTTTACATCCAGAAAGCATGGTTAATAACATTAACCCGCTCAGCTGTATTAATACTCTGTTCATCCTTTAACTATACCGAGAGGTTAAGTTTTATTCAAAATTTCTTTGCTGCTGAAAGTGCTGCCACTGCAATAACGCGCGTTGCTGCATGTGTTTATCTGGATATAAAACACTTATTTTATCAACCACTTGCTGGGTATCTTGTAACGCTAATAAAGCCAAAAATTGTGCTGGAGTGGCTAGCATTTCAGGACGGTAGGGTTTTCCTGTTGCTGGTAATATCCAATCGAGTGCATAGCGATTAAAGTGAATAATCGCTTGTTGCCACTGTGTAGTATGCGGTAAATGCGCAAGTGGGATCTGATCGACGCTATAACCTGCTATCAAGCCTTGATATTTTGGCAGATAAACACTGATGTCATGACCGCTAAAGCCCGTGACTTGAGTAAGCTCAACCACTACACCTCCTAGCTCCACGGTTTTAGGCGCGTTACCAATGGCTTTACTCGATGGCGCTTGTGTGGCGAGCTTGGACCACGTTGCAATCCTACTTTTTGCCAGTGCAAGTTTGGCTTGCCACTTCGGCCGTTCACTTGGTTCTAGAGACGCGATACGATTTTCACTAAGCATGACGCTTTGGTTAAAAAGCTCAAGCTGTGCGTGAAAGGCCCTCGTCAATGCGTTGGCTGATGTTGCCGTTGGACTTAGCCATTGTAAATTTGGATAAGCATGCTTGAGTAGCACTATGCTGGTGTCTTGTTTGATATCGGCATGCAAAGAGATTACGTAACAAAGCGGAACGGTGAGGCGCTTTTCTAATTCGTGGATCAAGGCCTCTGTGGTGACAAGATCGCCATGTATGGATGCCAACAGTGCACACTGTTTGCCAATAACTACAGCTTGATTGGGCTGTAAAGCGCTATCTTTTCCTTGGATAAAATAAACCGCGTCATTGACTTTATGGAACCGATTAGCATTGGCGGCGGTGCTTTTAAAACTTGCCGCCAATAGAATGATAGCCCAAATAAGAGAGATACTACGTAAGATAGGTTTGCTCCAGTATGTCGGCATTATTCGCCTGCTGGCAGCACTAACTTGTCGATGAGCGTGGAAACGAACTCTGCGTCTTGCTGTTGCTTTGCTTCCAATGCTTGTAAATCATGACAAAGGTGTAGGGCTGCGAGTAATAACGCATTGTGATCATTGCGAACGGTTGAGCGTTTACGCATTTCTTCTACACGTCGGTCTAAAAGCGCTACGGCGTTATGCAGCGCTTCTTCTTGATCTGGCGCACATGCAAATTGATGTGACTTGCCAAGTAACGTCACTGTTACTTGGTTATTCTGCTCAGACATTAGCTAGCCTGTTGAGTTTGCAACTTATCAAGTAGGCCAGACAAAGATGAACTAAATTCTTTTTGCTTTTCTTCGCTTTCTAGCATTTCAAGCTGTAGGGTTTCATTTTCATCGATGAGTTTTTGATTTTGTTCTTTTAGTGCCGAAACTTCCGATTTTAACTGGTTATTTTGGCTCAAAAGTTGGTCAATCAACTGGTCGAGTTTTTGGAGATCTTGGTTATTCATAAATGCGCTCATATGACTGTGATTTGTCATGCAAATGTAAAACAAAGCGGCTAAGGATGCTAGTGTTTACGCGACTTTCTGCTGATTTTTCTCAACTTTTAAGAGATAATGCCGATATTGGAATATTTTGTTCAGAAGTGATTCAGTCTAAAGTTAAAAATTGATGAATCATTGCTCAAATTTAGCTCAGGTTTATTTCACCTGTGTTGTTATTATTTTTATCAAGGCGGGGTTATGCTCAGTTACCGACATTCTTTTCATGCAGGAAACCCTGCCGATGTGATCAAACATTTAGTATTGGCAGAAGCTCTGTCATACATGGCTAAAAAAGATAAGCCGTACGATTACGTGGATACGCACTCTGGCGCCGGATTTTTTGAGCTGGCGAGCAGTGATGCACAAAAAACTCAGGAGTATCTGCAAGGCATCGCTAAGCTGTGGAATTATTCAGGATCCGTGTCGGCAATTAGCGATTATGTGGCACTGATCAAGTCTTTTAACGAAGGCGATAAATTAAGTCATTATCCCGGCTCTCCTAAGGTGGCGGAGCATTTCTTACGTCGTCAGGATAACGGCTGGTTTTTTGAGCTACACCCAAAAGATCTAGAGCTGTTAAAGCAAAATACGGCACATAAAAAGTCACTACGAGTCACTGGGAGTGATGGTTTTAAAGGGCTGTTAGGATTGGTACCACCAGCTTCACGTAGAGCCTGCGTGCTGATGGATCCTCCATATGAGATCAAATCCGATTATGATGTTGCGGTTAAAAGCATCATAAAAGCGCACAAGAAGTTTGATTCTGGCGTGTATATGATCTGGTATCCCGTCGTTGACCGTGAACGCATTGATGCCATGGAGTCGAGCCTGATTGAATCTGGAGTGCGTAATATCCAAGTGTTTGAACTTGCCACCCAAGCAGATACCCAAGAACGAGGCATGACGGCTTCTGGTATGATGGTGATCAATCCGCCTTGGACCTTAAAGAAAACCATGGATCAAGTGTTGCCTGAGCTGGTTTCGTTATTGGCAGAAGATGATGGTGCGTTTTATCGCAGCATTCAATTAGTAGAAGAATAGTAAAAATAAACTGCTAAGCTATCTAGGGCCTGTTTACCTTTCAAGTTTGTTTTTGCAGCAGTTTGATTGGTATTTGTACAAGGCAGAGCCTGCGTAGCATAGTTATTCTATGTGAGTCAGGCGAGAACACAGTAGAAATGCTAATCAAGTGCTGCCCTTTGGGTTCACCTGAGTGCGCTTTGTTCATTGTTGCTCAACTTTTGCCTAGATTACTAGGCGGCAAGTCGAGCGTCGCGACCAAAACACACTCAGGAGAACAAAAATCAAACAGCAAAGATCAACAGGCCCTAGTCGATAAGGTATTGAAGATACTTAGCAGTTTATCTTGGGGCCTAGTTATTTCTTAACAAACTTCGTTAAAATAACGATGTTTTGACCTTCTACACGACCTTCAATATGCTCTGGGTTTGAAGGCGAGAGGCGAATGTTACGTACCGCAGTGCCGCGTTTTGCAACTAGGCTACTACCTTTAACATCCAAGTCTTTAATCAAAGTTACTGTGTCACCAGCGCTCAGTTTCACCCCGTTACTGTCTAGGTGAACAAGGTCGTCATCCTCTGCAAGTGCTTGATCTGCCCATGCTCGAGTCTCATCTTCTAGATACAGCATGTCTAATGCATCTTGAGCCCAACCATTATCTGGCGCGAGGCGTTTAAGCATACGGTAGGCAACAACCTGAACGGCAGGAACTTGGCTCCACATACTATCGTTTAAACAGTGCCAATGGTTGGCTTCTAAATCCTGTTGACCTTCAACCTGTGGTTTGCACTGGCTACAAAGATAAACACATTTGTCAGAATGCGCCTCGGCGACTGGTGGTACTTCGTATACTTCGAGACCATCCGTTGAGGTACATAGCTCACATTGATTGTTACTGCGCTCAGCAAGCGCGGCAGCGATAGTCATAATGATTTCCCAAGCTGTAAAAGCGCCATTATACCAAATGCGTCAATTGATGCTCAATTTATGGGAAGAATTTATGCGTATAACTTGATCTATGTCCAGAGCAGAGGTTATCTGCCGCCTTTTGCGTGTATAGGTAGTTGGGAAATATACTGCTGTTCTATTTTTTCGATTTCACCAGAGAGTTTAAGTTGTGCGATAGCTTGATTTATCCGCTTAAGTAATCCTTGATGCTTTGCTAACAGGCGTAGCTGCAACATCCCTTCTGAATGTAGTTGGTTGAAGCTAAATGCAATACCAAGTTGTTCTGACCAATATAATGCGGGTAAATCACCAATGATAATATGCTCAATTCGACGTAAGTTTAGGGCTTGCAGTAGCTCCTTTTCAGACGCGAAATCAACCCGCTCGAATAGTTGGTCATCATGGTAGTAGTAGCCTCTCACTGTGCCAACTTCGATACCCGCTAGGGTTAGTATTGGTGGTTGAGACTGAAGAGTAACAACGTACTCTTTGATTGGAAGGATAGGATCTGAATAGATAAATCTATCGTCTTGCTTTTGCTGTTCGTTCAGCCAATCTGGACTGATGATATCAAAATCAATGTGCTGCTTTTCTAGATAAAAGTTTGTGCGTTTCGCTGGGAGAAGCAGATTTTCGCCTCTGATCTTTGCCTTAACCAAAATGGCTTCTACCATTTCGGGCAGGATCCCGGGCGCATCTTCGCTGTGAGTAAAATAAGGGTAAAAACTTCCCGAGCCACTTAAACTGTACTTTAAGTAGGGGACTTGTTCTGCCTTAGTCAAACCGGCAAAGGCGAATAACCAGACGATCAAAACTTGCTTCATGCACTCATCTTAGCTTAACTTTTCTTAGACAGGCAAGCCACTGGCGTTCTGTGAATTAAAAGCCTACTCTTTATAAGGACTTAGTTTAATAAGTTGGTAACTTTTAGTTATAAGTGTTGTAAAATAGCGAAACTTTTTTATTGCTCGGGGCGTTACCATATTATACGCTCCGAGATACGTGGTTTCCTTTTACCTAATAAAGGATACGAATGTTAATGAGTGGTCCGGTGACTGAAGTACGTAAATCAGCAGTGCAGTATATTGCACGACAGGCCATTTTGCGGCCAGATCAAGAAGTCTTTGCCTATGAGTTGCTTTACAGAGACTCAGACAACAATGCTTTCCCAATTGGGGTGAGCGATGGGCAAGCGACTGGGCGAATGTTTTTTAACTCCTTAATGTTTATCGGTGTAGACCGTTTGGCTGCGGGACAGCTTGCCTTTATCAACCTATCCGACGAATCCTTGCTGCAGGAATTACCTAGCTTATTAGCACCACAGAAAATTGTGGTGGAAATCGTTGAGCGCTCTAAAAATATCCCTTCACTGGTGAATACAGTGACTAAGTTAACAGAGAGAGGCTATCGATTTGCGCTAGATGACTACGACGGCACGTCAAAGTGGGATCCGTTGTTACCACTCATGGAATTCGTCAAAATTGAGGTTGAGCAGCCAATTATAAAAACCAATATGACGGTAAAAAAGCTCAAGCGTCAGTATCCAGATATTAAGGTTATTGTTGAGCGTATCGAAACAAAAGAAGAGTTCGAGATCATCAAATCCTCTGGAGCTGATTTTTTCCAAGGTTTCTTTTTCGCCAAACCTGAAATGCTCAATCATGGCAACGTGGAACCATCGAAAATGGTGGTCTTTCAGCTGCTACAAGCCACTGCCAGAAAGTCTTTATGCTTCAAAGAAATACAAACTAGAGTAAGCAAAGATCTGAGTTTAACCGCACGATTGCTAAAACTGGCGAACGCGAAAGCTGGTGAAGACAGGTTAGAAATTAAGTCTATCTCTCAGGCCGTTGTGTATTTAGGTGAAGACGCAATTAGGCAGTTTGTTAAAGTACTCGCATTGAGCGAATTGGGTTCAGATAAACCCAGTGAGCTGACGAGAATGGGGTTAACCCGTGCCAAGTTTGTGGAAACATTTTTGATGCCTGGAGGCGAAGAAATGGCAGAAACTGGCTATTTGCTTGGTCTCATGTCTATCCTTGACGTGATCCTTGATGTCGATCTTGCTGTAATTGCAGCAGAATTTTCTCTCGATGATTCGCTTTCTAGTGCGCTACTAAGTTATCAAGGATTGCTTGGTGGAGCGCTACGTTTAGCATTTGAAATTGAGCGCAATGATTGGCGCGAAGCAGAGCTCATTTTACAAGCCATTCGACCGGCAACACCGACCAATTATCTTTATGATATGGCGCTTTCTAGTCGAGCCTACGCCGATGAAATCCTCTCTATTGTTGCAGGTGATGAACAGTAGTTCTCATCTGACAACATGAAACGGTAAGTAATCGGAGTTGCGGATAGTTAGCGCGTTTCTTACAGCTCATTTAAGCGCTAACGACGTTGAATTCCCGTCCAATAGCCAACTATTGGTATTACTTACCCAAAGCTCAGGTTAAATTGAATACCTATGGTTTTTAAATAGTTTTGTTCTTGCTCTAAATCTGCTTGAAATAGCGAGTGTGATTCGAGCCACTCAGTTGCAATGTGAAGTATCAAGGCGTTATCAACGGCTGTAATACTTAATTCGGGAAGTTGGTCTTGTTGGCGTTTTTGGTTCACTAAAACGCTGAGACGAAACACAGCCAAAACACGGTTAAAGTGGGTTAGCTCTTCGTCAATTAACTCTGTTAACTCTGGCACTTTTATCTTTTTTCGATAGAAGCGTACAAGTGCACTTAGCCTTAATTGCTGGGCTTGAGTAAAGCCTGGAAGTTGACTATGCCTGACAATATAAGCACCGTGTTTATGCATGCCGGAAGAATTAATGGCGAGCCCAACTTCGTGGAGTTTTGCTGCCCAACATAACATTTCGACATCATAAGAAGATAGTTGCCATTGCTCTTTTAGTTGAGTGGTAAAAAGCTTAATGGTTTCACAAATATTGTCGGCGTGTTGCTTATCAATATTATAGTGATCGCTGAACGTGTTAATTGTGCGGGTACGAATATCAAACTCGTCGGTTTGATGCATTTCAAACAATAAGCCTTCTCGCAATGCATATTCACTAAGGCGCATGCGCTCAAGTCCTAATTGTCTAAACAGTGCTATCAATACAGCAAGGCCGCCAGCAATACTGGTTTTTCGCTCCTCAGGTAGTGCTTTTAAGGAGACGTTGTCTATGTGTCCAGCATCAATAAATAACTGCTTAATTTGCTCCAAAATAGGCAGGGTAATTTCATCGGCTTGAGTGAGTTCGTGAGCCATGGCCGCAATCGCCTTAATAGTTCCAGAAGTACCGATAACGGTATTCCAGCCGAGCCTTAAGTAGCTCGCGGTAATACTCTCAATTTGTTGTTCTGCTTTTATTTCGGCTTTTTTGAATCGCTTTGCAGATAGCTTACCATCAGCAAAGTAGGCTTTTTGCATGGTCACGCAGCCCACATTGCGACTACTTAACAGCTTGTGTGTAAGGTGCTGACCAATAACCAACTCTGTGCTGCCTCCACCGATGTCGATAACCAAACGGTTATGACTATCATGTTCATGGTTGGCGACACCTTGGTAAATAAGACGAGCTTCTTCTTGGCCTGAAATCACATTGATTGGATATGGAAAAACTTGTTTTGCCTTCGCGAGAAAATAATTAAGGTTTTTGCAGTTTCGCAGCGTATAGGTTGCTACTACTTGCACGGACTCTCTCGGAAAATCATGTAGTGTCGTCGCAAATTGCGAGAGGGTATCTAATGCTCGGGCGATCGCGTCGTCACTTAAATTAAAATCATCATCAAGGCCCGCGGCCAAGTACACACGCTGCTTTTCTTTATGGAGGAGTTGAAGGCGACCATCTACTTCTCTTGCTACAACAAGGTGAAAACTGTTTGAACCTAAGTCCACTGCGGCAATAGAAGGGTAGTCGCGCATATATTCTTCCTCAACGGTTATTCTTTCGCTTCATTTAATTGGTGTAACTCCCATTTCTTTAAATGGTCATAAATCGCGATCTGAGAGCGAATTTTTTTACGGTTACCTCGGCGAACGTACAGATTCTTCTGTTCGGCGTCAATAACTCTGGCTTTGGTGCGATCTTTAAACTGCAGTTCAATGATATCGATAATTAGTTTCTTTAAATGCTCTGCATAAATAGGTGTGCCGACTTCAACACGGTGGTCAAGGTTACGGGTCATCCAGTCAGCTGAAGAAATATAGACCTTGGGGTCGCCGTTGTTGTCGAAAATCATCACTCGCGGGTGTTCTAAGAAACGATCGACGATACTAATGATTTTTATATTATCGCTAAACTGTGCAAGGCCCGGGACAAGGGCACACATACCTCGCACAATGAGGCGGATCTTGACGCCTTTTCGCGATGCTTCGTAAAGCTTGTCAACGAGCTGCTTATCAACTAAGTTGTTGATCTTAATTGTTACTTTTCCTGTTCTCCCTTGCTCTGCATGAGTTATCTCTTCATCGATCAACTCTACAATTCGACTACGTGCATTGATGGGAGAAATCATCAGGTGTTCGAATTTAAACGGCAGGTAACTACTCTCGATAAAGCGAAACACGCTATCGCATTCTTCCGTAATATCGGGGTGTTTGGTAAACAAACTGAAATCAGTATAAATCCTAGCCGTTTTTTCGTGAAAGTTACCCGTACCTATGTGTGCATATTTGACGATTTTGCCTTTTTCTCTACGATGAACCACACAAAGCTTACTATGGACCTTAAGGGCTGGTATGCCAATCATGACCTTAATACCGTATTCACTCATGAGTTTTGCCCACTCAATATTGTTTTGCTCATCGAAACGGGCTTTCAATTCAACCATCACGGTGACTTTTTTGCCATTCTTTGCAGCATTAATCAATGAAGCGATCAATCTAGATTGCTTTGCCACGCGATAAATGTTGACCTTTATTTGTGTCACTCTGGGATCAAACGCCGCTTGGCGGATATATTCCAGCATGTGATTAAAGGTGTGGTAGGGGTAATATAGCAAGATATCTTGAACTGAAATCGCGCGAAAGACGCTGCTATACTTTGAAAAGGCCGCACTTTTAAGCGGCGGCAATGGTTTGTTTTCTAGATAGCCGCGACCAACATTTGGAAAAGAAATAAAATCTCTGAAATTGCGATATCTCCCGCCTGGGATCATGGCATCTTGACCTGTCACCCCTAAACGCTTTTTCATCAACTTGAGCATTTCTTCAGGCATAGATTCTTCGTAGACTAAACGTACAGGCTCGGCATATAAACGCTGTTTGAGGCCTTTAGACATGGTATCTAACACGCCTTCTTCTAGCTCATCATCTAAGTTGTACTCAGCGTCTCGAGTGAGCTTCATCGAATAGGCTTCAATGCGCTCAAATTTGAAGAAACTTTTAAACACATCGGCAATAAAAAATCGAATAACGTCATCGAGCAATACAATCGTTTTATGCCTTCGGGTTTTTTCTGGTGGCAGCTGGACAAAACGGTTTAGACGATCAGTCGGGACTTCCAAAAAGGCATGATGCTGTTTTTCGCCATTTAACTCCACAAATAGGTGAGTCATAGTGTCGTTGATGTTGTCCGAATAGTCCTTACTTTCGTTAATCATCATTGGTAATAGGTGAGGCAGCACTTGGTCTTTAAAGTAGTTAGCCAACCAATTCTTGTGGAAGTCCGACAGCGCATCAGGTTGCTTAATATGGATATGATGCTCATTTAAATCGATGAGGATCTGGTCATAAATAACACTAAATTTTTTACCTAGTTCCAATACTTTCTTTTGAATGTCGGCGAGTAGCACTTCATCTTCATCGAAATTGGTATCAGGCAAATTATTTAATAAGATACGGCGCTTTACATCCGCAACACGAACTTGGAAAAACTCGTCTAAATTATTGGAAAATATACCAAGAAAGCGGATCCGCTCGATGATCGGGTTGGTTGGGTCTTTGGCTTCTTGTAAAACGCGTTCGTTAAAAGAGAGCCAGCTTAATTCTTTGGCAAAGTACGTGATAGTTTTATGCTCTGGAGATACGGCCTGCATGGTGCTTTCCATAGGTACAGCTTATTTTTACAGCTTAAGCAGGGTGTGTGACATAATTATGACAAACACAACGCGCCTGTCGTGTTTGTCATTCAACCATCATGAGTATAGTGTAGGTTTTAGCTTTCTTCTATGTCCACGATCAAATCACTGGTGATTGACTCGAGTGCATCAATCACGTTTTCTTTGACCGTGCCAGCAGGTAGAGTCACGGTTGCGAAAGCGCTGAAAATAGGCAGTCCCCAGTTTGGAGCACTACGTTGTTTTGAAGTTAGGTGCGTGATGTTTGCGCCTTTGTGGCGAATAACCGTAGCAAGTTCTTGCACAATTCCCGGTCTATCGTTGCCTGTAATGATTAAATTTAATGTGTCCGGCTCTTCTTGCGCTTGCAAGTTTTCGCCTGATTCAACTCTCACGTCTAAACCTGGCAATTTATGCAATGCATCTTGTATTTCTTGCAAATGTTCTTCAGCAACCTCAACCTGCACTATGCCTGCGAATTGTCCAGCAAGGTGGCTTAAATTACTGGTTAACCAATTGCCATGGTGGGAAAGAATAGTGGAAGAGATTTCCTCAACGAGACCCGGTCGGTCCTTACCTATAAGTGTTAATATTAACTGCTTCATATCATGTCTCTTTTTTTGTGGCGCCCGTAGGCGAAAAAACGAATTCGGCGCATGATTTAGACTAGTCTAAAAACTTACTTTGTCCAGTGCCCATATACACTTAATGTAAAGAAATGCAACGAAATTTATGTATTTACTCTAGGCTAACAATCAGAGCGTTTTTTGAGCCGATTAGTTCCATTATTTTTATAATGAATTTGAGGGTAAATGCCAATTGAAGAAAGTTCAATTGTGTCTCAGGTGTAACACAACTGTCATCTTGATGAAATATAATGCCCCCAATTTTTAAACCAAAGGGTATATTGATGACTTCAAATCCGCAAAAGCCATCCTTTAAAACGGATAGAAGCCGTCTCTTTAAAGACAGGTTTGCACAATTTGGCATTACTTCTGGTGGAGTAATGGTATTAGTCGCGCTTTTACTTATCTTCTTCTACTTACTATATGTCGTTCAACCAATCTTTGAATCAGCAAAGGTTGAAAAGCGTATGGATATTCAGCTTACACAAGACAAAGCATATTTAGGTGTAGGGGTAGAAGAACAAACGGAAATTGCGTACTTACTCGGCAGCAGAGGTTCGGTAGATTATTACCAGATCAAAGGTGAAAGCGCCGGTAAATTACTAGATACATTGGATGTTGAACTTGACGGTAATGTCACAGCATTTGCAGAAAGTGCGCCTTTCTTAGGGCAATATGCATTTGGTCTGGATAATGGTCAGGTACAACTCGTGAAGCCGATGTTCACGGTAAGCTTTCCGGGAAATCAACGTGTTTTAACCCCTCGCTTAAGTTATCCACTTAATGCGAAGCAACTGATTGTTGATGAACAAGGGCAAGCAATTCGTAAATTCGCCTTTAGTCACTTCGAAGACAAAACCGCTGTTGTTGCACAGACTGCGGATAAACGTGTGATTTTTGCCTCTTTTGTTGCAGAAGAAAACATGTTTACTGGAGAGATTGAATGGGCGGTTGAGCGTACCGAGCTAGATATTGATGGTCGTGTTGATGAGTTACTTATTTCTCCAGACACATCGCGCACATTTGTTCGCTCAGCAAATCAAGTTTACGTCTTTGATTCTCGCTATGCTTCTGAAGTTGAGTTATTCCAATTGCTTGCTGCAAACGAAGAGAATGCCAACTTGGTCGACATGAATCTGCTAGCGGGCGCCAACTCATTAATGCTTGCTAACGACAATGGTGAGGTTTCACAGTGGTTTGAAGTCAATACCGATGATGGACGCCAGTTTGCTAAAATCCGCTCTTTTGAGACGCCAAAGAGCAAACAGGTCAAACTATTTAGTGAATATTATCGTCGTACTTTCTTCACGACCAACGAAAATGGTCAATTAGGCCTATATTACACCACCAGTGAAGCGCACTTATGGCAAGGTAAAATTACAGATAAGGCAGTTCAGAAGTTTGCGGTAGCGCCGCGTGCTAATGCCGCCTTGTTACTTGCCGATGATACGTTAACGGTAGTAGAGCTTCACAATGAGCACCCTGAAGTAACTTGGTCTGCTTTGTGGCAAGAGGTGTGGTACGAAGGGTATCCAGAGCCTGCTTATACTTGGCAGTCAACCTCTGCGAGTGATGACTTTGAGTCGAAATTTTCATTAGTGCCTATTTCATTTGGTACCATTAAAGCGGCGCTTTACGCTATGTTGTTTGCTGTTCCTATTGCATTAGCGTCAGCAATCTACACTGCCTATTTTATGTCGAGTGAATTACGACGCGTGGTGAAACCAACGGTCGAGATAATGGAAGCACTACCAACGGTTATCTTGGGCTTCTTGGCGGGTCTTTGGCTAGCTCCTTTAATTGAAACGCATCTACCCGCTGTGGTTGCTTTATTGGTGCTATTACCAATTGCGATGATAGCAACGGCATTTGGCTGGACTAAGCTACCTGCAAAAGTGAGACACGTTGTGCCTGAAGGCTGGCATTCAATCTTACTGATCCCTGTTGTGCTTATCGTAGGCTGGATTTCATTTGCCATGAGCGCTGGAATTGAGTCTTGGCTGTTTGGCGGTAATGTGCGTCAGTATCTAACTAATGAGTTAGGTCTAACATTCGACCAGCGTAACTCACTAGTAGTGGGCATCGCGATGGGCTTTGCGGTTATTCCTACTATCTTCTCTATTGCCGAAGATGCGGTATTTAGCGTACCTAAGCACCTTTCTAATGGCTCATTAGCACTCGGTGCCACGCAGTGGCAGACTTTGGTTCGTGTAGTATTACTAACAGCAAGTCCAGGTATCTTCTCTGCGGTAATGATGGGTCTTGGCCGCGCCGTAGGGGAAACCATGATTGTATTAATGGCAACTGGTAACACGCCAATCATGGACTGGAGTATCTTCCAGGGTATGCGTACGCTTGCTGCAAACATTGCGGTGGAAATGCCGGAATCTGAAGTTGGCAGCTCTCACTATCGCATCCTGTTCCTAGCTGCCTTTGTATTGTTTATTTTTACTTTTGTATTTAACACCGTTGCTGAGTTTGTTCGCCAGCAGCTGCGTGAAAAGTACAGCTCAATGTAATTGGAGTGACATGACATGGTAAAACAGTGGTTTAAGTCAGGTTCTCCGTGGATCTGGATGACAGGTGGCGCGGTCAGTATTAGTTTGATTTCAGTAATTGGACTACTTGCGATGATAGCGTGGAAAGGACTGAGCTTCTTTTGGCCATCTCAAGTTGTTGAGATGCATCTCGACGGTTCAGTTGCCAAGCAGACCGTTATTGGTGAAATATACGACCGCGAGATGGTACCAAAATCTCGCCTTGAAGCGGCTGGATTCGACCTTTCAGGTTACAACAGCGAGCAAATCGAGCGTTTGCTCGTTAAAACGGGTAACCGTGAATATGTAGAACTTGATTTCCGTTGGGTATTATCAACAGATATCAAAAGCCAGTCTACACCAGCGGAATTAGCGGTATTTGAGCGTAGTAAAAATGGTAATTTCTATGGCTATGTTGCCCGCGTTTTAGAAGACGGTAAAGTAGTAACTGATCAGCCGATTGAAAGGCTACATGAGCTTGTTGAACGCGCCGTTGACCTTAATGACGAAGCGCTTGATCTACAAAATAGCGAAATCGGGCACATTAACTATGAGCTTGAACGTCTACGTTTAAAAGAAAAGTCGTATCAACTTGATAATGACCTGACAGAGGAAAAGTTAGCAGAGTTAAATGCACGCCGTGCTGAGTTACGTGAAGATTACAAAGTCTTCGAAAAGCGTTTATTTGAGCTAAGGAAGCAGGCGAAGCGTGACCAAGTTGTGGTGCGTGATATGCGTGGTGAAGAAGTGACTTTGCCTCTGTACCAAGTGTTGGACGTTTGGTTTCCAAATGACATGGGCTTTTTTGCCAAAGTAGGTCACTACTTAGTGCAAATCAGCAAGTTTGTGAGTGATGACCCGCGTGAAGCAAACACCGAAGGTGGGGTATTCCCTGCAATCTTTGGTACGGTATTTATGGTTATGCTGATGGCGGTGATCGTGACACCATTCGGTGTTATTGCCGCGATTTATCTCCATGAATATGCAGCAAAGAACGCTGTGACTAAGATGATCCGTATCGCGGTGATCAACCTTGCAGGTGTTCCATCCATTGTATATGGGGTGTTTGGTTTAGGGTTCTTCGTTTATATGCTAGGTGGGTCAATTGACGAACTTTTCTACCCTGAGGCTGCGCCAAGTCCTGTATTTGGTACACCAGGTGTGATTTGGTCTGCACTTACACTTGCTATCCTTACTTTGCCTGTGGTTATCGTATCCACGGAAGAAGGTCTGTCTCGGATCCCAAGCTCAGTGCGTCATGGTTCACTTGCGCTCGGTGCGACTCAAGCAGAAACCCTATGGCGGATCATTGTACCAATGGCAAGTCCGGCAATTATGACGGGTCTTATTCTTGCTGTTGCGCGTGCCGCGGGTGAGGTAGCTCCTCTGATGCTGGTTGGTGTAGTAAAAATGGCACCAACCCTACCGCTAGACGGAAACTTCCCCTATATTCACTTGGATCGTAAGTTTATGCACTTAGGATTCCATATTTATGATGTTGGCTTCCAAAGCCCGAATGTTGAAGCTGCTAGACCTTTGGTCTATGCAACCGCGTTCCTACTGGTTACGGTGATTATTGCACTGAATATCACAGCTATTGGTATTCGTAACCACTTACGCGAAAAATTCAGATCGTTAGAGCATTAATAGTAAAGATTTTTAATAGGTAAAAACATGATTACAGTAGCGCCAGAAGTCAATCAAGCAAACGGCAATAACAAGCTTGATTTAGCAAACTTAAGTCCAGAACTCACCGCACTAGAGATCAAAAACCTAGATCTTTACTATGGTGATAAACAAGCCCTTAGTAACGTCAATATGTTGATCCCAAAAGGGCAGGTAACCGCGTTTATCGGTCCATCAGGTTGTGGTAAATCAACGTTACTACGTTGTATTAACCGCATGAACGACTTGGTTGATAGCTGTCGTATTGAAGGAGAAATCAACCTTCAAGGACAGAACATTTATGACAAGAGCGTAGATGTTGCGGCACTGCGCCGTAACGTAGGCATGGTATTCCAAAGACCAAACCCTTTCCCTAAATCTATTTATGAGAATGTGGTTTATGGTCTGCGTCTGCAAGGTATCAAGGATAAGCGCAAGTTAGATGAAGTGGTTGAAAAGTCACTCCGCGGCGCCGCACTTTGGGATGAAGTAAAAGACCGACTTCACGACAGTGCATTTGGTTTATCTGGTGGTCAGCAGCAGCGTTTGGTGATTGCTCGCTCTATCGCGATTGAACCAGAAGTGTTGTTACTTGATGAACCAACATCAGCACTCGATCCGATTTCAACATTGGTTATCGAAGAGCTCATTAATGACCTGAAAAACAAGTATACTGTGGTTATCGTTACACATAACATGCAACAAGCTGCGCGTGTATCTGATCAAACTGCGTTTATGTATATGGGTGAGTTAATTGAGTATGCAGATACCAATACCTTATTCACCACGCCGTCTAAGAAGAAAACAGAAGACTATATTACAGGTCGTTACGGTTAAGGCGAGCTTGCGAGGAGAATATAATGGAACACAATATTAATAAGCACATTTCTGGCCGCTTTAATGAAGAGCTAGAAAACGTGAGAAATCACGTACTCAGTATGGGTGGACTGGTAGAGCAGCAACTAAACACTGCGCTTGATGCGGTTAACCACAATGATGCTGAAAAAGCGAAAAAGGTCAGTCAGAACGATTACAAAGTCAATGCGATGGAAGTGAATATTGACGAAGAATGTACACGTATCATCGCCAAAAGACAGCCTGCAGCCAGTGACTTACGTTTGGTGGTTGCTATCGCAAAAACGATTGCAGATCTTGAACGTATCGGAGACGAAGCAGAGCGTATTGCTAAAGTTGCCTTGGATTCGTTTACCAAAGATCAGCAAGATCTATTGGTGAATATTGACAATATGGGTCGCCAAGTGTCACAAATGCTACATGATGTGCTCGATGCGTTTGCCCGGATGGACGCGCAAAAGGCCTTTGAAGTGCATAAAGCTGATGCCAAAGTGGACCGTGAATACGAAGCAGTAACACGTCAAATTATGACCTATATGATGGAAGACCCACGCTCGATTCCAAAAATTATGGATTTAATTTGGTCTGTGCGCTCATTAGAACGTATCGGCGATCGTTGTCAAAATATTGCGGAATATGTGATTTATTTCGTAAATGGCAAAGATATTCGTCATACATCTCAAGAAGATATCGCAAAAACCTTGTGATGCTTATCAATTAGTTGCGCGCTTTCGGCGCGCAATTTCATAGTAAGTTCATCTAAACTTGCAATAAAACCGTTCACAACAGCGCTCAATGCTGTAAAATTACACTTTGCACATGCATACAAATATGATTTAAGGGTCAGTTATGCCTAGTAACGCGTTTTTAGGAGTATTTGCTAAATCTCCTATTAAGCCAATTGAAGAGCATATAAAAATAGTCCATCAAGCCAGTGCGGCTTTGATCCCATTTTTTAACCATGTCTTCAAAGGGGAGTGGACAGAAGCGGATGCAATTCGCATTGAAATCCGCAACCTAGAGCGTGAAGCAGATGAACTAAAGCGTGAAGTGCGCTTACATTTGCCTCGTGGTTTATTCATGCCAGTAGAACGGACTGACTTACTGGAACTTATCACCCACCAAGATAAGATAGCCAACAAAGCGAAAGATATCGCAGGTCGCGTTATCGGTCGTGAAATGGTCATCCCTGAATCCATTCAAAAAGACTTTCTTGCTTACGTCACTCGTTGTGTGGACGCAACTAAACAAGCATCAGAAGCGATTAATGAGTTTGATGAACTGCTTGAGACCGGCTTTAGAGGCCGTGAAGTCACTTTAGTTGAAAAAATGCTAGTTGAGCTTGATGCCATCGAGCAAGATACCGACGATATGCAAATTAAAATTCGTCGAGAGTTACGCGCTGTTGAAAGCGAGCTTAACCCAATTGATGCGATGTTCTTATACAAGATCATCGAATGGGTCGGTGGGCTTGCAGATATCGCAGAGCGCGTTGGTTCACGTCTTGAGCTGATGTTAGCTCGTTAATAAAAATCGATCTTTTAAAATAAAGTAAGGTTTCTTATGGATATCATTGCATCCTACGGCACAGTATTGGTTTTAATTGCCGCAGCAGTTGGTTTCTTTATGGCTTATGGTATTGGCGCAAACGATGTTGCGAATGCTATGGGTACTTCGGTAGGTTCAAAAGCACTTACCATCAAACAAGCAATTATCATTGCTATGATCTTCGAATTCGCTGGTGCTTATCTTGCTGGTGGTGAGGTAACATCAACGATCCGAAAAGGGATTATAGATTCTACTCCTTTCATCGATATTCCTGAACTGATGATACTGGGAATGATCTCTGCACTTTTTGCTGCAGGTAGCTGGTTATTGATGGCCTCAATGTTAGGTTGGCCTGTATCTACGACGCACTCAATCATTGGTGCAATCATAGGTTTTGCGCTAGTTGCTGTAGGCAGCGAAGCAATCCAATGGGGTAAAGTTGCAGGCATAGTTGGTAGCTGGATTGTCACCCCGGCCATCTCTGGCTTTATTGCTTATCTCATCTTTATGAGCGCCCAGAAGCTCATATTTGATACCAACAAGCCATTAGAAAATGCCAAACGCTTTGTGCCTATTTACATGGGTCTAGCGGGCTTTGTTATGTCTTTGGTTACGATCAAAAAAGGTCTTAAGCATATTGGCATCAAGCTCGGCACATTCGAAGGTTTTGCGCTAGCTATCGGTATCGCTATTATCATAGCTATTATCGGTAAGATTGCGATTTCTAAGCTGAAAATGGATCCCAACGCAGACAAGCAAATGCAGTTCAACAATGTTGAAAAAGTATTCGCTATCCTTATGGTACTAACGGCATGTTGTATGGCATTCGCGCATGGTTCGAATGACGTTGCTAACGCAATTGGTCCATTAGCTGCTGTGGTAAACATTGTTGAAAACGACGGTGAAATTGCTAAGAAAGCGGCTCTAGCTTGGTGGATCTTACCACTAGGTGGTTTAGGTATTGTTGCGGGTCTTGCGATCCTTGGTAAGAAAGTTATCAAGACTATCGGTGAAGGCATCACGCATCTTACTCCTAGCCGTGGTTTCGCAGCTGAACTTGCTGCTGCTTCAACAGTAGTAATCGCATCAGGCACAGGCCTACCAATCTCTACAACTCAAACCTTAGTTGGTGCGGTATTGGGTGTGGGTATGGCACGTGGTATTGCGGCATTAAACATGGGTGTTATTCGTAACATCGTAGTTTCTTGGGTAATTACATTGCCAGTTGGTGCTGCCCTTGCTATTGTTATATTCTATATTTTGAGATTAGTGTTCGGCGTATAAAAATAAACCGCACTTTTCAAAAAGACAGACTTTTAGCTTGAAAAGATCTCAACACCTTTGGTGTTGGGGTCTTTTTATTTGTGCTGTTGAAAATTAAGAGTAAAGCTTGTGACGAATTTACCTAGTATCAAACAACTACAATACCTGCTTGCGGTGCATCAGCACCAACATTTTGGTCGTGCAGCGGAAGCATGCTTTATTGGTCAATCGACGCTAAGTAGCGCGATACAAAACCTTGAAGAGACATTAGGATGTCAGCTAATTGAACGCGAAAATCGCAGCCTAATGTTTACCGATATTGGTGAGGAAGTGGTTGAACGAGCGCGGAAAATTATCGACGACACCATGAGCGTTAAAGAGCTGACTAAAAGCTATAAAAATCCATTATCTGGCAAGTTGACGTTAGGGATCATTCCCACTATTGCGAGTTTTATTGCTGCGCCACTTTATCAGGCGTGCAAAAAAGAATTTGCAGCGCTTAATTTGGTACTGGTTGAAGATACCAGTGATAACTTACTGGATAAGTTAGAGCATGGGCATATTGATATGGCCATGCTAGCGCTGCCATATAGAACCGATAAGTTTCATACACAGGTACTTGCAAAAGATCATTTTAGTTTGGTTCGCCATACGGAGTACAGCGTACCAGAGCCGATAGAGGACTTTAACCTGTTACCTGAGCAAAGTGTATTTTTACTCGAAAAAGAGCATTGTATGACGGGGCATGCTCTTAGTGCTTGTCACCTGAACCGTAGCGCGTGCATCAATCCATTCGAGGCGGCAAACCTACATACTCTATTAAGTATGGTGGAATATAAAAATGGCGTAACCTTTTTACCTCAAATGGCGATCAATGCAGGGATTTTAGAAGGTAAGCCTTTAGTGGCTATGCCACCACAAGATCATGCATATCGTGAGATTGGCTTGATCTGGCGTCGTACTACCGGGCGGATCAGAGATTTTAGACTGTTTAGCGACTTTGTTGGTGGCTACATCAGTGGCCAGTGTCAGTCGCAGTACTGATGATGAAAGAAGCACCTTAACGGTGCTTTTTTTTCAAAAAATTTTCCTGTCTGAACAACTTTTTTTGCGCCCGCTACGATTAATAGTTAGTGAGTAGATTGGATGAGTGAACTGCGTGTTTTTTAATAGCGAAAAACAATTAATAAAAAGAGCACTGCAAGGTAATCAAGGAGCATGGTCAAAGCTTTGCGCCCAGCATCATAGCCGTGTGTATAACCAATGTTTGAGGCTGGTTGGTAACCCGCAAGACGCACTAGATATTGCTCAAGATGTATTTTTAAGTATGTATCGAAATCTGCATACCTTTAATGGTGATGCTAAGTTCTCGACTTGGGTATTTAGAATCACCCATGCAAGGATAGTGGATCACATGCGAAAACATAAGTTTGAATCGATTGAAGGTAAAGAACCTGAGACGCCGCAACACGGACCTGACAGCAAAATAGCGCAACAACAAAGTAATGAAGAGATATATATCGCGCTGAAACAACTACCATTTGAGCAGCGCATTGTCGTGGAGCTAAAGTTTTTCCAGCATTACACCTTTGATGAAATTGCGCTGCAGCTTGAGTTATCAAGTAATACGGTGAAGGCTAGGTTATACAGTGCGTTAGGTAAGATGAAAGGGCAACTAGAGGTGCAAAATCATGGCTAAATTAGCCCACTTATTTGAGCAGTGGTTAGATGGCAAAGTGCTGTCTGAGGCAGAGTTGGCCGAACTTCAGGCAGATAGTGAATATCGAGAAATGATGAGTGCTGCCACTACTTGGCAACAGCGTGCTGCTAGCTTCGAAGAGCAAGCGCCACCCTCACCGCTCACTTTGCAGCACCACACTCGCGCTTGGCCAGTGGCTGCCGTTGCTGCTTGGCTGGTTGTTGGGCTCGGTGTGTCAGGACTTTGGCTACAGAACTTAGGCTTACATCAGCAGTTGAGTGTTCAACAAACACAACTGGCACAGCAGCAAAGCGCTATGCAGGCCATGCTTGCAAAACTTGATGAGACTAAGCCAATAGATCAAGCTACGCTTGCCAAGTTAGCAACGCAAGTGGTTGAACAAAATCGTAAAGAGCGCAGTTTGGCAATGAATAATCTCGTTGATCTGATCCAAGCACAAAGAGCGCAAGATCAAGCCCTACTTAGGCTGCAATTGAATGAATTGGCAGAGCAAGTAGAGCAAACACCGACACAAAATTTAGCACAGTATCGAGGTAAACCATGAAGTTAATTCCACTTTGTTTTGGCGCTGTTGCAGCCATTACTACAAGCTTTGCTCAGGCCCAAGTTGTTGATGAAGCGCTAAAGCGTGAGGTTGCTATTTTTGAGCGGGTATTAATGAGTGCATTACAGCATGACACACAAGATCAAGTTCGTAGTGTTTCTGGCTATTATTTAAAAGATCAGGGAGTTGTGTTTGAACTGGCATTAAAACGTCGGCACCGTTTAGAGTGGATCTCTCATATCGACAATCTCGATGATGTGGCTGCAATAGGGGAGTTTGAACTGCCGGAATTTGATATGGACATCGCGGAGATCGAGATTTCACAGCCGATAGCTGAGGCTTTCTCTCAAGCTTATTCGGATGCTGCTGAGAAAGTGAGAGCAGGAGCCGAGAAGGTCCGCGAAGCCGTAGAGCAAGAAAGAGAGAATAGAATTCAATTGAGGGAGCTTGAACGCCAAAAAGCGGAGCTGGAGTTTGCGAAAAGGCACGAAAGTGATGATCAAGTAAAAGAATTTACGGAGTCATTGAGAGAAGTTGAGAAGCGCATAGAAAAGCTTTCACTTAAGGATTCGGAATTAAAAGACCTGAAAGATAAGCTGAAAGCGAGCCTTGAGGCTTCGCGGGTCAAACGCGCGAAAGAGAAAGCGGAAAAGCAGCAGGCGCTTGAAAAAATGCTAGTAACCAGCTTAGCCCGAAGTTTATGCGACTATGGTGCGGGTTTAAGAAGTTTGCCTAAAAATGAGCATGTAAGCTTTATTTACAGTGAGCTTAGTAATCCAAACAATAAACAGGTATTTGTTTATCCAAAATCCTTAGTGCAGCAATGTGTTAAAGGTGAGAAAACGGCTAAAGAGCTAGCCGAGACAGTAACTAGCTATCGCTTTTAGTTAATCTAAGCTTGGGGTGAAAGTGTTTCTTTGAGGTTAGGGGCGCAAAGTGATGACACAAAAAACAGCATGATTACATGCTGTTTTATTTATAAAGGAACTACACTTGCTTGTATTAAGCCTGCTCTATATTTTTTGCAGTAGTTAAATTTGGTAAAAAGAGTAAGTAAACCCAAACCACTAGATTAAAGTAGGGTAGCAAACCGAGCCCTGTGAACAATTTTACCGGATATCCTTTAGTGTTGGCATAGCGGTAACATTGATACGCAATGAGCAAGTTTGCGAGTAGTAAAAATAGTGATAATGACAGCATAATTTACCCCTTGAAGTCCATAGCAAGATGTAACTCAATCCTTTGAATGTCTATAAAATTAAGGTGTTACCTTAAAATTTGGTGACATTTTAAACTGGTATCTTTAATTATAGTGAACTTTGCAAGAAGTAAAAGTAACCTTTAGTATAAAAATGTTACTACGCTGTTTTTAGAGATAAAATAGTTTTTGCACTGCTCGCTAGTTGTTCAATAGGGAGTGGCCTTGAGATAAAGTAACCCTGTCCATAGTCCACACCTATTTCCTTAAGTTGTTGAAATATTTCTTTGTTTTCGACATATTCGGCAACTGAACACTTATCTAATGAGTGACTAATATCGTTTACAGCTTTGACCAGCGCCAGGTCAATTGGGTCGTTGAGCATGTCTCGAACAAAGGAGCCATCTATCTTAACATGCTGCGCGGGTAGCTGTTTTAGGTAGCTAAAAGTGCTGAAGCCTGTCCCGAAATCATCAATAGCGAAATGGCAGCCAAGATCGTTCAGGTTTTTGATCATCGTCTGGGTTGCGTTAAGATTGTTAATACTGGCAGATTCAGTGATCTCAAAAATAACGCGATTAGCTGAAACTTGATGCTCTTTTAAGCAGGCTTGAATGTGTGGCTGCAGTCGTTCATCTAAAAATGAATGAGCGGATAAGTTAATTGCCACTTGGCTCAGGATCTCATGTTCAGCCAGTGCTTTAATGGCTGTTCTGATCACGCATTGATCCATCAAAAATGTATCATTAAGTAGCTCTAATGCAGGAATAAACTGATTTGGGTATATTGTCTCACCGTTGATCTTTAATCTAAGCAGTGCTTCGTAATAGGCTATTTGTTGTTTTTTGAAATCCCAGATCGGTTGATAGTGGAGTTCTATGCTGTCGTTCTGAAGCGCTTGCCTAACACTATGGCCCCATTCTAAACCGGTTTGCAGTGTCTGGTTTTGTTCATCTTCTTTGTTATAACAATGAACTAAGTTGCGGCCGAGATTCTTGGCAATATAAAGGGCTATGTCAGCTTGTTTCAAACACTCACTGGGATCCGCATTTTCATTGGTAATTTGCGTTAATCCGATAGAACAACTGAGAGAGTATGCATTGTCTTCAAAGTGAAATTTATGTTCTTCGATAGCCATGCAAATGCTTTCAGCGCACATATGAGCATCGAGTAAATTGGTGTGTTTAAGCAGTACAGCAAATTCGTCTCCCCCAATACGGAAAGTGAGATGCTCTTCACCTATTTTGTCGCCAAACAACTCAGATACTTCTTTGAGTACGATATCTCCTTGCTGATGGCCTTTACTGTCGTTGATGATCTTAAAGTGATCTAAGTCGATGTAAATTAGCGCGTGTTCTATCTCTTCTGCAGACTTTACTTCATTGCACAGCTGATTTAATTGCTGGTCAAAATAATAGCGGTTGTGTAAGCCGGTAAGCGTATCATGCAGTGCTAAGTGTCTGAGTTGTAGTTCAGCTTGCTTGCGCTCGTGAATGTTATCGAGAGTTGCAGTTATTGCGACCGAACTTGAGGTATTCTTGATAAGTTGCAGGCGGCACTCGACCCACACTAGATGTCCAGCTTTATGGCAGAGCTGCAGCTCGACTTGGGCATGTTGCCTTACCCCACTTTGAATTTCTCGAATGACTTTGTTGAAACTTGCAAGTTCATCTTTGGCAATGTAGTTGCTGAGTTGGGTATTGAGGCTCGACTTAATACCAAAGCCCGAGAGGTATTCCCATGCTGGATTTATAAAGCGGATCGCGCCTTCCAAATCCAACTCGACGACTACAGTTCTGAGGTGCAGTAAGATCCTTTGGTGCGCAGAAAATAAATCTTTGTAGCGACTTTCACTGCGACTGAGTTGCTCAACTTTATTAGCAAACTCAGCATAGCTCACCATAAAATCTTCTCGCCGCGCCGCATGGTCGCATACCTTGCTTAAAAAGGGCATGTCGTATGGCGCTCGAACAAAGTCGGTAACACCTAATAATAGTAGTTGTTCAGCATGGTCGGCATCGCGTTTGTCAATAATGGTTACAATGGCTTGGCTTGGACGATGTTTGAGAATACTTTCGACTAAGCTTTCTGCGGAACCTGACAAGTTAGACGTAGTGTCCATTAAAACAATGGCGTAGTGATCTTGTAGAAATAGTGATAAAGCGCTGGCCGCCGAGCTTACATGTGTGCAAACGAAATTGTGCGATAAGTGCTCACATATTTTTTGCGCACGTTGTTGGTTGGGCTCTAACAACAGCAAGTTGAGGCGGCTGCTTTTATCTAAATGCGTTGACAACACATTGGCCAGAATTTGCGGCAACATGTCTTGACGCTCAAATGGCAGCACGGCATCAATACTGTAGCTACGGGCGGTGGTTTCGGCTATTCGTTCACAATAAGTTGGCGGAATAAGTACAATGGGGGTATTTTTGGGCGTTGCCAGCAGACCTGAGCGGATCATGCGAGAGAATCGCCAGCCGTCAATTTTGCCAACATCCAAGCCGGTGATCACTAAATCGACAGCTTGCGTCTTCAATAAGCTTAGGGCATCTTGAGAGTCGGACTTGGCAATGATAGTAAAGACATCTAATGCACTAAGAGTTTTAGTCAAGGTTTGACGCTCGTGAGCACTGGCGTTAACAATGAGCAACGTTAGTTGTCTAGACACAATAAAAAAACCTCACCAGATACTGCGACACAATCATTGGGCTTGTCTTAAAGTTAGCAAATCGTACTTAACCGCCGCTTGATAATAATCAAACAGTGACGCGAACTTTGCTCGGAAATTATAGCCGATAGCGATAAGTTATTGTTTAAACGTAAAGAATAAAGAACGTACTAAACAAAGGTGCACACCGTACAAAACTTTACATGGTGATTACCGTTTTAGACTCGCTAGGTTAAAGGTATTTACGCAAGGTTACAAGCACTTGATTTCGCCAAAACACCGCACTAGACTTGGCGCACTTTTAGAAATGAGGCCTTTCCATGCGCGTAGCAGACTTTAGTTTTGATCTTCCTGATGAGTTGATTGCCAGACACCCAATGAAGGAACGCTCTAGCAGTCGTCTTCTTACCTTAAATGGCAATAGTGGTGAAATAGAACACAAAGTATTTAGAGATATTTTGGCACTTATTAATCCAGAAGACTTAATCATCTTTAATAACACTAAAGTTATTCCTGCTCGTATGTTTGGTCAAAAAGCCAGTGGTGGAAAACTCGAAGTACTGGTTGAGCGCGTTGTAGATGAGCGTACTGTGCTTGCTCACGTAAGGGCGAGCAAGTCGCCAAAACCTGGTACTAAGATTGAGCTTGAAGGCCAAGCAAACGCAGAGATGGTTCAGCGCCATGGTGAATTATTTGAGTTGAGATTTGAGGGCGAAGAAAGTGTATTGGCTATTTTAGATAAAATTGGCCATATGCCTTTGCCTCCTTATATCGACAGACCGGATGATGAAGAAGATAAAGAGCGTTATCAGACTGTGTATGGTGAGAAACCTGGCGCAGTCGCCGCACCTACCGCTGGACTGCACTTTGATGATGAATTGATGGCCAAGCTAAAAGACAAAGGTGTTGAGATGGCCTTTGTTACTTTGCATGTGGGCGCAGGTACGTTCCAGCCAGTGAGAGTCGATTCGGTGGAAGAGCATGTTATGCACTCAGAATATATCGAGGTCTCAGCAGAAGTCGTGGAGGCAATCAAAGCGGCAAAAGCCAGAGGAGGACGCGTCATCGCGGTAGGTACTACGTCGGTGCGCTCACTTGAGTCTGCGGCTAAAGCAAACGGCGGTGAAATTGCTCCACTTTACGGCGATACCGATATTTTTATTTATCCGGGCTACCGTTTTAACGTGGTAGATGCAATGGTGACTAACTTTCACTTACCAGAATCAACGCTCATCATGTTAGTGAGTGCGTTTGCAGGGCAACAACATATTATGAAGGCCTACCAAACCGCCATTGAACAGAAATACCGCTTCTTTAGTTACGGTGATGCGATGTTCTTGCAAAAGCAAGATAAGTAACTCACGCCATACAACTATTTAAATGCCCAGTGTTGCTGGGCATTTTGCGTTTTATAGCTGTAAAGTTGCAAGCTCGATATGGACTTTGTGTTTTTTATCCCAATATTAGAATTGCGCTAGTAATCTTGGTAGAATCGAAAGATCACTGCCCTAAGCATTGGCTTAGCACGTTTTTTAGTCAAAGTTGGACTGTTTTTCCGACAACGAGGTAACAATGAAATTTGAATTAGATAGCAAACAGGGTAAGGCTCGCCGAGGTCGCTTGATTTTTGACCGTGGTGTGGTAGAAACGCCTGCATTTATGCCTGTTGGTACTTACGGCACAGTAAAAGGCATGACCCCTGATGAGCTCAAAGAAACGGGCGCACATATCTGTCTAGGAAATACCTTCCACTTGATGCTAAGACCTGGCACTGAGATCATCAAGCAGCACGGTGATCTGCATGACTTTATGAACTGGGATAAACCGATTTTGACCGATTCAGGCGGTTTCCAAGTATTTAGTCTTGGTGCGATGCGTAAAATTTCGGAAGAAGGTGTGTTATTCAAGTCACCAGTTAATGGTGAGAAAATCATGTTGTCTCCAGAAAAAGCGATGGAAGTACAGCGCGATTTAGGGTCAGATATCGTCATGATTTTTGACGAATGTACGCCGTATCCAGCGACAGAAAAAGAAGCAAAAGACTCGATGGAGCTAAGCTTACGTTGGGCTAAGCGCTCTAAAGATGCACATGCTGACAACCCTTCTGCACTATTCGGTATTATTCAGGGCGGTATGTACCCAGAGCTTCGTACCGAGTCGCAAAAGGGCTTAGAAGAAATTGGGTTTGATGGTTATGCACTTGGTGGTTTATCGGTTGGTGAGCCTAAAGAAGACATGATCAATATTCTTGACCAATGTGCTTATAAAATGCCAGAAAACAAGCCACGCTACTTAATGGGCGTTGGTAAACCAGAAGATTTGGTTGAAGCTGTGCGTCGTGGTATCGACATGTTTGACTGTGTAATGCCAACGCGTAACGCTCGTAATGGTCACTTATTTGTAACCGGCGGCGTGGTAAAAATTCGCAATGCAGCACACAAAACAGATACCAGTCCACTAGATGCTGAGTGTGATTGCCACACTTGTAAGAATTACTCTCGAGCGTACTTACATCACCTAGATAAGTGTAATGAAATTCTAGGCGCTCGACTCAATACCATCCATAACTTACGTTATTATCAACGCTTGATGGAAGGAATGAGAAACGCCTTATCTGAAGGTACATTTGATGAATTTGTCGAAGACTTTTATGCGCGCCGTGGCATTGCGGTGCCTGAGTTGGCTGACGTTGGTTTGACAGAAAATAATTAATTTATAAACGAGGAAGTGAAATGAGCTTTTTTATCTCAAACGCGCATGCTAGCACTGCAGCGGCAGCACCTGCTGGTGGTGGCATGGAAATGCTAATCATGTTAGGTATTTTTGGTTTGGTATTTTATTTTTTAATTTACCGTCCACAAGCCAAGCGTGTTAAAGAACACAAAGACCTAATGGGTGCATTAGGTAAGGGTGACGAAGTACTAACTCAAGGTGGACTTGTGGGTAAAATCACAAAAGTTGCTGATGATAAAGACTTTGTTGTAATCGCACTAAACGATCAAACTGAAGTGACAGTGCAAAAGTCAGCGGTTTCAGCTGTGTTACCTAAAGGTACAATGAAATCTCTATAAGAATAACAATAAAGGGATAGCCCAGTGTTAAACAAGTTTCCAATGTGGAAGTACTTACTTGTTCTCGCTGTGTTGGCTATCGGTATTCTTTATGCCACACCTAACTTGTATGGTCGCGATCCGGCCATACAAGTATCTGGCACAAAAGGTGCTGATGCGACGCTCAGTGTATTAGATCAAGTTAACGAAACCCTGCAAAAGAACAACCTTGCCGTAAAATCTTCTGTGTTAGAAGACGGTCAAATCCTTGTTCGCTTCAAAAATGTTGAAGATCAGCTTAAAGCACAAGATATTTTGCGTAATAGCTTAAGCGACGATTACATTTCAGCAATCAATATGTCTCCGGCACAACCTGAGTGGTTAAAAGACTTAGGTGCAAATCCAATGAAGCTTGGTCTAGATTTAAGTGGTGGTGTTCACTTCACTATGGAAGTGGATATGGTCACGGCGATGGACAATGCACTTGAGCAAATGGAGCAAGATTTTAAGAGCGATTTACGTGAAGAAAAATTGCGTTATCGCTCGGTGCGTCGTGTTTCTAATAGTGAACGTGTACAAGTAACGATGCGTTCGGAAGAAGATAAAGACGCGGCAATGAGCTTCTTGAGAAAACGTTACCCGGGTAACGACTTTATCAATGATAGCAGCGATAGCCTTGCTTTCTTCTCAAGCCTTAGCGACCTTAAATATAAAGAGCTGCGTGAATACGCTATCAAGCAAAACGAAACTATTATTCGTAATCGTATTAACCAACTGGGTGTTGCTGAACCAAATGTTCAACGTCAAGGTGGTGAGCGTATAATTGTTCAACTTCCAGGTGTTCAGGACACGGCTCGTGCGAAAGAGATCCTCGGTGCTACGGCAACGCTTGAGTTCCGTGAAGTAGACGAAAATGCCGACGTGCGTGCAGCAGCACAAGGTCGCATTCCTCCTGGCACTGAAGTGATCCCACATAAAGATGGCTATCCTGTTGTGCTTAAAAAACGCGTTATTCTTGAAGGTACGCATATCACAGGTGCGCAATCTGGTATGGATGAATATCAGCGCCCTCAGGTGAATATCAAGCTTGATAGTAAAGGTGGGGCAAAAATGAATGCCTTTACTAAACGTGCTATCGGCAAACGTATGGCGACGGTTTTCATCGAGTACAAACCGTCTGGCAAAAAAGATGAAAACGGCAAAGCGTTACCACCAATCAAAGTGGAAGAAGTGATTAACGTTGCCACGATTCAAGCGCGTTTAAATAGCTCTTTCCGTATTACTGGTATTGATAGCCCAGCAGAAGCACATAACTTAAGCTTGCTACTACGTGCAGGAGCACTGGTTGCGCCAATTCAAATCGTTGAAGAGCGTACTGTAGGTCCAAGCCTTGGTCAGGAGAATATCGAAGCGGGTATGACTGCGGTTGTCCTTGGTTTTGCTTTTGTTCTTGCCTTTATGCTGCTGTACTACAAAGGCTTTGGTCTGGTAGCAAACTTGGCGCTTGCGGCTAACCTCATCATGATTGTGGGTGTGATGTCGATGATCCCTGGTGCGACGCTGACGTTGCCAGGTATTGCCGGTATAGTATTAACCGTCGGTATGGCCGTTGACGCTAACGTACTTATCTTTGAGCGTATTCGTGAAGAAATTGCGGAAGGTCGCAGTCCACAGCAAGCCGTTCATCATGGTTACGATAGTGCATTTAGTACGATTTTTGATGCCAACATCACCACTTTAATTGCTGCGGTGATCCTATTCTCTGTTGGTACAGGTCCAATTGCAGGCTTCGCGGTAACCTTAGCTATCGGTATCATTACCTCGATGTTTACAGCGATCGTTGGTACGCGTGCAGTTATTAATGCCATCATCGGTGGCAGACGTATCACTAAGCTATCAATCTAGGAGACGGACATGCAATTATTAAACTTAAAAGGCACTATCCGTTTTATGTCGGCAAGAAAGCTTTCCATGGCTTTCTCTGTTTTGTTGATCTTGGCTTCAATCGGCTCGTTTATGGTGAAAGGACTAAACTTTGGTTTGGACTTTACCGGTGGTACGGCAGTTGAAGTTGGATTTTCACAGCCAGCAGACTTAGCAAAGGTACGAAGTGTATTAGCCGAAAATGGTTTTGCCGATGCCTCTGTGCAACTTTTTGGTTCAAGCCAAGAGGTATTAGTGCGACTCGCCCCTCGTGGGGACGACGTGAAAGCTGAGGTATTAGGTAACCAGCTTATTGCAGCACTTAAGCAAGCAGACGAAAGTGTGGTGATGCGCCGCATTGAATTCGTAGGTCCAAGTGTTGGTGAAGATCTCAAAGAGCAGGGTGGCTTGGCGATGCTAACCGCGCTTATCTGTATCTTGATTTATGTTGCTTTTCGTTTTGAATGGCGCTTTGCGGTAGGTGCTGTATTTGCACTCTTCCACGATGTTGTACTGACAATGGGTCTGTTTTCTATCTTAGGTCTGGAATTTGACTTAACGATTTTGGCGGCAATATTGGCGGTAATTGGTTACTCACTTAACGATACTATCGTTGTGTCTGACCGTATTCGTGAAAACTTCCGTAAAGTACGCATTGACGACACCTTAGAGATCATCAACATTTCACTGACACAAACGCTTAATCGTACATTAGTGACCTCAATTACGACTATCCTTGTATTGATAGCGCTATTCGTATGGGGCGGTCAAACCATTCACGGTTTTGCGACGGCTCTGCTGTTCGGTGTATTTATCGGTACCTATTCTTCTGTTTATGTAGCGAGTTCAGTTGCAGTAGCAATGGGCGTTAGCAAAGAAGATTTGATCCCAGTAGAAGTTGAAAAAGAAGGTGCAGACCTAGACGCTATGCCTTAATCACAGAAGTTGTTGTGATAATCGAAAGCGGCTTTTTGGCCGCTTTTTTGTTGTTTGTAAAACGTCATTTTATTGTTTCTAAAAAATGACAGTAGTATATAATGATAATCGTTATCAATAAAGGAGATACCTATGTACAAACTTGTGATGGCGGTTGGCGCATTAACATTAATGACCGCATGTTCTAAGCAACCTGAATTAGAACAACGCACAGAGTCCGCTCCCACGGAAGCAACCTCATCTTTGGCGCAATATAAAGCACAAGCCGAGACTTTACTTGCGGATATTCGTATCGAGAAAGATGCTGCTGCACTTGAAGCACAATCCGCCGATCTTGTGACGCTTTCTAGAACTTTGCTTAATGAGTTTGTGGCCAAGTATCCTCAGTGTCAGACTTATCTAGATGCCTTGGATAAGGCCGCTGATATCATCCCTACCTTACCACTTGAAGAGATCGAAACTGGCTATCACGCAGATGGCAAATTACCCAAGTTTGATGATCCTGTTTGCTACCATGCAAAAGATTTATTGGTGCATCCAGCAACGGTTCAAGCGATTGCGATGAAGGGGTTTAGTGGCGCTGAAGACTATAAGAGTGCAGAGATGGAAATTGTGGAAGTGATTGCACACTTTGATCAGGTAGAACGAGCGCTGAAGTAAGCGGTTGAAAATCATTCAATTGCAAATTGGGTACATTTCACCCGATTGACATATATCTGTCATACTCTGTTGCTACCGTGCGCGATTATACTTTTACAGTGAGTTTAATGCTGTGGATCCTTCGCGCACGTTAGTACTTAATACAATAATAAAAGAAAAAGCTGTATTTACTCTGTTTCAGCCTATCTACGATCTTGCGAAACGGCAAATCTTAGGGTTTGAAGCATTAAGTCGTGGCATGTCCGGCTCATTGTTGGAATCTCCAGACAAGCTTTTTGCGATCGCGAGTAAGCAGGAGCGTTTGTCAGAACTCGAGATTATCTGTCGTGAAGCCGCTATTAAGCAGTTCGTCTCACTCAACCTTCCTGGTAAGTTATTTTTAAACGTTAGTCCAAAAGCGTTACTTGATCCGAGCCACCCAAAGGGCGAAACCAGACATCTTACAGAAGTGTATGGGCTCGATCCCAAGCGTGTCGTCATTGAAGTGACTGAGCAAGACAAAGTAGATGACGCGAATCTGCTACTAACTACAATTACTCATTATCGAGAACTTGGGTTTCAAATTGCGATTGATGATTTGGGAGCGGGTTATTCTGGTCTCAGAAAGTGGTCGGAGTTATGCCCTGACTACGTTAAAGTCGACAGATATTTTATCGACCATTGTGACCAAAGTGTGGTGAAACGTGAGTTTTTAAAGTCTATTATCGAGCTTGCTAAAGCCACTAGCACTCAAGTAATTGCCGAGGGAATTGAGCGGATGGAGGAGCTAAAGCTGATAGAGCAGCTCGGTATTGTAAACGCTCAAGGCTTTCTGCTCGCGAAGCCAACTCGAAAGCCACCGACAGAGCTGGCGTTGTTAAAATCCCTTCATTCGGAAGTTCGTTCCAGTGTCAATCAATTTGAGCAGTCGATGGCAATCGGTTGGCTTGCCAAAGAGGCCAATGCTATCCATGAATGTACGCAATGTATCGATGCTCATAGGCTGTTTGAACAAGATCGCAAGCTAACCAGCCTTGCAGTGGTTAATGATGCTAGAGAGCCTGTTGGGCTGCTACACAGAGATCAACTGACTGAGGTGTTTGCGGCACCATATGGCCATGCGCTCTTCGATAAGAAATCAGTGATTAAGTTGATGGATAAACAGCCGTTAGTGGTGGATGAGCAGCAAGAGCTTGATACGGTGAGTAAGCAAATAACCGACCATGAATTTGATATTCGACGTCATATCATTATTACTAGAGATGGTCGTTATCTTGGCTTAGCGCCCTTGAGAGACATACTCAAGCACATCACAGAAGAAAAAATTCGTCATGCTCAACATGCCAATCCATTAACCATGTTGCCGGGCAATGTCGCGATAAATGAGGCAATAGAGCAAAGGTTACGTTCACATCATGACTTTTCTCTTGCATATATCGACCTTAATCATTTTAAGCAGTTTAATGATTTATATGGATATGCCAGTGGCGATAGCGTGATTAAGCTACTTGCCGAGGTGACAGTTGATGTATGTGCACAGAGCTCAAGTTTTGTTGGGCATATCGGGGGCGACGACTTTATGGTGGTGTTCGATAATAATGATGCAGAAGTGTTGTGTCATGAGATCATCACTCAGTTTGAGCTTAAATCAAAAGCCTTTTTTACTCCCGAGCATGTTAGTGCTGGCGGTTACTGGGCAACAAATCGTGAAGGGCAAAAGCAATTTGTACCTTTACTCACTTTATCGATTGGTTTAGTGAGACCAGATTTACAACACTGTATCAATTCGCACCAAGTTGCAGCTTTAGCAACGGATGCTAAGAAAGAAGCAAAGCGCTATCGTAATAGCTATTTATTTGTATGTAACCGTCGCAAGCCTACGGTATCGACTGTACGATTGGAAAATGCAGGTTGACTATATTTTTAATTACGCAATAGTAATAGCAATCCGTAAAAATACTCTTGATTGTAGTATTGTTTCCCCTAAAAGAGGGTTGTGCGATGAAGTTAAAGTTGAGTGTAATTATCTCTGCTCTGGTGTTTCAAAGTGCTTGCATAGCGGCGCAAACCCCCGATTTAATCTATGTCGCGAAAGAAGCGCGAACCTTGTACGATCGCGATCTTTATCTTTACGAATTACTAGAAAAGGCGCTGGCGGCTGCTAAGTACTCAGCTCAAATTGAACACATCAAAATCCACCCTCATCAACAGCGCACGCTAATGGCACTAAGCCGAGGTAAGGTTGATTTACATTGGTCGATGACCAGTCCTGCTCGTGAGCAAATTGCTATTCCTATTAAGGTCCCCTTGTATGATGGACTTATTGGTAAACGTGTGCTGATTGTTCATAAAGATATTTATCCAGCCATAAAAGCAGTTCGGTCACTTAACGAATTAAAGCGTTTTACCGCAGTTCAGGGGCACGATTGGCCTGATACCAAAATTCTAAGCTATAACGGCCTTAAGGTCAGACCGATTTCTGATTATCAAACTATGTTTAATTTGATTGCGGATAAGAAAGCGGATTATTTTCCACGCTCGGTGATTGAGGCAAATTCAGAGTTAATCGCACAAAATAACGAGAACCTCATGATCGTACCTGATTTTCATCTATCGTATTCAACCGCCTTTTACTTCTTTGTAAATAAAGACAAGCAAGCGCTGGCAAAGGCTTTGGAAGAAGGGCTTGCCAAACTTCAAGAGTCTGGAGAGTTACAAACTTTAAAACAAAAGTATGGTTTAGATAAACAGTTTACAAGCGCAACTATAAACTTGGTGAATCCGTATTTTACAGAAGATTAACGCTTTTTGCGTAAGCTTGGCAGCGCATAGTCGTATTCCTCTTTATACGTTAAGGCAGTTAAAACAAGTAGGACGCCACAATTGGAAGCGTAAATAATGTAGCCACTAACGTCAAAACTGTAGAAGAAGATAGTACTGTTTACACCTTTAGCATGTCTTAAATAGTTTTCAACAAGTCCTGCAAAACTCATAAATACCCCTAAAATTGCCAACCAAGGTAAGATGGAATCTGCGAAGGTAAATCTCACTTTTGCCTTAGGAAAAAGCTTTTTAGTTAATTCAACTCGATGCGTTAAAGGGAAGACAACTGATAAATTTATTAAAAAATGTACGCCAAAAATAATGCTATTTTGGAGTAAGCGACTGCTTTCGGTTGAAGATAAGCTAATTAATCCGGATGAAAAAACAATGACTTCGAGAGAAAAAGGAATTGCAACCAGAATAGCTAAAGTGGAAATGTTAATGTCTTTCAGCCGAATCCCCACCACCAAAATTGCAGAGATCGTCATAATGTAAATTAAAAAGAAGTGATACCTAATATCATATAGTACAAAAAGACCTACTCCGATAACAGCGTAAGGAAGAAGTAGATCTCTTATTGAAAAGTTCTTTTTCATTTTGACAATCTAAAACTTAGTCTTTCTTTTGAGACTCTTGGCTTTTTTGTTGTGGAAATTCAGGTTCAAAAATACCGCCACCAGAAACTTTTTTGCATTCTTTCAAATTTAGCTTTTGCATTATCATAGTCCTTATTGAACACACTTGAATACCAAGTGATCAAATTGTATTGGATTTATCTTTTATTGTGATTCTCACAACTTCAGGAGAGCCGTGCCAGACTACTCAACCGACACTCCCGACAGGTACAAACTTAACACCAAATAAACACAAGGTGAATGAAAAATTAAAGAAAATTTTAAAATAATAGTTTAGATATATTTACACTATTCTAATGGTCTGAAAAGTAAAGATAAAATTAATTTTTCACACCTTGAATTTAGCCATCTCAAGCTCTAGATTTCCGGATAATGATTTAATCGTATCGGTTGCTTTATGTGCTTTTTCTGAGACGCTAGCCGTTTGCGAAGCGGTATCAGAAATAATAACGACGCGTTTAGCTGTATCTTCACCTGCATCCAACTGTTCTTTGGCTGCTTGAGCTATTTGATGACTCATTTGCGATATAGATTTTAAAGAATCGGCGACTTGCACAAGCGCTTGGGATGCTTTAGACGACATACTTACTGTCTTTTCACTTGTTGCAATACTCAAGCTTACCGAAGCCTTCGCATCTTGAGTCGCACTTTGCAGTTTAGTGATCATGGTACGGATCTCTTCTGTACTGCTTTGAGTGCGCTGAGCAAGCTGTCTGACCTCGTCCGCTACGACAGCAAAGCCTCGTCCTTGCTCTCCAGCTCGTGCTGCCTCTATCGCAGCATTGAGAGCCAGTAAATTGGTTTGCTCGGCGATAGATTGGATTACGGTAAGTACATTGGCGATATTAGATACTTCTTCATCTAGCACTTGAATGTTATTACCAGCGCTGTCAATTTGTTGCTCTAATAATGCAATTTCAGTCGCTGCTTGAGCTGTCAGTTTGTCGGCTGCATTACCTTGCTTTTCAGCCTCTTGAACTGAATCTGCAGCTTGCTCGGCATGTTCGACTACGGTTTGTGCTGATGCTGTGAGCTCGGTAATTGCTGAAGCCACCATTTGAGTTTCTGCATTTAAACTACGAGTTAGATTCTCAAGTTCTACTGATCGTACCTCGCTGTCTGATGTTTGGTTTTGTAGCGCCTTGGTTGCTTCCTTAAGTCCTTCAACTACACCTCTTAGTCCGCCTTGCATATAGGCCATAGCTGCGAGAATACTATAATCTTGACAGTCAGCAGTATTGATTGGTGTAGTCAGGTTTCCTCTTGAAACATGCTTTACTATTTCGAGCACATCATTGATTTCCGCACCAAGTTTGTTATTCAAAGACAGGCCAAACCGCGCAAGTGCGGTGGTTAATGCAACGGCAACCACTAAAGAAAGTGCAACTAACCAGATTGCGGTGTCCCAATAGCGCTCGTTCACTTCTTTATAACTAATACCAGTGCCGACATACCAGCCAAACCCTGGGGTTTTTTGAACCACTGAGGTCAGGTCGACAACTTCTCCATTTCGTAATGAGGTCCAATTGTAGGTAATGATCCGATCAAATTGGTTACCGACTAAACGCTTTACCATGCTGCCTATGCTTTTGCCGTCAGCATCTTCAAAGTCATTAAAGCTGGTGTTATGTAGTTGGGGGTCATGAGGTGTTGCTACGAAGTCCATTTTATCATTAACAACATACACATACTCAGAGTCATGATATTTATTTTCTCTTAAAACTTGAATTGCCATCTCTTTTGCTTGTTGCTCAGTCAGTTTTCCTTGCTCTGCAAAGTGCTCAAACTGTTTAACAATATTAACGGTGCTTTTCATTAATTGGTTGATACGCGCAATATTATCGCTTTCACTGGCATGGCGTAGAGCTTGAAGACCTACAAAGGCAACGGCAAGTAATGAAACAAATATTGCGGCGGCAAAGGTAATTATTTTTGCTTTTAATGTGAAACTAGAAAACACAGGATCGCCCCCTAAAAATACTCTCATTACATGATTTAGCATGTTTAGGGGGAGTTTGTAAGTAGGTTAATGCCCTATGCGGGTTATTTTGAGATGATATTTACTCATACTACCTAAGGGTGACGACTAATTTGCATTAATTATGCTTATTTCTTCATCAGTTAACGGGCGATATTCCCCCTCAGCAAGGGTTGGATCAAGTTCGATTCCTGCAATGTTTTCTCTATGGAGTTCAACTACTTGGTTGCCAACTGCGGCAAGCATGCGCTTTACTTGGTGATATTTTCCTTCGCAAATAGATAAGCGTAGTGCGAATTTATCAATAAGCTCCGCTTTTGCTGGCAGGGTTGCTTGCCTTTCACCATGTAACTCAACGCCTTGCTCAAGCTGTGTTAGCGCTTCTTCAGTGAGTTCGTCACGACTTTCTAGTACATAAGTTTTAAACTTTTGTTTCTTTGGCGAGGTGATTTGATGAGACCAATCACCATCGTTAGTGAGCAGAACCAAACCCGTCGTATCGATGTCCAGTCTACCTGCAACATGAAAATCTTTTAAGTTAGGTTCTTCGATTAAATCGAATACTGTAGGGTGCAATTCATCACTATTTGCACATACATAACCTTGCGGTTTGTTTAGCATATAGTAGCGTAAACCCAAATACTCTAGGCGATTGCCATCGAAAGTAATGTGGTCTGCTGGGGTGACTTGGATATCGCCTTTTTTGACGACATTGCCATTAACGGTAACTAGACCTTTTTTAATATTAATTTTGACCTTGCTGCGCGGCATCTCTGCAACGTGGCTCAAAAATTTCTCCAATCTACATGGAAATTTCATAGCTAAATAACTCGAATAATAAATTAGTTTTTGCGGTAAATATCGGATAATAAATCATAGCAATGGACACTGAGAGCAAAATGCTCCCCGACCTTTGCGAGCAAAAGCTTTAGAGCACCTTCCGTGAGTATTTGTTTTTGCTCTAATGTTCTACCAGCCATCATATGGATCTGTAGGTGAATAAATCCTTGTTTGCCATCACCTAACTGAAAATGCTCAAAAGCAACAGCACGGGTTTTGACGGAAGTTGGATCAAACAAGCCACTTGCACAGGCAAATTGCTGCACCTGTGATACTAATGCCTCAGTGTCAATTGGCAAATTAGCTGAGTGTTCGAGAATAAAGTGTGGCATGTGAAACTCCATGTTTTTGCATTAGGCTCAGAGTTTATGCTATTTATCAGGGGTTATTCCAGAAAAGAGTGAATTATTAGCATGCTGTCCTTATTTAAAGTCTCACCTTTGCTTAGCGATGAAGAAACCCAATGGTTAATTGATACCTTTGTCTGGGCATTTGAGCATTTTGATGGCGAGTACTTTTTAAATGAAACGCAGATCATTACTCCGACTCCCAGTTGTTTTCCTGAGCCGGTATCCAGTATTGAAGAGATGGCGGCAGTGGTTTTCTCCCGAGTAAAGTCCTATGCGGGATTACAACAGTGGCCAATCACTTTGGTTGCGCCTGAACGCATGCTCGCGTCGACCAGCATGACTAAGTTAAACATTGCAGGGCGTTGGCGCGGTGAGCAAGCGGTCATCGCTGAAGCGGCTGCGCCTATTTTGATTTCTTATAATCCCAATCAAATAAATCAGCCTCAAGATCTGATCGCCAGTTACGCAGGTGTTATGGCAAAAATTTTAATTTTACAGCGTGGCGTGTTACCTCCAGGTGGGGAAGCGCAATTAGACGCGGCTTGTGATGTGCTGGCGAGCTTTTTTGGTTTTGGGGTCATGGTGTCTAATACCGTATATCACTTTAGGGGAGGATGTGGTTCTTGCTACAACCAATATGCCAACCGAAAAGCTGCACTGACGGAGCAGCAGAGTGTTTTTGTGCATGCCCTAGTATGTCATTTTAAAGGGGTGAAAGATGGTCATAAGCATCTTAAGTCACATCTTGTAAGTCAGTATAAAAAGGCGAAAAAGCAAATTAATACTCTAATGGATAACTCAGAGCGTGGTGATTTACTGGCCTTACAGGAGCATGCACATGCTCGTTTATCTTGATGAGTTTATTTTAATTGCGCTGGCACATTTTTTTGCTGTCGCAAGTCCCGGTCCCGATTTTGCGATAGTGCTTAAACAAAGTGTACAGCAGGGTAGAGCAAACGCCCTTTGGACAAGTTTTGGGGTTGGCCTTGGTATTTTAGTACATGTCAGTTATTGCTTATTGGGAGTTGCGTTACTGCTATCTCAATCTGAAACCTTGTTCACAGCAGTAAAATACTTAGCCGCGCTTTACCTCACTTACCTTGGTGTCCAAGCGTTGCGGTATGCAAAACCCAATTCAGAGCAAGAAAATATCACTGAACACGCTGTTACTGAGTCTAATTGGACTGCATTAAAACGAGGTTTTTTGGTCAATGCCTTAAATCCTAAAGCAACGCTGTTCTTCTTATCGCTTTTTACCTTAGTGATTGAGCCAACCACACCAAGAAGTGTGCAGTTGTTTTACGGTGTTTATATGGCGTTGGCTACCTGGGCTTGGTTTTCGTTTTTATCTTTAGTTTTATCAAAAACAACGGTAAGACAATTTTTTCGTCGTGCAGGACATTGGTTTGATCGCGGGATCGGTGTGATCATGTTACTGCTTGCAGTAAGATTGGTGATCTAATGTGTGACAAAAACATTATTAACTTTAGTTTTGGTTCAAATATGTCGACCGCACGCCTGCTCGCTCGCTTACCACAAGCGAAGCTACTTGGAGTGGGAAAATTGCATGGCTATCGGCTGACTTTTGATATGTTGAGCACCGATGGTTCAGCCAAGTGCAGTATTACGCCGAGCACTAAGGCAAATAGCCATGTTTATGGCGTTTTGTATGCGTTGGATGAGCAAGAAAAAGCGCGTTTGGATGACATTGAAGGGGAGCGTTACAGCTGTCATTGCTTGCCAGTTGAAAGGCTAGATGGCGGTATGGTGGACGCCTGGTGCTATATTGCTAACACCTTTGTGGAACATCAATTACCTTTCGATTGGTACGTACATCATGTGTTGGCCGGGGCAAAGGAGCATCAGTTTCCGACCAGCTATTTACAGGCAATTTCGGCGCAAGCACACGTTACAGATAATAATAGTGACAGACAACAACAAGAATTAGCCATCTATCAATGTGATATTACGAAGTTAAATCTCAAAGCTTGACTGGTAACATCATGATTGGTTGTGGCAAAAAACCAAGGAAAAATAATGAAAATAAAACAATGGCTATTAACCTCAGGCCTAGTTGCTGCGAGTTTTCTTAGTGCACAGGCAAGCGCGGCAGTAAATCAACAGGATGTTGAAGCTGCGGTAAAAAGTGCAATGACAAAGTTTAATATTCCAGGTTTGGCAATTGGTATCGTAGAAGATGGTAAGGTTGTGATGATCAAGGGCTTCGGAGTGACGCATTTAAATAAGCCAGCCAAGGTCAATGCGGATACCTTGTTTGGTATTGCATCTAACACCAAAGCATTTACGGCAGCAGCGCTGGCGATGTTGATAGATCAAGGCAAACTGAGTTGGGATGACAAAGTCACCAAATACATTCCAGAATTTAAGCTTTACGATAGTTATGTTACTCAAGAGATGACGATCCGCGATTTATTAAGTCATCGAAGCGGATTGGGTCTTGGGGCGGGTGACCTTATGATCTGGCCTGATACTGATAAAACCATGACTGAATTGCTGGCAGGTATTTCACATCTCAAACCGGATTCAAGTTTCCGTAGTCATTACGCCTATAACAATTTGATGTTTGTTGTTGCAGGAGAAGTCGTAAGCCGAGTTAGTGGTAAAGATTGGCGCGATTTTGTTGAGCAGGAAATGTTTACCAAGTTGGATATGGATGACTCAAAGGCTGGATTCTCTCGGATCCCGGCTAACAATAGTAATTGGGCGACTGGCCATATTCCGATGGATGGCAAACTTACACCGTTCTTTGTTAACTACCTAGAAGATTTCCGTGGTGCTGGCGCTATTGCGTCTAACGTGGATGACATGACCAAGTGGTTACAAACTCAGCTTGAAGGTGGTCGCTTACCTTCTGGCGAGCAGCTATTTAGCCAAGAGCAACAAGTGCAAATGTGGCATCCACACATTACGCGTATTCCCGCAGCAAAAGCCGCAGAAGTATACCACCAGCAGTTTAGAGGGTACGGCCTTGGCTGGGCGGTAGAAGACTACTTTGGTTATAAAAAGGTAGGTCACGGCGGTGGGATTTTAGGTATGGTGTCGCAAGTGGCGATGATCCCAGAGAAAAAATTGGGGGTGGTGGTCTTATCAAACCAACAAAAATACCCCGCACTTTCCGCGATTATTAATGAAGTGTTTGAAGATGCGCTTGGCCTAGAAGATAAAGACTGGGTGCAGATCATCGCCGATGATTACTTCAAGGCGCAACAAGAAAAATATGCCAAAGCTGGGATAATCGAAGTTGCAAAACCACAGCCCGCTTTACCATTAAACAACTACACGGGAACACTAAATAGCGCTTGGTATGGCGATGTGGTAGTGGAAAAGCTCGGTAAGGAACTGCGCATTGATTTTACGCACACGAAGCGCTTAAAAGGGAAGCTTGAGCACCTAACCGGTAACACCTTTGTGGTACGGTGGGATGAGCCATTACTTGAAGCAGATGCTTACATCAATTTTGTGATGGATAAATCACAACGGGTTGAGTCTGCTGCAATGGAATTTGTTAATCCGGAAATAACCGACTTTAGTTTCGATTTCCATAACTTGGATTTAAAGGCGAAAGAAATCCAGCATTAGGATATACCAAAGTATCAAAGCCACAACTATGTGGCTTTGATATAGTGAAAGGATAGCTACTTAAATCAACCATGTCGCAAACTAACATAGGATGTATATTCGTTATGCGTACTGCAATTATTACTCATCCATATTGCCGCAAGCATAAAATGACCGAGGAACATCCTGAGTGTCCTGCGAGGTTAGATGCGATATCAGACCGGTTGCTAGCGTCTGGACTGGATATCGCCATTGAGCACAAAACGGCGCTGAAAGCCGATATCTCACACTATGCATTGGTTCATGATCAAGCCATGATCAAAGAAGTAATGGATAAAATCCCTAATGAAGGGTTAACCGAGTTAGACGGCGACACTTGGCTTTGTCCTGATTCTATGAAAGCGATTGAACACGCTGTCGGCGCAGGAATACTCGCGGTGGACGAAGTAGTTGCAGGTAAACTTGATGCTGCATTTTGTTCTGTTAGACCTCCTGGGCACCACGCCAATCAAAGTACTTCATCGGGATTTTGTGTCTTTAATAATGTTGCCATTGCTGCCGCTTATGCCAAGACAAAGGGCGTAGAGCGGGTGGCTATATTGGACATCGATGTACATCATGGTAATGGCACACAAGATATTTTCAAAGACGATCATAGCGTGTTACTTTGCTCTTTATTCCAACACCCTTTTTATCCAAATACCGCGATTGAGAATCATCAAACACTTATCAATTCCCCTTTGAGTGCGGGAGCGGACGGTACAGACTTAAAAGCCTTGGTGGAGCAGCAATGGTTACCTAAGCTGCAATCATTTAAACCTCAGCTCATTTTTATCAGTGCAGGGTTTGATGGTCATTTAGAGGATGATATGGGTGGGCTCAAGTTTGTTGAACAAGATTACCAGTGGTTTACTGAGCAAGTGGTTGAGTTTGCAAACTCATCGGACTGTTTGGGGATTATTTCCTACTTAGAAGGGGGCTATGATCTTTCTTCTTTAGGCCGCAGCGCCGTGACACATATCAAAGCGTTGGTTGAAGCCGGTTAGCTTAGACTTAATAAATCAAAAGCCTGCTGAGTAGTGCTCAGTTGGATTTTGCTCACGCAACACTGGCCTTCGTCAACGAGATATTGTTGCACTAATTCGGTTAAATATTTCAAATCAATACACTGCACGGGCGCACCGTGTACGTTGCTGCAGCAATCGTTTGGGTATACTAGAATTAACCGCTTGAGTGACGCATCATCGAGCAGATGTGTTGCATCTCTAAGTGCTTTTTCATCTTCGATAAACTCTATACTTTGGTCTAATACCAGCAATAAAGGATAGGTTTTTATCGCCATAATTTGTTCTTGGTCAAGTTATCAAAAGTGTCGCCCAGTATACTTCAAATTGGAATAATATTGCGAGAGTGTGCTTATGGTTGGTGATTCACGTCAGTTACAGATCAAAGAAGTATTTACCAATAGCTTGTTATGTTGCGATGAGCAAACCAGTCTATATGATGCGGTTGCGCAAATGCGAGCGAGCAGAGTGAGCTCGATCTTTATTACCCGTGCCGATGACATTATTGGTATCTGGACTGAGTCGGATTGCGTTAAACTCAACTTTAACGATCCTGACTTTGCCCAGGTGTCGATCCGGGAAGTGATGACTACACCGGTGCAAAAAATTCAAATTGATAAAACCTTGAGTGAGGCGACGGTCAAGTTCCACCAACTAGGGATCCGTCACTTACTCGTGGTGGACTCGGATAATCTACCTTGTGGTGTGGTCTCTTTATCCGATATTGTGCGCAGTCAAGGGCTCGACCATTATTTGCATTTTAGACCAATTGAGCAACACTTTGACTCGAGCATTGTGATTTTAGACAGTGAAGACTGCGTCTCTGATGTTATCAATAATATGCGTGAGCTTAAGCTTACCGCTGTGCTGGTGTATAACCGTGAATTAAATGAGTATGGCATTATTACTCAGCGTGATATTGCGTATATTATTCTCAATCCTGATTGGCGTCAGCCTTGCTGGCAATTAGCCAGCTATCCGATGCTCTCCATGACGCCAAAAGACAGCCTATTCGATGCTTATCGGCTGATGACGGTAAACTCCATTCGTCATTTGGTAGTGACTTCCCCAGACTCGCAACAAGTGATAGGGTTATTGGCGCTCAAAAATGTTCTGACTGAAATTGAAACTGCGTATTGTAGCGAACTGGAAAAAGTCCTAGTACAACGTGATATTGCACTGCAAAAATCGGAGAAGAATCTTTATCTAGCTAACCGCATCATTGATGCTTCTCTCGATGGCATTATGATCACCAAAAGTTCAGGTGAAATAATCCAGATCAACCCAGCGTTTAGTGCGCTTACCGGCTACAAAGATTACGAAGTACTAGGGAAAAACCCAAGCATATTGAGCTCTGGGCTACATGATGAATGCTATTATCAGAGCATGTGGCAAACGCTCAGAGAAACAGGTGTGTGGCAGGGCGAGATCTGCAATCGTAAAAAGAGCGGTGAGATTTATGTTGAATGGCTTACGATTATTGAGATCAGAGAGCCGTACAGTGACGACATGCTCTACGCAGCCATTTTTAGTGACATTACGGAGCGTAAAAATGCTGAAGAAAAAATTGCTCGCTTAGCCTATTTTGATGAATTGACTGGGCTGCCTAATCGCCGCTTATTTTACGACAGACTCTCTATGGCATTGGCATCAGCGCACCGCTACAAGCAAAAACTCAGTGTGATGTTTATAGATTTAGACCGCTTTAAGGAAGTGAATGACTCTCTTGGCCACAGCGCCGGAGATGAGTTATTGGTACAGGTTAGCGAGCGGATAAAGTCTATTCTGAACGAAGGTGACACCTTAGCGCGACTTGGTGGCGACGAATTTGTTGTGCTACTGAGCGAAGTGAATGGCATGTCGGAGGTCATTGAGTTTGCTGACCAAATGTTGATGGCACTATCGAGCCCCTTTCAACTTGGTGATATGCAGGTGGCTGCAACGGCCTCAATGGGGGCTGCTATTTATCCCGAAGATGGTCATGACACGGAAACATTGCTTAAACACGCCGATGTTGCTATGTATCGCTCCAAAGAAGTAGGGCGCAACTCCTTTCAGTTATTCGAAGCTTCGATGAATGCACGCTCATTTGAGCGTTTATCCATGCTAAGTCGTTTTCAGAATGCCTTAGAAAATGATGAGTTTGAACTGCATTTTCAACCCTTGCAGTGCTTAACCAGCAGTCGTATTTCCAGTGTTGAGTGTTTACTGCGCTGGCGTGACCCAAATCTTGGGATGATCTCACCGGCTCAATTTATTCCACTTGCTGAGGAGCTTGGGCTTATTATTCGCTTAGATCAGTGGGTAATAGATAAAGCCTGTCAGCACTTGGCTAAATGGCAACGCGCAGGTGTTGAGATTAGGCGCTTGGCGATTAATATCTCGGCGTCACATGTCACTCAAGGTGACCTGTATCAATGTGTTGCGCAGGCATTAAAGAAGCACAACGTCGACGGCAAGTATCTTGAGCTTGAGCTTACTGAAAATAGCTTTATCGGTAATCTGCTTGAGGCTAAGTACACCTTGAAAAAACTCAAGGAGCTGGGTGTAAAACTGGCGATTGATGACTTTGGTACCGGGTATTCTGCGCTCAGTTACTTGGCTAAACTGCCCATCGATATCCTAAAAATAGATGCTAGTTTTATTGCTAAGGTGCCCGATGAATATGGCAACAGCGAAATTGTTTCAGCAATTGTGGCGATGGCTAAGGCGCTCAACCTGCAAGTTGTAGCTGAGGGCGTAGAAAAGCCTGTACAGAAACGTTACCTGCGCAAGCTTGGTTGTCATACAATCCAAGGTTACGTCTTCTGTAAGCCACTTACAGAAGACGATTGGCATGCATTTTATTCGTCAGAGAAGGTAATTTCGTAAGAAGTAAACTTACGGATATTGATCACGCCATTATCAAAAATAAGATATTGGCCTTTGATCCCTTCAAGCACGCCTGATACTACAGGGTCTTTATCAAAGTTAAACGAGCTGATTTTACTCGGGTGCTGCTCTACAGGGAAAGTGAGATCAACCACTTCTTCGTCCAGCACTTCAATGGCGGTTGCACCAAAGAGTTCAGCAAGTTCGTCGAGCTTTGCTTGGATCTCGGGAATAAGCTTAGCAGCTTCTGCTTTGAGGTCTATTTCAGGATTGATGCCTTTGAGCATATTGCGCCAGTTAGTCTTATCGGCAATAAACTGAGCCAGTGCCACTTCCACTAATCCTGACTGGTGACGGGTCTGCACCTTAAAAATCGGCAGTGCTTGCGTTGCGCCTTGATCTATCCAACGTGTTGGGATCTGCGTATGACGAGTGATCCCAACTTTAAGGCCTGAGGTATTGGCCAAATACACATAGTGCGGGATCATACAGTTCTCTTCGCCCCATTGGGGTTCACGACAGGTGCCTTGATCATAGTGGCAGGTCTCTGGCTTCATAATGCACATGTCGCAGCTCGCGAGTTTTCTCATGCACACGAAACAGTGGCCTTGCGAATAGCTCTTTTTGGTTTTTTTACCACAGCTACTGCAAAATATATTGCCAGTGAAGGTAAGGGTGACAGATTTACCAAAGTAGTCATTGAGTGATACTAAGTTATCACCCACGGGTAATTGATATTGAATAGGTTCAACAAGCGCTGACTTTAACTTGCTGAGTGTACCTTGTACTTGCATCTTTGCCCCTAAAAATGCTCATAAAAGGGTAGGATACCATTACAAACTTAGAAACGCAGTGTGTAAAAATGAAAAAGGCCAGCGTCGGGCTGGCCTTGCAAAGCTTAATGTGAATTAGCTTTCGCGTGCGATTGCACGATATGCGATATCTGTGCGGTACTCTACACCATCCCAGTGAATGTCTTTCACTAGAGAGTAGGCGCGTTTTTGCGCTTCGGTTACCGTGTGGCCAAGGGCCGTTGCACATAATACTCGACCACCAGCGGTGACTACATGCTCGCCATCTTGTTTAGTACCAGCATGGAACACTTTTTCACCTTCAGGATAGTTCACCTGAAGACCTGAGATAGCGTCACCTTTAGGATAGTTGCCTGGGTAGCCACTAGCTGCAAGCACAACACCAACGGCAGCTCGCGGATCGAATTCAATCGATGTTTGATCAAGCTCTTCTCGGTTTGCCGCTTCAATCAGCTCAACTAAATCAGACTGAAGGCGTAACATGATAGGTTGTGTTTCTGGGTCGCCAAAGCGGCAGTTATACTCGATAACTTTTGGTGTGCCGTCTGCTGTGATCATCAAACCAGCGTATAGGAAACCTGTATAAGGGTGACCTTCTTTCGCCATACCTTCAACCGTTGGATTGATCACTTCGGCCATGATGCGGTCATGAATATCTGGTGTGACTACAGGAGCTGGAGAGTATGCACCCATACCACCTGTATTTGGGCCTTTATCACCATCGTATGCACGTTTGTGATCTTGGCTGGTGGCAAAAGGAAGTACATTTTTGCCGTCAACCATGACGATGAAAGAGGCTTCTTCACCTTCTAAAAACTCTTCAATAACCACACGGCTGCCCGCTTCGCCAAAAGCATTCCCCGCAAGCATATCGCGGATAGCTTCTTCCGCTTCCGCTTCGGTCATTGCGACGATAACCCCTTTACCAGCAGCAAGACCATCAGCCTTAACGACGATAGGTGCCCCTTGCGCTTTCAAGTAGGCAAGCGCAGGCTCAATTTCTTCAAACGTTTGATAAGCCGCTGTTGGAATATCGTGACGTGCTAAAAAGTCTTTAGTAAACGACTTTGAACCTTCCAACTGTGCTGCCGCTTGAGTAGGTCCAAAAATAGCTAAGCCTTCTTCACGGAAACGGTCAACTACACCGATAACCAGTGGCGCTTCAGGGCCAACAATGGTTAATTGCACATTGTTTTCTTTAGCAAAGACGACTAAGGTATCGATATCTTCAACGCCGATAGCCACGTTTTCGAGTTTAGGCTCAAGCGCAGTACCTGCGTTACCAGGTGCTACAAAAACCGTTTTTACAGATGGGTTTTGTGCGGCTTTGAACGCAAGCGCATGCTCACGTCCACCGCTGCCAATGACTAGTACATTCATGGCGAAATTTTCCTATTAAAGCTTTTTGAATTTTAAGGTCATGCGGTCGCTTTCCCCAATCGCTTTATATTGCGCTGCTTTTTCATCACCTAGCGCTAAGCGAGGTGGCAGAGTCCAGACGCCTTTTGGATGATTGGCGCTGTCTAGCGGGTTGGCGTTAATGTCGCTGCTTGCAACTAATTCAAACCCAGCTTGCTTGGCGATATCAATAACATAACTTTGCTTCATATAACCTGACGACTTTTGATCCTCAAGTTGGCGATGCTCAGGCAGACGGTGTTCAACAACACCTAAAATGCCACCAGGTTTCAGTGCCTTATTAAACGCGTTGAACGCGCTAAGTACACCCTCATCCCCTTTACCCATGTACCAGTTATGCACGTTACGGAAGGTAAGTACCACGTCTGCACTGCCTTGTGGCGCAATATTACTGTGCGTCACTGGTGCAAATTCCGTGATCTTTACTTCACTATAGTCTGGGTTGGTTGCTACTTTTTCTTTGTAGCCTTTTAATGAGCGTTGATAGTAGCCAACATCTGAATCAGCAGGGAAGTGCGCTGCATAATAGGTGCCTTGACCTTTAACCAGCGGCGCTAAAATCTCGCTATACCAACCACCACCTGGTGCAATTTCTACCACGGTCATTGATGGCTCAATGCCAAAAAAAGCAAGCGTTTCACTTGGGTGGCGATACTGGTCTCGGGCTCTATTGTTCTCAGCTCGATTGTCGCTAGCAACGGCTTTTGCAATCGCGCTTGGTACTGCTTGGCTGGAGTTAGATTCTGTCGCGTTACAGCCCACTAAAGTAGTAAATACTGCAGCAGCGATAAGAGATTTCATACCTAGATTCATCGTTAGCTTCCTTCATTCTGTTATGATTATGCTGTAGCCAGAATACTGGAAATTAGCTGAAACAAAAAGCGCGAAACTCATAAGTTTCGCGCTTTATTGATTAATGACGGAAGTGGCGCATGCCGGTAAACACCATTGCCATTCCCGCTTCATCAGCGGCGGCAATCACCTCTTCATCACGCATTGAACCACCCGGCTGGATAACCGCGGTGATACCCGCAGCTGCAGCGGCATCAATGCCATCACGGAATGGGAAGAACGCATCAGAAGCCATCACAGAACCCGGAACTTCTAGGCTCTCGTCCGCGGCTTTGATCCCTGCGATTTTTGCAGAGTATACGCGGCTCATTTGGCCTGCGCCCACACCAATAGTCATGCCATCACGGGCGTAAACAATTGCGTTGGACTTAACAAATTTAGCGACTTTCCAGCAGAACAGTAGATCTTTTAGTTCTTGCTCTGTAGGTTGACGTTTTGAAACCACCTTAAGGTCGTCCAAACCAACCATACCTTGATCACGATCTTGTACTAAGATACCGCCATTAACACGTTTAATATCAGTACCTGTGGTTTTGTTTGACCACTGACCACATTCTAGTAAACGTACATTTTGCTTCGCAGCAACGATTTGTGCGGCTTCTTCTGATACGCTAGGTGCGATGATAACTTCAACAAACTGACGCGCTACGATGGCTTCCGCCGTGTCGCCGTCTAGCTCTCGGTTAAAGGCGATGATACCACCGAAGGCAGAAGTTGGGTCGGTCTTAAATGCGCGGTCATAGGCGGCAAGAATGTTTTCATCTACCGCAACACCACAAGGGTTTGCGTGTTTTACGATAACACAAGCCGGCTTATCAAACTCTTTAACACACTCAAGTGCTGCATCGGTATCAGCGATATTGTTATAAGACAGCGCCTTACCTTGAAGTTGTTTAGCTGTCGCGACGGATGCTTCTTCAATGTTGTTTTCAACATAGAAAGCAGCGTCTTGATGCGAGTTTTCACCGTAGCGCATATCTTGCTTCTTAGTGAATTGCATATTGATAGTGCGAGGGAATTTGGTTTCCTCTGCTGCTTCTTCCGTATAATCCGGAACCATTTTACCGAAGTAGTTGGCAATCATGCCGTCATACTGTGCGGTATGCTCATAGGCCGCAATAGCAAGGTCGAAACGCGTCTTGTATGTTGTAGAGCCAGAGTTCGCCTTCATTTCTTCAATGACGCGGCTGTAGTCATTCGCATTTACAACAATGGTCACGTCTTTGTGGTTCTTAGCCGCAGCACGAACCATAGTTGGACCACCAATATCGATATTTTCGATTGCATCTTCTAGGCTACAGTCAGCTTTCGCAACAGTTTGTGCGAAGGGGTATAAGTTGACTACTACCATATCGATTGCAGAAATATTGTTTTCAGTCATGACGTCTTCGTCTTGACCGCGACGTCCTAAGATACCGCCGTGCACTTTTGGGTGAAGCGTTTTAACGCGACCATCCATGATTTCTGGGTGGCCAGTGTAATCAGATACTTCTGTTACTTTAATGCCGTTGTCTGCAAGTAGTTTGCAAGTACCGCCAGTTGACAAAATTTCTACGCCTTGAGCTGCAAGTGCTGTGGCGAATTCAACGATACCGGTTTTATCTGACACGCTTAGTAGGGCGCGACGAATTGGACGATGTATATCCATGATGGTTCAGGTTTCCTCAATGATTAGTTAAGGGCTAGCTTAGAAAGCCGGTATTTTAGCGCATTATTGTTAAGATGACGATGTTAAAAGGCGAGATAAACATGAGAAAAGTGCGATATGAAAAGGATAAATGTCCGCTAGATGCTGAATTTTAAACAATAAAAAAGCACCCGAAGGTGCTTTTTTATCAACTAAATTTTACTAGCAGTGCTTAGTTCATGCCGTATTTTTTTAGCTTCTTGCGAAGTGTGCCACGGTTAATGCCTAAAAGGATCGCTGCACGAGTTTGGTTACCACGAGTATAAGTCATAACCTCTTCAAGTAGAGGTGCTTCAAGCTCAGAAAGAACTAACTCATAAACGTCTTGTACGTCTTGACCATTAAGCTGCTTTAGGTAGTGATGTACAGCTTTTTTAACTGCATCGCGCAAAGGTTGCGGTTTCTCTTGTGACTGAACATGAGCGTTAGTAATAAATGGAGAAGTCACATTTTGTTCGAACATCGTTATGTCTCTTTCTTAGTTAGCCTGAAGGATGAATAAATTCATTCACCCTAATGTTTCAAAATAGTCTTCTAATGCCTCGATTTGCGCTTCTGGCGTCTCCAAGGCATTGAATACTCGCCTAAATTGACCTTCTTGGTCATGGGCCTGCAAATACCAAGATACATGCTTGCGTGCGATGCGCGCTCCCATTGGCTCACCATAGAATTGATGAAGATTTACTAAGTGCTCCATCAATATTGCTCGAACCTCTGCTATTTCAGGTTCTGGCAAATGTTCACCGGTTTGCAAATAATGGTCTATTTCTCGGAAAATCCAAGGACGACCTTGGGCGGCTCGACCAATCATAATGGCATCTGCGCCCGTGTATTCCAGCACCTGTTTCGCTTTTTCAGGAGACGTAATGTCACCGTTTGCTATCACAGGAATAGATACTGAACGTTTAATTTCTCTGATCGTGGCGTATTCAGCTTCGCCCTTATACATACATGCTCTTGTACGGCCATGCACGGCTAGCGAAGCAATGCCTCGACGTTCAGCTATGCGAGCAATCTCAACACCATTACGATTGTCTGTGTCCCATCCTGTACGGATTTTTAACGACACAGGTACGTCAACGGCAGCAACCACAGCGGTTACGATTTCGTCAACCAACTCTGGATATTGCAACAATGCTGAGCCTGCAAGCTTCTTGTTCACTTTCTTAGCGGGGCAGCCCATATTGATATCTATGATCTGCGCACCGTTTGCGACATTAAATTGTGCTGCTTGCGCCATCAACTCAGGATCTGCTCCTGCGATTTGTACCGAGCGAATGCCCGATTCACCGCTGTGATCCATGCGATTTTGCGACTTATCGGTTTTCCACACTTTTGGATTTGAAGACAACATTTCTGATACCGCAAGCCCAGCACCTAGACGTCGACACAGTTGTCGAAACGGTCTGTCGGTGATCCCAGCCATTGGTGCTACGATAAGATTGTTTTCAAGTTGGTATGGACCAATACGCACTACAGTTTAATCCGCCTTACCTCAAGGGGCGCTAAGTTTACGGTTTTTTTCGCAAAAATCAAAGGTTATAAATTGAACATAATTGCTTTTTTTTTGAACTTTATGGGTTGACATTTGATAACAACCTGAGAGCTCAGATAATTTGCACGAAATTTATGCAAAAACAATTTTAAAGGTACAATTTGAGCCGAAAATTTAAGCTGTGAAAAATGCGTAAAGCCTGTTAATTACAGGCTTTACCAGTTAAAACTTACTAACTTTCATTGACTCGCTGATACTTTTGTCAGCGTTACGTTAGCAGCCTTATTTTTTCACACCGCTGACGCGCGTCCATTCACCCTGTTGAGCAATGTTGTCTAGCTTTAAAAATGGTGTATAAACATCCGCAACAGATTGTGCTTGCTCTTCTAAAATACCAGACATGGCGATGGCACCTTTGTCGCCCAAGAAGCCGAGAATGATTTCGTGTAGCTCTCTCAGCGGCTGTGCAAGAATATTAGCAACAACGATATCAGCACTGAATTGCGGCTGATTTTCAGGTAAATACACTTCTAGCTTATCTGCAACGCCATTACGCTCGGCATTATCGCGGCTTGCGATAAGCGCTTGTGGATCGATATCAATACCAATCACACGCTCAGCGCCTAATTTGATTGCTGCGATCCCTAAAATCCCAGAGCCACAACCAAAATCAACGACCGTTTTGCCACTGAGGTCTTGTTGTTCTAACCATTGCAGGCAAAGTGCGGTTGTGGCATGAGTACCAGTACCAAATGCAAGACCAGGATCCAGTAGCACATTGACGGCATTGGGATCTGGCACATCACGCCAGCTTGGGCAAATCCATAATCTCTCGCCAAACTTAATTGGGTGGAAATTATCCATCCACTCGCGTTCCCAGTCTTTGTCTTCTAGCTGTTCAAGCTTGTAGTTTAACGGCTTGTCATATTGTGACTGGACAAAGTCAACGACTGCTTGCATATCATGGTTCGCTTCAAATAAACCGATCACCGTTGTCTCAGGCCATAAGATGACTTCGCCAGGTTTTGGTTCGTAAACGGGATTGTTTTTACTATCCATGAATGTGACAGACGGACAACCGACATCCATAAGCATATCGCTTAACGCATCGGCATCGGCTTTATCTGAATAAATTCGGATTTGGATCCAAGCCATGTGTGTATACCTATTTAATCCAATTACTATAAAAAAGGCCGCTGAATAGCGGCCTTAATCTTATTTGCTACTTTTTAGCCCTTAACGTCTAAAAAGCTCTTTAATAGATCTGAGCGAGAAGGGTGGCGCAGCTTACGTAGCGCTTTAGCTTCAATCTGACGAATACGCTCACGTGTTACATCAAACTGTTTACCCACTTCTTCTAACGTGTGGTCTGTATTCATATCGATACCAAAACGCATACGTAGTACTTTAGCTTCACGAGCGGTAAGGCCTGCAAGTACCTCGTTGGTTGCGCCACGAAGACTTTCCATCGTTGCTGAATCAATCGGCGACTCGATAGTAGTGTCTTCGATAAAGTCACCAAGATGTGAATCTTCATCATCACCAATTGGCGTCTCCATTGAGATTGGCTCTTTAGCGATTTTTAACACTTTGCGGATCTTATCTTCAGGCATCATCATACGTTCTGCCAATTCTTCAGGACTTGGCTCACGGCCCATTTCCTGTAGCATTTGACGAGAGATACGATTCAGCTTATTGATTGTTTCAATCATATGCACTGGAATACGGATAGTTCTTGCCTGATCCGCAATTGAGCGCGTGATCGCCTGACGGATCCACCACGTTGCGTATGTTGAAAACTTATAACCACGACGGTATTCAAATTTATCAACCGCTTTCATCAGGCCTATGTTACCTTCTTGGATCAGATCCAAGAACTGCAGACCACGGTTGGTATACTTTTTAGCGATTGAAATTACAAGACGTAAGTTCGCTTCAACCATTTCTTTCTTCGCACGGCGAGCTTTTGCTTCACCAATACTCATACGACGGTTGATGTCTTTAATACGCTCAATGCTAAGACCTGTGCTATCTTCAAACGCTTTAAGCTTGTTAACACAACGCTCGATTTCAGGTTTTACTTCAGCAAGTTTTGCTGAGTGTTTTTCACCTGATGCAATTTCAGCATCGATCCATGCGGTATCGGTTTCATTGTTAGCAAAGTGCTTAACGAAAACCTTTTTTGGAACCTTAGCAATCTGAACTGCTTGCTTCATGATGATGCGTTCTTGAACACGCACTTTGTCCATCATGTCGCGCATGTTATTTACCATGCGGTCGAATTGCTTAGGAACTAACTTGAAAGTACGGAAGTGATCGCCGATTTCCTGAATTGCAGCTTTCGCATCTGGGTGCGAGCGACCTTTACTTTCAAAAATTTCTCGCGCTTTATTGTACAGCGTACGAAGTTGTTCAAAATGCTCACGAGCTTCTTCAGGATCTGGACCTGAATCGCCTTCTTCTGAGTCATCATCGTCATCATCTTCATCATCATCTTCGTCATCTAAGTCTTCATCACTTAGCTCAGAACCGATGTGTGTTGCTGAAATTGGTGCTTCGTCTTCCTCGATAGCATTAGGATCAAAGAAACCAGAAACAATGTCGCTTAGGCGCATTTCTTCTGCTTCGTACTTGTCCCATTGCTCTAGCAGGTAAGTAATAGCTTCAGGGTATTCTGCGACAGAAATTTGTACTTGGTTGATCCCTTCTTCAATACGCTTAGCGATTTGGATTTCGCCTTCACGAGTTAGAAGTTCAACCGTACCCATTTCACGCATGTACATACGAACAGGGTCAGTTGTGCGGCCAATTTCTTTTTCTACTGTTGCTAAAGCCGCAGCCGCTGCTTCCGCAGCATCCTCATCTGTTGTTGTTTCTTGCATCATCAACTCATCAGCATCAGGCGCATTTTCAGAGACCTGAATACCCATATCGTTGATCATGCTGATGATATCTTCTACCTGATCTGAGTCTATGATGTCTTGTGGAAGATGATCGTTAACTTCTGCAAAAGTTAAATAACCTTGCTCTTTACCTTTCTGAATCAGAAGTTTGAGTTGTGACTGAGGAGATTGATCCATAGAGAAATTTGCTTCCACTCTGAAAAGTTGATACAACAGGCGCCAGCTATTTAACAGCTAAATTTTGATGACGCAGTGAATAGAACATTATAGCACCGAAAATTGCTATTGACTAGAACTTCTACTGTTTAAGCGCTTGGGTAAGGAGTGCGCATTCTAGCCGCTCATCATTTGTTAGGCCTTCGGTTTTCTCCTTTATTAATAGGGTCTCTAGGCGATAATTTAAACACTGATCTTCAATAAATTGAAAAGTATTTTTAAATTCGTCTTCTAGCCTATCTTCAGCAACACCATGTTGCCACACCGCAAGCTTTTTCAAGGCGTCGAATTCAGCCTGATCGCGATAATGTTCAAGTAACTGTGCTGTGTTTATTTGCGGATTATCGTGACATAACATTTGTAAGCTCAGCAGCAGTTGAATACCTGGGATCGCCATTTCACCGAGTTCAGGCATATACTCAACCGTTTGCGCAAGCTGTGGATGTTGGAGCAGTAAGCCAATCGCTCGACGCATCGGCGTGACTTTAAATTGGCGCTCAATTTTATTCTGCTGTTTGTTACTTGCCAATTTAGCACTAAGTTGCTCACGAGTACGACCAATTAACCTGGCCAAGGTCGTTAATAAACTCTCTTGGTAGTAGTCACTGGGTATTTTGCTGATCAGTGGAATGGCATCGGTAAGCAGCTTGGATTTGCCTGCATCATTTGTAAGGTCGCATTGCTCACGTAATTTGGTAAACAATACTTGCGTATAATCGCTTGCTGTATCTAGCCGTGCTTCAAAGGCATCTTTGCCTTCTTGCTGTACCAATGAGTCTGGATCTTCACCATCAGGTAAAAAGACAAACTGTAGAGACTTACCGTCTTTTAAGTTAGGTAAAGCGTGGTCAAGCGCACGCCAAGCAGCATCGCGGCCAGCTCTGTCACCGTCGTAGCAGCAGATCACTCTGTCGGTATTACGAAACAAAGTTTGCATGTGTTCAGCGGTGGTTGCAGTGCCTAATGCGGCAACGGCGTAATCAATGCCTTTTTCTGCTAGGGCAACGACGTCCATATAACCTTCCACAATCAACACTTTATCTAATTGCTTATGTGCTTGTTTAGCTTCATAAAAACCATAAAGTTCGAAACTTTTATGGAAAATGCGTGTTTCAGGCGAGTTTAGATATTTAGGGCCTTGATCTGCACCCATTATCCTTCCGCCAAATGCGATGACACGACCACGTTTATCACGAATAGGGAACATCAAGCGATCGCGGAAGAAGTCAAATTGGCGGCCAGCTGACTTTTCTGATGCTAATTTCAAATCAAGTAGCTGTTGTTTGTGCTCAGGCTTGCGGGCTATTTGATTACACAATGACTCCCACTCAGGTGGTGCATAACCAATCATAAACTTTTGTACAGTTTCGCCACTTAGGCCGCGGCCTTTTACGTAGTCAATTACTTGAGTGGCATTGCTATGGTGTTTTAACTGATGCTGGTAAAACTTAGCGGCTTGGAGCATTAAGTCATAGTCAGACTTTTTTTCTTCCATTGAACGCTGCGGCCCTTGTGGGGCGTTTTCGCGTGGTACTTCTAAGTTTAATAGGGCGGCTAGTTCCTCAATGGCATCAACAAACTCAAGCTTGTCGTATTCCATTAAAAAGGAAATTGCGTTGCCATTAGCACCACATCCGAAGCAATGATAAAACTGTTTATCACGTGACACGGTAAATGAAGGCGTTTTTTCATTGTGAAATGGACAGCAGGCTTGATAGTCTTTTCCTGCTTTTTTTAATCCCACACGACCGTCTATGAGCTCGACAATGTCCGCTCTTGCGAGCAAGTCATCAATAAACTGTCTAGGGATTTTGCCTTTCATTTATGTTCCGAAGTTGTATTAGTGAGTGAGCGCATTATATCAAGTAGCAACGAGAAAAAATCAACTTAATTCAATTAAGGTATCTTATTAGCGCTGCATTGATGCGCATGACGCCTAAAACGAAGAAACCGAGCACTAGGCTCGGTTCACTTATCAATCATACAATTGTATGTGGGCTTAAGCGGTAAGTCTTTGCTTAATTAAACCAGAGACTTTACCCATATCAGCACGACCTTCAGCTTCTGCTTTAATCGCACCCATTACTTTGCCCATGTCTTGCATGCCTGACGCACCAGTTTGTGCAATCACGGCATCAATTAGCTCGACAATTTCATCTTCGCTAAGTGGCTTAGGAAGGAATGTCTCAAGTACGCTAATTTCGTTAGCTTCGATATCAGCTAAGTCTTCACGCCCTGCATCTTTATACTGGGTATAAGAATCGCGACGCTGCTTAACCAACTTAACTAAAACCGCAGTAATACCTGCGTCGTCTAGTGTAGTTTGGTTGTCGATTTCTCGCTGTTTAATTTCAGCAAGTACCGCACGAATCGCGCCAAGACGAAGTTTCTCTTTGGCTTTCATCGCTTCTTTTTGCGCGTCTTTTAGCGTAACTAATAAGCTCATTGATACAAGACCAATACTGATTAGTATAATTTAACGCGACGTGCGTTTTCGCGAGAAAGCTTCTTCATGTGACGCTTAACCGCTGCAGCTTTTTTGCGCTTACGCTCAGCAGTTGGCTTCTCGTAGTGCTCGCGACGACGAACTTCAGAAAGGATACCTGCTTTTTCACATGAACGTTTGAAACGACGTAGTGCAACGTCAAACGGCTCGTTTTCTCTTACTTTAATTACTGGCATTAAAAATTCACCTACCTAATTAATGAGCTTAGCTCTATCTGGCTAAAAACTAGCCAATTGGTTCAAAAATGGTGCGGTATTGTAATCTGAAGCAAGACCGCATGTAAAGCCTAAATTATAGCTAAAAACACCAGCCCTGTCATGTTATACGCTAGCGGCTGTTTTTTCATTCTTTGTGAGGGAATTTCAGCGCTGATAAAGGCGGCAGATCACTTGTCCTGCATGCTTTTCTTTAATCACTTGCCAATTTTCTGGTGTTTCAGGTTGTGCTTCTTGTTCAAATTCAACATAGATGAGTGCGTCTTCGCTGAGCCAAGATTGTGACTCAAGTAAGTCACAACAAGGAGTCACAAGTCCTTTGCGAAAGGGGGGGTCAATAAAAACCAAGTCATATTGCTGTTGCTTAAGGTTATTTGCCAGCATGGTTAACGCGTCGGTATTAATGATTTCAACGTTATCCAGTTTGAGTAAAGTTGCATTATTGCTAAGCTGCGTCGCCGCGGTTTTATCCAGTTCGATAAAGGTCCCGCTTGCAGCGAAGCGCGAAATAGCCTCAAATCCTAGACTGCCAGCACCAGCAAAGCAATCGAGTACTTTTGCGTCTCTTACGTCCTGCATGAGCCAATTAAAAACGGTTTCTTTCATTCTATCTGTTGTTGGTCTTAATCCCACAACATCATGAACAGGTAACTTGCGACCTTTATGCTTACCACTGATCAGGCGGATGAAACCAGATTGTTTGGTATTTGACTTGGGCTTAGATTTTCTCATAGCGACGTAATTTGCTTCTTTATTAAAGGTTCTTGGTGTCAGGATTTTTCATCCTTACGGAACATGGTACACTTGCACGCAATTTTGTCTAAGCACTAAGGTTGCCATCCTCGGCTTGCCTTTCGAGCCCAAAATTAAGTGTGATATCAATCCAAGTAAAAGCAATAAGCTGATGCGGATTGGCGTTTTCGAGTATGGTAGCAAGATCATCAACATTTTGCTTTGGGTTTATGCAATTTATCTAACACGGTCATAAGTGAATATGGGAAAGAAAAACAAATTTTTATCTTGGTTGGGCTTTGGTAAATCCGATAAAGAGCAACAAGAAGCTGAACGCCAAGAACAGTTAGCAAAAGAACAAGCCGAGCGTGAAGAAGCCGAACGTCAAGCACAACTTGCAAAAGAACAAGCTGAGCGTGAAGAAGCAGAACGCCAAGAAAAATTAGCTCAAGAACAAGCTGAGCGTGAAGAAGCGGAACGTCAGGCACAACTAGCGAAAGAACAAGCTGAGCGTGAAGAAGCAGAACGTCAGGCACAATTGGCTAAAGAACAGGCTGAGCGTGAAGAGGCTGAGCGTCAGGCGCAACAAGCAAAAGAACAAGCTGAGCGTGAGGAAGCAGAACGTCAGGCGCAATTAGCGAAAGAACAAGTTGAGCGTGAAGAAGCAGCACGCCAAGAACAGTTAGCGAAAGAACAAGCTGAGCGTGAAGAGGCAGAACGCCAAGCAAAATTAGCTCAAGAAGAAGCTGAGCGTGAAGAGGCAGAACGCCAAGAACAGTTAGCGAAAGAACAAGCCGAGCGTGAGGAAGCAGAACGTCAGGCGCAACTTGCAAAAGAACAAGCCGAGCGTGAGGAAGTAGAACGTCAGGCACAATTAGCGAAAGAACAAGCTGAGCGTGAAGAGGCTGAGCGTCAGGCACAACTTGCGAAAGAACAGGCTGAGCGTGAAGAAGCAGAACGTCAGGCACAATTAGCGAAAGAACAAGCTGAGCGTGAAGAAGCGGAACATCAGGCACAACTTGCGAAAGAACAAGCTGAGCGTGAAGAAGCAGAACGTCAGGCACAACTAGCGAAAGAACAAGCTGAGCGTGAAGAAGCAGAACGTCAGGCGCAATTAGCGAAAGAACAAGCTGAGCGTGAAGAAGCAGAGCGTCAGGCACAATTAGCGAAAGAACAAGCCGAGCGTGAAGAAGCAGAACGTCAGGCACAACTTGCGAAAGAACAAGCTGAGCGTGAGGAGGCAGAGCGTCAGGCACAATTAGCGAAAGAACAAGCTGAACGTGAGGAAGCGGAACGTCAGGCGCAATTGGCTAAAGAGCAAGCCGAGCGTGAAGAAGCAGAACGCCAAGAACAGTTAGCCAAAGAGCAAGCTGAGCGTGAAGAAGCGGAACGCCAAGCAAAAATAGCTCAAGAACAAGCCGAGCGTGAGGAAGCAGAACGTCAGGCACAATTGGCTAAAGAGCAAGCCGAGCGTGAAGAAGCAGAGCGTCAGGCACAATTAGCTCAAGAACAAGAAAAGCCGAAAAAAGAAGGTTTCTTCTCCCGTCTTAAAAAAGGCTTGTTGAAAACCAAGGCTAATATCGGCTCAGGCTTTGCTTCGGTATTCAAAGGCAAGAAAATCGATGATGAGTTGTTCGAAGATCTAGAAACGCAATTGCTAACAGCTGATATTGGTGTTGAAACTACGATGAAGCTGATAGATAACCTGACTGATGCTGCTGATAGAAAGCAGTTAAAAGACGGTGAAGCTTTATATGATCTAATGAAAAAAGAAATGTCAGAGATCTTAAATACGGCAGAGCAACCGCTTGAGTTCCCTGCCGATAAGAAACCTTTTGTTATCTTAATGGTTGGCGTAAATGGCGTTGGTAAAACGACAACAATCGGTAAGCTTGCCAAACAGTTTCAAAGCGAAGGTAAATCTGTCATGTTGGCGGCTGGCGATACTTTCCGCGCGGCTGCGGTAGAGCAGTTGCAGGTATGGGGTGAAAGAAACAGTATCCCTGTTGTTGCCCAGCACACCGGAGCTGATTCTGCGTCGGTGGTATTTGATGCCTTCCAAGCCGCTAAAGCGAGAAATATCGATGTATTAATAGCGGATACAGCGGGTCGATTACAAAATAAAGATAACCTAATGCAAGAGCTTGAGAAGATAGCTCGAGTAATGAAAAAGTTAGACCCTGATGCGCCACATGAAGTGATGTTGACGATTGATGCCGGAACTGGTCAGAATGCGATTAGTCAGGTAAAACTGTTTAATCAAGCGGTTGGCTTAACTGGTATCACGTTAACTAAGCTTGATGGTACAGCCAAAGGTGGGGTTATCTTTGCTGTGGCGGATCAGTTTAAGGTACCAATTCGATATATAGGTGTAGGTGAAGGCATTGATGACTTACGCACCTTTAAGAGTGATGACTTTATCGAGGCATTGTTCAGTCAAGAATAAATAGAGACATCAGTTGCAATAAAGCGGGCAAATTTGCCCGCTTTATTCGATTGCCGAATTGCTACAATGCCACGGACTGAGTGTCATGGTTAAAATAAGTATAAGAGGCCAACATGATTAAATTTGAGCAAGTGAGCAAAACTTATCCTGGTGGGCACAAAGCGCTGGAAAAAGTGAGCTTTGAACTTGCAAATGGAGAACTCGCATTTTTAACCGGCCACAGTGGCGCTGGTAAAAGTACATTATTAAAGTTGGTTAGCGTGATGGAAAGGCCATCAGCAGGCCGTGTCTACATTAATGGTGTCGATCTCAATACGGTATCTAACCGGCAGGTTCCTTTCGTTCGCCGAGATATTGGGATTATTTTTCAAAACCACCGCCTACTCGAACGTTACAGCGTATTTGATAACGTCGCACTACCTTTAGTTATTGAAGGTACTCACCATAAACAGATCACCAAAAGAGTACATGCCGCTCTGGACAAGGTGGGTTTGCTTGATAAAGCAAAGTGCCATCCGAGTGTGTTATCTGGAGGTGAACAGCAACGTGTTGGCATAGCAAGAGCGATTGTTAACTCGCCGCCTTTGCTGCTTGCAGACGAACCTACGGGGAACTTAGACCCAGAACTATCGATGGAAATTCTGAACCTATTTGAAGAATTTAATCGCCGTGGTACATCCGTTCTTATCGCTACTCATGATTTGGGGTTAATAGCACGTATGAAATACCGTAGCTTCACGCTTAATCAAGGACGCATGCTACAAGATCCGCTGGCGGAGGACACGCTATGAGTTTGCTGTTTAAAGGACGAGGAAATCAGGCTGAACAGAGTAAAAAGTCGGTATTTCATCATTTTTACTTTTTTTGTTTGATGATTATTCGTCAAGGTGTACAGAGCCTTGGGGAAATGTGGCGTACGCCAATGGCCTCTTTAATGACTATTCTAGTTTTGGGACTCAGCCTGACATTGCCAGCGACGCTTTATGTGGTAGTGAAAAATGTACAGCAGGTAAGTAGCGGGTTTAAAGAGGCATCTGAAATATCATTGTTTGTTAAAGACGAAATGACAGAGGCACAGACACAAACTCTGGTGAAGCGGCTTGCACTCTATCCAGAAATAGAAAAAGTAGTACTGATTAATAAAAGCCAAGCTTTGGATGAATTTAAGTCTATGTCTGGCTTTGGTCAGGCGCTTAACTATTTAGAAGAAAACCCGCTGCCTAATGTTGTGTTGGTAACGCCTGTTAGTCGTTTTAGAAAACCACAAGCCGCAACAGAGCTTCTCACTAAACTCGAAAAAGAACGAGAGGTTGAGTTTGGTAAGCTGGATATTGAATGGCTAGAGCGTCTAAATGCACTACTGGGGTTACTAAAAGAGAGTGTGATCACCGTGGGGTTTCTATTGCTTAGTGCCGTTATCTTGATTATTGGAAATACCATACGCTTATCTATCATGGACAAGAAAGAAGAAATCCAAGTGCTAAAACTGGTGGGAGCGACCAATACCTTTATTCAGGCTCCGTTTCTTTGGACTGGTGTATGGTATGGCATAGTCGGTGGTTTGGTTGCCTTTATCTGTGTTGGCCTTATGTTGTGGTGGCTGGAGTCAGCTGTATCTACAGTTGTTGGGGTATATCAAAGCAACTTTGTGCTTCAGGGAATGGCAGGGAATGAACTTTTAGTACTACTTGGCACTGCGATTACTTTAGGGTTTGTAGGCTCTTTTCTTTCTGTACATCGTTATATCAAAGAGATTGAACCTGAAAAGGTATGATTTAACGCTACAAACACCAATCGACTGCTAAAGTGTAGCAGTCGATTGCCAATTACTATCAAATTTTAGCACTCAAACAATCAGAACTAATTAAATTTAGCACTGTCATAAAAAAATAATATCGTAAAAAGAAGCCTAGTTAATTCAATATTTTTAATATTATTCAGCAGGTTATATTTTATTTTTGAAGTTCTTCTAAAAAGGTTGATTTTAAAAATCAGATAAAGTAGATTGCATTTAGCACTCTAGATGTTAGAGTGCTAAATATACACGAAACGGTTTATCACTGAGGTGAAACATGACTAAAGATTTATACGCATTAGCACTAACTGGGCAGCAGAGCGCAAGTGTTGAAGGTTACCTTCAATCTGTAAGCACAATACCTATGCTTGGCGCTGAGGAAGAGAGAAAACTTGCGACACGTCTTCAGGAAGAAGGGGATCTTAACGCGGCTAAGCAGCTCATTATGTCTCATTTGAGATTTGTTGCTCACATCGCAAAAAGTTATTCGGGCTATGGCCTACCTCAGGCTGACTTAATCCAAGAAGGTAATATTGGATTGATGAAGGCAGTAAAGCGTTTTGATCCAAGCGTGGGTGTGCGCCTTGTTTCTTTTGCGGTACATTGGATTAAAGCAGAAATCCATGAATATGTATTAAAGAACTGGCGTATTGTTAAAGTTGCGACGACAAAAGCGCAGCGTAAATTATTCTTCAATCTGCGCAAAAATAAAAAGCGTTTAGGTTGGTTTAACCAAGACGAAGTGACAACGGTTGCAAATGAGCTTGGTGTAAGTGAGAAAGAAGTTCGCGAGATGGAATCGCGTATGGCAGGCCAAGATATGGGCTTTGACCTATCTGCTGATGATGACGAAAGCCAAGCGGGTAACTTCTCTCCAGTACAGTATTTAACAGACACAAGTAGTGACCTTGCTGAAGAAGTTGAGCAAGAGCAGTGGCAAGAGCAGTCACATAATCGCCTATTTGCAGCACTGAAAACGCTTGATGAGCGTTCTCAAGATATCGTAAGTGCACGTTGGCTTGCTGACGAAAAGGCAACGCTACAAGATTTAGCTGAGAAATATAGCGTGTCGGCAGAGCGTGTACGCCAGCTAGAAAAGTCAGCAATGAAAAAGCTGCAAAACGCAATGAGCTAAATTTAGCAAAAATGATAAATCGTGTGTCAAATGCCGCTACTCAGCGGCATTTTTATTTTCTATAAACAGATCAGTATCTTAACTATCATACCTACAGACTCCTCTGGCAATCTCAAAACTATCATCATTTTGAGCTTACAAGTGTTCGCTTATTTTACTATAATGCGCGAGATTTTAATTCTGGAGTGGTTAAATTGATTGCCATTATACGAATTCTCTTATTAGCAGTGTTTATCATTGTTAGTGGTATTTGCGGATTGTTATTGTGCATTGTGCGTCCTTTTCATGCCAACAATGTGCACACGATAGCCAAATGGTATGGCTATATGTCAAAGTTGATAGGCGTTGAGTTGGTGATCACGCAGCATGAAAATGCCAAGCATGTTGTTCCTGCGATGTATGTTGCAAATCATCAAAATAATTATGATCTCTTTACGCTGCCGGCCGTGGTGCCAAAAAACACCGTCAGCATGGGGAAAAAAAGCTTAAAGTGGATCCCGTTCTTTGGGCAAATGTATTGGCTATCTGGCAACATTTTGATTGATAGAGCTAATCGCTCTAAAGCTTTAGGTACACTGACCAAATCAGCAAAAAAAATCACCGAGTCAAAACTATCGGTTTGGATGTTCCCTGAAGGAACCAGAAGCTATGGTCGCGGTTTGTTGCCATTTAAAACCGGGGCATTTCATACTGCAATGAGCGCCAATGTGCCTATTATCCCAGTATGTATGAGTTCAACACATGAGCAGATAAAGCTCAATCGTTGGAATAATGGTAAGGTCTATATCGATATACTAGAGCCAGAATATTTAGACCCAGAAGTGCCAGCAAGGGATCACGCTGCTCAGATCCATGCTAAAATGGCTCAAAGAATAGCTGAACTAGATGCAAAAGCGAGATTAAAATAATGGAAAACTGGCGTGAGATAAGTGAAGACATCGTTTCTTCATTGCTAGAAGACGGTTCAAACCCTGAAACACTTTATGAAGTAGAACATCACTTTGTAAGCGAGGATTTTGACAAGCTAGAAGCAGCGGCATTAGCGGCATTTAAATTGGGCTATGATGTTGAAGAACCAGCAGAGCTTGAGCTCGAAGACGGCGGTAAAATTTGGGGCTTTGATGTTGTAGTAGAAGCCGAACTGGATACCGACGTTATCATGGAAGACGTAGACAAGTTAGAAAAGGTTGCACTAGACGCTGGCGTTGAATACGACGGCTGGGGAACTTATTTCCAAGAATAGCAACTGTATAAAACCCAGCATGTATATGGTGTTGGGTTTCCCCTTCTGCAACACTTCATAAATACCTCAAATTAAATCACTTAATTAAGTAAACTGGTATAACAAGCGTTTCTGAGTGGTTGTAATTTCACCATACCTTTGTGTGAATTTAATCTGAATAGATGGTGTTTCACCTCATTCAATGGTATTAATATTCATTGGCTAACTACGTAGTGTAAGCGATTCATGCAGATTGTCCTCCCCATTGAAGATCTTAGACCAGGAATGTTTGTGGATAATGTTCACAAGCATAAGTCTGACGCGGGCATTAAGATCAAATCTCGGGGAATGGTCAGAGATGAAGCCATCATTCAAAAGCTGATTGATAAAGGGGTACTGGAGCTCACCATAGACTTTACACAGAGTGATATTCCTGTACCACAGAAATATCAGCAGCCAGCAGAACCGGTCACTGAAGCACCACAAGCCCCTGAAGAACCTGCCGCCAAAAATGGCATGGATGGCAGTCTTTCCACCGCTCGCAGCAAGCCAAAATCCAAAGCCAAAACGGTGAGTAAAGAACAAACTTTGCAGCAAGAATTTGCGGTTGCGATGCAAAAGTTTGAAAAGAATAACCGTCAGATCCAAAGCCTCTATGGAGATGTAACATCGGGTTTGAAGGTCGATATGAGCCTCATCAATGAGGTAAGTAAAGACATCGTCGATTCGGTACTGCGCAATTCAAATGCGATGGCGATTTTAACTCGGATCAAAGACAAAGATGCCTACAATTGGCGTCATATGACCAACTGCGCCATTCTGATCACCGTATTTGCCAAACACCTTGGCTTGCAACATCACATTATTGAACAGTTAGCCATGGGGGCGATGTTGCATGACATTGGTCACGCTAAGTTACCGCAAGGGCTGATCAATAAGCCGGGCAATTTTACCGATCTTGAGTATCGTGCGGTCAAAAAACATGTGGCACAGTCTTTAGGGTTGAGCAAAGGAGAGTCTGGGATCACGCCAATCATGCTGGACATGATCATCAACCATCATGAACGCTTAGATGGTACAGGCTATCCCAGAGGGATTAAAGACGACGCACTCAGCACCGCGGCAAGAATGATGGCGATTGTGGATGTATACGACGCCATAACCTCAGATCAGCACCACAAAGAGGCTGATGAACCTATTAATGCGTTACGCTTTTTGCTGTCGAGTAAAAAGCAATTTGACCCTATTTTAGTGCAACGTTTTATTAAGTGTATGGGGGTTCACCCCGTAGGAACTATTGTTAAACTGACCAACGAGCGATTAGGATTGGTACTCGAAGGCAATAAACATGCACCCACGGCGCCTCTTGTACGAGTGTTTTACAATACCAAACATCTCCACCATGTTACGGCAAAAGATTTGGATTTAAGCGAGTCAGACATCAAAGTGATCGCAAGTGTCAGGCCGCTTGATTATCAAATTAACCTCTCACGATTGCTAAGAGATCAATTATTGATTTAAGGCTTGGATTGCGCGACTGGGAAGAAAGCGTTTTTACAGCGTCTTTTGAGATTTTGCCATCTAGCAGAGAGCATTGCGCCAGTCATACAGCTTGCCATCATTAATATCCACAGTAATGTTCCCTTTTCCGAATGTAACGCCGCACAGCTTAGCAGCAGTGATAGCAGCGCTGCGACAATTGCACCTAGCCAGTATTGACTGACCGGATTATCACACTCTCCTGCGTGGCGACAGGCACAGTAGTTTGCTTTGCACAGGCAATATACGCTGAGACCGCAAAATACCAATGCGCAAACGATTAATGCTATCGACATGTTGTTCTCCTTGGCACGATTAGCACACAGAATGACTCATACTCAGATTGAAGAGTGTATATAAGGGATGAAGGTACGTCAATGATATTGGTAATTATTATCATTTGATAATTTATCTCATCCGATGAGTTTATAAAGTGCGTAATTTGTTCGTTATATGTTCACTTAATCAACGAAAAGTCGCAAAAAAGGAGATTTCTACTCCACTTTTAGGTAGGGTGTCATGAATTTATTATTCTGCCAATTTGGTGGGTGTGTGGCATAGCTGGATATTGGCTAGGTGAGCAAGGTCAAAGTGAGGCTACGCAGTGTTACTCGAATTGGTTTTTTTAACCATTACTCAGGAAATGGTTAGTTCACAGGGGATTAGAGTATGAACAAAGTATTATTAGGTCTTATCGCATCAGGTGCGATTTTATCGTCATCACAAGCACTAGCTGCCGCCTTCCAACTTGCGGAACAAAACGTATCTGGCCTTGGTCGTGCTTATGCGGGTGAAGCATCTGCAGCCGACGATGCGTCAGTGGTTGCACGTAACCCAGCATTGATGGGTAAGCTATCGGGCACGCAATTATCAGTAGCAGCTATGTATGTTCAACCGGACGTAAGCCTGACGGGAACAGGTACTAGCAATGGTATCCCTGCATCTGCGTTAAATGACAACAGCATCGCACCAAGTGCTATTATTCCTGCTATTTATGCAACACACAAATATAATGACCAATGGTCGATTGGTGCAGGTATCTATTCACAGTTTGGTCTATCTACAGAATTCGATAAGGATTATGTTGCCGGCCAAATCGCGGGTGAAACTGAAATTAAGACCGTTAACTTAGGTATTTCTGCTGCTTACCAAATTGATGAGCAATGGAGCGTAGCGTTTGGTATTAATGAAGTTTATGCCGATGCTAAAATTATCCGTAACCTTGGTGCGACAACGACAGGTTTGCCAGCAAGTACTCAAGCGGTACATTTAGAAGGTGACGATTATGGTTTTGGTTGGAACCTAGGCGTTGCTTATCAAATTGATGAAAACAACCTAATCGGCTTCCATTACCGTAGTGAAACAGATATCACATTTGATGGCCACTTTAGCAACGACTTACCAGCAGCGATTGGCGGCTTGAATGGCGCGTCACTACCAGGTTCAGTGGATGTAACGTTACCTGCGATCGCTGAGATCTCAGGTTCTCATAAACTAAACCAAGAAACCTCACTACACTATAGCGTACTTTGGACTGGCTGGAATAGTTTTGATGAACTGGAAGCTGTAGTTGGTAACGCAGGTTCAGTATTCACTAAAGAAGAGAATTTCTCTAATTCATTACGTTTTGCAGTTGGTGCTGACTATCAGCTTAGTAATGCGGTGAAACTACGTGCAGGTATGGCGTATGATGAATCACCAGCGGATGAAAACCATCTGTCTATTTCAATTCCTGATACAGACCGTACTTGGTACTCATTTGGTGCGGAGTATACACTTGCTAACCAAGCAACTGTAGATTTCGGGATCAGTGTTTTAAGAGGTAAAACACAAACTTTCACTGAAGCTGACAGATTCAGTGAGTGGGGCTATCGCTCTAAAGGCCATGCGATGATCTTTGGTCTTCAATATAATCACAAGTTCTAATTGTGAGAGAACATTAAAAAAGCGGCTTTTAGCCGCTTTTTACTTTCTATAGCATAGATTTAAGTTGATATAGCAAAGCATGAGCTTGCTTTGGTGTCATATCATCGGGATCCATATCTGCAAGTAGCGTTTCAACCTCAGAAGGCTCATTGGCAAGCATTAAGCTCTGCTGTACAGGCGCTGTAACATGAACAGGCTTATCGCCAACGACGCTCTGATGTTGCTCTAACAAAGCAAGTTTCTGTTTCGCCAACTTAATCACCGCTTTTGGCACGCCGGCAAGACTTGCTACCTGTAAACCAAAACTTTTACTTGCAGCTCCTTCCATTACTGTGTGTTTGAAGGCAATAGTATCGTTATGTTCAACGGCATCCAAATGCACATTAACAAGGCCTGCTTGTTGCTCAGCCAATTCGGTTAACTCAAAATAATGAGTAGCAAATAGTGTTTTTGCTGCAATTTTGCTGGCGAGATAATCCGCTGTCGCATAAGCGAGTGATAAACCGTCATAGGTGCTTGTCCCGCGACCTATTTCGTCCATTAGCACCAATGATTGAGCGGTTGCGTTGTTTAAAATGGTTGCAGTTTCGGTCATTTCAACCATAAAGGTTGAGCGCCCAGAGGCAAGGTCATCACTGGCACCAATGCGAGTAAAAATACGATCGACAATACCGATGGTGGCTGCGCTTGCCGGTACATAGCTGCCAATATGCGCCATCAACACGATTAACGCGGTTTGACGCATATAGGTCGATTTACCACCCATATTTGGTCCAGTAATAATGAGCATTTTACGTTCATCGTTGAGTTTTACTGGGTTGGCAATGAATGGTTCTTTACTTACTTGTTCTACGACTGGGTGGCGACCATCCACTAAATCAATTTCAGTGCCCTCGGTAAGCGTGGGCTTGCAATAGTCTAGTGTCTGAGCACGTTCAGCTAAGGTGTTTAGTACGTCCAAATCGGCAAGCGCCGCTGCCATGACTTGCAATTGTTCAATATAAGGAGCGATGAGTTCAAAGAGCTCTTCATATAGGCGCTTTTCAAGTGCTAGTGCTTTCGATTGGCTTCCAAGCACTTTGTCTTCATGCTCTTTTAGCTCAGGAATAATATAGCGTTCGTTATTTTTCAGTGTTTGTCTGCGAATGTATTCTGCAGGCACTAAGTGCGAATTGGCGCGGCTGATCTCAATATAAAATCCGTGAACGCGGTTATAGCCAATTTTTAATGTCGAGATCCCTGTGCGTTCGCGCTCTCTTTCTTCAAGTTTTTCTAAAACATCCGTGGCACCTGCGCTTAATGCGCGTAGCTGGTCAAGCTCTGCATTGTAACCCTGTGCTATCACTCCACCATCACGAATGAGAACAGGGGGATTGTCGATAACCGCTCGTTCTAACAAATCTTGTAACTTAGGTAATGCCGGTGAGTGGCTAATGATAGACTGAAGTCTCGCATCCGTCGCATCTTGTAAAATATCATGCAATGGCGGTAACGCTTGTAATGCACTTCTTAAACGCGTTAGATCACGCGGACGAGCGGTAAACAACGCTAACCGTGCTACAACTCGTTCAATATCGCCAATGTGTTTTAGTGCATCGTAAACTTCCATGCATAGTTGTTGTTCGATAAGGCTCGCAATCGCATTGAGTCGAGCATTGAGCTCTTTGCGTTCGCGCACGGGCGTATGAATACGGCGTTTTAGTAAGCGCGAACCCATGGCCGTTGAAGACTTATCTAAAATCTGCGCTAAGGTGTTTTCAACACCGCCAGAGAGGTTCAGTGTTAGCTCTAAGTTTTTGCGCGTCGCGGCATCTAAGATCACCGCGTGCTCATTCTTTTCGAGCGTGATCGCACGAATATGAGGTAATGCCGTGCGCTGTGTGTCTTTCACGTATTGCATGACACAACCCGCAGCGATTAAACCCATATTGGCATTGTCGACACCAAAACCGACTAAATCGCGGGTTTCAAACTGCTGACAAAGTAAATGCTTTGCTGTGTCTAAATCGAACTCCCAGTCCGGGCGGCGGCGACTGCCCTTAATACTTTCTAGCACTAAAAGGTTCTGAAATGATTCTGGATATAACAATTCTGCGGGTTGCAAGCGCTGTAGCGTAGAGTTAAGTGCTTCGTCAGTCTGTAGCTCTACGATATTAAATCGGCCCGAGTTAATATCAAGATAGGCAACGCCATAACCTAAGTTTTTTGGATGTTGGTAGACCGCCGCAAGTAAATTATCTTGGCGTTCTTGCAATAGTGCTTCGTCGGTGACGGTACCTGGAGTAACAATACGCACAACTTTACGTTCTACAGGACCTTTACTGGTCGCAGGGTCGCCAACTTGCTCACAAATAGCAACAGATTCACCCAGTTGTACCAAGCGAGCTAGGTAGTTTTCAACTGCATGATAGGGAACACCTGCCATTGGAATCGGATTGCCACCGGCTTTGCCCCGATAGGTTTGAGAAATATCAAGAAGCTGCGCAGCTCTGATGGCATCGTCAAAGAAGAGTTCATAAAAGTCGCCCATGCGATAGAACAGCAAGATTTCTTGATGCTGAGCTTTAATTCGCAGGTATTGCTGCATCATTGGGGTTTGTTGGTTTATAGTGTGTTCTGAATATAGATCTGACGACATTGTTGATACCTAAAAGGTTTTCCTATGGAGCACTACAAAGAGATAGCCGAATATGCGGCACAATTGGGCGCTATTCTAACGAATAACGGCGTAACAATCACTACCGCAGAGTCATGTACGGGTGGTGGGGTGAGTTATGCGTTAACAGATACGCCGGGGAGCTCTGCATATATAGAACGTTGTTTTGTGACATACAGTAATCAAGCTAAGCATGAATTATTGGGAGTATCACAACAAACGCTAACGCAATTTGGTGCAGTGAGCGAGCAAACGGTTTTGGAGATGGCCAAAGGCGCTCAGCGGGCAGCCCATGCCGAAGTTGCCATTGCTGTGTCTGGTATCGCAGGACCAACAGGGGGCAGTGCTGATAAGCCAGTAGGTACTGTATGGTTTGCTATTGCAAATAGTGACAAAGTTCAGGTATTTCACCAAGTATTTACTGGAAGTAGGGCCGAAATACGAGTTCAAGCTATTGAATTTGCATTAAAAAATGCTATAGCAATGGTAAAATCATAAAATTCTACTTGATACTGTAATTTCATACAGTATACTAGGTGTCATTACGCTGAATTGGAGAAGCAAATGAACGATAACAAGCAAAAGGCATTAGACGCAGCACTATCACAAATTGAGCGTCAGTTTGGTAAAGGCTCAATCATGAAACTGGGTGAGAACAAGGCGCTAGATATTGAAGCCATCTCAACTGGTTCACTAGGTCTGGATATTGCACTTGGTATCGGCGGCTTACCAACTGGTCGTATTGTTGAAATCTATGGTCCAGAATCATCAGGTAAAACAACGCTAACATTACAAGCGATTGCAGAAGCGCAGAAGCTTGGTAAAACATGTGCGTTCGTTGATGCTGAACACGCACTCGATCCAATCTATGCTGAAAAGCTAGGCGTTAATGTTGATGAGCTATTAGTATCACAGCCTGACACCGGTGAACAAGCGCTTGAAATTTGTGACATGTTAGTTCGTTCTGGTGCGGTTGATTTGGTTGTTATTGACTCGGTAGCAGCACTTACCCCTAAAGCTGAAATCGAAGGCGATATGGGTGACTCACATGTTGGTTTGCAAGCTCGACTCATGTCACAAGCATTGCGTAAGCTTACTGCTAATATCAAACGTTCGAACACATTATGTATTTTCATCAACCAAATTCGTATGAAGATTGGTGTGATGTTTGGCAACCCTGAAACCACAACTGGTGGTAACGCACTTAAATTCTATGCATCCGTACGTCTTGATATTCGTCGTATCGGTTCAGTGAAAGAAGGTGATGAGGTTGTTGGTAACGAAACTCGCGTTAAGGTTGTGAAAAACAAAGTAGCACCACCATTTAAGCAAGCTGAGTTCATCATCATGTACGGTGAAGGTACGTCGAAACAAGGTGAGTTGATAGACTTAGGTGTGAAACACAAACTGGTTGATAAAGCGGGTGCTTGGTTTAGCTACAACGGCAATAAGATTGGCCAGGGTAAAGCAAACTCGATTAAGTTCTTAAAAGAAAATGTTGAGATTGCCAACGAAATTGAAGGCAAGTTGAGAGAAATGCTCCTAGCGCAAGCGGTTATTATGCCTGAAGAGGGAGAAGATAAAGGTCTTGCTGAAGTTGAAGACGATTTAGAGCTATAGGCTAGTCACTCAAGCTTAACTGCTCGCGAGCAAGCTTGAGCTATATTTTAAAAAGCCCAAAGGTTAACCTTTGGGCTTTTTACGTTTTATAAAAGTTTACTTTTGATAACAAAGAGATAGTTATCGATTAATCCGAACAATACAGCTATTTTGATATAAAAATAAAATGCGTTGTTTGATTTTCAGCTATTAATCCACCTTTTCAACAAGTTATGTACCTTGCCTTGATGCTTTACATCGTCAATCTTATTGAAAGCAGAAAAATTAGGCAAATTGGGGTGATTTCGACTATGGTTTTCTGGTAAAATCTGCGCCTAATTTTTTCTAAGTGAATTTGCAATGGGTAAAAACGTCGTTGTATTAGGCACCCAATGGGGTGACGAAGGTAAAGGTAAAGTAGTTGACCTACTTACAGATAAGGCTTCTTTAGTTGTTCGCTATCAAGGCGGACACAATGCTGGCCATACACTAGTAATTAACGGTGAGAAAACGGTACTACACTTGATCCCATCAGGTGTACTACGCGAAGACGTTAAATGTGTAATTGGTAATGGTGTAGTACTTGCACCAGATGCACTAATGAAAGAAATCCACATGCTTGAAGCGCGTGGCGTTCCTGTACGTGAGCGTCTATTGATCAGCGAAGCATGTCCTTTGATCTTGCCTTACCACGTTGCACTAGACCAAGCGCGTGAACTAGCGCGTGGTGAAAAAGCCATTGGTACAACTGGCCGTGGTATCGGCCCTGCATACGAAGATAAGGTTGCACGTCGTGGTTTACGTGTTGGCGATCTTTTCAACCCAGAGCAATTTGCTGCGAAGCTTAAAGAAGTATTAGAGTTCCACAACTTCGCCTTGGTTAACTACTACAAAGTAGACCCAGTAGACTTCCAGAAGACATACGATGATGCAATGGAAGTAGCAAAAGTACTTAAGTCAATGATTGTTGACGTTACTGAACTACTTGATCAAGCGCGTAATGCTGGCGACCATATTCTATTTGAAGGTGCGCAAGGTACATTACTTGATATTGACCACGGTACTTACCCGTACGTAACTTCATCAAACACTACAGCCGGTGGTGTTGCGACTGGTGCAGGTTTTGGTCCGCTACACTTAGATTACGTTTTAGGTATTGTTAAAGCTTACACAACTCGTGTTGGTTCAGGTCCTTTCCCTACAGAGCTTTACGATGGTCAAGATAAGCAAGACCCAGTTGGCAGACACTTAGGTGAGAAAGGCAACGAGTTTGGTGCAACGACTGGTCGTTTACGTCGTACCGGTTGGTTTGATGCAGTGGCAATGCGCCGTGCAGTTCAAATCAACAGCATCAGTGGTTTCTGCTTAACTAAACTAGACGTACTTGATGGTCTAGAAAAAGTGAAAATCTGTACTGGTTACCAATTAGAAGACGGCACTGTGACTAATGTGACTCCTCTTGCTGCTGAAGGCTATGAGAAAGTGACTCCAGTATACGAAGAAATGCCTGGTTGGAGCGAAAACACCTTTGGTGCAACTTCTGTTGAGCAGCTTCCAGAAGCCGCTATCAACTATATCAAGCGCCTAGAAGAAATCACTGGCGTACCAATTGATATCATTTCAACAGGCCCAGACCGCGTTGAGACAATGATTGTTCGCAACCCTTTTGCTGAATAATTCTGCTGTCGATTAATAAAGAAAAAGCTGCTACGGCAGCTTTTTTTGTGTCTATTACCCTACAAGTTTTTGTCTTTCTGCCGATAACTAAGCGAATGTTTGCTCAGATGATGAAATTAGACTTCGCTTTGGCGTAAATAATGCTTAATCAAATTTGAGTGTCGATGTTGCTGCAGAGCAAGTAATTTGCCTTTGCAGCCTGCTATAGTTAAACAATCAGCTTTACTTTGATGGGTCTTCGATGAATTACTTACTTCGTTATTTTGCAGCTTCAGCATTGAGTGTTTCCTTAAGTCTCAGTATACAGAGCAAAGTATCTGCCGAAGAGGCTATCGAAGCTGTGCCTTTGTATACGCAGCAAGAGCTACTAGCACTCATTGAAAAAAATCAACACCTTGCTCGGGTTAAAGCGGATGAGTGCCAGCTGGTTAAAGATATTGAAGCGCGTGCTGAAATCATGGCGCTGCCTTCGTATCAGTTTCTTTATGGTGACATGTTAGCTTATGCCGTGTGTGTAGACAGAGATGTTGAGCTCGGCCTTTATTATATGAAAAGGGCTGCAGAGCAGGGCCTTGCCGCGGCGCTTGAACAATTAGGTCGTTACTATGATGTTGGCCAGTTAGTGCAAGAAGATAAAGCGATGGCGGTAACCTATCTGAGAGAAGCCGCTGCACTTGGCAACTTAAACGCTCAATTAAGACTCGTAGATGTGTTTAATCAAGGTCATGGTAGCCCTAGAGATTATGAAGACGCCTACCGATGGTTGTTCCATTCCGCAGTTGCAGATAAAAAGCTACATAAGCGGATTCAGGTAGCATTAGGGCAATTGGCAAACAAAATGCCTGATAGCGTGGTCAAGCGCGCGAGATTGCCTATATAACCTGAATTCGGGATAACAACTTGTTCTCTAGCAGCTGCTATCCCTTACTACTGCGTTAAATTTGCTTGCAATAGGCCAGCTATTGACGCACAAATTTGCCTTGTATTAAGAAATAACTTCTGGCTAGAGTGATACTACGCTTTTGAGCTTAGTGATTTTAGTGGATTAACTTACTTCTTATCCCGAGTTTAGGTTATATAACCTGAGGCTCAGGTTAACTCCGTTGGATCAATAGGTTTTACTTTCAGCAGATTATGAGTGGAAAGTAAAAGCGGCGTAAGTGACGCCGCTTTGCTTGTTCCTAAATAAAGCCGGTAAAGCTAGCTTATTTCTTATCCAAATCTCAGGTTAAGTAATTTGCTGGCTGCTAAGCTTTGCACCAATTTGGCCTTCTTTATTTGCATTTGGATCTTTAAGCACCGTTAACTTAGGCGGCTGCAATGCCAATACGCGGTCGCCTTCTTCAGGAAGCTTCTTCATATCAGAGGTAAACGGGCGGATCAAGATGGGTTCCTCATCTTTGGTCTGCTCTGTGAGTACAAACAGCGGGATTGCTTCACTGTTAACCTCTTTATACTGTTCCCATTTAAATTCTTCTGAGATCCGAGTTACGCTCACTTTACCGCCCTTAGCCATCATGCTACTTAGCTTGGCGTAATTACCTTCGTCGCCAAACAAGATTTGGCGAGAAAGGAAAGTGGCGCTATCTTTGTTCGCCTTAGCGTGGTTAGTGGATGATTTGAGCGAATAAACACATTGATCGCCAAGTAAGTGAGAAAAGTACTGTACACCCAAAGCGTTGTGGTGACGGTTAGGTGAAAGCGCTAGCACTGACTTTAAGCTGGTCAACGGGAGGTAACGCTCTGCATGCTCCGACTGTGGGTTACCATAGTAACAAGGCAGTCCGTCCATTCTCGCCATCTTGCAGTTTTCCCATGCGGGATCGGAGAGATAAACATCAATATTTTGGTCTTTTAAGCCTTTAGCCACCGCTCTAGCTACATGGTTTGCACCAATGATAAGTAAGGTATTGGGCTTTGGTTGACGTACTCCTAAAAGACGTGCGAAAGGCGTTGCCGTTAGGCTTTGTAGTACCACGGTGACAATGATGACGGTGAAAATAAGCGGCACCATTTTATCCGCATCTGCTATTTGTGATTTTGTCATACTCAACGCAAAAACTGAGCCTACAGCTGCAGCAACAATACCTCGAGGAGCTATCCAACTTAACAGAATGCGAGACTTTATCGGTAAGTCTGTATTGAACGTCGATAAGAATATCGACAGTGGTCGAGCAATAAATAATACTACAGCTAGAAAGATAAAGACGTCGGTGTCTAACAGCATTAAATCTTCTAACTTGAGTCGTGCCGCGAGTAATATAAATAAGCTCGAAATCAGGATCATTGAGAGATCTTCTTTAAACTCTAATACTGAGTCTATTTCCAAGTCATCTTGGTTAGCGAGCCAAATACCAAAGATAGTCACGGCCAGTAAACCCGACTCATGGCTCAGATGATTAGATAGCGTAAAGCTAAACAACACCAGCGCTAAAATGGCGAATTTGTGAAGCTCAAAGGGAAGCCACTCTTTTCTTATTAGGTATGTGGTTAGGTAACCTGATGCGACACCAATACTTATCCCAACACCAAGCGTTGATACGAGCGCCCACAAGGTGTGACTGAAGATACCTTCGCCACCAACTAAAGATACGGCTTCAAATACGAGTACCGCAAAGAGTGCACCAATAGGGTCTATGACTATACCTTCCCAACGTAAAATACGGTCTATGTCTTTGTCTGGGCGCATGGCGTTCAGCATCGGGGCAATAACTGTTGGACCGGTCACGACAAGTACTGCGCCCAAAACGGCGGCAACTTGCCAGTTAAGCTCCAGCACGAAAATTGCGGTCGTTGCTATCACCGCAAAGGTTGCTAACATCCCGATAGAACAAAGGTTTCGTACGACCTTACCAATTCCTTTGAGTTCTTTAAAATGCAGGGTTAGTGAACCTTCAAAAAGGATAACGGCAACGGAAAGTGAGACGACGGGAAAGAGTAAATCCCCGAGTAAGGCATCTGGATCCAGCGTGCCACTAAATGGCCCCAAAGCAAGACCAATAAGAAGTAAAAACAAAATTGCAGGAACCTTAAAGGCCCAAGCAAGCCATTGTGCTATTACAGAACATACTGCAATACCTGCAATGTAGATTGCTGACATAGATTCTCCCCGGTTGGATTATCCCAACATTTTTATCAGTATAGCTAGCATCCTGTTATAACACAGCGCGAATGAGGGTAAAGTGAATAAATTACTGAAAATAAGGTATTATAAAATTGATTTATGGTGGTCATAAATAATTAACATGGGATAGGGTTGCAATCTTACCCTTGCTTACGTTAAGGTAATAAGCGTTCAAGGCGTGGGGTAAATCGCGCCGTCATTCACAATCTACTCATTACGCAATTATTCATTGCGGTACAGCCTTTCCGGCCGCACCAAACCATGGTGGCCCTGTTGGAAACGGCTCGACATCAAAGGTTAAGTACTTGATGTCACAATCAATCTTCTATTAGTGAAATGTCAGCCAGTTAACGATTGTTACTGCGTCTGGGTTTAGCATGTGTGGCGACATGATGGGACTAAGGTCTTTGCCGTCGCACGTCTGTTTGTTTTATCTATTTGCCGACTTTTTGGTCGATGCATTGCGCTTTCTGTTGTCTTCTAATAGGAGATATTTGGAGTACCAACTCGTGAGTGGATGGTTAATTTAATGCAGGAATTTATGTCGATGAAACAGTCAAAACGTATAGTAATCAAGATCGGGAGTGCGTTGATCGCGCCAGAGCAAGATGGGTGTCGATCCCGCTATTTACTCAGCATCGCGCAATTCATCGTGCGTTGTCGAGCCCGAGGTATCGAAGTGATCCTTGTCTCTTCAGGTTCAGTCGCAGCAGGGTCGCACTTATTTCCAAACTCAGAGCAGCCTAGCATTGCGGTGAAAAAAGCGATGGCGGCAGCTGGCCAAACCGAGATGATGGCTACGTGGGACCGTTTCTTCGACTTCCCGTCGGCGCAGATATTGCTGACTCACGGTGACCTACGTGACAGGGAGCGATATACCAGTATTCGTGAAACAATATTCACTTTACTCGATCATGGAATACTGCCTATTATCAATGAAAATGACACTGTGACCACAGACGATTTGAAGGTGGGTGATAACGATAATTTGTCTGCCATGGTAGCGGGGGCTGCAGATGCCGACGGGCTAATTATTTGCTCCGATGTCAGTGGTTTATATAACAAAAACCCGAATTTACATGCTGATGCAGAGCTGATTTCAGAAGTGACAGAGATCACTGAAGAAATCTACGATATGGCAGGCTGTCCAACGAGTAAGGTTGGCACCGGTGGTATGAAGACTAAAATTGAAGCTGCTGAAAAGGCGACGTCTCACGGTATAGATACTTATATTGTTAACGGCTTCGAAGAAACAACCTTTGAATTATTGTTAGCGGGAAAAAATCCAGGCACGGTATTTACAGCCTATGATAAACCGATGCAAGAAGCAGTGCATTGGATGACTCACACAGCATCAGAGCAAGGTGAGCTGGTCGTAGATAGCGATTATGGCTCAGGCGAAAATCAAGTGGTGGGTCAGTTAAGTGGCGATGAAATCACTGAAGTAAAAGGTGAGTTTTCTGTTGGAGATACCGTACTCGTGAGGAGTAAAGATGGTAAGCGCTTAGCCAAAGCAACCACCAATTACAGTAGCTGCCTGCTGAACTTTTTAACTGAACATGAAGAGAATCCGATCAGCGAAAGAATTCAAGATAGCATCGGACCCGTTATTTCAGAACAAGATATTGCATTATTGGAGAAGTCATAAGACATGAGCTTAATCACAGATATTTCATCACAGGCTGCAAAAGCAGCGAAACAGTTAGCACTATTATCTACAGAGCAAAAAAATGCAGTGTTAGCAGATATGGCAAAAGGGATCCGTGATAACAGCGATGCCATTATTAAAGCCAATGAAGCTGACTTAGCTGCTGCTCGTGATAACCAGCTTAGCGACGCCATGATAGATAGATTAACGCTTAACCAAGCGCGGATTGAAAGCATGGCTGAGGGCATTGAGACCATCATTCAACTGGACGATCCAGTGGGTGCACGTAGAGACATGGGTGTAAGACCAAATGGCATTAAAATCAGCAAGATGCGAGTGCCACTTGGTGTTGTTTGCATGATTTATGAGGCGCGCCCCAATGTCACCGCTGACGCCGGTGCGCTGTGTTTTAAATCAGGTAATGGTGTTATTTTGCGTGGTGGTAAAGAAGCGTTAGCAAGTTCTTTGGAGATCGCAAAAGCGATGCATAAGGCGCTCGAAAAACATAATCTACCTGCCGCGTTGGTTTCTGTTATTCCGGATCCAGACCGCGCGTTGTTAATGGAGCTGATGCAGCAAAAAGAATATATTGACCTTATCATCCCACGTGGCGGTGAGGGTCTAATCAATTTCGTTACTGAGAATAGTACGGTGCCAGTGATCCAGCATTTTAAAGGCGTGTGTCACTTATATATAGACAAAGCGGCCGATCTCGATAAAGCAATGGCGCTTCTGTTAAACGGTAAAACGCAGCGTACTGGTGTGTGTAATGCGCTTGAAGGGTTAATCGTTCATCAAGATATCGCTCCGACTTTTTTACCGAAAGTTGCTGCAGCACTAGCAGAAAGGGGTGTGAAAATTAATGCGTGTAAGCAAACCGTAACTTATTTTGATAATGCAGTTGAATTAAGTGATGACGAATTTGGCGAAGAATACTTGAGCCTTGAAATAGCGGTTCGTCAGGTTGCTGATTTTAATGCAGCGCTTGCACATATTGATCGCTTTGGTAGTCACCATACCGAAGTTATCTGTACGGAAGACAAAGCAGCTGCTGATTTGTTTCAACGTGGTGTAGATGCTTCTGTTGTGATGGTTAATGCCTCTTCACGCTTTAGTGATGGTTCAGCGTTAGGTTTAGGTGCCGAGATTGGTATTGCTACCACCAAATTGCACGCTTACGGACCTATGGGCTTAGAGTCGCTAACAACCGAAAAGTTTTTAGTGAATGGTGAAGGCCAAATCAGAGAATAATGAACTGATGCTGCTTGAGTAGGTGGAAGAATTATACTCAGTGGTATACACAGAATGACATAAGTAACTGCAAAGCTCGGGTCGAAAGACTTGGGCTTTTTTCTTTTCGATTTAGAGGGTTAATTTAGTAAGAAGTAAGAAGTAAGAAGTAAGAAGTAAGAAGTAAGAAGTAAGAAGAGCGGAAAGTGGTGGAGCTAAGCAGGATCGAACTGCTGACCTCCTGCGTGCAAGGCAGGCGCTCTCCCAGCTGAGCTATAGCCCCACATTCCGTCAGTAGACGAAGCGAAATTTAATCATTTTTTATATTCTCGTCAACCCCAGACAAAAAATTTCGCTATTTTTTTATAGTCTTTGTTACACTGAACTGAAAATAAAACGAATTAAGCGAATTATGGTTCTGCGTCATATCTTTTCTATTCTCATTATTGGGCTGCTAGCGAGTTGTGCATCACAGCCTGATGAGCCTGAACTTATTATCGAAAAACAATCTCTTCATAAGCGTCTTTCGCCAACTGGTGATAAAGAATTTGCTTTCATTGTAACGGTACAAGCAACACCTCGAATGGAGCTGGATGCAAGTAAGCCAATATCAAGAAGAGAGCTAAAACGTTTTGCCGAGTTTGAGCGTATTGAAGATTCCCCCTCTCTAAAACTCAAGTTAGAAGAGCAAGCCGTCGCCTTGTTAAAACCGGCTTTGATTGAGGCGGACTACTGTAATTCAGGTCATAAAATTACCGATGTATACTGGCGACAGCGTAGCGTTCAGTTACGAGGTAAGTGTTTGTGATCAGAAACAATCCAAGTGCACTTGCAGAGCGGCTCGCTCAGCTAGATATCAACTATCTCAATTATGAGCACCCACCGTTACATACTTGTCTAGATGCTGACAACTTGAAGTTAGAGAGAAAAGGGACGCGACTGAAAAATCTCTTCCTCCGAGATAACTATGGAAAGCGACACTTTCTTTTTATTATTCCTGCAGATAAGCAAGTCGACCTAAAAGCGCTGTCTAAATCTCAAGGGATGTCGCGTTTAGGTTTTGCATCGACGGACAGGCTAGCAAAGTATTTAGGAGTGGAACAAGGCTGTGTATCAGCACTCACATTGCATAACGACAGTGAGCAACAAGTCGAATTATGGCTTGATAGTGAACTGCAATCTGCGCAGTTATGGCAGTGTCACCCTCTAGTGAATACTAAAACTTGGGTGTTAACGCTCGAAGATTTGAAACGCTTTTGGCAAGTCACAGGGCACTCACCTCACTGGGTTGACTGTGTTTCTCAAACTCAGAGCTAAGCCGACTGTACAGACGGTAAAAAGTGACGCACAAAACCAAGTGATACCAGCTTGCTCATAAATCAAACCCGGAAGATAAGAACCCAGCACGCCTCCGGAATAATAAAATGAAACATAAGCGCCATTAGTGACGGTTGCAGGTGCCTGACTAATACTGTTGGCTAATGGCGCAGCGGTTGAATGGATCACAAACATACAGGCGCAGAATAGCGTAAATAAGACCACAAAAAAGAACACAGACGCCACGGGTAATAGCGCAATGGTTGTAGCATAGATGAAGAACATCACAGCTAAAAATCGCCAGGTAGAATGAAATTTACTTTGTAGCCAAGGTGTAACGATAGACCCTAAAGCACCAACTAAATAGCCTGTATAGACCCAGCCCACTTTGCTGGGATCGGTTAAATTAAAGTCGTACTTGAGTATAAAAGGTAAAAAGTTAAGTAGTCCCGCGAAGCAGAAAAACATACAAAATACAGAGCTGTATAATCTCACTAGGCGTGATTGCTTGAGTGGTGCCAGGTAGTCCCTGATCCTTGTCGCGTGAATTATTGGTGGTTTGTTCTTGCTGGCCCGAATGCTAAATGCTAGCACAATCAATAACAATGCGTTTAGGTAATAGAAACTTTGCCACTCAAACCAGACAGTAAAGTTGGCTGCAAGCGTACGGCCAAAATAGCCTCCGGCTATGGTACTTCCGATGTACAAGCTCATGTTTCTTTTCAACTGTGAGCCACTAAACTGTTGGCCGATATAACCTGTCATCGCAGTAAGTGCAGCAGGTAATAATAGTCCTTGAATTAACCGGGTAAACAATAGACCTGAAAACGAAGTCATTGAAGCAAATGCTAAACTGCTGAGTGCCAACAGCAGCATGGTCCATTTTAAAATGCGTAGCGGATTGGACTTTGCCAGCAATAATCCGTAGCAGATTGGCGCGATAGCCAAAGGTAGCATAGTTGCTGACATCAGCATGCCCGCATCTGACGCTGACACACTAAATTGCTCTGCAAACTCAGCCAGCAGCGGCTGCGGTGCATAGAGCACAAAAAAAATGGTAACAGAGCAAAGCAATAGATGAATGACGGGCATTGAGCAATAAGGCTTTTTATTTCGATGAGTTAGCTTAAATTAAAGCAAACTATATGACAATTTTTTGCGCTAAATCACGATGCGTAACAATAATTTTGGTAGTTTTGCATTAGATTGACCGATTCCTCTCTGGTCAATCGAAATTGCTGAGTTAAAATAGTGAAAAGTCTATTTTACGGAGTTGCATGATGGGTTCACTGCAAGATCAGTTGCTAAAAGCAGGTCTAACAACTGAGCACAAGGCGAAAGTTGCAAAAACACAAAAGCGTAAACAGCAGAAGAAAAAGAAAAAAGGCGCAACGAGCGACCAAACAGATCTTCAAAAACATATTGAGCAAACGAAGCTTGAGCAGCAAAAGCGTGCCGAAGAGCTAAATAAAGCGAAGCAAGAAACGCTAAAAGATAAAGAACAAATTGCTCGTGTGAAGCAGATCTTAGAACATCATAACCAAGATGAGATCCGCGGCAATGTGACCTTTAACTTCACATACCAAAATAAGGTGAAGGAGTTAGAAGTTAATTCCGAAACACAAAAAGCGCTATCAAAGGGGCGTTTAGCGATTTGTGTGTTAGAAGAGCAGTTCTACGTACTACAAGATGAACCAGCTAGAAAGATCGCAGAGGTAGACGAGAAATATATCGTTTTCCATGTTGAGGACAATCAGCAAGGTGATGAGGATGACCCTTACGCTGACTTTGAAGTCCCAGATGATTTGATGTGGTAGTGATTAGGCTTTAGGTCGAACTTTAGTCTACACTGACTTACAACGTTAACCGTCAATAAAAAGAGTAATGATATGAGCAAGATGAAAAAACTACTAGTAGGGACTACGGTGGCAATTTGCGCACTAGGTTCAGCAAGTTCAATGGCTGCAGATGGTAAAGCATTATATACAGCAAAGATGTGTCAAACCTGTCATGGTGCAGATGGTAAAGCACCAATCATGCCTCTGTATCCTAAGCTAAATGGTCAAAGCAAAGAGTATTTAGCGGCGCAAATGAAAGATATCAAATCAGGTAAACGTAATAACGGTATGACAGCAGCAATGAAGGCGATGGTTGCTAATGTCACTGACGCTGAAATCGATGCGATTGCAGAGTATCTATCTAAAGTTGAATAACATCAAAGTTAGATATCAAAGATGATAAAAAACCACCGTTCGCGGTGGTTTTTAGTTGAAGATATAATTAAGCTAATTTAGACTTCTATACATCCAAATGTGGAGTCAATAAGGGATCCCCATGTTCGAATTACCTCAGTTAAATTTAAAAGACAAAGTAAGCGCAGAAGAATGGCAGCTGCGTGTTGACCTTGCCGCTTGCTATCGACTGGTTGAGCACTTTCGTTGGGGAGATCTAATTTATACGCATATGTCGGCGCGTTTGCCGGGTACGGATCATTATTTAGTAAACGCCTTTGGGCTGACCTTTGATGAAGTCACCGCTTCTAATTTAGTGAAAGTCGATCTTGAAGGGAATATTCTTGATGATACGCCATTTAAGATTAATCCCGCGGGTTTCACCATTCACAGTGCAATCCATGAGGTGCGAGAAGATGCGCATTGCGTTATCCACCTTCATACTAAAGAGACGATCGCAGTCGCGAGTGTAGAATGTGGTTTATTGCCTTTGAGTCAGCATAGTATGTTCTCCTTACCATCACTATCGTATCATGGCTATGAAGGCTTAGCAGTGAATATGGATGAGAAAAAGCGCTTGCAAGATGACTTAGGTACAACCAATCATATGCTGCTGGTGAACCACGGTGGTTTAACTGTTGGACCAACGGTAGGTGATGCCTTTATGCGTTTTTATGACTTACAGCGTGCATGCGAAATTCAAGTTGCGATTCAAGCAACGGGACAGCAAGCGGTACCTGTACCACAACCCATTATTGATAACATTTATAACCAAGCGAATGTCGTGCATAGCGGTAGCACCGGTGGTCAATTAGCATGGCCCGCAATGCTTCGTAAAGCTTACCGCCTAGACCCAAGCTTTGCTCAATAGGAGTCAACATGAAAGTTAATCGCGTCGAAGTCTTCGATATTCATTGTCCAGATAGACCTGCTTGGACACCCGTTTTTGTTCGTATTCACACCGATGAAGGCATTTCAGGGGTTGGTGAAGCAGGGCTTGCATACGACCTAGGTCACAGCGCTGCGGCCAGTATGATCAAAGAAATGGCTGAAGCTTTTTTAATTGGTCATGACCCTTTTCAAACCGAGCTGCTCTGGTCACGTATGCTGAGAGAAAGCTTTTGGGGTTTAGGTGGTGGACCTGTGGTGTATGCGGCAATGTCAGCAATAGATACCGCGCTTTGGGATATTAAAGGTAAAGCCTTAAACCTACCTGTTTATCAATTGCTTGGTGGTAAAGTGAACCCTGAGCTTCGCACCTATGCCTCGCAATTACAGTTTGACTGGGACAGCGAGTTTAAAGCATTAGTTCAACCACACGAATATGCTGAAGCGGCTCACAAAGCCATTGCAGAAGGGTACGATGCGGTTAAAGTTGACCCAATTCAGTACGATAAAGATGGTAACACCTATTACGATAGAACTAAGCTTATCTCGCGCGCGGAAATGAAATTATACCGTGCAAGAATGAAAGCAATACGTGAAGCGGTAGGTGATGAAGTGGACATTATTTTTGAGTGCCACAGCTTACCAGGCGCGACATCAGCTATTCAAATTGCAGACATCGCCGAAGAATTTGATTGTATGTATTATGAAGAGCCAGTGAACTATCTTAACCACTCTTTACATGCAAAGGTAGCCAACAAGACCTCTGTGCCAATCGCTGGTGGTGAACGTTTGTATAATCGCTGGGGTGTTCGCCCTTATTTTGAAGATCAAAGTATTGATGTACTGCAGCCAGATATTGGCCTATGTGGTGGCTTTACGGAAACTAAGAAGGTATGTGATTACGCCGATATCTTTGATATCCGTATTCAGGCGCACGTCTGTGGCGGCCCGGTAGCAACCGCAGCTTCATTACACTTAGAAACCGCGATCCCAAACTTCCTGATCCATGAGCACCATACTTACGCAATCAAAAAGTGGAACAGAGAGCTATGCTTGCAAGACCCGCAGCCTAAGAACGGTATCTTTAAAGTGTCAGAAGAGCCGGGGCTTGGTATTGAGCTAAACGATGAAATCGTGATGCGCTCAGCCCGTGTTGAAATTAAGTAGGCATCCGACGCTCAGCGTAAATACCTGAGTTTGGAATAACAGTTAGCTCTTACTATTGTTATTCTTAGACTCAATCAGATACAAAAAACCCAAGCACTGCTTGGGTTTTTTCATCTAAGCCAGAGTTATTATTTTAACAATGACTCAGTTAATACTGGGCGAATTTCTTTTACAATCGCTTGGCAAAGCTTAGGTGCGCCACAGATGATGTTGCCGCTACGGTTAAAGTTAGCACCGCCTGCAAAATCAGTGACCATACCGCCTGCTTCTTTTACTAACAGCTCACCGGCCGCTGTATCCCAAGGCTTAAGGCCAATTTCAAAGAAGCCATCCATACGACCTGCTGCAACATATGCCATGTCTAAAGCTGCAGAGCCCGCGCGGCGGATATCAGCTGTATGAATGAATAATGCTTTGAACGCTTCTAGGTAGGCATCCATGTGGTGCTTTTGCTTGAAAGGGAAACCTGTGGCAAGCACAGTGCCTTGTAATTCAATAGACTTAGATACACGAATACGTTTGTTGTTTAGCTGTGCGCCTTGGCCACGAGAAGCAGTAAATAATTCGTCGCGGATTGGATCGTATACAACAGCTTGCTCTACGCGGCCTTTAACTCTTAGCGCGATAGAAACAGCATAATGAGGGATACCTTTAACGAAGTTAGTTGTACCGTCTAGAGGATCGATAACCCAAAGGTAGTCTGCATCTTTGCCTTCGTGATGACCAAATTCTTCACCAACAATAGAGTGATCAGGGTAAGATTTTAAAATTGTGTCACGAACGATTGATTCCGCATCTTTATCGATGTTAGTTACTAAATCATTAGTGCCTTTTTGAGTGGCTTCAACGCGCGATAAATCTTCACTTGCACGTAGGATAATCTTACCTGCGTTACGCGCAGCGCGTACCGCAATGTTCAACATTGGATGCATAGCATTACCTTTAGGTTGTAAAAGAACAGGATCATTTTGAGCCGGCGTATTCTAGCGGTTTTTTCTCTAAAGTAAATAACCAATTGTGAATTTTTCTGGTTGTTTTTTGTACTCCGTTGCTGCGTAAAGATTTTTAATTTCTGGTTGTGGAGCTTGGAAAAACGCAAATCAGATATGCTACACTGCGCCATTATTTTTGTTTGAGACTCGTGTAAATGGCTTTAGAAGATATTCGAATTGTATTAGTGAACACCTCACACTCTGGCAATATTGGCTCTGTTGCGAGAGCGATGAAGACGATGGGGTTATCTAAGCTTTATTTAGTTGACCCTGCATGTGAAGTGGACAGCCATGCAAGTGCATTGGCGGCTGGCGCAACCGACGTGTTGGGTGCAGCGACTAAAGTCGATACACTTCAAGAGGCGATTGCTGATTGCGCTTTAACTATTGGCACGAGTGCGCGCTCACGCACTTTGTCGTGGCCAATGGTAGACCCGCGTGAGTGTGCACAAAAATTGGTTGCTGAGTCGGTGAATGGTCCTGTCGCCCTTGTATTCGGTCGTGAGAATAGCGGCCTAACAAATGAAGAGTTGCAATTGTGCAACTATCATGTGTGTATTCCAGCTAACCCTGAGTATAGCTCGCTTAATCTTGCGATGGCAGTGCAAACTTTGGCCTACGAAACGCGTATGACATATCTAGACACGCAAGAAAAGCAGCCAGAAGAAGTAGATGAAACGATTTACCCATCATCAAAGCAGATGGAGTTATTCTACGAACATCTTGAAAATACCCTGAATGACACCGGCTTTATCATCAAACAGCATCCGGGCATGGTAATGACTAAGCTAAAGCGTTTGTTCAACCGTGCTAGACCGGAAGATCAAGAACTTAATATTCTACGTGGGATCCTAAGTTCGATAGATAAATCTACTAACAAGTAAACCAAACACGATAACAGTATTGGCCAACTCAGCGCGCCAATACTGTTATATTTCTATTGTCTAAATATCAACCATTCCTTTTGTGAAATCTTGCATAAATCTTCATCACTAATACTTGACTAAAATACTCAGGTAATTACAATATCCATAATACCTGATTAAATTACTCAGGTATTTCGGGTAGGCATACGAGGGTTGCAGATTTAAAGCCGTTATTATGCTTGGTTAATACTTGACTATCTTAGTCAAGTAATTAAAATTTGCGGCTTGGTAAATTAGCGGGGGTTATGCATGAAACTGACATCAAAAGGCAGATACGCCGTGACAGCAATGTTAGATGTTGCGTTACACGCAAGTATTGGCCCTGTTCCACTAGCCGATATCTCTGAACGACAAGAGATTTCGCTATCTTACCTTGAACAATTATTTGCCCGTCTACGTAAACATGGCTTAGTTAGCTCTGTACGTGGTCCTGGCGGCGGCTACTTATTAGGCCGTGATGCACACACAATTTCCGTTGGTGATGTGATTAATGCAGTTGACGAGTCCGTTGACGCAACACGTTGTCACGGCGAAGGCGGCGGTTGCCAAAGCGGTATGCGCTGTCTGACTCATTCATTGTGGTCTGATTTAAGTGTGCGAATTGAAGAATTTTTAAACAGTATTTCCCTAGCCGAGTTAGTCGCCGACGCGGATGTTCAATCCGTAGCAACGCGGCAAGATAAGCACGTTAAACGTGTTATCGAGCAATTAGACAATATTCAAGTGAGCTGTCAACTCTAGGTTGACGTCAAGCGGAGAGATAAATGAAATTACCGATATATCTAGATTATGCAGCAACCGCTCCGGTTGATCAGCGTGTTGCAGACGAGATGATGCAGTGCCTGACAATGGATGGTAACTTTGGTAATCCAGCTTCTCGTTCACACCGTTTCGGTTGGCAAGCAGAAGAACTGGTTGATCAGGCGCGTAATGATATCGCTGATTTAATCAACGCTGACCCGCGTGAAATCGTTTTCACATCTGGTGCAACTGAGTCAAACAACCTTGCAATCAAAGGTGCTGCACAGTTCTATAAAAAGAAAGGTAAGCACATCATCACCGTTCGTACAGAGCACAAAGCTGTACTAGACACCTGTCGTGAGCTTGAGCGTCAAGGCTTTGAAGTGACATATATGGATGTTGAAGACAACGGCTTACTTGACTTGAAAAAGCTTGAAGCAACCATGCGTGAAGACACTGTTTTAGTGAGCGTAATGCACGTTAATAACGAGCTAGGTGTTATTCAAGATATCGCGACTATCGGTGAGATGTGTCGTGAGCGCAAGATCATGTTCCATGTTGATGCCGCGCAAAGTGCTGGCAAGGTATTAATCGACCTACAAACATTGAAAGTAGACTTTATGTCATTTTCTGGCCACAAAGTTTATGGCCCTAAAGGCATAGGTGCGTTGTACGTACGCCGTAAACCTCGCGCGCGTTTAGAAGCACAAATGCACGGTGGTGGTCATGAGCGCGGTATGCGTTCAGGTACTCTTGCTACTCACCAAATCGTGGGTATGGGCACTGCATTTAGAATTGCTAAGCAAGACTTTGAAAAAGACCATGCACACATCAGTGCGCTTCGTCAGCGTCTATTGGACGGCCTAATGGATATGGACGAAGTTTATTTTAATGGTGCTATCGACCAATCAGTACCTGGCATTGTAAACATTAGCTTCAACTTTGTTGAAGGTGAAAGTCTACTAATGGCAGTTAAAGACATTGCGGTTTCTTCAGGTTCTGCATGTACATCGGCGAGCTTAGAGCCATCTTATGTACTGCGTGCTCTAGGTCGTAACGACGAATTAGCACACAGCTCTATCCGTTTCAGTATTGGTCGTTTTACGACAGAAGAAGAGATCGATTACACCGTCAATCTTCTTAAGAATTCTATTGGTCGCTTACGTGAGATGTCACCGCTTTGGGAAATGCACCAAGATGGCATCGATTTAGATAGCGTTGAATGGGCACACCATTAAGCAAGTTTTAGCCGCTGGCTGGATACTATCCAGCCGCAAGCAGGTAGTGAGGAAATAGTTATGGCTTACAGTGATAAAGTTATCGACCACGTTGAGAATCCACGTAACGTAGGTTCTTTAGACAAGAACGATCCAAGCGTAGCAACGGGCATGGTGGGGGCACCTGCATGTGGCGACGTAATGAAACTACAAATTAAAGTGTCAAAAGAAGGCATCATCGAAGATGCGAAATTCAAGACATATGGTTGTGGTAGCGCGATTGCATCATCATCCCTTGTGACTGAGTGGGTGAAAGGTAAATCGTTAGAAGAAGCTTCCACTATCAAAAACACTGATATCAGCGCTGAGCTTGAGTTGCCACCAGTGAAAATCCACTGCTCAATTTTGGCAGAAGATGCGATTCAAGCTGCGATTGCAGATTATAAGAGTAAACAAGCGAAGTAAGAGACTATTATGGCAGTGACGTTAACAGATGCAGCCGCTAATCGCGTATTAGCCTTTTTGAGTAACCGTGGAAAAGGCATAGGGCTGCGCGTTGGTATTAAAACCACGGGCTGTTCAGGTCTTGCTTATGTTCTCGAATTTGTCGACGATTTAGATGAAGGCGATGAAGTATTTGAAGACAAAGATGTCAAAATCATCGTTGATGCAAAAAGTTTAGTTTATATCGACGGCACAGAGCTTGATTACACAAAAGAAGGTCTGAATGAAGGGTTTAAATTCAATAACCCAAATCAGAAAGACGAATGTGGCTGCGGCGAAAGCTTCACCGTATAGTTTGCAACAGTGAATAGCTTAAAGCCCTGCCTTGGTGGGGCTTTACTGTATTAGGTGCGTATGCGTTATTTTGAATTATTTGATTTACCTGTTGATTATCACGTTGATTTAAACAAACTAAATCAAGGCTATTTAGAGCTACAGCGTGCAGTTCACCCAGATAGATTTGCTGGTAGAAGTGAGCGTGAGAAGTTGCTCGCGGTACAGAAAACCGCAGAGATCAATGACGCGCTAGCGGTACTTAAACACCCAGTTAAACGCGCCGAGTATATGCTAAGCGAAAAGGGTGTAGACATACGTGCGGAGCAACAAACGTTGCAAGATCCGATGTTTTTAATGCAACAGATGGAGCTGCGCGAAGCATTAGAAGAATTGCCTGATGCGGCGGATCCTGACGGCGCGATTGCAGAGTTCGAAACACAGATTAAAGCGTTAGATACAGAGTTTAGCGCCTCCCTTGCCGAGCAGCTTCAAAGCGATGACATGAGCACATTAGAAGCCGCAGCAGACAATATTCGTAAGCTAAAGTTTGTCTACAAGTTACGCGACGAATTAGCACGTATCGAAGATGAATTATTCGATTGATGATGTATAGCATCAACAAACGTTAAAGTGAAAAGAGCATTATGGCATTATTGCAAATTGCTGAGCCGGGGCAGAGCGCGGCACCTCATGAGCATAAATTAGCGATTGGTATTGACTTAGGTACCACGAACTCTCTTGTGGCAACAGTACAAAGTGGCGAAACGAAGACCCTTAGCGATTTAATGGGTAAACCTATGCTGCCGTCGGTAGTAAGGTACACCGACTCAGAGGTTATCGTTGGTGAACAAGCCCAAGCCGCTTCTGCTGAAGACCCGACTAATACGCTTATTTCTGTAAAACGTTTTTTAGGTAAAACGCAGTCTGAAATAGAACAAAGCTATGGTCAGTTGCCTTATAACTTTGTCGATAATAACGGTTCGCTTGCTATTGAAACCGTAGCTGGCGCTGTAAGTCCAGTGCAAGCCTCCGCTGAAATTTTAAAAACATTACACCAACGTGCTATTGATAGCTTTGCTGGTGAAGATGTAATGGGCGCAGTGATCACTGTACCTGCGTATTTTGATGATGCACAAAGGCAAAGTACAAAAGACGCAGCCGAGCTTGCTGGTCTAAAAGTATTAAGACTTCTCAATGAGCCGACTGCAGCTGCGGTAGCTTACGGCCTAGACTCTGGTCAAGAAGGCGTGATTGCGGTTTATGATCTTGGTGGTGGTACGTTTGATATTTCTATTTTACGCTTAAACCAAGGAGTGTTTGAGGTATTATCAACCGGTGGTGATTCTAGCCTCGGTGGTGATGACTTTGATTCATTGTTGGTCGATTTCTTTAAACAGCAAACGCAGCTATTTGATTTAAACCCAAAAGAGCTACGCTTGTTTATCAATAAGGCAAGAGCCTGTAAAGAAGCGCTTTCAAGCTATGAAACGGTAAACGTAGAGCTACCAGTTCGCGAGCAAAAATTGGTAGTTTCGATCACGCGTCAAACATTTGCTGAAATGGCAATGCCATTGATTAAAAAGACTTTGCGCTCTTGTCGCCGCGCGTTAAAAGACGCCGATGTCACAGCAGAAGAAGTCTTACAGGTTGTAATGGTGGGTGGTTCGACTCGTATGCCGGTGGTGCGTGAAGAAGTCGGGCGTTTCTTTGCCAAAGAGCCGCTAACATCAATCGATCCAGACCGTGTAGTGGCATTAGGTGCTGCTATCCAAGCTGATATTTTAGTGGGTAACAAGCCTGACTCTGACATGTTACTGCTTGATGTATTGCCATTGTCTTTAGGCTTAGAAACTATGGGTGGATTGGTTGAAAAAATCATTCCGCGTAATACCACTATTCCTGTTGCACGCGCACAAGAGTTTACCACCTTTAAAGATGGTCAAACTGCTATGTCATTGCATGTATTGCAAGGTGAGCGTGAACTCGTTGATGATTGTCGTAGCTTGGCTAAATTTAGTCTAAAAGGCATTCCACCAATGGCGGCAGGCGCTGCGCATATTCGAGTCACTTTTAGAGTTGACGCGGATGGTCTATTGAGTGTTTCGGCTGAAGAAAAGTCGACAGGTGTGCAGGCTGAGATCCAGGTAAAACCGTCGTTTGGTTTGAGCGATGACCAAGTAGCACAAATGCTAAAAGATTCGATGAGCAATGCCAAAGAAGACATGAGCGCTCGTATGCTTAAAGAGCAGCAGGTTGAAGCACTGCGTGTGTTGGAAGCGTTAGAGGCATCGCTTGCAACGGATGGTCATCTGTTGGCAGAAGATGAGCTCAATACACTGCGTGGTGCAATGACTGAACTTGCACAAATTCGCGAAAGTGCAGACAATCCAGAGCAGATTAAAAAGGCGATCGAAGAAGTCGATCAGGCGAGTAGTGATTTTGCTTCACGCCGTATGGATGAATCAATTAAAAAGGCACTGCAAGGGCAGTCGGTAGACGAGGTGTAATATGCCACAAATTATCTTTTTACCCCATGAAGAGTTATGTCCGGAAGGTGCTGCAATCGAAGCGAAAACGGGTGAAACTGTACTCGATGTGGCGTTGAAAAACGGAATCAGTATTCCACATGCCTGTGAAAAGTCATGTGCATGTACTACGTGCCATATCGTTGTTCGTGAAGGTTTTGACTCGCTGGAAGAAAGCGATGAGTTAGAAGATGACATGCTAGATAAAGCATGGGGTCTTGAAGCTGAGTCTCGTTTGGGTTGCCAAGCGATAATTAGTGATGAAGACTTAGTGGTTGAAATTCCAAAGTACAATCTCAATATCGTTAATGAAGACCATTAAGAGCTGCTAACAACCTAGGTTGTTACTGACAAATTTAATAAAAGCCGTAGTCTTATACTACGGCTTTTTGCTTTTCTAGGAGGAACGCTATGTCACTCATCAGTAATCCCGAATTTTCACTTATCAATGGCCAAGCACATCATAGTAAAACGCATGTCGATGTGGTTAATCCTGCAACTGGAGAGCACCTTGCTCAGGTTTCGGAGGCGGATAATCAGGCAACTGATAAAGCGCTGCAAGCAGCGGCTGAAACCTTCGAAAAACTCGCTAGCACGACAGCACATGCCCGTAGTCAAGTACTTAGAAAATGGTATGAATTAGTAATAGAGCATCGTCAGGTGTTGGCTGAAATCGTCACTAAGGAACAAGGCAAACCGCTTAAGGAGGCACTTGCCGAGGCGGATTATGCTGCAGGATTTATTGAGTGGTATAGCGAAGAAGCCAAGCGCGCCTATGGTCAGGTTATTCCTAGTCATTCTCAATCTCATGAGCTAACGACTATTAGGCAAGGGGTTGGTGTTGTACTTGGGATCACACCGTGGAATTTTCCACTGGCGATGATCACCAGAAAAGTAGCACCAGCTTATGCCGCAGGCTGTAGTTTTATTTTAAAGCCTTCTGAGAAAACCCCTCTTGCGGCCATCGCCCTTGCAAAGCTGGCTATTCAGGCTGGAATGGAAGTTGGCGCTTTTCAGGTGTTAGTGACTAACGATTCTAAAGGGTTAGTAGCACATCTTACTGAGTCACCACAGGTGCGAAAACTCACGTTTACGGGGTCAACACAAGTGGGGAGTGCGTTGTTGAAGCAATGTGCCGATACGGTGAAAAGAACGTCAATGGAGCTTGGTGGTAATGCACCATTTATTGTTTTCGACAGCGCTGATGTTGAGCAAGCGGTAAGTGGCTTGATGGCCGCGAAGTTTAGAAATGCAGGACAAACTTGTGTGGCCGCAAATCGTGTGTTTGTTGCGAAAGGTATCGCGGCAGAGCTACTCAATACGCTCACTCAGCAGGTAAGCACGCTCACCTTGGGAAATGGCTTAGAGCAAGGTGTTGATATTGGTCCACTCATTTCACTTGAGGCCAAACAAAAAGCACAGCAGTTGTTGGAAGATGCGTTAGCTAAAGGTGCGAGCATCGCTTATCAAGGCGATAAACAAAACGGCCAATTTATGGCACCAGTAGTTATCACGGGTGTAAATAGCACCATGCGGATCTTCCATGAAGAAATTTTTGCACCGATTGTCAGCATTATTGATTTTGAGAGTGAAGATGATGTGGTAAGAATGGCAAACTCTGTGCCAGAAGGGCTTGCTGCTTATTTTTATTCGAATGATGGCAATCAAATAAGGCGAGTAAGTCATGCGCTTGAGTATGGCATGGTTGGGATTAATGAAGGGATCATATCCAATCCTGTAGCGCCTTTCGGTGGTGTGAAGTTTTCAGGTCTTGGCCGAGAAGGAGCACAGGAAGGACTGCTTGAATACCAAGAAATAAAATACTTATGCCAAAAGTTTAGCTAGTTCACACTAATTGCGAGGACGCCTTTCCTCGCAATTGCTTTTATTCTGTGCAAAAGCTCAGTACACTTACCCGCTTATTTGAGTTTTGATATTTTTTCAATGATAGGAATCGAACACCCCCCTAAGCTGATCATTTTGGCAGGTGGATTAGGAAGCCGCTTTGGTGGTAATAAGCAGGTTGCTGAGCTGCCAAGTATCGATAAAAGCATTATGGAATTGAGCATAATTGATGCGCATCATGCTGGTGTGCGCGATGTTATTTTGATCATCAATGATAAAGTGCGAAGTCTAATCGAAAATGTGATATTGCCACGATTGCCAAAGGCGCTGAACATTACTTTAGTGCAGCAGCGGCTTAGCGATATTCCGAATGAATTTATCGACTGTTTGGCAGGGCGAGAAAAACCATGGGGCACAGGACATGCACTGTTGTGTGCAAAACCATACGTTGATAAGCCTGCGATAGTTATTACGGCGGATGATTATTACGGGCCTGATGCATTTGAGCAGCTTGTTGAACATTTTCAGCATCATAGCAATATGGCGATGGTCGCATACCCAATTATAAATACCTTATCAGATCAAGGTGGAGTAAACCGTGGCGTTTGTCAGGTACAAGCGCAACAACTACACTCGGTTGAAGAGGCATTAGATATTCGCTTTGAAAACGGCGAGTTGTCAGGTGATATTGCAGGTAAGCGGTGTAAGATAGCAAGCTCTGCGCTGGCTTCGATGACCTGCTGGGGGGTGACACCGTCACTTTTTGATTCATTAGAAGTCGGGTTTAACGCGTTTTTAAGGAATTATGACAACGGTGTCAAAAAAGAGTATTATCTGCCGGATTGTATCCAACATAGTATCAATAAGGGCCTACAAACCGTGTCGGTCTACCAAGCTAAATCACATTGGTACGGTATAACTTATAAGAGCGAACTAGACATTGTCGCGAGAAAGATTTATGAAGCACGTCAGGGAAGATAATCATCTCCACACAATTACATCCGACTTAACTCCTTTTGAGGTGAATATGGAGTATCAAGCCGTTGCGCAACAACTTGCTGATGAGTACGGTCTCATTAGTGAAGAAGCTAAAATGAAGCCGATCGGTAGTGGTCATATCAACACGACTATGCTGTTGCAGGACAACCACAAAACCATGGTAGTACAAAAGCTAAATACCACGGTGTTTCCAAACCCTTTACACCTTGTTGAAAATGCGCGAGCGATTGAACAGCACTTAACAGCAAAAGCCTTAAATGGTGAATATAGTCTCGCTATCATTAAGCATCTAGCGACGAGTTCAGGCCAATATTTAGTCGATATTAATGACGAAGTTTGGCGTGCGCTTGCATTTATTGGCCGCAGTTATAGCGAAGACGTAGTGGCAAACGAACAACAAGCATTAACGGCTGCAAATGCCTTCGGGCAGTTTGCACATGCGCTAAATGACTTTGATGCGGCGCAGTTACATCATGTCATTCCAAACTTTCATAACTTGGCGATGCGTATTGACGCATTTAACCAAGTACTAGCGAAAGATGAGCATGGTCGCGCGGAAAAGTGCAGTGATGTTATCGCCGCTTTTCAGCAGCAATTTGCACTTGCAGAAGAATTGCAGCAGGCACAAAAACAAGTACCACTTAGAGCTTGCCACAACGATACCAAAATCAACAACATGCTGTTTTCAACACAGAGTGATGCAGCACGAGCCGTTATCGACTTAGATACTTGTATGCCGGGTAACTGGTTGTTTGATTTTGGCGATATGGTGCGCACCTTCTGTTCACCAGAAGCTGAAGACTCTACGAACTTGAGTAATGTGCAGGTAAGAGAAAATATCTTTGCTGCGTTGGCACAAGGGTATATTGAACCGTTACAAGACAGTGTGACTGAAGCAGAAAAAGACAGTTTTATTCTTGGCGCCAAAGTGATGCCATTCATGATAGGTCTGCGATTTTTAACAGATCACTTAGATGGAGATAATTATTTTGCAACCCACAGAGCCAATCATAATCTTGACCGTGCGAAGAACCAGTTTGCGTTGTATTCCAGTGTGCTAGAAAAAGAGGATTGTCTGAATAATATTATCAGAGCAATTTAACGATTTAGTATATTTTAAGAAAAAGCGCTTCAAGCGCTTTTTTTGCGGCTTTATCGCAATGTTTTGAACCTAAGATTGGGATAGGTTAGCTTGATAGCGAGCAGTATTAGTGCTGTTAAGAAGTATCGTTTAGGAGTAAGAATGAAAAATATAAACCGCCGCGACTTTTTAAAAGCCGCAGGAGCGGCAGCGGCTGCGAGTGTAGTAGCTGGGTGCGCAAGCTCGAATCAAAATAATAGCATTGTACCTAAGCAACAAGGCCGCTCTGTCATTGGGCTCGTAGCACCAAAAATGGACGTGGTTCGGGTAGGTTTTATTGGGGTTGGCCAACGTGGCTATGGTCATGTAAAGCGCATGAGTCACATCGATGGTGCACGTATTGTCGCGATTTGTGATACCCATGATGAAGTGCTTGAAAAATCGGCTGACTATCTTGTGCGCGAGCGAGGTTTGCCGAAACCTGCGCTGTATCGTGGTGGTGACTTAGCTTATCAAGAAATGCTAAATCGGGACGATATTGACATCGTTATCATTTCAACGCCTTGGAAATGGCACGCGCCGATGGCAATTGATACCATGAATAGTGGTAAGCACGCGTTTGTTGAAGTGCCTTTAGCGTTGACCGTTGAAGAAATGTGGCAGATAGTCGACACCGCAGAGCGCACGCAAAAGAACTGTATGATGATGGAAAATGTCAATTACGGTCGCGATGAGTTGATGGTACTGAATATGGTTCGCCAAGGTGTATTCGGTGAGTTATTGCATGGTGAAGCTGCATATATTCATGAGCTACGTTGGCAAATGAAGGAAATTGAGCACAAGACCGGCTCATGGCGTACACACTGGCATACTAAGCGAGATGGTAACCTATATCCAACTCATGGTTTAGGTCCAGTATCTCAGTACATGAATATTAACCGAGGTGATCGTTTTGATTACTTAACTTCTATGAGTTCTCCCGCCCTAGGTCGTGCAGCCTATGCAAAACGCGAATTTCCGGCAGATCATGAGCGCAATCAACTACATTATATTGCGGGTGATATGAATACCACGATGATTAAGACCATCAAAGGACGCAGTATCATGGTACAACATGATACGACCACGCCTAGGCCTTATTCTCGTCACAATCTTATTCAAGGAACTAATGGGGTCTTTGCTGGTTTCCCTAATCGTATCGCGTTAGAGCAAGGCGGTGCTAAGAGTTTCCATGAATGGGATTACGAAATGGATCCATGGTACAAACAATACGACCATCCGCTTTGGACGAAAATGGGTGAAGAAGCACAGCGCAATGGTGGTCATGGTGGTATGGACTTTTTAATGTTCTGGCGCATGATCTATTGCCTGCGCAATGGTGAAGCGCTAGATCAAGACGTATACGACGGTGCAGCTTGGTCGGTAATTTCTCCGTTATCGGCTCAGTCAGTGGCTAATCGCAGTGAATCATTGAGTATTCCAGACTTTACCCGTGGAGCGTGGAAAACCGCTAAACCATTGGGTATAGTGACAGTATAAAAATACACATTTTATCATCGTCGAATTAAGCGCTACAGGCGCTTTTTTTATACTCGATTAATACGGCTTTTGGAGTGGCTATGATGCGCTATCGGTTCTTGTTATTCTTTATATTAATACTGAGTGGTTGTAGTAACTCGGTTAATATCAGTAAGAAAGATACATTCATCAGCCATGCCGATGCTTACTTTAATACCTATGCTCAGAGGCAGAACTTTACTCAGTTTATCGAGTTCTATGCCGAAGATGCCGTGCTGGAAGATATGGTTTTTGGCCATAAGGCACAAGGTAAAGATCAGATTACGGCTTTTTTAAATTGGTCTGCTGGGAATTTTGCTGTGCTGGATGAACAACCCGTCTTAGTGGTAGAAGATAAGATAGTCGATAGCACGACTAGAACTGTGGTTGCTAGAGGCGTTTTTAATCGCTTTAATTATGCGTCACGCGAGTTAGGGCCTTGGCGATTTCTGATAGTGCTAAAGTTTGACGAAAAAGGTAAAATTATCTATCAGCAAGATTGGATTAACTATACCCCAAAATCGGATTTTACCGGTGGGGAAAATCTAAACCAGCAATATTAATAATCGGCTGCCATTTGTAAGGAGCGCCCATGCAAGTTTCTGTTGAAATAAGCAAGTACCCACTGCACCAAGACTATATCCCTTTTATTAAAGGTTTTATTGATAGGCTGAATGAGCATGAAGGGATCAAGGTGATCACAAACACGATGTCAACTCAGGTCTTTGGTGAATTTGATTTAGTGACTTCAGTATTGAATCAAGAAATGAAACACTCATTTGAAGCTTACGGAAAATGTATTTTTGTTTGTAAGTTTATCTCAGGCGATTTATCTCCAGCTGATAGTGCCTGCGATTAATGGACTGGTTTACTGAAACCTTTGCAGGGTTCACTGCGATGTCGAGTTGGGAGTATATCGCTGTGGTGCTGGCTGTAGCCTATTTACTGCTGGCAATTCGAGAGAATATTTGGTGTTGGCCTGTGGCCTTTATTAACACCTTCATCTATACCGTGCTGTACTGGAACGGAGCACTAGTGATGGAATCACTGCTGCACTTTTACTATATGGTCATGGCCGTTGTTGGCTGGTGGATGTGGCGTCAGGGTGACAAAAACAAGCCCAGTGATATTGTTTCTTGGTCGTTATCAAAACATCTTTCAATCATTGTTATCACTTCAGTTGTTTCCGTTGTGCTCGGGTATTTCACCAAGCATTATATGGCAGCAGATCTCGCCTATTTAGATAGCTTTACCACGTGCTTTGCGGTGGTGACGACCTATTTAGTGGCTAAGAAAATTCTTGAAAACTGGTTATATTGGGTCGTGATTGATGCAGCCTCCATCTACCTTTATTACCTTAAAGGTTTCTATCCTACGCTGGTACTATTTATTTTCTACACCTTGATGGCGTGTTGGGGCTACAAGCGTTGGTACGAAGAATATGAAGCTAAGCAAGGAAAGACGCTTGCAGCACTCTGAGCTTGAAAAATTAAAAGTAAAGGTGGATACCGTATTCAAGGTTTCAGCTGAGCGATTAGAAAAGCTAACTAAAGGTGTGAGTAACAATAATTACCTGATGGTGAGTAAGGGCGAAAGCTACCTATTAAAATGCTATAGCCATGGTATTCCTACTGAGGCATTAAAGGCACAGAATAAGTTAGCACAGCAAGGCATTACTTCTAAAGTACTGCAGTACGACCTACGCACTCGTATGGCACTGTTCACCTTTATGCCAGAAGTGTGTGCTGAGCCAAAGTTAAATACTGCGTTGTTAGCACAAGTTATTCAGGTGCATAGCTTAGAGCTTGAAGTATACGAGGTGCTGGACCTAGTCGGTTATGTTCAGGCTATTGATGAGAAATTGCGTCACTTAGTTGATATCGAATGGCTTATCGAAAGCTTAGCTTCTTTACCCGTGGATCAGGCGTTTTGCCATAATGACTTAGTCATGAGCAATATTATTCAAAGCCCAGAAGGGATTCGGTTAATCGACTTTGAGTATGCTTGTCATAGTGACATCTTTTTTGATTTAGCAGCGCTGGTGTGTAGTTTTAGCTGTGGTGTTGAAGCAGCACTTACGATAGTTGAGTCTTACTTTTCTCTAAAGCGGCAAGCAATGCCTTCATACGCTCAAGCTAAACTGACGGTATTTTGCCAAATTTATTTGATTGTTAGCATCCAATGGTACGAGCAGCGCGGCGTAAGGATAGAAGCCGAAAAGCTTAGGCAGTTACTGAAGCAGTGGATACCGTAGCTACAAGCTGAGCCAGTAGTATGTGATATTCCTTGATCACATTACTGGCCATCACTATTGGGTAGTTTAAATCCCACCCAGTCGCTGTGCTAGCTCTTTGTATTTTTCAACATCGGCTTTGTCAAAGATAGGTTCGCCATTGGCATCAGTGTCTTTGGCGACTAGCAAGTTTTCTCGTGCGAGGCGTCTTACGCGCTCAACCTTTACGTCAAGAAACTCTGCAACTTGCTCTGTTGTCATCGGTGTCATATTTGGGATCCTCAATGATGTATCGCGATATTTCTGAACGGGCAGCAATATCAGTCTATTTTATTATTTTCAAAGCATAGTTGAATAACTGGTTTTTTGCCCAAAGTACAGCTTTTTTTAAAAAATAGGTTACTAATTAGTCATATAGCAAACATTGTCTGGCAATTGCCTGCACTTAGCATTATTATATTGCCGACGCTCTCGTGGTGAAATGGATATCACGTAGCCCTCCGGAGGCTGAGTTCTAGGTTCGATCCCTAGCGAGAGCGCCAATGCTCACTCCTACTTACAACCAGCCTTTGCGTTTAAAGTACACGCCAATACCGCCAGTTAGTACCACCAACATAATAACAAAAAAGGCAAATGCGCCATCCCATTCAGTGCCAGGAATACCGCCAATATTCACCCCTAACAAGCCTGTTAAAAATCCAAGTGGTAAGAATAACGCTGCAACGACGGACATCACGTACATTCTTTGGTTTAATTGTTCATTTTGATGGTTGGTGATCGCATTTTGGATCACTTGTGCACGCTCAATCGCTGCCTCTAATTCTTCGATATATCGACTTAAGGCATTGCTCGCCTCTTCAATCATGTGTCGATGATCTTCATCTAGCCAAGCAATCTTTGCCAATAGCAGTTCGCTAATAGCAAGCTTTTGTGGCTTAAGATAGCGTTTTAAACCAATGGTTTGTCTTCTTAATGTTGAAAGTTGCTGATAGTTTGGCAGCTGCTCACTGCTTTCCATCGCGTCTTCAAATTCATCAAGCTGTTCTTCTATTTGCCAGATGATGTCTTGCATTCGCACAGAAAGTCGCATCACCAATGTAGACAGTAACTCACCGATACTTTTTGCGCCTTGACCCTTTTTAAGCGATGCCAGCATATCTTGGGCAGACATAATATGGCGCTTACGACAGGTGATAAGTAGTTTATCGTTTGCAAAACAGCGAATAGAAACCATGTCTTCAGGGCTTTGCTTGGGGTTAAGGTTCACGCCACGCAAGAACACTAGCAAACCTTCATCGCCATTAGCCGTTCTCGGACGAGTTTCATCTGCGGTTAGCGCTTCTCTTTCCCAGTCATCCAAAAACGTTTGCTGCTTCAGCCATTCGGTCGTTTCGTCGAAGCTGTAGTCAAAATGGAGCCAAAGTGGCTCCTTGTGAATTACGGATTTTACTTCACTCAGATCGCAAAGTAGCCTACCGCCACCTTGACCGTCGAGCACAAACGCATGGAGTAATCCAGTCATAGCTAATTCCTATTAAAAAGTTCGTCCCAAGACTGACATAGATAATTTAATTTTCAAATTCCTTTAGGACCTAAAATCTTGGCGATGAAATAAATTATTTGAATACTCTATTTTACTTTAGCTCAGTATAGGGCTTTACCTTGAAAAATGTGTAAGTGGTGTTACTGTAAGTTAAGGTGCTCGGCTTAACAGAGCGTTTTTATCTTTAGGATAAATTTATTTTGTTTTTCAAGTGACTTGAATCAGCGTATAAGTCCGAACTCATTTTGTACGAGAGCATAATATGATCACAGTTGGTTGGAGAGAGTGGCTTTCCTTACCCGATTTAGGTATCGAAAAAATCAAAGCGAAAGTAGATACTGGAGCAAGAACATCATGTCTGCATGCCTTTAAGGTTGAGCCTTTCAAAACAGAACAAGATGAACTTTGGGTAAGGTTTTGGATCCATCCCAAACAAGACAACACCGACTATGAAGTCTGTAGTGAAGCAAAAGTAGTAGATGAGCGCGTTGTTACCGATTCGGGCGGTCATAAAGAACTACGTTATGTGATAGAAACAAATTTAACTATCGGCAACCAGGCTTGGCCAATTGAAATCACGCTAAGCAATAGAGAAACAATGAAATTTAGAATGTTACTGGGTCGTACGGCGATGCGAGGCCGCATCCTTGTTGATCCAGAACAGTCATATTTAAGTAATAAAACGGATAAATCATGAAAATTGGCATTCTTTCAAGGAATCAATCTTTATATTCAACACGTCGTTTAATTGAAGCAGCAGAGCAGCGTGGGCACGAAGTAGAGGTTATTGACGCGCTACGTTGTTATATGAATATCAATAGTAGTGAGCCTGAAATTCACTTTAAGGGTCAGCAGTTGAGCGGCTTTGATGCGATTGTTCCGCGAATTGGTGCCTCTGTGACGTTTTATGGTTGTGCGGTACTCAGACAGTTTGAAATGATGGGGGTTTACCCATTGAATGAGTCTGTTGCAATCACTCGCTCAAGAGATAAGTTACGTTCATTACAGTTACTGTCAAGAAAAGGCGTAGGTATGCCAATCACAGGCTTTGCTAGTAAGCCTGATGACGTTAAAGACTTACTGGAAATGGTTGGTGGCACACCGGTTGTGATCAAGCTACTAGAAGGCACACAAGGTATTGGTGTGGTGTTAGCTGAGACACGAAAAGCGGCGGAAAGCGTTATCGAAGCATTTATGGGCTTAAAAGCCAACATCATGGTGCAAGAGTATATTAAAGAAGCTGGTGGTGCGGACATTCGCTGTTTCGTTATCGGCGACCGTGTCATTGCCGCGATGAAGCGTCAAGCGCAAGAGGGCGAATTCCGTTCAAATCTGCATCGTGGTGGTTCTGCGACATTGGTAAAAATCACTCCGGAAGAGCGCCGCACTGCAATTGCTGCAGCAAAAGCCATGGGCCTAAATGTTGCCGGTGTAGATTTATTGCGTTCAGAGCGTGGTCCTTTGGTGATGGAAGTGAACTCATCTCCGGGCCTTGAGGGCATTGAAAAGGCAACAGGTAAAGACATTGCTAGCTTGATCATCTCCTTTATCGAGAAGAATGCAGCGGCGAAAAGGACTGCTACACGTGGCAAAGGTTAAAATCAACCAACCCTTTACGTTATTAGATACACGAGTGGGTGTTGCTGAAAGGCAGACTGTCCAGTTGGAAGTGGCCAAGCTCTACACCCACACACCAATGACTATTCCGATTGAAGTCGTTAATGGCGCAGAGGCCGGACCGGTACTTTTGGTCTGTGCCGCAATTCATGGTGATGAATTAAATGGCGTCGAGGTCGTGCGCCAGCTATTAAGTAAAGTCGATGCGGCAACGCTACGTGGCACCTTGATAGCGGTGCCTATCGTAAATATCTTTGGCTTTATTCATAAGTCTCGCTATTTACCTGATAGACGAGACCTAAACCGCTGTTTTCCAGGTTCTGAGCAAGGCTCGTTAGGGGCTCGAATGGCATCTATGTTTTTCGATTTGGTGGTAAAAAAATGCACCCATATTATCGATTTACATACCGGCGCGATTCATCGCTCTAATTTACCGCAGATCCGTGGTGACTTGTCCTGCGAAATGACCAAAGAAATGGCGATGGCGTTTGGTACGCCGGTTGCGATAGATGCGCGACTGCGTAACGGCTCGTTGCGAAGTGAAGCGGCGGGATTGGACATTCCTGTTATCACCTATGAGGCGGGAGAAGCGTTGCGGTTTGACTCATTGGCCATTGCTGCTGGATTGCAAGGGGTTGAAAATGTCATGCGTAAACTCAGAATGTTGCGTGGACGTCGCAGGAAGCAACGTCATGACGCAGTTATCGCGGCTGCAACAAGTTGGGTGCGTGCAGACGTTGATGGTATTGTTCGAGCACAAGTTAACTTGGGGGAACGCGTATCAAAAGGTCAAATCTTGGCTTATATAGACAGTCCATTAGGTCAAAGCGAAGAAGCAATTATCGCGCCTCGTAGTGGGATAGTGATTGGTCAACAAATGCTACCTTTGGTGAATGAAGGAGACGCAGTTTTTCATTTGGCTTACTTTGCACATGCAAATAGCATTGTTGAACAACAGCTAGAAACTTTTATTGACGATATAGGCCCTATTTCTTAGGGCCTAATGTTCTTCTTGGTGTTGGAACCTGTTTAGGTTTAGCTGGTTCCTGACTAAGCACCATAACGGGTCGAGTAACAAACAAGTTGTTAGGATATACGACCTTATGGCCGTCAACATGGCGCAGTACTACACTCATCAATCCCATCTCTACAATGCAGCCTTCAACAAAGTTTGCACCGTCGACAATTCTTACCCAATTCCCAACGCGATAATCGTTTTGAATAAACATAAGTAAAAACGAAGTCAGATTGGAAAGTAATGACCAACCGGCAAACATGGCAACACCAAGCATCGCAAATAACGATGAACCAAGCACCAGTAAACCACGAAGTTCTATGCCCCAGAATACGAGCATAAAACAGACGAATACAAAGGCAACGAGTACACGAACGAGTAAGTCGGCACGTTGTTTACGATGAGAGTCTATTTTTCCGCGTGTTACTTTTTCTAAGAGTTTGCAACATGCTTTCATCAATAGTGGGAAGGATAATAGCGCCACCAAAGTTACAATTAGCTTGTATTGACTGAGTGCGAAATCTAACAAATGCAAAGTCGTATCCTAAGAAATTTTTTCTGCTTTATATCATGTTTATAGTTGTGCGACACCGTTAAAAGCGATTTTTTACCGTTAATAGCCACTGTACGCTATCGACGTTATCCGGGCCATTAATTGGCGCGGCCAAATCTATATGAACCATGATATCTGAATTGGCTCGGCTAGGCGCTAAACGTAAACCAATGCCGACATTTTTTAGGACAGATTCATCTGCTTCAATCGGCAGATGAGAGTGGTACGCGCGCCCTACATCAAAAAAAGCCGCACCGCCAATTTTGAATAGGCGCAGTAAGTCATATTCCCAGTAATATCGCTTTTCGATATTGAGTAGCATACTGCGGCTACCTTGTTGATATTTTATTGGGTATCCGCGAAGCCCGGTTTCCCCCCCTAACGTAATTTGATTATCAAAGGTCAGGTTATTTCCATAGGTATAGCTTGCATTGATAAACCAAGACTCATACAAGCTGGTATTTAAATAGTATTGAAAGGTCGTTTTCGCTATTAGGTTTTCGGTTTTATCTGTGTCTTTGTTCCAGTTGCCACTAACATCAAAATAAAAACGCCATAAGCTGTGATCTGAGGTGTAGTGCGCTGTATTGGCAGAAAATGAATAGACAAGACGCTCAGTATCGTCACTCCAAGATTCGGCTGAATAGCCAAATAGAGCATTAATATTCCAACCTAAATTAAGATCCTCTGTACGATAAATCGAGTCGAAATTGCGTACCTTTACATAGGAATCTTCAAACCACTGAGCTTGAACATAAGGGTAGGTGAGCGTTCTATCTTGTGCAATGGGTAAAGTGGTATCAGCTATCTCACGGAACGTATGTTGCTCATGTCTAACGCCTGCGATGAGACGACGAGTCCAACTGCCCGATAGCGCTTTTGAGTGTCCGAAGTAGACTTGCGTGACATCCGTGGATTGACTGAACTCTGAGATTGTTTCACCTTCAGAATATATGGGTTCTTCGCGTTTGTCTGAATAACTTGTAAAACCATAACTATATGGAGTATCGGTTGCAAAAAATGGATAGCTCACATCAATATAGTGGCGTTCACCATCGTCATTATCTGAATATTCTACGCGACCACGATATCTTGAGTTTAAAATATTAGGGTCATCATAGACAAACTGATAACCAGAGCGGTCGACCTCTTGTATGTGGGTAAAAGAAAGGCGCTTTCCCCAGCCAAATAAATTACTTTCTCTAAACCCAATTCGAGAAGTATTTTCCCCACCACTACGACTAAAACTTAAATCGGGCAATAGTGTCCAAAGATCCCGCGTTACAACCGTAACTAAAATATCACCATCACAGTTTTCCACGGCATAGATACGAGCATCATATAGGTATGATTGATTGCGAAGGAGTCGCTCGGATTCACTGAGTTTTCTTGGGTTGTAAGCATCCCCTTCCTGAAATAGGAGCACGCTTTTTAATACTTCGGGCTTGGTTTGAATATGATAACGGTTGGCAAATCGGAATAGGGCATTGTCTTCTTCAGGTTTATCGGTATCGAAAACATTAAGTTGTTTTAGAGTGATAGCGACGACCTTTTTACCTTCTGCAGGCTCAGGATAGGCTTGTTTGCTGTCTAGCTGGCGTGAAAGATTTTGGTCGCTTTGTGCTTCAACTCGGTTATTACCACAGCTATTAGCAAAATCAACAGCAGGCACTTTTTCAGCTTGCGCAGCTGCATTTAGGCTACACATTAGCACAATACTATTACACGAAATCCTCTTTACATTCATCACAGAGCCTTTAAGTCTAATATTCCTTTAGTATGGATTATATTGTTGCAGCTTGCTTTAGTTCTGCAACAAAAGTAATAATATTTATAGACTTAAAGAGCTTTATGTGGACTTAACGAGAAAGTTGTTGGCGTAGGAAAGGTAGGAGCTCTAAGGCATCAACGCCATCAGGAGCTATCCACACACTTTCACTGTAATGTTCAAAATTTAAATTAAAATTACAGCTTTTATATGAAAAACGCCACTGATGTCTATCCGCGCCAGCAGAGAATTCAATTAATTGAATCTCATCTTGATGTAAGAATATTTGCCCCCAAAGTTCAAATTCATCGTCTTGAGGTGTAATTTCACAGCTGACGATAATCACCTCGTGTGAATTATCCAAAGTGAGTGTAGTCATTATTCTCTTTCCAAATAATTGCGAATGAGCTGCATGAAAGGGGCACCGTACTTGCTGAGCTTAGTAAAACCGACACCAGATACTTGCAAAAACTCACTATCAGTTGTTGGCGTTCTTTGTGCCATTTCAGCCAACGTTCGGTCGTTAAATACAACATACGGCGGTACATCATCTTCATCTGCGAGCTGCTTTCTGAGTGCACGAAGCTTAGCAAATAGTTTCTTATCGTAATTAAACTGAGCCAGTTTATCTTGATAGACATGCTTAGCTACAAGTCTTGGTTCTGCGAGTTGTAGCACATATTCGCCGCGAAGTACGGCGCGGGCGGCTTCTGTTAATCTAAGCGTTGCGCCTTGAGTAATATCTTGACTCAATAAACCATGATGGATCAATTGACGTAATATACTCAGCCAAAATTCATTGCTGTGCTCTTTCCCGATCCCATAGGTTGAGAGGGTATGGTGGTTTTGTTCTCTGATCCTTGCGGTATTTGCCCCACGCAAAATATCCACAATGTAACCAATGCCAAAGCGTTGCTCTGCGCGGTATACGCACGATAACGCTTGTTGGGCAACTAATGTGCCATCAAATTGTTTCGGTGGATTAAGGCAAATATCACAGTTACCGCATGCTTCACGTTGATATTCGCTGAAGTAATTGAGCAAAATTTGACGACGACAGGTTTGCGCTTCAGCAAAACTCGACATCGCCTGAAAGCGCTGCTCTTCGACCTTACGACGTTGCTCGTCTGGAATATCTTCAAAAAAGCGTCTAACGCGGGGAATATCTGCAGGATCAAAGTACATAACGGCTTCAGCTGCTAAACTATCTCGCCCTGCACGGCCGGTTTCTTGATAATACGCTTCTACACTTTTAGGAATATCATAGTGAACCACAAATCGCACGTTGGGTTTATTGATCCCCATCCCAAAAGCAACGGTTGCAACTACGATTTGAATGTCATCTCGGGCGAAGCGGTTTTGTACAAACTGGCGCTGATCATTATCTAGACCTGCGTGATAACCTGCAGCATTGAACCCAGCATCAATCAGCTTTTCGGCAATATCATCAACACGTTTACGGCTACCACAGTAGATTATGCCACTTTGCCCCTTTTGCTCTTTTAAATAGCGGATCAATTGAGGCAGGGGTTTGAACTTTTCTTCGATGGTGTAACGAATATTGGGTCTGTCAAAGCTACCGGTATAGATAAATGGTGCTTGCATACCTAATTGCTGGACAATATCTTTTCGTGTTGCTAAATCAGCCGTTGCGGTTAATGCCATCATCGGAACAGACGGAAAATGTTGACGTAATTCTTTTAAACGAAAATAGTGCGGTCTAAAGTCATGTCCCCAATGGGATACACAATGGGCTTCATCAATGGCAAACAAACTGATGTTACAGTTGGATATGCGTTCAATAAAGTCTCGTTGTAAGGCCTTTTCTGGTGCAACGTACAACAGCTTTAAACGACCTTGGAAAAGCGCGTCATAGGTATCTCGTTGCTGCTCCCAAGCGACGCTGTTGTTGATATATTCTGCGGCTATGCCTTGTGCTTTTAACTGCGCGACCTGATCTTGCATTAATGAGATAAGTGGCGATATAACAATTGTCACGCCTGACAATAATACTGCTGGGACTTGGTAACAGAGTGATTTACCGCCGCCGGTAGGCAGTAGTACAAGCGTATCCTGACCAGCTAAGCTAGACTGAATAATATCAAGCTGACCATCTCTAAACGTACTGTAGCCAAACACATCTTTCAGTACTGAATGAGGGTCGTTAATTGGGGTGCTTACGAGGGTATCCATCGGCGTCATTTTAGAGCTTTTTTTGAACCTTGTCTTTGCTTTTTATCTAATCTTAAGAGACTTGAATAAGTTTTGAGCACTTGTCGGATTTAAACTTTGTGATTGTGAATTCATCGAACTTTCATCGCCGTGATTAGTAAAAATGAGTATAATGATTGACCTCTTAGTTGATCCCTCCAAAGGTTAAACGCCCGTGATTGAAGAACAAAAGAAAGGCCACTTACTCGCTGTACTCGCCTTTTTTATGTGGGGACTTGCACCCATCTATTTTAAGCAACTCGTCCATGTCGACGCGATTGAGATACTCATTCATCGCGTTGTGTGGTCTGTATTTTTTATTGCACTAATTGTACTGGCAAGACAGCAATGGCCCAAAATTAAGGTCATACTGGCTAATCCTAAGTTGCTGGCGATGTTGACCCTCACTGCGTTGCTGTTGGGTTTTAACTGGGGTTTATTTATTTGGTCAGTGAATAACGGCTTTATGTTAGACGCGAGTTTGGGTTATTACATCAACCCATTACTTAACGTGCTATTGGGAATGCTGTTCTTATCGGAAAGGTTGAGAACGGCGCAAAAGTTTGCTGTGCTATTAGCGATAGTGGGTGTGGTATTACAGTTAATTAGTTTTGGCTCATTCCCTGTCATTGCGTTTTCACTGGCGGGATCGTTTGCGATATATGGATTGTTACGTAAGACTTTAGCGGTTGAATCGCTTCCGGGATTGCTGGTGGAAGCCCTTATTCTCACCCCAATTGCACTGGCTTATTGGTGGTGGGTTGAGCCGAGTGCCACAAGCAACCTTTGGAATAATGATTGGTATACCAACACGCTATTGATAAGTGCAGGTGTGGTGACAACTTTGCCTTTGTTATGCTTTACCGCAGCAGCAAAACGGATACCCTACACGACACTTGGCTTTTTTCAATATATCGGGCCGAGCTTAATGTTCATATTGGCGGTACTCTTTTATGGGGAAGCCTTTGATGCAGAACGAGCAATAACGTTTGCCTTTATTTGGGGCGCGCTGGTGATGTTTAGCTTTGATTCTTATCGAGATAAAAGAAAGCGCTTAGTGAACTAAGCGGTTTCTTCCCGAAGCTTTCGCCTGATATAAACGCTCATCGGCTTGTTTTATCAGGCTTTCTATGTCCGTAGTCACCTGAGCGGCAAGTCCCATTGAAACGGTAAATGAGATCTGCTGTTCAGTCAGTTCGTTACTACTTTGCTCTAAATATTCCCTAAAGCACTCCAGTCTTTCTTTGCAATGATCAGCCACCGTATCTTTAAAATATATCGCAAACTCTTCGCCGCCTAATCGAGCGACTAAATCATTGGGAAAGTATTGAGCAAACGCTTGGCCAATTGACTCAAGCACTGCATCGCCGCCTTCATGGCCATATTTGTCATTTACTTGCTTAAAATGATCTATATCTATCATAGCGATCAGCCCGTAGAGCTCCTTTTTATGTCTTGCTTTTAGGCTTTTCTTTACGGTATCGAAAAAGTAGCGTCGATTTGGCAAGCTGGTTAGATAGTCTGTATTTGCTTGTCGGCGTATCGTTTGAATATGTTCTAGCATATCGACGTTCTGGCTAAGACGGCAGTAAAACTCTTCAGCGTTAAAGGGTTTTCTGAGGTAGTCATTAGCACCATTTTTCAAAAATCGTGTAGATAAATTTTCGGTTTCAACTCCAGATATACCAATTATCGCTTTATCATCATCAGTGTAGAGTCGCCTAATTTCGATACATAACTCTTCGCCTCGCATATTTGGCATTTCATTGTCGGTAATGATCACTGAAATATCTGGATTGTCTTTTAATACCGCGAGTGCCTCTATGCCATCACAGGCTTCTAGTACCTGATATTTATGGCGAGTGAGGAGTGCTGAGACATAGTGTCTCGACGAAATAGAGTCGTCCACAACCAGTACTCTGACATTTTCATTTCTTGGCAGGCGTTCTAATTGGCGACGTAAATAATGATAGGCTTGTTTATTTTCCTTGGTGATATAGTCGATGATGGGGTATTGCTCAACGATTGAGCGAGTCTGACTTTCAAGATTACCAGTCATCACTATGGTAGGTATATCAGCTTCAACCGTGCAAGGAATAGCTTCTCCAAGTGGCGCATCAGGTAACACAAAATCTACCACGGCACAAAAATAGTCGTGCTGTGATAATAATGCTTTGGCTTCAGCCAAAGACTCTGCAATATCTACATGATATCCCACAGTGGTTGCAATATGCTTTTGCACCTTCGCAATGGTGGGGGTGTCTTCAATGATTAAGATTTTCCGTAACACAACCTTCGCCAATCATTTCCTGTTTTACTAATTCTTAACCTAACTGCGCTTAATTGCAATGCTTGTGCTAATAAACAGATAACGACTAAGAACAAAATACGAGAAAGATAGGGGGTGATGAGGTAATCGAGATTGAAATGGGATTGATAATAGAAGTGCTTAGACACCAACGACAGAAATAAGGTTACTCTGTTGGCGTCTAAGCTTGATAGGATTTAGACGATTTCGCTTATAGCTCGTCGTCAATATCTACCGGGATCACCACGCTACCATCGTTTTGAACTTTAGAGCGTCCAAATAGCGTGTGAAACTTTGTCTTACACGTAGTATGCTTCAAATATTTGGTCCAGGCTTTTTCTACAGCGTTAGTTGGAGGAATTAACCCTTCCATTACCTGAACAAACTGGGATTGGAAACTGTTTTGAGGTTCTTCTGCTTTGCTGTATAAGCTTCTTAATGTGGCACCACAGCGTTCAAGAATTTCGGCTTCTTGTAGCGTGAAGTGACCACTGCGTCCGAATCCTCTAGGGAAGTTGGCGTCATCATAAAAGGCTCTGGGGCTTGCAAATGCATTTTTCAAAGTCGCTAAATTATGATCCATAACTGAGTCCTCTAAGATTATCTGGCTGGAGTATGGACCAAGTTTTATAATTTTTTAAACGAGTAATTTTTATCGTCAGGAAGAAAAATGGACATAGATCTATTAAAAACTTTTGTCGAAGTTGTCAAAACCCGTCACTTCGGTCGAGCGGCAGAAAATTTATACATCACTCAGTCAGCTGTAAGTTTTAGGATCCGTCAGCTTGAGCAAAGTTTAGGAGTGAATCTTTTTATTCGCCAGCGTAACAATATTCAGTTAACTGCGCCAGGTGAAAGGTTGTTACCACACGCCAAAATGATCTTAACTGGGATGCAGCGCGCCAAAGTCGATGTTGCGCTTGCAAACAATATGCACAAGCAATTGTCATTGAGCGGCACGGCTAATATTTGGGACGCATTTTTACAATTCGGGATTAACCATATTGTATCTGCTATGCCCGGAGTATCGCTTGTTGCTGAAGTGAAAGCACAGCAAGAAAGCACGCGACTATTATTAGAGCGAACACTGGACCTTGCTGTACTATTCGATCCGCCAAAAGTGGATGAACTGGTTGTTAAGCCGATCAGCGATCTTGCTATTATTCCTGTAAGCACTTTTGATAACGCAACAAAGGAAGACTTTTTTGACAACCAGTATGTTTATGTTGATTGGGGAACTGCTTTTTCTCTATGGCATGCAAAACAGTTCACTGGCGCAACCCCTCCTTATTTTAGAACCAGCACCGGCAGAATAGCACTCGATCTTATTCTTCAGTGTGGTGGCTCTGCATTTGTGCCAGAAGCGTTAGCGTTAGAGTCCATTGAGGCTGGAAGGTTGACTCAAGTTGATGAAGTAGAAAGTAACTCAAGAGAGATATTTGTGGCATATCACAAAGACAACGACCAACTAGAGCAAATAGAAACCATCGTAAATTTACTGGGGGCGGTGAAGTAATTCTTATAATGAATCTTTTGTGACGCATTTCTTAAAGTTGGGTGTCATTTTATTTTCAGAAATATTTTATGTGTAATATTTTTGTCATTTACCAGTGTCAAACTGCGCGTGTTTTGAAAATACGTGTTGCGATATTGAGGAAATACACATGAAACTAACTAAGACTGCTTTAGCGCTATCATTACTAAGTGCATTCACTTTTCAAGCAAACGCTGAAGTAGATGTTTATGGTAAAGCGAATGTATCGGTACAATCTTCTGACGATGGTGCAGGTTCAGTTACTGAAATTAAAAGTAACGCCTCTCGCTTTGGTTTCAAAGGTTCTGAGAAATTAGACTCTGGTTTAGAAGTTATTTATAAGCTTGAGTTCCAAGTAGATGTTTCTGACGCTGATTCAAAAGGTGATAAAGACAATATTACTGCACGTAATCAGTACGTGGGTTTAAAAGGTAACTTCGGTGAAGTGGTTATCGGCCGTAATGACACAGCATTAAAACAGTCTCAAGGTAAGTTAGACCAGTTCAACGACCTTGAGGGT